>DJWY01000010.1:0-12920 GCA_002448305.1 Selenomonadales bacterium UBA7018
TAATCGTTTATGAACACCTGTTCTAAACATCGAAGCAGAATTTGATTATGGTTATCTTTTGTTTTTTAAAATAGGAGGTCCTAATACTTACACTCGCAACGGCGAATCTTTGACGCACGAACAAGTTGTAAAAGAAATTAGAGCAATACGCGGCAATTATTAAAAATCAAAGCAAACCAAAAGCCCTTCGGCACATGTCGGAGGGTTTTTTCGTTTGACGGAGCGGAAAATTTTCAGTTTTTTTATAAACGCAGGGCGATTTTTTTTGCGCAATGTGCTATAATCGCGCAGAATCAAATTTAGGAGGTTTTTATCATGAAAAGGAAGATTTTAGCGGCAATCGCGGCGGGTTTAATCGCTTTTAGCTCGTTCAGTATGGTAGATGCCGCCACTCGCGACGAAATTTCTGCTATTCAAGTCAAAAAACCTAAGGATTTTAAATTCTGGGCTAAAAATTCTGTCGCAAAACAAAAATTAATTGAATATGTGACGGACGTTACTAATAAAAAGAGCAAAAATTATATTCCGGTAGCGGATAGGATAGCAGTTTTCGACGTTGACGGAACGATTGCTTGCGAAACTGCGCCTTTTTGCTTCGATTTTATGATGTTCGTTCACCGTGCGCTTGATGACCCGAATTATATCGCCTCCGCGCAGGATAAAGCCAATGCAGAAGCGGTTAAAGCCGCGATTTATAATAAAAATATGACAAACGACGTGCGCCGCAAGCATTGCGAATCAAATGCGAACGTTTTCGCCGGAATGACCGCTGAAGAGTTCGCCGATTACACAAAAAATTATTTAAAAACGCCTGTCGAAGGTTTTAATAACTTAAAAGTCGGCGAGGCGTTCTATTTGCCGATGATTGAAGTAATTTCGTATCTAAAGGCGAATGATTTTAAAATTTACCTGGTAAGCGGCGCGGATAGGGATTATATGCGCACATCAGCGGAAATTTTGCCAGTCGACGGCATGATTGGCACCGATTATAAGTACGTGGCGACGAATCAGGGCGAAATTGACGGCATGGATTACACTTTGCAGCCCGAAGACAAAGTTATTCGCGGAAATTTCATTAGCAAAGATATAAATATGAATAAAGTCAGCAATATGGCGCGAGAAATTGGAAAAAAACCGGTTTTAGCGTTTGGAAATTCGTCCGGTGATAGTTCGATGATAAATTTTTCAATGCGCGGCAATAAATATCGAACTGCGGCGTTTTTAGTAATCTGCGACGACGTTGAGCGCGAATTTGGCAACATGAACAAGGCGAATAAATGCATAAAGCTTGCCGATGACAGCGGCTGGATAAAAATTTCAATGCGCGACGACTTCAAAACCATTTACGGCGATAATGTTACCCGCGAAAAATAAATTTTGCCAAAAAATTAGGGCTAAGCTCCGGAAATTGGAGTTTAAGCCCATTTTTTTATTGCTGATTAGCTTTTTTTAGTTTATTAAGTTCGCGGCGGCGTTTAAGTTCGCGATTTCGTCTAATTTTCTCGTCTTCAAGCCTCAAACGGCGATTCCATTCCTTAATTCGTGCGTTTTGGTCGCCATTATTCATAACGATATAAGGATTAAGCATAAAATCGGATTTATCAGCGAGTTTAAGCTCATGAATGACGATATTATCCTTCAACTAGTGCAGAGCGTTGAAAAAAACGGTTCTACCGAGCTTTAAATCGTATTGAAGCTCAGATTTTTCGATTTGATAGCCGGTTATGCCGGCATTAGGCTGATGAAAGGCGAGATAGAGGAAAATTTTCAAGATATGAGTGTTAGGAGCGTTGTTGACGGTGCGAAGGGAGCGTTCGTCGTCGAAAATCATAAAATTTCACCACCGAGAGCAATTTTTTTTGATTATAACACGTGAAAAACGATTTTGAAAGTGAATTTGGCGGTTTGAAAGGCATTTTTCGGCGCGGAATGAAAAGTCCGCTATAGTGTACTTTTTAAAATGACTAAATGGCGTCATGACACGCTTTTTATAAAATATGGTAGAAATTGGGCTTAAAAAGTGCTGAAAAATTCGCTACAGCGGATTTTTATAAAAATCATCCGCCATATCGGATTCTTAATTTTCGTTGACGGAGCGGAAATTTTTTGCTAAACTTTCTTCGGAGGCGATAAAAATGCTGACAACAGAAGAAATAACAAAAACGGTAGAAAAAACAGCTCCGAAGTACGGAATAAAGAAAGTAAAGTTATTTGGTTCGCGAGCGACGAAAAATTTTCGAGAAAACAGCGACGTAGATTTGATAGTTGAATTTGAAACGAGTACGGTATCATTATTTGTTTTGGCGAGTTTGATGAATGAATTGGAAGAAAAGTTCGGAGTAAACGTAGATATAATACATGGACCGCTAAAAAAAGACAGTATGCTGGAAATAGGAAAGGAAATTGAAATATATGCAGCATAGAGAGCGAATTGCGCTGGAAAAAATATGCTCGAAAATAGATTTAGCTATGAAATTCGTAGAAAAAATAACGCCGGAAGAATTTTTAGCAGATGAAAAAACAAAAAGGGCAGTAGGAATGACGGCAATAAATATCGGCGAACTAACAAAGCATTTAACAATGGAATTCAGAGAAAATTATCCGCAAGTGGAATGAAAAAGTGCGTCGCGATTCAGAGATATAGTTGCGCATAAGTATGAAACGCTGAATATGCTCGATGTATATGAGACAGTGACAAAAGATTTTCCGAAAATGAAATTACAGATAGAAAAAATGCTTGAACAGTAAAAAAAAGCCCTTCGGCGGTGTGTCGGAGGGTTTTTCGTTGACGGAGCAGAAATTTTTTGCTAGACTTTCGTCGGAGGCGATAAAAATGACAGAAACAATAAGCATATCGATTGATAGCAAGGATTTGGAAGAATTTAAAGAGAAAACAGGACTTACAATCGGCGAATGCATAAAATTATTAATAGATAATGTAAAATACGGCGGAAAATTGAGATTAGACCCATTCTGGAGCGAAGAAAATCAAAAACACCTGCAAAAATCGATTCGCGAAATGGAAGAAGGCAAAAATGTAGTAAAGTTCACGGCGGAAGAATGGGAGAAATTCGTAAATAAACAAGATATTTAGTGATAGTGCCTTTGAAAGCTATCTTTATTGGCAAACGCAGGACAAAAAAACGTTGCGGAAGATAAACAATCTGCTGCAAGACATAGACAGGAACGGCTATAATTGCATAGGCAAGCCGGAACCGCTGAAAGGTGACAAATCTGGCTGGTGGAGCGTCCGAATCGATGAAAAGAATCGTTTGATATTCAAAATCGAAAATGACGCGATAGAAATAACGCAATGCGGCACACATTACGGCGACAAATAAATTTCAATGAAAATTTTCCGCTCTAACATAAATTTAGGGCGATTTTTTTTGCGCAATGTGCTATAATCGCGAAGAATCAAATTTAGGAGGTTTTATCATGAAGAAAAAGATTTTAGCGGCGATAGCGGCGGGATTAATCGCGTTAAGCTCGTTTAGTGCAGTCGATGCCGCGTCACGCGAAGAAGTTGCCGCGATTAACGTTCAAACCGCGTCCGATTTCCAATTTTGGAACGAAAATTCGCCTGTTTTAGCTAAAATCGTCGATTTCGTCGAGGATACGACAAATCCTTACAGCGAAAATTTCATTCCGCCCGAAGATAGGGTTGCGACGTTCGATATGGACGGAACTTTTTACTGCGAAACCGCGCCGCTCTATTTTCAAGAGATGATGTTCTTTGAACGTGTCTTAAATGACAAAAATTACACCGCGCCGAAGAAATGGATTAATTTTGCAAAGAAAATTCAGCCGAAAATCTACGCGAAAGAGAAATTGACGCCCGCCGAAAGCAAAATGTATATCGAAGGGCTTTCTGCGGTCTATTCCGGCATGACTGACGAAGATTATCGCGCTTACGTCCGCAAATTCATGCAAACCAGCGAAGATGGCTTCACAAATCTCAAGCGCGGCGAGGCATTTTTCCTGCCAATGGTAGAAATTATCTCGTATCTGACGAATAACGGCTTCAACGTCTACATAAACACCGGTTGCGGCGTCTCAACTACGCGCGAACTCGTCAACGGCGTCATTCCTATTCAATTCGACAGAATTTTGGGTACGGATATAGTATATACGTCGGCAAATATGGGCAAAGACGCGCCCGGCGACCATTTTTATGACCGCTACAAGGAAAAAATCGTCATTTCCGGCAAAAATTTTATCCCAAATCTTAAAACGGTTAAAATCTTTTCCATAATTAACCAAATCGGTAAAAAACCGGTGCTTGCGTTCGGAAATTCGACTGGCGATAGCGGAATGTTGGAATATACGTTGCAGGACAATAAATATCGTTCTGAAGCGTTCTTTGTAATCTGCGACGACGTGGAACGCGAACGCGGCAACCTTGAACGCGCTAAAAATGATAGAAAATTAGCCGAAAAGCGCGGTTGGAATCCAATTTCGATGCGAAACGACTTCAAAACGATTTACGGCGACAAAGTTAAGCTTGCGAAATAAAAATTTATAAAAATTTAAAGCCTTCCTGTAATTGGAGGGCAAATTTTTTTGCAAAGCTTGATAATTTCCGCGATATGGTGTTTAATGAACAGGAAAAAATTTTATTCAAAGGAGAGGAAGCTTTTATGGCTGAAATTTACCGTTCTGACTCGAATACCGTTATTACGGGCACTGCTGAAGCCGATACGATTTCAAACAGCGGCGAAAACGTCACAATAAACGCGCTCGGCGGCAATGATTCTATTTCAATCTACGGAACTAACGTTATAGTTTCCGGCGGCGAGGGCAACGATTACTTTTATGGCTACGGCGTAGGTTGCGCTTACGTTTACAGCGGGGGAAATGATACTATTGAAGGTTTCTCTTCGATTAATTATCTAGTTCTCGGCGGAATTAGCATTATTTCTTCAGTCAGAGGCGTTGACGAAGACGAAAATTACAACGTCACGCTCTATTTGAACAATGGCGGCTCCATTTTACTGGAAGATTATTATTCTGACATAATAAACACGGTTGCTTCCGCTTCCGAAGTCGAAAAAGTAAACGTAATCAATAATTCAGAACCAAATACGGTCGTCACGGGTACAAATGGCAGAGATTCTATTTTTAGTTATGGCGACAAAGTCACGATAAACGCGGGAGCCGGCAACGATGACATTCATAACAACGGAAATAACGTCATAATTTCGGGCGGCAAGGGCAATGATTACTTTAATAGTAGCAATATTGGTCTCACTTACGTTTACAGCGGTGGAGATGATACTCTCGAAAATTTTGATTCGATTAATTATCTGGTTCTCGGCGGAATTAGCATTATTTCTTCATTAAGAAGCGTTGAAGGAAACGGAAATGGCAATATCATGCTGAATTTGAGTAATGGCGGCTCTATTTTACTGGAAGATTATAATTCAGATAAAATAAATACAGTCGTTTCCGCTTCCGAAGCCGAAACCGTAAAAGTAATCGATAATTTTGAACCAAATACGGTCGTCACGGGTACAAATGGCAGAGATTCTATTCACAACGGCAATGAAGGCATAGGAGCAACAATAAATTCCGGTGAAGGCAAAGATTCGATTTCAAATTACAGCGAGTCAGCAGTTATAAACAGCGGATCCGATAACGATTACATTTTAAATTTATGGAATACAGACAATGTCACGATAAACACGGGCGAAGGCGACGATTCCATTGACAACAGCGGAAATAATGTTTTTATGAACGCCGGAACCGGCAATGACTACATTTATAACGGCAGATTTAACAATACGGTCTCAGGCGGCTCCGGTAATGATTATTTTTACGAATATGGGCACGGCACAGCTTATATTTATAGTTCCGGCAACGATACGCTTTATAATTTCAACGATACCGACGCATTAGTTTTGGGCAACGTCAAGATTCTTTCTTCAATTAAAAGTGGTAATAGCAATATTCTTCTCAATTTGGACAACGGAAATACAATTTTCCTGCAAAATTATTACGCCGACGAAATAAATACGGTCGTTTCCGCTTCCGAAGTCGAAACAATAAACGTAATCGATAGTTCAGAAGCAAATACGGTCGTAACTGGCACCGATAACAAAGATACTATCAATAACAGCTATGAAAATGTCACGATAAACGCGGGCGCAGGCAACGATTCCATTGACAACAGCGAAAATAATGTTTTTATGAACGGCGAAACCGGAAATGACTACATTTATAACGGCAGATTTAACAATACGGTCTCAGGCGGCTCCGGTAATGATTATTTTTACGAATATGGGCACGGCACAGCTTATGTTTATAGTTCCGGCAACGATACGCTTTATAGTTTCAACGATACCGACGCATTAGTTTTGGGCAACGTAAAGATTCTTTCTTCAACAAAAAGTGGTTATAGCGATATTCTTCTCAATTTGGACAATGGAAATACAATTCTCCTGCAAAATTATCATGCCGACGAAATAAATACGGTCGTTTCCGCTTCCGAAGCCGAAACAATAAACGTAGTTCATAATAATGACCAATCGGACACGCTCATAACCGGAACTGCGCTTAGAGATTCCATTTTTAACGAATATTCCTCTTCCGTCACGATAAATACCGGCGCGGGCAATGATACTATTAACAATAACGGTAACGACAGCATTTCAGTCGATAGCGGGGAAGGCAACGACTATATTTCAAGTAGATTTGGTAAAAACTTGACATTTTTTAGCGGAACCGGCAACGATACCATTTCAAATGCCGACGGCGACGAAGTTTTAATAAACGCGGGCGCGGGCAACGATTCAATTTACAGCGACAGCGGCGTTAATGTTACGATTATGGGCGGCGAAGGCGATGATATTTTAACCGGCATGAATATCGGCGCGGCTTATATCTACGGCGGAGGCAACGATACGCTTGAAAACTTCGGAAATATCGATATTCTCGTCCTTGAAGACGTAAAAGTTGCTTCTTCCGTTCAAGGATACAATGAAACTACCTTAAATCTTAGCAATGGCAATTCAATTCTCGTTAAAAATGAAGTGGTAAACATTGTTTCGAGCCGGAAAGATTTTAAACTCTTCAATATTATTAAAAATTCCCAATCTAATACGGTAGTCGCGGGCACTAAAGCCAATGACTATATGATAAATTATGAAGGTTCGCATAGAGGAAATTACTCTACAATCAATAGCGGCGCGGGCAACGATTATATTTATGGCACAGGAATTAATATTTCAATCTCAAGCGGCACTGGTAACGATACAATTGGAAATAGTGCTTTCAATTCCACGATAAATGGCGGCGAAGGTGACGATTCAATCCAAAATAGTGGAAATAATGTCTATATCGCGGGCGACGAAGACAATGACAGCATTTTAACCAGCGGAAATAACGTTACGGTAGCTGGCGGCGTGGGTAATGATTCAATTCAAAACAGCGAAGGCGTCAATTTAACCGTTTACGACGACGAAGGCGACGATCATTTCAATGAAAATGAAGGCGTTGGAACAGCTTACGTTTACGGCGGCGGATCCGATACGCTAGACAACTTCAAGGGATATGACGCGCTGATTTTGGGCGATGTAAGCATAAATTCTTCCGTTAAGAGCGAAGGTGACTACTATAGAACGGTCGCGCTTAATTTGAGCAACGGAAAATCGATTATCCTTACGAATTACGATTCTGACTCAATAAATGTGCTTTCCACGCTGGACGAATACGAACGCTATAAAATTATTGAAATCGCTCACGAAAAATATGACATTGCGGGCACAAGCAGCAAAGATTATATCGAAGCTTCAGGAAATAAAACCACAATCAGAGCCGGAGCGGGCGACGATTACATAAAAAGCAACGTTATCTTAGTTGACGGCGGCGCGGGCGACGATTATATTAAAAATGGTGCTTACAATGCCACAATCAGAGGCGGCGAAGGTAACGATTCCATTTCCAATAACTACAATGACAACGTTATAATTGACGGCGGCGCAGATAATGATTCAATTTCCAATAACGGCGACTTCAACACGCTAGACGGCGGCGCGGGCAATGATTATTTCGATAATGATGGCTCCGAAGTTATAATTTTTGGCGGCGCGGGCTCCGATTCAATTCAAAACAGCGAAGGCGTCAATTTAACCGTTTACGACGACGAAGGCGACGATTATTTCATTGAAAAAGAAGGCGTTGGCACGGCTTACGTCTACGGCGGCGGCTCCGATACGCTAGACAACTTCAAAGGACATGATGCGCTGATTTTGGGCAACGTTAGCATAAATTCTTCCGTCAAGGGCGAAGAGGACGACAATATCACGCTTAATTTGAGCAATGGAAAATCGATTATCCTTGCGAATTACGATTCTGAGTCAATAAACGTGCTTTCCACGCTAGACGAATACGAACGCTTTAATATTTTGGAATCCGATTACAATCAATTCGATATTGCAGGCACGAGCGGCAAAGATTATATCGAAAATCACGCTTACAACTCCACAATCAACGGCAATGCGGGCGACGATTACATTTTTAACAATTATTATTCTAACGTTTCGATAAATGGCGGCGCGGGCAATGACACGATTGTTAGTCGCGGTGAAAATGTTACGTTAGGCGGCGGCGCAGGAAATGATGTAATCAAGCTCGATTCGTACTACGGCGAAAATAAATTTGTCGAATACAGCGCGGGCAACGATACTATTGACGGTTTCAGCGAAAATGTTACGCTAATAATTGCTGGCGGCTCGTATTCTTCTGTGCGCAAAGTTACGGATATAATTTTTACGGTCGGCAAAGGCTCAATCGTCTTGAAAAATGCCGCAAGTTTATCTGCAATCAACGTTTCTGACGGCACACAGACAACTATTGTTGAAAACGAACCGTTCTTTGAGAATATAACGATAACCAACAATACAGAATCCCCCGTGACGTTCAAAACCGACGCTAAATCTGCAAATGCCTCCGCACGCAGAAAAGCAATTCAAATCACCGGCAACGAACTCGATAACACAATCACGGGCGGCAAAGGCAATGACACTCTCGACGGCGCGGAAGGTAATGACGTTTTAACGGGCGGCGAGGGCAAAGATTTATTAATCTTCAGCGGCGGAAACGACGTTATCACCGACTACGAAAAGAATGATAAATTAAGCATCGGCGGCGGGCTTATCTATGAAAATTATACGCTTGACGGCGAAAATTTAATTCTGAACTTCGGAACCGATAATATTTTGACGATAAATGGCGGCGCAAGTGAAGTTATTTCCTATCTTGAAGACAATAAGACTGTGTCTAGACGATACACAACCGACGAAATTATTTTTGACGGGAAAAAGAAGGGTGCAACGCTGACAAGCGCAGTAGAGAAATTCGACGCGACTTCTAATGATTATTCCAAAATCGTAACGATTGACGGCTCGGCGACTGGCGCGATTGAAATTATTGGCAACAAGAAGAAAAATTACATAATCGCGGGCACGAGCGGCACAACTATAAACGGCGACAAGGGCAACGATACTTTAGTTGGCGGCGCGGGAGCAGATTTATTCGTTTACGCAAACAAAACCGGTAAAGACGTTATCGAAAACTTCGGCGAAGGCGATTCAATCAATCTTGATAGTGAAGTAACGATTAAGGACGCTAAAACTAAAGGTAGCGATACTGTTTTGAAGTTCAAAGGCGGCGCGTTGACTGTCAAGGATACGACTGAATTTAATATCGGCGAAACTGCGTACAAAGGCGGAGTTTTCGTCGCGGGCGACAGTGCAAAAGTTTACGGCTCGTATAAAGGCGAAATTAATCTTGCAGATTATGCCGTTAAAGACTTTGACGCCTCGAATGGTAAGAAAAAATTGACGATAACCGGCACGGATTCAGCGAACTCTCTGACTGGCGGCAAGGGCAAAGATAGTTTGCTTGGCGGCGCGGGCAACGATACGCTTTGGGGCGGAAAAGGAAATGATTCGCTTTGGGGCGGAGCAGGTAATGATAATTTCATTTATCAAGCCGGACAAGGCAAAGATTTAATCGCTGATTATGAGGCGGGCGACTTACTTACGATTCTAAACAAAAAAGGCGAGGCGGGCGACTTCAAAAAAGCGACGTTTAAGAACGACACGTTGACGCTTGGCATACAAGGCGGCGGAAAAGTCCTTGTTAGCGGCGTTGCTGGCGACACTTCGATTAATATCAACGGCAACAGCAAAACCGTTAGCGACTTGATTAAATAAATAAAAACTGTTTAACAGGGGAGCTTGCAGACAGGCTGAGAGGAAGTTAAACACTCCGACCCGCTGTCGCACCCCATACGGGGTGCGTGGATTGAAATGGATAATGCCGATGTAGGAAAGAACTTGTATTAAAAGGGGAAGGCTTCCGAATTTTGGAGACCTTCCCTTGAATTTTTTGGAGGTAACGATGATTGAAATTTTTTCTAAAAATATTTTAACGTTGTTACAAAACTCGACAAGCATTTTTGCATTGCTCGGAGTGTTAATTTTAATTGTTGCAGGCATTCAAGCGCGAAAAATCAAAATCACGACGAAAATTTTGGTGAACGTCTCGTTAATGTTAGCGTTAGCGGTGATTCTGCATTTTTTGCGGCTATATCACTTCCCGCAGGGCGGAAGCGTCACATTCGGCGCAATGATTCCGTTACTTTTGATTTCATTTCGTTACGGAACAGGCGTCGGGACGTTAGCGGGCTTCGCGTTCGGATTGATAAGAATTTTACAAGACCCGTTCATAGTCCACCCGATACAAGTTTTGTTTGATTATCCGTTGCCGTATATGGCGATAGGCTTAGCGGGATTATTTCCGCGTCATATGTTCGCAGGAGTTTTCGCGGCATTCGCAGGGCGATTCATTTGCCATTTCATTTCGGGCGTAATATTTTTTGCGTCGTATGCGCCCGAAGGAATGTCGCCGATAATTTATTCACTGACGACGAACGCCGCGTTGCTAATCCCTGAAATGCTAATCTGCTTTATGATTATGAAGTTTTTGCCTATAGAACGAATACTTAGCGCAATGAAGTAACAATTTAGGAGAGTGATTTTTATGTCAACACAAATGCAAATGGCTCGTGAGGGCAAAATTTCCGACGCGATGAAAATCGTAGCGGAGTCGGAGAAAATTTCGGCTGAAAAAGTTCGCGAAGGCGTCGCGCAAGGCGTCATTGCAATCTGCGCGAATATCAATCATGCGAATTTAAAGCCGTGCGGCGTGGGCGCGGGACTTCGCACGAAAGTTAATGCCAATATCGGCACGTCTAGCACTTTCCCCGACATTGAACCGGAACTTTTGAAATTGGACGAGGCGATAAAATGCGGCGCGGATTCAGTTATGGATTTGAGCACGGGCAATAACATTGACGTTTCGCGCAAGAAAATTATTGAGCATTCGTCGATAATGGTTGGAACGGTTCCGATTTATCAAGCGACGGTCGAGGCGATTAAAGCGCACGGCGCGATTGTGGCAATGACGGAAGAAGATTTACTGCGAACGATTGAAGCGCAAGCCAAAGACGGCGCAGATTTTATGACGTTGCATTGTGGCGTTACGCGCTCGGCTATTGAAAAACTTCGCACGCAGAAAAGGGAAATGGACATTGTAAGTCGCGGCGGAAGTTTTATCGCGGGCTGGATTCTTCACAACGAAAAAGAAAATCCGCTATTTGAACGCTACGACGACATTTTAGACATTTGCGCTAAATATGACGTGACGATAAGTCTAGGCGACGGCATGAGACCAGGCTGCATAGCCGACGCGACCGACCGCGCTCAATTAACGGAGCTGATAACTTTAGGCGATTTAGTTGACCGCGCATGGCGTCGCGGCGTGCAAGTTATGGTTGAAGGTCCCGGACACGTTCCCTACGACCAGATTGAAGCGAATATGAAGTTAGAGAAGAGACTTTGCCGCAACGCGCCGTTTTATGTTCTTGGACCTTTAGTTACGGACATTGCGCCTGGTTACGACCATATCACGGCGGCGATAGGCGGGACGCTTGCGGCGATAAGTGGCGCAGATTTTCTATGCTATGTGACGCCGGCTGAACATCTTTGCTTGCCGACGATTGAGGACGTGCACGACGGAGTTATTGTCAGTAGGATTGCGGCGCATTCTGCCGATTTAGTTAAGGGCGTAGCGGGTGCTCGCGATTGGGATTTAAAAATGGCGCGTGCCAGAAAAGTTCTGGATTGGGAAGAGCAACTTAATTTAGCGATTGACCCCGAACTTGCTAAGAAAAAACGCGGCGCACGAAATAAGGCGGGCGAAACGGCTTGCAGTATGTGCGGCGAATACTGCGCGGTAAAAATCGTCGGGAAATATTTTGATTCACCGGTTTTCCCCTGCGTCGATTAATTCAGCGCGTTAAAAACTTCCAAAGCGCGTTTAACAACGTCATCAATATCATAATAGCGATATTCCGCAAGACGCCCGACCGCCGTAATATTTTTATACTGCGCAAGCTCGGCGAAATATTTCTGGTAAATCGCCTGCGCGGAATCAGTGAAAATCGGATAATACGGTTCGTTCTGCCCCGCGACGTATTCTTGAGGAAATTCTTTTAAAATCGTCGTGCGTTCAGACTTCGCAGGGTGAATTTGCTTAAATTCGGTTATGCGCGTGAAGTCGTAATTATTTGGGTAGTTGACGACCGGAGCCGATTGAAAATTTTGTGCGTCGACGGTCTCGAACTTCATATCAATGCTACGATAGGGCAGTTCGCCGAATTTTTTATCAAAGAGTTCGTCAAGCTGTCCGGTGTAAATCAGCCGCCCCTTAAACTTTTTCCCGAACAGCTTAGTTTTTTCGCTACTCAGATTTATAACCTCGTGAAAATCGGCGTTGAGTAGGAGCTTGATATTTTTATGGGCAAGCATATTTTCGACAAGCTTAGTGTAGCCGAATTTGGGCATAGCTTGAAA
>DJWY01000010.1:13036-50908 GCA_002448305.1 Selenomonadales bacterium UBA7018
CGCGCCGGAAATTTTATCGGGCGAAAGTCCCCATTGTTTTTCGGAATAATGCAGGAAAATTTTCTCGTAAATAAAATCCGCTAAGAACTGCAAGTCAGTATCAGCGGATTTTTTCAACTCCAGAATCGGAATTCTTTTCCCGTACTCAAAATTTCTAAGCAAAGCCGCTTCCAACTTATCAGCTAAGCTCGGCGGGAAAACTTCGCGCAACGTATTGAAATTGAACGGGAGCGGCACGGGTTTTCCGTCGATAATCGCTTTGACTTTGTGGAAATATAAATGCCACTCCGTAAAGCGCGAAAGATATTCCCAAACTTGCGCGTCGTCGGTGTGGAAAAGGTGCGGTCCGTATTTGTGAATTAAAATTCCGTTCGCGTCGACCTCGTCATAACAATTTCCCGCGACGTGTCGCCGCCGCTCAATCACTAAAACTTTTTTATCACTCGCCGCGAATCTTTCTGCCAAAACTGCTCCCGCCATACCTGCGCCAATAATTACCACGTCAAACATTTAATCTGCCTCCAAAAAATTCCTCATTCCTAATTCCTAATTACAGTTTGCCTCCTCGTTCAAAGTTTCAATCAAAAAACTAACCGGTCTGAATCCGTCGTTGCAAGATAAAAGTGCCGACTTCGGATTTTTCATCCAGCCCGAATAAAAATTTTCCGCGCCGTGCGATAACGCCATTACGAACGGCGATAAAGTTTCCCATGCACTCAAACAAAAATTTTCGGGACGCTCCCAACCGTTAGCGATAAAAATTTGCCCCTCGACCATATCGCAAGCATTTTCAATCGGGTTTTCATAGCGGGCAATTAAATCGTCGTAACGCGCCTTGCGAATCACCGTAATTTTAACTTTCTTCATAACAGATTTCTCACCTTTGCAAAGAAATTCGCCTTCCACAATCTAAATTTAAATTCCGTCAATCCGAAACGCGGCTTGCGAATGTTTACGCGATAAAGTTCGTAAGGATTAGTTTCGATAGTATTCAAGCCCGCTTCGCCCGTCACCGCCGTTAAATATTCTTCCTCGCGCAGAATTTTTTCAATGTCGGAATTAAACGCGCCGTTCGGATAGGACAAACTATAAATCGTCTTAAGCCCGCTCCATTCCAAAAAAATTTTCGATTCGCGTATTTGCCGCCGCTGAAAATCTTCATCGTATGAAGTCAACGGCAAATGGTCAGCCGTATGCGAGCCAATTTCAATCCCGCGCCGTTGCAAATCCTTGAGTTCGTCGAGCTTGAGATAATTTTCTTTGCCCAGCTCATTTGTTATGACATAGATAACCGCCGTCATTTTATGCGCCTCTAAAATTGGCAACATCGTACAATAATTATCCTTGTAGCCGTCGTCGAAAGTTAGCACAATCGGTTTTTCTGGAAGTTCGCCTTTGCCGTGCACCACACGCATAAAATCTTGCAAAGTTATCGTCGTGTAACCTTCAGATTGCAGATAATCCAACTGCGCGGCGAATTCGGCGGGCGGCACGTTATACATTTCAAAATCAGGGTCGAGCAGTTCGTCGGTCACTTGATGATATTCTAAAATCGGGAATCCTTCCGGCTCCGGCAATAGAAAATTTACCGCGCAGATTATCCCAACGAAAATTATCACCGCGCCGACGATTATTCGCAAGTTAATCACCTCCAAGAAATTCGCGAATGAATTGCACCGACTTTAAGCCGCTACCTAAAACCGCGTGAACGTATTCGATAAAAAATTTCTCTGCCGCGTCGAGTTGCTTAGATTTAAAATTTAATCGAGTGTTGTCTTTCCAATCGAAACTCAACATAAGCTCGAAAGTTTTCCGCAAAGCGTCGGGATAAGGGCGGCAGTCCTCAACAAAGTCAACGCAATTCATACAAACCGCGCCGCCATTCGTCAAACTTATCGCCGCGTCGCCTAAAATTTCTTCGCCGCAACGCACGCAGCGACTGAAATTCAACTGCACGCCGCTTGTCTCCATAAATTGACACGCCCCGATAATCGCGGCAACTTTCGGATTGCGTTTGCTAAGAACGGGCAAAGATTTTCTAAGCAGATAAAATGTCTCCGGCGATTTTTCATGCGGCAAAGTCATGCGGTTGACAATCTCGAAAAACAGCGACGCATAAGCTAGCCGTTCAAGGTCATTTGTCAAGGCGTCGTAAAAATTTAAAATATCCGCCTCGCGAATCGTATCGACCTGCGCACCGTGACTAATTTCCGCCGAAATGTGATTGAACATTTGCATCGCGCCCGAAAGCGGACTGCGCGAACGCCGGCAACCATAAGAATTAGCTTCAATCTTACCGAATTCTTTCGTAAACAGCGTGACGACTTTGTTAGCGTCACCAAAATTTTTCGTATCCAAAACGACTGCTTCAACCGTGAAAGTTTCCAATGTTTATCTCCAAAAATTGTTAAACTAGCGAAGTGCAACGGAGCGTTCCGGCGCGGCAAAAACGCTAAAATTATCGTAACGTTTTGCGCGTCAACTGTTCCGTCGCTTTTAAAGCGACTGGCGTAATCGTTCCCGCCGTCAAAATGAATTGCAAAGCGTCCTGCGGCATCATGTCAACATAAATCACGTCCGATTTCTTAACGAAAAAATTCATTCCCGCCGTCATATTCATGCTCCAAGGCATATACACGCAAACATATTCTTCGCCGAGTTTTTCCTTGACGGGTTCGGGCACAGTCAGCATTTGAAAAGCCAATACGTAATTTCCTTGATACGGCACCAAAACTACGCGCTTAAATGCCGAATCCGATTCAAACAGGGCTTTCGATACTTGCTTAACCGAGCCGTAAATAAATTTCACGATTGGAATTTTGCTGATTATCCCGTCGAATATTCCCAGAATTTTTTCCGATAGAAAGTTGCCGCTAAGCACGCCGACAATCCAAATGCTAACCAACACGATAATTAATCCGGTGCCTGGAATTTTCACGGGCAAAAATTTTCCAATAGAATTCTCCGTCAACTCAAATAACCACGTCACCAAGAAAATTGTTATCGCGGGCGGCACCACGATTAATAAGCCCTTGAAAAAGCTACTGGAAATTTGCTCCTTAAAGGATTTCGGTTTTTTATCCTCGTCCATGCTTATTCTCCAAAATTATTTCAATCGCGTTTAGCACGTCGTCAATATCCTTTTCGGTTATGACGAGCGGCGGTTGAAAAGCCAAAACATTTCTGCCAACGCCATTTTTGCCGACGATAAAGCCGCGATTTTTCAGCTCCTCTAAAAGTTCGTCAAGCTCCTTAAAGGCGGGCGATTTATCAGCGTGAACAAATTCCGCGCCAACCATAAGACCAAGCCCGCGCACGTCGCCTATTATCGGGAATTTTTTTTGCAGAGTTTTAAGCCCGTCCATAAGTTGTGCGCCGCGAGTCTTAGCATTGTCCATGAGATTATTTTCTTTGATATAGTCAAGGACAGCAATTCCAGCCGTAGAGGAAACAGGATTGCCGCCGAGCGTCGACGCGCCAGGACGTGTGTAAGTGTCAGCAATTTTTTTCGTCGAGATAAACGCGCTAATCGGTTGCCCATTGCCCAGAGCTTTTGCGACGCTCATAATGTCGGGCGTCACGTCGAAATTTTCTATAGCGAACATTTTACCACTACGCGCAAAGCCCGTTTGAACTTCATCGGCGATAAGCAACGCGCCGTATTTGTCCAGAATTTCCTTAACGCGCCTGAAATAACCTTTGGGCGGGACGACGATACCGGCGTTGCCTTGAATCGGTTCAGCGATAAGCGCGGCGGGGTGTCCGGAAGTCGCGCTTTGAATAATCGTTTCGATTCTGTTAGCGCATTCAAGGTCGCAAGCGGGATAAGTTTTATTGAGCGGGCAACGATAGCAATAGGGATTAGGCGCGAAATTAATTCCGCCGACGGGTTGCGGGTCGGTGCGCCACATGCCAATTCCCGTCAAGCTCATTGTAAGTTTCGTTCGCCCGTGCAAGCCGCTTTGCAACGCGATAAACTCCGAACTTTTGGTATAAATCGACGCGAGCAGCAAAGAGCCTTCGTTAGCTTCGGTACCGGTCGAGCAAAAGAAACTTTTCTGCAAATCGCCCGGCGCAACTTCGGCGAGCCGTTCAGCGAGGTTTACAAAGTTTTCAGTCAGATAAATATTGCAGACGTGCTGAAGGGTTTTAATTTGCTCAATCATGCGGGAAGTTATGAACGGGTTACAATGCCCGCAATTTATGACGGAAACGCCCGCATAACAATCGAGATATTTTTTGCCGGTCGTGTCGAAAAGATATTGCATTTCGCCGCGCACGAATTGCGGCGGGTCGCTGTAGAAATGTCCCAAGCATGGCATAATGTATTCGCGCTTTTTCTCAATAATTTTTTCTGCGCCGATATAATTTTCCAACTCAATCACTCCACGAATTTTTTTTTAGATTAACAGATTGCACGTTAAATGGCAAGTTGCGCAGGCGACAGAAATTTTCCAAAAAAATCCCACCGAGCATTTCCGACGGAATTTCAAAATATGAATTTGTGAAACATTTGGCGAACCATCACTTCAATATGTTTATTGTAGGGTTTAAATTCGATTGTCAATTTATCAAACCGTAAATAGCATGAAGAAATTTATGTCATAAACTTTGGAAAAAAACAATGACAACCGAAAATTTATCAAGAAGTGGCAGGAATTTTTTCAGGCGCGGCAAATAATCAAGCCAAGTAACAGAAAATATTTTTGACCGCAATTATATTTCAGGAGGGATTACTTTGAGAGAGCTGGACGTAAAGGTCATAACCGAAAACGTCGCTGAAATGTGCAAGGAGGCGGCGTATTATCTGCCGGACGATGTCTATCGCGGGCTAAAGCGCGGTCGCGAAACAGAAAAATCGCCGGTCGGTCAAATTGTCCTCGACCAAATCATTAAGAATGCCGAGATTGCAAAGGCTGAAGACCGCCCCTATTGTCAAGATACGGGCATGACGATTGTCTTTTTGGAAGTCGGGCAGGACTTGCACATTGTCGGCGGCAACCTCGAAGACGCAATCAACGCGGGCATTGCCAAAGGTTATACCGAAGGTTATCTGCGAAAATCTGTCGTCGGCGAGCCGCTGTTCAATCGCGTAAACACCAAGAACAATACTCCTGGCGTCATTTATACGCAGATTGTTCCTGGCGACAAACTCAGCATTACGATTGCGCCTAAGGGTTTCGGTTCGGAGAATAAGTCGGGAATTAAAATGCTTGTGCCCGCTGACGGCGTTAAGGGCGTCAAGAAAGCTGTTATGGAAATTATTTTGCATGCGAGCATGAATCCTTGCCCGCCAATGGTTGTCGGCGTCGGTATCGGCGGGACTATGGACAGAGCCGCGCTCCTTTCCAAAAAAGCTTTGACACGTTCAATCGACGAGCGCAACCCCATGCCCGAATACGCAAAACTTGAACAGGAACTTCTCGACATGATTAACCAAACGGGCATTGGACCGCAACTTGGCGGGACGACTTCCGCGCTTGCCGTCAACATTGAATGGGGTCCGACACATATTGCCGGCTTGCCGGTCGCAGTTACTATTTGCTGTCATGCTATGAGACATTCGCATAGGGTGCTGTAATTTTTTTGCAAAGGAGAGATTAACAGAATGGCTGAAAGTATTAGAATAACTACGCCGTTCACAGAGGAAATGTCGCGCAAACTCCGTGCAGGCGATAGCGTCCTCATCACCGGCACGATTATCAGCGCAAGAGATGCCGCTCATAAAGTTATGACAGAAGCTCTTGCACGCGGCGAAAAATTGCCTGTCGATTGGACTAATCAAATTGTTTACTATTTGGGACCCACGCCCGCGAAGCCCGGCGACCCGATTGGCTCTTGCGGTCCGACGACTTCGGGCAGAATGGACGCTTATACGCCCACTATGCTTGAGCAGGGTATAAAAGGCATGGTCGGCAAAGGCTCGCGCACTAAAGAAGTTGTCGAGTCTATGAAGAAAAACGGCGCGACTTATTTTGCGGCGGTCGGCGGCGCGGCGGCTCTTATCGCTAAGTCCGTCAAAAGTTACACTGTTCTTGCTTATCCCGAACTCGGTCCCGAAGCTGTGGCAGCTTTGGAAGTTGTTGATTTCCCCGCGATTGTCGTTATCGACTGCGAAGGAAATAATTTCTACGAGATTGGGCAAAAGGATTATCGCCACTTCGACATGAGTCAAATCTAGGTTTCAGGAATTGGGGATTAGAGATTATTTTTTCATTCCTAATTCCTAATTCCTCATTCCTAATTAAGTTAAGGAGGCCACAATGATTCACACAACTTTTTATTTGCGGCGTCTGCATTCGCTTTGCGGCTTACTCGTCTTGGGTATGGTGTTATTCGAGCACATCTTTACAAACTCAATGGCGATTCTCGGTCCCGAAGGTCTCAACACCGCACTCGAAATGATGGAGCTTATTCCTAAACCGATTTTCATTGGCTTAGAAATCGGCGGCATAGCGATTCCGCTTCTGTTTCATGGCATTTATGGTATTTACATTGCCCTGCAGGCGAAAAATAATCCTCAAAACTACGGCTACGTTCGCAACTGGAATTTTGCCCTTCAACGCTGGACGGCTTGGTTCTTAGTCGTCTTTCTTATTTGGCACGTTGGTTATCTGCGTTGCTACGTCAAAGGCGTCACGGGCACCCCGATTTCTTTTGAACTTTTGCAGAACTTCTTCCAAAATCCGGTTGTCGTCGTGCTCTATGTTATCGGCATGTGGGCGGCGATTTTCCATTTCTGCAACGGCATTTCTACTTTCTGCATGACTTGGGGCATTACCAAAGGTCCGCGCTCGCAAAAAGTTATCAGTTGCATTAGCATGTTGCTCTGCGCGGGCATGTGCCTTATTACGCTCGTCTTCATGGGCAGCTATTTCGTTTACTAAGAATCTTTAGGAGATTTGGTTATGGCGAAAGATATGACTAAAAAGAAAATAATAATCGTGGGCGGCGGCATATCGGGCTTGCTCGCTACGATTAAAGTTTGCGAACTGGGCGGCGAAGTTTATTTATTTTCATACTGCCCCGTTAAGCGTTCGCATTCCCTGTGCGCGCAAGGCGGCATGAATGCTTGCATGGACACTAAGGGCGAACACGATAGCATTTACGAGCATTTTGACGATACGGTTTACGGCGGCGACTTCTTAGCCGACCAACTCGCGGTCAAAGGCATGGTCGAAGCGGCTCCGAAACTTATCAAAATGCTTGACAGAATGGGCGTCACGTTCACGCGCACACCCGAAGGCAATTTAGACCTTCGCAATTTCGGCGGACAGAAAAATAAACGCACTTGTTTTTCCGGCTCCACGACCGGTCAGCAAATTCTCTACGCGCTTGATGAGCAAGTTCGTCGCTGGGAAGTTAAAGGCGTGGTTCACAAGTACGAATTCTGGGAATTCATTAAGATTATCAAGAACAAAGAGGGCATTTGTCGCGGTATCGTCGCTCAAAGCATGAACACGATGGAAATTAAATCGTTCCCCGCCGATACGGTTATTCTTGCGACTGGCGGTCCTGGTCAAGTGTTCGGGCGTTGCACGGCGTCGACGATTTGTAACGGCTCGGCAGTCAGCGCGGTTTATCAGCAGGGCGCGGAAATTGCTAACCCCGAATTTATTCAGATTCACCCGACCGCAATTCCCGGCTCCGATAAAAATCGCTTAATGTCTGAAGCGTGTCGTGGTGAAGGCGGGCGCGTCTGGGTTTACAAGGACGGAAAGCCTTGGTATTTCTTAGAGGAAATGTATCCGGCTTATGGCAACCTTGTTCCGCGTGACGTTGCAAGCCGCGCAATTTTCAAAGTCTGCGTGCATATGGGCTTAGGCATCAACGGCGAAAACCGCGTTTATCTTGACCTGTCGCATATTGACGGCGATTATCTCCTGCGCAAACTCGGCGGTATTTTGGAAATGTATTCGGAATTCGTCGGGCAAGACCCGCGCAAAGTTCCTATGGAAATTTTCCCCAGCGTCCATTACTCAATGGGCGGCATTTGGGTTGACAGATTCCACTTCACGAATATTCCTGGACTTATGGCGTCGGGCGAATGCGATTATCAATATCACGGCGCAAATCGTCTCGGCGCGAATTCACTTTTAAGCGCGGCTTATTCGGGCACGGTTTCCGGTCCGGAGGCTATGAAGTGGGCTAAATCTGGTAAGAATGGCTCCGAACTTTCAGAAGCAGAAATGGAAGCGGCGCGGGCTGAAGTTCAGCGCGAATACGATAAAATTTTGCAGATGAACGGCTCTGAAAACGCCCATAAACTTCATCACGAAATGGGCGACCTTATGTATAAATACGTGGCGATTGAGCGCGATAACAACGGGCTTGACGCTTGCCTTGTCGAGTTGAAAAAGTTGCTCAAGCGTTGGGACGACATTGGAATTACCGACAGAGGACACGTCGCCAATCAAGAGGCAATGTTCGTTCGCCAGCTCCGCAATATGATTCTGTACGCAATGGCGATTACAAAGGGTGCTCGTTGCCGCGACGAATCACGCGGGGCGCACGCTAAGATTGTCCTTGAAAACGGGCAACGCAAGCACGACGAAAACGGCGACCTCGTCTTCATGGGGCGCGACGATAAAAACTTCATGTTCACAACGATTATCAACTATGACCCCAAGACCGAAGAACCGCTCGTCAGCTATCGTGAGTTCGACCACTCGTTGATTAAACCGCGCGCCCGCAACTACGCCGTCGCCAAGAAAGAGTAAAGGAGCGTTAGCTATGGCTGAAAAAGTCAGATTTATAATCGAGCGGCAGGACGCGCCGGACGCTAAGCCTTACAACCAAGAATTTGACGTGGATTATCGTCCAGGCTTAAACGTTGTCGCCTCGCTCATGGAAATACAAAAAAATCCCGTAACTGTCGACGGTAAAAAAGTTCCGCCGGTCGTTTGGGAGTGTAACTGTTTGGAAAAAGTTTGCGGCGCGTGCATGATGGTTATCAACGGCAAAGCCCAGCAAGCTTGTTGCGCACTCGTCGACAATCTTAAAAAGCCGATTAAACTTCAACCTGCGCGGACGTTTCCTGTTATTCGCGACTTGCTGATTGATAGGTCACGCATGTTTGAAGCCTTAAAGAGAATTCAAGGTTGGATAGAGCTTGACGGCTCGTGGGAAAATCGCGACGCGCCGATTCAAAATCCCTACACCGCCCGCACCGCTTACGAAATTTCGCGTTGCATGACGTGCGGTTGTTGCTTAGAGGCTTGCCCGAATGTCGGTCCGCAATCGGACTTCATTGGACCCGCTCCGACTGTGCAAGCTTATCTGTTCAACCTGCACCCGCTCGGAAAATTCGACGCGCCTAAGCGTTTAAATGTCCTTATGGAAAAGGGCGGCATAACCAGTTGCGGCAATAGTCAGAACTGCGAGGCGGTTTGCCCCAAATCCATTAAGCTGACGAAATATCTTGCGCAACTCAATCGCGATGTAAACATTCAGGCTTTGAAAAATATCTTTGACAACTAAATTTATCGCAAAAAAATTATCGGGACATTGCAGAAAATCTGTAGTGCCCCGATTTTTTGTGCAGAATATTTCAGAACAAACCGCTAATAACTCCGTCGGGCGTTATGTCGATTTTTTCAGCGGCAGGGCGTTTGGGCAATCCGGGCATTGTCATAATATTACCCGCCAATACCACGATAAAGCCCGCGCCCGCAGATATTTTAACTTCGCGAACAGTCACGTCAAAATTTTTCGGGCGTCCAAGTTTCGTCGCGTCGTCGGATAAAGAATACTGCGTTTTCGCGACGCAGATTGGGAATTTTCCAAAGCCGCGCTGTTCAATCTCCGCAAGTTGTTTCTTAGCCGCAGGAGCATAAGTCACGCCGTCCGCACCGTAAATTTTCTGCGCAATCGCCAAAATTTTATCCGTAATGCTGGCGTCGTCGTCGTAAGTGAACTTGAAATTTTTAGCGTCATTGAAACTGTCTTCAACCGCCTTTGCAAGCTCAATTCCACCTGCGCCGCCTTCTGCGAATACTTTCGACCGAGCAAAGCGAACGCCTTTAGCCGCGCAGATTTTTTCGACCGCTTGAATTTCTTCTGCCGTATCAGTCGGAAAATCATTCAGCGCGACAATCGCCGGAAGTCCAAAGCCTTGCACGTTCTCGATATGCTTTTCCAAGTTCTCAAGCCCGCGCTCAACCGCCGCAACGTTCGGAACCGACAAATTTTTCTTGTCAACGCCGCCATGCATTTTCAAAGCGCGAATTGTCGCCACGATAACTACCGCGTTGGGACGCAAGCCACTCATGCGGCATTTTATATCCAGGAATTTTTCCGCGCCCAAGTCCGCGCCGAATCCGGCTTCCGTAACGACAACGTCGGCAAGTTTAAGCGCGTATTTCGTCGCCGTAACGCTGTTGCAACCGTGCGCAATGTTCGCAAAAGGTCCGCCATGAATCAGCGCGGGCGTCCCTTCCAAAGTCTGGACAAGGTTAGGCTTAATCGCGTCTTTCAAGAGCAATGCCAGCGAACCCGTAACTTTTAAATCGTTTGCCGTGACAATTTCGCCGTCAACCGTATATGCGACGATTATTTTTCCAAGCCGCTCCTTTAAGTCAGCAAAATCTTTCGCCAAACATAAAATCGCCATCATCTCAGACGCAACCGTTATATCAAAACCCGTTTCGCGTGGCACGCCGTTAATCTTGCCACCAAGCCCGACGATTACATTTCTCAAGGCGCGGTCGTTCAAGTCCAAAACCCTTTTCCAGACAACGCGCCGCACATCGATTTTAAGTTCGTTGCCCTGTTGCAGGTGATTATCCACAACCGCCGCTAAAAGATTATGCGCGGTCGTTATCGCGTGAAAATCGCCCGTGAAATGCAAATTTATATCCTCCATTGGCACGACTTGCGCATAACCGCCGCCCGCCGCGCCGCCTTTTATCCCGAAGCAAGGACCAAGACTCGGCTCGCGAAGTGCTACGCAAATTTTCTTGCCCATTTTCGCGAAAGCGTCCGCTAAACCGATTGAAGTTGTAGTTTTGCCCTCGCCGGCGGGAGTCGGAGTTATTGCCGTCACCAAAATTAATTTTCCGTCCGGTTTTTTTTCAATGCGGCTCCAAACGTCAGCAGAAATTTTCGCCTTGTACTTGCCGTAAAATTCTAAATCCTCTTCCGTTAAGCCGAGCTTTTCAGCCGCCGCCGTTATCTTTTCAACCTGCGCGGCTTGCGCAATTTCTACGTCACTCAACATTTTTATCACTCTCCTTGCAATGAATCATAACAAAAATTTTTCGCTCTGAAAAGCTCAATAAGAAAAAAGCCCGCCATAATCGACAGGCTTTTTCTACAAGTTATTTTTTAATTGTCTTCTTCTTCTTTCTCGAACAGCTCGCAATAATATCCGTTCTTGCCGTTGTTCTTCACGTGATAAACTGCTTTATCCGCCGAAGCAAATAGGCTGTCATAATCGCGCCCATTATGCGGCGCAATCGCAATGCCAATGCTAGCCGTCACAAAGCACGATTTTCCTTCAAGCGACAAGTTAAACGCAATCTGCTTAATCTGTTCCGCCTTGCGAATTACAACTTCCATATTCGGCAGGCTGTCCACGATAACAACAAATTCATCGCCGCCAAATCGCCCTATGCAATCATTCGGACGGAAAATTTTCTTCAAGCCCTTTGCAAACTCCACTAAAACTTTGTCGCCGAATTGATGACCCAAAAGGTCATTAACTTCCTTGAAATGGTCTAAGTCAATCATGTAAAACGCTAGGAAAATATTCGAGTTCTCGTTTTCGTTGAAAGTTTTGAGCTTCATCTTGCAAAGATTTTCCATAGTCTTTTTGTTGAAAAGCTCCGTGAGTTTATCAAGCTCCGATTCAAGTTGGAAGGCATCGCGGTCAGATTTCATTTTGTTGAAAGCCGCCGCCATTTGTCCAAGTTCGTCGTCGCTATTGACTTCGATTTTGTTGAGGGAAGTATTGCCGCTTGCAATTTCGTCGACAACGTTAGTCATTTGGATAATCGGCTTAGAAATTTTAACCGATAACAGATACGCAACTAACGTCCCGATAAACAACATAACCAGACCGAAGATAACCGCTTTAACTGCTTTGTCGTAGACTTGATCCCAAATGTAATGATAAGGGCGAATCGTAACAATCATCCATCCCGTGTCAATATTTCGCGAATAAGTCGCTAGAGAATCGACTTCGTTAATGTCAATGCGAATGACGCCCGAACTGTTATAAATTCTGTCGAGAATAAATTTGTAGCTGTTATCAATCGCGTACTCGGTGCCTATGCCAGAGAAATTATCCGAATTGGCAATTACGCGCCCCGTTCTGTCCATAACGATAACGCTGACTTCATCGTCGTCGAATCCTTGAACAAATTCCTGCAAGGCGTTAAGGTCGAAATTCCTCTGAATCATGCCGACAGATTTTTTTTCATAATCAAAGACCGGCACTTCCATTACGATAATCAATTTGCCAGTCGCCATACTGGAAATAATATCCGAGACATAACTTCTGCCCTTCATCGCCTCTTGGAAATGTTGACGCTTCTTAAGATTAACGCAGGTTGCGCCGTCGGTGCGATAAATTTGCCAACCGTCGCTTCCAGTCAATGCCATTAAATTATCGTCGTCGAAAATGTCATTGGTTTCGCTTAAAATCTTTATGATATTATTGCGTTCTTCTTCGGTGGGCGATTCAACATAATTAATTATTTCCGGATTCAAAGCGAGCGAACGCAAAACATGTTGATTGACTTCGATTAGTGCGCTGACGTGTTCGGAGATAATAGAATTTCTAAGCAAGCTGTTTTGCTTAACGGATTCTTCCATTTCGGAAATAGTATTGATTGCGCTGACTACAATCAGAATCAAAAATGGTATCGCGCCCATTATGGCGAAAAAGAAAAAAAGTTTGGCTCTAATGCCTTTGTTAAATTCCATAATTCCATCCACTCAGAAAGGAACTGCGTAATTAAGAAACTCATTGCGCATTACGCATTTCTAATTGCATTTATCTGTTGCCGAGATTTTGCATAAGAGTATACATTGCAGGGAAAAGCAAAACTACGAACATTGACGGGAAAATAAACAAAATCATCGGGAAAAGTATTTTGACGGGAGCTTTCATCGCTTCCGTTTTAACCCACTGTCTATGGCGGTCGCGCATGTTATCGGCTTGCGTTTTTAGCGTGCGCGTCATACTTGTGCCGAGTTTTTCCGCCTGAATTATCGAGGTCGTGAACAAATAAATTTCTTCCAAGTCGCAACGCTTAGCCAGAGTTGTCAAAGCGTATTGGTGCGTCATACCAAGCGCAACGTCCTGTTGCATGCGGCTAAATTCGTCGATAAGCGGTCCTTTCATGCGCTTAATCATTTTGGAAACCGCGCCGTCGAAAGATAAGCCCGCTTGCACGCTGACACAAAGCATATCAAGGAATTCGGGCAACTGCTTGCGAATTTTCCTTTGCCGTTCGCGAATTTTCGAGTTCAACACGGCGAAAGGAATTCCCGCACCCATGATTATTCCCAATGCCAAAACTAAAGCTTGCTGCGCGGGGTTAAGATTGGGGCGAATCTGAATAAGTATCATTGCGCCGACTGTAAATATGGCAATCGATAAGCACCAACAAGTTGCTAAGCGCGAGACGCTCCAAGCACCGAGTTTTCCTGCGCGGAAAATTTTATCTTCAATCTGCTCTTTAATCGCGGTCGGCGTAAGCTTTTGCATGTGCTCTTCGATTGCACGAATAATCGGTTTAATGACGCGGTCATAAA
This sequence comes from Selenomonadales bacterium UBA7018, assembly GCA_002448305.1. Classification (GTDB taxonomy): domain Bacteria; phylum Bacillota; class Negativicutes; order Selenomonadales; family Selenomonadaceae; genus Quinella. The sequence goes on from DJWY01000010.1 coordinate 26,798, forward strand.
AAGCAACGCGCTGTTCGTCTTCAATTTCCGGAACGCCGTCTTTTACTTTAACCGTCGTTGGCGTAACGTTCTTTTTCAGCTTTGGGGCGCGAGACTCTTCCGCCTGGTCAATCATCTCGTTAAGCCTTTTGCGAAGTTGAGCTTCCGGAGTTTGTTTCAAGCGCAGAATAATAAATATAAAAATTGCCCAGATAAATGCGCCGATAGCCGCGAGTATAACTATGGTTGACAAAGACTTTCACCTCCGTCCGCTTGAGAAAAATGAACGCGGTAAATCTATTCCGTTCATAACAAATTTGTCCATGAATTGCGGCGCAAGTCCCATGCTCTCGTAATGCCCGACTGATTTTCCCGTCTCGTCAATGTAGTCTTGAACGTAGCGGAATAAATCTTGCAAAATAATCGTGTCGCCTTCCATGCCTTGAACTTCCGTGATATAAGTAATTTTTCTGCTACCGTCGCGGATTCTCGACTGCTGAATTATTAAATCAATCGCGGAGGCGACTTGCGTCCGAACAGCGCGAACAGGTAATTCCATGCCCGCCATTAAAACCATTGTTTCAAGACGGCTTAAAACGTCGCGGGGTGAATTGGCGTGCGCGGTCGTCAAGGAGCCGTCGTGACCGGTATTCATAGCCTGAAGCATGTCCAAAGCTTCGCCCGAACGAACCTCGCCGACGATAATTCTATCAGGACGCATACGCAAAGAATTTCTAACTAAATCGCGGATTGTTATCGCGCCGTATCCTTCCAAGTTAGCGGGGCGACTTTCAAGCGTGACGACGTGCCGTTGTTGCAAGCGCAATTCGGCGGCGTCCTCAATCGTGACGATTCTATCAGTTTCGGGAATAAAAGACGACAGGACATTTAGCGTAGTCGTTTTGCCGGAGCCGGTGCCGCCCGATACCAAAATATTTAAGCGGGCTTTAACGCAAGCTTCAAGGAACGTTGCCATATCCTCGCTAAGCGTGCCGAAATTTACAAGGTCATCTATTGATAGCGCGTGCTTAGAAAATTTTCGGATAGTGACAGTGGGACCAACCAAAGACAGCGGCGGGATAATTATATTGACGCGGGAGCCGTCAGCAAGGCGGGCATCGACTAACGGCGAAGATTCATCAACGCGGCGACCAAGCGGCGTCAAAATGCGCTCAATGATATTCATTAAGTGCGTATTGTCATAAAAGCGGACGTCGCTCAATTTGAGTTTGCCCTTTTGCTCGATAAAAATTTGGTGCGGGCCATTAATCATAACTTCAGTAATGCTATCATTTTGAAGGAGTGGTTCCAAAGGACCCAAGCCGAGCAATTCGTTGCTAATATCGTCGACAAGCTGAAGGCGTTCGCCGCGTGACATTGTATACGGACTTTCCGACAATTCGCGAGTGGCATAGACGCCGATAATATTTTTAATTTGTTCTCTAGCTTCTTCGCCGCGTACTAATACTGCTTGTTCTTCAGGCGTCATTTCGTCGACAATACGACGGTGAACGGCGAGCTTTAATTCTTGCATAATATCATTTCGCGACGCGACAGCCCTTCTTCCTACAAAGGCGGACGCTTCTAATGGGGCTTCGCGTTCCTGCTTAACTTGCGTTTCAGTGTAAGTTGGTTTTTGTCCTGTCTCCGATTTAGTAATGTCGACTGGGCGTGACAAGCGTTGTGGTTCGGAAGACGCCTTCGGTTTATCTTTAGTTATACCGCCTAATCTTTCGAGCAATGACAATGAGCGTGGCATTAAATTTTTCACTCCTCTTTATCAAGTTTCTTCCGTGCTCGTATCTTCAAGCCTCATTCTGTACGTTATATCAAACTCACTTGGCAAAACAAGAAAGGAATCTTTCCTTCTAAATTCAATGGTGACAACTACGTCCTCGTTCTCTTTGTTTTTGTCTAGGGATTCAATGTCTACATTAATCTTTATTTCATAGACGTCAGACTTTGAATAATCTTTATTGCTCCAGCCATTATACTTTTGAATAATTTCACCTCTTTTATCTGCCGAAGCTAAGGAAACTTCGCGGGCGATAGTTCGGGCGTAGTTATTATAGTTTAGATAATCCATGAACATGATACCGCCGTAAATCATGGCAAAGATAATACCAAAAACAATCGGAGCCATAAGCGCGAATTCAACAGCAGACTGACCTCTTTGCCTTTTCATGACAATACCTCCTTAGGAATTGTTTCCTGAATATTTTAAAAGAAAATGTCAACGTTTACAAGCCTTTTTGCGTAAAAAATAAGCTCCCAAAATTGGAAGCTCATAAAAGTTTTTTGTTGATTCAAACGTTCTAATTGATTTGCATAGATTAACGAATACAAGTGAAGTCAAGTGCAACTCATTGGCTAGAAAGTTCATTAGCCGCTTCGTTTGCCGCACCGACCATTTCGCTTGCATTGCTGAACGCACTACCAACAGCTCCGCCGAGACCGTCATTGCTAAGAACGAAAATAGCTATTGCTGCGACGAAAGCTATAATGAGCGCGTACTCAACCATGCCTTGCCCCTTTTCAGAGGACTTAATTTTTTGAATCAAAGCGTTAATGTACGTCAACAAGAGAATCTCCTCCATCCTTAGAATCAAAAATATTTATTCCCTTGACGATTTAACCTGTCACGCTAAATCAATTCAAAGCTTAATCAGTATGAATTTTAAATGGTTTAAACTTCAATGTCAACAATCTTTTGTATAACAATATAGCCGAAAATTTCCATGAGAATCGCGAAGATAATAGCGTAACGTCCCGTTTCCTCTGTGACGAAAACCATCATTTGGTCTTTATTAAACGTCCAGCAGAAAGCCGCCATAAAAATTGGCAGGGCAATCAATACCCATGCAGAAAGCCGCCCTTGAGCCGTCAGAGCGTTAATTTCGCGTTTCATGCGAATGCGTTCGTTAATCGTGTCGCTGATTGTGTCGAGTATCTGAGCGAGATTTCCGCCGACTTCGCGTTGAATCAAAACCGCCGTGACGACAAGGTCAAAGTCAGGACTGCCAACGCGCCTATTCATTTGGTCGAGCGCACTTTCTAACGTTACGCCCATTGCGATATCAGTCATAACGCGGGCAAACTCTGTGCTTATCGGCGGCTCCATTTCCTTTGCTACTACGTCCATTGCCTGTTGAAAGCTGTAGCCTGCACGCAAAGCATTTGCTACCGTCGTAAGGCAATCGCCGAGCTGTTCGGTAAAAGCATTTCTGCGCCGTCTGATTAATATCGAGAGCCAACTCCACAAAATAAGCGGAACCAAAATTCCTATAGCCGGTGCGCTGAAAATATTCATTGTCACGATATAGGACACTAACGCTACAATTAATGAGCCGACAATCGCAATGATTATAAATTCCGCGCCATAAAGCGGAATACCTGCTTGCCGGAGTTTGAAATCTAAATTTCTTGAGGCGTCCCAAGCGGAGAAGGGGCGCGCTAATCGCCTTATTAATTGGTAAATACGGCGAGCGAGCGGTTCCTTTTCCTTAACCTTGACTTCGGCGATATTATGGCGGCGGAGTCGGTACTCGACGTTCGTGCTTTGTGCCTTTTTTACGCCTAAAATTATTAAGCAGATGATTAAAAAAGTCATTAAAGCGCAGAACACCGCCAGGATAATCGACAAGCTGTTATGCCTCCTCTCCAGCAATAATTTTGTCTGCCATACTATTTATAGTTTTCATTAACAGCGTATCTTTTGGCAGACCTCTGGAAAGACGACCGCTGTTAGCGATAGAAATCATGCGATATTCATTAGGAATCATAACGTCGACTGGATAGCCGAGTTTGTCAGCAATTTTTTGGCGTTCTTCCTCTGTGAAGGGATTGACGCGGGTAAAAACCGTCTTAACTTTATATTTCTCATCTTCCTGCGACTCGAACATTTCCATAGTCTTTTTGACGTGTTTAATCTCGAAGCCGCTGTTAAGCATTGTCGTTACGAAGATTAAATCGGAAATGCGGCAAACATTCAGCGACAGGGGATTAAAGCCCGCAGGTAAATCAATCAGGACGTAGCGGAAAATATTATCCGTCATCATTACGACTTCAACGAGATTTTCGGGCGAAACTAATTCGGCGTATTCAGGGCGGTCGGGACTGCTGAGAAGTGAGACGCCCTTTTTTATTTCCATAAAGTACGGCGCGAAACTCATTGGCGTTAGGAGTTTAATATCCTGTGTGGCGTCAATAAGCGTTCGTTTTGGTTCAGCGTCGAAAAAAATTGGAAGGTCGCCGAATTGCAAATCCGCATCGATTAAAGCGACGCGCTCGCCGGTTTTCTCGGCAATCAGCAAAGCCAGCAACGCCGCAAGAGTTGTTCGCCCTGCGCGCCCTTTCGGACTGAAGAAGGCGATATTTCGCGCAGGTTTATGTTTGCCGCGTATTGAGTAAAGTTGAAGATATTCAAGAACTTCCTTTGCGCCGAAGGGTTTTAAAATGCAACCCGTCACGCCACTTTCCAAAGCCCTTTGAGCCTTAATTGGATCCCATTGAGACATTGTGCCCAAAATATATGCTCCTGGAAATGTATCGACAAAAGCCGCCAAAGCATTAAGCGATTCTTCGTTGTCAATGTTTATGAAAAATAAATTTGGGTGGAACATTGCGGCGGGACCCATAGCGGCACCTGCAGTTTTGTAGGTCGAAGAAATTTCAAAATCTGGCGATTTTTTCAGCACCGTGACAATATCTTCAAGCAATTCGGGCGTGTCTTCTATGACAACTACTCGATAAGCCAAAGTATCAACCCCTTGCGCAAGATTTTTTTAAGCAATTTAAAAGCCAAAAAATTTTCCAATGCCTTTAGTAACAGTTGAGAAAAAGCCGCCGTTTTCAACTTTAATTTCGGGAGCGACGGTATCTTGTCTATTCGTGTAAAGCCCAACTAAATCATGAAAACTTTTCGTAAGGCGTGAATCGGGCGCGGCGAACATCAAAGGTTGCCCCGTGTTGATTGACTTATTGACGGCGGGATAATCGTTGGGGAGCCTGTGATAGAAAGGCTCGCCCAAAAGCCGCTCAACGTCCTTGCCATTGATTAATTTCTGGGAGTCGGCGCGGTTCTCGATAAGCCGAATTTTACTTTCCTCGTACTCGAAACGGAGCAAAGTATCATAGCCGATTTTGTAATTTTTCAATGCGGGCAAAAAGTCAATGACGCCGATATAATTTATAATCGTGCTCATGTCAAGCATAGCCAGATTTAACGCGCTGAACATGGAGTTTAAATCTAGGATAACAAAATCAAAATAGCTCATGCGCCGAATAATTTCCGACAAAACTAAAACGTCAGTTTGATAAGCGTCGAAAATATAAAGTGGCGCGGGCAAAATGGAAAAGCTAACGTCGCCATGATTATAATCAATCAGAAAATCTTTAACACGAAAATCTTCGGGGGCGTCGAGCAAAGCGCGTTGTGCGCCGGCGATTGTGTGCGCAGAGGAGAGTTTCAAATAATTTAGGACATCGCCAAATTGTAAGTCAAGGTCGGCAAGGCAAACTTTGTAACCTTCTTTAGCAAGCCCCGCCGACAAATTAATTGCAACGACAGTTTTTCCAATGCCAGGCGACGTGCTAAAAACGCTGATAATTACGCTGGTTTTCTGAATAGAATTTCCTGCTGCGAATGCCATCCGAATCCCCTCCTTATGTTGAATTTTTCTTGAATTATTTTTGGCTAAAAGGCTCGTCGGCTTCCCTATCCATATTGAATTCTACCACATCGTCTTTATATCTCCTATTATCGCGACTTTTATCAATTTGCCACTTGTTATCTTTGTAAACCACTCTGGAAGGCGGCAGAATTCTGCGCGGCTCTGGTTCTTCTTCTTCAATGACTATATCAGGTTCCGGCTCTTTGAAGTCAATTTTTTCTTTTGACTTGTCGGCTTCTTTTTCCTCATCGTACCATTGGCGCATAGGTTGCGACATTTCAGCTTGCGAATTAGTTTCGTCGTCAATGATATAGGGCGTCACGACGATAATTAGTTCGCTCTTGTCTCTTTGCTTTGAAGTGTGCTTGAAAAATTCGCCGAGAATGGGAATGTCGCCTAAGAACGGGACTTTAGAAATGACTTTGCTTTCTGAAGAATCCATTAAGCCGCCAATAACAATTGGTGCGCCGGAATTCAGATTTATAACGGAATCAGCACTGCGCGTCGTGATAACCGGCAAGCCGTTTACGGAATAATTGTCGCTGATATTGCTAACTTCGGCGTGAATCATGGAATTGATTCTTCCCTGCGCGTCGACAACCGGACGGAATTGAAGAATGATGCCGTAATTTTCAAAGGTGACATGGGTTGAGCCGTTTGCATTTGTTGCGCTGTAAGGGATTTTGCCGCCGATTTGAATTGTAGCTTGCTCGCCGCTTAGCGTCATAACGCTTGGGCGCGAAAGAATTTTAGCTTTGCCGTCGCTGACTAAAAGGCTAAGCGTAGCGTTAAGAGGTCCAACGCGTCTGTTGAGCCAGTCAAAACGCGGATTTTCAAAACTTGTTGTACCCGTACCGCTAGGAACGTAGTAATACTTTCCGAAATAAAATTTACCGTTACTGCCGTCTTCGCCGTATTGTAGCCCAATGTCTTTAGCATTTTGGGAATTAATTTCGATAATCTGCGCTTCAAGGCGAATTTGGGTCGGGTGCAGAATCTGCAACATGTCAATAATTCTGCCTCTGTTTTCGGACTTGCTCAACTCAATATCTTCGCTTCTGCCGACATCGCTTGCCGCCGTCGTGTCAAGGCTCATATCGAAACCGCTACCGACTAAAAGGCTACTGTCGCTACTACTACCTACGAAAAGGCGCACAGTTTGCAGGGCGTAATTTTTTTCGTACTGATTTTGAACGGTGCCGGTTAGCAAAATTCTATCACCGACCATTTTAACATGAACATCGGGTAAGCCGATTGCCTGTTCAATCAGCATAGCTTGTCCGGGGTCTTCGGGAGAAACGACGATTAAATATTCATGGCGCGCACCGTCAGCCGTCCAGACAAAAAGCGCGGTCGAGCCGGGATTTTCTTTCGTGACGATTAAAAATTCACTTGCGGAGCCGGGCAGTTGAACTACCGTCGCTACAGTCGGATTTCCTACAGCAATCCTTTTGATTAACTGCCCCATATCCATATAATGAGAAGTTTTAATATGAATGCTTAACGTTTCGGGCATAGCGTACGCGCTCGGCGAAATGATAGAGAACGCCGCCGCCGTCAGAAAAAATTTTTTCAGAAATGAATGGCTCATGATTAATAATTCCTATTCGCATTAATTATTCATAGCAAAAGATTGGGCAACGCGAGAATTCGATAACGCCTGATTTTGTATTGAATCCGCCGCGTTAGATTGGAAATTTTGTGCGGAATGACCGCTTGCAACGGGCGGACTTGGAACATTAGCTTGCACGCCCGACGGGATTACGGGCAATGACGAAGGCTGTATTACGGCGGGCGTAGGAATTTCGGTTTCTTGCGTAATTTGGTCGCCTTGAATGATTTCTATTTTCGGAGTAGTAGGAACTGCGGGTAATTGCGGCAGTGGCATACCTGGTGCCATACCGGACGGGATAGCGGGCAATGAACTTTCAGGCGGTGCCGGTTCGGGTTCTGGTTCCGGCTTAGGCGCGTTAATTGATTCTATTGTATATTCTGTTTCGCCGGCGTACATATTACGCGGCTTGCTTGGGCGCAACGACATATAAATTTCTCCGAGCTTAGAAGCGGAAACTAATTTCAATACGTCATCGGGGCGCAGGGCGAAAGTTGCTATCGACGGATTATTGATAGCAGTCGTAGTCGTGACGCCGGTATCACTTACGACGTTTGTGCCGGTCATATCTTTGTTGATACTCAACAGCTGAACATTTTGGAGAATAACAGTAGTTGTCGCGCTGTATTGGCTTTTTTCGACAAGGAGTAAGTCAACGAAATCGCCTGGCTTAGCGAAACCCGCAACGCTCGTTATGTCGTTGACGCTGATTGAAACGGCGCGGCTATCAAGTGGAATTGTTGCAATAAAGCCCTCGTCGCTTTTTTCTGCGAAAACTTTTTGGATAGTGAGAATATCGCCGGCGAAAATTGAAACTTTGACTTGCACGTCCAGAACGTCCTTAAAGCTTTTTATCGAGCCTTCTGGCGCGAGGTCAACGGGCATTTCCTTTAGCTGGAGCATAGTTTCTTGAATCCTTGTGCGCGACGGGATATTTACTTTTGCCACGACGACTTGAACAGTTTGTACTTTTTTCTCAGCTTGCTTAGCGGCTTCATCTTCCTGCAAGAATTTCATTGCGGAATAAATTACCAAGAACATAATTAACGCTGCACCGCCCGCTAACATCAATAGCTGACGAGGTCGCAGGTCATTCAATTTATTCATTATCTTCTGTAACATGAGCAACCCTCTCTCGTCAAAAAATTACTTTGTTTTTCCAAATTATATCTTTTCCAAAGGTTTTGTCAAATGATTTAATATGAATTTAAACTTTAAAATCGCCGCTCTTGCCGCCGCGTTTTTCTTCGAGATGAATTTCACCGAGCGTCATTTTTTTATCGATAGCTTTGCACATATCGTAAATTGTGAGCAATGCGACGCTGACGGCGTGAAGGGCTTCCATTTCTACGCCGGTAGCCCAAGTCGTTTTAACGGTTGCGATAACTTTTACGGCTGATTCTTCGGGCAACATTTCAAAATTTAAAGCGCAATGACTAAGCGGCAACGGGTGACATAGCGGAATAACTTCGGAAGTTTTTTTCGCCGCCATAATGCCAGCAATCCTAGCGACGCCGAGCACATCGCCTTTCTTAGCAGTGCCCTTGTCAATCGTCGAATAAACTTCGCCGCTGACAAAAATTTTACCACTCGCAACAGCTATTCGCTCCGTTAAATTTTTCCCGCCAACGTCAACCATAATTGCATTTCCCGCCGCGTCGAAGTGATTTATTTTCTTTTCCAAAATTTTTTCTCCTGCCAAAATTTTCGATTAAACTCCATTTGCAAAGTATATTTTCCCAAAATCTTTTGTCAAGCTAGAAAGTCACAAAAAAATTTTCTCACATAGATTTTCGTTGCGTCAAGAAATTTTGCGTGATAAAATTCAAGAAATATTTCAGAGAAGGTGTTTCATTGGAGAATAACGATAAACCTAAACGAAATTACTTGCCGATTATCCTTCTTGCGCTATGTTTTTTGGCGTCGGCGATTGCGGGCGCGTTGTTCGCGTCGTCTAGTTTCTTCGACAAAAAAAATCCCGATAGAAAAATTGTTTACGACGACGAGGAAGATTATTCAACCGAACTGATTAAAGCTACGGATAAATCGATTGTTTTGATAATGGGCGTTGATATTCGCAAAGATGATGTCGGGCGTTCTGATACTTTGATGATTGCGACGATTGACCCGCGCCTTGACCAAGCGACTTTGTTATCAATTCCGCGCGATACTCGCGTTAAAATTCGCGGGCGCGGCTACGACAAGATTAACGCCGCTTTTGCTTACGGCGGAGTTCGTTTGACTGAATCGACGGTAGAAAATTTTCTCGGCATTGACATTGACCATTACGTTTTGATTAACACGAATAGTTTTGTTAAAATCATCGATGCGATTGGAGGCGTAGATATTGACGTAGAAAAGCGCATGTTTTACGAAGACCCTTGGGACGATAACGGCGGGCTTGTGATTGATTTATATCCTGGCGAACAGCATATGGACGGGAAAACCGCCGTGACTTACGTCCGCTATCGCGATTCTGAAGGCGATATTGGGCGCGTCAAGCGTCAACAAGCTTTTATGAAAGCGTGCATGGATAAAGTTACTTCGCCCGAAATTATTCCGCGCATTCCGAAAATTGCCCGCGAAGTTATCGACGCGGTGGAAACTGATATGTCGTTGCGTCAACTGCTTGAACTTGCCGGCGCACTCAATGCCGCGCAGAAAAATGGACTTGAAACTGATATGGTGCCCGGCTATCCGCTTTATATCGACGACATAAGCTATTGGATTCCCGACGTTGAACTTTTGCGAATTTCGGTTGCCGACGCGCTAGGAATTGCTGTAGACCCATATTTGAGGGAACGTTTTGAGCGCGATGCCCGCGAGTATCATGAGTCAATTCCCTCCGGCGCGAAAGATATTCCCGACGGCGAAGATTATATCGGAAAACCTGTCCGCGAAACCCGCGAACGCCGCCGAAGTATTGAGGAACGCTCCACTTTGCGCGAAAGTCACTTTGAAGAGCGCGTTAATCCTGAACGCCGCATTTATAACGACGAACGCACGAATTCTACAGAAAGGATAAATTATAACGACGAGCGCACCAATTCTATTGATAGAAAAAATTACAATGATGAACGCACAAATTCTATCGATAGGAAAAATTTTAATGACGAACGCATAAATTCTACCGAAAATAATATTCCCGACGAGAAAAATAATCCTTTGGATAGAAAATCGCCCGATATTGAGCAAAATAATCCGCTTAGCAGAATAAATTCCGATGATTTACGCATTGAACGCAGAGAAGTACCAGAAGTGGAAGAAAATAATGAGCCGACTCGCGACGAGGCTCCGAAAACGAGGTAATAATTTATGATTAATTTAACTGACGATTTATTTTTAGGCGACGGCAATCACAAAATTGTTTACGCACACCCGACTGATAAAAATTTGTGCATTAAAATTCTTCGCACGCCCGACGACCCGGACTTCAAAAAAGAAGCGCGTTATCGCAAAGCATTGGGCGACCGCGCAGATAAAATGACGCTCCTAACGAAATATTTCGGCGAAGTTGAGACTTCAAAGGGCAAAGGTTATCTTTTTGAGCGCGTTATTGATTTCGACGGCAAAATTTCTCAAACTATGTTCAATGTCCTTGATGATACCGTTGCCGACAGAAAACTTTTGCCTGCGACGGAAAAATTATTGCTTGACTTCAAAAAAACTTACTTCGACGAAAAATTTTTACTTGCGGGCGTCGACCCTGATAATTATTTGGTGCAAAGAACGTCAAAAACTGCGCGGCGCGTCCGAATTATCGACAATATCGGCATTGCAAGCTTTATTCCTCTGCCCTATTACTTCGATTATTTCGCGATTAAGCGTGCTAAAAAATATTGGCGGCGATTTGTCGAACAAATGCGCACGGAATACGGCAACATATTTTCGGAAGATTTTCTAAAAAAATTGGGGGAAATTTAATGAATCGAACTGCGCGAACGATAATAAAGCTAGTTTTAATCGTGGCGACAACAATTTTTTGCACGGCGGCGGCATATTATCTTTGCTCAAATATAACGGGACATTCTTTAGCGACGGCGTCAGAAAATATGAATTATTCGCGTTGGTTAGAGAAATTTTTTGCTTTAACGCGGGCAACAGGGCTTTTAAATGGAATTTGTGCGCTGATTTGGTTTTTATCGGCGCGATTTTTATTTAAAATTGACGAAGCGAGCGGCGCGGGCAAAAGAATTTTCTGGGCGGCATTTTTATGCTTATCGATAACAATTTCAGTCGGAATTCCGCATTTTTACGCGCCAATACTCGGAATTAAGCTGAACGGAATAATTTTCGGGCTATTTTTAGCGATTTTCAGCGGAATTGGCTACTGGTTGCTAACAATTTTCACGACGCCGCTAGCATTTAAATATACGCCGCTCGGTGCGCAACTTTTTGGGAGGAGATTATGAGTTTTTATTTTATATCGATAGGCGGAACCGGCGCGAAAGTCATGGAGAGCTTGATTCATCTATGTATTGCCGGGATTTTGCCCGAAAATGAACGGCTTTTTATTTCCGCGATTGACCCCGACGTTGGAAATGGAAATTTGGAAAGAACATCGACCGCATTGAATAATTTTGCCGTTTTTCAGCGACTTTCGACCGGAAATGATACGAATTTATTTAAAAATAAGGTGTCAATCGTGCGCCCATTTCCTTGGAACCCGACTGGAACCGATAAAACGCTTGACGATTTAACCGAGTTTTATCACTACAAAAATTCGCCTGTCGGCAAACTTTATGAGGCACTTTACAGCAAAAAAGAGCGCGAAACGACATTAAATGAAGGTTTTCGCGGGCATCCGTCGATTGGAGCCGCTGTTTTGGCTAAAAAATTCGATGACGGCTCGAAATTAACCGCGCAGATTGAAAAAACTATTGGCGAAGGCGAAAACGTTAAAATTTTCCTTGCCGGTTCAGTATTCGGTGGAACGGGCGCGGCAGGTTTGCCGACAATCGCCCGATTGCTGAAAAATAATCTTGTCGACTATGCGGACAGAATTTCAATAGGCGGAGTGCTGATTTTACCGTATTTCAGCTTTACGCCGACCGAAAAAAGCGATGAATTATTTGCACGGAGCGAAAATTTCCTACCGAATACAAAAGCGGCATTAAAATATTATTCGGAGCGCGAAAATTTATTTGATGCGACATATTTTGTAGGCGATACGGTTTTGACGGCAGTAAAAGAATTTTCCGTAGGCTCGGCAAATCAGCGCAACGAGGCGCATATTGTGGAATTATATTGCGCATTGGCGGCGGCTGATTTTTACGCACGACCAATAAAATCGCCCAAAATAATTAAATATATCTGCCGTCACGAGCAAAATTCATTCAAAATGGAAGATTTTCCGCTATCGAAAGAACGTTTTGTGCAATTTGCGCGATTTATTTTGGCGTACGTGCATTTAATTAAACCAGTGCTGGCAGATTTAGTATCGGGCAATGCAAAAGCTTATAAATATCCTTGGTTCGTGGATTTTTTAGACGAAGTCGACGTAACGGCGGCGGAAGTCGTGAACTTCAATTTTTATGCGGAAGCTTTTGTGGCGTGGCTTAGTCAGATAGAAAATTTGGACGGGCGCGAAGTATTTTTGATAAATCCGGCGTTATTCGAGGCAAATCCGGCGCGAATAGTGGACAAAAAATTATTTTCGACGCTAGACGGGAGCAAAAGCGGCGTGACATTGCATGAAATTTTCTACCGATTGAGCGAACCAGAAAAATTTGATTCAACCGTTAAAGGCTTTGGAAAATTCTTGCGCCGATTGTATGATTCATGCGCGGAAAGCTAAAAAACTAAAACCCCCTATCGCGGGAAGCGGTAGAGGGTTCTAAAATTTATCGTACTGTAAAATTATCCTCTCTTGTAAGCGGTGACTTGCTTATAGTGTTTCTTGAAGAATTCCTCCGCGACTTGCGGGAAGAGCGCATAGCTCAAAACGTCTTCGTCGGTCGGGTTGAGGAAGCCCTTGTTGATAAGTTCTTCTTTGAACTGCGCGAAAGTTTCACCCTTAGCGTCTTCAACCGAGCAATCGTCAATAATTTGGTCTTCAGGTATTTTAAGCGTTTTGGTGATGAAGTCGCGGTCGACGGGAACAGGCGTGCGACCAAATTTGCCGCGAACCATATCTTTAAATTCATTCGGGACGAGTTTATAGCGTTCGCCTGCCATAACATTCATAGTTGCTTGCGTGCCGACAATCTGACTTGACGGCGTGACGAGTGGCGGATAACCAGCGTCAGCGCGGACACGCGGCATTTCGTCGAGCAGGTCTTGATATTTATCCTCCATGCCGGCTTCTTTAAGCTGATTGGCGAGATTGGAAAGCATACCGCCGGGAATCTGGAAGTCGAGAACATTGACGTTAATATCAAAGTAACCCTTCAGCCCGAATTCTTCGATAAGTTCTTTTTTGACGCCGAGAAAATGTTTAGCAATGGGCGTCATAGCTTGACGGTCAAGCCCAGTGTCGCGTTCGTGCCCTTTGAACATAGCAACGATAGTTTCTGTGCAAGGTTGGGAAGTGTCGCTGGAGAAAGGACTCAACGCGCAGTCGACAATATCAACGCCCGCCTCAATCGCTTTAAGATAAGTTGCGTGACCAAAACCCGACGTGCAGTGCGTATGAAGTTCAACCGGAATATCCAAACCGGCTTTAAGTTTTTTGACAAGGTCATCAGCGGCATAGGGCGCGAGCAAGCCGGACATATCTTTGATACAAACGGAATGACAGCCCATTTCCTGAAGTTCCTTCGCAAGCTCAACGAACATTTCATTTGTATGAACAGGGCTAATCGTGTAGACTAAGCAACCTTGAACTTCGGGTTTTTCGGGGCAAGCAAGCGCGGCTTTAATCGCGACGCGCAAATTGCGAACGTCATTAAGGGCGTCGAAAATGCGGAAAACGCCAATGCCGTGCATAGAGGCATGCTGAACGAATTTTTCTACAACGTCGTTGGAATAGTGATTGTATCCGAGAAGATTTTGCCCGCGCAGGAGCATTTGAATCGGAGTATTCTTGAGATTGGCTTTGAGATTTTTAAGGCGTTCCCAAGGGTCTTCGTCCAAAAATCTAAGGCAACTATCGAAAGTCGCGCCGCCCCACGCCTCAAGAGCTTTATAGCCGATTTTGTCCAGACTTGCCAGCATCGGCTCCATTTGACGATAACGCATACGAGTTGCCAAAAGCGATTGGTGCCCGTCGCGCAGTACTGTTTCCATAATTTGAAGCGGTTTCGCCATTAACTGCACTCTCCTTTAAATAATATTTAACGTTGCAACGATTATAGATTTTATTTATTGTAATGTCAATCGCCGCGCCGAAATTTATAAATGAAACTTATCAAAATATTTACCGTGAAAATTTCGCTGAAAAAAATCTGTAAGGAATATTGGCAAGCGGCGATTATTTATGTATAATGCAGAAGGAATCATTTTTATTTCATAGGCGGTGATAAAATGGGTGATATAGTTACGATTAAGGGCTTGAAATACGGCTTGCAGCTGACGTTTGCAAAGGGCGCGAGTTTCGACGACGTGCAAGCCAATCTTTTGGACAAGCTCCAATCGGGTAACGGATTTTTTATTCGCGGGACGACGGTTTTTGTACCGAAGGGTTATTTTGCTGAAGAACAGAACGAAGCGTTGCGCAAAATGTTTCATAGGCATGGAATGCTTTTCAGTACGGAATTGAAACGCCCCAATCTCGCGCCGCCCTCGCGTGACACTTCGACCAAAGCTTCTAAGGCTAAAGCTCCAGTCGAAGAAGCTCAAAAAATGATGGTGATAAATCATACGATACGCGGCGGGCAGGAGATTAAAGCTAATTGCTCGGTATTGATTTGCGGCAACGTCAATCCGGGCGCGCAGGTTATCGCGGGCGGGTCGATTGACATTCGCGGAACGTGCAGAGGATTTGTTCACGCGGGCGCGTTCGGTGATAAGTCGGCGTGCGTTGTGGCGGATAGGCTTATGCCCGCGCAGATTCGCATTGCTGACCTTGTGGCGCGTGCGCCCGATGAGGAATTCAAAGCCAGTCAGGCTGAACGCGCTATGATTAAGGATAACCAAATTATTTTTGAACCCGTAGCGAGGTAAAAGCAATTAGGAATTAGAAATGCGCAATACGTAATGCGCAATGATTTTGGATTCAGGAACTAGTCCCTAGTCCCTAGTCCCTAAGGAGAAAGTTATATGAGTCAGATTATAGTAATCACGTCGGGCAAGGGCGGCGTTGGTAAAACTACTACCACAGCAAATATCGGCGTCGGTCTTGCCATGCGCGGAAATAAGGTTGCACTTATCGACACTGATACCGGATTGCGCAATTTGGATTTGTTGCTCGGTCTGGAAAATCGCATTTTGTATGATTTAGTCGACGTGACAAGCGGACGCGTTCAATACAAAAAAGCCCTCGTTCGCCACAAAAAGTACGAAAATCTTTATCTCTTGCCCACGTCGCAAATTAAAGATAAATCCGCCGTCAATCCCGAACAGCTCGTTAAGCTTTGTGAAGAGATGAAAAAGGAATTTGATTTTATAATTATCGATTGTCCTGCAGGCATTGAACAGGGATTTAAAACCGCGATAGCCGCCGCCGATACTGCAATCGTTGTTACAATGCCGGAAATTTCAGCGGTGCGCGATGCAGATAAAATTATCGGCGAACTTGGACGCGCTGATAAAGAAAATGTTAAACTTATTGTCAACAGAATCCGCCCGCAAATGGTCGAAAAAGGAGATATGCTCGACATGGGCGACATTGACGAAATTTTATCTGTCGCGTGCATTGGGCAAATCCCCGACGATGAAAAAGTTGTCGTCGCGACGAACAGGGGCGAACCCGCTATCACAATGAGCGACTCGGTTGCGGGGCAAGCTTATAAAAATATCGTCGCTCGTCTTTGCGGAGAAAATGTTCCCTTCCTCAAGCCGCAAAAGGAAGGTTTCTTCGCCCGCCTGAAAAAACTTTTCGGCTTGCTTTAAGGAGGACTGTCTATGCTCGACGTTTTAAAAAGAGTCTTCGGCATGTCCGAAAAAAAATCTGGAACGGTTGCTAAGGAACGCTTGCAAGTCGTGCTGATTCACGACCGCGCCAGCATATCGCCGGAGATTATGGAAAAAATTAAAGAAGAAATAATCGGCGTTCTGTCCAAGTATATGAATATAAATCGGACGGAAATGGAAATTTCGCTGGAAAATGATTCCGACTCGGTCGCGCTCGTCGCCAATATCCCGGTAAACTCCATGCGCCACGCGAAATAAAAACTTTTAGGGCGGTCAATGACGACCGCTCTTTTTGTATTCTTTTTTGCATATTGTCATTTCGCGACGTTTGGTTTATCATTATTAAAATTTATCATAACGTGGAGGGATTTGGTGGACGATAAAATTTTGGATTGGGTGTTGCCGGCGGAAAAATTTTCGCAGGAAGGAGAGCCGCAGTCAATGCGTGCCGCCGCCCGTGAAATTTTCGACATAGATAAAAATTCAGCTGAAGGGCTAGCGATTATGGCGGAGTCGTCGCTATATCTGGGCGACTTGAAAGAGGCTGAAACTTTCGCGCAATATGCCCTTGCCGTCGAACCCAATCATCTGCGCGGGCGGCTAGTTATGGGTGGCGTCGCTATAAAAAATTTCGAGCTCAAAGCGCAACTGAACATTTTGGAAGGCGTGATAAATGATGCGCACGACGAACTAAAAAATTTGCGAGCTAATCTTCAAGCGCATAATCACAAGTTCGCGTTCAATCGCCGCAAAAAAACTTCGGCTGATGAGGACTTTAAAAAGCTTTTGGAGAAAGAAATTTATATCACGCGCTCGCTTTTGTTCAAAGCTTTAACGTGGCGTTCAAACGGACTTTATTTGACGGGCGAACCTGCGCGGGCGGCGCAATCGCTTTTCGAGGCAAGTTCCTTGACTGATAATAATGACTTAGCGGCGGAGCTTTACTCAAAACATTTATTCTTGCGAAATTATCGCGAAGTCTCTCCCACGCAGACTAAAGAGCTTGCGCAAAAATATAATAACTTTTTCGCGGACGTTAAGCCCATCACGCACGATAAGCGCGATGCAAATAAAAAAATTCACGTCGGCTACATTTCGCCCGATTTCCGAGAACATGCCGTTGCAAATTTCCTTTCGCCGCTCCTTAAAGATTACGACGTCGAAAATTTTTCCGTGACGTGCTATTTTACGGGTAGAAAGGATTTAGTCACGGCTAAGTTTAAAAAGTTCGCTGTCGGCTGGCGCAATTTAATTGGCAAGCCAGCTCAAGTTTCGGCAGAAATTATCGCTGATGACAACGTTGACATTTTGGTTGATTTATCGGGGCATTCGCAGGATAGTTGCTTGCCGATTTTGGCTTATAAACCCGCGCCGATTCAAATTTGCGGTATTGGCTACACCGCAACGACTGGACTTGCGACCGTCGATTATTTTTTGTCCGATAAAATTTGCTTGCCCGAAAATCTCCCGACGAATTTCACTGAAAAAATTTTGCGCGTTGACCCGTGCAGTTTATGTTACGCGCCCGATTTGATTCACAATATGCCCGATTTGCCTGTTCATAAAAATGATTTCGTGACGTTCGGCAGTTTTAACAACTTTGCTAAAATCAGCGACGAATTGCTTTATTTATGGCGGGCGATTTTAGAGCGCGTCCCCGATTCTCGATTGATTCTCAAGAATAAAATTTGCAGTCTCGACGAAGGCAAAGAACTTGTCCGCGAAAAATTATCTAAGCTGAGTTTTCCGCTCGACAGAATTGAGTTGCGCCCCTATAGTCCCGATTACCTTGAACAATATCGCGACATTGACATTGCGCTTGACACTTTCCCCTATACCGGCGGAACGACGACTTGCGAGGCTTTATATATGGGTGTGCCCGTTATAACTTTGCGCGGCAAAACTCACGGGGCGCGGTTTAGTGCGTCGATTTTATCTGCCGCCGATTTGCCGGAACTTATCGCGCAAAATTCAATGGATTATATAAATAAAGCTGTTCAGCTGGCGCGGCGCAGTGAACTTTTAGAGGCTTATCACGTCGGGCTTAGGGAGCACATACAAAATTCCACGCTTATGGATTCTAAAAAATATATCCGTTCGTTGGAAAAAATTTATCGGGAGGTCATGACGTGTTAAAAAAAATTATTTATCTTTGGAGTATGGCTTATGCTAATGGCGAATATCAGTACAGCAAATGCTTACGACTTAAAGGAAATTTCTTTGCGCGAGTTCGACGACGTTTGGTTTGGCAATGCGCAAGATAACAATGCAAAAACCGGAGTGACTGTCGCAATTTTCCCGAAGGGTGCTCTTTGCGGCGTAGAAATTAGCGGTGGGAGTCCTGCTTCGCGTGAAACGCCAGTGATTAATCCTATGACTGCGCCCACTCCCGTTAATGCGATTGTTTTATCAGGCGGCTCGGCTTATGGTCTGGCGGCGTCTGATGGCGTGATGAGTTGGCTGGAAGAACACGGAATTGGTTACGAAACGGGCGCGGCTCTCGTTCCTATCGTCGTGCAAAGTTGTATTTACGATTTAGCTTACGGCTCTGCGACAATTCGTCCCGATGCGGCTATGGGGCGTGCTGCTTGCGAGGCGGCTTATCGTCACGAAGAAATTTTTAGCGGTTCGGTTGGCGCGGGCACGGGCGCGACCGTCGGCAAATTCGGCGGCATGAATCGCGCAATGAAAGCCGGACTCGGTGTTTACGCTGTTCAGCTTGGCGACTTGAAAATTGCCGCGCTGGTCGTCGTCAATGCGGTAGGTGACGTTTACGACGAACGCACCGGAAAAATAATCGCCGGTCTTTTGACTGAGGACGGGAAAAATTTTGCAGACTCTCGCGCCGAACTTTACAAACTTAATACGGCAAATCCCTTGTCTAATCGCGAAAACACTACGATTGGAATGATTATCACCAATGGAAAATTCGACAAGGCGCAACTTACGAAGATTGCTTCCATGACGCAAAACGCTTTTGCCCGTTCAATTAAGCCCGTCGGAACGCTTTTTGACGGCGATACGATTTACGCGGCGTCAGTCGGTGAAGTTTCTGCAGATTTAAACATGGCCGGCACGCTTGCGGCGGAAGTTATGAGCGAGGCAATTCGCCGTTCTGTAGTTTTAAATAAATAAAGGGGAAATGACATTGAATAAAAACGCAGTTGAACTATTAGCACCGGCGGGGCAATGGGAATCGTTAGTTGCGGCGATTGAGGCGGGCGCGGACGCGGTTTATCTCGGCGGCAAAGCTTTTAATATGCGCGTTCACCGCACGGATTTTAATTTCGATGACGAGCAACTAAAAGCGGCGATTGAATTCGCGCACGCTCGCGGCGTTAAAATTTACATCACGCTAAACAATTTAATCAGCGCGGAAGAAATCGCGCCGCTTGAAAAATATCTGGCTTATCTAAACGAAATTCAGCCCGATTCAATTTTAGTTCAAGACTTAGCGGTTATAAATCTCGTCCGCAAGCTCGGCATAAAAATTCCAATGCACGCCTCCGTTATGATGAATACGCACAATTTCCACGCCGTCGAACTGCTTAAAAAGTTCGGAATAACTCGCGTAGTTGTCGGGCGTGAATTGACGTTGACGGAAGTTTCACTGCTAAAAGAACGCACCGGCATTGAAGTCGAATATTTTATGCATGGCGATATGTGCTTTGCGGAGTCGGGGCAATGCATTCATTCGGGTGTAGTTTTCGGGCAGAGTGGTAATCGCGGGCGTTGCATGAAGCCTTGCCGCTGGACTTACAAACTTATCGACGAGGCGACTGGTGCGACGCTTAATGATTGGTCTTATAAACTCGCGCTCAATGATATGTGCATGTTTAGAAATATTCCCGACCTAATTCAAGCGGGCGTCACGAGTTTTAAAATTGAAGGGCGTATGCGTCCGCCGGAATTTGTTCGCCGTTTGGTGACGACATATCGGCGCGAAATTGATTCTTATCTTGCCGACCCGACCGGCTACAGCGTCAATGAGGAGCGTTGGCAAGTTCTGTATAAAAATCGGGTGCGCGACTTCACGACGACTTTTGCATTTGGTGCGCCGACGGTTAAGGACATTGGCATAACGGGCGAGCGCGAGCCACGAATTTTTTCCCGCGCAGTTGCTGAACCTGCCTTTGATGATGACGCCGTCAAAGAAATTTTTTCTTCAGAACGGGCGATTAAAAGTTCTGGCAAGCCGAAATTATCTGCGCGGGTTTCGACGCTTGAAAGTGCGAAGGCGGCATTAAAAAACGGCGCGGATATGATTTACGTTGGCGGGGAAGTTTTTAAGCCTCTCAAGTCTTGGAGGCTTTCCGAATTAAAAAAAGCCGTAGAATTAGCTCACGACTTAGGGAAGAAAATTATTCTGGCAACGCCGCGCACGTCTAAGGATAAAGACCTTGCCGAGTTGAAACTGCAATTAGGAATGTGGAATGAGGAATTAGGAATTAAATCGCGTAATCATTCCTCATTCCTAATTCCTAATTCCAAATTGCTTTTTGACGGCGTACTTGTCGGGAATTTGGGCGCATTGAACTTGATAAAAACTTTGACGGACGCGCCGATTTATGCGGACGTATCGTTCAGCGTGTTTAATCCTGTCGCCGCCGATTTTCTTAAGCAACTTGGAGCAGTTCAGGCGACCGCGTCTCTTGAATTGAGTTTCGCGCAAGTTCGGAGCGTCGTTGAAAATTCACCGTTGCCGATTGAAATTATCATTCACGGCGCGACGGAATCAATGATTTGCGACCATGACTTTGCCAAACTTTATCTGCCAGATTATGACGAGTTTGCGACGCCGGAAAAATTGAATCGGTATTACGCGCTTGAAGACGAAGCGGGCGAAATTCATTCTTTGCGCGTCGACCAATTCAAGCGTTGGCATATTTTCTTTGGCAAGGATTTATGCTTGTTGCCTTACGTCGAAAAATTTTTAGGCGCGGTGGCGTTGCGCATTGAGGCGCAGAATTATTCGCCCAAAATTACCGCGCAGGTTGTTAAAGCTTATCGCGACGCAATCGACGGAATTTCTAATTCCAAATTCCTAATTCCTAATTGCCGTTTAGGTGCGGGGGTTTATCGTTTCAAGCAGAGCAAGAATTCAATTTAGCTGTCTTCGTAGGGGCGGACACGCAGAGTTAATCCGCGTTCGTCGCAAATTTTCTGGCAAGCTAAAATTTCTTCGGGTGGAGTAACTTTATCGACGACAGTCAAGACGACGTGCGGCACGAAATTTTTCATATGCTCGGCGAAAGTCAACATGGCGGCGAAAGATTTAATCCCATAAGCGGCGCGGGTGATTCTGAAATATTTTTCAGCAGTCGCGGCATTGAGACTAATTGACGCAGTGTCCAGAATATTTTCAAAGTCCGGCGCGATTTCCCGTCCGTGATAAAGTTCGCCTAAGCCGTTCGTATTAAGGCGCGTCGGCATATTCGGACGAAATTTTTTGACGTAAGCTAACAGCTCCAGAAGTTCAGCAAGTCTAATCGTCGGCTCGCCGAAGCCGCAAAAAACCACTTCCTTGACTACTTGCCAAGATGCGGCGTCAAGTTCGGCTTTGACTTCAGCAACGGTCGGTTCGCGCTCCAGCCAAAGGCTTGACTCTTTAGCCATAGATTTTTTTTGACGCAGGCAAAAGACGCAATCGCAGTTGCAACGATTAGTTAAATTTATGTAAAGCCCGCGTGGCGTCGTAGAATCAATTTTCAAACTTTCAGCGAGTGGAAGATATTTCCCACCCTTATGCGTCGCGTAGATAATCATTTAAATCACTCCTTGACTTGTTTATAGCTTTGTGATAAATTTTCAATATCAAAAAGACAATTTTGATGGCAGGTAGTCCGATTTGGGCTCCTTCCTCGTTAATAGTACATTAGACGATTCTTGAGCCGGTGGAGCGGCTTATTTTTTTCCGTTAAGGTATGTCAGCAACGCTATAATGAACGTTCCGATGTTAGACACGTGGTCAATCCAATCGAAGAAATCCATACGCGTCACCTCCTTCCTTCGAGGAAGAAAGCCGGCACATTGAACTAACCTGCCGCCACGATATTAGCACAGCTTCAGAAGATTTTCAATGTGAAATTAGCGATTGACACGCTCAAAGCTTAGTGATAAATTTTTTGCACTAGGCTTTAATTTTTTGTGGGAGGGATTGTTATGAAAAAGCTGATTAACTCGGTTGAGGCGGTCGAAGAACAGATGATTCAAGGGCTGGTGAAGTCCGCGCCGAAGAAACTCCGTAAGCTCGAATGCGGCAATGTCGTCGTTCGCGCTGAGAAGAAAGAGAATAAAGTTGCGCTCGTAAGCGGCGGCGGCTCCGGTCATGAACCGTCGCACGGCGGCTTTGTCGGCAAAGGCATGCTTGATTGCGCGGTTGCCGGAGCGGTTTTCACGTCGCCGACGCCCGATAAAATTTTCGAGGGCATTAAGGCAGTCGCGACTGATGCGGGCGTTCTTTGCATCGTCAAAAATTATACAGGCGACGTTCTTAACTTTGAAATGGCAATCGATATGGCGAGCGACGAAGACATAAAAGTTGATCACGTTGTTGTTAATGACGATGTTGCCGTTCAGGACAGCCTTTATACGACGGGGCGTCGCGGCGTCGCGGGAACAGTTCTTGTCCACAAAATCGCCGGTGCTAAGGCGGAAGAAGGCGCAACTTTGGAAGAAGTCAAAGCCGTTGCGGAAAAAGTTATTGCTAACGTTCGGACAATGGGCATGGCAATTTCGCCTTGCACAGTGCCCGCCGCAGGTAAACCCGGCTTTGAACTTTCCGAAAACGAAATGGAAATTGGCATAGGGATTCACGGCGAGCCAGGCACTCATCGCGACAAAATCGCTACCGCCGACGAAATCGCTAAAACTCTCCTTGATAAAATTCTTGCCGACATTGATTATAAAGGGCGCGAAGTCGTCGTACTCGTCAACGGCATGGGCGCAACGCCGCTTATGGAACTTTATATAATTAATAACTTTGTGCAAGATTATCTTGCGGCGGCGGGCGTCAAAGTCTACGATACAATGGTTGGAAATTATATGACTTCGATTGAAATGGCAGGCTTTTCGCTAACGCTTCTGCGCCTTGACGACGAATTGAAAAAACTTTACGACGCGCCCGCAGATACGCCCGCGCTTAAGAGGTAAGGATATGGACAATAAGAAAATTTTGGAGATAATCGCCGCTATCGCCAAAAAGATTAAGGCGGAGAAAGATTTTCTGACCGAACTTGATAACGAAATCGGCGACGGCGATCACGGCATAAATCTTGCTCGCGGTTTCAAGAGCGTTGAGGAAAAATTGCCGACCTTCGCCGATAAGGACATTGGCGCAATTCTTAAGGGCGTCGGCACGCAACTCGTATCGACTGTCGGAGGTGCGTCGGGTCCGCTTTACGGTACAGCTTTCATGAAAGCGGGCAACGTTTGCAAAGGCAAAATGGAACTCACGGACGCAGAATTTGTAGCGGCACTGGACGCGGCGATTGGCGGCGTTAAAATGCGCGGTAAAGCTGTCGAGGGCGAAAAGACTATGCTTGACGCGCTTTGTCCGGCTTATAAGGCTTTAAAGGACGGCATTGACGGCGGCAAAGATTTAATCGCGGCATTAGCAGACGGCATTGATGCGGCGGCTAAAGGCGTTGAATATACCAAAACGATAATCGCTACGAAAGGACGCGCAAGCTATCTTAAAGAGCGCAGTTTAGGACATCAAGACCCAGGCGCAACTTCGTCGCTGTTCATGTTGCAGACCGCGTTTGAAGTTTTGCAAAGGGGATAAGCTATGGTCGGAATAGTGATAGTTTCGCACAGTCAAAAGCTTGCGGAAGG
>DJWY01000005.1 GCA_002448305.1 Selenomonadales bacterium UBA7018
CAACTTTACTTTACCACAACATATCGCCGGTGTTCTCAACGCGAATTTTGCTGATTCTTCATGGTTCGACGGCGCATTTGCTATCAGCGTCAATAAATTCAATCAAAGTAGTGAAGCCAATTTCAAAAATGATACGCGCCCTGAATCCGTCAGCAATGTTGGCAACGTCAATATTTATTCAAACTCTGAAGGCGATATATTAAGCGTGGCGGCGGGCAGTTCGGGCGGTAAAGGTGCAATCGGCGCGGCGGGTTCCACTGCTCTAAATTATATTAACAATTCCGCTAAAAGTCTTGTGGAAAATGCCAACGTCAAAGCGAGTAAAAATTTCGGCGTCGTCGCGCAATCTGATGATAAAATCGCTAACTACGCCGGCTCACTCGATGTCAATTCCGACGGCTATGGCGCAATAGGCGTTTCAGTCTCTCAAAACGAAATTACCGGCAATACCTACGCTAATATTAAAGGCTCAAAACTTGACGTCGCTGGCTCCGATAGTAATTTAATTGCCATTTCTAATCCTAAGGATAAATTGATTGACGGCTACGTCACTAAAAATACGTGGACGAGCGGCGGACTAATGGGCGGCAGAAAAACGGAAAATAAATCGGGGTTGGTTGTCAATTCTTCCGCAACGCATTCAATTAGCTCTGATTTGGCAACAATCGGTATTCGCGCTACGAATGATTCTCCGGGCGTGGGCGTTTCCGGCACCGTCAATATAAATAAAATTAGCGGGGCTACTAATGCGACGGTAGAAAAAACCGACGTCGACGGCAATGCTGATACTTTTGTCAACGCGGCTGATTATACTAATAACGGTTCGTTCGTGGGCAATGCGTCGGCTTCTGGCACCGTTGCTATTGGTATGCTTTGGAATGAAAATAACGTTGACCGCAAAACAAATGCGCTAGTCGACGGCGGCACGCTCAATGTTAAAAATCTGGACGTGAAAGCAGACGCCCAACAAGGCATTTCCAATTTAAATATCGCAGTCGGCGTGGGCTTTACCGCTAGTAAATCTCAAGTCTTCGCGGCGGCGTCGGGTGATAATGTCGTTCGCAACCAAATGGGAAGCACCACCACTGCTAAAATCGAAAATGCAACGGTGAATCACTCCGGCGCGGTTGATGTCAACGCTTACCATAAAGATAACGTCTACGCAACGAATATAGCGGCGGGCGTGGCTGTCGATAGTTCAAGCGCGGGCGCAACTTTCGATATGGGCTATGGACTAATGCGCGAAAATTCGACCGTCGAAGCGCAGATTAACAATTCAACCCTAAAATCGGAAAGCGGCGCGGTCAATGTCAATGCGGAAAATTCTTCCAAAATCGCGGGCGCATTCGGTACGGCAGGCATAGCAATTCATGTGGGCACACCTGGCGCGTCGGTGGCTTCCGCACTCGGTATAAATAATAACTATATGACTAATACCGTTAATGCTGGCATAAAAGGTTCAACGCTTAATGTCGGCGCGGTCGATGTCAACGCCAAAAATACTTCCGAAATAAAAGCTGATGGCGGCGTCGCGGCTGTCGCGCTTAATATTTCCAAAGCATTTATTGCGGCAATGGGCGCGGCGGTCTCCGTCACTAACGGCACTTTCGATAACAAAGTTACTGCGGAAGTTGATAACAGCACAATCACGGCGGCGGGCGACGTCAATATAAATGCACGCGACGACCATATATCTAATAAAACCGTCGTATCAGCTGCACTTAGTACCGGTCTTGCCGTCTCGGTCAACCGTATGTCAACTTCAATCAATAGCGGCTTAGCCGACTTAAAAGCTAACCAGCTCGGCAAAACTTTAAGTTCTGGCGATTTGGTTATGACTACCGATAACGCCTCTAGGGAAAATGCCAATTCCGATTCCGATAAATTAACGGGCGAATTTGGCTCGGAAACCCGCTTCCTTAATGAAGGTTTTATTGATACCCTGCTAAATGGCGTGCGTGCTAATTCGTCCGCCACTAAACAAAATATTACTGACACGCTCAAAAAACGTTATACTGCTACCGTCAATTATAATAACTCATTGGGCGCGGGCGTGTTCGCTAACGTTGCAAATAATTCGAGTATAGACGCGGGCGAAAACAAAATTTCTATCGGCTCGACCGAAAATAACGATTTAAGTATAACTAGCGGTTCTGGCTCCGGCGGCATTGTCGGCGTTGGCGTCGGCTCAACTTCAATTAAAGTTCATCGCGCTAATACTGCTAACGTTGTCGGCTCAACCCTTAACGCGAAAAATATCGACATTTCCACCACCAACGGGCAAACCGGCTCCGACGGTATCAATTCCAAAATGTATAACGCCACGCTAACAGGAGTTGGCGCAAGCGTGGGTTATAACAACGTGGAGACTAACGGCACGGGCGAAATTTTAATCTCCGATTCCAAAATAACAGCCGGCGAAAATCTTAACGCTAAGGCAATCGACAATTCAAAGAGCAGAACTTACATACTAGACGCGGGCTTGAAAGGCGTTGGCTACACGGGCGTTTTTGCCTACAACACCAACACCGCGCAGACCGGCATTGAAGTCAGCAATAAATCTACGCTTACGGCTAGGGCGATTAACTTCAACAGCGAAAATCATACTTACCGCGCAACTGATACGCTCGCAATCAGCGTAAGTGGCTTGGGCGTTCAAACCAATACTTCAGTGGCTAAAGATACTTCCACCAATTTTATTAACGTTACGGGCGAGGGCAATACGTTTACTGGCGAAAACCTCACCTTCAACGCGCTAAATGGCGGTCAAACTTATGCTCACACGAACGGTCAAGCTTATCTGGGACTGAATGCCGTAGTTGCAAAGGGGCTTGCCAATTCTAATACTAAAGCTAACATTTCGATTGACGACGCTAATACTTTCACGAATACAACGGCTAATATTACAGCGCAAATCGGCGAAGACGGCAAATATACCGCTGAATCAACCGGCTTTGCAATAAACGGTTCGGCAGTGGGTGTAAACATCGACGATATGTACGCGCAGACAAATAGCACCGCGCAAGTTAATATCGGCAACGAAATTTATGGCAATGAAACTGCGCTCAATGCAACCGCGCTCAATAAGGCTAGCCGTAACGCCTTCATGCGCAATAATGCTTATTCAATCGTCGCTAATGCTAACGACATTTCAGCCTACACCATTGCTAAAGATACAGCGTCCGTCAACGTCGGCAATAATTCAACGTTGGAAAATGCTAACAAACTCGGCGCACTCAATATCAGCGCAGATACGGAAAATAAATCGTACGTGGCGGCGAAAGGTACCGGCGGTTCAATCGGCGGCGACTTCGGCTCGGCGGCGCATGCTGATAACTCCGCTGATAATACTTCTTCCGCAACCCTTAACGGCACGTGGAATATTGCTAACGATTTAACGCTGAACGCAAGCCAGCACGACGACGCATATATTTCCGGCTACAGCGCACGCGGCGCAATCTTCACCGGCGGCAAAGGTTCCCTCGATAATGTTATCAAAGGCTCGACCACCGCGACCATTTCTGACAACGCAAATATTAACTCCAAAACCGTCAACGTAAACGCTAAAAATTATATCAAGACCGATAAATATTCCGACGAATACGACTACACATTATTTGGGCGCATGGGCGGCGTAGTCGATGACGTGGATTATCAACGCTCAACCGCCACGACCGATAAAACCGCGAACATAAATATTGGCAATAAAGCAACGGTTACTTCGACCGGCAAGCAAACTTATGACGCGGCGAGCGACTACGACTTAAAAAATGACGTATACGCCGAAGGCGGCTCTTTACTTGCTAGCTTGCGTTGGGTCAAGTCGCATAACTACATAACGACGGACGAAAAAATTTCGGTCGGCACCGGCGCGACGCTCAAAAATGAAGGCGGCACCTTCGCGGAAGGCGGCATAACTTTAGCGGCGCATGATAACTTAAATCATAATCCGAGCGCAAAAGGATACTCGCAAGCAGGTTTCGGCGGCTACGTTCGCGCCGAAACTTTAACCGATTTAACGCGCAATCAAACCATAAATATTAACGGGACGTTGAGAAGCGCGAAGGATTTAAATTTGTACGCGGGCGCGGATTTAAACGGCGAAGGCTCCAAAGTTCGTAGTTTCGCTAAGGCAATTTCGCAGGTGCAAACGTTAATTCCCGACGGTAGCGCAGATATTATCCGCAAGGGCGCGACCAATTCAAATGTCAACGTAAACGCCGGCGCATACGGTCAAGCCACGCACGACATTAACATAATTTCAAATGCGGGCAACGAATTTTTCAACGAATTTACATTCTATGGCACAGCATATAAGAGCAAAACTAATTACAAAGTAGCGACTGCCGATAATGGCAATTTGAAAACAGCGGACTACAAGCACAGCGGCAACGTCAAAGTCAATGGCGAGTTGAAAGCGGCGAGTACGCCCGATGTGACGGTAAATATAAGCGGCATAGCCCTTCCCGACGGCTTCGTTTTGACGAATAATAAATTAAAGCCCCTTTCTTACTCGGTCACAAGCGGCAAATATACAATAACCGAAAAGAGTACCGATTTTGCGGGCAAGAGTAGCGAGGAAATTTTTGCCCAACAGATTTACAACGGGATTAAAACTGAAACGTCCAATTATCCAGATAATTTCTTGAAAAAACGCCACGACGAAGTTACAAAACTTTTGGACGATTACTTAGGCAATCTGACATCATATCGCAAATTAATGCAAGATAAAACTACGCTCGAAGCCGAAATGATAGCAAAGGGCATGGGCAGTTACAAGACGAAAAGCGACGGCACGAAAGAATTTGTCTACGCTCAAAACGTTGACGCTCAAAACATGATTGATTTCATTTTAAAGAAAAACCGCCACGAAAATATAGAAAAATCCGCAAATAACGCTTTAGCCAAATATCAAAAGGATTCCACGCGCTACAACGGTTTATTGCAGGAGAAAACCTCGCTGGAAGATGAAATGATAAAATTGGGCATGGGCAGTTATACTACGCGCTCGGACGGCTCGCAAGAATTTTTATACGGTGAAACGCCGTCAATCCAAATAAAGTCGCTGATATTGCCGGATATAGAAGTCAGCGGCGGCTCAATCAACGTCGTAACGGGCAATTTAACCGGAAGCGGCAAGTTAAACGCAAGCGGCGTGCCGAAAATCGACATTCAAAACAAGTCAAGCGCGTATTTGATTACAAACCGCTTGACGATAGCCGATAAGGGCGGCGCAATCAACTACAACGATAAGGGCGTATCGAGCAACGCGGATATAGGTAGCGGCGCGAAATTTACCGAGCTGAAAAGTTCCAACAGCAATGAAGTCCCAACGATAAATGTAAAGAATAGTTACGCGGGGCAAAGCTCCATTCCGATGAAGCCCAATTCAAGCCTTAAAGGCTACAAAGATTTGAGCGAGGAAGATAAAAAAGATACCTATAGATATACGCCGATAAATTATATTGAGGTGACGAAAGATATAACAAATCCGGTCGGCAAGGTTATTCTCGACAACACGCAAGGCAGTATCCGAATACTAAGTGGCGCGAACGTCAACGCGCAGGATATAGCGATGACGGCTAAGGAAAGTATTTCGCAAGGTTATACTGAAGGCTTAGTTAATATCGCGAATACGCCCGAATACCTCTACGCTGACGAGGCGGCGAAATTGCGCAAGACGACCGGTTGGGATTCTAAAATGCCCGAAAACAATCAAGATATAACTAAAACGAGCGATACTGTACTGACCGGCGGCACGGGCAGGATAGCTGGCGAGGCGATTTATATTGCCGCACGCGATATTAATATCAATGGACTGATTCAGGCGGGCTATAACGGCTACAAAGCGACCGTCACTCAAAAGGACGTTGACAACGCGACCGAAACAGTACTTTACAATGATACTACCATGTACAAAGTCAACGAGGGCGGCTCCAAGCTCGGTAAGGACGGCTACTATATTTACGAGCCGCAAATTTATTACGACAAGGCGAATAATAAATTATACGTGGAAGATATAAATTCAGTTGGCGGCAAGATTTACTTAACTGGGCGGATAATGTCCACCGGCAACGGGAAAATCGTAGTGGCTGACGGCGCGGGCAATATCGATATTACCAACAGTTCCAAATATGATATGCACGTCGGCAAGGTGATTAGCTCCGGCGGCAACGGCTTTATTCAAATCATTGACACCACGCAGGATAAATTAACCCAGTATTCAAGCGGGCAAACGCGCACGATAGAAAATTATTCTGCGTGGCAGATTGATAACACAAAGGGAAAAGTAACAACCGGCGACGGGCTATCAATCGGGCAGTTCGTCAATTACAATCCCAAAAGCGGCATGACGTATCATTGGATGGAAGGCGTTAAGCAGGCAGTACTTCATCATTATTACAAAGAAGAAATTAAAACTCGCTGGGGCAATGGAGACGACCCGAATTACAAAGGCAACTATGAGGAAATGTCGCTAACCGCCAGTGAATATAGTGACCCCGAAACGCTTGCCAACGACCCGCTACAAAATGGCATGTTCATGGACAACCAAAGCCAAACTAACAATTTGATTATGTCTGCGAAAAACGAATCAACTACTAGCTATGGCGTAGACAAACCCGCCGAGCAAACCAAGAGCGGCTTTTTAGGCTATTATCATCACTGGCACCATTTCTGGAATAAATCGGTTGGCTCCAAGCAGACTTACATTTTCTCATTGAAGGGCGATTACCCAATAAGCGTCGGGTTAATCGGCGAAAGTAATCCGCACATTAATTTGACGAATGATTTCACCCGTAGCGGCGACTTGTATTTGACGGGCAACATTCGCAACGACAATAGCGCGACATTGAATATAACGGCGCGTGGCGGCAAGATTGAGCAATCGGGCGGAACAAAAATTTCTACCGATAACATTAAGCTGACTGCCCGCGACGATATTAAAAATATTGACATAACGAATCACCGCAAGGACGATTTAAAACTAAATGCGCAAACGACTACAGGCGACGTCGATATTAACGTAAGCGGCGGCATTTATAACAATACAAATCTTGCGGGAAATGTGATAGTCAACGCGCTAAAGAGCGAGTACGGCGGCGCATCGCTGACGGCAACCGGCGATATTAAGCAGACGATTAAAGGCACGGCGATAACTGCGCGGAATATCAAGCTTGATTCTCTGAACGGCGCGATTAATCTGCAAATAGAATCGAACGGGCAACCGGGCGCGGAATACTCTGCAATTTCGGCGGCGGCTAATGGAAATATTAAGCTGACCAAAAATGATAATGCTGATTTCCTAGTTGGCTCGATAGTCTCGACGAATGGCGACGTAACGTTGAGTGCTAAGGGAAAATTTGTTGACGCATTGGACAAAGTCCGCGATAACACCGGCACTGACGAGAGCGACTTGGTTAAATCGTGGATAGACATGGGCTTGATAGCGGGCACGGCTGATTACAAGGGCGCGTATCTCAATCGGCTTGAAAAAGACCGCGACGCTTATAAATCCGACGTTACCGAGCAATTTAGCGAGTATAAAGATTTGCTTGCGACCTATCAAAGTTCGCTTGCCGATTACAATTCGCTTGAGGATAAAACCGGCACGACTAAACCGGAAATGAATGACCGCTTAGAACTTTTGAATAAAAAATTTGCGAAGTACGCTTCGGCGGACGCCTATTTAGCAGCGGATAAAGATTATCAAACGCTGGTTGCGACGGTGAAAAATCCGCAGTACAAATGGACGGAAGCCGAATTGCTAAGCGGAATCCGTTCAGCTTTAGTCAATAAGCAAGAGGGCACAGCCTACGACGTGACGCGCTTTAAGGACGCAAATATCACCGGACGCAATGTGACTTTGACGGGAACGGGCGTTGGCTCTAACAGCAAAGAGACTACGACAATCAAAATGTCTGAACTTAAGATAAAGGCGAACGAGACCGACAAAGAGAAATCAGCGCGGTTGGCGAAGCTTAGCCGGTTAGCGAACGTCGAGGCGGCTGACGTTAATGTCAATTACGTTTTGGGCGACGACGGCAAGCCCGTAATGCAGACCGTTACGCAAATTAATTACAACTACGACGCGAACAAAGGCTATTACATTGACAAGGCGGGCAATTACATTCGCTACCGCAAAGACGCCGACGGCAATTTACTCAAGTACACCTACGACAAAGACTTAAAGCAAGTCGGAAACGCGGTTGCAGTCAGTGATTTCTCCGACGTTATCAAGGACACCACGACCATTGAGAACAAAGAAATTAGTTCCTTTGAGATAAAAGGCACGATACCGCTTGGCATAAACGCGACGGGCACTATAAATATCAAGACGACTGGCAATGACGGAACGTACATAGCTGGGCGCAACAAGGGCGTTAAGATAACCGAGACGACTAATCCGAATAAAGACATTTATAGCCCGCTGAACATTAACAAAATCGAGACGAGCAAAACTGACGGCAACTATGCAGACGTGCGGATAATAGGCGAGGCGGGAATATTCAACGCGGCGAATAGTGGCGCAAATGTTATCGGCAAGGATTTAATTTTAGTGGGTGGCAATGGCGCAATCGGCACGCAGGCGAAACCGTTCACAGTGACTTTGACGGGCGATTTACTGAATGCGCGTAGCAACGAGGAAATTAACTTGCAGAAAGTCGGCACGGATAATTTCCGGATTAGTGCGCTTTACTCCCCGAAAAGTATTCGCATAACCAACGCCAAAGGCATTATCGAACACAGCTCCCGCTTTGACGATATAGCGGCGGCTTATATCAATACGCCAGGCGAAATAACGTTGACGGGCAATGCGGGCACGGCTAACAATCCAATTTTGATAAGACCGACTGCCACGACAACTTTAAATCTCAAGGGCAACACCTTTTATATCAAGGGCATGAATTCCGGCACGGTTAATTTAAACAACATAAGCGGCAACGTCGAAATAACTTCTGACGGTTCGATTGGGCAGACGAAAAACAGCGCAATCAATGCAAGTAGCCTGAAAGTAGCGGCGGCTGGCGACGTTCTCTTGACTGGCAATCAAAATAAATTTAGCAAAATAAATGTTGGTGAAATCGGCGGAAATTTCGAGCTTAAAAATAATTCGAGCACTTTAACTGCAAATTTCAGCGGCACGATAAACAACGCTAAAATTAACCAGACCGGCAACATTAACTTAGAAGGTAAATTTAATGGCAATGTCTTAAGCCTAACGACGGCAAACGGCAACATAAATTCAACGGGCGGACTTAAGGCGGATAAGGAAATAAATCTTAGTATCGGGACGTTCACGCACGAAGGCGAAATTCATACCGACAAATTGACTATTGCGACTGATAACGGCGTCACGATTAACAATACCGAAAATACCTTTAACGCCTTAGAAATTTCAAGTCGCGACGGCAAAGCGATTAACGGTTCGATTAACGTAGCGATAAAGGCTGATAAATTCGCGCCGAGCATAAAGAATGACGTAGCGGGCGACGTGACTTTAGAGAACACGAAAACTGACGGCGCGCTTTCCTTCGGCGACGGCGAAACGGCAAATATTAGCGGAACTTTCAAGGCGACAACTAAAGGCAATTTCGATTATGGCTCTACGCTTACCGCTAAAGATATTTCGATAACCGCGCAGAACATTTACCGGCGCGAAAATACAAGCGGCTATTTCACCGCGACGGATTCGATGACATTCACCGCGCAAAGTAATATTGGCACGGCGGCGAATCCGATTTTGTTCAGCAACGCCGCTGAAAAATCTATAAGCGCAGATACTTACGGCAAAAGAATTTATGTCAAGGGCGTCAATTCCGGAATATTCACGCTCGGTGACGCGGTCGGGGAATTCATGAGCGCAAGTTCTGAAGGCGCAATCGCGCAAGCTACCGATAAAAATCTTAACGTAAAAAATAAACTCGAACTCACTGCGGCTAACGATATAACTTTGGACAACGTCGGAAACTTAATCAAAGCGGCGCAAATAAACGACGGCGACAACGTTAAATTGAACAGTATATTCAAAGACGGCTTGACGTTGGACGGCATGAAGGCAAAAGGCGACGTTATAATAACTTCCGATAAATCGCTAGCGTTGAACGGCAATATCGAGACGGCAAAGAATATCGCATTGTCGGCGGGCACCAATTTAACCAGTAGCAAAGCCAGCGTGCTCAAATCGGGCAATAATATTACACTGAAGGCGGACGACGTTAAACTTTCCGGCAAAGTCGAGACGCCGTATAAAAAAATGACCTCTGATAAAGTCGAAGACCTAGAAAAATTCGTTAAAGAAATGCCAACTATTATAGTCACGACGAACAAAGGCTTAGACATGCAAAACAGGGCGAATAGTTTTGAGGGCGTGTACGTCGATAGCGAAGGCGAGCAAATTAACGGCTCGGTATTAGTTACTGCCAATTCGCCTGGCTTCCTTGCGGTAATCGATAAAGCGGTATTGAACGATATAACGCTGAAGAATACTAAAGCGGACGGCGCAATCATTTTGCTAGACAAAGGAACATTGAAATCGACCAAAGGCAATATAACGTTGAATATGGGCGGCGACTTTGGAGCGGCGGCGGCACTTGAGGCGAAAAATAATATAAACATAACTTCGCGCAAAGCCTCTTTGGTCGTAGCAAAATTAAGTTCCGTAGAAAAAGCTGTGACTTCGCAAGTGACTTCCGAAAACATCGCCACCACTTTGAAAGCTAAGAATATAAATCTTAAAGCCGACAAAACGATTGAGATAGAAGGACAAATAACAGCGGCGAACAACATAGTAGCTAAATCTAAGGGAATCAGCGTTGTTGGCAATGCAGATGTAAGCGCGGGCAGAAATATAGATTTAACTGTAGACGAAGGCAATATCGCTATATCAGGCTCGGCGACTTCTTCTCAAGGCGACGTGACTATGACCATTGAAAAAGGCGACCTCTCCATAGAAGGCAAGTTGCGTGCAGACAAAGGCGAAATAGCCATAGAGCTTATCGAAGGCAATATAAACATTGGCAAAAATACGCCCCAAGCGGAAACCGTCGTTGCCAACGGCAACATAAATATTACGACGAATAGCGGGATAATCGACATATCCGGAAAGACTAAATCTAATGCGGGTAGCATTAACATCAAGGCGCAAAAGTCTAAAACCAAAAACACTTCCGCTAATGTTCCTGAAATTTCTTCTGAAGTCAAGCCGGTTTCATTTGTCGCCCATTCTGATGAAACGCCTTCAGTTGAAGTCAATCTCTTTTCCGCTAACACCGCTGAAACTAATTCCGCTGAAGTTAATGCTAATAGAACTAACGACATCACGATTGACGCTGAGCTTGAAGCTAATGAATCGATATGGATAGTGACCGACGACGGCAACATTGATGTAACCAAGAAAATAACGGTACACGACGGCGACGTAACGATAACGACTTTGAACGGCAACATAAATATAAAAGATAACGGCGCGGCAGATATGGTTAGGGCGCAAAACAATTTAGACATTGAAACTGCCAACGGCGGAATCACAATTTCGGGCAAAATCTCCACGCAAGACGGCGACATAAATATAACGTCTAATCACAATTCGTATACGGCGGGGCAAAAGGGCATAACGGTTAATGAAACCGGTGCGATTAATCCTGCCAAAAATGTTAGCTTAAACGCCACCAACGGCGACATTGAGTTCAAGAGAGTTGCGGCGCAGAATGCCAATATCAATTCGAGTACCGGCAACGTAACAGCGGACACGATTAGTGCGGCTGACACGGTACGCATTGCCCTTGAGCGCGGAGACTTGTATTTAAATCTTGCGCAAAGCAAAGGCGTAGCGATTCTGACTGGCGATAATTCAAATTCGACGGTAAACACGATTCGGGCGGATTCTGTGGACGTTAATGACGCCGTTAAAGTGGGGAAAGTTCTTCCCTACAAGAGCAGTTCTGGAATTATGCAACCGAGTGCACCGACAGCACCGACAGCAAGCGGCGGTTCAACGGGAAGTGGAACTAGCTACAGCGGCAGTTACAGCGGCGGCTACAACGCCTACAGCAACGCATATAGTAGCGGCTACAGTAATTTTGCGAGCAATCCGAGTTCATTTGCGACTTTAGGAACTACGTACACGAACAACGGCTTAACCTATTGGCAAAGTGCGAATTCAACTGAGGGAAATATTTCTGCCGTTGGGGATTATTCGTTTAGCGAATTTGAATCCGCTAACGACATGAGCTATAGACAAACGCGCAATTACTTTGAGGTCAAATTTATCCCGACGTGGCTTGAGCGGGAATTCATGAGCATAGACTTTGACTATAGCTTTGAAAATTTCGGCATAAGAAATGCGACAGAGGACGAATTGACAATAGACTAAAGATTTACGCTGAAAAAAAATTAGTTCGTGAGCTAAAATTAGCTTGCGAACTTTTTTTATCATTCGCGCCGTAAGACCCCTAGCCTATGGGGATATAAGGCGCACATTGACTTTCAAAACTAACAGATGTAAAATAAAAATCTAAAGAATATTGAGGAAAGGAGAAGTCTTGCGTTTGACAACAGCTGAAATCGAAAATCAAGTGCTTAAAAAGCGGTAGGCTGTTTAGCAAGAAACAGGGCGCGTGTACCGTCCTCCTGGCAATTTAAAGACCTTGCCCGGTAGGAGCCGCAGAAGTGATAGGTCACAAGTACACACCTACCGTGGGGCACACGGGAAGTTACGCCTTTGGAGACCATGTAAGACGCAATCTCGGCGCAACGGTCGTTGAATTAGGAATCCCTCCGGCTTTAGCCGTGGGGAGTGTCAATCGTGCCACTCGAATTCAAGCCCGCCAATGTGGACGGTCATTCCTTCCTTGATTCCGCGAGCTTTAAGCAGGGCGTCAAGATTTTTCATGCGCCAAATAAATTGGAAACGCCGCAAGCCTTCCGAATTATCAAAATTAGTCATAGCAACGATTTTCTCCAAGTTCTTATTCCGAACGATAAATTCTGCCGCGTCATTGCGTTCGATTATAACGGGGTCTTCTTCCTTGTCGACGTCAAAAATTTTCACTCCTTCAAGCGGTTCGACTTCCGGAATAATTTCTTCAAGCCGCTTACCAATGTAATTTATTAGCGCGTCAAGATTTTCATGCGCCGCTGCCGATATAGCAAAAAATTTAATCCCTTCCTGTTCAGCGAGTTTTTCAAGGGCAGGAAGATTTTCTTTTGCTTGCGGCAGGTCGATTTTATTTGCAACCAAAATTTGCGGACGTTTTGAAAGTTTTTCGCTGTACCTCTTAAGCTCAACGTTAATTTTCCTGAAATCGTCAAGTGGATTGCGCCCGTCAACCGCCGCCGCGTCAACGATATGCAAAATTAATTTCGTGCGCTCGATATGCCGCAAAAAATCATGACCAAGCCCGACGCCGTCTGCTGCGCCCTCAATCAGTCCGGGAATATCCGCCATAACGAAAGATTTTTCATAACCTAAACTCACAACACCTAAAACCGGAATTAACGTCGTGAAATGATAATCTGCAATTTCGGGACGTGCAGAACTAACAGCCGCAATCAAACTGGATTTGCCGACGCTAGGATAACCGACAAGCCCGACGTCCGCCAAAAGTTTTAATTCCAAAAGAAGTTCGCGACTTTCGCCCGGCTCGCCGAATTCCGCAAAAGTAGGAGCACGCCGCGACGCCGATTTAAATTTTGCATTACCTCTGCCGCCGCGCCCGCCCTTAGCGACAATCGCACGCTGTCCAAGTTCCGTCAAGTCGGCTAAAATTTCGCCGGTCTCTGCGTCCTTAACAAGCGTGCCCTGCGGAACTTTTATAACGCAATCTTCCGCGCCGCGCCCGTATTGTTTTTTTCTGTCGCCCGCGTCGCCATTTTCCGCCGTATATTTGCGATTGAATCGGAAATTTAAAAGCGTATTTACATTAGCATCGACTTCAAGAACGACATCTCCGCCTTTGCCGCCGTCGCCGCCGTCGGGACCGCCTTTGGGCACAAATTTTTCTCGGCGAAAGGACGACTTACCGTTTCCGCCGTCACCAGCTCGCACACTAATTTTACTTCTATCTATAAACTGCATATTAATTCCTACTTTCTAAATAGTCTTCGATAAATAGTATCCCGTATTATTTTTTAAGTCAAGGTGCAAGTATTCACCTTTTTTATTGGTACGTTCGAGAGTATTGCCGCCAAAAACGAATACGGAAAATATTTGCAACGCCTAGCTAAGCACGGTCGATAAAAAATTTTTGGTAAAATTTAAGGCAGGATTAAGAGAATGGCGTTATCATAGGAAAGTTAGTTTGAAAAAATTTTTTGGTAGGGTATTGACAAAGGTGGAAAGTGGGTGTATATTAAGCAAGCTTGATTCACGGGGCTCCTTGAAAACTGAACAATACAAATGCTAAATGTGCGGTCGAAATAAATCGACCCCTTGAAGTAAAAAATGAGAGTCAGCAAGAACTCAAAGTTT
>DJWY01000022.1 GCA_002448305.1 Selenomonadales bacterium UBA7018
TACGCGATTCGTTTTCTTTCAAGGCACTCGAAAGATTCTTCTTTGAAAGAATGGCGTCAAATCAACAGTCCTAATTACACAAAACTCTTGACACTGCCGGATATTTTTGTTTTCGCCGGTTTTATTCTTTTAGCCATGATTATTGATTCTTTAGTGTGAACACATCCTAGCCACTTTCGTTACAACTTTACTTTACCACAACATATTTGGCTTTATTTCCTTCCATTTCTTTTATTATAACCTGTAACTTTTCTATCGGATTCATTCTATAACAGTCCTTTCGGGACTATCATAAAATTTTTTTCCCTTTTCGTTAAGTTAATGCCATTGAGTATAATCCGCGGCGAGGAGGTGAGAACAATGAACAAGCAATTAGCAGCATTGATGAAGGAAGCGCGAAAGAAAAAAGGTCTTACTCAAAAAGCAGTAGCAGAAGAACTGACGAAGGTAGTCAAAGACATAAAGCATAATTCAGTTAGCAACTGGGAAAATGCAAATTCAACGCCAAACATAGACCAATTCGTAAAATATTGTCAGATATGCGGAGCCGACTTTGCTGAAATGCTGAATAAAGCCTACGGCGACCCCGAAAAAACGCAGGATTTTCAATGTACGCCCGACGAAGCGGAAATGATTAGGCGATACCGCTTGATAGACCCACGCGGGCAACGGGCGGTTAGCAGAGTTCTCGGTGACGAATATCAAGACGCGCTGGCGACTTTTGGGGAAGGCTTAGAAAATGCGACTGGTCATGGTTGAAAAACATTGTGAAAAAACCGAAATAAATTTGCGTTTTGGTTAGAAATATTTTAAAATCCCTTTGTAAACGCAGAGGGATATTTTGTTAGGAGTGGTTGAAATGGCTACGTTAATCTTCTTTGTTGGGGCGATAATCTTTTTGGCGTGGCTGTTCGGCAGTGACCACAGCAAGCCCGAAAGCCCATACAAGTACGAAGTCAAGAACGAGCCACCGCAACTGCCGCCACTGAATTACGACGTTGAACCCGAACCGATGAGCGATGAAGAATATTTTCTTTCGCGACGCGGCACAGGCGAGATTTATGACACTTACGGCAGGCTTTGCTACGTGATTCAGAATTCCAAGAGCACGGCGAAAAGGTTAGCGGCTTGCGAGGAATCCTACGAAATACTACCGGCATTTGTGCGAGCGAACTTGCGCGACTTCGGCAATATTCCTAATTCGATTCCGTGCCGTGATTATGGCGTTGAAATGTATATGCGGCAGGGCGAATGGGCTAAGGCACGAAGTGCAATAGAAAAATGCGCGGCGGCGGGTGTTTACGACGATGACGGGCAAGAAATGTATGACTATCTCGAAAGGTATCAGCGAGCGGCGCAAGCGGCGTTATCTTTTCTCGAAAAGAATCCAGGCTACTTACAGAAAAATATTTACAAGGCATTGCCGGAAGTTGATAGAGACTGCCTGAAAAAATTTGCGCGGTCGTCGCAGTTGATACGCAAGGAGCCGCAAGGCAATACAAATCGGTTGTATGTTATGGGGTGAGCTAAATGGAATTAGAAACGGTCGAACTGACGGTGGAGGAAATAAAGCTGGTTGAAGCGTATAGGCAACTGTCGCCAGCGGACAGGGAATTGAGTTTAGTGATACTCGACCGGCTGAACGCGGGCGGCGAGGCGGAGCATTTACTGTTTAGAAATATTCAGCACGGCAAGAATCATAACTTTCAAATCAATAGCACGTATAATTTTCAAGCCGCAAGAGGCGAATAAAAAAAGCCCGCCCGAAGGCGGGGAGGTGACGTTATGGCTAAGGCAGGAAAGGTACGGACGCGCAAGCGCGGCAAGACGTGGAGCTATATTTTCGAGGCGGGGCAAGTCAACGGCAAGCGCAAGGTCGTCGAAAAAGGCGGCTTTGCTACCGAGAAGGACGCATACACGGCGGGCGTTGAGAAATACAACGACTTTCTTCACGGCAACATAGGCATAACGAGCGAATCAATTACACTTAAAGATTTTATGACGAATTGGTTAAATGAAGTAGTCGCGCTCAATGTCAAGGCGACGACAATGCAAACATACAAATCGAATTTTGAAAATCAAAT
The DNA here is from genome assembly GCA_002448305.1 of Selenomonadales bacterium UBA7018. GTDB lineage: Bacteria > Bacillota > Negativicutes > Selenomonadales > Selenomonadaceae > Quinella. The sequence goes on from DJWY01000022.1 coordinate 2,085, forward strand.
AGTGCCGAGTTTAGGTGGATTAAAAGTTCAGGAGATAACGCCGGTGATATTGGATAAATGGGTACGCGAATTGCAGAAAAAAGGCTTGTCGTATAGTTCGATAGCGGCGGCGCATGCGCTGATACATCACGCTTTAGATTACGCAGTTCACCCGTCGCGGCTGATAACTTCCAACCCAGTGGTTTATGTCAAAGTGCCGAAGAACGCGCCGAAAAACATAATCAAGCGAACGATAATCACTCCGACGCGATTCAAAACCTTGCTAGAAAAATATCCATTTGGCACGCCGTTTTATATTCCTTTTTTGTTACTTTATCATACGGGAATGCGACTTGGCGAGGTGCTTAGTTTAAGTTGGAACGATATTGACTTTGAGAAAAAGCAAATAAGCCCGCGCGGGCAAATAGTGTATTTAAAGCGGCGGGGCTATTGTTTTACGAGTTTGAAGACAGAATCGAGCAATCGATATATTATCGTCGACGAATATTTGTTAGGGGAATTGCAACGTTGGCGCGAATATCAATCTGAATACGAACACAGGAAAGACGGCTACATTTATGTTTATTGCAAAAGTGACGGTACGATACAAAAGCAGTCGAAAAATTTCCCTATAACATCTGCAAAAAGAATCCCGTTGGTATGTACGAACAGCGCGGGTTCTTTCATAGTGAAGACGAATTTAATAAAGGCATTGAGAGAAGCGGGGTTGAACGCACATTCATTCCGGCACACCCACGCGACGCAGTTGATAGAAAACGGAGCAACGGCAAAGGCGGTAGCAAGTAGGTTAGGGCATTCTAATGTACTCATTACGCAGAATCTTTACACCCACAACACGCTAAAATTGCAAGAAGAAGCCGCCGCGATTTTCACGAAAATATTGCAGACAAATGGTTAATGCAGACAAATTGCAGACAATAACAAAAAAAGTCGCGTCAACTAAAGATAGGAGAAAAAATTTTGAAGTGGATTAATCATCAGATAGTTACGGGCTTTATCGTGAGCACGGCGACGGACGACGCGATTTTTACGGCGTCAAGCATAGTGGGCGCGGTTTTGCCGGACAGGGTTGAAGGTTCGCCGCCCAAAGAGAATAAAGACTATTGGAAGTGGCGAAAAAAGCATCGCACATGGTCGCACTATCCGCCAATTTATTTAGGATTGATAATCGCCGCGCAGGTTGCTAAAAATTATTATCCTGACGCGACGCTTGCGCTTGTGCTAAATTTGATAACTTATGCGCTAGTCGGAGCTTTGTTGCACATAGCCGAAGACGGGATTTGCGGCAAGGTTCCAATTTTCACGCCGAATAAAAAGTACGGGATAAAACTTTTCAAAGTCGGTTCGTGGCGCGAATACTTTTTCGCCGCGCTGATAATTTTAATCTGTCTGTTCGCTAAATTCGGAGACATTGAGACACTTAGGAGCTATTATGAAAAACTTTTTTAGCCTTATACTGATTGCGGGCTTAATGGGATTCTTCGCGCTGTTTAGTATGTTTATCGCGGAGAAAACGGACGTGCTCCAACTCAACGGACGCGCTTTAGGCGTAAGCTTTTCGCAAGAAGGCGACGATACTTTAATGACGTGGCGACCGTTGCCTTATCCTTGCGTCTACTCTGTGACGACGGTTAGCCGCACGACCGGACTTGTTAAGGATTCGCCGCCCTATCACATTTTAAAGGAAGAGGATACGCGCTTTGCAAAATACATTGTCCCGCGAGCGTCAATCCCGACGTATTATTACATAACGGCACGCGGGCTTTTCGGCGAAATCTTCCACAGCGACAAAGTTTATCCCAATCCGAATTTCCCGACGCCGCCGCACCCTGTCAGCATTTATCATTATGATAAAGATAATCCCGCAAGTTTAATGCCGTTCTTGGTTTGGCATACTGTGCCAAACGCCGTTTGTTATGAATTTGAACTTTTGGACGCGCCGCCCGAAGTCGAAGGCGGGATAGCTTTATCGACGACGCACCATTTGGACAGCACGCGCAAGATTTATACTAATGGTTATCAAGCCGACTTGCGCCCGTTTGCTGATAGACCCGAACTTTATTGGCGGGCGCGAGCTTTGGGACTTCATCACGAGCCTATTGGCGAATTTTGCAAAGCGGAAAAAATCGTTTTCGATACGACATTGCCTCTGCCGAATTGCCCGCTGATAAATAATTTTGATTATATGAACTACTTGACGCAACCGATTTATCATGTGTTCGATTGGATTCCGTTGCATTACGGCGTTAAGTATGAAGTTGAAATGTTGACGCACCCGCCCGAAGTCGAAAATAATATTGTGGCGAGTGTGGACGCTGTTTGGCGCATGGTTTCAGATGATGTCGCGAGCTGTTATGACGAATACGGGCGACCTTATGCGGGCGTTTACTATTGGCGGGTTCGTGCGCTTGACGAAAATAATCAGCCGATTGGTTCTTGGTCGAATAGCGAAAAATTTATCGTCGAAGATTACACAAAGGGCGTCGACGTTGCAGTTTTGGGCGATAGCATTTCGCACGGCGGCGGCGCAGTGAGTTATTCTCCGCGAGCTTTGCAATACAGCTACGAGACTTACATTGACTTTCCGGTTATAAATTTAAGTCGTAGCGGCGATACTTCGCACATGACTTTAGAACGATTTGAGCATGATGTTTTGCCGCTTAAGCCGCGCAACCTTATCATTTCGACGGGCGCGAATTGTCTACGCGACGCGAGCATTTCAGCCGAAAGCGTTATCGCCGACCTTGCAGGGATTAATAAACTTTGCTTGCAGAATGACATTCGACCGATTTTCTTAACGCTTATGCCGATTAACCCCGCCAATTTGCAGAACGCCTTCCACACGCCGACCGACCCGAATTGGCACGCGAAGCTCCAGTTAATTAACGAATACATTAAGCGGCAAGAATTTTTCATCGACATTGAGCCGTATTTTTACGACGCAAATGGAACTATGGACACGGGCTTTTCGGTTGACGGAATTCATCCCGACCTGCGCGGGAAAATGTTAATCGGCGAGCTTATCAGCAAGAATAAAAATCTGTTGAAGTAATGCCCAATAAAATTTCCTTGCCGCCGTTTTGAAGAAGACGAGCGGCTAATTTTTTGCCCAGTCCGTGAATATTTTCGAGCGGCGCAAGTTCGGAATCGCGGACGATTTTTTTGCCGTCAACGGAAGAAATTATCGCCCGAACGTTAATTTGATTATCGTTGATTGTCGCGAAGACGCCGACGGGGATTTGACAACTGCCGCCGACTTCCGTTAAAAATTCGCGTTCGACTTTGACAGCCGTGCAGGTTTTATCGTCATTGAGCTTTTGGACGTAGGGGAAAATTTCTTTATCATCTGCGCGGGTTTCGATAGCTAATGCGCCTTGACCCGCCGCCGGAATTATTTCCGTTAAAAGTTCTCTAATTCGTTCTGAATAGCCGAGCCGTTCCAATCCTGCCGCCGCTAAAATTATCGCGTCGAAGTCGCCCGCGTCCAATTTTTTCAAGCGCGTTTCGACATTGCCGCGCAGATTTTTTATTTGCAAATCGGGACGCAGGGATAAAATTTGCGCCGCTCGCCTAAGGCTTGACGTTCCGACGACAGAATTTTTCGGGAGCGCGTCGAAGGTTTGAAAGTTATTGCTAACGAAGGCGTCGAAAGGTTGAGCGCGTTTAGTTATTGCCGCGATTTGAAAATTTTTGGGAAGTTCGGTCGGCACGTCCTTTAAGCTGTGAACGGCTAAATCGATTGCGCCGCTTGATAGCTGAAGTTCAAGCTCTTTGGTGAAAAGCCCTTTGCCGCCGATTTTAGCAAGGGGCGCGTCCAAAATTTTATCGCCGGTCGTGCGAACTTTTACCAGTTCAATTTCGAGTGTCGGGAAAAATTTTCTAAGTTCCGCCGCAACGAATTGAGCTTGCCAGATTGCTAATCGACTTGCTCGCGTCCCGATTTTAATTTTGAGCAAAAGATTTCACCTCATCTGTAAAAAGTGCTTTGACGGCTTGCGTATAAAAATTTTCTTCGTCAGTGCCCGCCGAAGCGTTGAGTTTCATCATTGGCATTCGCAAAAGTTTTCGGACGATGCGGCGCGTCATTTGCTCTAAAATTTTCCGTTCGTCGTCTGTCATATCGGGGAGTTTGCCTAAAATTTTCCTGACTTCGCGCCGGCGCATTTTTTCTGCCCGCTCCGACAAGTTCGCCATGAGCGGTTGAAAGTTCAAATATTTAAATCGTTCCGTGAGTGCGGCTACGTCTTCAGCGATTATTTTTTTCGCAAGGACTGCCTCGCGTTGACGCGCCTGCAAATTCTTTTCTACGACTGATTCTAAATCGTCAATGTTGTAAAGCGTGACGCCCTTTATTTTGCCGACTTCGGGGTCAACGTCTCGCGGAACCGCTATATCAATGAAAAAAATCCCGCGTCCTTCCCTGCGCGTCATAAGCTGTTGAGTTTGCCAAGTCTTTATCACGTAATGCGGTGCGCCCGTCGAAGTTATAATTATGTCGACGTGAGCCGCGCTGGTCAATGCTTCTTCCCACGCGACCGCCACGCCACCGATTTTATTTGCCATTTCCTCTGCTCGCGACAGGTGATGATTCGCCACGAAAATTTTCTTCAGCCCGTGCGACAGGAGGTGTTGCGCTGTGAGTTGCGCCATTTTGCCTGCGCCGAAGATTAACGCGCTCCGACCTTCTAGCCCGCCCAATTTTTTATTTGCCAATTCGACCGCCGCTGAACTGACTGACACTGAATTATAAGCAATTTTAGTTTCCGTGCGGACGCGCTTTCCTGCCGCTATCGCTCGATTAAACAACGTGTTCAAAATTGTACTTGTCGCATCTGCGGATTTGGCGGTTGTGTATGCCTCTTTGACTTGTGATAAAATTTGCCCTTCGCCCAAAACTAATGAATCTAAGCCCGCAGCGACTTTAAAAAGATGTTCGGTGCAAGCCGCGTCGTCATGTTCATATAAAAATTTTTCGTCGATACTGCCGCCGATTAAATCGTTTAGGAATTGATGAAGGCTCGCTTCGCAATCGTCCTCTGTGACAGCATAAATTTCACTGCGATTGCACGTCGTCAAGATGACTGCTTCGTTTAAGCCGTCGTAGCTGTCGAGATTTTCAAGCCCGCGCCGCAATGCCTCTTTGCCTATAGAAAATTTTTCGCGAATTTCAATCGGTGCCGTTTTGTGATTCAAGCCTAAGACTTTCAAGCGCATGATTTATTTTTTCCTCCAACTTGTCGAGCTGTCCTAATTTTAATAGTTCCCAAATTTCGCAGGTTAAAAATTGTTCCCAGAAAATTTTTCGTGCCTTGTAATTCGGCAAGAGTCGCTTAACTTCCCGCCTGTACTCCGAAATTATTTTTAGCCCTGCGCCGAAATTTTCATCAAATTCCGCCTCTAACATTTGCCGCACGAATTTTGAAAACGCTGGAGAGTTCGCGCCGGTAGAGAGCGTCAATAAAAAGTCGCCGCGCCTGATTCTTGACGGCACGTTGAAATTTCCGCCTACTTTGTCCACAACGTTGACTAGGATTTTTTGCGACTGCGAGCTTTGCGCCGCGAGCCTGTTGACTTCGGGATTATCTGTCGCCGCGATTAGAATTATTTCGTCGCCGAGTAGTTCCGGTGAAAAGTTTTCTTTCAGCCAGATAATTTCGCCGCGCTGAAAAAGTTCTTCGACGCCCGCGCAGATTTTCGGAGCTATTACTTTGACGATTGCGCCCGCCTCTAGTAGCCCGCGAATTTTTCTTAGTGCGACTTCGCCGCCGCCGACTACGACGCAATTTTTATTTTCTATGTCAAGGTTCAAAGGGTAAAGTTTCATTTGCGTTACTCTCCAATACGTGCGCCGTCAAAAAGATTACGAGTTCGGATTCAGATTTGCTCTTGCGATGATTCCTGAACAACGCGCCCAAAATCGGCAAGTCGCCTAAGAACGGAATTTTGCTAACTGATTTAGCCTCTTCCGCGCCGATTAGCCCGCCGATAATCATTGGCTCGCCGTCGCGCACAGTGACTGTCGTATCAGCCGAGCGCGTGTTGAATCGATATGCGCCCATGTCGGCGACGTATTGCGGCGTGCTAACTTCGGTATGAATCGTGGCAGTTATCGTGCCGTCGGTATTAACTCGCGGCGTGTACTTCAGAATAATTCCGGCGTCGCGATAGTCAATAGAATTCGTGACGGTCGAATTAGTTGTTTGAACTGTTGGAACGGGAACGGAACTGCCAACATTAATCACCGCTTCGCGCCCTTGAATTGTCGTGACATTCGGACGGGATAAAATTTTCGCTTTGCCGTCAGTAACAAGCGCGTTAATCTTCGCCCCGTAATACCACTCGAAAGGATAACCTTCATGACTGCGCCCGAACCGTATGAAGCCAAAGCCAGTCGTCTCATTTGATTTGCGCGTATAACTATTTTCTTCGTAATGCGTGACAACGCCTTCGCTATTAGTTCGCGTGTATGAATTGCGGTCGTGTTCGGGATATTGCGGAACGCTTGACCACATCCACTCCACGCCGAGATTTTTAGTCGCCTCTTTATCGATAGCTAAAATTTTTGCCTCAACTGAAACTTGCTTTAGTTCAACGTCGATAGTTTCCAAAAGATTTTTGACGCGCTCATATTCGGTGGGCGTGCCGAAAAGAATCAGCGAATTAGTTTCCGGATTGACATAAACTCTGTCCTTGCGCTTGATATTTTCCGCGTAGTCGTCGCCGCCGTTGTCGTCGTCATCATTGCGATAAGTATAGCGGTAGGTGTAGGAGCCGTCGGTATTTTTAATGCGCGTCGTTGAGTTCGGGAGCTTTTCTACGTCTGGGTCAAGCGACATTATCACTGCCTCTTTCAAAGTCTCCGCGTTGCCAAATTTAATCGGGAAAACGTAGCTTTGCATAACTTCGATACTCGACGCCGTCACGATATAAACGCCCGCTTCTTGTATGAGCTGTAGACTTTTCGTCTTTGAAATGATTTCTAGAACTTTGAACGGTTCGACGTCCGCCAGCGATATTGAAATTTTTCCTTTAACTGAATCATCAATAGAAATGTTAATCCCGCCTGTTTTAGCGACAAGCATAATTGTTGAGCGCAAGTCGGCATCGTGTACGCTTAGCGTCATTGGTGCGGCGGAAAGAGGCGCGGGCATAAAAAAAGCTGCCGAAGCTATCAGCGGCAGAAATTTTTTCAGATTCAATTACTCCAACTCCTTTTGAAAGTAAATCCGCGCTCCGTCCTCGAACGTCACGAAGTCGGGCGTTATGTCCGATATTTTCCGCCCGTCAATTTCTTCGCCGATTGTCAGGAATAGCGTTTCTTTTCCGCGCAGAAACATTGCCGTTTTGTTCGCGCCGCTAATCGCCGTGCCCATTAAGAAAATTTTTTCTTTAGGCTGTTCGGGCGGCGGTTCAAGCACAATCGACGGCGCAGGGATTTGCGGCAAGGGCGGCGTAGGTTGCGGCGACTTAACTTCTTCTTCGACTGCGAACGGGTCGCCGATAAAAAGTCTGTCGGCATTCGCGCCCAAAACTATTTTGACGCCGTCCGGATTTTTCGCGACAGGTAAGACTTTTACAGGTAAATCTTTCGTAGTGGGCGGCAGCTTTTCGTCCAAAATAATTTCCTCGCCGCCTGAAGTGTCATCAGTTATCCAGAAAATCACAAGGACGATAAAACACACTACAAGCGCAAGCACGCGAATTTTATTCTGCTTGAGTTCGTCGAGTTCGCGCCGCAAAATTTCTTTGACTTCTTCGGGCATAAATAATCTCCAAAAATTTTTCAGCAGTCTATCATACGCTAAAAAATTTTTCAACGACTAGAAAATTCCAATCGTCTTGAAAAGCAATATCCAGCAAAACATAGTTAGGCACGACAACGCCGAAGTGAATACGACGCAGTTGCCCGCTAAGTCAGAATCTCCGCCCATTTGCTGAGCCATTGCGAAACTTACGACCGCGCACGGCGAAGCGAATATCGCTATCAAAGTCACGAATTCTACTCCCCTGAAGCCGAATATAAATGCCGCCGTTGATAACATTACTGCCGGTACTAAAATCAATCGTCCGAAAATCGCGCCAAATAATTGCCGCCTATGTTCGTGCGTGCTACCCAATTTAAATGACGCGCCCAAAATTATCAGCGCAACCGGAGTTGTCGCCGCCGAAATTTGCCCAATCGGTTTAAGGACGGGCTTTGGCACTTCCACGCCCAAAATTAAAAACGTCGCGCCCGCTATCGCTCCCAAAATCATTGGATTTTTGAAAACGTCTTTTATAATCGGTACGAGTGCGAATTTCCCATTGCGAAAAGTTTCAAGAGCGAACACCGCTAGGATATTATAAATCGGCACGATAACTGCAATCATCATTGTTGAGACGGCAATATTTTCGTCGCCGAAAATGTTTGCGACTATCGGCACGCCCATTAATACAAAGTTGCTCCGGAAAATCGCTTGCACTATAACGCCGCGCCGCCTATTGTCTGGCTCAATGCGCGGAATAATTATCATCAGTAAAGTAAAAATTATCAGCACGCCGCCCGCGCCAAAAATCATCAGCTTTGGTCGAAAGCTCGTTGCAAGTTCGGTCGTGTAAATCGAATAGAACATCATGCAACAGAAAAACACGCGGAAGACCATTCGGTTCATGTGGTTAAGTTCTTCGTCAGTCAGCCACTTGCGAAATTTCACGAACGCGCCGATTGCCATTAAGCAAAACATTGGGACGATTGCGCTTACTGCTACGATAAAATTATCAAACATTAATTCCATCCCTACTCTCTACTTCCTAATTCCTAATTCCTAATTAATTTTATCACGTTGGCGCACTTAAATAAATCTTTTACGCGGGCTTTTGGTTGACGCGGCAAAACAGGTAAGATATAATCGCCGTGATTCAGTAAAATTTCAGGAGGGAAAAACATGTGCGGAATTGTTGGATATATCGGAGCGAAAAAAGCGGCACCAATTCTTTTGGACGGGCTGACTAAATTGGAATATCGCGGCTATGATTCGGCGGGCATTGCGGTCGATTGCGGCGAAAATATTTTCATAGAAAAAACTGTTGGGCGACTCGACGCGCTAAAGGATAAACTTAGAAATAATTTGCCTGAAGGTACGGTCGGAATAGGTCATACACGCTGGGCGACGCACGGCAGACCCTCTGACAGCAACGCGCACCCTCATACAGATTGTCACGGAGATTTTGTCGTCGTCCACAACGGTATTATCGAAAATTATTTGCCGCTCAAGGAAGATTTAATCGCTCGCGGACATAAATTTTCTTCCGAAACTGATACCGAAGTTATAGCGCACTTGCTGGAAGAAACTTATCGTGGCGATTTCTTGCAAGCCGTTCGCGAAGTTCTAAGCAAAGTTGAAGGTTCCTATTCTCTAGCTTTCATGGCGAAAGCTCACCCCGATATTTTAATTTGCGCTAAGCAGGACAATCCGCTTGTCGTTGGTTTAGGACGAGGCGAAAATTTCATCGCTTCCGATATTCCCGCGATTATCAACCACACGCGCCAGACTTATATTCTTAATGACGGCGAAATTGCGCTTGTCAAAAAAGATTCCGTCGAAATTTTGAACAGGCAGGGCGAGCGCGTCGAAAAGAAAATTTTCCACGTGACTTGGAACGCTGAGGCGGCGGAAAAGGGCGGCTATGAACATTTCATGCTCAAGGAGATTAACGAGCAACCTAAAGCCGTTCGCGACACAATGAGCAAGCGCATTGCCAAAGGCGGCGACGCAATTATCCTTGACGAGCTGAACTGGGATAAAAATTTCTTGGACGCTATAGACAAAATTTATATCGTGGCTTGTGGCACGGCGTATCATGCGGGGCTTGTCGGGAAATTTTATATCGAGAAACTTGCGCGTAAACTTGTCGAAGTCGATTTGGCTAGCGAATACCGCTATCGCGACCCGATTGTTGACGAAAAAACTTTGGTTATAGTCGTAAGTCAATCCGGCGAAACTTCCGACACTTTAGCCGCGCTGAAAGAATCTAAACGGCTCGGCGCGAAAACTTTGGCGATAACTAATGTGGTCGGCTCGTCGATTGCCCGCGAAGCTCATCAAGTGATTCATACTTGGGCGGGACCGGAAATCGCTGTCGCGTCAACTAAAGCTTACACGACGCAATTAATTTTAATGTTCATGCTAGCTTTGTACATGGCGCAAATTTGCTCAACTCTTCCCGCTGAAAGAATTTGCGAGTTGATTTGCAAGCTGAAAAAAATTCCTGCGCAGATTAGCGAAACTCTTTCGGACGTGGAGCCGATTAAAACTTTCGCCCGCCAATACGGCTTTAATGAAGACGTTTTCTATATCGGGCGTTCGCTTGATTACGCCGTTGCTTTGGAAGGTGCGCTCAAGCTCAAGGAAATTTCCTACATACACGCGGAGGCTTATGCGTCGGGCGAACTCAAGCACGGGACGCTTGCTTTAATCGTCGAAGGCGTTCCGGTTATCGCGCTCGCCACGCAGAAGAGCGTTTACGAAAAAACTTTGTCGAATATCAAGGAAGTTAAAGCACGCGACGCGATTGTTATTGGCATTGCGGCGGCGGGCGATATTGAGCTTGAAAAATATCTTGACCACGTTATCTTTGTGCCGGAGACTGATGAACTTTTAATCCCATTGTTGACGGTCGTTCCGTTGCAACTTCTTGCCTACTACGCCGCGATAACTCGTGGTTGCGACGTTGATAAACCGCGCAATCTCGCAAAGTCGGTGACAGTCGAGTGAGACCTTATTTCAAGGACGAAAATTCCAAGTTATATCTTGCCAATTCGCTTGAACTGTTGGAAAATCTTCCTGCCGAATCTGTCGACGTGATTTTTGCCGACCCGCCCTATTTCCTGTCAAATGACGGCATAACTTGCAAAAGCGGCAAGGCGGTTTCGGTCAATAAGGGCGATTGGGACAAAGCCGCGACGCTTGACGATAAGCATAAATTTAATCTGGAATGGATTGGACTTTGCAAAAATATTCTCAAGCCGAACGGCACGATTTGGATTAGCGGCACTTTGCATAATATTTATTCGGTTGGCATGGCTCTTGAACAGGAAAACTTTAAAATTATGAACAATATAACTTGGCAGAAAACTAATCCGCCGCCGAATCTTTCGCGCAGATATTTTACGCACAGCACGGAAACTATTCTTTGGGCTAAAAAATCTGCCGACGCTAAACATTTTTTTAACTACGAGCTGATGAAGGAACTTAACGGCGGCAAGCAAATGAAGGACGTTTGGAGCGGAGCTTTGACGCCGCATAAAGAAAAAATTTTCGGCAAGCACCCGACGCAAAAGCCGCTTTACCTGCTGAAAAAAATTTTGCTGGCGTCCACTCGTGAAAGCGATTTAGTCTTAGACCCTTTCTGCGGTTCGGGTACAACTGGCGTTGCTTGCAAACTTTTGGGCAGAAAATTTATCGGGATTGACAACGACCGCGATTTTATTGCTTTGGCTAAGGAAAGGATTATGCGCGCTGATGAACAGAAATTTTGAGGCTTGGCTCAAAACTTTTCGCGACTCGATTAACGATTACGACTACTACACCGACTTTGCAAAAGTTTACGAGCACGCTGAGCAGTTCAAGCCGGAAATTTATCTTTTGAACTCGCTAGTTGGTTCGGAAAATATCGAACGGGATTTTGAAAATCTTTTGGCGAAATATCCCGCGTGCTTAAAGGCGATTCCGATTCTTTTAGCCGTCCGCTCAGATGAAATTTCCTGCCGCGATATAAATTATAATTTCAACAAGCCGAATCAATCCGCCGAGCAATATAAATATTTCATGCGGGCAACGGGACTTTTCGACTTATTGCAAAATCGTATCGTCGCCAACTTATATGATTACGTGACAGGCGTCGAGGTCGGGCTTGATTCAAACGGCAGAAAAAATCGCGGCGGTCATCAAATGGAAAATCTCGTGGAAAAATTTCTGAACGCGGCGGGCGTTACTTACTACAAGGAAATTTATCTTGCCGACGTGGAGAAAATGTTTGGGCTTGACTTATCGACGATTTCTGCGCAAGGAACTTCGACTAAGCGTTTTGATTTTGTCGTCAAGACTTCTGATAAGGTCTTTGGCATTGAGACGAATTTTTATGCAAGTGGCGGCTCAAAGTTGAATGAAACTGCGCGTAGTTATAAAATGATTGCTGAGGAGTCGAAAAATATTAGCGGCTTCAAATTCGTTTGGATAACCGACGGAAAGGGTTGGAAATCTGCGCGGAAGAATTTAAAAGAAACTTTTCTAGTCCTTGACACGCTGTATAATATTGCGGACTTAGAGGACGGAATTTTTCGGGAGCTTTTCAATGACTGAACGAGTAGAAATTTTAGGCGTGAACGTCGACGCAGTGACAATGGCGCAAGCGGTCGAGCGCGTGATAAATTTAATCGGCGAAAATAATCCGGCAATCGTGGCGACAGCTAATGCCGAAATGTTATTGCGTGCAACTCACGACGACGAGTTGAAAAATATTTTGAACGCGGCAAGCTTAGTTGTTCCTGACGGCGCGGGAACAGTTTGGGCGGCGCGTCATCTTGGAAAAGTTATGCCGGAACGTGTCGCGGGCTTCGATTTAGTTCAAGAGCTAATGAAGATTGCGCCTGCGCGGGATATAAAATTTTTCCTGTTCGGCTCTGCGCCTAGTATCGCTGATAAGGCAAAACTAAAAGCCGAGACGCTTTATCCCGGCATAAAAATTGTCGGGACGCGCAACGGCTACTTTAAAGCGGACGACGAGCCGGAAATTATTTCGCAGATTAAAAATTCGGGCGCAGATATTTTGCTTGCGGCATTGGGTGTACCTAAGCAGGAAAAGTGGCTTGCGAAGTATAAGGACGAACTGAAAATCCCTGTATCAATCGGCGTGGGCGGAACTTTTGACGTAATGGCGGGCGTAGTTAAGCGTGCGCCGCTATGGATGCAAAAAGCGCGTTTGGAATGGCTTTTCCGTGCAATGTTGCAACCGAGCCGCGCAGGAAGATTAGTCGCCCTGCCAAAATTCGTTCTGAAAGTTCATAAGCAGAAAACAGCTAAAAGCTAAAACCTAAAACCTAAAAGCTTAAACCTAAAATGGAGCGTGAAAATTTTGAGCATAATCAGAGAAGGATTTTATTTTGCGGGCGTCGCGCTCCTTATCGCGATTTTTTTCGGCATTGTAGTCAGTCCTTACGCCGCGATTTTGCCCGCCGTCATTGCTTGCTATTGCATTTATTTTTTCCGCAATCCCAATCGAACTATTCCCGCTGATGAAAATTTAATCGTCTCGCCCGCCGACGGCACCGTTCAAGATGTCGTTGACGTTGAAAGTGACGACTTTGTTAAATCGCCCTGCCGCAAAGTTATAATCTTTTTATCGGTCTTCGATGTGCATGTTAATCGCAGTCCGATTTCCGGCGAAATTAAAATTCAGAAATACGTTTGCGGAAGATTTCGCCCTGCTTATAAAGATTCGGTCGGCTTTGAAAATGAACGGCATTTAATCGGAATCGAAAATGAAAAACTTCGCGTGACGGTTACGCAAGTCGCAGGGATTTTGGCGCGGCGGATTGTCAGTTGGGTTACGCTTGATGATAAACTGGAGAAGGGCGAACTTTACGGCTTGATTCGTTTCGGCTCGTGCACTGAACTTGTTATGCCCGATAACGTCGAAATTTTAGTTAAAAAGGGCGACAAGGTGCGCGGCGGCGAAAGTATAATCGGAAAAATTAAGTGACATTTAACTTAAGGCGCGGCGAAAACGTCCGAACTTTTGAACGGCTCGGCGCGTCCACTGTTTAGCTTGCGTTTACTTTTTAAAAGTAACTCGGAAAAATAAAATGAGGTGGCGAAAATGAAGTGGATTTTACCGAACATGTGCACGGCGGCAAATTTATTCTTCGGCATGCTCTCAATCCTCGCGACTTTTGAAGGGAATTTTTTTTATGCGTCGGTATTCATCTTGCTAGCGTTAATCGCCGACGGTATGGACGGGCGAGTTGCGCGGGCATTGAATGCGGCGTCGGAACTAGGTAAAGAAATGGATTCGCTTTGTGATTTAGGCTCGTTCGGAATTGCGCCGGCATTTTTAGCTTATGCATTCTGCCTACACAATTTCGGGACTTTAGGCAAGGCGGCGGCGATAATTTTCGCGCTCTGCGGAATGTGGCGGCTTGCGCGATTCAACGTCAATACAAATGTCGTGCACGGCTTTTTCATGGGGCTAGCGATTCCGGCGGGCGGCTGCATAATTGCTACGACGACGCTTTTATTTTTAGCAATGGGTATAAAGCCGGAAGAATTCGGACTGGTCTACCCAATAACAACGATAATCGTAGCGTATCTTATGGTAAGTCACGTGCATTATCCCGACTTCAAAGGCGACGGAGAAAAAATTTTCCTAGTGGCGAAAATCTTCGCGGCGGCAATGTTCGCAGGAATAATTTACCTGACGAAAGATTTTCCGGTTCAAGGCGTCTTGACGGCGATTTTTTCAACGTACGCAGTCTTCGGGATTATCAATTCGTTGTTGAAACTAATGACACGCGACGAATTATGAAAGCCACGAAAAAGACCGCCTCATTATTTCTGGGGCGGTCTTTTGTTATTTAGTTTCGTCCTTTAGATGATTCGTCGTTGAGTGAAGGAGCGTCATCAATCACCGGAGCAGGTTCATTGTAAACTGGTTCGGGTTCGTGATAAACGGGTTCTGGCTCGTGAACTGGTTCCGGTTCCAAATCGGGCACGCCTTCGGGCTTGCGCGTATAATCCGGGTCGCGATACTCCGGCTCATGATAGGAAGGTTCACTATAAGTCGCTTCGTTATAAACCGGTTCCGGCTCGCTGTAAGTTCCGCGCGGCTTTGGGTCTTCTTCGTAGTAATCGCGGCGTCGCGACGAAGAAGAATTATCGCGGACTTCAGTCACAACATTTTTCTTGTTGCGCCGCTCAACAACAAATTCGTCAAAGTCGTGCGCAGGAACATTTAACAGGGCGTTTTGCATAAAGTGGCTCCAAATCGTCGCAGGCAAGTCGCCGCCCGTTATGCCGTCAAGTTCGCTGTTATCGTCGCAACCAATCCAGACAGAGGCAACAAGGTCGGGCGTATATCCGACAAACCAAGCGTCGTGATAATCGCTGGTCGTACCAGTCTTGCCAGCGGCGGGTCGTCCGATTGCCGCGCCTTTGCCCGTGCCCTTCAAGATAACGTCTTCAAGCATGCTGGTTAAATCGGCGCAACTCTCCTGGCTGATAACTTGCCGCCCTTCAGGTATAACATCATAAATCACATTGCCATTGCGGTCGAGAACTTTAGTTATCGCAACGTGCGGAATATGGACGCCGCTATTTGCGAAAGTTCCATAAGCCGACGCAATTTCAAGCGGAGTAATTCCTCGCGTCAAGCCGCCAAGAGACGCCGCAAGATTCGTATCGCTAGGGTCACCCTCAAGTACGAAAGTAGAAATGCCCATTTCCTGCGCGTAGTAAATCGCCTTATCAATGCCGAGAGCTTGCGCAATTTTAACGGTTGGAACGTTCATAGAGAAAATCGCGACGGTGCGCAAGGTAACGTTGCCGCTAAATCGTCTACTATAATTTTGCGGCGACCAACCGCCAATAGTAATCGGGCTGTCCTCAATAATCGTATCGGGCGTGTAGCCATTTTCCAAACCCGCGACGAAAACGAACGGTTTGAACGCCGAACCGGGTTGACGTTCCGCCATAGTTGCGCGATTAAATTGGTCAGTGCCGCGCCCGCCGACCATTGCTTTTATATAACCGGTCTTCGGTTCAATCGCGACAACTGCGCCCTGTGGTTGAACAATTCCGTTGGCGTCGGTGTAGTATTCGGGCAGATACATCAGCAAAGCTTCTTCCGCCATGCGCTGAACATCTAAATCAATCGTCGTGTAAACTTTCAATCCTTCTTTATAAACGGCGTCGGCTCCGTAGCGGTCAACCAAAAGTTGCGTGACGTATTCAATAAAATACATAGCGTCCTTATGTTTTTCGGGGACATTGGGCGGCGCGAGCACGACTTCCGCCTTTTTCGCCTCGTAGCACTGACTGTAATTTATGTAGCCGTAAGTAACCATTTGGTCAAGAACGGTATCGCGGCGAGCAATCGCGGCGTTAATGTTATTGAACGGCGAATAATAGTTAGGGCTTTTGGGAATGCCCGCGAGCATTGCGCATTCGCCTAGCGTCAAGTCCTCAACATTTTTTCCAAAGTAAGTTCTTGCCGCTGCCTGCACGCCGTAAGCACCTTGCCCGAAATAAATTTGATTCAGATAGAGTTCTAAAATTTCCTGCTTAGTGTATTGCTTTTCGAGTTGGAGCGCGAGAAAAACTTCTTGGATTTTGCGCTTAATCGTTCGTTCTTGTGTAAGGTAGGCATTTTTAGCGAGCTGTTGAGTTATCGTCGAGCCGCCTTCGGCTATTTCCCCTCTGACAAGGTTTGTATAAGCCGCCCGCAAAAGTCCGCGCGGGTCAACGCCTTTGTGCTCATAAAAGCGATTGTCTTCGATTGCCACAAAAGCATTTTGCAAGTTGACTGGAATTTGTTCAATCTTGACGGGCACCCGATTTTCCGTCGCGTGTATGATTGCAATTTCATTGCCCGCCGAATCGTAAATATGCGACGACGCCGGCGGGAGAATATCTTTCGACAAGTCCGCTTTGACGTTCATATTTGCCGTAACGAATCCTATTCCAACTCCGACCGCCATTACGATTATAAATATTATTAGTCCGATAAAAATTTTCAGGAACGTTGAGGATTTTTTCTTCGGCGCGTTCGGTGGAGAATTTTGAACTTCGCCGCCTTCCAAATCTGCCCTGCTCATATAATCCCTCCTAAACGCCGCCTATATTATCACAAAGTCAACCGCCGCGTCTATAAAAAATAAACAATAAAATTTTTCCGCCGCGCCTTAGCCATTGACAGAAAATTTTCACTAAGGCAGGAATTTTTTCGCCCGCTATAGAAAAATGCGACAGGGATTTATTTATTGTTTTCATTTGTAAGGAGGTTGGGGGAATTGATGTTTATACTTGCGCTGTCGCCGATATTGTGGCTGGTACTTGCGCTTAGCGTAATCAAAATGCCGGCGTGGAAAGCGTGTTTAATCGCGTTGGTGATTTCATTAGCTGCGGGAATGGGCGTCTGGAATATGGAGAGCGTGCGCGCGATTGAATCCGTATTAGAAGGCGTCGCGCTGGCGTGTTGGCCGATTTTATTAGTTATCGTCGCGGCGATTTTCACTTATAATTTAACGTTGCACACGAAAGCAATGGATACCATTAAAGACATGTTGACGAGCGTCAGCCACGATAAGCGCGTTTTGATTTTGCTGATTGGTTGGGGCTTCGGCGGCTTTTTGGAGGGTATGGCAGGTTTCGGCACGGCAATAGCGGTTCCCGCAGGAATGCTGGCGGGCATTGGCATTAATCCTATTTTATCAGTTTCGGTCTGTCTTATTGCAAATTCGGTTCCAACGGCTTACGGCTCAATCGGAATTCCGCTTGTAACGTTGGGTTCTGTCACAGGCTTTGACGCGGTTCAGCTGGCTACGTTTACATCATTGCAACTGGGCGTTTTAACTTTGCTTTGTCCGTGGCTAATGGTTATCGTCACCGGCGGCGGGCTTAAAGCTCTGCGCGGAATGACAATGCTTTGCTTAGGCGCGGGCTTAGCGTTTTTCCTTCCTGAACTTGTACTATCAATGTTTGTTGGTCCGGAGTTAGCGGTTGTGGCTGGCGCAATTTGCACAATGGGCACAATAGTTTTCCTTGCGAAGAAATTCCCTATCAACGACCCGGAATTTGCAATGCCCGACCACGCTCAATCGAAAATTTCAACAGCAAAGGCTATTAACGCTTGCTTGCCGTTCATTTTAATTTTCTTCTTCTTGCTGTTCACCAGTAAACTTGTTCCGCCAATAAATTCGTTCTTGATGCAATTCAAAACGGCGGTTCCGATTTACAACGGGGAAGGCGGCTCACCTTATACTTTTGTCTGGATAAATACTCCTGGTGTGCTGATAATGTTGGCGGCATTTATCGCAGGCAGTAAGCAGGGCGCAAGTTTCGGCGAAATGCTCGGCGTCTTAAAAAAGACAGTCAACGGCTTAAAGTTTACAATGGTAACGATAATTGCAGTTATCGCGACGGCAAAAGTTATGGGCTATAGCGGCATGACGGGACAAATTGCGGATACGGCGGTTGCGGCGACGGGCACGGCTTATCCTTTGATAGCGGCGTTCTTAGGTTCGGTCGGAACTTATATCACCGGCTCGGCTACTTCGAGTTGCGTTTTATTCGGCAAGTTGCAAGTCATAGCAAGTCAAGCAATCGGCGCAAATGAATCCGTTCAAGCATGGGTTGCGGCGGCAAATGCAACGGGAGCCTGCGCGGGCAAAATGATTTCGCCTTTATCAATCGCGATAGGTTCGGCGGCAATCGGCGTCAAGGGCGCGGATTCGCAACTTTTAGCGTTCGCGGTTAAAATTTATATCCCGTTCGTAATCTTTATGGGCGCGGTCGTCTACTTCGGGCAAGCGATTATCGGTTGACAAGCCGTCGCGTCTGTGATAAATTTTTCTTGTTAAGAAGACAATAATACATTGAGATACAAACGAAAGAAGGGCGTCGGAGTCGACTCCCTTTCGATTAGTAGAACTTCGTTAATTTACTGAAAGCCGCGTCGCGTGCGGCTTTTTTCGCATCCGAATTTTATTTCAGAAACGTAAGCAATGCCAAGACGGTCTGAATCAAGCTGAGCGTGAGCATCAACCAATCAAATTTATCCATGACATCACCCCCTCTCTTTCGAGAGGAAGCCGCGCTTCCGCGCCCTGTCTTTCACGTTGAATATATCATACGTTCATAAATTTTTCAAGTTAAATTGAGGAGTTGATTACATGTCGGTTTACACCAAAACGGGCGACAAGGGCTTTACGAGTCTTTACACTGGCGAGCGCGTCGATAAAAATTGTCTTCGCGTTCAAACTTACGGCGCGATTGATGAAGCTGATTCAGCATTGGGACTTGCGCGAGCTTTTGTCGAAGTTTCGGAAGTCAGAGAAAAAGTTTTTGCCCTGCAGAAACTTTTGCCTCGCCTTATGGCGGATTTCGCTAGCTTGAATCAAGTGCCGTTGATAACGGCTGGCGACGTTAAAAACCTTGAATCGGAAATGGACGCTTTAGAAAATTCGTTGCCGCCGCTTAGGGAATTTTTAATTCCAGGCGCGTCGAAGGGCGGAGCATTTCTGGACTTAGCAAGAACGACTACACGTCGCGCAGAAAGATTAGCTTGCGAGCTGGCGAAGGCGGAGCCGGTTCACGAAGTCGATAAAATTTTCCTAAACCGCTTATCGGATTATTGCTTCCTGCTTATGAGGCGCGAAGACTTGGACGCTTGAAAACTTTTGCAACAAAAAACTCCCTGCCGCTTGACGGGGAGTTTTTCTTATGCGTTCAAAAAATTTACACGGTGGCGGCGTCGGGATTATCTTCGTAGACGTGACCGATATTGGCAATGTCGACTTGATATTTTTGCCCGTTAGCTTCCACGACGATATTTGGATTGCCTTCGATAAGTACGACGCCAGTAACGACGCCCGACATAGCTTCATCATGGCTAATCGGGTTGCCTTCTTCGTCAGCCTCGTTAATCGTTTCGACCCAATCGATATTTTTGCCAATCATACCGCTAAGTTGCCCGACTAAAACCGACGTATCGATATTGCCGACAATTTTGCTAAGGTCTTCGAGATGAGTAGAAACATTAGTCATTTGCTCAAGCGAGCTGAATTGCGCAAGTTCGGCGATATAGCTACTGTTGTCTTGCGGGTCGAGCGGGTCTTGATTCTTCAGCTGAGCGACCAAAAGTTGCAGGAATGCATCCTTGCCGAGCTCGTCATTTTTCTTAGCTTCGGTCTTTTGGGTTGCGGCGTAAGCTTCAGCGTTATAAGTTACGCCGTCAACAGTGATTGTGTTTAATGCACTTGCCATATTATCTCCTCCAGAAAATTTTTAAACAAAACTAGCGAAGCGCAACGGAGCGTTCCGGTGCGGCGACAAAGTTAAATTTATCGGGCGTTAAATCGCGTCCGCTGTTCCGTCGCTTTTAAAGCGGCTATACGGAATAGTCGACGCCGTCCGCGCTTAGATTTTCATTGGCGGACGCGGTTGAATCAACGTCGCGTTCGATTAAATTTAAATTAATTCTTCGGTTGCCTGAAGATTGCCGGCGATTTTGTTGCCAAGCCTGTCCGCCTTGACCATTCATCAAACTACCGTCGCTTAAGCCCGCGAAGACTTGAACGTTTTCGACTTTAAGTCCAGCATTATTTAGGTCGTTACGAAGTTGGACAAGCGAATTTTCAATAATCGTTCTGACTTGCGCGTTATCGCTGTGGAAACTGGCATTGACCGCACCAGTTGAGCTGACAGAAACTCTAAGGGTGAGTTCGCCTAAGTGTTCGGGGTTGAGCTTGATAACCATTTCAGAATTTTCCGCCGTGCGAATTAAGCGAGCCTGTCTGACAATCTGCGCGGGAACGTCGAAATCATCTTGGGGCATAGGCGGCGGGGCGTCGGGAGCTTGAGTTGGAGTAGTAGGTTGAGTTTGTGGGGCGTCATTAGTTGCAGTCAAATTAGCCGCGAAAACTTCCCCGCCGGTTGAAATTGTTTGTGCTTGAGCTTCTTCGGGTATTATCGGTTGGAAGGTTTGACTTTGGAAATTTTGAGCGTCTTGTTGTTGAGAATTTTGATTGAATTGTTGCGATGTAGATTGTGGCGGTGTGACGGGCGCGGCAGTCGGAGTTTCTTCAACTTGGACATTTACGCCGAGCGGTTCAGAAAGATTTTGCATTGCGGGGCGTTCGTCGACTTTTTGTTGAAGTATTGGTTGTGCCGCTTGAGTTTGAACGACTTCGACGGGTTGAGTTGGAATTGAAGGTTGCGATGTTTGGATTTCTACTGGTTGTGTTGAAATTATTGGTTGCGAAGTTTGGACTTCTACTGGTTGCGTTGGAATTGTTGGTTGTGAAGTTTGGACTTCTACCGGTTGCGCCGGAGTTGTTGGTTGCGAAGTCTGGACTTCCACTGGTTGCGCCGGAATTGTCGGTTGCGAAGTCTGGACTTCTACCGGTTGCGCCGGAATTGTCGGTTGTGAAATCTGGACTTCTACCGGTTGCGCCGGAGTTGTTGGTTGCGAAGTTTGAACTTCTACTGGTTGCGTTGGAATTGTTGGTTGTGAAGTTTGGACTTCAACGGGTTGTGCTGGAATTGAAGGTTGCGAAGTCTGGATTTCTACTGATTGAGCCGGAATTGAAGGTTGCGAAGTCTGGATTTCTACTGATTGAGCCGGAATCGTTGGTTGCGCCGTTTGAACTTCTAATGGTTGCGCTGGCATTGAAGGTTGCGAAGTCTGGACTTCTACCGGTTGCGCCGGAATTGTCGGTTGTGAAGTCTGGACTTCTACTGATTGTGCTGGAATTGAAGGTTGCGAAGTCTGGATTTCTACTGATTGAGCCGGAATCGTTGGTTGCGCCGTTTGAACTTCAACGGGTTGTGCTGGCATTGAAGGTTGCGTCGTCTGAATTTCTACCGGTTGAGTTGAAATAGGTTGCGCCGTCTGAATTTCTACTGGTTGAGTTGGAATTGAAGGTTGCGTCGTCTGAATTTCTACCGGTTGAGTTGAAATAGGTTGCGCCGTCTGAATTTCTACTGGTTGAGCCGGAATCGTCGGTTGCGCCGTCTGAACTTCTACTGGTTGAGCCGGAATCGTCGGTTGCGCCGTTTGAACTTCTACTG
>DJWY01000029.1:0-33499 GCA_002448305.1 Selenomonadales bacterium UBA7018
ACGACAAACTTTGGGGCAATGCTGGTAACGATAAAATTTACGGTAACGCAGGCAATGACTCCATTTGGGGCAATGACGGCAATGACGTTTTGGCGGGCAGTAGTGGAAATGACAGTTTAAATGGCGGCGCGGGCAACGATAAGCTTTGGGGCAACGCCGGCAAAGATACTTTCATTTACGCTTCAGGCGACGGCAAAGACATTATTTACGACTTTGAAGATGACGATATGTTGAAAATCACTGGGAAATTTTCTGCGTCTTACGATAAGCAGGCAAAAGAAATATACTTTGATGTCGGTTCGACTGCTAACGCAATCACTCTGAAAGATTTCTCCGCGACAAGCGTTAATGTAAACGGCACGGATTACAAAATTCAGTTGGCTAAGAGAAGATAACTTGTCGTTATAAACGCTATGGAAAAAGCCGGAGCCATTTCTAAAAGCGAAGCCGAAAGTGCCCGCATTGAGGAAATTATTCTTGCGCATTGAAATTTTATTAAATTTGCAAAGCCACAGGAAAAATTTTATAATCAGTGCGAGGTGAATTGTATTGAGACTCTACATAGCCGAAAAACCGTCAATGGCTCGTGAACTTGCCGCCTGTTTGAAGAATCCGCAGAAGGCGAACGGTTATATAAAAACTTCCGGCGGAATAGTGACATGGCTTGTCGGTCACGTCTTGCGGCAAGTTGAGCCCGACGGCTACGACCCTAAATATAAATTTTGGCGCGCTGATGATTTGCCGATTGTCCCAAAAAAATGGAAACTCGAAGTAAATCCGGCGACGGTTCAGCAATTCAATATAGTTAAGGCTTTGATAGGCAAGGCAGATGAAATAATTCACGCCGGCGACCCCGACCGCGAAGGGCAACTGCTTGTTGATGAAGTGCTTGATTTTGTCGGGAACAAAAAGCCGGTCAAGCGCATTTTGCTAAACGCTCTGGACGAAACGAGCATTCGCCGCGCCAACGCTAATTTGCGCGACAACGCCGAATTTTTCAATCTCAAGCAATCGGCACTTGCCAGAAGCCGCGCTGATTGGCTAATCGGTATGAATCTTTCGCGAGCGTATACTTTGGCGGCACAGCGTAAAGGTTACGATGATTTAGTTTTGCCGATTGGGCGCGTGAAAACTCCCACACTTGCTTTAATCGTGCGCCGTGAACGCGAGATTCAAAATTTTAAGCCCGTCGATTTCTTCAATATCAGAATTTTATTTGCCCACGCGAATGGCGATTTTGTTGCGCAATTCAAGCCGTCAAAGAAAATGCTGGACTTGCCTGCTTTCGACCGCGAAGGGCGACTTATCGATAAAAATTTCGCAACTGAACTTGCTAAGAAATTCTCTAGCAAGCCTTTCGACGGAATAATTTCTTCCTACAAGACGACCGAGAAAAAAGAAGCGCAACCGTTGCCGTTTTCGCTATCGAGTTTGCAAGTTGCGGCAGGAAAAGCTTTTGGCTACACACCGCAACAAGTCCTTGACGCCGCGCAGAAACTTTACGAAAAAAAATTGACTTCCTATCCGCGTTCCGACTGCGAATATTTGCCGACGACACAATTTAAAGACGCGCAACACATTTTGAAAAATCTCAACGCCACACGCGACGACGCTTTGAAAAAATTAGTTGCGCATGCTAACGCCACGATTAAAAGCCGCGCTTGGAACGATAAAAAAATCTCCGCGCACCACGCCATTATTCCAACGCAAAAAATTTTATCGGGAACGTTGACCGAAATCGAAATGAATATCTACAATCTGATTGCCCGAAATTACGCCGTGCAATTTTATCCACTCCACGTTTACGACGAAACCGTTGTTGAAGTCAAATACAAGGACGAAACTTTTACGGCGCGTGGCAAGGTCGTTAAGCAACTCGGCTGGCGCGAATTTTATATCGCTCCAAAAACTAAAGCCGACGACGAGACCGAAAACCTTTTGCCTCAAATGAAAACTGGCGATAACGTCACGTATAAGAAAGGGCAACTCAAAAAGGGTGTCACGAAACCGCCAGTTAGATTTACTTCATCAAGTTTGGTGCAGGGCATGAAGGAAATTCACAAGTACGTTAAAAATCCCGACGCAAAAAAGCAACTCAAGGACGTTTACGGAATTGGCACGGAGGCGACGCGGGCGGAAATTATCGACGACCTAATTAGGCGCGGTTTCTTGAAACTCTCCAAAAAAAATCTGCAACCGACCGCGCAGGCATATCTTTTGATTGACGCTCTCCCCGACGAAATGACTTATCCCGACGCGACCGCAATTTGGGAAGATAAATTGCATTCAATGAGCGCGGGCGACGGCACGTTAGAAGATTTTTTATCGGGGCAAGTTAAATTTACGAGTTCGCTTGTTGAAGCGGCGAAGAATGCGAAATTTGTTGACGCGGAAAATATTTTCAAGTGTCCAATTTGCGGCAGTGCGCTTGTCAAGCGTAGCGGCAAGAACGGCGACTTTTGGGGTTGCAGGGCTTATCCTGAATGCAACGCGATTTTTGACGACGATAACGGCAAGCCCGATTTTGATAGAAAAGTTCGTTCAGCGCGACTGCTCAAGGAAGGTGCTCCGAAGTGCCCGAAATGCGGCGGCGCACTTGTCAAACGTAGCGGCAAGAACGGCGACTTTTGGGGCTGTTCGACTTATCCAAAATGCACGGCGACTTTTAACGACAAGGACGGCAAGCCTGATTTCAGCGGCAAAAAATCCGCTCGTAGGTAGCTTGACTAAAATTTTCTTTGTGATATACTTGCGAAACCTTGAGAATAAAAATTGGGGGTGTAATGGTTTCGACAGGGATGGATGGGGTTCAATAAGCGAGCACCGGCTCCGTGAACCGGTTTAACAAGCGGAAAACTTTTAATTATAACTGCGGACAAAGAGTACGCACTGGCGGCTTAACGCCACGTCGCCCGACTGATTTTTTCCCGTCAGGTCGGAGTCGACGCCAATAACGGGATACCGTCCTTGAGCGCACTGTAAAGGCGCGGGAAATCCTAAAGTGCTTGGCTTTATCGAGTTTGTCGTTGAGGTCGGTGAAGCTGAAACTTTTCAGCGACTGCGCTCGGAGAAGGTTGGACAACAACATTTTTGGACAGGAGTTCGATTCTCCTCATCTCCACCAACTAAGAAAACAACAAGCTCGAAGGTTTAATGCCTCCGGGCTTTTTTGCGTTTTCATATTGATAATCTGATTAGTGGCATTGCCTGCGCGGTCAGCGTCGTAATAATCAATTTGCCGTCTAGTTGCTCAATCAAGAAATGTTCTTCACGAAATTGTCCGCTTGCGTCAAGTAGTCCCGCATGTCCAATTTCCGGCGGTGCGTACAGATTGAAAAGTTTCGCTGACGTTGAAACTTTTGGCGGGCGCAGTGATTTTTCGTTCAGATAGAAAATTTTCGCAACGTCTGATTGCAGGAACGCTTGCGAAGTTGTTACCAGCGTTTCGACGCCGAATTTTTCTGGAAAAGTTTTTAACGGAATAACCGTCGCGCCGATTGATTCAAGGGCATAAAGCGCGTCAAGTAGTCGGCTGTCTGATAAATCGCCCGCTATGCCCACTATCGACCCGCGCAGGACATTTGCCGCCATGAAAGTTCTTGCTAGCATTTCGACGTTGTTGCGAATGTCGCCGACTGTGTAGAATTTTGTTATTCCGCCGAAATCATTTATCCGCACGATACTAGATAGCGGCAACGTCAAGAACTCAAAGGCGTCAACGCTCAAGAGTTCTGCCCGCGTCAAAATCGGTAACTTGCTGACGTCGGAAAGCTGTTGAATATCTTCGGGCGCGACGCCGTGACTTTGGAACGAACGATAATAAAACGCGCTTTTTTCGTAAGCCCACGCAACGATTTTTTTCAACCGCTCCAGCTGAAGTTTTTCCATAATCAATTATTCATCGGTCTTTGATAGAAGAACGGCTTATAAGTTTCGTAGCCGATTTGCCGCGAATTTAAAATTGACTCGGTGCCGCCCACGAACAAAATCCCGCCTGGCTTGAGTGCCTTGAAGAAGTTTTTATAAAGTTCCGCCTTAGCCTCTTCAGTGAAATAGATGACGACGTTGCGGCAAAGAATCAAATCAAAATTGGTCTCGAAACGGTCTTTCAAAAGGTTATGGCGTCTGAAATCAACCGCCATTTTAATTTCGGGTTTGATAGCAAATTTGCCGTCGGGCGTCTTGGTGAAGTATTTAACCTTGCGGTCGGCGCGCATAGCTTTAATTTCATCAGCAGTGTAAATGCCCTTTTTCGCCTTGCCGATAATCTCAATGTCGAGGTCGGTGGCAAGAATTCTATGACGTTTGCCGGGCGTCAATTCCTTCATGATAATCGACAAGGAATAAGGTTCCGCACCGATTGAACAGCCCGCGCTCCAAATGTTCAGCGAGTCATTTTTCTTCAAGAGGTAGGGGATAATGTCACTTTCAAGCATTCCGAACTTATCGGCGTTGCGGAAAAACTCCGAGACGTTGATTGTAAGATATTCGATGAAGTCGGCGAATTTTTGTTTGTCCTTAACTGCGTCGTTGAAAAATGTTGTGTAGCTTTTGAACGGTGTCTTTTGAATGAGATTGTTGATACGGCGGCGCATTTGCTGTTCCTTGTAGAGCTGCAAATCAATACCAGTCTTTCTGTTGAGCTTGTCTTTAAAAAGTTCCCAATCCTTGTCGTCCATACTTATTCCCCCTTAACAAAAAAGTTAATTGCATTGTAGCAGAGAATTAGTCCTTAGTCAAAGGCAACGTGACGTTGCATCCAGCGGTCGCGATTGACCGTTCAGCAATTTTAATTAATCATCGTGTCGGAACGCTCCGTTAGTTGAGAATTTTATTTAATTAAGTCGCTAACGGTTTTAGTTGCGCCGTTAATATTGAAGGTTGAAGATGCCGTAACGTTATCGAAAATGACTTTGCCGCCGCCCCTAACATTAAGTGTCAAGGTATCGTCTTTGAGAGTTGCTTTGCTGAAAGTGCCTTCGTTACCTTTCTTGTCAAGGATTGTGAGCATGTCGCCCGCCGCGTAATCAGTGATAACGTCTTTACCTTGTCCCGCTTGGTAAATGAAAACGTCGGAGCCTGCGCCGCCAGTCAGCGTGTCATTTCCTTTGCCGCCCCAAAGCGTATCTGAACCTGCGCCGCCATTTAAAATATCTTTGCCCTTGCCGCCGATTAGCGAGTTAGCTGAATCCGTGCCAGTAATCGTCAATTTCTTTTTGCCCTGCGAACCATTGAAATTTTTAACGCCATAATCAGCAAGGTCGATTGTACCTTTGAACGAGCCGTAAACTTTGGCAGTATCACCCACAACGAAGACGCCGCCGCTATAAAGCGTGTCGCCCAATTTAAATTCAGTCGTGTTCTTAACCGTCAACGCGCCGCCTTTGAACTTCAGGACGGTATTGCCACTTTTCGTTTTAGCGTCTTTAATGGTAACAGAGCTATCGATATTGATTGAATCGCCAGTGCTAAAACCTGCGATAACGTCTTTGCCGGTTTTATTTTTGTAGATGAATAAATCTGCGCCTGCGCCGCCAACTAAAGTATCATTACCCTTGCCGCCGGAAAGCGTCGCGCCCTGCTTGCCCGCGATTATATAATTCTTTTTCTTATTGCCAACAAGTTCAATCGCGCCGGTTGCCGAGCCGTTAATCGTTACGAGCCTAGAATAATCAGCCGCATTGAAATTTCCCACCGAAGCGGAGAGCGTAACGGATTTCTTTTTGGCGTTGAAAACGCCTTCCGTCGTGTAAAAATTACTCGTAGTCTTTTTGCCGCTGAGGAAATTAATTTGCTTACTTGCTCCATTAGTTAGCGTTAAGGAGTTATTGTCGCCGAAGTTGAAAGTTAAATCCTTATCGTTGACGGAATAATTTTCGTAATCAGAACTGACGCTGATTTTGTCTTGTTTTTCGTAGTCGGTGATAATGTCGTTGCCGCTGGAGTGTGCAAAAGTATCGTTGCCCTTGCCACCGGTTAAAATGTCGTTTCCTTCTTCGCCGTTGAGAAAATCTTTATTCTTGCCGCCGCTCAAGGTGTCGTTACCTTTGCCGCCTTCGATTATCACCGATGAGCCGTTACTTATAATGTTATCGCCTTTGTTACTGCCATTAAAAGTTTTGCCCGAATAATTGCCCTTAGCAAGTTCAAAGTTGTAACCTTTGCCGCTGACTAGCGTAACGTCTTTATCGAAATTTCTTTTAGAGAGCAGAACGGTATTTCCTTCGACAGTCGGAGAAGAGGCGACCCCGCGCAGGTCGATTAAAGTTGTACCTTCGCTTGCGGTCAAGTAGCTGATTTTATTATCTGCGAGCGTATAGCCTTCCGTCGTGCTTGAAGCTTTATAGGTTGCCTTTGTCCCGCTAAGATTCCAAATTCCGTCGGAGGCAGTCGGGGCTTTAACATCTTCGCCCAAAGCTAAAGTATAACCTTCGCTAATCGTCACGTCTTGTTTATTCAATGCCGATTCATTGACCGTCACGACTTTATTAGTAATATCAATTTCAAGACCGTCCGTCGAAGCAACGCCGCTGACTGTTACTAAAGTATTTCCAGTACTCGCCGCCGCGTAGCTGATTTTGTTATCTGCGAGCGTATAGCCTTCTGTCGTGCTTGAAGCTTTATAAGTAGCAGTCGTTTTGCTAAAGCTCCAAGTTCCGTCGGAGGCAGTCGGGGCTTTAACATCTTCGCCCAAAACTAAAGTATAGCCGTCACTAATCGTCACGTCTTGTTTATTCAATGCCGATTCATTGACCGTCACGACTTTATTAGTAATATCAATTTCAAGACCGTCCGTCGAAGCAACGCCGCTGACTGTCACCAAATTATTTCCGCTACTTGCCGCCGTGTAAGAAATTTTATTGTCTGTGAGCGTATAACCCGCCGTCGTGCTTGAAGTTTTATAAGTAGCATTTGTTTTGCTAAGGCTCCAAGTTCCGTCGGAGGCAGTCGGGGCTTTAACATCTTCGCCCAAAACTAAAGTATAGCCGTCACTAATCGTCACGTCTTGTTTATTCAATGCCGATTCATTGACCGTCACGGCTTTATTAGTAATATCAATTTCAAGACCGTCCGTCGAAGCAACGCCGCTGACTGTCACCAAATTATTTCCAGTGCTTGCCGCTGTGTAAGAAATTTTATTGTCTGTGAGCGTATAGCCCGCTGTCGTGCTTGAAGCTTTATAAGTGGCATTTGTTTTGCTAAGGCTCCAAGTTCCGTCGGAGGCAGTCGGGGCTTTAACATCTTCGCCCAAAACTAAAGTATAGCCGTCACTAATCGTCACGTCCTGTTTGTTCAAAGACGATTCATTTACCGTCACGACTTTATTAACGGTATCGATTTCAAGTCCGTCCGTCGAAGCAACGCCGCTGACTGTCACCAAATTATTTCCAGTACTCGCCGCCGTGTAGCTGATTTTATTATCTGCGAGAGTATACCCCGCCGTCGTGCTTGAAGTTTTATAAGTGGCAGTCGTTTTGCTAAGGTTCCATGCCGCATTTGTCGTAATTGGTGCTGTAACGTCTTCGCCTAATTTTAATTTGTAACCGTTGCTAATCGTCACGTCTGTCTCGTTTAGCGACGTTGCTTGAACCGTTACGATTTTTCCAGCGGTATTAATTTCCAGTCCACTCGTCGAACCAACGCCGCTAACCGTAACCAAAGTATTTCCAGTGCTTGCCGCCGTGTAGCTGATTTTATTATCTGCAAGAGTATAACCTTCTGTCGTGCTTGAAGTTTTATAAGTGGCAGTTGTTTTGCTAAGGTTCCATGCCGCATTTGTCGTAATTGGTGCTGTAACGTCTTCGCCTAATTTTAATTTGTATCCGTCGCTAATCGTCACGTCCGTTTTATTTAGCGACGCCGCTTGTACCGTTACGATTTTTCCAGCGGTATTAATTTCCAGTCCACTCGTCGAACCAACGCCGCTAACCGTAACCAAATTATTTCCAGTGCTTGCCGCCGTATAGGAAATTTTATTGTCTATGAGCGTATAACCCGCCGTCGTACTTGAAGTTTTATAAGTGGCAGTCGTTTTGCTAAGATTCCACGCCGCTTTTGTCGCAGTCGGTGCCGTAACATCATCGCCCAAAGCTAAACTGTAATCATTGCTAATTGATACGTCCTGTTCATTCAAAGCCGATTCGTTGACAGTCACGACTTTGTTATCAGTATCAATTTCAAGACCACTCGTCGAAGCTATGCCGCTGACAGTTACCGATTCCGAACTTGCGCTTGCGTAGACGATAGATTTATTATCGTCGGATAAAGTCGCGCCTGCAGAAGTTTTCGTATTGTGCGTTGCGACGTTGTTATTGAGCGACCATTCTTTACTGGTCGTCGGCAATTCCACGCCGCTAATCGTGACGCTACCCGCAATTAGCCCGCCGTCAAGCGTTTCAAGATTGCTAGTTTTTGAGTTTAACTGAATCACGTCGCCCGCGCCAAAATCATCAACGCTGAAACTTTTAATACTCCTGTCGAAAGAAATAGTATCATTGCCCGCGCTGACGTTGACCGTAGCTCCCGCGCTGTCTAGGCTGATTGAATCATTATCTGCGCCGCCATTGATTAAAACATTCGCACCGCTGTTCGTGATAATGTCATCGCCGGCATAAGCCATAATCGTTACGCTTTCGAGAGGATTATTAATTGTGTCGGCGTCGTCAGTGCCCTCAATCAGCTTAGAATTTTCCTTTTGCCCCTCAACGTTAAGAGTATCCAAATTTGCGGCACCACTTAGCGTGATAAATCCGTCGCCGACCCTTAAAACTATATCCGAACTACTTTCAAATTGCGCATAAGTTCCTAAGCCGCCGCCGATTATCAGAGTGCTTGTCGCGTTGAAGCCGTCGATATAATCGTTACCGTCGCCCGCGCTGTATCTGAATACGGTATTATTGCCGCTGTTATTGTAAAAATAATCGTTACCAGAGCCGCCGTCAAGCGTATTGTCATCGCCCAAGACAGTTGCTCTATCATTGCCCGCGCCGAGTGCAATAATATTTTCGTTGTCGTTGCTGTAGTGGAATCTGATAGTGTCGTTGCCGTCACCCATGCTGATTGTATTACTTTGCCCGCCGAAATGAATAGAATCATTGCCCGCGCCCATTTCAATCGAAGAGTTATAAGACACGGTCAAATAAATAGAATCATCGCCCGCGCCGCCCGCGATTGTGTTATCAAAAATGTTGCTGGCTTGGAATTCGACATAATCGTTACCTTCGCCGAGATTAATGAAATGATGACTGCCGTCCGTAGCGGTTATGGTGTCATTACCTGCGCCCGCCGAAATCGTCGCGAATTGTCCGTTAATATTAATGGAGTCGTTGCCCTTGCCGCTCGTTATATAGGAGCCTTCAGCAGTCGTGACGGTATCAGCCGAGCTTGAGCCGATAAGCGTATCATTGACAGTCAGTCCGGCGATTTTTAAATTATTAGCGTTGTTAATGACTTGGTGCACGCCGGTATTTTCGACAGTGTAAGTGCCATTTGAAACGGTGCCGAGTTTAATATTATTTCTGGTAGTCGAAGCGGTTTCGGAGGTAGATTTGCCACTGATATAGTAAGTGCCGGTTGAGGGCTTAACGGTCGCGGTAATTTCTCCGAAGGCGGGTAGCGTCTGCGCGGCGGCTTGCTTAGCGAAATAGCGCAGGAACATATAACCGCCAGCATAATAATCAGCATTGCCAGTTCCAATTTTGCTTACGTCCAGAACGGAACTTAGCAAGGAATCACTAGCGGCAACGGAAAAAATTCTATTGCCGCGTTCGTCGTCAATGCCGTGAATCAGTTCGGCTGAACCTTCGACGATAAATTCCGGCAACGTGTTAAAGAAATTTATATGGGATTGCATGTTAGCATGCGTCAATTCGTGAGCAAGCGTGCGGTCTAGTAAATTTTTAATCGTTGAATTGCTACTTTCACCGTCAACGTCAGTGGAGGAAAGACCCGTGAAATAATACATATTGATTTTAAGCAGAAGTTTATTTATCGCGCCGTCCGCATCTCTTTGCCAATACTGAACGGCGGCAAGGGTTTTGTCAGTGCCTTGACCGTTGTAGAAATAAAGCCCAATATCTTTGACTGAGGCTCTGGCATCGCTAAAACTTATTCCGTAACTTTCTTCGCTAAGGTTCAGCCCTTCATCAAGCCACCATTTAAAAAGTCCGGCAACAACGGTCTTTTGGTCGTCAGTGAGTTCGTTTAGGGTTTTAGATTGGATATTGTCGGGGCTGCCATAAGTATCGCTTGACGTGCCGAGAAGGTGAAGCGTTAAGCCGTTGCGTGTAAAAGTCGAGGCATTAGGAAAAGCGTTTGAGAGATTGCCCGCGACGGAGCCGCTGACTTTAACGGAGCCGGTTGAGCTTGTATTGACAGTGTCAAAGTCGACGGTTACAGTGGAAGTATTGCTGACGGTTGAAGAAGAGGAGCTAACTTTATCATCGGAATAATTTTTCGTCTTAAGATTGTTAAGGCTAATACCGGCATTGGCGAGCCATTTGCTAATAGTTGTTGAATTGATTTTAGCAGATTTAGCGTCATCGAGATTGCCGAGCCGAATTTTGCGCGAACCGATTTTATCAGTGATAACGAGCAAATTTTCTTCAATCTGCGCGGAAGCGGGATTAAAGGAACCTTTTATCGTCAAGGTGTCGGAGGAATTTAAATCGGAAAGGGTAATATCGCTGACGCCTTCGGAAATGGTTATGGTGTCTTTTCCGTCGCCTGAGGTAATGGTTGCGCCGTTTGCGTTGGCTACGATTGAATCATTACCTTTGCCCGCGCTGATTGAATCCGCGCCGTTTGAAGTGATTGTGTCATTGGCGGCGGTTGCTTGCACAACCCAATTTCTATCGGTAGTGATAATCTTTTGAGCGACGGAAGTCGAAGCGGTATAGGTATTGATAAAAGTTTCGGGGACAACAGAAGTTTTAGTTTTAGTCGTGGAGCCGCCCGCGTCTTTGCCGGAAATCGCGCCGGTGTCGTAATTGCCGGTTAAGCCGTTATCGTCGTCATAACAATTCCAGACGTTTTTATTTCTATAGTACCAAAATTTTTTCTCCAAGATAATGCCGCAATATTTTTCAAGGAAAATGCTAGCTTTGCGTTCTCGAATGACATCTTCGACGGTTGTGCCGTAACTTGTGTAGCTGTATTTGTCGCCGATATAAATATTGCTTTTTTTGTAAACGTCATTGTAGCTAAATGCTGAAGTAGAACGGATATTTGAGCTGATGCTGGAAATTAATTTACCTGCGTAATCGGAACCGAGGACTTCTTCGACGGCTTCTTTTTCGGCGGCGATTTGGTCAGCCTCCATAGCGGAGATAACATCTTCAATGCTATCATATCTGGACGCGGCTCTAGTTGCGGAATCAAGCATATCTACGCCGACCGAACTTGAACTTGCGTAGCCGTGATTAGCGAGTTGTTTCATAAAGTTCTTGATAACTTCTTGCGCAGTCATAGAAAAATTGAGCCTCCTATACATTTATTTTCTAGAATTTAATTCGTAGCATGTATTTTGTCAATTTCTTTCAGAAAATTTTATCAAACTTTAATGGTAGCCAATATTTTTATAAGCGATTGCTTGACAGAAAAAGAATTTAACGATAAAATTCAAAGCTACTGAATTGAAAATAAGATGGAGAAGATATGCGCGTCGTGTCCGATTGGTAATTTTAAAGGTTACGCCGCGCATTATACTTTCAGCGAGGAGTGACGGCTTAAATGTTTAATCCTGTACAAGTCGGCAAACGAAAAAGGTATAGTTATGCAAGAATCAAAGAAGTCATGGAGATGCCACATCTCTTGGACATTCAACGCAACTCCTACGAGTGGTTCAAAAAGGAGGGACTGCAGGAAATTTTCCACGACATTTCGCCAATCTCTGATTTCACCGGCAATCTTGAATTGTTCTTTGAATCGTTCTCTTTCGGTGAATCTAAATACTCTCTCGATGAATGTAAAAAGCGCGACGGTACTTATGCCGCGCCCGTACGCGTTCGCGTAAAACTTCTTAATAAAGCTAAAGGCGACGTCAAAGAGCAGGAAGTTTTCATGGGCGACTTTCCTATTATGACTTCTACTGGGACGTTCATTATTAATGGGGCGGAAAGGGTTATCGTCTCCCAGCTCGTCAGAAGTCCTGGTGCTTATTACGATAAAGCTATCGACCAAAACGGCAAAACTATTTTTACTGCGCAGGTTATCCCGAATCGCGGCGCGTGGATTGAACTCGAAACTGATTCCAATTCTAATGTCTCCGTCCGTATTGACCGGACAAGAAAAATGCCCGTCTCGTACTTTCTGCGTGCCCTCGATTTTGAAGACAATTCCCAAATTCTTGACCTCTTCGATATTAATTTCTTCCTGCAATCTAAATTGAACGAACTTTCTCAACAAATTTCCGTTTTCCTTTCCTCTAACCCCGACGCCGTTCACGACTCTAGGAATAATATTCTTCTCAGAGAATTAAATAAATCTGACAGTGGCAACTTTGTTCGTAACGACATTCTTCTTACTGAATTGTCTAAATTTGGCGTCACTAAGGCTGATTTCGACACTATCCTCAATAAATTAGCTAATTCCAGTGGTAACGATAATCTTCTTACTGAATTATCTAAATTTGGCGTCACTAAGGCTGATTTCGACACTATCCTCAATAAATTAGCTAACTCCAACAGTAGTCCAGCAACTGATATTAACTTAGTAGAAAATGAAAATGATAGCCTAATTGATATTGATAACCTTTTCGACCTTTTTCAACAACTTGACGATAAATTTGACAAGCTCTCTAATTCAAAATATCTCCTCGATATTATTGCGCAACTCGACGATAAAAATCAACTCACCGTTGGTTTTAAAGCTTTCGTTGACGCGCTCGATACTGATAAAAAGAATGCCGAAGATAATAAAGAAAAAGCTCTTATCGGCATTTATAATCGTCTGCGTCCAGGCGAGCCTCCTTCAGCTGATAACGCGCTGTCGCTTTTGAATTCTCAATTTTTTGACCCGCGCAGATACGATTTGGCCACCGTCGGTCGCTACAAAATTACTAAAAAACTCGGCTGGAAACATCGCATTTTAGGTCTTAAATTAGTCGACGATTTAATTGACCCTGACTCCGGCGAATTGCTTATCCCTGCCAATACTACTATTACTCAATCTATGCTCGACGCTATATCCGATGACCGCGAAGAACAAATTTTTAATCTCCAAGCAGATAATCAACGCAGAGGCTACCTTTTCCCTATTTCACTTCGCGTCATTTCTCCTAGCGGTAATTTCACCGTCTTAGCTACTCCAACTCTCGATATTCATGAAAATCGCACACTCTGCCGCGCAGATATTATCGCTTCTATTAACTATATCTTTGCTCTTATGGCTGGTATTGGCGTCAAGGACGATATTGACCATTTGGGCAATCGTCGCGTCCGCGCAGTCGGCGAATTACTCCAGAATCAATTTCGTATCGGTATGACTCGCATGGAACGCGTCGTCCGTGAAAGAATGACTACTCAAGACGCCGAAATCATTACACCGCAAAATTTAATCAATATTAGACCCGTCGTCGCTGCTATAAAGGAATTCTTTGGTAGTTCCCAACTTAGCCAATTCATGGACCAACATAACCCGCTGTCCGAACTGACGCATAAAAGACGACTCTCTGCTCTCGGGCCAGGCGGTTTATCTCGTGAAAGAGCCGGCTTCGAGGTTCGCGACGTACATAACTCCCACTACGGTCGTATGTGCCCCATCGAAACCCCTGAAGGTCCTAACATAGGTTTGATTGGTAGTTTGTCTAACTACGCCCGCGTCAACCAGTTCGGCTTCATGGAAACCCCCTACCGCAAAGTAGTTAGGAGTGAGGAGGTAGGAGGTAGGAGTTTCGTCTCCGACCAAATCATTTACGTTACCGCCGACGAAGAAGAAAAATTAATCATCGCTCAGGCTAACGAACCACTCGACCAAAATGACTGGTTCGTCAACGAACGTGTCACTGCTCGCGTCAACGAACAAACTACTAAAGTTTACCGCGACCAAGTCGACGCTATGGACGTTTCCCCTAAACAAGTCGTCTCTATCGCTACCGCCCTTATACCCTTTCTTGAAAATGACGATGCAAACCGCGCTCTCATGGGTGCTAATATGCAACGCCAAGCCGTTCCTCTCCTCAAAACTCAAGCTCCACTTGTCGGTACCGGTATGGAATTTAAAGCCGCTTGCGACTCTGGCGTCATGATTCTCGCTAAACGTCCAGGCACCGTCATCCAACTCGACTCTGACCATATCAAAGTTAAAGTCGATGATAACTTCGTCAATTCCTCCCGCGATAAATTCGATACTTACTTCCTCCAAAAATTCGTCCGCTCCAATCAAGGCACCTGCATTAACCAAATCCCTATCGTCTCCGAAGGCGAACACATTTCCGCTGGGCAGCCTATCGCCGACGGTCCCGCTACCTCTAACGGCGAATTAGCCTTAGGCTATAATATCATCGTAGCTTATATGCCTTGGGAAGGCTATAACTATGAAGACGCTATCTTACTTTCCGAAAATCTTATCAAACGCGATATCTATACCAGTATCCATATAGAGGAATACCAATGCGACGCTCGCGATACTAAACTAGGTCCAGAAGAAGTCACCCGCGATATTCCGAACGTCGCCGAAGATTCTTTAATTCATCTCGATTCCGAAGGCATTATCGCTATCGGCGCAGACGTCCGCACCGGCGATATCCTAGTCGGTAAAGTCACCCCCAAAGGCGAAACCGAACTCACCGCCGAAGAACGACTCCTACGCGCCATTTTCGGCGAAAAAGCTCGCGAAGTCCGCGATACTTCACTGCGCGTCCCACACGGCGAATCCGGCAAAGTCGTCGCCGTCACCACCTTTACCCGCGACAATAATGACGAAATGGCTCCTGGCGTCAATAAGCAAGTCCGCGTTTATATCGCTCAAAAACGCAAAATTTCCGTCGGCGATAAAATGTCCGGTCGCCACGGCAATAAAGGCGTCGTCTCCGAAATCCGTCGTCAAGAAGATATGCCTTTCCTCCCCGACGGTACTCCCGTCGATATCGTACTTAACCCGCTCGGCGTGCCGTCGCGCATGAATATCGGTCAAATTCTCGAAACTCATCTCGGTATGGCTGTTCGCCTCGTCGGGCTTCGTATTCATGCAATTTCCTCTCTCCTCGATAAAATTTCTAGCGATACTTACTCTATCAAGCGTCATAAATCAAATCTCCTTAAGGATAATCCTAACCTCAGAATTTCTGATTTCGATAACTCTACTGACAATATTCTTTCCTCTGTCACTTTTATCTCTCTTGCTCTTTATCAATCCCAAATTTCTCGCGACAAAATTTTTCCCTACACCTCTAAAATTACCGATTCTCTATCCACCTTGAAAAATTATATTCATTCCCAAAATATCGTCGATTTCAAATTCACCGAAGGTATTTCCTCTATCGAAAATACTGTTAAAAGAATCAATAAATTTATTACCGACGAATTAGACGATATTAAACGCGACTTGCGCGACTTCGGCTTTGACGTCGAGAAATATGGTCTTCCTCAACCCGCTGAAGCCGGCGTCAATATCGCTACGCCCGTTTTCGACGGCGCGAACGATTCCGACCTTTTCGCTACTATGAAATTAGCCCATATGGACTCCGACGGAAAAACTATCCTCTACGACGGCAGAACGGGGCTTCCTTTTGAAAATCGCGTTACCGTCGGCTGCGTCTATATGCTTAAACTTCATCATCTCGTTGACGATAAAATTCACGCCCGCTCTACTGGTCCTTATTCCCTCGTCACTCAACAACCGCTCGGCGGTAAAGCTCAATTTGGCGGGCAACGTTTCGGCGAAATGGAGGTTTGGGCTTTGGAAGCTTACGGCGCATCTTATACTCTTCAAGAAATTTTAACCGTTAAATCTGATGATGTCGTCGGCCGCGTCAAAGCTTATGAAGCTATCGTCAAGGGGCAAAATATACCTGAACCTGGCGTCCCTGAATCCTTCAAAGTTCTTATCAAGGAACTCCAATCTATCGGGCTTGATATTCGCGTACTCTCCAAAGATTCCAAAGAAATTATCATTCGCGATGACGACGATGACGAACCCACTATCAAGAAAACCGCGCAGGATATGGGCGTTGACGTGGGCAATTTTGCCGACCATGAAGTTAAAGCTCCGCCCGAACCTGAAACCCCGCTCGATGAGTTTGACGAGTAGAAAGGACTGATTCCATGCTTGACGTTAATGTTTTCGATTCTATGCGCATTGGTCTTGCTTCCCCTGATAAAATTCGCCAATGGTCTCACGGCGAAGTAAAAAAGCCCGAGACTATCAACTATCGCACCCTCAAGCCCGAACGCGACGGCCTCTTTTGCGAACGCATTTTCGGACCCACTCGCGATTGGGAATGTCATTGCGGTAAATATAAGCGCGTTCGCTACAAGGGCACTATCTGCGACCGTTGCGGCGTTGAAGTCACCAGAGCTAAAGTTCGTCGCGAGCGCATGGGGCATATCGAACTTGCCGCTCCTGTCTCCCACATCTGGTATTTCAAGGGCATTCCTTCCCGCATGGGGCTTTTGCTCGATATGTCCCCTCGTGCCTTAGAGCGCGTTCTTTATTTCGCCTCTTATATCGTCCTTGACACCGGTAATACCGACCTGCAACCTAAGGAACTACTTACTGAAGGTCAATTCCGCTTCAAAAAGGAGCAATTCGGCAAAGACGCCTTCAAAGTCGGTATGGGCGCGGAGGCTATCCAAACTCTTCTTCGCGAACTTGACCTCGATGCTTTATCCGCTCAACTTCGCTCCGAGCTTAACTCTTCCAATGGTCAAAAGCGCGTTCGCGCTATTCGTCGCCTTGAGGTTGTTGAGGCATTTCGCAAATCCGGCAATAAGCCCGAATGGATGATTCTTAATGTCATTCCTGTTATTCCTCCTGAACTCCGTCCTATGGTTCAACTCGACGGCGGCAGATTCGCTACCAGCGACCTTAACGACCTATATCGCCGCGTCATTAACCGCAATAACCGTTTAAACCGTCTCCTTAAATTACGCGCTCCCGATATCATCGTTCGCAATGAAAAGCGCATGTTGCAAGAGGCCGTTGACGCTCTCATTGATAACGGTAGACGCGGCAGACCCGTCACTGGTCCCGGCAATCGCCCACTCAAATCTCTTTCCGATATGCTAAAAGGCAAGCAGGGCAGGTTCCGCCAAAATCTTCTCGGCAAGCGCGTTGACTATTCCGGTCGCTCCGTTATCGTCGTAGGACCTGAACTCAAGCTTCACCAATGCGGCCTTCCTAAAGAAATGGCTCTTGAACTCTTCAAGCCTTTCGTTATGAAAAAACTTTCCGCTGATCAAGGTCTTACCATTAAAGCGGCCAAGAAAAAAGTTGACCGCGCTACTCCTGAGGTTTGGGGCGTTCTTGAAGATGTCATCAAGGAACACCCTGTTCTACTCAATCGCGCTCCCACTCTCCACAGGCTCGGCATTCAAGCCTTTGAACCCGTTCTTACTGAAGGTCGCGCTCTCAAACTTCATCCTCTCGCCTGCACCGCCTATAACGCTGACTTCGACGGTGACCAAATGGCTATTCATTTACCTCTTAGTTCTGAGGCGCAAGCCGAAGCTCGTGTCTTGATGTTAGCCGCTAATCATATATTGGCTCCAAAGGACGGCAAGCCGATTATCGTACCGACGCAAGATATGGTATTGGGAACGTATTATTTAACGAAAATTCGAGGCGGCAGTTCTAGTGGCAATTATACGGGAATAGAAGAAGCGATAATGGCCTATGAGCGCGGGTCAGTTGGTTTACAAAATCCAATCAAAGTAAGGATAAGTTGGGAGCGGTTACCAAGCTTTGTAAAGGCGCAAGTTGAAGGTGGGCTAATGGTGGAGACGAGTGTTGGGAGGTTGATATTTAATGAGCAGATACCCAAAGAGCTGAGATATTATCAGCTAGTGGATGGGGTCTGGCATTTAGGGGTAGTGATGAACAAGAAGGAGCTAGGGCGGTTAGTTGCGCGGTGTTTTAATGCGTTTGGAGCGACGGTGACAGCGGAAGTAATCGACGCGGTTAAGCGGTTAGGCTATGAATATGCGTGCAAGGCTGGAATGACTGTAGGGATATCGGATTGTATAGTACCGCCGGAGAAGCCGAAGATATTAGGAGAGACTTCAAAGAAAGTTAAAGTAGTCGAGGGCTATTATTCTAGGGGTATAATTACAGAAAGAGAGCGTTATGACTTAGTCTGTGGTTTATGGGCTGGTGCTACAGAAGAAGTAGCAGAGGCAATGATGGCAAATATGGATGAATTTAATCCGATATTTATGATGAGCGACAGTGGCGCGAGGGGTAATAAGCAACAGATGCGCCAGCTTGCTGGTATGCGTGGGTTAATGGCGGACCCTTCTGGGAAGATAATCGACCTGCCAATAACGGCGAATTTTAGAGAGGGCTTAAGCGTATCTGATTATTTTATAAGTAGTCATGGTGCGCGCAAGGGCTTAGCGGATACGGCACTTAGGACGGCTGACTCTGGCTATTTGACGCGGCGATTGGTTGATGTTGCGCAAGATGTTATTGTCCGGGAAGAGGACTGTGATATTGAGGTAATAAATTTAGTATACATGCGGGCGGCATTGGCTGAGGATACTTTTGATGCGTTAGAGCTTTTATCTGAAAAGTTAATTGGACGTGTTGTGGCTGAAGACATTTATAGTGGCGGCGTTAAAATCATAGGGGCTGACACTATCTTGGATGAGGAAAAGCTTATTGCATTGGGAGAAATTGATGCTGGTGAATTAGTTTTGCGCGGGCACAATTTGCAAGCTGAGCGGATAGTTTTGGGGACACGCGATGCTCTCTTGCGTGAGGAACTTTTGGAGAAATATTTAAGTTCGCTCTCGGGCAAAGAGTTAGTTAGCGGCGAGGTATTAAGCCGAGAGGCACTCTTGGCGTATCTTAAGAGGGAAGATATACAAGAGCTAAGCGTACGAAATGGCAACATAAAGGGAATCTGGGTAGAGGCGATAACAGAAGGCGGAGTTATAGAAAGTTTGCGAGACCGTATCTTGGGTCGGACATTGGCTGAGGATATCTATTCAGCTGGTGGGGAATTAATCGGCAGAAAAAATGAGCTGATAACGGAGTCCTTAGCGGACGCGATATGTGCTGTGCGTGAGCGAGTAAAAATCCGGAGTGTATTGACGTGCCGAAGTCATTCTGGGGTATGCAAAGCGTGTTACGGTTCAGATTTAGCGAATCGAACGGCGGTAGAGATAGGCGAAGCGGTAGGAATAATAGCGGCGCAGAGTATAGGGGAGCCGGGCACGCAGTTGACGATGAGAACGTTCCACACAGGCGGCGTTGCGGGCGGCGACATAACGCAAGGCTTACCGCGCGTAGAGGAATTATTTGAGGCTAGAAAGCCAAAGAATGCGGCACTGATAGCCGAAATAGAAGGAGTAGTGCGAGCGGGCGAGCCGGATAAAAATGGCTTACGAACGTTAATAATAGAGCCGATATTGGGCGAAGGTAAAGAAGTGAAAGGTGGAGTATATAAAGGCGGAGAAGTGTTAAAGAGAGGCGAGGAAGTAGACGGGCTAGAGTTAGAGCGAGACAGTATAGTAAGGAACATGGCAGATGGTCGTCAAATTTTGGTAGGGATAGACGAAGAGAACCGGCAGCCGCGCGAGTACACAATCCCCTTCGGAGTAATCCCGCGCGTGAAACCCGGCGACGTAATAGCAGCTGGTGCCCCGATAACGGACGGTCCGAAAAATCCACATGACATCTTGCGCATCTGCGGTCTGAAAGAAACCCACCGCTACCTAGTCAAGGAAGTCCAAAAAGTCTACAAGTCTCAAGGCGTCGAAATCAACGACAAGCACATTGAGGTTATGGTTCGTCAAATGCTCCACAAGGTGAAGATTGAAGACAGCGGCTCAACCGAATTTTTGCCTGGCGAGTTCGTCGACATGAACGTTTTCGAGGCAACTAATACTAAAGCTATCGAAGAAGGCAAAGAACCCGCCGTCGCTAAACCTATTCTTTTGGGCATAACTAAGGCTTCGCTCGCAACAGATTCTTTCTTGAGTGCTGCAAGTTTCCAGGAGACAACCAGAGTTCTTACCGACGCGGCGATTAAAGGCAAAATCGACCCGCTTATCGGTCTCAAGGAAAATGTCATAATCGGCAAGCTTATTCCTGCCGGCACCGGTATGGAACGTTATCGCGAACTGACTGTCATCGATAAAGAAGCAGCCGAATAATTAAGCATATAAATTAAAAAGCCTCGACAATTCGTCGGGGCTAATTTTTTGTCAAAATTTTTTCTTAAGGTAATCGGATATAATCTCGCCCATAATCTTTTTTCCGCGTAAAGCAGGGTGCAATCCGTCAGGCGTCAATTCTGCGCGAAGATAGCCGAATTCATCAGTTAAATCTTTGGCAACGTCGATAAAATACGGCGTGTTCATTATCCAAAAATTAACTTGCTCCCTTTGCTCGCGCCAATCGCCGTCAGTCAACGGTATCCCGCGCAGGTTCATAATTTCCGGATTCATTGAAGTAATCGTGCAGAAAACCGGCGTTATATCATGCGCCAAACACTTTTCGCGCAGGGCTTTAAGATTGTTAATAACTTCATCGGCACTTTTGCCCGTGCGAATGTCATTGACGCCCGCCATTATAACCATAACTCGCGGCGCAAATGGCAAAACGTCTCTGTCAAAGCGTTCAAGCATCATTTCTGTCGTATCGCCACTCCGCGCCAAATTTTTTATCGGTACGTCGCAATAAGTTTCCCATTGGCAGGAAATTTGCCCCGCTGGAATATATGACGCGCCGCCGTGCGTTATGCTATCGCCATAGGCCGCAAACTCAACCGGCATTTCTACCTTGAAAATTTTCTTTTCCGACCAATCGCTTAACGGCTTGTGGCTTTTATTCACAACGCGCACTTGCCAATAATATTCGCCCGCCGTCGTGAAAGGTTGCCAATCCGTCACGCGATTTAATGCCTCGCCATTGAAAAGTTCGCGAATTGTTTTATTCGTCGCACTGTTCACGACGCGCACTTGATAAAATTCCGTCTTAGGCAACGGCTCCCAAGAAAATGTCGGATAAAGTTGCATGAAAGCCATTTGGTCAAATTCAGCTGTCAAAGTCGGCGGCGAATATTTCACTGCCTCGACACTGCCGCCCAAAAATAAACTCGCCGATAACAGCAACGGCAAAAATTTTCTGAACTTCATAAAATCACCTCGCCGACATTATAACAAAAAAAATCCTCGACGCGAAGTCAAGGACTTTTTTATTAGCTTGTTAATCTTCCAAAATGTAAACGTCAACCCATTGTCTTCCGAATTCATAGCACTCGCCGACCGTATCAAACGCAATATCAATTTTATTGCCGTAAATCGCGCCGCCTGTATCTTCCGCGACCGCGTAACCGTAACCAGGAATGTAAACCTTAGTGCCGAGCGGAATAAAACTCGGATCAGTCGCGATAACTCCATAGCGGCAAAGTGTGCCCGTCGCAGTGTAAGAACTTAAATCCGATTGCGCGCTACTGTAAGCCGTCGCCTCGACGCGGACAACTCTGCTGTAATTTGGGAAGCCATTAGTATAGCTGTTACTTTCGTCGTAGTATTCGTCACCGTCGAAAGCTGAATAAGTTCTCCTGCCGCAAACACCGTCCGCCGCCAGTCCGCGACTGCGTTGAAAATCTTTCAGCGCGTTGACAGTATCCGCGTCGCAAATTCCGTCAACTTCGCCGTCGTAAAATCCGTGCTCAATCAATTTGTTCTGTAAATCAATGACGCCGTCGCCTTGCATACCGAGTTTAATCACGTCGCCGACGCCCGCATATTTCGCAACTTCTTTAACGGTAGAAACCGCACTCAGAACCGAACCGATTGTCGCGCCCGAACTTTTGAAAGTGTCAGTCTCCTCGCCGGAAATTTCAAGTTCGTAATCGGGCACCCAGTCACCAAGCTTGAAAGTCGTAACGTCGATTTCGTCGTAAGCCGCCGCCCGCAAAATTCTATAAGTCATATTGCCGCACACCCCGTCCGCCTCAAGACCGATTGCGCTTTGAAAATCTTTGATTGCATTTACCGTCGTCATACCGTAAACGCCGTCCGCCGGCTCATTCAACAGGCATTGCGCAATTAAATATTCTTGAATCTCCTTAACTTCGTCGCCTCTGTCGCCGTACTTCAACGCTGCTGCCGAGCAAAGACTGGAAAAACTTACGGCGAGAATTAGAATCAGCGTCGCAAGAACTCGCCCGAACTTCATTTCCTCCACCTCGTTTAATCGTTTCTTAATTTTGGGCGATTATATCAACCTACACTGAAATTCTTATGGGAAACACAAAAAAATTTTCTGCAAGCTTGCAAAAAGTTTTAATGCGGAATAAAATCTTGCCGATATAAATTTTGTAAGCAAGATAAAAATAAGGAGATGTTCCGGTTATGATGAGGTCATTATGGTCGGCGGCGTCGGGCATGAAGGCGCAGCAGACGAACATGGACGTAGTAGCGCACAATATCGCTAACGTCAACAGCTACGGCAATAAAAAAGTTCGCGCCGAATTTCAAGATTTACTTTATCAAACCCTGCGCGACGCGGGCGGCACTTCCGGCAACGGCACGCAATATCCGCAAGGTTTGCAAATTGGTTTAGGCGTGCGCGTATCGGCGACCCACAGAGTTTTTACGCAAGGTCCTTTGCAGACGACTGACA
Source organism: Selenomonadales bacterium UBA7018 (assembly GCA_002448305.1). Classification (GTDB taxonomy): domain Bacteria; phylum Bacillota; class Negativicutes; order Selenomonadales; family Selenomonadaceae; genus Quinella. Next base: position 22,795 of record DJWY01000029.1, read on the forward strand.
ATCCCAGCGACGTAGGCATTCAGGGCGACGGATTCTTCCAAGTTCAGCTCCCAGACGGCACCACCGCTTATACTCGCGACGGTTCGTTCAAACTAGATTCAAATCGCCGCCTTGTCACCAGCGAAGGTTATTTGCTTATCCCGAACATTACGCTTGACGAAAACGCGCCGATTGACAGTTTAGTTATAAGTTCTGACGGACGAGTTTCAGACACTCCGGCGGGCGGCGAACAAACCGAAATCGGGCAGATAAACCTTGTGCGCTTTGTAAATCCCGAAGGGCTTTACGCTTACGGCAAGAATTTATTCTTAGAAACTGCCGCGTCGGGTGCTCCGATTGAAAGTGAGCCTGGTCAAGACGGCGCAGGCGTTTTGGCGCAAAATACTTTGGAAATGTCCGGCGTGCAAATCGTCGAAGAAATGGTAAATATGATTGTCGCCCAGCGCGCTTACGAATCGAATGCAAAGGCGGTTACAACTTCTGATTCAATGCTTGAGACCGCCAATCAGCTGAAACGATAATTTAACATGAAGAAAATAATTTTACTCGCGGCGTTAATTTTGATAAGTTTGATGCCGCGAGCTTTTGCATACACAATAACGGGCGCGGAACTTCATGCAATTGCATTGGACGCTTTAGAAAATGCGCTTGCCGAGCGAGGCGAAGTCAGGCGGCACGAAATTTCATTCAGGCAATATCCGAGCGATATAAAATTGCCGGAAGGTACGGTTGATGTTAAGGCGGAACTTCCCACTTCGATAAATTATGTCAGCTTGACGCCCGTTAGAGCAATAATTTATGTGAACGGTCGCCCCTATCGCACGATGAGTTTTACTGCTAGCGTTAAGGTTTATGACACGGTACTTGTCAGCAATCGCGATTTAAGGGTTGAAACGCCTGTTTCGGAAAGTGATTTTCGCTTAGCTGAAGTCGCGGTTGACGGGCGCAACGAATATATCAAGGACGTTTCCGAAGTCGTAGGACTTGTGCCGCAAAGATTTATCCGCGCAGGTTCGCCCGTTACGCTTACTTATTTTCAACAGCCAATCGCGGTCAATCCAAGTCAGCGCGTCACGATTATAATAAATTATCGCGGAGTAAGGGCGACGGCGCAGGGAATTGTTATGACACGCGGGCGCGTCGGGCAAATTGTCAAAGTCAAAAACGAAGTTTCGAAAAGAATTTTATCAGCAAAAGTAATTGATTCTCATACAGTGGAGGTGAAGTTATGAAAAGATTTTTAGCGGCGATTTTGATTGCGGCATTTGTATTGGCGGGCGGCGCGGTTGAGGCTAAATCGCTTTGGGTCGATAACGGTAGCAGTTGGTATTCCGATAGAAAAGCCCGCAATGTCGGCGATATTTTGACGATTGTTATTAACGAAGCGACGACGCAAACTGCTGCGAAGTCGCGCACGAATTCAAAATCCGGCTCTGTAAATGTCGGGACGGGCACGGGCATTTTCGATTTTATCAGGGCGTTTTCGGCGAGCGGCTCCGATAATTGGCAAGCCGACGGCACCGCAAGCGATACCAACAGATTCACCGGTCAAATAAGTGTTACGGTCGTCGAAGTTCTGCCCAATGACAATCTGATTATCGAGGGCACGCAATCCATTTGGCAAAACCGCGACGAGCATAAAATCACCCTGCGCGGGGTAATTCGGCGCGATGATGTTACTATGTATAATACGATTCCTTCAAGCAAAGTCGCCGACGCTACGTTGAAATTCGACGGCAAAGGACCGCTTAACGCTAAACAACGGCAGGGCATTTTAACGCAACTTTTTAACTTCCTCTTCTGATATGGATAACAAAATTAAAATCAGCGAAGAATTCATTTTGCCGCGAGACTTGAGCGCGATGGCGAAAAAATTCTTCGTGCAGACAGAAAAACCGCTAAAGAACAGCGAATTATTTATAAAAAAAGGCTCAACCGTTACTGGAGTTAAGGTTATCGCTGAAGGCGAAGGAATTCACGACATTAAACGACTTGTCAATAAGTATCTACTTCCGAACGGCGAGAAAACTCAAGCTCAAGAATGGTACAATGTCGCGGCACTGCGATTATTACGAACGTTACAGAAGAACAGATTAAAAAAATTCATTGGTATCAGTGCGCAAATATCGGTAAAATCGAATTTAAAATCAAAGATTGGGAGGAGAAAAATGCTACTTAAATTTACGGGTGACGACCGCCAAGAAGTTTCGTTTATCACTGGAAATTATTATAAGGCGCGAAAAATTCACGATGAATTTGGCGAGGCATGGGCAATATTTGACGAAGGTTATGATTGGTATCGTTACGGCGTCAACTTTGTCGCAGAAAATTTCGAGGAAGTCGCAGAAGACGAACAAGAAATTCGCCGTGCAGTTTAATAGGTGATGTCATGAAAAAAATATTAACAATAGCAACGCTGATAATGTGCCTTGCGCTAATGACTTCGACAGTTTTTGCAGAGTCGGCAGTCACACGCATAAAAGATATTGCCAAAGTGCAAGGTATGCGCAACAACCAACTTATGGGCTATGGACTGGTAGTGGGCTTGCCTGGCACGGGCGATTCCGATGACACGTGGCAGATGATTCAATCAACAGTATCACTGCTGAAAAATTTCGGGATAACGATAAACGCGGCGGAATTGGATACTGATAACGTGGCGGCGGTTATGGTTACAGCGACGTTGCCGCCGTTCGTGCGCGAAGGCGATACCATTGACGTAACTGTCAGTTCAATGGGCGACGCTGAAAGTATTCAAGGCGGCGTACTTTTGCAAACACCGCTTAGGGCGGCAAATGGCGACGTTTACGCAGTGGCGCAAGGTTCAATTTCGACGGGCGGCTTTGTCGCGGGCAATGGTAATAATAGTCGTGCGCAAAAAAATTTCCCGACCGCAGGCAATATTCCTAACGGCGGGATTGTCGAGCGAACTTTGGAAGACGATTTAGGCAGGAACGGGCAAATTTCTTTGAGCTTAGGCAATGCCGATTTTACAACGGCGTCGAGAATAACAAACGCTATCAATGCGGCTTATGGCAACGTTGCGCACGCCGCTAATCCCGGTCGCGTTGATATAAATATTCCCGGCTACTACCGCGCAGATGTAGTGCAATTCGTCGCGTCGATTGAAGAATTGCCGGTTCTGCCCGATAACATTGCAAAAGTTGTTGTCAGCGAGCGCACAGGGACAATCGTAATGGGCGGCAATGTTTCCGTTGACGAGTGCGCGATAACTCAAGGCGGCTTATCGATTAGGATTCAGCGCGAAGAAGATGCCGTTCAGCCTTCTCCTTTTTCTTATGGTACGTCAATGGTTGTTCGCAACGTCGAGACGGACGCCCGCGAGGAAATGTCAAGCTCGGTTGTTCTGCCCGCCACGACGAGTGTTAGCGACGTTATCGGCGCATTAAACGCAGTCGGAGCTACGCCGCGTGATTGCATTTCGATTTTGCAGGCAATGAAAGCCGCCGGCGCGATTCATGCAGTTTTGGAGATAATTTAAGGGGCGATTGATATGCAAATTGGCGGCGATTACATTTTACCGCAAACAACTTTAAGGAATACGGGCACGGCGGGAGCTAACGTAGTGAACGACGAGGAAAGTTTTCAAGCCCAACTTAAAGCGGCGACTGATAAGCTTGACCAGTCCAGCAAAGTCAAAAATATGACCGCTGAAGAACTCGAAAAGCGCGATAAGGAAATAAAAGATGCGAGCGTTCAGCTTGAAGCGATTATGCTGAAATTAATGTATACCGAAATGTGGAAGACCGTCCCGAAGAACAAACTTTTCGGCGACGATAACGCAATGGAAATTTATCGCGACATGTATAACGAAGAGCTAACGAAAGTTGCGGCAGAAGGCGGCGGCATAGGGCTTGCCGATTTCATTTACAAGCAACTGACACAGACCAAATAAAAAAATTATCCCCCGCGCAGATTTACGCAGGGGATTTTAAATTTCTTTAATTTTCGTAACTAGCGAAGTGCAACGGAGCGTACGAACGCGGTGATAACATTTAAGTTGTCGCAACGTTATGGCGCGTCCGCTGTTCTCCCGCTTTTAAAGCGGGCTTAGAAGAACCAGCTAACACGGCTGAAGAAAGCTCTAGCATTTTTCTCGGTAGCGAGGTCTTTGCCGGTGAAATATTTAAGTTCAATTCTCGTGTTGTAAAGCGGAACGTATCTTACGGAGAACTCGACACCTTTTGAGCCGGCGTAAGCAGCGTCATAAGTCGGAGCTAAGCTGACAAGCGGGCTGACATAGCGATAATCCGCGCTGATATCCCAAGTGCCGGGTTCCGTCCTATTTGCGCTACCGTAGGCAAGACCAGCAGTCCAAGATTTCTTCCAGTCTTTAGCTTTGGTGTTCTGAGCATATGCGCCGCGAACTTGCAATTTATCGAAGTTGTAGTGCGCACCGACTGCCCAAACAGAAGCGTTGTGGGTGTTCTTGTTGTAGCGGCTACCAAATGTATCATGCAAAGTGGTGAAGTAATCGCTACGGAAGTGATGGAATCCTGCACCGATATAAAGTTTATCGTTGTCGTAAGAAATCTCGCCGCCTTGATAGCTTGCGGGGTCGCCCTTGACAAGTAATTCTCCGTCTGCACCTTTAACATCAATATCAGTGCCGCTCCAACGACCAGCCATCAACGCAACTTTGAATTTGTCGCCGTAGATAGCTTGGAAGCCGCTGAACTCGTCATCAATCAACATGCCGTCGTCAACGTTGGTGTAAAATTCCATTTTACCTACATTGAATTGGAACTTGCCATAGTTGCCCTGCGCGTAAGCTCTTTTAAGTTTGAAATCGGTGCTTGAATCTTCCTTCATGTCAGAGGTTGCATCAAGACGCGCTTTAACTTTCCAGTGATCGTTGACTGTAGCCGTAGGATCAAGACGCATCAAGATCCAATTTCTGGTGGTTTTAATTTTGCCGCCGTCGGGGGTTTTGATTCTTTCATTGCGATAGCGATAACGGAGTTCGCCGTTCCAAACGACTTTGTCAGCGTACTTTTCAAGCTCGGCGACGCGAACGCCTAAAGCGTCGAGCTCATCACGGAATTCAGCGGCAAGGCGGTCGAGTTCAGCTTTGCTTGCGCCTTCAGGATTTTTCGCCATAGCTTTAGCGACCATTTGCGCCATTTCGTAACGGGTGATATTTCTGTCGCCGCGATAAGTGCCGTCGCCATAACCTTCGACAACGCCAGCCGCCGCAAGTTTTGCTACCGACTGATATGCCCAGTGACCTGCCGGAACATCGCTAAAAGGATTTGCCGCCGCAAATGCGCTTGAACTGACTCCTACGACAAATGCCGCTGTTAAAGCTGCTGCTACTGACTTTTTCATTTTTAAAGCCTCCAATTAATTAAACCTTAAAAATTTTCCTAGTGGCTGTCGGTTTCATTTGGAGGAGCTTTCAAATTTGAGTGACCGTGTTTCCTCAAGTCGTCTAACTTCTCCGCTTGTTTCCTCAAGCCGCGTTTATTTATAGCACAGGCAAAAAATTTTTTCAAGAAGAAATTTTTCCATAATCCTTTCAAGTTGCATAAAGCCGCGCCGTCATTTATAATTTAGAAAAATGCGGAGGAGTGGGCAATATTGAACGATTACAATTTATATCTTGGACAAATGCATATGGGTTCTTGCATGAAATTTGAGGACGAGACGCAAGCGCGGCTTAAAGACAAAAAATGTCTGGAGTATTATGGCTTCAAGGTTTATTCGCAGAACGACGAAGACGGCATTATCGAAGAAATTTTTAATCGTATCGGCACGACGAACAAAATCTTCATCGAATTCGGCGTAGAAAACGGTTTAGAATGCAACAGTCATTATTTGCTGTTCAAAAATTGGCGCGGACTTTGGATTGACGGCGGCGCGGCTCACGTCAGGGCGATTAGGGAAAAATTCGCGCCAGTCTTGGCAAATGGTCAGCTGAAAGTTTTGCAAGCCTTCATCACGCGAGAAAACATAAACGAACTTTTCATCACGGGCGGCATTGAAGGCGAAATTGATTTGCTTAGCATTGATGTTGACGGCAACGATTATTATATTTGGCAAGCAATTAACGTCGTCAAGCCGCGAGTCGTCATAATTGAGTACAACGCTAAATTTCCGCCGAATTGCGATTGGAAAATGGCTTACGATAAAAATCACATGTGGGACGGCTCGGACTGGCAAGGCGCGTCGCTCAAAGCTCTTGAACTCTTAGGCAGGGAGCTCGGCTATCAACTCGTCGCCACAAATTTTACGGGCGTCAACGTCTTTTTCGTCCGCCGCGATTTGGCAAAAGATTTGTTCCTTGAGCCCGCGACCGCCGAAAATCTTTACAACCCTGCGCGGTGGAAATTTATTTCTTACGTTAATCATCACCCTGCGAAATATTGTTTGGTCAATCAAGCGGAAAATCTCGGACTTTTTAACTACAAGCCGAATAATGACGCGATTCCTTTGCAAGGTTTTTCAGAAGAAATCGACACGGGAAATTTTTTCTTCAACGTCATGATCAATAAAAATTCTTTAATTCTCGTGCGCAATAAAAATAAAATCGCCTTACCATATTTCGTTTTGCCAGAGGATGTGGAAAATATTTCGGGCATGTCGTTAAAAATTTCCGTTGACGGAAAAATTATTTCGCAAATTCCTATTCAAGAGAGCGGCTTAATTGAAATGAATCTCCCATTTTCAGACGCGCCTTTGATTGTAAATTTCGAGCTTTCAAAAACGTTTAGGAATATGCAAGGAAACGAACATGGCTTAGCAATCATTTTTGAAGTTAAAAATTGAAAGGAGTGGAGCTTATGGCAAATTATACGACGACGACGCCAGATTGGGCGGTCTCGAATCAATCGGCGGTTATGAGCGGCATTGAAGGCATAAAAGATACGACGGTCGGCAATATCAATCCGGCATTTGCTTCGGGACAATTCAAACCGAAACGCCGCATGACGCTAACGGAAGATGAACTGGTTGACGGCGTGACGAACGGCGACAGAATGATTTTGTCACGGGCGATAACTTTGATTGAAAGCAATAGCCCAAAACATTTCGCGAAGGCGCAAAGGGTTTTGCAAAGACTTCTGCCGCGTACGGGCAAAGCTTTAAGAATCGGGATAACGGGCGTGCCTGGCGCAGGAAAATCGACGTTGATTGAGGCTTTCGGCAACATGCTTTGCGACGACGGGCACAGAGTAGCAGTTCTTTCAATCGACCCGACAAGCTCAATAACGAAAGGCTCGATTTTGGGCGATAAAACGCGCATGGGAACTTTGAGCCGCCGCCCTGAAGCTTTTATTCGTCCAAGTCCGGCGGGCGGCACTTTAGGCGGCGTGGCGCGCAAAAGCCGCGAGACAATGTTAATGTGCGAGGCGGCAGGCTACGACGTGATTTTAATTGAGACGGTCGGCGTTGGACAATCTGAAACGACGGTTCGTTCAATGGTAGATTTCTTTATGCTAGTCGTGCTGACGGGCGCGGGCGACGATTTGCAAGGAATAAAAAAAGGAATTATGGAACTTGCCGACGCGATTGTTGTAAATAAGGCGGACGGCGATAATTTAGTTCGCGCTAAAGTTACTCGCGGCGAATACGAGCGCATGACGGAATTTATACGCCCCGCGACCGAAGGTTGGCCGACGCATGCATATCTTGCAAGTGCAGTAACGAAAATGGGCCTACCGGAACTTTGGGAAGTGATTCAGCTTTTCAAGGAGACAACGACTAAAAGCGGCGTCTTCCAACGGCGGCGCGATTCGCAACTTTTGGATTGGATGCATGCAATGATTGATGAACATTTGCACAATCTATTTTTCGGCGACGCGGTGATAACCGGCAGAATGCCCGAAATTAGAGAAGCCGTCCTGCGCGGAATAATTTCGCCAACGCAAGCAGTTGCGGAACTGGTTAAAATGTTCGATATAACCCGCGCCGCGCAGAAAAAAGTTGACTTATTCAATGCGTAATGTGTAATGCGCAATGTTTTTTCGGGGGTGAGTTTCGTGGCTGGTCTTGGGATAAGAAATTGTATTCGTTGTAACAAAATATTTATGCCGGCGTCGGGCGAAAAAATCTGTAGCGATTGCCGTAACAAAGAATTAGAAATGGAAGAGCACGTCAGATTTTACGTTCGCGAGCATCCAGGAATTACGGTCAACGAGTTGATTGAAGGTTCCGGCGCGCCGAAAAGTTTAATCTGGCGCATGATTCAGCAAGGGCAATTCGAGAATTCTGGCTTGCGCGGCGCGAAATATCCTTGCGGCAACTGCGGCATGCTCATAACTAAGGGCGTCTACTGCAACGAATGCGCCAGTAAACTCCGACTGAACGCGCAAAAATTCGCTAACGCTATGGAGTCTAAGAAACGCGCCGAAGAAAAACGCGACCAGGAAGAGGCTAAAAGAACTTTTTCCGGCTCCATGTACGAAGAAATAAACAGTTCGCGCAGTCGCTAAAAAAATCCGCCGAGTTAGCTCGACGTTTTTTTTTGTTGCCTGTCAATAACCAAATAACCTGTCCAAAAAGCCGCGCCAGCCTCGCGACACAGAACCCATTCTCTCGCCGTTTAGCAGGCTTTTAACTAATTCTTGAACACAACGCGCCGCCGCCGAGTTCGGACTGCCAATGATAAACGGCTCCTGCTTGTGTACCGCCTCCGAAACGGTTTTGTCTTCGTAAATGTAGCCAAGACAATCAATCGACACGCCTAAAAATTTCTGCGTCGTCTGATTAATCTTCTCGGCAACATCGTCGCAATCTTCCTCTTCGTGAACGCGATTAACGACAAGCTTAATATTGCGCCGCTCGGTGTATTTCGTATAAGCTTTTATGACGGAGTAAGCGTCAGCAATAGCGGTCGGCTCCGGCGTCGTCACCAGCAAAACTTCTTCCGACGCTAAGATAAATTCAATGACGTTGCGACTTAAGCCCGCGCCCGTGTCGATTATGATAACGTTCGCCATATCGGAGCAACGCCCTAATTTTTTATGCAACTTCCGCTGTTCAGCGCGATTAAGATTCAAAGTCGCTTCGACCGCCGCAATGCCTGAAATGTATTTCACGCCCGAAACGCCATTTTCTACAACGTCCTCAAGTTCCACGTCGTCATTGAGAAGGTCAATTAAACTGCGATTCGTCACCGACCCCATTAAAAGATTGACATTAGCCATGCCAATATCGGCGTCAATGAGCATAACTTTTTGCCCCGCCGATTGCAAACCTATTGCCAGATTAACGGCTAGGGAAGTTTTACCCGTGCCGCCTTTGCCGCTAGTTATTGCGATAACTCGTGTATTTTCTGCGACATCGAAATAAAGTTCGCCTATCTCCCGCGCCAGTGCATCCTCTACGGCGCGTTCCTCAACCAAATTTCTCAGCCTTGATGCTTGGTCAGACATTTTTCCTACCTCTTAATTATTCTTCGACTTTTTCAAGCAGAAGATTAGCAAGCACTTCCGAACTTGCGCGTTCAATGTCATCGGGGACGCTTTGACCGGTCGTTATGTACGACAGCGAACATCTGTTATCGTTCAGAAGGTTTAAAATCATTCCCAAACTGCCGGTCTCGTCGATTTTGGTAAAAATAATTCTATCGGGGTTGACTTGCGCAAATTTATTCATAATCTGCTTAGCGTCGGTATATTTCGTGGTCGCGCTTATGACTAAATGTTTTTCGATTCGGGGATTGACGCGCAAAAATTCTTCAAGCTCGCGCATTTGATATTCGTCATGCTGACTTCGCCCGGCGGTGTCGATTAAGATTAATTCTTTATTGCGGTGGCGTTCGATAGAGGCGGCGAGTTCAGCCGGATTGTAGACGATTTCGAGTGGCAATTCCAAAATGTCGGAATAAGTTTTAAGTTGTTCGACAGCGGAAATTCTGTAGGTGTCAGCGGTGATTAGCGCGACGTTCGCTCTTTGCTCAAGGACGAATTTAGCGGCGATTTTAGCAAGCGTGGTAGTTTTGCCAACGCCGGTCGTACCGAGTAGCGCGACAATCCGGACGCCGTGCCGATTGAGTTTAACGCCGTCGGAAAATCTCACGTGTTCGTTAAGATAATTAATTAGCGTATCTTTTGCGGCGGGCGTATGCATATCAACGAGCGTATCGCCAGGATTTGTATTAGCTGCCATATCCTTTAAAATTTCCTCGTCGACTTCTTGACGCTTTAAAGCTTCGTGCAAAGATATTCCGCTTTTCTGGGAGTCGCGCCCTAAAATTTCGGCGAGTAAAGCTTTCATCTGCGCGATTTCTTCTTCTAAGTGCTTGATTTTCTCTTCGCTTTGGGGTGAAGGTTGCGACTGCGTGGTCATTGCAACTTGTTGAGCCTGTGCGGCTTGTTGCAAACGAATTTGTTCGGCAGCTTGAGCTTGAGCTTGCGCGATTGCAGCTTGTTGCATCATCTGCATTTGATTAAATTGCGCCATAATCATTGCTTGCGTCTGCGCCATTTGCTCTTGTGTGAAATTCGTAGTTTGTTGCTGAGGCTCGGCTTCGGACGGAGATTTTTTAGCGGGTGGAGTTTTGACTTCGGGTGAAGATTTTTCTTCAGCTGGTTGAGTTTCGACTTTTGGCGAAGGAATTTCTTCAGCAGGTGGAGTTTCAACTTCGGGCGAAGATTTTTCTTCAGCGGGTGGAGTTTTGAACTCAGGCGAAAGAATTTCTTCAGCAGGTGGAGTTTCAACTTCGTGCGAAGGAATTTCTTCA
>DJWY01000029.1:33623-83931 GCA_002448305.1 Selenomonadales bacterium UBA7018
TTCGTGCGAAGGAATTTCTTCAGCAGGTGGAGTTTCGACTTCGTGCGAAGGAATTTCTTCAGCGGGCGAAGTTTCAACTTCGTGCGAAGATTTTTCTTCAGCGGGCGAAGTTGAAACTTCTGGAATATTTTCCTGCGCGTCCTGCAAGAGGTCTTCAAAGTTTTTAGGAGATTCAGCTGATTTTTTTTGCTCGGAAACTTTTTCGGCGAATTCGTCAAGTTGCATTGGGCGTGGGGGTTCATCTTTAGCTTCTGCTGAAAAATTTTCGGCAGTGCGTTCAGCCCATGCGACGCCCTGCGCGGTGCCGTCGGTTTTATAACGATTCAAAACGGTTGGGTGCTTAAGGCGTATAGGTTCAGATTTTTTAGGCATGGAATTTTCTTCGACAGCCGCAGTTATCTCGACAACTTCGCGGCTCCCGATTCCCAAAATGCCGCCTTCTTTATATTTTTTGCTGTGCAATATAACGGCGTCTTCGCCAAGCTCGGCTTTCATAGCCTCCATTGCGTCTTTCATATTGCCAGCTTTAAAAACTTTTATCTGCAAACAAAATCACCGCCAATTTCTAAATTTTTCTGTCAAGGGATTATATCAGAAAATAATTTCTTAGCAAAGCTTGACGGTTTTTTTTAGGCGGTTTAAACTCAAAAAAATTTTTGCGAGGAGGAATTTAATGTTTATCGCGGACAAATACGACGTGATAGTAATTGGCGCGGGGCACGCTGGGATTGAGGCGGCATTAGCTTCTGCGCGGCTTGGTTGCAAAACTTTGCTGACGACTTTATCTCTGGAAAATTTAGCAATGATGCCTTGCAATCCGTCGATAGGCGGTCCTGCTAAAGGGCATTTAGTGCGGGAAATTGACGCGCTGGGCGGGCAAATGGGAATTGCCGCCGACCAAACTTGTATTCAATTTCGGACGCTGAACACGGGCAAGGGCTTTGCAGTTCAAGCTCTGCGCGCACAAGCCGATAAGAAAATTTATCAAGCGGTTATGAAAAATTTTTGCGAGAACATCGACGGCTTGGATTTAAAGCAGTTGCTGATTGAAAATATTCTGGTCGAGGATAATAAAATTGTTGGCGTCGAGGCAGAGACCGGCGAAACTTTTCTGGCAAGCGCAGTAATTTTGGCGAGTGGAACTTATCTTAGCGGGCGAGTAATTATCGGCGAGAGTATTTTTGACGGCGGCCCCAATGGACAACGCGCCGCGATGAAACTTTCTGACGCGCTTAAAAATTTGGGCGTTAAGCTTATGCGCTTTAAGACGGGGACACCTGCGCGGGTCGACGCTAGAACTTTGGACTTTGACAAAATGGAGCTTCAACAGGGCGACAATCCGCCGCAAAATTTTTCGTTCATGACTAAGACTCCTGTTAAAAATCTTGTCAACTGCTATCTGACTTACACCAACGAACGCACGCACGAAATTTTACGGAAAAATTTACACCGCGCACCAATGGCGAACGGCATTATCGAGGGTATCGGTCCGCGCTATTGTCCTTCAATTGAGTCGAAAATAATTCGCTTCCCCGATAAGGAACGTCACCAACTTTTCCTTGAGCCGGAAGGTTTGAACACGCAAGAATATTACGTTCAAGGCATGTCGACTTCAATGCCAATGGACGTTCAGATTGAGTTCTTGCACACGATACCAGGCTTGGAGCGGGCAAAAATTATGCGGGCGGGCTACGCGATTGAATACGATTGCATTGACCCGTTGCAACTTAAATCGACGCTGGAATTTAAAAATATTGCGGGCTTTTTCTCAGCGGGGCAATCGAACGGCACGAGCGGTTATGAGGAGGCGGCGGCGCAAGGATTAATCGCGGGGATAAATGCGGCGGCGTTCGTGAAAAATTTCGAGCCGCTGATTTTAAAACGTTCGGAAGCTTATATCGGCGTATTGATTGACGACCTTGTCACGAAGGGCACGAACGAGCCTTATCGCATGATGACTTCCCGCGCCGAATACAGACTGCTTTTGCGGCAGGATAATGCCGACTTGCGCTTGACGCCGCACGCTATAAAAATCGGGCTTGCTTCGCCTGAACGTCAAAAAATTTTCGAGACGAAACGCGCAGAAATTTTATCGGCGACGCAACGTCTTAACGAAATTAAATTGACGCCGAGCAATGAAGTTAATCAAAAGCTTGCGAGCTTGGAAATTGGCGAAGTTCATAACGCAATGCCGCTTGCTGAACTTTTGCGCCGCCCCAACGTTACTTATGAAAAAATTCGCACGGCTTTTAACCTGCCAGAAATTTCAGCTTCAGCCGCCGCGCAGGTTGAAATAAGCATTTTCTACGAAGGCTACATTAAAAAGCAGTCGGAGCTTGCAAAGAAACTCGACCGCCTAGAAAATAAAATTATTCCTGACGGCGTCGATTATAATGCCTTAAAAAATTTGCGCGTTGAAGCCCGCGAAAAGTTATCGGCAATTCGACCGCGTTCAATTGGGCAAGCCTCAAGGATTTCCGGCGTATCGCCCGCTGATATTTCTGTGTTATTGGTTTGGCTTGAAACAGTTCATGACTAAAAAATTTTTCTTAACTAGCGAAGCGTACGAATGCGGCGACAATGTCCGAACAATAAAACGTTCAATCGCATCAACTGGATGCAACGTCACGTTGCTGGCTTGAAACTATTCCGAAGTTAAGCTAAAATATTTTCGGAGATGATGAAAATGTTTCGTAGCGCATTGGAAAATTTCGGACTAGACGCCGCGCAGATTGAGCGTTGTGAAAAATTTTATCGGCTGGTCGTCGAACAAAATCGCGTAATGAATTTGACGACGATAACCGAGCCACAAGAATTCGCAATCAAGCACATAATCGATTCGCTAAGCGCATGGGACGATAAAATTTTACAAGGCGTCGAAACGCTAGCCGACATTGGAACGGGCGCAGGTTTTCCGGCAATCCCGCTGAAAATTTTCAAGCCGCATTTAAAGCTCTGTCTGATTGATTCACTGGCAAAGCGCATGGATTTTTTAAAAAAAGTCGTCGCGGAATTACAGCTTAACGGCGTAGAAATTTTTCACGGACGCGCAGAAGAATTAGCAAGGCAAAAAATTTTCCGCGAGAAATTCGACGTTGTGACTTCGCGAGCAGTTGCACGTTTGAATATTTTAGCAGAATATTGTTTACCGTTCGTAAAAGTCGGCGGGAAATTCGTTGCGCTTAAGGGGAAAAATTTCCGCGAGGAACTTGACGAGGCACGAGCGGCAATTAAAATTCTAGGCGGTGGAGAAATTTTGATTCGGGAAATAAAATTACCCGCGCTTGACGAAAGCCGAGCCGTAATTTACATTGATAAAAAAATTTCGACGCCCGAAAAATATCCGAGAAGAACAGGTTTACCGAGTAAGAATCCAATCATTAAACGAAACTAGCGAAGCGCAGCGGAGCGTACGAACGCGGCGATAACCTTCAAATTATCGGGCGGTCAATCGCGTCAACTGTTTGTCCACTTTTTAAAAGTGGCCGCATCGCGAAAGTCTGATTAGGAAAGTATCATTGGGGGTAAAATAACGTGAGAAAAAAATTAATAGCGGGCGCGGCGGTTCTTGCGTTGCTAATGAATTCACCGCAAGTCAGCGCGGAAGATGAAATCGTAATATTCGGCGGGGAATTCGAGGAAGAATCAAATAAACCCGCGCCCAAAAAAGTAGAAAAGCCCGTACCAGTCGAAAAGCCGCAAGAGCCTAAACAGCCGCCGATTGAACAGCCCGCGCAGATTGAACCAAAGGAAATCGAACAGCCCGCTCAAATTGAACAGCAAGAAATCGAACAGCCCGTTCAAATTGAGCCGCAGGAAATCGAACAACCCGCTCAAATTGAGCCGCAGGAAATCGAACAGCCCGCTCAAATTGAGCCGCAGGAAATCGAACAGCCCGCGCCGATTGAACCAAAGGAAATCAAACAGCCCGTTCAAATTGAGCCGCAGGAAATCGAACAGCAGGAAGTTGACAAACCTTTCGCGCCGCCGACTGCAATACAAAACGATTGGCAAGAGCGCGTTGAAGAACCCGTCGCAGTATCGCCGAGCGTCCAAACAACTGACCGAAAATATTTACCGCGACAAACTCAGCCGCAACAAAATTTGAAAACACTTAAGCAACGCTTTATAAAATTGGCGGTTGACGATACCTACACTTATTATTTAGATAAAAATTCGGTCGAGTGGAAGCGATTGCCGTATTCTACAAGCGAGTACATGGCGGACGTGTGGATTCGCATGATTGAGCACGACCCAAAGCCCCTTGATAATGATATGGCGGCTTATGGTGCGGAAAATTTCCGTGCGCAAATTGCTTTAGCGCGTGAGCAAGGTTATCAATATTCGCCTGAAGACACAAAAGTTTTGAGCCAGCAAGCTTATATTTTGGAGCATTACTATTTGCGACCCAAGACAAAGCAAGTACAATTTTTATGCGAATTGGAAGTTTTCGGGCGTCCGCAGAATACGATTAACGAGCGCGAATACGATTACAGGAACTGGGAAAATTTAGTGCCAGGTAGTGTTGAATCAACGATTTATGAGGCGACGATTAAAATTTTAGGCAAGTCGAAGGCGAGCGAACGCGGGCATATGACTTTTATTGACATGCTTGACGAGTACGCAAGAATTGCTTTGAATTGATGAGGTGTGAAGTTTGGAAACAGGTTTAATCCCGCCTGCGCTGATAATTTTATTGGCAGTGGTGAGCGGCTATTTTTCGCTTATGGAAACGGCGTTGATAGAGTGTCATCGCGGGCGGCTGGAAAAATTATCCGAAGACGGCGACAAGAACGCAATGGCAGTTTTATCAATGCTAGAATCACCCGCGCCGCTGTCTGTCGCGCAAATTGGAATAACTTTTTCGGGAATATTGGCGGGCGTCTGCGCAATCCTTACAAGCCCGACGATAGCCGGACTGATAAATTTATCGATAGTTCCGGCTTTGATAATCGCAATCGGAATCACGACATTTATTTTTCTACTGTTCGGAGAATTTTTACCAAAACAAATAGCTAAGCACAATCCCGAAAAATTTTTGCTGAACAATCACAAATTATTTCGGCTGATAGTCGCGCTGATGAATCCGTTTGTAGCTTTGCTGTCGGCGATAGCGGGCGGTATAGGATTTATTTTCGGCATGAGCTCTTCCAAAAATGATGCCGTCACTGAGGACGAAGTTTTAGATTTAATCGAGCAGGGCACCGAAGACGGCACGATTGAGAAATCTGAACAGGAAATGGTTGACAGAATTTTTGACATAGGCGACGAAACAGCTTATTCGCTTATGACGCCGCGAGTTATGATAATTTGGCTTGACCTTGCCGACGACTTGGAAAAGAATTTAAAAATCGTGCAGGAAAGCCCGCATACAATTTTCCCCGTTGGCTATGGGAGTTTGGACGATTGTCGCGGGCTGATTTACGCCAAAGATTTACTAGACGCCGTGTTGACTGACGGGCGCGAAATTGATTTAGAAAAACTCGTTAAGAAGGCGAGCTTTATCCCGCGAACAATGGAGGCGTTACGGATTGTCGAAAAATTTCGGGCGAGCGGCATAACTGAAGCAATGGTTAATGACGAATACGGCGGCGTTATCGGATTTATTACGCTTGATGATATTTTGCGCGAGATTGTCGACACTTCTGGCGACGAAGAGACCGAACAGCAATTCAAACGCAATAAGGATAATTCGTGGACGGTCGACGGACTTTGCGACATTGACGAATTTAAGGAGCGTTTCGACATTGAAACTTTGCCCGACGAAGAACGCGACCATTTTCAGACGATGGGCGGCTTTCTGACTGCGTGTTTTGGCTACATTCCTAAAGTCGGCGAGGTTTACGAGTGGAATGGTTTTCGCTTTAAAGTCAAGGAAATGGACGGCGTGCGAATAGGGAAAATTTTAATCCGGAAGCTATGAAAATAATTTACGACGAAAAAATTTGCGTGAGATGTTTGGCTTGCGTGAGCGAGTCGGAATTCGGCGGTGTGACATATTCGCGCGGTCGAATTTTTTTTAACGAGACCTGCGCGGAAGATTGGGAGAATATCATTTCAATTTGCCCAGTCGGCGCGATAAAGTTAGGAGGTGGAATTTATGAACGCAATGCCGCATATGGAAGAAATTTGCCGGCGAGTAGTGGCGGCTTATCGCAAGGCGTACGGTGACGACATAGAAGCGATTTACCTTTATGGCTCTTATGCCAGAGGCGACTACGACGAGGATTCGGATATTGACTTCGCCGCGATTGTTAAAGGTGAACGGCTTGACGTGCAGAAAAAACGCTGGCAAGTTCGGAGCTATACAAATAAAATGGATTTGGAACTTGACATTATAACTTCGCCGAAAGCTATTCCGGCGGGAGAGTTTGAAAAGTATAAAAATGAACTCCCTTACTATAAAAATATTTTAAAGGATGGGATTCGTCTTGCGTGATTTTTCCATAAGCAATTCGTACTATGCGATATTTAATAGTGCGCGAGCCTTGCTTGCTGAGAGATATGTTGATTTTAAAAAACACTCTGACGTTATAAGCTATTTTCGTCGCGAATATGTCAAAACAGGCATTTTTGATTCTAAGTTGTCAGACTATATCGGCGATGCTTTTGATTCCAGAAATGATTGTGATTATGAAGATTTTTTTATTGCGTCGCGTAAAGATGCTGAAATTCAATATCAACACGCAGTCGAGTTTTACGAAGCTGTTAAAAATTATTTGGAGGACGAAAATGTTTGCAAAGATAAGGGCGATAGCGAGTTACCTGCCGCCGACGATTGAAAGTAATTCGGAGATTGTCGACGGACGATTTATAAAAAAAATCGGCGTGAAAAGCCGCCACATTGTAACGAATGAATCGGCAGGCGATTTGGCTTTGAATGCCGCCGAAAAACTTTTTGCCGAATACGATATTGACCGTCACGAGACGGATTTTATTTTGCTGTGCACTCAACATCCTGATTATCAAATGCCACACACCGCCGCGCAGATTCAAAGCAGATTAGGCTTAAAAAAATCTGTCGGGAGCATGGATATTGCGCTTGGTTGTTCGGGCTATGTTTACGGGCTTGCGGTCGCGAAAAGTTTCATTGAGACGGGGCTTGCTAAGAAAATTTTATTCCTAACGTCGAGTGTTTACACGAAATATATAAACGTCAATGACACGTCGACGCGACCGCTTTTCGGCGACGGAGCGACGGCGACTTGGCTTGAAGGTAGCGACAAAGAGAGTTTAAAAGCGTTCGTGTTCGGCTCGGACGGTTCGCGCTATGACAAGTTGATTATACCTGTTGGCGGCAGTAAATTTCCCCCACGCGATAATCCCGAAGTCTTTTCGACTGACGACAATAAAAATTACCGCTCGAATTATGAAGTCTTTATGGACGGTATGGCGATAACTTATTTCACGCTTAGGGAAATTCCAAAGCTCGTCGACGACGTGTTGACTGCCGCAAATTTGACGCGCACTGATTTGGATTATTGCATATTTCACCAAGCGAATAAATTCATGATGACTTATCTACGCGATAAAGCGGGACTTAATGAAGTACCTTTTCATAACGACATAACGGACACGGGCAATATCGTTTCGGGTAGCGTGCCGCTTGCGATTGAACAAGTTGTTAAAAGTCATGGCGCGAAGGATTTAAAAAATGTTATGCTTGCGGGCTTTGGCGTTGGTTTAAGTTGGGCGGGTTGTATCGCTGATTTATCTGGCATAAAGGAGCAGATTAATGGCTAAAAGAAATCCAATGGTCAGCGTGATTTTAACGAGCTATAATCATGCGGCATATGTTGCGGCGGCGATTGAGAGCGTTTTGAATCAGACGTTCACCGACTTTGAACTTTTGATAATCGACGACGGCTCCAAAGATAATAGCCGCGAAATTATAAAACATTTCGATGACCCGCGTATTAAAACTTTCCTGTACGAAGAAAATCGCGGTCCGGTAATTGCGATTCGCGACGCCGTGAAATCTGCGCGGGGAAAATATATCGCAGTTCACCACTCGGACGATTTATGGGATTTTGACAAACTCGAAAAGCAGGTTAATTTTCTTGAGCGCAACGAGAATTATGCGGCGTGTTTCACGTGGGTTGAGTTTATTGACGAGCAGGGAAATTTGCGTGAGCTTGCCGACAATGACTTTTACAAGAAAATTTTTGAACAGCCTAATCGTTCGCGGGCTGAGTGGCTAAATTATTTTTTCTACAAAACGAATTGTCTTTGCCATCCGTCAGCTATGGTGCGGCGCGAAGCTTATGAGAAATACGGCTTGCTTAATCTGAATGGCTTTTGGCAACTTCCGGATTATTTAATGTGGATTCGGCTTTGTTTTCACGAAGAAATTTTTATTATGCCGGAACGTTTGACGAAATTTCGCTTGCGTCGCGACAAACAAGAGAATACTTCGGCGACGAATTGTGAAAAACTCATACGGTTGGAGCTGGAATTCTTTTTCATAGCGCAGGAATTTATTCGCAATTTTCCGGACGATAAATTTTTCCTTGAGGTTTTCCCCGAAGCTAAAAAATTTCTGATTAACGGGCAGATTAATTATCGATTTGCCTTTGCTAGATTTTGTTTGGAAAAGAAATTCGTTTCGCCTGCCGCATTTCAACTTGCGGGATTAGAGATTCTAAAAGATTTGCTTGCCAATCCCGCCGACGCCGCGCAGATTAAAAAGCTCTACGACTACGACGAAAAAAGTTTTTTGAGTGACGGCGGCAACTTCGACATATTCAATCTTGTACAGAAATTTTCTATGCTTCGTGCTGAAATTTTTGCTGGCGACGACGTGGAATTTCGCAAAGCTGGGGAAAAAATTATCAATGTCGACGCGGCGGGGAAATTTTACGGGCGCATTGATTTAAATATTGAACGTTCGATTCAATTTTTGCGCTTCGACCCCGACACGAATTTTATTTCCGTCAAGATAAATCGCGTTCTGATTAATGGCGAGGAGCATGAAATTTTCTCGGATAATTCCGGCGAAATTGTCGAAGGATTTCGCAGATTTTGGACGAGCGACCCGCAAATTGTTTTCAAAGTTGGCGATTTGTCGGGGCATATAACTTTTGAAGTTTTCGGAGAGCGCGAGGCGAATTTTAATGCCATTCTCGACCAAAATTTAAAAATGCTTATCAAGGAAAACGAGAGATTACGAACAGAAAATAAGCAACTTGAAAAGTTTAAGGATTCATTTTTGAATTTAGATTCATGGAAGTTAGAAGAAAAATTTAGCGACTTTCAGGACTGGCTTCATTACGATAACAAGGAAAAATTTGTTTCGGCGGCTCGTCGTTTTTATAAATCAATGCCGCTTGACGAAGAGAAAAAAATCGCGCTCAAGGATAAATTTTACACGATTTTTGCGCCGCTGATAAAAAATACTCGGCGTTATAAAATTTGGAAAATGGGCAATAATGAATTTGTGCCGCGACAAATTATTCAGGAGCAAAGCGAATTTGACGGCGAACTTTTAGAGCAACCAGGCAAAATCGCGATTCAAGCGCACATTTTTTATTTAGATTTGCTCAAAGAAATTGTTTCGTATTGCGCTAAAATGCCTTATAAATTCGACGCGCTGGTTTCGCTTGTAGATGAATCAGCGGTAGAAAAAGTTCGTTCTGCCTTTGAAAAAATTCCGAATGCGGAAAAAGTTATAGTGCGTGTCGTGCCCAATCGCGGGCGTGATGTCGCGCCTTTTTTAGTAGGTTTCGGCGATATTTTGCCAAAATATGACTTTGTAGCGCATATTCACTCGAAAAAATCACTTTATACAGGTTCTGAACAAGAAAATTGGCGAAAATATTTGTTTAAAGCCTTGCTTGGCGACGAAAAGCGTATCAGAAAAATTTTCAAAGCTTTTGCGGACAATAAGTCAGTCGGCGTCATTTATCCGCGCCCTGCACCGAATCTTCCCTACGTTGCGTTCACGTGGCTATCGAATTTGCAAGCCGGTATGAAACTTTTAAGCCGAATAAACGTTCCGCCGAATAAAACGACTTATTTTGAATTCCCTGCCGGGACAATGTTTTGGGCGCGAACGGCGGCTTTGAATAAATTTTTCGCGGCAAAATTTACTTTTGAGGACTTCCCGCCCGAACACGGGCAAAATGACGGAACGCTTGCTCACGCCTTTGAACGCTCGATTTTACTTGCAACTCAAGCCGAAAATATGATTTTTTACGAATTTGAGCCGACTAACGATAATTATTTAATCAATTTGGGCAGTAAAAATCTTTGGCAATATCATAATCGCACAGACGCTGAAGTTCGCGAAATCGTCCTGAATCAAGCCGAAATTATTTCTTTCGACGTGTTCGATACGCTTTTAATGCGCTATGTCGCTAAACCTTACCACGTAAATGAAATTATTCGCCTAAAAGTTGAGGATTTACTCGGAAAAAGTTTCGATTTCCCAACTTTGCGCCTTAAAGCCGAAGAATTTGCCCGCAAAAAAAAGAATTCTGATGTTAATCTCGACGAAATTTATCAAAGCTTCGGCGAACTGACTAATTTGGACGCGGAAACTTGTAAAACAATTCGCGAGCTAGAAATTTCTACCGAACTTGAATTGATTCTGCCGCGCGAAAAAATTATCGGCTGGTTCAAAGAATCTCTGAAACGCGGGAAAAATGTTTGGATTATTTCCGATATGTATATGCAAAAGCCCGATTTTGAACGAATTTTGACGAAATGCGGCGTTAAAGGCTATCAAAAACTCCTAATTTCTTCCGAAACGAGCTTGCGCAAAGATACGGCGGCTATTTGGGATTATCTCGCCGAAAAAAAGCTAAATACCCCCGAAAAATTTCTCCATATTGGCGATAACGAGCAAAGCGATTTCCAATTAGCTTGCGATAGGAATTTTGGCGGCTATCACGTCATGAGCGCAGTAAATCTCCTGTCGCAAGTGCCTTTCGGGCGCAATTTATTGGAGCAACTCGGCTATAAAATGTCGCTTTACGCCGGAATTTTGCTCGGAATCGTCCTTGCTAAAAAATTTCAAGACCCTTTCGCACTCCACGACGATAACGGACGACTTGTTATAAAAAATTTCCGCGATTTGGGCTATTGGTTCTACGGAATCCCGCTTTTAACTTTTATTCTCTGGCTAATTCAAAATTTGCGCCGCGATAACGTCAAAAAAATACTCTTCCTAGCCCGCGACGGCTTTTTTCTCCAAATTTTATATGAATTCGTCGCGAAACTACTAAAAATTGAGCCACTACCCTCAAATTATTTCTATTCCTCGCGTCGCGCCGTCACAGTCGCTTCTATTCGCGAAATTTCGCAGGCAAAAAGCCTTTTAAAACTAAAATTTCAAGGTTCCACTAAACATTTCTTCAAAGTCCGTTTCGGTTTGGATTTAGACGACGATAACAAAATTATTCTGCCCGAAAAGGATTTTTCTACCGTTTCTAAGCTTATCGACGCCCATTCTAACGAAATTTTGCAAAATGCCGCCCTTGAACGCGCTAATTATGAAAAATATATCGCTAATCTCGGCAATCTCGATAATGTCGGCGTCGTCGATATGGGTTATTCCGGCACAATTCAATTTTACCTCCAGAAATTAACCAAAAAAACTTTCACAGGCTATTATTTCGCCACCGCCGCCACTAATCATTTCGGAAAAGACGCCGCTAATCGAATGCGCGGTTGTTTTACCGAAAATGACGACTACGCACAGACAAATTGCGCTATTTATCGCTATCAACTCCTGTTCGAGACCATTTTAACCGCTCCAGACCCTCAACTTAAACATTTTGACGCAAATGGCAAGCCTATTTTCGCCGAACCTGAACCAGTTCAAAATAATTTCGGCGAAATTCGCGAGATTCACGAGGGAATTAAGGATTTTTGCCGCGATGTACTAGAAATTTTCGGAAATATTATTCTGCGCGTCCCCATTGATAATAATTTCGTCGATTCTTGGGTTAGAGCCTTCGTCAACGATACAAAAATTATTTCTCCCAATCTGCGCGGAATTTTCACGCTCGACGACGAATATTGCAATACTTTTCACGGCAACGCATTAGATTTTTACTTAGGAAAGACAAAAACTTAATAAAAAAGCTGTCACCCTTGATTGAGTGGCAGCTAATTTTTTTTAGCTCCGATTTTCCAGCGCAACCAGCTTATCTGCACCGTAACGCTTGCGCAAAGTCGGCTTTTCTATCTTTCCGGTCGCATTTCTCGGCACGTCAGCGAAAATTATCTTCTTCGGTCGCTTATAACGCGGCAATTCTAAGCAGAAATTGTTAATTTCCTCTTCCGTGCACTCAATTCCAGGTTGAATTTCGACTATCGCCGCTGAAATTTCGCCTAAACGCCTGTCAGGCAAGCCAATTACCGCCACATCTTTAATTTTCTCGAATTTGTGCAGGAAATCTTCTATCTGAACCGGATAAATATTCTCGCCGCCGCTTACTATAACATCTTTTTTCCTGTCAACCAAGAAATAAAAGCCGTCAGCGTCCTGCATCGCCATATCTCCAGTAAAAAGCCAGCCATTTTTCAAAACTTCCGCCGTCGCCTTCGGATCATTGTAATAACACGTCATCACGCCCGGTCCACGCACGCATAATTCGCCGACGCAACCGCGAATAACTTTATTTCCGTCTTCGTCAACGATTTTACACTCCCAACGATAGCCCGGAACACCAATCGCCCCGACTTTTTCTATATTTTCAAGCCCTAAATGCACGCAACCTGGTCCAGTCGACTCGCTAAGGCCGTAATTCGTGTCGTAATCGTGATTCGGGAAGTATTTTTTCCAACGACGTATCAAACTCGGCGGAACCGGCTGCGCTCCTATGTGCATTAGCCGCCACTGCTTTAAATTTTCGTAATCCGAAAGTTTTATGTCGCCTCTGTCCAAAGCGTCAACTATATCTTGCGCCCAAGGCACTAAAAGCCAGACGATTGTACATTTTTCCTTTGAAATCGCGTCCAAAATGATTTCCGGCTTCGTTCCCTTCAATAAAACCGCTTTCGACCCCGCTACCAAGCTTCCCATCCAATGAAATTTCGCTCCTGTGTGATATAACGGCGGTATGCATAAAAAATTGTCCGAACGGCTCGTTAAATGGTGTTTTTGCTCCATTTGCGCCGCTTGCGTCAAACTTTTGTGCTTGTGCAGTATCGCTTTCGGAAATCCTGTCGTCCCTGACGAAAAATATATCGCTCCGAAGTCGTCTTCCGTGATTCCGCCGACCATTGGCTTTAAACTTGAGCAATCATCAACCATTATGTGATAACTCTCCGCGAAACTCGGACAATTATCGCCTACATATATCAAAAGTCGCCCTTTCGATAGCCTTTCCGCGTTCGTTTCGATTCTTCCTATGAATTCCGAACCGAAAATTATCACATCGACCTCTGCTAGCTCCGCGCAGTACAAAATTTCCGTCGCATCGTAGCGAAAATTGAACGGAACCGCGATTGCGCCCGATTTCAGCACGCCAAAATATATCGGCAGCCACTCCAGGCAGTTATACATCAAAATTGCGACCTTATCGCCCTTCCGAACCCCGCGTTCTATCAGTAAATTCGCGCAACGGTTCGCTTTTTCGTCGAATACGCGCCATGTTATTTCCCTGCGATACGGCGCAAACGAATTTGACTCTATCAGGCTGAATTCTTTCCAACTCATGCGCCGCCCGTCCGCTACCGTCGGATTTAATTCCACCAGCGCGACTTCATCGCCGTATAACGCCGCGTTGCGCTCCAAATATTCCATTACTGGCATTATTTCTTGCTCCTTTGCTGAAATTTTTTATTCCGCGCCCTATTCTACACCCTAAAGACAAAATTTAAAAGCTCTCCGCGCCATTTCGGAGAGCTTTTTTGCTTTATTCATTGTAAAAATTATTCAGCATTGCGCCGACTGATTCAAATATCCGCGTCGCCTCATTTTTAACGAAATCTTTCGCCGTAGCAACCGTAAATCCGCCAAAATGCCGAATCATCGGTAAATCGTTCGATTCATCGCCGATTACGTAAGTTTTTCCGCGCCAATCGCAAATTTTTAGCAGATTTTCCACTCCAACCGCCTTATTCATGCCCGAAATTACTATATCTAAGCTGTGTGTATTTTTTTGCGCAAAAATCGCGTCGCCATATTTTTTATTGAGCATATCGGCGGCATTTTGCGCCGCTTCGGGGCTTTCAAAGTCCAATGCAAGCTGATTTATTTGCGGCAAGTCGTCTATCTGCGCGGCGTCGATTATGTCTACAGGAAATTTCCAACGTTCGCGCTCGCGTAATACCCATGAAGTCGGTTTGACGTTCGCGCAATACACTTTTTCCGCCGCTTCAAAGGCAAAATGCATACTTTTCGCCGCTAACGGCTCATTTATTATCGCTTTCAAGATTTTTTTCGGTAATTCCGTCTCGAAAATTACTTTTCCGCCGCCGTCGTGGATTATCGCGCCGTTTTCGCATATCGCAAAGTCAATTTTTAGTCCATATTCTTTTAAATGCGGCGTCAACATGATATAAGCGCGTCCAGTTACTATTCCAAATTTATTTCCCGCCGCTCGCCAAGCACTTATCGCCGATAAATTTTCCGCCGTTATCGCCTGATTTATAAATAATGTCCCGTCAAAATCGCTCGCCGCCACTTTAAAACTCATAAATCGCCGCCTCCGTCGCTCGCAAGTAATTTTTTTCGTCCGCGTAGTTCCCAATAACTTTTTTTCCGCCGGAAATAGGCAATTTTACGTCGTGCGTCGTGAAATTTACTGTGATTATCAACTTTTTCTCGCCTAAAC
Organism: Selenomonadales bacterium UBA7018; assembly: GCA_002448305.1. Taxonomy (GTDB): domain Bacteria; phylum Bacillota; class Negativicutes; order Selenomonadales; family Selenomonadaceae; genus Quinella. The sequence continues at coordinate 48,410 of DJWY01000029.1, forward strand.
TGCGACTGAACATGTAAATTTCTTCGTTTTCGGGATAAAGTTCCTCGTATTCGCCATTCAAAAGAATTTCGCTTGAATTACGCAGTTTGCTAAGCTTGCGATAAAAATTCAGCACGGAATCCGGATTTTTTTCCTCAATTTCGACGTTGCAAGCCTTAAAATCGCTATGAACCGGCAACCAAGCCTTTCCGCTCGTAAATCCTGCATTTTTTTCCGAATTCCATTGCATAGGCGTCCGCGCATTGTCCCGACTAAATTTTTGCACGAATTTCATAGCTTCTTTGTCGCTTAAACCCTCTTCACGCGCTAATTTGTAATTTCCATGCGACGAAATGTCATCATAATCGCTAATCGAATCAAATTTTGTGTTATCAAGCCCAATTTCTTCGCCCTGATAGATAAACGGCGTCCCGCGCAGGCTAAAAAGTACTATCGCAAGGGCTTTTGCCGCCAATTTTTTATCAGTTCCACTCACAAAAAAGTTATTTACCGAGCGCGGCTTGTCGTGATTCTCAAAATATATCGGGTACCAAAGATTTTTCGTCGATTTTTGGCTATCGCTCAATGCTTTTTTCAATTCGCTTAACCGAATCGGCTTTGAATGGTGCCAAACTTCGTCGCCGTTGTTAAACATTACATTTGAATGATTAAACTCGAAAAGCATATCAAAAACGCCGTTTTTGCCGACCCATTTCGATAAATCTTCCGATTTTACGCTATTTGCCTCGCCGACAGTGAAAATATCGTGCCCGTCGAACACTTCGCGCCTAAATTCGTGCAGAAAATCCAAAATTCCTGGCGTATTGGCAATCATATTGTGCACAGAACACATTCCGTCGGGCATATCGGGCTTGCCGTCGGCTATTTTGCTCGGTTTTTTGATATAAACTATCGCATCAATGCGAAATCCGCCGACGCCCTTATCCAACCAGAAATTTGCCGCGTCATAAAGTGCTTTTCTGACTTCTGGATTCTCCCAATTTAAGTCCGGTTGTTGTTTTGCGAACGTATGCAGATAATATTGCTGGCGTTCTTCGCAAAATTCCCACGCACTTCCGCCGAAAATCCCGCGCCAATTAGTTTTTTCGTCGCGCCAGATGTACCAATCGGCTTTTGGATTAGTTTTACTCGATTTTGACTCCAAAAACCAAGAATGTTGGTCGGAACTGTGATTAAAAACCAAATCCATGACGATTTTTATGCCGCGTTTGCGAGATTCGGCAATCAATTCGTCGAAATCGTCCATATTTCCGAATCGCGGGTCAATATCGGTATAATTTGCAATGTCGTAGCCGTTATCGACCATAGGCGACGGATAAATTGGCGTCAACCAAATCGCGCACGCGCCCAAACTCTTAATGTAGTCTAGTTTTTTAATAATTCCTTGCAAATCGCCGGTTCCGGAGCCGTTTGTGTCCAAAAAACTCTTCGGATAGATTTGGTAGACCGGATTTTTCTGCCACCAACGCAAATTTTCGGCTCCAAAGGCGATTGTCGGTGAAAAATAAGCCGCCGCGCCCATAATCAATGCTCCTTTGATAAATTCTCGTCGATTCATAAAAAAAACCTCCTTGCGGAGGATTTTAACTGATTTAAAAGGTTTTGACAATGATTTTTGTGCCGACTGGGAAAATTTTATAAAGTTCGTAGGTATTATCGCCGATTGAGAGAGTTAATTGAGTGCCTTTGCCGGTACGGAGTTCCAAAAACGGAAATTTGCGATTCATATCGAAGATAAACCAATCTTTATCGCGATAAAAGGTGCCGTCGTTTATATCGAAGGGCAAACCGACGCCTTGAGACTGATATTTAGTTCTGCGGAGTAAAAATTCGCCGTTTTTCAGTTCTAATTCTTCGATGACGGGAGTTTTTTGGACTGAATGGACAAATTTTATAGTTACGGGGAGATTTTCTTGATAATTTATGATTGAGAGTGTTTGAAAGTGATTTCCGACGAAAATTTTGTGTTGAAAAGTGGTTGAAGCCACGATTAGGAGCGCGAGAGCGGCGAGAAGTAAAAATTTCATGATTTGAGCCTCCGAAAACGATTTTGGAGCGATTATAACAGAAAAAAGGCGTTGAAAACAGAGCAATTTACGTTTTCCATGTACATGGAATTTGTATCGCGCCATTATGCGGCTTTTTTAAAGGGTACAAAAATCAGGGGCGTTTTGAGAGCGTATTTTACGTTTTCCACGTACATGGAATTTGTAATTTGAGCCGTTGAACTTTATTTTTGTGTGTTGTGTGCTATAATCTGGCGCGGTGATGAAATTGTTAGAATATGAATTTATGCGGAATGCGTTTTTGGCGGTTTTGCTGGTTACGCCGCTATTTGGATTGCTATCGACAATGGTTGTCTCGAACCGTATGGCATTTTTTTCGGATTCGTTAGGGCACGGGGCGTTCACTGGGATAGCGATTGGGGCGTTATTGGGAGTCGGCTCGGAAATTTTCGGGCTTTTAGGGTTCTCGATAGGGTTTGCGCTGCTGATAACGCTGATAAAAAACAAAAGTCACGCGGGCGCGGATACGGTGATTGGGGTTTTCAGTTCAACGGCGATAGCTTTGGGGCTAATGTTGATGTCTGCGGGCGGGCAGTTCAATAAATTTTCTCGATTTTTGATAGGCGACCTATTGAGCATAACAAAAGGCGATTTATGGGGGCTTTTAGCAGTTTTTTTTATAGTTTTCGTGAGTTGGGCGATACTTTTCAACCGATTGTTAATAATTTCGGTGAATCAGACGCTTGCACGCAGTCGCGGAATAAAAACGCAGGTGATTGAGTCGATTTTTGCGGTTTTACTGGCAATAATCGTAGCGTTGAGCATACAATGGGTAGGAATTTTGATAATAAATGCGTTGTTGGTGTTACCGGCGGCGGCGGCGCGAAATGTGACGAATTCAGTTAAAAGTTATCATGCATTGAGCGTTTTAATCGCGTTAAGTTCGGGTTTAGCGGGATTATTCCTGTCATATGAAATAAATTCGGCGTCGGGAGCAACGATAGTAGTAATTTCGGCGGTGATTTACTTTTTTACGCTGATTTTGAAGCCGCGATTCATAAAATAGGGGGAAAAGTGGTTGAAACGTAGTTTAGCGTTAATATTTGTGGGCTTAGCAGGAATATTTTGGGCGAGTTCTGGGGTTGCGGTGCAAGATTTCTTTACGCACTCGGAAAAAAGCGCAATGGAGCTAACAAATATCAGAATGTGCGTTGCGGGAGCGATTTTAATAATAATGTCAGCGATTCGGCGGAAAAATTTTGGATTATCGGTAAAAAAGTTGAATGAAAGCCCGAAATTATGGTTAGACGTAGCGATTTATGGGATAATCGGCGTGATGTTCATGCAATTTACGTATTTTCAGGGAATATCGATAGGCGGAGCGGCGGCGACGACGGTAATTTGCTATACATGCCCGGCAATGGTCGTAATATGGGAAAGTGTTTATAATAAAAAATTTCCGCGACTTGGAGAAGTTTTAGCGGTAATTTTGGCGATGATAGGAGTATTTTTGCTAGTTACGGGCGGAAATCCGACGAAATTATTAGTTCCGCTGGGCTGTGTGGTATGGAGTTTGCTAAGTGGGGCGGCATTTGCGTTCAGCGCGATATATCCGAAGCATTTATTTGCAAAAAAGGTTGATGCGTTGTTTTTGACGGGCGTAGGAATGTTTATTGGGGGGTTGTCGACGTTTTTTTTGATAGAAAACTGGAATTGGGCGGAATTTTTCGGTTTGGAAGTACTTTTCGACGTGATTTGGATAATAATTTTCGGAACGGTGGCGGCATTTTTGAGTTTCAACGCGGGATTGAAGTTTTTAACGCCGGAAGAGGCGTCAATCACGGTAACGACGGAGCCGGCGGCGTCGGTAGTGATAAGTTGGGCGGTTTTCGGGACGAAATTTGGATTAATCGAGAGTTTCGGGATAATTTTGGTGCTTTTAGCGATAATCGCGCCGTCGATAGTAAAAAAATAAGCACCTCCCAGTTTTTATAGCTGAAAGGTGCTTATAAAGTTTATGCTTTAGTTTATGTCAATCGATTAGCCATTGTTAGTAGTTTTTTTAGTGATACCGCCGTCAAAAGTAAACTCGCCGGCTTTAGTTGCAACGTCCGCTTTAACCAAATTGGACGAGTAGCCCAAATCGATTATGGCATAACCAGTCGCCGTCGCGTTCGACTTAGAAACTTTTGTATCAGCCGTGATTAAGTCGCCAACTTTTATATCTCTAGTTGTATCCGCATCTTGCGCGAACCAGTAGTAGGTATTATTCGTCTTGATAAGAGTTTTGGTCGTGTCGATATCACCACCGCCCAAAGAATTTGCGACAGTGAACGAACCGATATTTGCGGAATTCTTCTTGCCGTTATTCATGTCGAATTTAATGCCGCCGCTCACGGTTGAAATATTCGTAATCGTGCCGCTAGCGATTTTAAGCTTATCTTTATTAAAGTCGAAGTCAGCGATAGTCGCATTACCGCTGTCGCCTTTGGCGTAGAAGAAAACATCATTGCCGGAGCCGCCTTTTAAGCTGTCACTGCCGCCGCCGCCTTTGAAGGTCGTCTTCTTCGTGCCGCCTGCTAGCGTCTCGTCAGAACTCGTGCCTCTGAATGTAAGATTCTTTTCGACTAAATGCCCGTCAACGTTATTAGCGTTGCTATTCTTCAACCTGTAGGAGCCGCTAAATTCGCTCGTCAAGCTGACGTTAGAGCTGCTAGCTATCGCGTTCTTGGAATAGGTGTAAGGGGGAATGTCGCTTATAACAAGCGCGTCGCCCAAAGTGGAGCCTTTCGCCGGCTTAATCGTCAGCGCGTTTTTATTTGAGAACTTGAACTTAATCGAACGTTTTCCGGCGTTAATCTTAGCACTGGTTAGGCTAGAAGCAAAACTGCCCAAAGAAATATGGTCGTTCGAGCCGTAGTTCTGGATAATGTCTTTGCCGCCGGTGTAAATGAAGGTATCGCTCACAACTGTGCTTGTGTTGCCGATAAGCTTATCATTTTTCGCGCCGCCAATCAGACTGATTTTGCCGCTAGCCGCCGCACTCGCGTCAAGCGTCGTCTTATTCCTATCGCCTGCCGTAATAGCAAGATTAGAAGTAGTTCCGTCCGCTACGAAAATTTTCTTAACGGTCGAATCTCCCGAAGCGTCATAGCTTGCAGAGACCGTCGCCATAGTCGGACGTTTTTCCTTGTTGAGAATAACGCCTTCCTGCTTGAAAACCATCTTAGTAAAGGAATTGCGTTTGCTGTCGGCGTGGTGCAATAAGACTTCTTGCCCCTGCATGTTCTTAAGAACAACGACGTTATCGCCCGCACTAAGCGAAACATCTCCGCCGTCAGCTTCTACAGAGAAAGTGCCAAGTGCCGCCGTGTTGAGGTCGAGCCTATCAACACCCGCCTCGTAACCGCTTATCGAGACGTTGCCGCCGTTATACTCAAATTGGTCTTTTTTCTTGTTCTTCTCGGCGAAAGTATAAGAGCTACCGCCGTCAACAGAAGCCCCAATTAACGTCACGCTTTGTTTCTTGACGTCAGCCGCATTAATTGACGCAATGCCCGCGCCGACGTACGGTGCTTCTGTAAGGTCGATTTTGCCACGTGCACTCGCGAACAATTTAAAGTTTGTGCCTTTGACAACGCCGTCTTTGGTGAGGAAGCCGCCGTCATTTAGCGAAACTCTGCTGATTTCGTCTCCGTCGCTGTTGAAGGTGAGAACGTTGGACTTATCAAACGTAAACGCTAAGCGGGTATTACTTTTGCTTGATTTTGCCTTAGTGATTTCGTCAATCTTATCGGCGGTAATTTCCAACTTGTCGCCCGCAACAAAGCCGCTGACAGTGTCTTTGCCTTCGGTGTATTTGAAGACGAAATTTTTGCCGTCGCCTCTTTCGGTCACGTCAAGTTTATCTTTGCCTGCGCCGCCGAAGAGCGTACCGCCTTGCTTGCTTCCGAATATGACGTTGTTGTTGTCGTTGCCCGAAATGGAAACAGCTTTACTTGCATTAACTGCATTAACCGTGTCGTAAGTGCCCGCCGAGAAAATCGAATCTGCAAAGCCGGAAGTCAGCGTTATGCTCTTGTCGCGTGCGATTGAATCTTTCTTGTAAACGTAAATGTTTTTGCTACTGCTGCCGCTCTGAATCGAAACGCCGTTTGTAACTCCTGATATGTTCTCGAAAATAAGCCTATCTTCGCCGCCAAAGTCAAGGCTAATGTTGTTTCCTTCTGCATTGAAAGCCGCATTTGCAATGTCAATGTTGCCGCCTCTTACGGTTATTAAGTCATTGTCGTGATAGCCGCTGATAGAGTCCGCGCCGCCGGTATAGAAAAATACATTTTTCCCCGTGCCGCCAATCAGCGAGTCATCATCGTCGCCGCCATTAAGCACCAAACTTGCTGTAGTTCCCGCGCCGTTCAATATGTCTTTGCCTTCGACGCCTTCAAGCGTGCCGCCGCCTTTGCTCGCAACCATGTAGTTATTATTGTCGTTGCCAGTTACTCTGATTGCGTTGTTGACATGGGAAGCGTCAATCGTCTTATAATCTTCATTAGCGGCAAGCGTGCCGTTGAAACGTCCGCTATAACCCGCGCCGAGTGATATTCCGTGCTCTGTTGCAGAATTAAACGCAACGTAATTCATACTACCGCCGGTATTGCCCTGATAGGAATAAGTAGCATTGCCCTTAAAAATAGCAACGTCCGCTACACTGCGGAATGTCAAAGCGTTATCGTCACCGCTCAAGCTGACAACTAAATTGGTACCGTTGAAATTTACATTGTTCAAATCAACTGACGGCGTTAAATCACTCGTTACGCTGACAATGTCAGTACCGTGCGTGTAGTTATTAATTTCATCTTTGCCCGCCGTGTAAATGAACGTATCGACGCCGTTGTCGCCTTCTAGAATATCATTACCGTTGCCGCCGTTTAGCGTAATATCTTTTGCGCCTGCTTTAAGCGTATCGGGACCGTCGCCGCCTTCGATTGAAGTTAGATTGTTATTTGTCGCGTCGACATAAGCTCCAATGGAAGTCGTGCCGCCGTCCGTTTTGAGTGTGGTAACGTTGCCGATAAAGCCCGTGCCGATAACTCTAACGCCCGTTGACTGCGGCGCAATCGTCATAGCTCCCGAAGTCGTGCTAAATTTGGCAAAAGCATAATTTTCATTAGCTGTGCCCCAACCCCAGCCTACGCCATTAACACTAGCAACGCCCAAAAGACCATTGATACTATTTGCCTTGAGTGACGCATAACTATTTACGCCGGTAACACTTGCAACCACAGAAGAAGATTCATCGGTTCCTATAAGATATTGCCAAGTAGTAGTTCCTTCCAGACCTTTTTGAGTCCAGCCGATTGTCTTGTTGACAACGACGACATTTCCGTTTGCATCTGTTGCCGTCTCTAAATTTTCGTTCGTATACTCTTGGAGTTTAGAAACTGTTTGTGCATTGGTGTAAGTGCCGCCTTTGATTTCTAAGCTGTCTATGGCTTTTTCTTTTGTAGTCGAATCAGTTTCTACGTTAATATCGCCTGTGACAGTAGCGTTATTTACGGTAATTTTGGCGGTCGCAGTTGTAGCGGCAGCCTTTTTCGTGACAGTAACATTACCGGCTAAGGTACCGCCGTTGACAGTTATATTAGCTTTTGCGTCGTCAGCATAAATGGCGTTGCCGCTCTCCGATGTTAAGTTGCCGTTATTGATTGCGACATCAATGCTATTAGCTTGTGTTGCTTCCGCATTGCCCAGAGCCAGTGCATTTGCGCCGGAAATATTAATGGTTCCGGTATCGCCGCCTTCAGCATTGCCGATTGTGACATTAATATTTCTGCTAGCGTAGGGAGAAATGGAAATGCCCGCGCCGCTTGAAGTCGAGCCACCGCCGTCTGGTGTTCCACTGGAGTTGGCTTCACCTGTTCCGGTAATTGTGCCGCCCGTGACGGTGAGTTCACCTGCGCGGATTTCTATGCCGCTCGTGCCAGTGATATTACCGCCATTAATTGTGAGTTCGCTATTGGTTGCAGGATTGTAGATACCCAAATCTTTCGTTGAGGTGATTGAACCGCCGTTAATCTCGATTTTAGAATTGGCACCATAACTGTAACTAGATTTATCAATAGTACCTTGACTGACTACACCAAAAGCAGTGTCAGTATTTATGGAGCCACCATTCATTTTGAAAGTAGAATTAGCAAATACATATACGCCATATGCCCAAACTTGCGCATCATCGGATTTAATTCCTGTCGAAGAAATTGTTCCGTTGTTCATGGTGAAGTTATTGTTCTGCTCCACATAAACAGCATTAATATCAGAAGTGCCATCATCTTCATATTTAACTTCAATGTTGCCGCCGTTCATGATAAAGTTGTTGGGCGTTCCGTTCTTTGCGGAGTAATCAGTGGTGGATCCTGTCGCTTGTGATAAAACAACACCATAAGCACCGGATTTTTTAGTTGAGATTGTGCCGTTATCCAATGTGAAAGTGGAGCCGCCGTAAAGATAGACACCATAAACATCAGATTCAACAGTGCCGCCGTTCAAAATTACATTAGCACTACACCAAGTCAAAATGCCATAGTTAGTACTAGTAATTTTACCGGTACCGACGCTATCATTAATAGTGAACGTTTTACCGTCTGCGCTGTACATATAAAACGCCCATCCGCTTGTGTCCGTCCACGTTTTGCCATTTAAGTCGAGAGTTAAGCTTTTAGTTACGCCGGTATAAGTTGCTGTAGAAATATTACTACCTAATTTGACTGTGTCGCCGTCGCCAACAGCGGCAATGGCGTCATTTGTGGAAGAATATGATTGTTCGTCTTTTCCTTCGGCAGTAAGTTTATAAGTTGAGTTTTCTTGAGTTAGTGTCCAAGTAGTGCCGTCGAAGCGTTGCAGGTCGAAGACAAAAATTTCGGAACGTGCATTGGGGGGGGCGTAGCTTTACTGTATAAAAAAAGTTTTCCTTCCATAGATTTTTATACTCCTTTCATGATTAATTTCTCGATGCCGAGCAGTTCTTCCGTAAAAAGTTTTCATCGAGCCATTGTGGGCAATGGCATTAACTTAAGCGACGCGGTAATTAAAGCCCACAGGATAAATATAACGGCAATTTCGCTGAAAGAGGCGATTAGCTCTTAGCGGATGAACATAATGGATTATCTGCTCTAGAATTTCCTCGTAATCCAAAGCGTGCCGACAGTAATCTTGAATGATTTGAGTAGCGTTTTTGAAATTAACTTCATAGCGGTACTTCAAATTTTTAGGTTTTGCTAAATGAATCTGGCAGATAATTCTGCCGGTCAAATTGTACCTTATCAAGTGCGCAAAAAATTCTTGGACATTAAACAAATCTTTTTTGCTGTGAAAATGCAAGGTGCCAATTGCGTGTTTTATATCCCTAAACGCAAGCTCTATTTTCCAACGTTTTTCGTATAAGCTTTTCAATGTTCGAGCTGAAAATTCTTGTCTTGGTAAATTAGTCGCAAGCACCAGCCATTTATCTTTAAGTTTTACTTTCACCAGTCTGAAAGAAACACAGCAAGGCAGTTCCATATCCCACGCCTGTATTTTTATTTTATATGTCAGACGTTTACTTTGCTCCCTTATCTCGAATTTCAAATCCAAGTCAAGTTCTTTGTCCGGCAGAGCTTTTATTTCTTTAGTCATGCCGCTACGTATGCGAATAAGATAGCTCAGATTTTCAATCCGGTTGCAATGTTCAAAAACTTTGAGTCCGTCGTAGCCTCTGTCCATGATTGCCAAAATCTTTTCTGACTCGGCAAGAGAAGAAAGCATTTTAATTGCGCCTTTGCGCTCGTCGGCTTTATTCTTTGCTTCTATCACGCAATCCAAAAAATTTTTGTTCAAGAGGTCGTAAGCGAAATTGACGTGCATCCTGTTTGCGCCGCCATATTGGTTGCTTATTGTCGCGTACTCACTATTGGCATTGTAGAGCGAACTGAAGTCGGAGCCATCCACCGCCAACACCCTGTAGCCTCTGTATTCTTTCGGATTTTCAAGTGTATCATTGAATTTACGCAAGAGTTGCTCGAATGCTGACGCCTTAATTTTACTTCTGCTCTTTGAAATTGCTACCTCTGATATGTAAGAAAAAGCTTTATCGTTAAAGGCGCGGCGTATCTCTTCGTTCATAGAGTTTGCACCTATGAACAGCATGAACCACATCATGTCGTAGAAACTCACTTTGCGGTTACGACTGAAATCTTTTTGAGGATTAGCAACGTATTTGGCTTTATTTCCTTCCATTTCTTTTATTATAACCTGTAACTTTTCTATCGGATTCATTCTATAACAGTCCTTTCGGGACTATCATAAAATTTTTTTCCCTTTTCGTTAAGTTAATGCCATTGCCCATTGTGGGGGCAACGTGCACTTTGAAAATTTTCTAAGTCAATCTGCGTCGGCGTTGTTAAACGGTGTCGCAAACTATTTCAGCCGCGACGTTCGAGACGATTTTTTATCAGCCTCCTTTTAAACTTTCAATAATGGGTTCGACTCGCACGCATAATTTATCAAATTTCTTATAACATTGTCAATCACTCTCGCATAAAATTTTCCAAATGAAAAAAGCCTATGCCGCTAGGCATAAGCTATTTCCGACGCTTCGTCGACGATAAAAGCCCAATTTGCTCTCGATACTTCATCACCGTCCGCCGCGCAACCAAAATTCCGCGCTCATTCAAAATTTCCGCCAACTTTTTATCTGATAACGGATTTTTCTTGTCTTCGCCGCTTATCAACTCCATTATCATCGATTTCACCCGCGCAGATGTAATTTCTTCCGCCGATAACGCCTTCACACTGAATATTTTCCGCATTTCTACCACGCCAAACGGAAATTCGATAAATTTATTCGCTACTGAGCGGCTTATCGTCGATTCATGCAACTCTAACGCCTCCGCAACTTCCCGCATCGTCATCGGCTTCAAAAATTCCATTCCCCTTTCCAAAAAATCGCTCTGCCGACGGATTATTTCTTCCACTACTCGCAAAAGTGTTTGCTCGCGCCGCCTTATCGCTATTATCAACTGCTTCGCCGCGCTTAATTTGCTCGCCACATAAATTTTCGCGTCCTCGTCCAAAAATTTTGCGTCCGAATATATTTCCGATAAACTCAAGCGCGGAATTTGCGAACTTAACGTAATTTTTCTATCCTTATCAACTCGCACGTCCGGAATTATAAATTTCACCGCCTCAAAACCATACGACGCGCCAGGCTTCGGATTTAATCCGCGAATTTTTTCTATCGCCGCTCTAACTTCTTCCACTGACACTTTTTCTACACGGGAAATTTCTTTTATCTTGTGCTCGGCGACTTTTTTTAAATGTTTTTCGATTATCGCCGCTAATATTCCTGAATAAATTCCGCGCCGCTCCGCTTGCAACCTTAAACATTCCGATAAATTCCGCGCTCCAACGCCAGCCGGCTCAAATTTTTGTATCTCGGCTAAAATTTCTTCCAAAAATCCTTCCTCAACCTGCAAAATTTTCGCTAGCTCTGATATTTTCTCCACTAAATAGCCTCGATTGTCTATCGATTCTATTAAAAACTTTGCCGCAAATAATTTTTCCGCTCCAATGGCAAATTTCGCCTGTTCAATTAAAAAATCTTGAAGCGTCGGTGTCGAAACGTCGACCGGCTCAAGATTTTTATCATCAAATGTTTTTATCGGCTCTTCCGCGTACTCGATTTCTAACAGCGGATTCTCTAAAAATTCTTTTTCGATTGTCGCCGCTAACTCAACCGCTGACATTTGCAAAATTTGTATTGATTGCCTCAATTCCGGCGTCAACGCTAATTTTTGCGATATTTCTAACGAAATTTCCTGATTCATGAGTTATTGACCTTTTTTCGGGATATTTTGTAATGCAAATGCCTTTTCCATGATAATTCGCCCGATTGGAACTGCTGAACTCGCGCCGTAGCCGCCTTGCTCCACGATTACCGCCACTGAAATTGTCGGATTGTCAAAAGGTCCGTAGCCGACGAACCAACCATGGTCTGTTCCTTGCGAATTTTCCGCCGTACCAGTTTTTCCGGCTATGTCGTAGGGAAATCCGATAAAATTCTGCGCCGCCGTGCCGTTTACTGTGACATCGTGCAATCCTTGCTGTACTAATTGAATTACCCACGGCTCAACCTGCAATTCGCTCAATAATTCCGGCTGAAAATCTTTTATGACTTCTTTATCCTGCGTGACTATCTGTTTTACGACGTGCGGTTTAAATCTTTTGCCGTTGGCGGCTATTTCTCCCATTACCATTGCCGCTTGAAGGGGCGTTACCAAATTAAATCCTTGTCCAATCGCCGCGTCCATGACTTCAGACAAATAAAAATCGTCTTCGTAGACTTCGCGCTTATATTCTTTCCAATCTGCCAGTCCGGGCGACTCATAAGGCAAATCAATGCCCGTCGGCTTGCCTAAACCGAACATTCTAGCGTATTCTTCCAATAAATCGACGCCCAAACGGTTTCCGCACTCGTAAAAGTAGACGTTATCGGAATGACTTAACGCCGCGTGGAAATTTAGCCAGCCTAAAGCCTCTCCACCGGCATTTCCTTTGGGAACGAGCCAATGCGTACCGCTATCGAAAATCAATTCGTCGGGAAGAACTCTTCCAGTCGCAAGCGCGGCGGTTCCAGTAACAATTTTGAACGTTGAACCGGGCGGATATTCGCCGGTAATCGCTTTATTGTCCATTGGGTGATAAGGATTGTTGTTAATTGCGTTCCAATCCTTAGTTGAAATGCCATGAGCGAATAAATTTGGGTCGAAAGCGGGACGGCTGACCATAGCGAGCACTTCGCCTGTCTGCGGATTCAAAACGACCGCCGCCGCCGCATTACAGCTTAATTGTTTCAACATATTATCAACTGCAGCCTCTGCTACCTCTTGCAAGTCCTTATCTATCGTCAAAATTAAATCGTAACCTGGTTTCGGCTCTTTTTTTCCCAAAATTTGAACGGGCTTGCCCGCGACGTCAACTTCAACTTGCTCTCCGCCGTTTTCGCCGCGAATTTCTTTATCGTAAACGCGCTCCAAGCCGAATTTCCCGACAATATCGCCGGATTTATAGCCTTCTTCCTTTTTTTTCTCCAATTCAGCGTCGGAAATTTCGCTGACGTAGCCGAAAGTATGCGCGCCTTCCTGTTTCAGCGCGTAATTTCTAATCGGTTGGACTTCGATAACCACTCCGCGATATAATTCTTTTTGCTCTTCGATGATAGTAACAATGTCCTGCGTAACGTCTGGACGAATTCTAATGGGGTCGAAGCCGTAATGAACTGAAATTTTCTGCTGAATTTCTTCAATAGGGACGTTAAGAAGTTTAGAAACGCGCTCGACGACTTCGGGCTTAATAGGTTCGGTGAGCGGCAGGAGCGAAACGGAAAATCCTGGACGATTTGAGACTAAAACTTTGCCGTTGCGGTCGTAGAAGGTGCCACGAGGAGCCATAGACGGAATAATTCGGATTCTATTGCCGTCGGCAAGATGGGCGTAATATTCTCCGTCATAAATTTGCAAATAACCGACGCGAGCGATTAAAATTGCGATAATAACTGTAAAAATAATCGCCAATGTCTTCAGACGCCCAACATATTCTTCCGCGTTATTATTTTCAAGCACAGCTGTAATCCTCCTTTTTAGGTTATAGGTTAATAGCACTAATAACCTAACTAATAACCACCTAATAACCTAATTCTTTAAAATTATAACATGCAAAGGAGAAATTGAAAGTGGGAAAAAATATTTCCGCGCCTATAGTGGAAGCGATGAAAAAATATTCAAGCGACGGCGTTTTAGCGTTCCACACGCCCGGACATAAGCAAGGACGCGGGGCGCATGAATTTTTACGCGAACTTTTGACATTAGAAGGCTTGAGGCAAGAAGTTTCGCTAATGGAAGAGCTAGACGACTTGCACGCGCCGCAAAGTTGCATAAAAGAGGCGCAAAGATTAGCGGCAAAGCTTTGGCACGCGGACGAAACGATATTTTTTGTGAATGGAACGACCTCAGCAATACAAGCAATGATTTTAGGGACACTCAAGGCGGGCGATTTAGTATTTATCCCGCGAAACGCGCACAGGTCGGTTATTTCGGGGCTAATTTTATCGGGCGCGGTGCCAATTTTCCTGCCGATAGAATTTGACGCAGAATTAAAAGTTCCACTAAATGTGAGCGTCGCGACGATTGAGCGAGCGATAAAAAAATACCCGCAAGCGCGAGCGATTTTATTAGTGTCGCCGAATTATTACGGCGTGGCGGCGGATTTGGAAAAAATATCGGTGTTGGCGCATGAAGCCAGAATGATTTTGCTGATAGACGAGGCGCACGGGGCGCATTTGCAATTTTGCGAGGAATTGCCGCGTTCAGCGATGGATTCGGGCGCAGATTTAGCGGCGCAATCGACGCATAAACTTTTAGGGGCGTTGACGCAATGTTCAATGCTAATGTTCAGGAAAAAATTTGCGGAGCGCGTAAAATTTGCCGCGAGTTTACTGCAAACGACCAGTCCGAATCAAATTTTATTAGCGTCATTGGACATAGCGCGGTTGCAAATGGAGCTTGAAGGGCGGGAAAAAGTTTCGCGGGCGGTCGAGTTAGCTAAAAGCCTCCGCGCAGAGATAAAATTGATTGACGGGCTTAGAACATTCGACGCGGCGGAAAATTTTGCATTAGACGCGACGAAAGTCACAGTGAACGTAGAAAATTTAGGGTTAAGCGGCTACGAGGCGGAAAAAATCCTGCGCGAAGAATTAAAAGTTCAATGCGAACTATCAGACGCGGCGAATTTATTATTTTTGATAACGTATGCTGACGACGAGCAAACAATTTCGGGATTAGTGGACGCGCTAAAGAAATTATCTTTTTACAGGCGAAAAATTTCACCAAAACCATTCCTAATTCCTAATTCCTCATTCATAATTGCTTCTTTGTCGCCAAGAGAAACATTTTATACGCCGGTTGAAGTAGTCGCGCTGAAAAAAGCTGTTGGGCGAATCTGCGCGGAAGAAATAACATTTTATCCGCCAGGAATCCCGCTATTAATGCCAGGAGAAAAAATTTCGGCGGAAGTTGTCGAAGCGATAAAAAAATCAGTCGGCAAAGTGTTTGGCGCGGCAGATAAAACATTATTGACGATAAAAGTTGTCGCGAAATAAATTTTTAGCCCCAATCCCTATGCGGGGCTTATTTTTTTTGTGCGACTGATATAAAATTTACGCTATGAAGAAATATTTTTTATCAAGATTAATTCAACTCGTACCGATTTTATTCGGGATAACTTTCCTGACGTTCGGCATGATGCAATTCGCCGCAGGTGACGCCGTTGATATAATTTATGAGCAATCGGGAAGCGTTTCAGAAGAAATTAAAGCCGCAAAACGCGCTGAACTCGGACTCGACCAGCCGTTTATGATTCAATACGGAAATTGGCTCGGCGGAGTTTTAACGGGCGATATGGGGCGTTCGTTTATAAGCGGCAAGCTCGTATTTGAAACTTTCGCTGAAAAATTGCCCGCGACGTTTGAATTAATGCTAGTTTCAATCCTGCTGACGATTTTTTTCGCTATCCCGCTCGGAATTTTAGCCGCAATCAATCAAAATCGCCCACTAGATTATTTTATCCGAAGTTTAACTTTTATCGGCAATTCAATGCCAAATTTTTTCGTCGGATTATTATTGATTTACTTCCTCGCGTTGAAATTAAATCTTCTGCCGATAATCGGTCAAAGCGTGATTATGCCCGCGCTGACTTTGACAATTTCAATGGCGGCAAAATATACGCGGCAAATTCGCGCAGTTGTCCTAGAAGAACTCGATAAACCCTATGTAATCGGCGCAAGGAGTCGCGGCGTTCCGGAATTTACGATTTTAACTAAAAGTGTTCTGCGCTCGACGCTGATTATGATTATAACTTTGCTTGCGCTGTCAATCGGCTCGCTTTTGGGCGGCACGGCGATTGTTGAGACAATTTTTATGTGGGACGGCGTCGGGAAAATGGCAGTCGACGCGATTTTAATGCGTGATTATCCGCTGATTCAAGCTTACGTCGTTTGGATGGCGATAATTTATGTGTTCGTGAACCTCGCGGCGGATTTATTGTACTTTTTCTTCGATCCGCGCGTCCGTTACGGTGAAAAATCATGAAAAATTTAGCTCCATACCTTGCGGCGGCGGGAATTTTGATTTTTATCGCAGTCTTCGCCGATTTTTTAACGCCTTTCGACCCTTACGAACAAAATTTAGCTAATGCACTCGCTCCGCCAAACGAAATTAACCTTTTGGGCACCGATAGATACGGTCGCGACGTTTTATCCAGAGTAATTATCGGTTCGCAAACGACTTTATGCGCTTCTTTGCTACTTTTAGCGACAATTTCTGTTGTCGGTAGCCTTATCGGAGCGATTTGCGGCTATAAAGGCGGGCGGCTCGACGTTTTCTTAATGCGCATGTCCGATATTTTTCTTGCTTTTCCGCAAATGGTCTTCGCAATCGCGGCGGCGGGCGCATTAGGCGGCGGATTATTGAACGCGGCGGCTGCTTTAGCGATAATCGGCTGGCCAAAATACGCAAGAATTGCTCGCGGGCTCGTTTTATCGATTAAATCTTTGCCATATTTCGACGCCGCGAAAATGTCCGGCTCAAATTCCGTTCAAATTCTCTTCAATCACGTTTTCCCGAACATTTTGGGCACAATTTTAGTCACAGCCGCCTTAGATATTGGAACAATCATTATGGAATTGGCAGGGCTATCATTTTTAGGATTGGGGGCAATGCCGCCAACTGCCGAATGGGGCGCGATGATGAATAACGGTCGCTCTATGCTACAAACTGCGCCTTGGGTGATTATCGCACCAGGCACCGCGATTTTCATAACGGTCGCGACGTTTAATTTGCTCGGCGATAAGTTGCGCGACTTTCTCGGCGAGCAACGTTGAAAATTTTTCCAATGCAAGATAAAATATTTCTAATGACATTTTTAGAGGTTATAAAATGAAAATTGCAATTATCATCCGCGCCGTAAGATATATAAGGCGAATTGACTTCTAAAACTAACTAATGTAAGATGAAAATCCTAAAGAATATTGAGGAAAGGAGAAGTCTTGCGTTTGAAAACGGCTGAAATCGAAAAAGCAATGCTAGCGGTAGGCTGTTTAGCAAGAGATAGGGCGCGTGCAGAGTCCTCCTGGCAATTTAAAGACCTTGCCCGGTAGGAGCCGCAGAAGTGATAGGTCACAAGTACACACCTACCGTGGGACACACGGGAATTTACGCCTTTGGAGACCATGTAAAATGGTCGTTGAATTAGGAATCCCTCCGGCTTTAGCCGTGGGGAGTGTCAACGGTTCAACAAATATTGATGTCGTTTCGTATATTACGCGACTTTAGAAGAATTCAAAAACTTTCTTTCCGAATTTTGAAATGCTTTTCAACCTTGTAGCTTTTCGGCGCGTAATCGTCAGGCAGTTACTTTTGCGGTCTAAAATTAAAAAAATACATCGGGAAAAATTTTCACCGGTGTATTTTTTCGCTTATATACTTTTACTACTTCCTTGCTCAATCCGTTGACGAGGAACTTTTTTCAAGATTTACTTTGACTTTATCTTTGCGGAAAAGTTTTTCTACAATCTTTTGAACCACGACGAAGAAAACAGGAATTAAGAATATCCCTAAGAAGGTCGCGACAGTCATTCCGCCGACGACCGCAACACCCATAGAATTTCTAGCCGCTGAGCCTGCGCCCGTAGCCGTCGCCAAAGGAAGACAGCCGATTATAAATGCAAAGGACGTCATCAATATTGGGCGAAGTCGCAAGCCTGCCGATTCCAAAGACGCTTTAACTGCTTCCATGCCCTTATCCGTGCGGACTTTTGCAAACTCGACAATCAATATCGCGTTTTTAGCCGCAAGCCCCATTATCATTATAACGCCAATTTGCATGTAAATGCTATTTTGAAAACCGGGATTGCCTACGCCAAGAGTATTCGTGTAGATATTCAAAACGAATTCGGAAAGCAATGCCCCGAAAACGCCCGTCGGAACAGTCATCAAAACCGAAAATGGAACCGACCAACTTTCATACAGCGCGGCAAGACATAAGAAGACGAAAATCAACGCCAACGCCATAACTTGTCCCGTCGAGCCAGATGCTTTTTGCTCTTCGCGAGATTGTCCAGACCATTCGACGCCAAAACCTGTCGGCGCAACTTCATTAACGACGCTTGTCAACGCTGCCATTGCTTGACCGGATGAATATCCTTCAGCCGGTTGAGCTTGAATTAGGACGGAGCGTTTTCCATTAAAGCGCGTGACTTGCGTCGTGCCGGTGTTTAGTTTATAACTTATCAAAGTATCGAGCGGCACAAATTGCCCCATATCTCCTCTGACGAACATAAATTTCAGCATATCGACTTCACCGCGAAAATAAACGTCCGATTGCATAACAACTTTGTATGTTCTGCCAAATCTGTCGTAGTCGTCAATCTGCATACCGCCGAAATTTACTTGCAACGCGCTGTAAACGTCCGCGAGATTCACGCCGAGCATTTTGATTTTTTTCTGGTCGAGTTCGTATTTGTAGCTGGGCGAAGTCACGCTGAAAGTTGTATTAACGCCTTGAAGTTCAGGACGAGTATTAGCTACGTTGACGATTTTATCAGTGATGTCAGAAAGCTCGGTGTCGGAGTGGCTTTCCAAGTCAATAAGTTGCATTGTCAAGCCGCCAACTTGACCGAGTCCGGGCAATGCGGGAGGGTTAGCACCCATTACAAAAGCTTCAGGAGCTACGCCATTGCCTACCATAAAAACATTTTCAATCGCGGCATTTACCGACTTTTCAAAATCTGTTCGTTCTGCCCAAGGATACATACTTAAAAACAACGTTGCCGCCGAAGACTTTGTACCGTTGGAAATTATATTGTAACCAGCAATCGAAATGACGTCTTTAATGCCAGGAACATTTTCGCGAATGGCGGCGGCTACCTTGTCTGTAGTCATCGAAGTTCTATTTAGCGAAGTTCCTTCGGGCATCATGACTGCCGCGACAAAATATCCCTGGTCCTCATCGGGAACGAATGTTGACGGCAATATTTTATACAGCAGACCCGTCAAGCCACAAACAATCAACATAAAGACTATAGCTAATTTAGTTCCGGAAATAACTTTGGCGACAATTCCGACGTAAGAATTTTTCGTGCGTTCAAACCAGTTATTGAAGGCGTCGAAAAATTTGCTGAAGAAATTTTTCTTGCCGTGCTCATGTGGTTTAAGAATCATTGCGCAGAGAGCCGGCGTCAAAGTCAGCGCGACAAATGCCGATAAGCCCATTGAAACGGCGATTGTCAGCGCGAATTGCCGATACAAAATGCCCGTCATGCCGCCCAAAAATGCTATCGGGATAAAAACTGCCGACAAAACAAACGCGATTGCTACAACCGGTCCTTGCACCTCTTCCATTGCTACTTCCGTTGCCTCGACGGGATTTAAGCCGCGTTCCATATGCTGTTCGACGTTTTCTATAACAACTATTGCGTCGTCGACGACAAGTCCGATTGCCAAAACCATTGCAAAAAGTGTTAGCGTATTTATCGTGAACCCTAAAACCGTAAATGCCGCGAATGTTCCCAAAAGCGATACTGGAACCGCCAAAAGCGGAATTATCGTCGCGCGAAAACTTTGCAGGAAAATAAAAATTACCAGTACGACCAGAACCAACGCTTCAAAAAAAGTATGTGCGACTTCGTTGATTGACGCTGTGATAAATTCCGTGTTATCAAGAACTTGTCCATATTTAATTCCTTCGGGCAAATTCTTTTCTGCTTCTTTAAGGATACGTTTGACTTCGCCGATTGTTTCAAGGGCGTTGGCGTCGCTCGTCAAGTTGATTATAAATGGCACCGACGTATAGCCGTTAAATTTACCTATGTAAGTATTTGACTGTTGCCCGATTTCAACTCGCGCCACATCTTTTAGGTAGACAAATGCGCCCGCGTCGCCGGTTTTTAAAATGATATTCTCGAATTGCTCCGGCGTTTCCAATCTGCCTTGAATTTGTCCGGTATATTCTTTTTCTTGCCCTTGCGCTACAGGTAATTTGCCTATGGAACCCGCCGCCGCTTGAGCATTTTGCGTTTTGATTGCGCTTTGCACGTCAGCGACCGTTAAGCCAAAGTTCGCGAGTTTTTCCGGATTTATCCAAATACGTAAGGCATAATTCGCACTCATTATTTGAACTTTGCCGACGCCCTTAACGCGCTTCAAATCATCAGCAATATAAATATCGGCGTAATTTTTTATAAAAGCCGTATCGTAAAGCCCATTGTCGCAGTAGAAAGCAAAAATCATCGCCATATCCTGCGAAGATTTAGAAGTCGTTACGCCGGACGCAATAACCGTTTCCGGCAAATTTGAATTGGCGGAGGCGACGTTGTTTTGAACTTTAACCGAATCCATATCGCCATCTGTGCCGACTTCAAAAAAGACATTTAGTGAATAGCTACCGTCGTCATTTGAATTGGAGCTCATGTAGTCCATACCTTGCGTGCCGTTTACGCGATTTTCTATAACCTGCGCGACGGCTTGATTGACGACGCTAGCATTTGCCCCCGTATAAAAAGCATCGACAGTGATTGTAGGCGGAGAAATATTTGGGTACTGAGCGATTGGCGTATTAAGTCCCGCAATTATTCCAATAAGGCTAATTATAATTGCTATGACTATGGCGAAAACCGGTCTGTGAATAAAAAATTTTGCCACGCTTTATCCACCTCACTTAGTCGCATTTTGTTGCACGTCAAAAATTTCTCCGCTAGGCTTGAATGAAAAGCCCATATCTTTTGCGGTTACTTGCGTCACTTCCAGCGGCATACCGTCGCGCAAATTAGTTAAGCCCTCGACGACAATCCAATCATCAGCCTTTAAGCCGCTTTTGACGACATAATATGAGCCGATTTTTTCGCCAAGTTCAATCTTTCTTACTGCAGATTTATTATCGGATTGAGCGACGATAACCAGCGTTTCGCCCAAAAGTTGTTGAAGAGCGCGTTCGGGAACGAGCATTGCGTTTGGCATTGTGATACCGGTAATTTCTACACGTGCATACATGCCGGGAACAAGTAAACGTTCGGGATTCCTAAAAATTGTACGAATTGTCAACGTGCCAGTCGCGTTTCCCATTGTCCTATCATATTCGGCAAGCTCTCCAAAATAAGGATACTTTGAGCCGTCAGCGAGCGTCAGAGAAATTTTAAAACTTGAACTCGGTCGGTCTTCTTCCCTTTCAATTCGCAAATATTCTTGTTCGGAAACGGCAAATTGCACATAAACAGGGTCAACAATACCAATCGTTGCTAATGGTGTGCTACCGGCATTCGCAAGAGTTCCTACAGGTACATCGTCAATGCCAAGTCTACCACTCATCGGCGCGTAAACAATCGTATCTGCTAAATCGTCCTTAGCCTTTTGCAACAAAGCTTCGTTGGCTTCAACTTCCGATTTTTGCGACTCGACTGCGGCGCGTTGATTTACAAGCTTTTGTTCTGATACTGCATTTTCCTGCCAAAGTTCCTCATCGCGTTGAAGGTTGACGCGCTCTTTAGCCAAAGCCGTCTTTGACTTTGCCAGATTTGCTTCAGCTTGCAGAACTGCCGATTGATATTGCCTGTCGTCGATTTTGAACAAAATTTGCCCTTCGACAACGTCTTGACCGCCCTTAATGTACTTTTCTACAACGGTGCCGTTGACTTTCGATTGAACTTGCATTTCGTCGCGGTCGATAACTTGTCCGCTGTAGGAAAGAGTAATCGGAGCGTCGGTTGTCAACACTTTAATTGCCTTTACTTTGGTTGGATATTCCTCTGGAGTTAAATTTTCAGCGTCTTCGCCGCCACAACCCGCAAGAAGCAACGACACCGCTAAAATTATTGCCGGAAATATTCTCATTAAAACTGGCGCGTTGAAAAATAGAAAACGCGCCTTTCACTTCCTTTCTTCACAAATTTTAGTTTTGTTGATAAAATGTTTTCAGCTCTTTGAAAAGTTGAGGTTTGGAGGTTGTCGGCTCGTGTTCGTTGCCTATGTAAAATCTCAAGCGCACCTAATCTCGCAGTTAGTCTTCTGCGTTACCAAAAATGTAAGTGCACACTGCACATTAACAAAAAATGTAGCCGGATGTTTTGTCTACCGGATAGAGGCGAGTAAACACGCCCCAACGAATTAAATTTTTAATTGTTGAAAGCCCCCGCCATCGTGGGGACGTTTACTAACTCTCCTCTCGTTTGTATAGAAAATTTGTTTGTAATTATATCAATCAGAATCGAAATAGACAACCGCTTAAACGAAAAAGCCCCCAGAAATTTGGAGGCTTTTTCATTTTCTATTCAAGAATATTGTTTTAATTTAGGTTCTTGTACGGCGAAATTTTCGCGCCTTTCAAAGTCAATTCAAATGCTAAGCCTTTTTTATCGAGTTGATAAACCCAAATGCCGTCAGCCGCAATGGTAGCCTCTGAAAAAGTATCACCGCTCACGCCGTCGCTTGCCTGCGCGGAAACTTCACTGGCAAATTTGATATTGCCCGAAATAAATTTGTCCCAAGCGTCCTTATTAGCAATAACGAAAAGCAAATCGTATTCCTTCGCGCCAAAGTTTACGCCGAGACTAACTTCTTTCATCTTGACATAAACTCTTTTGCCGGTCTCATTGTTGACGGCAACTCCGCGCCCTCTATCGTCGCCCCAAAAGCCCCATTTGACACTTGAGGCACTGATTGTGCAATAGGCGTAGGTATTTCTAATTGCTCTCTGTGCTGACGGATATTTTTGATACATGCGCGACAAAACTTGTTGGCTCATATCGTCTAGTTTGGCGCGTAGCTGTTCGGGCGTTTCTTTTGCCGCAACCGTGCTTGCCGTCATTAAGACCAGCGCGAACAAAATCAGTTGAATAAATTTCTTTCGCATGAAAATTCCCCCAAAAAATAAATGGCAAAATGGGCTTGACAGTAATTGCCAAGTCCATTCTGTTTAACAGCATTGATTTAATTAGCGGATAATCTTAGTTCCGTTTTCAGTGTCGAAATTTTTCCAGAATTCTGCGCGGCTAACGCTTTCGCCTTTTTTGTTGAAGTATTCGTTATCTTTGCCGCCAAAATCTTTAATTCCGCCGTAATCCTTGTACTTGTAGCCGAGCTTATGAATAGCTTCGCGAACTTTTGAAGAACTCAACGCATCATCTTCGCTGATAAGTCCGCGTTTGAGAAGCTCATTGCCGTCTTGGTACGTTTCAATCCTGTTGCCGCCGGCGACCTGGTCGAGTTCCTCGTCGCTCATCTTTTCGAGTTCGTCATTGATTGTTTTCAAATTTTCCTCGCGTGTTGCCATTGTTATCAGTCTCCTTTCCAATTTCTATAGCTTATACGTTTAAAATCCGATTTTGTTACACAGTATAGAAAAAAAATTTAGACAAAATGGACTCAACAATAATTGCCAAGTCCATTCCGTCTAAAATCAGATTAAAATTATTGTTTTTCTTTGCTGATGGAAGGCCAATCTTTTCCTAAATCGGAATAGCTGAACCAATTCTTAGAAGCGTCCCATTTGAAACGATAGCGTTTGGATTTATTATCTTTTTCAAATGCCAAAATCAAATCGCCATTCTTCAACGCCACAATGCTGGGAATAGCTCCGTTTTCGTGAGCATAGTTATTGCTGTCAATGTAAGTTTCTAATTTCTTATTAGCGGGCGAATAGCCGAAAAGAAACGCACGGTCAATGCTTTCGAGCGAATAGAACAGTTCGGCGGTGGAAGTGTTTTTGAATACGCGGATTGTGTAGCCGTAATCGACTTTCGGATAATGCGCGTCGTCAAGTCTCTTGTCGTCAAGCCAAACTATGAAATGCAGACGGTTTTCGCTTTTCGATTGCAAGAGTTTACGCGCCTGAATTTTAAGGTATCCGTAAGGCGTGGTGAAAGTTTCCGACAACGCTTGGTCGTTTTTCAGCGTTTCGGTGAAGTTCGGTGCCTCGTAAGTCATCTCGTAAGTCTCGGCGAAACACACCGTAGCAAACGCCATAACAAACAGGCTTAACACGACGGCAACAAGTTTTTTCATACTGATTCCTCCTAATACATTTTTTATAAGCGTCCATATTTTATTATAATTTTTTGTATTCGTCAATATGCTATCCAATTAGATTGGGCGTGATTAGCAGAAAATTTAGAGCCGTCAGCAAGTTGATAGGTAACATTAGCGTTGCTGTTGACTTGCAAGGAGCCGCCGTCCGTGAAATTAATCGACACAGCGTCAGCAGTAATTGATGTGCCGCTAATCTGCTCAAGCGTCACCGTCGAAAGATAAACAATGTCGCCGTCGTGCGCACTCGCTATCGTGTCAGAGCCGTTGCCCTGCAGATAGTAGAAAGTATTTTTGCCCGCGCCGCCAACGAGTAAATCATCGCCGCCAGAGCCGCCCCATAAGCTTGCGTCGCCTTGTCCAGCGAAAATTCTGTTGTCAAGGTCATTACCAGCCAAAGAAGTTTTGCCTTGAGCGGTTGAGGCGTCCAAATTCCTAATATCGCCGCTGAAGGTTTTGCCGTGCGAACCGTCAAGCCATATTTCCGCACTTTCACCAACCGTCAAAGTTGCGTTCTGCGCGGTCGCCGCGAAATAATTTGCCTCTGCGTTGTAGGTCAGATTTTCATCAGCTACAGCAACGAAATTATTAATCTTGAAATTTTTGCCCTGCGCATTTTCGAGCGTCAACCAACCGTCGCCGCTAATTTGCATACGCACGCCGCCAGCTTTGTCAATCCGAACGTTCGTAACTGCATTGGTGCCGACATTGATTTTGTCTCCGTCGAAGTTGAAGTTCTGAATAACGTCGCGACCATTGCCTTTGTCGAAAATATATTCAGTCGTGCCGTTACTCGTCAAAGTCTCATTGGCTGAAGAACTAATCAAAGTATTCTGTCCGCTACCGACCGTAACTTGATTGATTCCACTAAACAGAACTTCGCCGCCGCCTACGCTCAAATTTTCCGAACCGAGATTGACAAAAAGATTTTCTGCGTAATTGGTGAAATCGACGCCGGATTTTTCGCCAACGTAAAGGTCAGCAAGTTCATTTTCAACCGTGATGACTGCGCCTTTCTGCGCCACAGCTACTTTCGGAGCGGAATTATTATCTGCCGTCAAAATGTTTACGAAATCCGCGCCGCTCGCTACATTGGACAAAACGCCGCGCATTTCATTGCCGTTGTAAACTTTTAGGTCGCTACCGTCAAATTTGAAATCAATAACATCATTGACGCCGAAAAATACACGGTCGCTCGTGTCGTCAAAGCCCGCCTTGAAATTCGCGACTTTTGATTTGCCGTTGCGCATTGCAATAGCTACGCCGTCGGCATTTGCGGAGCGTTCTTCAATTTCAATGTAATTATTCCCCGCGCCGCCGTCGACAAAACTACCCTCGAAGGCAAAAATTGAATCGCTACCTGCTCCAGCCGTCAGCGTAGAATATTTATTAGCAGTAAGAATCAAATTAGCCTTTTCCTTACTAAGATTAAGTGATTCGTCTTCAAAAGCTCCGCCGACTTTTTGCAATTCGCCGTTCGTGTTAAAGAAATTTACAGTATTGTTGCCGTCGTCGTCAATGATAACTGCCGAGCCGATTGTAAGTTTACCATTATTAAAAACAATGTCGCCTTTATCAATCGCCGTGAAAATGTCTGCATAATCGGTGTGGAAGCCGCTACCCGTTGCGGAATTATAACCCGTAACTGTCATTCTACCTTGAGCCGCGAAAATTTCAGTCGCGCCGCCCGCTTTTAAGTCAATGTTTACGTTACTGCCCGCAGTGTAAATCGTATCGCGACCCTTGCTCGCCGTTACGTTGACTTTCGCGCTTGTATCTTCGACGATTGCCGCTTCACCGCCTTTGAGCGTAACATTTCTATTATCGGCGTTCACGGTAACAACATCGGAAATTTCTTTGACAAGCTTATCTAAAAATTCTTCTTCCGTGTCACTTGGATTTACGCTAGGTTCGTCGCTGGGTTCTTCAGGCGTTTTCAACTCGCCGTCGGTAATTGTCAGCGTTGCTTCGTCCAAATCGTCCAAAGATATTTTTTCGCCGTTAAGCGTAATGGCGTCCAGATTGCCAGTCAACGTGCCGTTCTTGAGATTTTCAAGCGCGGTAATTTTTTCGCCGTCGCCAATCACGCTGAAAGAGTCGCCGCTATTGATTGTATTTCCTTCAATGTCAAGCCCGCTGAGATTGCCGCTTAGCGTGCCAATGAAATTTTCTATCTTTTCGACTTCGCCGTTTGAATTAAGTTTCATTATGCCTTCAAAGTCGTCTGACGTGGTGAAAGTTCTGCTGCCAATGGTTATATTGCCACCTCTAGTTATGACAATTTCATCCGCGCCGCCGCTCTCGACTACTTCAACCGAATTTCGCGCCAGTTCAACGCCAATCAACGTTCCTTCGCCAACTAAAATGGTTGTGTCATTTGTGCCAGTCACGCGGAATTTCTTCCCGTTGAAAATAACTTCGTCGCTAAAGTCGCCTTCTATCAGATAAGCATTTTCTTCAGGATAAAGGTAGAATTTATCGGTTACGATTTCGCTAACATTGCCGCTTGCGTCCAGCTTGAAAATAGTTTTGTCGGTATAAGTCTCGAAAGTTTTGTTGTTAATGGTGAAAGTATCAGGCGCGGTCGTTTCGATGTAAACGTTTTGGTCGTCGTTCTTAACAACAAAGTTTGTGCTGTCGGTCACCTTAACGAATACGCCGTTGACTGTTAGCCCTTCCGAAAAGTCGCCAATAACTTCATCTAAATTATCCGTCGTCGAAAGAGTTATCGTGGCGAAATTTTCTTCAACTAATGGGCTTGTGCTCGCTTCAGTTTCTGCAACGTCCGCCGAAGTATTATTAGAATCAACTTGCGCCTGTTCAATGCCGGAAACGTTGCCCGAATTATCAAGCGTGAAAGTTTTGCCCGCGCTCATCTCGAATTTATTGCCACTGAAAATAATCGTGCCGTCGGCTGAAGTCGTCAATTTTTCTACGCCGCCCAATTCGTATACGCGAACATTTTTCCGATAAGTTTTGCCGCCGGTTGTAACTGAATCGCCCGCAACATTTGATATTCCCGTTATCTTTTCGCCGTCGCTGGCAACTTTTATAGAACTTGCGCCAGTCAAGCG
Source organism: Selenomonadales bacterium UBA7018 (assembly GCA_002448305.1). Taxonomy (GTDB): domain Bacteria; phylum Bacillota; class Negativicutes; order Selenomonadales; family Selenomonadaceae; genus Quinella. The sequence continues at coordinate 75,650 of DJWY01000029.1, forward strand.
AATTGCCTTGCCGTTCACTTTGATTGCGTTTTCAAAATTGCCCTCAACCGAACCTGTAAGCCCGTTTATTTCAGAAATGTTGCCGCGAGAATCCATTACGAAAGTAACGCCGTCGGAGTCGTCGCTTATCTTGTAGGTGTTGTCATGGATTTTAAATTCGCCGCTCTGCTTCGTCACAATCGAAGCATTTGGCAAGCCGTTGCCGGTTATCTCCGCCGAAGTCTTGACGCCCTCAATACTCGAAATTTTCTTGTCGACGACTTTGACGCTCTCATAACAATCATCTTGAATTTGAACATATTTATCGTCGACGACAAAGCCTCTTAGGGTAATGGGCTCATTATCTATCGTGTCTTTAACGTTAATCAGCCCGCATCTTATCTGCTCGTTCGTCTCAAATTTCTTGCCGATAAGTTCGACCGCGCCTACAATCTCGAATTGCCGATTTTGATATTTAGTTTCATCGTCGCCGCTGACTTTCGCGCCGTCCGTCAAGGAAACTAATTTGGCGTTATAGCGATTGATTTGCGCCGCGCCGCCGCCCGAAAGCGTCAACCCGTCATATTGGAAAGTTCCACTCGATAAATCGAACTCAACGCCGCGAGTAATTGTCTGCGCCTTAGAATTTGCTGTAGCGTTGAAAGTAATTCCGTTGACGGTGTAATCGCCCGCCGTATTAAAGTTATAAGTTTTTCCTGCCGCTTCGGAATCATCATCGGCATATTCTTCGCCCTGCGCGGCAACTTTTATTTCGCCGTTGGAATTGCCGTAAACGACGTAGGTATTTTTAGCAGTCGAAGTGATTGTTTGTCCGGCAATGTTGAAGGTGCCCGCGCCAGAAGTTTCCACTTCAAAGCGCAAATCGCCCGCGTCAACGTATTCTGTAGAGGTCGAAATTGTCGCGCCGTTCTTTACACCCGCGATTTTATCTATGCCGCTCGTGCCTGCAGTTTCAATCGTCCAAGTGTCGCTACCTTTAATTTCTACCGTCTCGAACATAAATCTATTGATTCCGACGCTGATTGTATTTTCCTTGTAGTATTCGATATAAGTTGTGCCGTCTTCAGTCAGCTGAACTTTTTTATTCGTGTCGCCAAAGTAAGCAATGCTATCTTTTCCTGTCAGCTGGTAAATACTTCCGCTCAAATTTTTAACCAACGCGCCATTCGGCAAAAGAACTGAACAGAATAAATCGTTCGTGTTGTCAATGGTCGCCTCGCCCGTGCCAGTAATCGCCGCGCCGTTTATCGTTACGGGCTTTGCACTAAGCGGAACTTTTATATTGTCCTTATCGGCAGTAATTTCAAGCGCAGTATCGGAAGAAATTTTCTTGCCGTCGATTGTGTAATTGCCCGCCGCCAAATTTAACTTAGCCGCTTCGGGCGAAGTGATATTAAGATTCGCGCCGTCCGGTATGTTAATTTTATTGCTAGCCAAATCGAAGACAATTTCCCCGCCGTTTGAAACGCCGCTGACTTTCACGCCGTCGAAATAAACTTCGGCATTTGCGTCGCGCAACGGGATTTTAATTTCGTTCGTGTCGGCAGTAAACGTTAAATCAGCTGAAGTCTCAAAAGTTCTGCCGTTGATTGTGTAAGTTCCCGCCTCGCATTTAAAGGTTTTAACCTCGTCGCCCGTCGTAATGCTCGCCGCGTCGCTGATTGTAATTTCTTTGCCGTCCAGAGAATAAATTACCGGCTTATTTTGCGTGTAAGTTGTTTTCACGCCGTCGAAGTCAATTTGCGTGCCGTTGAAAGTAATTTGCTCATCAATGGTTATGCGCCCGATATTTTCCACGTCAATTTCTTTGTCCTGAACTTTAAATGTGCTCCCGTTTACTTCTATCGTTTCAAGCTCATCATCAGTTTTTGCAAGCGCGATTGCTACGTCGTTAATCTTGTAGTAAGAGTATTTATCATCATTGGAAGTAGAATTTTTAGCATCGTCTTTAAAGTCAAATGTCAGCTTTGTAAAATCGTTGGAGAGAGTTTTAACGGAAGACCCATTGTAAATCGTGTAGGTTTCGTCGTTAGAATTGTAATTGATTGTCATTGGCGCGAGTTTGCCGAAGTAACCTTCCTTAGCGACTTCTAAATCAACGAATTGCACGCCGTAACCTTCAAACGTCATGCCGCGCCGTTCTACAGTAACTGTGCCCGAACCGTTATGAGCGTTTATCGGAAAGTCATTAATCATAATATTGCTTGCGCTAACGTCGACTTGATAACCTCTGGGAACCATGACATTTGCCGAAGAATTATTTTCAAAGGAAATCCTTTTCGCGCCCTTTGTCGTGACGGTGCTATTTTTAAGTGCTTCAGCTTCAATCCGCCCGAAATTGAAAGTCGTATCTTCGTCGAAAGTAATTTCGTCGCCGTAATTTTTGCTCGTCAACTTCGCAGTATTTTTCCCGTCGTCAAGCTTATATTCCAAAGTGCTACCGCTGACTAAATTCGCCGTGCCGTAATGCCATTTAACTTTTCCGGCGTCTTCTGCTTTAACATTGACAGTATAATTTTGCAATGCGCTACTTAGTGACAGCGTGGAAGAATCTTTATTGAATTGGTAAGCGTCCTTGATAATGTTTTCGGGCAAATCGCTTGCGCAAGTCACTGCGCCATTTTTAACAGTGAAAGTTGCTTGCGTGCCGTTAATGATATGCGGATTGGATAAAGTCGCGGCTCCGTCCAATGTGATTTTATCTTTGCCGACCGTGATAACAATATCATTACCGGTGGTCGCGGAAGTGAATTCGGTTTGGACAACATTTAGCGTTGCCATATCATCAAAGCCATAAATTTTGTCGTTGCCGTCGCCCGCGTTGTACTCTATGAAAATTTCATCGTTGCCCCTAATGCTGATTTGGTCGTCGGCTTTGCCCGCGTTGACTGTGACTTGAGAACTGCTCACAACAGTTATAAAGTCGCTACCTTCGCCGCCAACGATTGACGTATAAAAGCCGGTGTCATTTAGGATATAATCTCTGCCCGCGTCGCCGTTAATTGTAACGTTGGTGCCGCGATTGGTAATGGTATCATCGCCCGCGCTCGCGTCGATTGATGAGTTATTGCCGCTGTTGGAAATGGAATCGTTGCCGCCCTGCGCGGAAATTGTGACGTACGAGCCGCTATTTATAATGGTATCCTTAAGCGACGTGCCCACAAGCAAAGTATCATTATTAGCATTGTTGAGACTTACCGGAAATTCTCTTTCGTCGCGAATTATATTGACAGTTTTTAAAGACGCCGCGCCTTGTAAAGTGATTCTGCCTATGTATCGGAGTCTGTTTTTGACCATTTTATCGATAGTGACAATAATATCATTACCGAAATTTCTGAACCAAAAATCATCAGCAAAAACGCCTAGTGTATCCGTCGATTTAAAGCCGGTGATTAAGTCGTTGCCGTCGCCCTCCGTGTATTGAATCATCGCTTTTCCAGAATTACTCAAAAGGCTAATGGTGTCGTCGCCAACGCCCGCGTTTATCGTCACGTCGTAAGAGTTGTTGTAAATAGAATCGTTGCCCGTGCCGCCTTCAATCGTGGTTTTAGTGTTACCGTATTGTCGGTACCTAATGGTATCGTCGCCCTCGCCGCCGTTTATGTTGACGTATTCGCCCGCGCTATGAAGATAATCATTGCCCGCGCCGCCGTCGAGTACCGCAGAATTGGCATTGTTACTAATGGTATCGTTGCCCGTGTGCCCTAATAGCGTGGAGTTGGCACCGGCGTTACCTAAGCTATCGTCAGCGTCCGTGCCATTGACTAATATATTTTTGTTTACATTTTCGACTTTAATACCCAAATTTCTTTTTGCTACGCCGATAATATTTACGAATGGCAAATTTTTTGCATCTATGAGCTTGATTTCCTCTTCGATAGCCTTATGAATGATAACATTGTTATCAATAACGAACCTATCATAAGTGTCAGTGCCGTCGCCCAGTTGCAATGTCGAAGTTTCATTGAAGCCATAAATAACGTCGCTGCCTTCGCCTTTGTTGTGTTTGATTAAAGCTCCTTCACTTGACGGAATATAAATAGTATCAACACTTCCGCCGCCGACGATTACATTTCTGAACCCGCCGTTGACGCTTATTATATCCGCGCCGTATTGGGTGTTAATTGTAGTGTTGTTGCTGTTGGTAACGGAAATGGAATCTATATCATTGCCGCCGGTGATTACATTCCTGAATCCGCCGCTAGAAATTACTGTGTTGAGACCGTCGCCCGCGTCGATTGTGTTATTTTTGCCGTTGGTATCGGAAATATAATCTGGGTCTTTATCGCTAACGATTGAGGCGAAATTGCTGTTGATATTGGAAATGGAATTTTTGCCGTTGCCCGCTACGATTGATACGAAATTGCCTTCGTTGTTGTAAATGGAATCGTCGCCTGCGCCCGCGTCCATTGATACGTTGTTGCCGTCGTTGCTGAAAATGGAATCATTATCCGCGCCGCCGTCGATTGTGACTCGTGAGCCGGAATTTTCTATGGTATCGTTGCCCGCGAACGTGCTGATTGTTATTCTGTTGGCACTATTTTTAACGGTATCATCTAAGCGGTCGCCGATTAGCGCGGCTCCGTTTAAAGTGTTGTTGGCATTTAAAGTTGTGAAGCCGTTGATATGGAGTCTGCCTAAGGTTGCCGCGCCTTTGAGTGTGATATTTCCTTCGCCGAAATTGACAATAACGTCGTCGCCTTCGGTTGATTTGGAATAAAATTCATTGCCGGAGCCGAGTTGCAAAGTTGAAGTCGCGTTGAAGCCGGTAATAACGTCGTTGCCGTCGCCTTTGCTGTAGCGAACTATGGCTTTATTGCTACTCCAATCCAAATTGATAGTGTCGTTGCCCGCGCCGCCGGTAATTTCATTTTTGTAGGAACCTTCAATGCTGATAAGGTCGTCGCCTTCATCACCGAAAATTTTGTTTGAAGTGCCATTGCTAAAAATGGTGTCGTTGCCTTTTTGACCCCAAATCATGACCTTGTCACTGCTGTTTTTAATGGAATCGTTATCGGTGCCGCCAATTAATGATGTGCCGTCGGAATTGCTGTAATTCTCAATGGTATTTTTGCCGCTGATGCCATAAATTCTATTGTCCCTGCCGTGAGTGAAAACGGAATCGTTGCCCGCGCCCGCTCTGGAGTTAGACGAGAAAGAATTGTTGTAAATGGTATCGTTGCCGCCCTGCGCGTTAAGCGTCGCGTATGTGCCGGTATTGGAAATGTTATCGTCGCCTTCGCCACCGTCGATTGAGACATTTTTGGCGTTGTTGTTGAGGGAATCATTGCCCTTTAGAGCCTGAACCGTAACTTCTTCGCCGGTATTTATTATCGTGTCGTTGGCGTTGGTGCCTCCAAAGTATCTTTTGACGGCGGAATTATGGATATTGACTGGTGTTTCAACGATATTGACAGTTGATAAATTGCCCGCGCCAGCAAGCGTGATTTTGCCGCCGCCAACCGTGACAATTAAATCTCTGCCTCTTTTGGCTGTAGAGGCTATTCCGCCCGCAATGCTTAGCGTCGAATCAGATTTAAAGCCGTTGATAATGTCGTTGCCGTCGCCAGAGGTGTATTTGATTAGCGCGTTATTGCCGACATTTAAAATTGAATCGTCGCCTTTGCCGCCTTCAATCGTTAAATTTTGCGCTGAGTTATTCCGAATAGTATCGTTGCCCGCGCCGCCGACTATCGATACATTATAAGTCCCGTCGTTGAAAATGGTATCGTTGCCGGCTCCCGCGTCAATCGTGACAGTTGAGGCTACGTTAGAAATAGAATCGTTGCCTTCTCCGCCTAAAATTATAACGTTATTGCTGTCGGTATTTTTGTTTTGAATGAAATCATTGTCTGCGCCGGCATTGATTGTGACATTTTTGCTGGAAATATTGTCAATGGAATCATTGCCCGCGTCGCCGTTGATTAAATTCTTGTTCCCGCCTTCTACAGTTATTCTATCGTTTTCGGTGCCCGCGTGGATTGTGACGTTTTCGCCGGTGCTTTGAATGATATCGCTACCGCCTTGAGCAAATATCGTTACGTTTTTGCCTTGATTTATAATCTTGTCGTCAAAACTGCCGCCGACGATTGAAGTATTATCTGCTGTGTTGGTAACGTTTAAAATTTCGTCGCGCATGCCGCGAACATTGACTTTTGATAGATTCTCCGCGCCTACAAGCAAAATTTCGCTTTCGTCGTATGTGACAACCATATCATTTCCGCGCCTAACAAGCGAGGCAGAAGTTCCGTCGCCAATATCAAGCGTTGACGTATCGTTGAAACCGTAAATGGTGTCGTTGCCGTCGCCTAGCGTGTATTGAACCAAATTATTTGCTTTATCATTCAAGTAAATTATATCGTTGCCCGCGCCGCCTTCTACCGTGACGTTTTCAGCGTTGCTTCTAATGGTATCGTTGCCTTCGCCGCCATTGACTTTGGAGCCGGAGCCACTGTTACTGATAGAATCGTTGCCTGCGCCGCCAGTGACTGTGGAGTTGGAGCCGGCGTTTTGAATGGTATCATTGCCTGCGCCGCCGTCGACCGTGACGTTTTGGGCGTCATTGGAAATAGAATCGTTGCCGTCGCCGCCAGTGACTGTGGAGTTGGAGCCGGTGTTTTGAATGATATCATTGCCCGCGCCGCCGTCTAGACTGCCGTTTGAGCCGTTACTCCAAATCGAATCATTATCTGCGCCGCCGCCTATCTTAACGTTTTGCCCTTGATTGTTGACGCTATCTTTGCCGCCATTGGTTAATATCGTAACGTCTTTGCCGCTATTGGTAATTCTGTTGTTAGAATCACCGCCGACAAGCAAGATTTCGTTCTTTTTATTGTCGAAAGTGCTGGAAACGAAAGTTCCTTCATTGCCGCTGATACGTGCGGAAGTTACTCCTTTTAGAGTAATTTTGCTACCGTCTTCGACATAAACAATTTCGTCGTTGCCATTAGCAGTCGTAACGTAACCAGTATCGGCAATGCTTAGCGTCGACATTATATCAAAGTTTTCGATATAATCGTTTCCGTCGCCAGCGTTGTAGATTATCAAACTATTTTCCCAAACAGTTGAAAGGGAAATGGAATCGTCGCCTGCGCCGCCTCTGATTGTGGCAAAACTTGAATTATTTTTAATTGAATCATTGCCGGAGCCAGCATTTATTGATACGGTGGAGGCTTTGTTTTCAATAGTATCGTCGCCGCCGAGAGCGTTTATCGTTGAATCGTTACGAGAAAGAAGACTGCCTGCGTTATAAATGAAATCGTTGCCTTCGCCGCCATTGACTTCGGAGCCGGAGCCACTGTTACTGATAGAATTGTTGCCTGCGCCGCCAGTGACTGTGGAGTTGGAGCCGGCGTTTTGAATGGTATCATTGCCCGCGCCGCCGTCTATTGAAACATTCCCACCGGTATTTGAAATGGTATCATTGCCCATACCGCCATTTAATGAAACATTCGAGCCGGCATTGCCAAGATAATCGTTACCGTCTGCACCTTCGAGTAAGGCACCAAAGCTATGATTATGAATTCCGTCATTGCCTAAACCGCCATTGATTGAAAGGTTAGAGCCACCGGTAATGCTTACAAAGTCATCATCTTCACCCGCGTCGATTGTACTTGAGCCGTCATAGATGAAAATTGAATCGTTGCCTTCGCCGCCCTTGATTGTGGAGTTGGAGCCGGTGTTTTGAATGATATCATTGCCCGCGCCGCCGTCTAGACTGCCGTTTAAGCCATTACTCCAAATCGAATCATTATCTGCGCCGCCGCCTATCTTAGCGTTTTGCCCTTGATTGGTAACGCTATCTTTGCCGCCATTGGTTAATATCGTGACATCTTTGCCGCTATTGGTAATTCTGTTGTTAGAATCACTGCCGACAAGCAAGATGCCGTTCTTTTTATTGTCAAAAGTGCTGGAAACGAAATTTCCTTCATTGCCCCTGATACGTGCGGAAGTTACCCCTTTCAGAATAATTTTGCTACCGTCTTCGACATAAACAATTTCGTCGTTGCCATTAGCAGTCGTAACGTAACCAGTATCGGCAATGCTTAGCGTCGATATTCTACCAAAGTTTTTGATATAATCGTTGCCGTCGCCAGCGTTGTAGATTATCAAACTATTATTTTCCCGAAGAGTTGTTGAAAGGGAAATGAAATCATTGCCTGCGCCGCCTCTGATTGTGGCATAAATTGAATTATTTTTAATTGTATCATTGCCGGAGCCGCCGTTAATTATCGCGTTGAAGCCGCTACTATTAATGGTATCGTTGCCGCCCATTGCATTTA
>DJWY01000029.1:84080-92135 GCA_002448305.1 Selenomonadales bacterium UBA7018
AATCGTTGCCGTCGGTGCCGGTTACTACGGTAATCCCCTTACTATTGCTGATATTCATAAAATCACTTCCTTAGGTTACAAAGAAAGCGCGAATCAATAACAATCCGCGCCAAAAAATTTAATTATTATTAAGCCCAAATGGTTTTCATAATGGTTTGATAGTTTTCGTTGAGGTAATTAATAATAACGTCGAAGATAAGATAAACGGTGTCGCCTTTCAATTCGTCTTCGGCGTTGGTCAGGCACAAATCCAAGAGCAAAGCACCGTTGACGTTGAAATACAGCTTGAAGGGCTTGTACTTCGTATTTTCCTCGTTGACGAAGGCAAGGAGCATGGCTTTGTTCTCGTCAGTCAAAACTTGCGGAGCGATTTGCACGCGGACGATAGAGAAAATGCTTTTATCGGTGACTACGATTGTCGGCAGTTGCTGACCGGCAACGATTATGTGCGAACGAAAAACCGCTGTTTCCTGCGGGTCGTCGGGCGTCTCTTCCACCTCGAAAACTTCAATCTTCTTTTCGTCAAGGTAAGCTTTAAAAGCCTCTGCATTTTTGTTCATGAATCTGGTTCTCCTTTTTAGTTTATTTTTACTGTAGAATATTAGCACAGTGTTATATTTTTGTCTATCATTGACTAATAAAAATCTAGCAATTATAATTACTAAAATATATTTGTAAGGAGTGACGCGAAAATCTATGAAAAAATTACCTATAACGGCTGCAATTTTAGCCTTAATGTCATTGACGCAACCCGTCAACGCCGCGCCCGATTACGGCGCAAATGACGCAGGCGCACAGCTTGAAAGAAATCGTGAACTGTTGGAGCGGCAAAGAATTGCCGACCAAATCGCCGAAGACCAAAGAAATCGCGGTGCTGAAGTCGAGAAGCAAGACGAAAAGACTTCCGAAGAACAAGAAGCCGCCGTCGAATTCCAGTTGCAGAAAATTAACTTCGATAATTCCGAAATACTTACTGCAGAGGAATTAGATACCATAGCGCAGGATTATATTGGCAAATCCGTTACCCTGCAGAGCCTTTACGAGATTGTCGAAAAAATTAATATGCTCTATCAGGAAAAAGGCTTTCTGACGTGTCGGGCGTTCCTGCCGCCACAAACTATTCACGCGGGCGAAGTTCAAATCCGTTTAGTCGAAGGCAAAACCGCCAACGTCACAATTTCCGGCAACAACCACACCCGCGAAAGTTTTATCCGTAATACTTTCGATTTAAAGCCCGGCGAAATTACTAATACGCGCAAGCTTAACAGAAAATTGCAACATTTCAACGGAACGAGCGACGCGCAAGCCCGCTTGCTTATGAAAGCCGGTCAAAATTTCGGCGAGACTGATTACGAAATTGTTCTGTACGAGCCGAATAATCAATCCTTTATGCTTTACACTGACAACGCCGGCTACGAAACAAGCGGCAAATATCGTTTCGGCATGTTCTATGACTACCGCTCCTTAACCGGTCATCGCGATAGCTTGCACGCTAATTATCTGATGAGCAATGGAACTAAGGCGTGGGATTTCGGCTACTCCTTTCCTATCGGTCATCACGGCATGAAATTCGATATCGGCTACAGCGCGAATACTACCGAAGTTAAAAAGGGCGAGCTTGCCGCCTACGGCGTTAAAGGTAAAGCCCATTCAATCAGCGCGGCTTTGCGCATTCCTTTTTATGTCAATCAATTTGCACGCTACGAAACCGGCTTGCAATTCGTCCGGCAAAATTCAAAAACCGATTTAGGCACCAAACTTGAAGAGCGCGTCCGCTGGGTCGACGATAAAATCACCCGCTTTACGCCGTATATTTCTTTTATCCACTATGGCGACAATCAACTTTTTTATCATAGGCATTCGGTAGCATTTTCCCGCCGCGACGACGTTAGCAATACCAGACATTCCGCCGCCATTTATAAATTCGATTCTTTCTATCAGAGAAGATTCGACGCCGGACAGACTTTAAGTTTCCGTTTCGACGGGCAGATAACCTCTAAAAAAATACTCGGCTCATCGGATAGATACTATATCGGTGGCGTTAATTCTGTTCGCGGCTATGAGGAAAGTTTTATGGGCGGCGAAAAGGGCTTGAGCGGCAGTCTTGAATATCAAATTCCTATTACCAAAGATAAGCGCGTTAAAATTTTCCCGTTCTTTGATTTCGGCTACGTCTCCGGCGAAAGCGTCATTGATGAGAAAATGATTTGCGGAACCGGCATAGGAATAACCGCCAATCTTAAACACGTCACCGCCAATTTAACGTGGGGTATCCCGCTAAGAAAACATTTCGAGAGCGGAGAACATATCAATTCCTCTAGGTTGCATTTCTCGGTTACCGGATTCTTTTAAGTTCATTTGAATAGAGGTGGTTTTTACATGAAGTTTCTAAGGTACATGCAGAAAAGACGCCGAGCAATGTTCGCTCTGGCGGCGTTGACTATTTTTTCTAGCCCGTTCACCGCGCAGGCGTCCTCTATCACGCCTAAAGATACTTCGCACAGTAGCAAAATTACTTTTAAGAATAACGTTTACAATATCGCAGTGCAAAAAGAACTTTCAAGCCAAGTCGGTGTCAATAAGTTCAAAGATTTTAATTTGGACAAAGGGCATATAGCGAATATACAATTTAATAAGCTCCAAACGGTCGCTAACCTAGTCGATAATAAAATCAATATCAACGGCACAGTCAACGCGCTTCGCGACGGCAAAATTGGCGGCAACTTATATTTCCTAAGCCCGAACGGAATCGCGGTCGGCTCTTCAGGCGTTATTAATGCCGGCTCGTTTACCGGAATGGCGGTCAGTCAATCTTACTTCGATAGTTTAAGCAAAATTGATTCTGCGCATACATTTATGACCGAATTGGCTCCTACTAGAATCCAATATAATAACGACACTAAAAAGGGTATCGATATTCAAGGCGTCATCAACGCGCCGGGCGGAATTTCCCTGTACGCAACAAAGATTAACGTTGGCAAGAACGCTATCTTAAGAACCAACGTTGAAGGAATTGACTTTAAAAAGGTCGTCAATGTCGAAAATGTTGATTCGGGAATAACTGAAGGTTTGGACGCTTCATACTCTGGCGGCGATATAATCTTAAAAGCGCACGCCGAACATAAAGCCGATGATAACATGATAACGAATATTCAAAATGCTATCGACGGCAAAGGCACTGCTACGCGCTGGGTAAAAGACACTTCCCGCGAGGCGATAATCAACGTTGACGGCAAAATTGATTCCGCCGGAGATGTTAATATCAATGCTGATTCAGTTATTACTTTCACTGAAGGTTCAAAATTCAACGTCGTAACCCAAAGTAAAATCCTTGAATCTTTTCTGGGCAATCTGGGCTTTGATGTTATGGCGGACGGGGTGAAGAGAAGCAATAAAGCAACGGTCAACATTGGTAAAACTGCCGATATTCATTCCGCAGGAGCTATGGAAATTGGCGCAGAGGCTAGCCTTTCAATTACGCTTTCGGCGCAGACGCCTTCGCTAAAAACCGGCACAACTAAAGCCACTCAATTTATTCCTGCTATAGCAGTAGCCGTAATTAAAGCCGATAACAAAGCCGAAGTAAATATCAATGGCAAATTGGAATCGGAAGGGATAATGGCTATAACTGCAAACGCCGAAACCGAACTATCTTCCACTGCTAAAGCTGTTACCCAGTTGGAATCGAAAAATATAAAAGACCAATTAAACGGCGGCAGTAGCGTCCCTGAAGACCATAATTTTATAGCGGTAGGAGTAATTGACGGCGAAACTAAAGCTGACGTAAATATCAAATCCGGCAGTAAAATAAAAGTCAGCGGCGAAGACTACACCGTAAAGGGCGAAGATAATACAGAAATGCATATGGACGCCTTGACGATAAAAGCAACGACAAGTAACACCGTAGGAAACGAAGTCAGTGCCGACCCAAGCCTTACAAATGTAGAAACTGCCACAACTACCGCCGTTAATGTCACGAATTACACCGGCGAGGCTAATGTCAATCTAGAAGACGAAGTTGACGCTAAAAACGGCAATGCAGTTATTGACGCCACGAATATTTTCATTAACACGGGTGATACTTCAACCGGATTGGGCGCAGACCCCGAAACGATGAAAACATTCGCCGAAATACCGAGCACCGAATTTTTGGAAACGTTCAGCGTAAATGCCGCCAAAAAAGCCCTGTCAGGTTTGCAATTAGCCGGAAATGATATTCCAGCAGGAGATTCAACTTTTGCCAAAATTTTTAATGGCGACCTTCTCAAACTCGGCTCATCAGTTTCTGTTTTCAACCAAGATAATAAAGCAAACGTTAATATCGGCAAAAACGGCGCAGTCAAGGTGATGAAAGACATTGATATTTCCTCGACTAACAGAATTTTAGCGCAGAAACTCTCGACGACTGCAGATGTTAATAACGAAGCCGCACAGTCAAAGACTAAAGCCATGTTCGGTATTGGCGTACAAGTTTCCAACATAAAAAATAATGCCGACGCTGTGATTAAAGGTTCTATTAACTCAAGCGCGGGCGATGTAAGTATAAATTCCTACGCCGGAATGAATTACAACACGGTTGAGGCTTTCCAAACGCAATTTAAGTCGTTCTTTGCTTCTTTTCGTCAGCAATTCAAGGACGGCGCGGAAAATGTTAAAAATGCCTTCACTAAATACGAATCGCAGATAACAAAAGAACTCGATGCACTTCAAAAAGCTAACGAACCCGAAGCATATATGACGGCTCTTAAAACTTTAAATGCGAAAATCGCCGATACGAAATCAACGGGCTTTGAAGCCGCTGTTCAAGCCTTAGATAAAGGAAATGAGATTAAAAATTCTTTTGCTGGGCTAATTCCTGTTTTAACTTCATTCTTGCACCCTGCCAATTATACAAACTATTACGTCCGCTCGGCATTTAGTGAAGGTAAATCCGCTGATGATGTTACCTCTTCCCAACTTAGCGGAGCTGGTTCATTCGCGATTAACTCAATGCCTAACACTTCGCGCATAATTTTAGCTGAAAATTCCGCTGTCACTGCCGATATTGGCTCTGTCAACATTAAATCTAATGCTGAAAATAGAATCGTGGCAATAACCGGTATGGGCGGCGAATATGGTACTTCAAGCATGGCGGCGAACGCTGGCGCAGGTATAAGCGTCAAGGTCGGCAACTTCACTGATAATTCAATCGTCGCTGTTGGCAAAAATACGCAGATTAAGGCAAGTAACGTCAGCATAGATTCCAAAGAATACGCCAAGCACGCCAACATAATCTACGGCAACGGCAAGGCGGATTCGACGGCGGTAACCGGCATGGTCAGTTACTTTAACTCGCCGGCTAATAATATTATTTCGATAGACGATTCAGCTAAAATCAACGCAAGAAACGTTTCCGAAATCCCAACTAACAACGCGGTTTCTTTGGAGACGAATGCGGAAAGATATATAACGTCAATCACCGGTGCGCTAACTTTGGGCAATGGCGACGGCAAATCCTTCGGCGCAACGATTAACGTTGTTAATAATCCGGTAAATAACGCGGTAGTTCTGGCAGATAACGGGCAAGGCACTAGGAGCGCGATAACCGGCACAACTCTTGAGGATAAATCCGACGCAAAAATTCTTGCCCTAACCAATAAAACGCTTGAGATTTTGGGCGACTACAAAACATTGCTGGGAAATTCTTCTGTCGACGACACGGGCACCATTAACGCCAATGTATTTAATTCATATGCTAAAACGACGGGCACAACTAACGCAATCGCCGTAGCAGGTACCGATAACAGCGAATCGCACGGGTTCTTTGATAATTTTAACGAATATGTTGCAACCGGCAGTGGTTTTGTTTCACTTGGCGAAATGGCTTTAGGAATTTTGCCTTCAGTCGCGTCAAAATACGCAGGCGAGGCACTTAAAAATAAACTCACGCACTCTGACGGGGATAATGCCCAACAAGCAGTCAACGAAGCCTTAAACGAAGCGGGCAACGAAGACGGCGGATTAAATATCGGCATTGATAATAACGTAGAAAGTCAGCTAAACATAGCGGGCGCAGGAAGTGTCGCGGTCAACCTAATTTCGGGCGAAACCGGCTCTTTCGTCAAAAATGCCAATATAAATGTCAATTCTTCCGAAGTAAGAGCCAATGACGATACATTTCACGGCACATGGGCGGGCGCGGGCGCGTTTAATTTCTTCGGCGACTCCGACGCGGCGGAAAATACAAATGTAGCAATCGGCGGCTCTTTGGCATTGAATCACGCTAAAAATAATGTCGATTCCGTTATAAAAAATTCCGCAATCAATGCCCAATTACTAACTAACGAAGCTAATCGCGCTGACGCTGATATAGCGGCGGGCATGGGGCTAGCGGTCTCAAAAAGCGACGAGGGCACCAATATAAATATCCCAATTTCGGCGTCGATTAATTTGCTAAATGGCGACACGCACGCGCTTTTGATTGATAACACGGTAAAAGGCGGCGCGCTTAAGAGTAAAGCAACGCTAGATTCCTTGCAAGTGGCGGGCGGCTTAGCACTGGGCGTGAGTAAGGGCGAGGATAAAGGCTTTAGTATCGGGGGAAATGGCGCGGCAAGCCAAATTACCAACGATTTGCAAAGCGGCATAAAAGGCGGCAGTTATGAAAATCTCGGCAAGGTCGATATAACTGCTACGAAAAAATCAAGTCAAGTAGATGTGGCGGTAGCGGGCGGCTCAACTGGCGGCGGCGATGACGATTCGGGCGGCTTTGCATTTGGCGGCGCGGTCGCAGTCAGCGATATTAAAAATAATGCCAATGCGTTCCTAAACGATACGACGAAATTTAATTCAAGCGGCGTCATCAACGTCGACGCGCTAGAAATCAGCAACTATTCTAACACTCGCAAAGAATATCTTTTAAGCCGCAAAATCGATATAGACCCGACGAATTATTTAGCCAACGCGGATAAAAATAAAATCGACACGATAAACGGCGGTAGCGATATAATCAACGTGGCATTTGGCGGGGGCGGTTCGACTTCCGGCGCAATGGCGGGCGGACTGGGCATTTCCTATTCCGGTTTAACTAATGTTATGAATGTCGACATTAACAATAACCAAGCTATCTCCGCGCAAAATCTTAACGCTAATACAACTAATAAATCTAATATCGTAAACGTTTCCGCCGGTATGGCGGGCTCCAAAGGCAATTTCAGCGGCGCGGGCAGTTCCGGCGTCAGCGATATTAAAAACGACGGCACGATTAATATAAAAAATTCCAATATCACGGCAGATAATTTCCAAAGCGAAACGCAATCAAAAGCGCGTATAGTCAATGTGGCGGGGCAAACTTCGCTTTCAGATGAATTTGCCGCCGGATTGACTTTTGCTTATAACGCCATGAACAACACCACCGGCATAAACATAGAAAAGGGCACGTGGAAAGTTAAAAATTTCGGCGCAAACTCCGCTAATAATAACTACGCGCTTGCAGTCGGTGCGGGCGTCGCGTTTTCTAAAGATAGTTCCGCCCTCAATGGTTCAGTCGGCTTGAATATGGGCACCAACTCCACTAAAGCAATCGTCGACGGCTCCACAATTACCGGCGTTGATATTTTAAATGCCACTGCAACCGATAGAACTTCCAAAACCACCGTTGCGGGCGGTCTCACCCTTAGCAAGGGCGGCTACGTCGCGGCGGGCGGGGCGGTCGCTTATGCCAACATAGGCAGGGCGAATAACAAGGAAATAATCAACGCCAAAATCGCTAACTCAACCGTCTCGGCTAAAACTATTAATGTTGAAGCCCTCGACAGAGCCCTCATGACCACTGTTGGCGCGGGCGCGGGCGGAGCCATTTCCAGCGGCAAATTGACTTTTCAAGGCGCGGCGGCGGTCTCGCAAGTCAATAAAGAAAATATCGCTGAAATTTCTAACTCAACCATTTCAAACGGTGCCGACGTTAAAATACAAGCCACCAGCGGCGGCAACGGCTCCGGCGGCTTGACTTTGAACGATAAAAATATCAACGTTAATAACAAAATTAATACTATTGTACTGGTCAAGAGAAATTGT
>DJWY01000006.1:0-37497 GCA_002448305.1 Selenomonadales bacterium UBA7018
AATTTACCAACAACCCCTAATTATATCACATATTTTTTCAGCTGTCTTCCTTTTTGATGCGCCCAAAAGTTTATCATAAAAAGTATGATAACAGCGACGCATGAAACGTATTGTTGAAGATATAAGAAATAACAGTAGTCGAAAAATTATTTTGTGAGACCGGCAAGGAATTTTATAATTTTTTCTGCGGAGACGCTGTCATTGAGGTTGAATTGATAAATATCATCAGATTTTTGGGGATTTGAACTAAAAATTGCGGTGATTTTTTCAGTTTTAATGACTTCTCCATTATCGCGCCAGAGAGAAATAGCCGGAAAAGTTTCATGCGTACGACTTTCAGTCAAAATTAAATCGGCGGACATTTTCTCGGCGATTTCTAGGAAATTTTTGCTTTTATCGTTCTGAATCATAAAAAATTTATTCGGAGAGACGACAGCGACGCTTTTTGCGCCTGCATTTTGAAATTTTTGGCTGTCTTTGCCCTCAATATCGATATTAAAGCCGTGTGAATCGCTTTTTATGACGCCGACCGAAATATTTTGAGCGGAAAGAATTTTGATGAGATTTTCGATAAAAAAAGTTTTACCGGTGCCCGAATTTGGCGCAACAATAGCAATAATGGGCGTTTTTCTTGAAAGATTTTCGGCTCTACCGCGAGCAAGTCGCAAATCTGCGAGCGTATTGACGTTAAAAAATAGTTCTGAGGCAGAAATTTCCGTGATTGAGTGCGGGATTTTTTTTATGGCGTTAAAAATTTTCCGTTGACCGCTTAAAAGTTCGTTTAGGAAGAAATTAGCAAGGTTTTTATGATAAAAAGCGGCGAGAGGTTGAAATTTTTCATTGACGAGCGGAATTATAACTTGATTATCGTAAAAATTTGTGGAGTTCAAGATATTAAAATCAAAAAAAGGCATATCGGCGGAAATAGCGAAATTCCAATCGGTTTTAGAGTTTTTAAGCCCGTTGCTAATTCCCGATATAGCCCCAGCGTTTTTTATTTCGTCGATTAAAATATTTGCACCGTATTTTTGAGCCAAAGCATTAATTTTAGGTGAATTTTCTTCGATGCAGAGAAAAATTTCGTTGAAATTAATTTTATCGGCTTTTTCAAGGATAATTTCTAGCATTTGGCGATTTCCGACGGTTAAAAAACGTTTATCTTTCCCTAAACGCGAACTTTTTCCGCCCGCAATAATCAGCAGAGAAATATTTTCAAAATTCATCTTGCGCAAGTTCCGTCCTCTCCGCGCAAAATTTCTATTCCGTGCTTAAGTTGCGGAAGGACGAAATTTAAGCACTCGTCGACGGCCTTTGGACTGCCAGGAAGATTAACAATCAAACTACGCTTGCGAATTCCTGCAACGGCGCGACTTAGCATAGCGCGACCAGTGATTTTCATTGAAAAATTTCGCATGGCTTCTGGAATTCCGGGTGCAAGTCGCGTGCAAACTTCTAGCGTTGCTTCGGGCGTAATATCGCGAATTGCAAAGCCGGTGCCGCCCGTCGTGACGATTAATCCGACGCCATCATCAGCCAATTCAATCAATTTTTCGCTCAAAAGTTGCTTAATATCAGGTAAAATCGTCCTAAAATGGATTTTATAGCCCACTTTGGATAAAATTTTCTCGCATTTATCGCCGCTAATGTCTTCGTCGCGAATTCCGTAAAAACTTCGGTCGCTCATAGTAATAATTGCCGCATCGAGTGGAATTTTTTCGGCAAAATCCAAATTATCGCCAATTTTTATCGTTCCACCGTGCAAAACACGCGCAAAAACGCCCTCACGCGGCATAATACAATCGCCCATTTGCTGATAAATCACGCAATGGCTATGGCATTCCTTGCCAATTTGCGTTATCTCGAAAAAAACATCACCGCAACTAAGGCGTGTACCGACGGGCAAATTTTTAAACGTAAAGCCCTCTGCAATGATATTTTCGCCAAAAGAACCCGCATTAACTTGCGCTCCGCGTGCTTTGAAGGTATCAATTTCGCTTTGACCGAGAAAACTAACTTGCCTATGCCAATTTCCGGCGTGCGCATCGCCCAAAATCCCGAATTCCGTTATAAATTTTGCGCTTTCGACCATTTTTTTTGCCGTTCCGCGCTTTTCACTTATACAAATCGCATTTATTTTGCCCATTTTTTAACCTCCAACTTGATTCATCAGCCGTGAATCATGAAATTTATTTACGTCGTTGAAAAAATGTTCACGCGGTTTATTATAAACTACTTCGCGAATTTTTTCCGAAATTTCGTCGTCATTTGCGTCTGAACGTAATAATTTTTTAACGTCAAGCCCTAAATCGAAGCTTAAACACGTTTTTAAAAATCCTTCCGCTGTTAAACGAATACGATTACAATTTCCGCAGAATTTATGCTCCATAGCGTCAATAAATCCAATTTCGCCGATAAAATTTGGCAGTTTAAAGTATTTCGCAGGACCTTTCAGCGGATTTTTATCATAAACGGGCAAAAGTTTGCCGAAATTCCTTTCCAAAGTCGAAAAAATTTCCGCCGTCGGAATTCCGCGTAGCCCCGATTCCCATGCGCAACCTATCGGCATAAGTTCAATAAACCTAACCTTGATAAAATTATTTCTAGCTAAATTTGCAAGCTTTAAAAGTTCATTTTCGTTGACGCCGCGCAATGGCACGCAATTTATCTTGAGATTTTTAAAATTTTGCTTGAGTAAAGCTTGAAAACCTTCCAAAACGTGGCTAAAAAGGCGTCTGCGCGTCAAATTGGCAAAATTTTTTTCGTCGAAAGTATCCAAACTTAAATTTATGCCGTCTAACCCTGCGGAAATTAATTCCGGAGCTAAATTTTTAAGCAAAACACCGTTTGTAGTTAAATTTATTTGTTCAATCCCCGAAATTTTCTTCATATCGCGGATTAGTGACGGTAAATTTCGCCTTAAAAGCGGTTCGCCGCCCGTAATGCGAAATTTTTTGACTCCTAGCCGCGAAAAAAGCTTTGAAACGCGCAAAATTTCTTCCAAAGTCAAAATATCGGCGTGCGAAAGCTTTTTTACTCCGCATTCGGGCATACAATAGCGACAACGCAAATTGCAGCGGTCAGTTACAGAAATTCGAGCGTAATTTATTTCGCGATTAAATTTATCCTTCATAACAGAATAATTTCAACCTCATTTCCCGCATTGAGCACATCAGAACCGGCAGGAATATCAACTAAACAATTACAGCCGACCGCAGAATATAACGCGCCCGATTCGTGACGTTTTGGCAGGAAAATTTTCCCGTCAGCTAACTTTGCGCGAATAAATCTGCGTCCTAAACTCTTTTTCGGGAAGTCATCAGCCAAAATTCCGCGACTTTTCTTGTATAAAACATCTGCGCGGCGAGAAATTTTAGCTAAAACAGGTCGTGCGAGCAGTTCAAAAGTCGCATAAGCGGCAAAAGGATTGCCGGAAAGTGCTAATCCTAAAAATTTTCCGCATTTCCAGCCGATAACTGGCGCACCAGGCTTAATTTGCACGCGCCAAAATAGTTTTTCGCCAATTTTTTTTACAATGTCGTGCATAATATCCTTTTTCCCGACCGATACGCCGCCAGTAGTTATCAGCAAATCAATTTCGTTGCGCAGATTATAAAGCTCCTCTGCAAAGGAATCGTCGTCCGGAAAATTTCCCAAAATCTTAGGTTCAAAGCCCATTTCAAGCAATCTTGACGCGATTAAATACAAATTGCTATTGTAAATCTTGCCGGAAGTAAGTTTTTCGCCTGGTTTTACGAGTTCATTACCTGTTGAAGCGACAGCAACTACAGGTTTTCGATAAATTTTAACGGAATTTACGCCTTGACTAGCCAAAATTGCGATGTGAGCGGCACTAAGTTTAGTATTTTTCGCGACAAGCAAACTTCCCGATTTAATATCCTCCCCTGCAAAGCAAAAATTCTCGTAAGGAGCTAATTTTTGGCTGACAAAGATATTTTCTCCGTCAAAAGTAACATTTTCTTGCCGAATTACGCAATCTGAACCTTTCGGCATAGCCGCGCCCGTCATAATGCGCAACGCTTCACCCGATTTAATTTCATCAACAAAAAAATCGCCTGCGCATTCTTCTCCGATAACTTTTAAGCGTTTCGGGGTGTTAGTGTCGGAAGATTTCAGCGCATAGCCGTCAAGCGGACTACGATTAAATGGCGGATTGTCAAAAGTTGCAAAATAATCCTGCGCGGCGACATTTCCAAGCGATTCTAGCAAAAAAACTTCCTCAACGTCGGAAATTTCGCGGGAATTCGCAGTCAAAACGTCAATCGCCTGCTCAAAAGTTATTCCTTCAATCACAGCAAACCACCAACTCCCAACGTCGTGAAGTCACGCCGAATTAATTTTTCGCCCGTCAAAACTCGCGGCAATATCATATCAAAAATCGTTTTTGAACAAAACATTACGCAACCTGGCAAGCCCATTATCGGTACGTCGCCCTTGTAAGCCAACATGAACATTGCGCCCGGCAAAACCGGTACGCCATAAGTCACAATGTCCGCGCCCGTCAATTTAATTGCAGCGGGCGTTCTGTCGTCAGGGTCGACGCTCATTCCGCCCGTGCATAGAATCATTTCACAGCCAAAATCGAGCATTTCGGCAATTTTTTCGTGCGTCATTTCCTTTGAATCGTCAGAAATTCGGCGTTCGTCAACCTGTAAGCCAAAAGTTTTCAATTTCGCTTCGATAACCGGCGTGAACGTATCTTGAATCCGATTATTAAAAATTTCCGAGCCGGTGACGACCAATCCAACTTTAAATTTTTTGTACGGGAGAATTTTCATAAGCAATTCGTCGCCCACAATTTTCTTGACACGCTCCATTTTTTCCTTGTCAATCACGAGCGGAATTACGCGCATCCCAGCGACAGATTTATTTTTGCGCACGGGAATATTATTTTGGACAGTCGCAATGCAAATTTCATCGACAGAATTAATTTCGTTGAGCTTTTCGGCGTCGACGTGAAAAACGCCGTCGCAAGTCGCTTTGAGTTCGATTTTGCCTTCCTTAACTTCGCTTGCCAATAAATTTTCGCCTTGACAAAGTGCACGCAAAATTTCTGCCGCATCGTTTTCGTGCAACTTATTTTCGTCGTTTTCCCAGACGAAAATATTTTCCTTGCCGAGTTTCAAAAGAATAGGAATATCTTCCGCCGTGATAATGTGCCCCTTGCGAAAGCGAGCGTCCTTGACGACGCCGCGCACAATTTCTGTTATATCGTGACACAGAATTTTCCCGACAGCGTCTTGAACCTTGATTTCCCTCAAAAAAATTCCCCCCAAAAATATTTTGATTAAATTTTATCACGCCGAAAATTTTTGGTAAGTGACTTTCAGCACAGTTTAGAACAAAATTAATCCGACCGCGATTAGCGCGAGCACCAATGCTTCCACTAAATTTAATATTTGTCCGATATTTTTCTTGCGCAGGATTAAATTCCTCACGCGCCCCGCGAACATTGCTACGATTGAAAAAATTATTAGAGCCTGCGCAGCGAATACTACGCCTAAAAATAAAATCCGCAAGCTTGTACCGTCACTTGATAAGTCAACGAATTGCGGCAGGAACGCTAGGAAAAATAGTAGCACTTTCGGATTTAGGACGTTCATTAGAACGCCACGCTTATAAAGTGCCGACGATTTTTTAATTCCTAATTCCTCATTTTTAATTCCTAATTGCTTTCCCGCTCGCGCAGATTTGAACGCACCAAAAGCTAAGAATAAAAGATACGTTGCGCCGAAAATTTTCAGCAATAATAACGCCGTCGCCGAAGATTTTATCAGAGCCGCCACGCCGACCATTACAAGCGTCGTGTGAAAAACTATTCCGCTAACCAATCCGCACGCCAAAATTATTCCAGACTTTGCGCCGTCCGCTAAACTTTTCGTCAGCAAATATAAAATGTCCGGACCTGGCGCGAGCGTTAAGAGTATCGACGCCGTTAAAAAATATATAAATGTTGAGCTTTCCAAGCAAAACACCTCCGCGCAGATTTTAGCATAAAAAAATCCCCCGCGCTTTGCAGGGGATAAATTTTTCTAGATTTTTATGACGCCGATAATTTGAATCTCAACCGATTGGTCAATTTCAGCGTGCGAGACAATCACTACGCCTTGAATCGAGCGTTCGATAAGTTTGCGGAAGTAGAGACGAACCGCCGGACTTGTCAGCACGATTGCGGGGTAACCTTGATTACCGAGTTTTTCTAATTCGTTCGTAGTGGAAGTGACAACGCGGCGCATTGTATCGGGGTCGAGTGTGACAAAGGAGCCGTGATCTGTGCGCTGAACCGCGCCGACAATCCGATTTTCTAACGACGGGTCGATAGTGACGCAAGCCAAAGTATTTGAACCCTGCGTGACTTGTTGGGTAATTTGCCGCGCCATTGCGTGGCGCACATATTCCGTCAAAATTTCGGGGTCTTTGGTTGCGCGGGCGTAATCGGCTAAAACTTCCATAATCGTTGCCATGTCGCGGATTGAAACTCTTTCGCGGAGTAAATTCGCCAAAACCTTTTGAATTTCGCCGACGCCTAAAAGTTCAGGAACAACTTCATCGACAAGCGAGCGATTAGTTTTGGCAAGGTTGTCGATAAGATTTTGCGCCTCTTGACGACCGAGAATTTCTGCGGCGTGTTGCTTGATAAGTTCCGTTAAATGCGTCGCGAGAACAGAAACCGCATCGACGACTGTATAACCGTTTAATTCGGCGCGTTCGCGGTCGCTCTCCGGAATCCAAATTGCAGGAAGTCCGAACGCAGGCTCAACAGTTTCAATGCCTGGAATTTCTTCAAAAACCGTGCCAGAGTTCATCGCTAAGAAATGGTCGAGCATGAGTTCGCCGCGAGCAATCTCCATTCCCTTTAGCTTGATTATATATGAACTCGGCTTAATCTGAATGTTATCGCGAATTCTTATCGTCGGGACGACAAGTCCGAGTTCAAGAGCGCATTGCCGCCTAATCATAACGATACGGTCGAGTAAGTCGCCGCCCTGCCCCGTGTCGACAAGCGGAATCAGCGAGTAACCAATTTCCAATTCCATTGGATCGACTTGCAGGAGCGAAATAATATTTTCAGGGCGCGTCGCCGCAGATTTTTCTTTAGCTTGCTGTTGTTCTTCCTTAGTTTCCTCAGTTACAGAAGTTTTTCTATGCAAACTATAGCCGATAAACGCGCAAATAATCGCCAGCGACGCGAACGGGATACCGGGCAGACCAGGAACGATTGATAGCATAATCAAAACGCCGGCATTGATGAAGAAAATTCTTTCGTTGTTGAAAAGTTGCTTGACAATGTCGTTACCGAGATTGCCTTCCGACGCGGCGCGAGTAACAATAATACCGGTTGCGGTTGAGATTAAAAGCGCGGGAATTTGGCTGACGAGACCTTCACCGACCGTCAACAGCGTGTAAGTTTGAAGAGCGGTCGCGGCGTCCATATCCTTTTGAGCCATACCGATAACGAAACCGCCGCCAATGTTAATCAGCATTATTACAATCGCGGCAATCGCATCGCCTTTAACGAACTTTGAGGCACCGTCCATAGCTCCAAAGAAGTCCGCTTCACGCTGAATTTTCGAGCGGCGAATTTTAGCTTCTTCGTCGGTAATCGCGCCCTGATTCAAGTCAGCGTCGATAGCCATTTGCTTACCGGGCATAGCGTCGAGTGTGAAACGCGCTGAAACTTCCGCGACACGCTCAGAACCTTTGGTTATGACGATAAAGTTTATAATAACCAAAATGATAAACATGATGAAGCCGACGACCGGATTGCCTCCGACGACAAAATTTCCGAACGCCGTAATAACTTCGCCCGCATTGGCATTAATTAAAATTAGTCGGGTAGCGGAAATATTGAGAGCCAATCGGAAAAGCGTCGTCACGAGCAAAAGCGACGGGAAAACTGATAAGTCAAGTGCCTCCTCGTTGTAAATCGCGCTCATTATGACGACAAGGGCGATTGTGATATTTAGACAAATAAGCATGTCCAAAAGCGGCGTCGGGAGCGGGATAATCATCATGATAACAATCATGACGAGCGTCACCGCGATTATAACGTCGCTGTATTTTTGGATAAGCGAACCTAATGTTCGTGGTTCGGCTTCTAAGACATCTGCTGGTGCGGGCATTTATTTTTCTCCTAAAATTTTATATTAAACTGGCGATACTATAACACAATTTCCGATTAGACTCAACCAAATAAAAAAAATCCGCGCCGTTACATGATTAGCTTGCCAAGATGCGCGACGGAATTCATTATTTCAACAGTCCAAACGCCGTCTTTGTATTTTAGGACGTTGACGCAAGTATTACTTTGGGGAACTTGCCAGAAATGTTCAAGGTCAATACCGAGCATACTGCAGATAATAGTAGTATTCAACCTGCTGTGAGCACCGATAAAAATTGTCTTGCCGGGATATTTAGCGACTGCATCTTCCAACGCTGCACGTCCTCGATATTGAAGGTCGCGGAGGTTTTCGCCGTTCGGGAAGGTCAAAAGCGACGGAGATTCCGCCCAAAGTTTAGTTTCTTTTGGAAATTTTTCCATTCCCTCTTCGGGAGTAAGACCTGCAAAATCGCCAAAGTTAATTTCTTTAAGTCGGTCGTCGGTGTAGGCAATTTCCATACCGTGCATTTTGGCAACGGTCTCTGTCGTCACGTAGGCGCGGCTGAGCGGACTGGAAATAAAAACGTCGATTGGATAATCTTTTAAGCTCTTTGCCAAAAGTTTAGCCTGTTCAAGTCCGTTTTCATTAAGCGGAATGTCCAAAAAACCTTGATATCGACTTTGCAAGTTGTAAGCGGTTTGACCGTGACGGACGAGGATAACGGTTGTAGTTTCCGCCGAAACCTGCGCGGGCACGAAGATAAGTGCCCATGCAAATACAAAGGCTAAGAGAAATTTTATCAGTCTCATGAGTAGAACCTCCTAAATTTATTACGCGGCTTTGCGGTGTTTAATTCTGTAGACGTAGGCGAGAATTTCCGCGACGGCTTGATATAATTCGGCGGGCACTGCTTCTCCGACTTCGACCGCCTCATAAAGTGCACGCGCTACGGGCTTATTCTCGACAATCAGAATATGATGTTCTCGCGCAATTTCCTTGATTTTCTCCGCGACTAAATCTTGACCTTTCGCAATGACGAGCGGCGCAATCATTCCCTTTTTGTAGCTAAGCGCAACCGCTAAATGCGTCGGGTTAGTAACGATAACATCAGCTTTTGGCACTTCGCTCATCATGCGCTGCATTGCCATTTGACGTTGTTTCTGTCTAATGCGGCTTTTAATTTGCGGGTCGCCTTCCATTTGCTTGAATTCGTCTTTGACTTCCTGCTTGCTCATCATCAAATCTTGCGTTGTCTGCCATTTCTGGTAAGCGTAGTCCGCCGCCGCCATTATGAAAATCACGCCGACGACTTGAAATGCCATTACGAAAATTATATCAGCAATCGTCGCGAGTGAGTGCTCCAAGTCGAAGAAGATAAATTGCGGCACGAGCGGAATTTGGTCTTTTAAGTAGAGGTAGAGAAAGTAGCCGATAACAATGATTTTGAAAATGGACTTTGCAAGCTCAACGAGCGACCGCTTTGAAAAAATTCGCCCGAAGCCGTTTATTGGATTGAGATTTTCTAACTTCGGCTCCAATTTCTCCGTCGAGACCATAAGCCCGACTTGGAAAACATTTATGGCAAGTCCGACGATTAAAATTGCGAACATTATCGGCATAACTGTTTTCGCCAAAAGTAGCATAATTCCTATGAAAAGTTCCGTAATACTTTCAGTTGACGTGCTCTGCGAAATGTGCGAGTAAAGATAAATTGTGTATTCGGCAATGTTGACGTAAATATATTCCCAAAGGATTCTGATTATCAGAAAGCCGATTAGAAGGACAAACGCCGTGTTAAGCTCTTGACTTCGAGCGACTTGACCTTTTTTGCGAGCGTCTTCGCGCTTTTTGGAAGTCGGCTCCTCTGTCTTTTCTCCGTCGAAGCGTTGCAGGTCGAATACGAATTCAGGGACTAGGGATTGGGGATTAGTGACTAATTCCACATTCCTAATTCCAAATTCATAATTGCTTTTATGGGGCGAGGGCTTTAAGGGCGATTCCGATATGTGCGTACATTTCATTAAACATCACGTCCAGGAAAAGAATATAAAACGGCAAAATCATTGCGACTGTCGCCATACCAATCGTCAGCTGCATTGGAATACCGACGACGAAAATATTCATTTGCGGCATTGTGCGAGCTAGGATACCCATTCCGACGTTGGTTAGCAAAATCGCGAAAGTTACGGGCATAGCGATTTTCATTCCATTCATCCAAATTGCCGCCGTCAAATCCGTTATGAGTTCGGGCAATGATGTGTTCCAAAGCATTGAATCAAGCGGGATAACGCGAAAACTTTCCGCCAGTGCCGAAATGATTACGTGGTGACCATTAGTTACTACAAAGTAAATTATCGTCAAGTTGTAAAGAAAAGTTCCGATAAGACCTGTTTGTTGTTGCGTCGTCGGGTCCATCATGTTTACGACTGCAAAGCCGACTTGCATATCCATAATTTTGCCCGCCATATTTATTGCGCTAAGCGTTATGTAGGCGACTAGTCCAATTAGCCAGCCGATAAAAAGTTCTTTAACGACGGTGAAGGCGAACATTATAATTGTCGCGGGCGCATGAATTACGGCTTCTTTTACAACGACCGGAAAAAGTATTACAGCGAACATAATCGCGACCGCCGCCCTTATTCTGTAAGCAACGTTCAGGCTCCCGAAGAACGGCGAAATAAAAAAAATGCCGCTCGTCCGAGTGAGCACAAGCAAAAAAGCTGCGACTTGCCCTTGAAATATGTCGTAAAAGTCAATTTCTGTCAAACTTTCGACCTCCCGGCAAGATACTTATACTCAACCGATTCGAGCTGGCAAATTAACAAATATTCCCGAAAAAAATTCAACCATGATTCTGAGCATCCACGGACCGAAAATCAAAATTGCTACGAAAACTGCGATAATTTTTGGAATAAATGCTAGCGTCTGCTCTTGAATTGAAGTCGTTGCTTGGAAGACACTGACCGCCAAGCCGACTGATAAGCCCAAGCCTAGCATCGGCGCGGAGACAAGCAAGACAATCATTAAAGCTTCCTGCCCAAGCTGAATTACTAAATCTCCAGACATTTCGCACCCCCGCTATCGGAAACTCACAATGATTGAACGAATTAGCAAATGCCAGCCGTCAATCATTACGAATAACAAAATTTTAAATGGCAAGGAAATCATAACCGGCGGCAACATCATCATACCCATTGACATTAGCGTTGTCGCGACAATCATATCAATGACGATAAACGGCACGTATAACATAAAGCCAATTTGAAACGCCGTTTTCAGTTCGCTTATCATGAACGCAGGGATTAAAACAACCGTTGAAACATCTTCCTGCGATTCGGGGCGTTCAGAGTCGGACAGATTAACGAACAGTGCTAAATCTGATTCTCGCGTTTGTCTGAACATGAATTCGCGCATTGGCTCTAAAACGTTGGTTATCGCTTCTTCCTGCGAAATTTGCCCTGCAAGGTAAGGTTGCAAGCCATTATCGTTCGCCTGCGACCAATAAGGAGCCATTATGTAAAACGTCAAAAACATTGCTAACGAGACGATAACTTGATTAGGTGGGACGTTTTGTGTAGCAAGCGCATTTCTTAGAAATCCGATTATCACGACGATTCGCACAAAGGAAGTTGTCATCATCAAAATTGCCGGCGCGATTGTCGCCAAAGTCAAGACGGCAATAACTTGCAAAGTCGCCGAGACTTGTTCGGGATTTTCAGCTGTGCCGACTTCGACATTTACGCTTGGGATAATCGGAGCCGCCTCAGCGCAATTCATTAAAACCACGCCGACCGCGCAGATTATAAACCAACTTCGATTCAAGTCCACACTTCCCCCGAAACTTATTTTTTCTTGAACAGCGGAATTTTCTTTACTAATCCCGACAAGGTACCAAATTCTTGCGAAAACATATCGCCTTGAGCAATCGATTGCGCATGCAAATGTTCGATTAAATCTTTGTCGGTTATCTCGCCCAAAAGATTTATGTTGTGGTCAGTCACGCCTAACAAAAATACTCTGCCAGCCATTTCAACTGTGCAGACAGAGCGATTAGGTCCCAATGGTAAATTTTCCAGAACTCTGCCGCCGCTTGCCGACATGCGCGCCGCGTTAAATCGTCCGCCGATAAACCTTGCGGCGAAATAAGCCATAATCAGCACGACGGCAAAGACGGCGAACAAACTAAACAAATAAGCGAGCGTCGACCACCACGAAACGCCGGTTGGTTGGGGATTAGTCTCTTCGTAGCCCTCCAGATAACCTCCGGCGGCTTGAGCAACAGAGCCGCAATAAATTAAACAGATAAGCACGAACGCAATCGGGATATATAATTTTAATTTTGCGAACATTAGCCGACGGCTTTGCGAACAGCTTCGAGCACACGGTCAGCTTGGAAGGGCTTAACGATAAAATCACGTGCGCCCGCTTGAATTGCCTCTATAACCATTGCTTGCTGTCCCATTGCACTGCACATGACGATTTTGGCTTTCGGGTCGATTTTTCTGATTGCCTTGACTGCGGAGATTCCGTCCATTTCGGGCATTGTAATATCCATTGTTACCAAGTCGGGGCGCAGTTCATTGAATTTTTCAACCGCCTTCATTCCGTTTTCGGCCTCGCCGACGACTTCATAACCGTTTTTGGAAAGAATATCCTTGACCATCATTCTCATGAAAGCCGCGTCGTCGACGACCAAAACTCGTACTGCCATAATCCATCTCTCCCGTTTTTAAAGATTTTAATTTAATTTCAGTCTAAACACTACTTATTTTTCTTGTCCGAATTATAACCTACATTTTTATAATCGGCAAGACAAAAATTTTATCAAGACAAATGCGCGGCGCGTTCAGCGGGGGACGCAATTTCAGTTATTCTCACGCCGAAATTTTCATCAATAACGACGACTTCGCCCTTTGCCAAGTAATGTCCGTTAATCTGAATTTCAACCGGCTCGCCCGCCAATTTATCAAGCTCGACGATTGAACCTGTTGACAAGTCTAGTACTTCCCTAATCGTCTTTTTCGTTCTGCCGAGTTCAACCGTTACTTGCAACGGCACATCTAAAATTAGGTTTATATTGCTTTCGTTGACTTGCACCGGCTCCATTGAAAGCGGCATGAACTGCGCGGGCGAAACTGGCATATTTGTTACTACATTTGGTTGCATTGGTGAGCCTCCATAGCCGTAACCTGGCGGCGGATAATTTTGTTGTGGCGGAGCTTGTTGTTGTTTTGGCGGCGGGGGCGGTGTTGCTTTTGATTGCGGTGCTGGTGCGGCTTTAGGAGGCGGCGGAGGCGGAGCGGCTTCTTCCGGCTCATCGTTCATGAGTGCCTCGACCATTTCCTTTGCAACGTCGATAGTCAACATTTGCATAATTTCGCTATCAATCAGCCCGTCGACTTCCATGCGAAAAGCTACACGAACAACAGGTTCAGTACTTTTGGCTAATTCGGTAACAACTTCTTCCGTGCCGAAATCAACCAGATTAACTTTGGGCGGCGAAATGTCAATTTTCTTTTTAAACATGGAAGAGAGACTGGTTGCAACCGCGCCCATCATCTGATTCATAGCCTCGCCGACCGCGCTCATATGAAGTTCAGTCAGTTGTTGTTCGGGATTAGTACCGTCGCCGCCCATCATTAAATCAGCGATAATCGCAGCGTCAGTGGCTTGAATTGCAAAAATATTATTGCCGTCAATGCCGACTGTATAACCAACTTCGACGACAAGATAAGGCAACGGGTAATGTTGCTGAATAACATTCATCGGAGCTACAGTAACATTGGGCGTCGTGATATTAACCTTATGACCGAGCAAAGTCGACAAAGTTGTTGCTGCACTACCCATTGAAATATTTCCGATTTCGCCGAGCGCATCTTTTTCTACAGGCGTCAAAAGCTCGTCAGTATCGGGCATGCTAGCAGGTGCGCCGCCGCCCGAAGAATTATCATCATTTGAATCGCCGCCGGCTCCTGATAATAAAGCGTCAATTTCGGCTTGTGATAAATCACTCATCATCGCCATCAGTCGCATCCTCTCCTTTTTGCACAACCTGTGTTATTTGCACCGCCAACTTTTTGCCGAAAGTGCCCGGTCTGCAATAAAATTTCGGATTCGTACCCACCATGCAGGGGAAATCTTCTTTAACTTTAGTATTGAGTTGGAGAACGTCGCCGAACCCCAACGTTAAAAATTCTTTGATAGTAATTTGAACACGCCCGACCTCAACGACGAACGGAACTTTTGTCTTGTTGAGTTTCTGGCGGATAATTTCCGCTTGTCCTTTGTTTTCGTCCTTAGCAACCGACGCCGCAACCCAGAAAGTTGTTGTCAACTTCGACATAATAGGCTCCAATACCAGATATGGAATACAAATATTCATGAAGCCTTCCACTTCGCCAAGTTTCGTATGCAACGTGACGATAACAACCATATCATTAGGCGGGACTATTTGGGTAAATTGCGGATTGGATTCAGTCGCCTCAAGAACAGGATTCATTTCCGTAACGTTTGACCAAGATTCTTTGAAACGTTCCATAGCATTATCAACGAAACGGCGCATAACTGCATCTTCAATTTCAGTCAGAACGCGAACTTTCATTGAGGTATTGCCATCGCCGCCAAAAACGCGGTCGATATAGGCAAAAGCAATTTCGGAACTTACCTCGAAAATAATATTGCCCTTGAGCGGCGGAACGCCCAAAATAGTTATGACGCTGGGATTGGCAATCGATTGGACAAACTCTTGATAAGTGAGCTGTTCAACCGAAGCAACGTCGACATTTACGAGCGTCCGAAGGTGCGAACTCATATAGGTATTAAGAAGGCGGGCAAAACTTTCGTGAAGCATGTAAAGCGTGCGGATTTGGTCTTTAGAAAATTTATCGGGACGACGGAAGTCGTAGACCTTAATTTTCTTTTTATTCTCTTCATTCTTTAGCTCTTCCAAAGAGCCGGAGTCTTCATTCGCGGCATTAAGTAGCGCGTCAATCTGTTCCTGTGTAAGTACATCAACAGCCAAGTCGTTCCCTCCTTACTGCAAGAGGAAACTCGTAATATAAATGTCGTAGACAGAGCCGTTGCCTAAAGCCATATTCAGCGCGTCTTTAAGTTGCTTTTTGAATTCTTCCTGCTTGTCGGCGTCGAAGTCTTCAAGGGCAGTGCCGCGCAGGAATTGTGTAGCAACGTCATTAACTTTAATCTCGGCGTCAGGATAAAGTGTGTTAGTTTCTTCATTTATGACAGCTTTTTTACCAGGATTGAATTCGACAATAATGCTAGCTTTAAGGAATTTGCCACTGCGCGGACCGCCGACGTTGACGAGGACGCCTTCTTTCGCGTCGCCGAGCTTAACGAAAACGCCTGGGTCGTGATAACGCTGTCCGACGCCATCTTCATCGCTTGCGCCGCCGGGTATGTCGCCCATCATTTTTGTAACGACGAAAAGCGAAATGCCCGCCGCCAACGCTAAGCCGACTATAACCAGCACGACAACCATTATTATTGTCTTTTTCCTAGACTTATCAGGGGGAACCGCCGGAACGGCAACGTCACCTTCTAATTCTTTTTCTTCATCAGGCATAATTTTTCCCCTCCAAGATTAAAGTTGCTTCAGCGCACGGCGATATTTCATTACGCGGCGTACTACTTCGTCGGCTGCTTCTTCAACGATAAATTTCTTTTCGTTGACTAGTGTTATGACGGTATCGGGCGTGGACTCAATTGTCTGAATCAATTCGGCGTTTAGGATAAATTCTCCGTCTTTTCGCGATTCCGAATTGAACTTCGTTAGCTTAATCATGGATTAACCTCCTGTTATGAGTGCTTTTAATAAGAAAATCTTCGCCGCAAATTTTCAAAACCCTTTTAATATCAATTCAAAAAATTTCGCAAGAACATTTTACACCTATAAGACGCCTTGTCAATACGCCACTTGATAAATGCGCGAGCCTGTTGTACAATCGAAAAAATTTTTTGTGTGGTGAATCGTCATGGAGCATAATTTTTATTTAGATAAGCTTTTCGGGCTGAAAGAAAATTTTTCAGTCAAAATAATTTCGGGACTGCGCGGCGTGGGCAAAACGACCTTGCTTAAAAACTTCGCGGCGAGCTTGCAAGCAGAAGGCGAAAAGGTAATTTTCATCGATTGCGAAGAAAATCCCACGCTGAAAACTTTCCAACAGCTTTACGAATTTGTTGACACGAAAACTGCCGAGCTTGATAAATTTTATTTGCTTATCGACGAGATTGACCGCGTCGACGAGTGGGAAAAGGCAATTAACGCACTCTTCGTGGGTGCGCCCGCAGAAATTTACGTGACGGGTACGAGCCAAAAGCTTGCCGAAAAAATTTCCGAACTTCTCCCCGAAAATTGCGACGTGCTAAAAATGTCGCCACTTAGTTTCGCAGACTACGAAAAAATTTCTCTGGCGAAAAATGAGCTGGAAAATTATTTGCACTTCGGAGCTATGCCCGCCGTCCTCGACGCCGATAAAAATTTTGCGCCGAAAATTTTACGCGGTCTGGCTTACGAGATAATCTTTGACCTTGTCGAAAAAAATTCAGTGAGCGACGCCGGCTTATTCCGAATGCTGATAAAATTTTTGGCTCGCAATGTCGGCTATTCTGTTAGCGTCAACGAATTTTTCAAGAGCTTAGACGAATACACTTTCTATAAGACGAAAAATTTTATAAGCGTCGTATTGGATTCTGGTCTTTTTATAAAAGTTCCGCGCTTCGACATAAAGGCGAATAATCATTTAGTCGGCGGCGAAAAATTTTACTGTGCTGACAATGGAATACTTTCCGGACTTGCGAAAGTTGATGAGAAATTTTTCATAGAGAATGCAGTTTGCAACGAACTTTTGCGGCGCGGCTTTGAAGTGAGCACGGGCAGATTCGGCACAATGCACATAAATTTCATGGCGACTAAGGGCGACAAGAAAATTTTTGTTCAAGTCTTTTTGCCTAACGGCTTGATTAGTGCTCGCAGAATTACGCGACCGCTCCGCGCCCTGCCCGACGATTGTGAAAAAATTTTAATCAGCATGGAGCGCATTAAAAATCCTGGCGGCGTGCAATGTATGACGTTAAAAGAATTTCTTGCGAAAGGTTAAAAATTTTTTCTACATACCTACTTGCAGGATTTCTTCATGTAAGGTAGAATAAGTACATAAAACTTAGAAAATTTTTTCACATACAAAAGGAGGTAGGTTAAGTAGAGGAGATTAAAAACATTTTTGATTTCGCTAAACCCGCTAAGCATCAACAACTTAAAATTTTAACTCGCGAAGAAAATTTTTGGGCGTAGGATTATGACAAAAAAGTTTTTGGGGCATAGAAGTCT
This sequence comes from Selenomonadales bacterium UBA7018, assembly GCA_002448305.1. Lineage (GTDB taxonomy): Bacteria > Bacillota > Negativicutes > Selenomonadales > Selenomonadaceae > Quinella. The sequence continues at coordinate 17,467 of DJWY01000006.1, forward strand.
ATGACAAAAATTTTTTAGGTCATAAAAAAAACTATGGCAAAAAATTTTTTCAGTGTTATAATTGCGGGCATTGAAATTTTGATTTGTATTTAAAGTCGGAGGTGTCCTTTCATGGCAGAACGTGAAATCAAATATCGCGGCTTAAAAACTTTTCAAATATTCAGCGGCGAGATGAAGAGCGTTTGGATCTACGGTTTCTATCTTAAGCGCGGGACTTATGGCGATCCCGGTCCGCAGGCGCACATTTTCGTTTACGAAAACGGTTACGAAGGCTATCGCGTAGAAGCGAAGACTATCGGACAATTCACTGAACTCGTTGACATTACAGGGAAGGAAATCTACGAAGACGATATAATTTCCCTAGAGGACGGGCGAATTGGCGTTATAAATTTTAAAGACGGGTGTTTCGTAGTCAATTACGGTAGTGGAACGCGTCAAGCACTCTACGACGTGCAGGATCTTAAGATGACGATTTTAGGCAATCGCTTTGAAAATCCTGAACTACTCGTCAGCGTCATACCGCCAAAAAAAAACGAAAACAACGCACAAGAACTTCTATCAAACGAATTTGAGCGGGAGTTAATCGCAATGGAGTGAGGCAGATGCTTAAGAAAATATCAATGGCTCTGCTGATTACTTTTCTACTATCTGGCAACGTGGCGCAATCTTATGACTTGCCGCAACTAAAGCCCGATAGGAAAATATCCAATAATGCTAAGTCCGAAAAAAAATCAGTGCTCAAAAGTGATTGGCAAGACGCAGAGCTTTTCGAGCAAAAAATAAAGGCGCGCTTGGACAGCGGCGAGAATCTTCCGCCCAATGACCCTGCGCGTGTGCCGTCAGATCAAAACTATGTATTCATTGGTTTTTACAATGACGCGCCGTATTTCCTTGATAAGTACTCAATTAAAATCAAAAAAAATTCTGATGCCGCGAGAGTCTGGGAGCAAAATATCTTCCCGATAAGTCAGAAATTTTCTCCGCAAAATGCAAAGTCTACTCATCAAAAGTTTTGTCTGCAGGACGGAAAGTTTTTTAACTCAAATAAGGCGAAAGACGAATTAGCAGACATAACTAACGAGGCGGATAAAATCTTTCTGCAGGAATGTTTTAAAGTCGGATACTACTTTGCCTTTGGAGAAGAGGCTACAAAAAATTAAATATTGAACGGAAAAAATTTCCTCGACAACCGTCGGGGATTTTTTCATTGACAATTTAAATGTCGTGAAGTATTATAGCCGCGTTATACTTTCAAGAAATTTTTAGGGGGAATTCATCATGAGCGAACGCAAATATAAATTCGAGACTCTTCAACTGCACGTCGGACAGGAACAGGCCGACCCCGTCACTGACGCCCGCGCCGTTCCGATTTATCAAACAACTTCTTACGTCTTCCATGACTTTCAGCACGCGGCAGACCGTTTCGCGCTGAAGGACGTAGGAAATATTTATGGTCGCTTGACGAATCCTACGCAAGATGTTTTTGAAAAGCGTATCGCGGCTCTTGAAGGTGGCTCAGCGGCATTAGCTGTTGCAAGCGGCGCGGCGGCAGTCACCTACGTTGCGCAAGCTCTCGCCCAACAAAGTCATCATATCGTTGCGGCAACCATGATTTACGGCGGCACTTTTAATCTTTTCGAGCACACCTTGCCCGCTTTCGGTATCGAAACAACTTTTGTCGACCCGACGAAGGGCGCGAACGTTTTCGAAGCGGCTATTAAGGACAACACAAAATTTATCTTTATTGAATCAGTCGGCAATCCTAATGCCACGCTGATTGATATTCAAGCCGTCGCTGACATTGCGCACAAACATAAAATCCCGCTCGTCATTGATAACACTTTTGCCACGCCCTATCAAATTCGCCCCTTTGAACTCGGCGCAGATATTATCGTTCACAGTGCGACGAAATTTATCGGCGGGCACGGAACGACTTTAGGCGGCGTTATTGTCGAGTCGGGGAAATTTGATTGGGAAAAATCCGGCAAGTTCCCGCAACTCGTCGAACCTAATCCCAGTTATCACGGCGTCAGTTTTTATAAGGCACTTGGCGCGGCGGCGTTCGTAACTTATATTCGGGCGATTCTCCTGCGCGATACCGGCGCGGCAATCTCTCCGCTTAGTGCATTTATGCTTTTGCAGGGCGTCGAGACTTTATCTCTGCGCGTTGAGCGTCACGTTGAGAACGCTTTAAAAGTCGTTGATTATCTTGCGAGAAATCCTAAAGTCGACAAGGTTAATCACCCTGCGCTTGAAAATCACCCAGACCACGCGCTTTATAAAAAATATTTCCCGAACGGCGGCATTTCTATTTTCACATTCGAGATTAAAGGCGGTGCGCAAGCCGCGCAGAAATTTATTGACAGCTTGAAAATTTTCTCGCTCCTTGCAAATGTCGCCGACGTTAAATCTTTGGTGATTCACCCCGCGTCAACTACTCATTCCCAAATGACTGAATCCGAGCTTCTAGCGTCAGGAATCACACCCGCGACAATTCGTCTTTCAATCGGCACTGAACATATTGACGACATTATCGCTGACCTTGAAGAAGGTTTCGCGGCTATCTAAAAATTTTCGGAAACAAAAAATCCCCTGCAACTGCGCGGGGGATAATTTTTTTATGCGAGCAAATGCATTTCCCTAGCTTGTTCGCGAAGATGCGCGATTCTGTCTTCGGTGTCGGGGTGTGTCGAAAATAAATTCTTCAGAGCCTTTTTCGAGTTCTCCAGCGGATTAATTATAAACATGTGAGCTGTCGCCGTTCCGGCTTGAGGCATTGGCGCATAACGTTGCGCGTAGTATTCAATTTTCTCAAGCGCGTTGGCAAGGTACATAGGATTGCCGCAAATTTCGCCGCCGGTTTTATCAGCGTCGTATTCCCGCGAACGCGATACCGCCAGCTGAATCAGTGAAGCGGCTATCGGTGCAATAATAATCGTCGCGAGCGTCCCGATAATCCCGCCGTTATCGTCGTCCGAGCGCGTCCCGAAAATCGCGCCCCATTGAACGATATTTGCAACCATAGAAATAACGCCCGCCATTGAAGCCGCTATCGTCCCGATTAAAATATCTCTGTGCTTGACGTGCGCAAGTTCATGACCGAGCACGCCGGAAATTTCGTTGTAGTCGAGGGCGCGCATAAGCCCTGTCGTGACGGCAACCGCCGCATGGTCGGGACTTCTGCCGGTCGCAAAGGCGTTAGGAACTTCGCTATCAATCACGTAAACGCGCGGCATTGGTAAATCAGCATTTTGCGCGAGCGTCTGAACGATTTTATAAAGTTGGGGCGAATCCGCCTCCGAAATTTCGCGGGCATTGTAGCTTTTTAAAACAATCGAGTCGCTGAACCAGTAGCTGAAAAAATTCATGCCGATTGAAATCACCAGCATAATCATTGCGCCAGTCGAGCCGCCAACTTGCCCGCCGATTGCAACCATTAATCCCGTCAGCAACGCCATTAATACAAACGTTTTGAATATGTTCAAGATAAGTCCTCCTTTCAGCGCAGATTATATGCGAACTACAGAATTTTTTCAAATTAATTTTAGCCGCCGCCCCCGAACAATTTATAAACTTTTCTTAAATTGGCTTTGTATTAGCCGTGCTTTATTGTATAATGATAAAAATTTTCTGGAGGGCTGATTATGCTTAAGAAAACTAAAATTATCTGCACGCAAGGTCCCGCCACCGACGCGCCTGGCATTATCGAAGGGCTTATCGAAAACGGTATGAACGCCGCCCGCTTCAATTTCTCGCACGGCGACCACGCAGGGCATAAGAAACGTATCGACGCCGTTAAAGCCGCCGCGCACAAGTCCGGCAAAATTATTTCGCTGATTCTCGATACCAAAGGTCCCGAAATGCGCTTGGGAGAATTCAAAAACGGCGCAGTTCAACTCGTCGAAGGCAATAAATTCGTCCTTGTCAACGATGACATAGCAGGCGACGAAGCTCAAGCGACCGTCACGCACAAATTGCTTTATACTGAAGTTAAAGTCGGCGATAAACTTTTGCTCAATGACGGGCTTGTAGAACTTCGCATTGACGAAATTAAGGACAAAAATATTTACACGACGATTTTAAATTCCGGCAAGATGAGTAGCCGCAAACGTGTCGCCGCGCCAGGCGTCGCGCTCGGACTTCCTGCCATTTCGGAGCAAGACGAAAAAGATATTTTGTTCGGCATTGAAAACGATATGGATTTTGTCGCCGCCAGTTTCATTCAACGCGCCGCCGACGTCAAAGCCCTGCGCGAACTCATTACCAAAAACGGCGGGCACATGGAAATAATTTCCAAAATCGAAAACCTTGAGGGCGTCCGCAACATTGACGAGATTATTGACGCCAGCGACGGAATTATGGTTGCTCGCGGTGATTTGGGCGTCGAAATTCCCGCCGAAGACGTGCCCATTATCCAGAAAGATATTATCCGGAAATGCAACGCGATTGGAAAGCCCGTTGTCGTCGCGACGCAAATGCTTGAAAGTATGACGGTTAATCCGCGCCCGACCCGCGCTGAAGTTTCCGACGTGGGCAACGCAATTCTTGACGGCGCAGATGTCATTATGCTTAGCGGTGAAACTGCTAGCGGAAAATATCCCGTCGAAGCCGCAACCATGATGAAACAAATTGCCCTGCGCATTGAGGAATCCCTCGAATACAAAGAAATTTTCCTGCAGAAGGGTATGCACAGAAAAAATTCGCAAACGGACGCTATCGCCCATGCAACCGTTCAGCTCGGCTACGAACTCAACGCCAAAGCAATTATCACGCCGACTAAATCGGGCTATACTACTCGCGTCGTCTCGAAATATAAACCGAAAGCCCCGATTATCGCCTTTACGCAAACTTCGCAAGTCGCTCGCCATTTGAATTTGCGTTGGGGCGTCTATCCGATTCCCGGAACGCCTTGGCTTGATATTCTGCAGATGATTGATTATTCTTCGGCGGCGTCTCTGGAAAAAGGTTTCGTCGAAAAGGGCGACCTTGTAATTTTAACTGCGGGCATGAAGTACGGCGAAGGCGGCACCAGTTCAATTCGCTTGCACACGATTTAAAAATTTATCGCAAAAAATTTTTGCCTCGACGCATTATCGGGGCTTTTTTGTGCTATAATAGCGGCTAAATAATTCAGAGGAGGAAAATTTATGAAGTATTATCCTTTGCGCCCTATTCAGCGTTGGCTGGTCGATACGCACTTCAACAAGGCAAAATCGACCATGATGAATATTGGCGGGCTTTTCAAATTGTCGGCGTCGATTGATATGAATCACTTTGCAGACGCGATAAATCATGTTTTGGAGACGTATGACATTTTCCGTTGCAGATTCGTTTTCCACCCCGAAACAAGCGATTTATGCCAGATTTTTGAAGGCGCGGTTGAAAAAGTTTTTTTGGAACGCATGAGCGACGACGCCTTCCAAAAACGCATGGAAAAATTGCGCGAGCCGTATTATTTGATTAATCAGCCGCTTTATCGTCTTTATTTAATGGAGACGCCGACTGCGAAATATTTTTACGCCGATTTTTATCATGCGATAATGGACGGCGTGGCGTCGTCGTATTTATTCGTTCGTGCGGTAGATATGGCGTATCGCGGGCGCACTCTGAGAAAAATTGAGAGCTATGCGGACTACGTCGAAGAAGAAGCGAACATTCCGCCCGAAGAGCTTAAAGCCGGTCATCAATATTGGCGCGATATGTTAAAGCGTTTCGATAAGAAAAAACATTTGCCACCCGTGAAAGTTAAAGGCGTCGCGGCGTGGACTAAAGGCAGTTTAGATTACGAATTTAAAAACTTCACGGAAGAATTTTTCAGAACAACAAAGCTTGACGAGAATAATTTTTTCTTGGGCGCGGCTATGCTGACAATGGTTAAGCTAACCGGCACGAAAGAATCAATCATGAGCTGGATTCATAACGGGCGGACGAATATGCGCGAACATCGCTTAATGGGCTTAATGTTGGAGCAATATCCTTGCGCGTGGAATTTCCAAAAAGATATTTCCGTCGGCGAGTTTCTGAACAGATTGGAAGGACAAAATCAAATTGGCATAAATTATCGCAAAAGTCTGGACGTTGTTTACGGCGAAGGCTTGGAAGATGATTGCGTCAGCTTTATTTTCCAAAAACATATAAACGGCGACGCAATAATTGCAGATACGACCGCTAAAGTGGTTTACCTGCCGCCCAATGAAATTTCCGCTGTGGAAAATGCGCTTGATATAGAAGTTGAGTCGCAACCGACTGGAACTTATAATTTGTTCCTAGATTACGACGCAAGCCGCTATTCCGAAGCGGAAATGAAAACTTTCGCGCTGACTATGGAGAAAACTTTGCAAGATATGCGCACCACTGATAAAATGGTATCCGAAATTTTGAAGTAAGGAGATTTTACAATGAAAGCTAGGAAAATCTTTTTCGGAGTGTTCTTGGCGGCGTTCCTAATGCTTTCGTCGGTCGTCTCGGCTGAAAGGTCGACTTCGCCGGAAGATTCGACGGGCTTTGTAGTTTTAAGCGACGTGGTGCCCGATATTATCCAGGAAATTCGCTACTATTCGACTTATAATTTTGTCGGCGACAGGATTGACGGCTACGAGCAACCTTGCGCAATCATGACGATTGAAGCCGCGCAGGCGTTGAAAAATGTTTCGGACGAAGTTAAAAAGAAAGGCTATCGCCTGAAAGTTTACGATGCCTATCGCCCGCAAATGGCAGTTGATAATTTTGTTCGCTGGGCGGAAGATCTCAAGGATAAACGCATGAAGAAATATTTTTATCCCAAAGTCGATAAGACGAGGCTTTTCGCTGACGGCTACATTGACGCAAAATCCGGACACTCTCGCGGCTCGACGATTGACCTAACGCTTTTCGACATGAAGACCGGCAAGGAAGTCGACATGGGCGGCACGTTCGATTATTTCGGCGTTGAATCACACCCCGATTACGTCGGCAAGCTCACGAAGAAGCAAATTAAAAATCGTAACTACTTGCGCGAAGTCATGATTAAGCACGGCTTTAAACCGCTCGAAACTGAATGGTGGCACTTCACGCTTAAAGACGAACCTTATCCCGATATGTATTTCACGTTCAAAGTAACCGACCTTAAAAATAAATAATATTGATTGAAAGTTTTGCGGCGTGTTCTTGATTGACGCGCCGCTTTTTTGTATAATGCGGAAAATTTTTTCAGGAAAGGTTGCTGGGAGATGAAAAGGGAACTGATACACTTGGAAAACGTCGCCAAGTCGTTTGGAAATTTATTGGTACTCGACGAAATCGATTTAACGATAATGGAGAGCGAATTTATTACGCTGTTAGGTCCGTCTGGTTGCGGCAAAACGACAATGCTCCGCATAATCGGCGGCTTTGAAATGCCCGACACGGGGCGCGTGATTTTTGACGGCAAGGATATTACGAATCTCCCGCCCAATCGACGACCGGTTAATACTGTTTTCCAAAAGTATTCTCTCTTTTCTCACATGAACGTTAAGGAAAATATTTCATTTGGTCCGAAAATCGCGGGCAAGTCTTCCGATTATATTCGCGACAAAGTTAAATACGCGCTAAAACTCGTCAACCTTGAAGGCTACGAAAAACACGACGTGACGAAACTTAGCGGCGGTCAGCAACAGAGAATTGCAATCGCCCGCGCAATCGTCAACGAGCCGAAAGTTTTATTGCTTGACGAACCGCTTAGCGCATTGGATTTAAAGTTGCGTCGGAATATGCGCCGCGAACTCGTCCGGATTAACAAGGAGACAGGCATAACTTTTATTTTCGTCACGCACGACCAAGAAGAAGCTTTGTCGATGAGCGACCGCGTTGTCGTCATGAATCAGGGCTATATTCAGCAAGTCGGCACGCCTGAAAATGTTTACAACGAGCCGGAAAACGCATTTGTCGCAGACTTTATCGGCGACAGCAATATAATTGATGGCGTAATGGTTCGCGATAAGGTCGTTCGGATTTTCGGCAGGGAATATCCTTGCGTCGACGAAGGCTTTCCGGAAGAATGCCCCGTTGATGTTCAAATTCGCCCCGAAGATATTAAGCTTGCCGCGTCTCGTGAAGGAGCTTTTAATGGCGTGGTAACTCGCGTAGTTTTCTGGGGTATGTCGTATGATATAAACGTCGAGGCGGACGGCTTTGAATGGCTGATTCAATCGACGACGGGACGGCGCGTCGGTGAGGAGGTTAGCCTTCACGTTGCGCCCGAAAATATCCAGATAATGAGCAAGCCTCAATCGGAAGACGAGGAGGTTGCCCAAGATGTTTAGTCGCGGAATAAGAAATATTTTGCTGACGCCGTTTTTGATTTGGGCGGGACTTTTTATTTTTATCCCGCTGATTTTTATTGTTTGGTACGGCGTGACAGATTATGACGGAAGCTTTTCGCTAAAACATATGGGCTTGATATTCGAGCACGGCTTTTGGGACGCATTTGAACTGTCAATCTCGCTTGCGATAATCAGCACGCTAATTTGTTTGCTAATGGCGTATCCACTGTGCTTAATTTTGACGGAGCGGCAACGCGACAACACGACGATAATTTCTCTGCTGTTTATTTTGCCGCTGTGGATGAATTCTCTGTTATCGACAATGGCTTGGCAAACGATTTTAGAGGGCAACGGGATAATCAATCAGCTAATGCGACTGCTAGGAATGCCCGCTTTGCAAATGATAAACACGCCCGGCGCAATCGTCTTGGGCATGGTCTATAATTATTTGCCGTATATGGTCTTGCCACTTTATATCGCGCTGACGAAAATTGACCGGCGCATTTTGGAAGCGGCGCGGGATTTGGGCGCAAATTATTGGCAGACGTTCACCAAAATAATTTTGCCGCTTAGTATACCTGGCGCAATCAGCGGAATAACTATGGTTTTTATTCCCGCGCTAACAACTTTTGTTATCAGTGCGTTACTCGGCGGCGGAAAACTTTTACTCATCGGCAACATAATCGAACAGGAATTTACTTTTCAATACGATTGGCACGTTGGCTGCGCGTTGTCGGTGATTCTAATGATTTTTATTGTGCTGAACATGTTGTTGACGACGTATTTTGAGAAAAGTCACGAGGAGGAGGATTTTAAATGAAATATCTCCAGAAAATTTACCTTGCGACGATATTTTTATTCTTGTACGCGCCGATTGGCGTTTTGATTGCGCAATCGTTCAACGCGAGCCGTTATCGTGGACACTGGACGGGCGTCACGCTGAATTGGTACGAAAAACTTTTCAACGACGCCCGAATTGCCGACGCCTTATCAAACACGTTATCAATCGGCTTGTTATCGGCGGTCATTGCGACGATTTTAGGCTTGATAACCTGCGTAGCAATGAAGGAACTAAGCCGCAAGTGGCGAGCGACCTTTTTAAGCGTGACGAACATTCCGATTTTAAATGCGGACATAGTGACGGGAATATCGCTAATGCTTTTATTCATGGGGATTGGACTGAAGCTTGGCTACGTTTCGATTTTGTTAGCGCATATCGTTTTCAACGTGCCGTACGTGATTTTGTGCATAATGCCGCAGTTAATGGCGTTAGATAAGAGTTTTTACGAAGCGGCATTAGATTTGGGCGCGTCGCCGTTCAAAGCGTTTACGAGCGTCGTCTTGCCGGAATTGCGACCGAGTATTTTTGCGGGATTTTTATTAGCGTTTACAATGTCGGCGGACGATTTTATAATAACGCATTTCACGAAGGGCGCGGGCGTCGATACGCTGACGACAGAAATTTACGCAGAACTGAAAATCGGCATTCATCCCGAAATGTACGCGCTCTCGACTTTGGTATTTTTCTTTGTATTGATATTTGTCGTGCTGTTTGCGATAAACCGTCGCAAGCTAAAGAAATATGAGGAGGTATTCTGATGAAAAAATTTTTAATGCTCCTGTTGGTTGGTTGCCTTGCGCTTGGAATTGCCGGTTGCGGTTCGGGCGGCGGCGATAAGAAAGAGAAAGTCGTTTACGTCTACAGCTGGGGCGATTATCTCGACCCCGAAACGCTGAAAATTTTCGAGAAGGAAACGGGCATTCACGTTATCCTTGACGAGTACGACACCAACGAAAGTATGTATCCGCGCGTCGCTGAAGGCGCAGTCCATTACGATGTTATTTGCCCGTCCGATTACATGATTCAAAAACTTATTAGCAATGATTTGATTCAGCCGCTTGATTTTACGAAACTCCCCGACGCCAAAAAATATATCGGCGAGGAATTTTTCAAGCAAGCTGAATCCTTCGACCCCGAAAATAAATATTCCGTGCCGTATTGCTGGGGCACCGTCGGAATTATCTACGACAAAACCAAAGTCACTGACCCTGTCGACAGCTGGAATATTCTTTGGAATGAAAAATACGCCGGACAAATTTTAATGCAGGATTCTGCCCGCGATGCTTTAATGATTCCGCTTAAACTCATGGGGCGCAGTCTTAACGAAACCGACGAAAATTATCTGCAACAGGCTAAGGCTATGCTGGTTAAGCAAAAACCGTTAGTTCAAGCTTACGTCGTCGACGAAGTTAAAGATAAGCTTATCAACTCTGAAGCGGCAATGGGCGTTGTCTTTTCGGGCGAAGCTCTGATTATTTTGGAGGAAAATCCGAACATGGCTTTTGCCATTCCCAAAGAGGGCACGAACTTTTGGATTGACGGCTGGGTTATCACCAAAGACGCGCAGAACGTCGACAACGCGCACAAATTTATTGACTTCATGTGCCGCCCCGATATTGCCGTTATGAACTTCGATTATCTGGGCTACTCAACTCCGAATATCGGCGTCAAAGACCTTGAAGAGAACGAAACTTATAAAAATTCGCCGATTGCGTTTCCGTCACCCGAAGTTTACAGTGGACAGGAAACTTATAAATATCTCGGCAACAAAATGGACGAATACTATAACAAGTTGTGGATGGAAGTTAAGGTTGATAAATGAAACTTTCCCGCGAATTTTATCTGCGCGACGGCTTGACGGTTGCTCGCGAACTAATCGGCAAGAAAATTGTAACCAATTTGCCTGAAGGCGTGACGAGCGGCATTATCGTTGAAACTGAAGCTTACATGGGCGCGATTGATGCCGCCGCTCATACCTATCGCGGCAAGACCGAGCGTACGAAAATTTTTTACGGCGCGGGCGGCTTTGTCTACGTCTACTTGATTTACGGCATGTACATTTGCACAAACGTCGTCGCCAACGTCGAAAATGTTCCCGAAGCGGTTTTAATTAGGGCGTTGGAACCTGTTGACGGCATTGAGCTTATGAAACTTCGTCGCGGCAAAAATAATCTGCGCGGTTTATGTTCGGGCCCAGGAAAACTTTCGCAAGCTTTGGGCGTAACGAAAAATCTTTACGGCGCGGATTTATGCGGAGATAAAATTTTCATTGAGGACGGCGAAAAATTACCCGTTCTGACGACACCTCGAATCAATGTTGATTATGCGGGCGCGGCGGCTGATTATCTTTGGAGATTTATCGCGGCAAATAGCAAATTCCTATCTAAACACGCTTGACAGTAAATTTCTGCGCGGCTATAATCGGCGTTGTTATTGTCGAAATAATTATTAGGAGGTGCCGAGTTTTGAAAAGAACATTCCAGCCAAATAGTCATTGGCGTAAAAAAACGCACGGCTTTCGCGAACGCATGAAGACAAAAGGCGGGCGGCTCGTCATTAAAAGACGCCGTCAGCGTGGCAGAAAAGTGCTTACAGCTTGAGAGTGCGGCAGGTCACTAAAAGAAGTGACCTTTTTTTTCGTTTTATCGGCGTGCGGAGGATTATTTATGTTCAATCTTAGCAAGAGTGAAATATTTCGCGGCAAGCACGATTTCAACGCGGTACATAATCGCGGGCGTTCATTTGCAAATCACGCGCTAGTTATTCTGATTGTCAAGGACGAACGCTATAACGGCAAGGTCGGCTTTGCGGCGGGTAAAAAGCTCGGCGGCGCGGTGATTAGAAATCGCGTTAAGCGGCTCATGCGCGAAGCTTATCGGCTCAATAAAAATTCTCTCCGCCGCGATTGCGGAATAATTCTTGTCGGAAGAAAATTTTTAGTTACTGCCAAGTTCAAGGACGCGCAAAAAGCTTTTCTAGACTTGTGCAAGCGTGCTAAGTTACTTTTAAAAAGTAACCAAACAGCGGACGCGATTTACTTTTCGACGCTTTGAGCGGTATCGCCGCGCTCGTACGCTCCGCTGCGCTTCGCTAGTTAATAATTTTTGCCATGACGAGATTTTTAATATCGCTTATAAAATTTTATCAGAAATGGTTGTCGCCGCTTAAAACGCCCTGTTGCCGCTTTGTGCCGACGTGTTCAAATTACGCAATCGACGCGCTTAAAAAATACGGCGCACTTCGCGGGGGATTGTTGACGCTGTGGAGAATTCTGCGTTGCAATCCGTTTTGCAAGGGCGGCTACGACCCCGTTAAATAATTAGGAATTAGGAGTTAGGAATTAGGAATTAGGAATGAAACCCCTAGTCCCTAATCCCTAAAAAGGATGTGATGTCTTGGACGAACCCGGAATTTTCAGCGACATATTTTCGCCGATAGAAAAAGTTATGACGGTCGTGCTCAACGCACTTTATAATCTGACCGAAACGCTAGGTGTCCCCAGTTACGGCTTAGCGATTATCCTTTTGACCATATTGATAAAAATTTTGGTCTACCCGCTCACGAAAAAACAGCTCCAATCAATGAAAGCTATGCAAAAAATTCAACCGCAAATGAAAAAGTTGCAAGAGAAATACAAGGACAATCCCAAAGTCATGCAACAAAAATTAATGGAGCTTTATCAAAAAGAGGGCGCAAATCCTATGTCGGGTTGCTTGCCCATGCTGATTCAAATGCCAATTTTAATGGGCATGTATTACACGCTATACAGTTTTGATTATGGCGGGGCGGCTCCGTCTTTCCTGTGGTTGCCGAGTTTATCGGAAACTGACCCAATTTACGCTTTGCCGTTCTTATCGGCGGCGACGACTTTCCTTCAGCAAAAGATGATGTCCAATTCAAGCGAAGCCAATCAGCAAATGCGAATCATGATGATAATAATGCCGATTTTTATCGGTTGGATAAGTTTGCAATTTCCGGCGGGGTTAGTGCTCTACTGGGTGACGATGAATATTGTCCAGATTATTCAGCAATGGTGGACGAATAGGCAAGACGACAAGGAGGCTGCTTAAATGGCTAATGTGATTGAAAAGACCGGCAAGACGATTGAAGAGGCAATCAGCGCGGCGGCCGCTGAACTCGGCGTGGAAGAAAGCGAGCTTGAGATTGAAGTTTTGGAGGAGCCGTCGAAAAAATTTTTGGGATTGTTCGGAGGAACGCCCGCTAAAATTCGCGCTACCGTCAAAGTTGTCGAGCTGCCAAAAGTAATCGAAGTTAATCCGCCGCCCGAACCTGTCGAAGTCGAAGAGCATAAACCGATTGAAAAAGAAGTTCCTGCCGAAAAATTTGAGCCGATATTGGAGCCGTCGCCCGTCGAAGAAACTGCCGAACCTGAACCCGTCGACCGCGAACAGATTATCGCTGATGCAGAAAAATTTTTGCAAGATGTCTTCGCGGCTATGAAAATTGAAGTTGCAATCGAAGTTGAGGAAACGGAAGAAAGTTGCCTTCTCGACCTTAGCGGCAAAGGTTTAGGCGTTCTAATTGGTAGGCACGGACAAGCCCTTGACGCCTTGCAATATCTCCTGAACTTGTCAGTTAATCGCAAGAATGCCGAGAGAATTTATTTTATCCTTGACGTTGAAGATTATCGCCACCGCCGCGCAGAGACCGTTACCAAATTAGCTAAAAGCGTCGCCGAACGCGCTATCAAAACGCGCAAAGACGTTAAGCTTGAGCCGATGAGCCGCCACGAAAGAAAAATTATTCATATGACTTTGCAAGATAATAATCGCGTCGAAACACACAGCGCGGGCGAAGAGCCTTACCGCTATGTTATCGTCTCTCCTAAGCGCGGCAGGAGATAAAGGAGGAAATTTTTATGACTTTTGAAGTTACATTCGACGAGGCTGATGTTCCGATTGTTGAGAATTACATGAAGGAAACCAATATGACAATCTCGGAAATTGCCCGTCAAGCGATACTAGAAATGATTTTTCAGGACGACGCAGACTTAGCAGCTTACGAGAAGGCTATCGCTGAATTTAAAAAAAATCCGGTGACCATTTCGCACGCGGAATTTATGAAAGAGTATGGCTTGAAATGAAAAGCTATCACGTTGACTATACGCCGAAAGCTAAAAAAATTCTTGACAGCCTTGATAATTCAGTTCGCAATCGGATTAATAACTGGTTATTAACCAATCTTGAAGGTTGCGAAAATCCGAGTTGGCAAGGTAAAGCTTTAAAAGGTAATTTGAAGGGGCGTTGGCGTTATCGCGTCGGCGATTGGCGAATCATTGCCGACATTCAAGACGAAAAAATCATTATTCTTGTTGTTGATGTTGTAAAAAGAAATGACGCTTACAAAAACTAAAATTTTGCCCGTCAATGCGGGCTTTTTTCATGAGGTGATACTGTGGAAGAAACTATAAGCGCGATTTCTACCGCTCCAGGCGCGGCGGGCGTCGGAATTATTCGTATCAGCGGCAAAAATTCTATCGAAATCGCTGATAAAATCTTTTTCGCCGCTAATGGTAAGCCACTTGCCCAATCTGGCGACAGAAAAATTGTTTTCGGGCACGTAAAAAGCTTTTCCGGCGAAATTATCGACGAAGTTATCGCTTTAATCATGCGTGCGCCCAAATCTTACACGAAAGAAGACGTCGTAGAGCTTCAATGTCACGGCGGAACCGTCGTTTTGCGCGAAATTCTTAAATTAACCTTCAAAGCCGGTGCCCGTCCCGCCGAACGCGGCGAATTCACTAAACGAGCCTTTCTTAACGGCAGAATCGATTTAAATCAGGCTCAAGCCGTCATGGATGTTATCCAAGCAAAGACTTCCGCCGCCCTTACTCTCGCTCAAAATCAACTTTCCGGCAAAATTTCTAGCGAAATTCGCCTTATCCGTCAAAATATCATAAATTCCGCCGCTCATATCGATGCAATCATCGATTTCCCCGAAGATGACCTCGATAACGTCGTTTTAGACCAAATTTATAAAAATATCTCCGCCCAAATCAATAAACTCAATAAATTTCTCGAAAATCAAGCCGCAGGCAAGATTTTGCGCGACGGTTTGAACACTGCTATCATCGGTAAGCCTAATGTCGGCAAATCTAGCCTTCTAAACTTCTTCGCTAAGGAAAATCGAGCTATCGTTACTGATATTCCTGGCACAACTCGCGATAATATCGAAGAATTCGTTAATGTCGCCGGAATTCCCCTCAAAATCGTCGATACTGCCGGAATTCGCAACTCAAATGACAAAGTTGAGCAAATCGGTATCGCTCGCGCTAAAAATTGCGCCCAAAATGCCGAATTTATCCTCGCGCTCTTCGATTCTTCAAGATTTTTAGACTCCGAAGACCAAGAAATCTTTAATATCATTCAAAATCGCGACGCAATCATTATTTTAACCAAAATCGACCTCCCGCAAGTCACTTTCGCAAAAAATATCCCTAAAAACTTCCCAGCCGCGCAGATTATCGAAATTTCCCTCAAAAACGGCGCGGGTACCGATAAACTTTTAGCCGCTATCGCTAATCGCGTCGGAAATATCAATTTTGAAATGAATTTCGTCCGAAATGAACGCGAAGCTAACATTTTGCGCCAAACTATCAGCCATTTGCACGAAGCACAGGAAACTATCCGCAAAAATGTCGGAATCGACTTCGTTTCGATTGATTTGCGCGCCGCGCTCGAAAATCTTAGCCAATTAACCGGCGAATCCGTCTCCGATGACGTTATCAACGAAATTTTTTCCAAGTTCTGTGTCGGAAAATAAATCCGGCATTTTTTTTTGCGAAACTAGCGCAGCGCAGCGGAGCGTTCCGGCGCGGCGATAACGTTTTAACTGCGAAAATGTCAATCGCGTCCGCTGTTTGCTACTTTTTAAAAGTAGTTTTGCGATATTCGCCGCTATCTGCTATAATCATGAAAAATTTTTCGGGAGTGATTGACAGATGATGAGAATTCTGCTCGCCGAAGACGATAGCCGCCTCGGCAAACTCATTGAGTACATGCTCGCCCAAAATAAATTCAACGTCGAGTGGATTACTAACGGCGCGGACATTTTTGAATACGCTATGTACTCCGAATACGATATTTTAATCCTTGATTGGATGATGCCGAACGTTTCGGGGCTTGAAGCCTGCAGACAACTGCGCGAAGCCGGTTACGAACGCGCAATTATCATGTTGACCGCTAAAGATACCGTCGAAGACCGCGTTATGGGTCTCGATGCCGGCGCAGATGATTATTTGGTTAAACCTTTCGAGTTTGAAGAACTTTTAGCCCGCCTCCGCGCTCTCGGTAGACGTTCTACCCAAAAAATTCAGCAGGAAGTCATTGAAATCGGCGATTTTACCCTCAATCGCACTACAAAAGTTTTAATGCGCAAAGATCAAGTTATTCAGCTCTCGCCGCGCGAATTTCAGATTTTCGACCTGCTCGCGCAAAATTTGGGCGTCGTCGTGCCCCGCGACATCATTTTAGACCGCATTTGGGGGCTTGAACGCGATATTACTTCCAATAACATCGATTCCTACATGAAAATTTTGCGCAAAAAGCTCATGGACGTCGACGGCTCCATTGCAATTAAAACTGTGCGCGGTATCGGCTACCGTTTAGAAGCATAATGGAAATTTTCGGGCGCAGTCGCAAACAATTAGCCTTTGCCTACGCGCTTATCATGTGCGTTTTCATGGCGTTAATTATTTTCGTCATGCATATGGCTATGAATTGGTCAATGTTCTCCGAACAGGCGCAGGAACTCTCCGACGCCGCTAACGGAGTCGCTGAAGCGCAAATTATTTATCTGCAAAGCCCAAATGTCGCCTCAGAGGAAAATCGCTACTTCAAAAGCGTCAACGACCGGCTTTTTTTCTACATTTTCGACGCCGATAAGCAATTAGTCAATTTTGAACGCGCTTCTTTCCGAATTGAGCCTTTTGTGCTCTCCGTTATCGAAAATTGGAGCATTGACGACGGCGAAGTCGAAGTTTTTCAGCATACAAACGAAACCGGGCAACTTTCTACCGTTATGATGACTTCAAAACCAATTTTAGTCGGCGATTTCGCTCAAAAACTCTACGTCGGCAAAGATGTCACCGCTCTTTATTCCGGTTTGCAAAAAGCTACCTACGCGCAAATCGTTTTAGGCTTCGTCGCGCTGCTAATCGCCTCCGCAATCGGCTATTACATGGCAGGACGCGCAATTATTCCGCTTAAAGAGGCTTACGACAAGCAAAAACAATTCGCGGCGGACGCTTCGCACGAATTGCGCACCCCTTTAGCCGTTTTAATGTCTTCAGCGGAACTTTTATTGGCGGATCCGTCGATTAAAAACCCTTTCTTGCGTCAAGTCCTCGAAGATGTCAAAAGCGAAGTCAAAAAAATGACAAATCTCGTTAGCGAACTGCTTATGGTGGCGCGTAGCGACAATAACGCGCTGAAAGTTAAGATTCAACGCATTGATTTAGCCGAAATTCTAGGTCAAGTCGTCCGAACTATGGCTCCTATCGCCGAAAAGAAAAATATCCGCCTCGTCGGCGAAAATTTTAACAAAATCATGATTAACGCCGACGAACAGAAGATTAAACAGCTCGCGATTATTCTTGTTGATAACGCGATTAAATATACGCTCGACGGCGGCACGGTTTTAGTTGAAATGGGCGATTCGGACGGCAAACGCGCTGTTTTTTCCGTCATGGATAGCGGAATTGGCATTGCGGAAGAGGATTTGGATAAAGTTTTCGAGAGATTTTACCGCGTCGATAAGGCTCGCTCGCGTGAAATGGGCGGAAACGGTCTGGGGCTCGCGATTGCCTCCGAAATTATCAAAATTCATGAAGGAAAAATTTCTGTCGCCTCTAAGCTCGGCGAAGGCACCAAATTTACCGTCGAACTCAAAATCAATCTCAAAAAATAATTCGTTCCCGCTTCGGCGGGGATTTTTTTTGCCCATTTTACAAATTCCGCTATTCCGGAAATCGTAATTTATAGCTCAAAATCAACCCCGATTTTTGTACATGCCGAAAAAGCCGCGTCAGAACGCCATACAAATTCCGCTATTCCGGAAAATGTAAATTGCGCCCTCAAATAGCCTTTCAAACGCTCAAATTCACTTCAAAACCACTTTCAATCGCTCAAAACGCCTCGCAATCAAAATTTTTCCCTCCAAATTCACTTTCAATCGCTCAAAATCAGTTTCAAACAAAATTTTTCTTCCAAATCGCCTCTCATTGGCGTTTTTTTGTTATAATGGGCAAAAATTTCTTTCGGAGGACTTAAAATGAACATTGTTATCGCTATCGACAGCTTCAAAGGCTCGTTATCCTCTCTCGAAGCCGGTCAAGCCGCGAAATTCGGCATTTCTACCGTCTCGAATGCAAAAATTTCCGTTTTCCCGCTCGCTGACGGCGGCGAAGGCACTTGCAACGCCATAATTAACGGTTTGGGCGGCGTTTTCAAGTCCGTTGAGGTCTCTGACCCGCTCGGCAATAAAATTTTTGCCACATTCGGCGAAGTTTTATCGAAAAATCTCGCCGTAATCGAAATGGCGAACGCTTCTGGGCTTCCGTTCGTCCCTGAAAGCCTTCGCAACCCACTAAATACCACTACTTACGGCGTCGGCGAACTTATTTTGCACGCAATTAACGACGGCTGCCGCAATTTTATTATCGGAATCGGCGGAAGTGCTACAAATGATTGCGGAATCGGTATGTTGACTGCGCTCGGTTATAAATTCGTCGGCGCAAACGGCATTTTCGGGCGCGATTTGGAAAATATTTCAGCTATCGACGCTTCAAACGTCAATCCGGAGCTTAAAAATTGCAAATTTCGCATTGCGTGCGACGTAACGAACCCTTTGACCGGCGAAAATGGTTGTTCAGCCGTTTACGCTCCGCAAAAAGGCGCAACTCCAGAAATTGTCGCTAAAATGGACGCTTGGATTAAAAATTTCGGCGAACTTAGCGCGAATTTCCTTAAACTAGATAAAAAATCCGCTCCTGGCGACGGTGCGGCGGGCGGTTTGGGCTTTGCATTCAGAAATTATCTGCGCGGCGAACTTTTGCCCGGCGTCGACATCGTTTTAGACGCTCTCGACATTAAAAACGCCCTTAAAACCGCAGATATTTTGATTACCGGCGAAGGACGGCTAGATTTTCAGACCGCGCAGGGCAAAGCCCCTTCAGGCGTCGCGAAATTGGCGAAAAAAATAAATCCGAACATTATAACTGTCGGATTGGGCGGAAGTGTCGCGGATATTTCGGAAAATGCCGAACTTGACGCCGCTTTTTGTATTTTGCGCTCGCCTATGACGCTTTCCGATGCTATGAACAAAAAAATTGCCGAAAAAAATATTTCGGAGACCGCCGCGCAGATTATTAAGCTCGTAGAAAAAATTTCTTGCGTAAAAGTCGGCTCAAAGTGATATAATACAAAAAAATTTAGGAGAGTGATTCAAATGGCATTTACATGGCACGTTCCAACTAAAGTTTTGTTCGGCGCGGGCAAACTCGGCGACCTTCACAAGGAAAAATCGTTCGGCAAAAAGGCTTTAATCGTCATTTCTAACGGAAAATCCACAAAAACTAACGGAAGTCTCGACAAATTGCTTGATGAACTTAAAATTTGGGGCGTCGACTCGGTAATTTTTAATAAAATCGGCGCAAACCCGACTGAACCGGTTACGCAAGAGGGCGTTGACTTCGGACGCGCTAATAATTGCGATTTTGTTATCGGTTTGGGCGGCGGAAGCGTTCTCGACGCGGCAAAAGCGATTGCAAGCGTGATTCCGCAGAAAAATGGTCGCGTATGGGACTTTATTTTGTTCGGAACGGGCGGAAAAAAGCCTTTGACCGAAAAATCTCTGCCGTATATCGCGATAACGACCAGCGCGGGCACCGGC
>DJWY01000006.1:37565-82287 GCA_002448305.1 Selenomonadales bacterium UBA7018
AGCGCGGGCACCGGCTCCGAAGTTGACGCGGGCGCAGTCATTACAAATCTTGAAACTAATGAGAAAACGGCGTTTTTCGGCAGTTATCCCGACCTCGCGATAGTAGATCCGCTCTATATGCTGACAGTTCCTAAACATTTTACGGCTTATCAGGGCTTCGACGCCTTTTTTCACAACGCGGAGGGCTATATTTCCAATGCGTGCAGCGAAATGTCCGCGATGATTGAGCTAACTGCGATTGAAAAGCTCGCAAAATACCTTCCGATAGCCGTAAACGACGGAAAAAACCTTGAGGCGCGGACGCAAGTCGCTTTTGCTAATACTTTAGGCGGATTTTCTATGGACGTTTGCGTTTGCACGTCGGAACATTCGCTCGAACACGCTTTGAGCGCGTATCACCCCGAATTACCGCACGGCGCGGGCTTAATTATGATTTCGGTTGCATATTTTTCGCATTTCGTGGAAAAACATGCTTGCGACGAGAAATTTATTGCTATGGCGCGTGCAATGGGCAAAAATGCGACTAAAGCGGAAGATTTTATCGACGCATTGAAGGAAATGCAAGCGGCATGCGGCGTCGACGGCTTAAAAATGAGCGATTACGGCATAAAGCCCGAAGAATTCCCTAAAATGGTTCAAAATACGCGCGAGGCAATGGGATTTTTACTGCAATTCGACCCGATTGCGCTAAGTGATGACGATATGCTGAATATTTACCAAAAATCTTATTGCTAAGCTTGAAAAATTTTTCCTAGCTGATATAATAGCTACGAATATAGAAAAGAAATGCTCACTGTACTCACAAACGCAATAAAAAATCCCCCAAGCAGGTCTCCGAAGCCTCTTGGGGGATTGCGTTAAACTTCAACGCGATTTTGACTTAGTCGTTGTTCTTGAAGAACTGTTTAAGCCAATCGTAGATGAATCTTGATGCGACGTTAGCTGCGATTATTAGTAAAAATTCCGAAATACTCACCGTACTCACCTCCTTTCAAACCAAAGTAAGACAGGAGCCGAACAACGGCACATTTATTATAAAGCAAGCCCGAAAATTAATCAAAAGGCTTGCTAAAATTTTTTTCTGGCTAAAATCGTTGTCAAGACTTGTAATAAAAAAATTTTCGTGATATTATTTACGCGAAGAAGGACAATTCTGGGTTGATCGAGGACTCAAATAATGTCTAACCTACATTAAATATAGGGAACCTGAATTGATTTCGGAAGATGGAGAATTATTCATAGAAATAAGTAACAGAAACCGAGCTTAGGGAACCCACCTGCGAGTAAGCAGGTTTAGACATTCAGAGGAACCGACATTTTGGAACCCTTTTCCGAAGGAGAGATTGCTGATAATAAATCGGCAGTCTCTTCTTGCATTTGCGGGCAAAAATCTATAAAATTTGCGCGAGGTGATAAAAATGGCAGTGAAAATCGGCAGAAATGCGGCACCGGCGTCACCATTTGAACTTTTGCGCGGCGTGGGCGAACATCCGCTCGATAGAGAGCTAAGTTTTGAAGCAGAATTGCTCGAACAACAGCAAGAAGGCATTTCGCACGAAGAAATGGAAGCGATGCTGAAAAAAATCGACGAACAAGCGGCGCGATTGACGAAAACGCCGACTTACGACGAATTAAAAGCATATCGGACGCTAATAAAAGATTTTATCGGCGCGGCAGTGAGCAATATGTACGAAGTGCACACGTCAGCGGGCTGGGACAGAATGGGAAGGCAACGCGCATACACGACGGTTAGAAAAATCGACTTAAAACTTGAGGAAATGGCGGAAAAAATAAGATTGGGGCAATCGGCGCAACTAGATGTAATCGCGTCGCACGATGCGATACGCGGAATGCTGGTTGATTTGTTTATGTAATGGAAAATTATCGATTGAGCTGGAAAAATTTAATCGGGCACGCTGAAACGGCAAATTATTTGCGTAAAAACATTTCTAGCGGGAAATTTCCGCACGCGGTGATATTTTCAGGCGAAGAAGGCATAGGAAAACGATTTGCGGCTGAAATTTGCGCGGCGGCGTTGCTGTGTGAGAATCAAAAAAACGGCGAAGCGTGCGGAATTTGCGAGAATTGCCGATTGATTTTGGCGCGAAGTCACCCAGATTTTTATATTTTGGAGCCGGAAGACAATAAAAAAGTAAATCCGACAATAAAAATTGGACAAATACGCGAAATGCAGAGCGAAGCGGCATTGCGCCCGATAAATTCGGAAAATCGAGTGATAATAATCGACGGCGCGGAGCTAATGAACAATGCGGCGGCAAATTGCCTGCTGAAAACGATAGAAGAGCCGCCGAGCCAAACAATTTTCATATTATTAACGGCGAATCGGTCAAATTTGCTAATGACAATCCGTTCGCGGTGTATGACGGTCAATTTTGATAAAATTTCAGCGGAAAAAATACGCGACGAATTGATTTTACGCGGTTCAGAGCGTTTAGAGGCGGAAAATTTATCGATAATAGCGGACGGGAGTTTAGGACGGGCATTAAAGCTGAAAGAATCGGGCGGCGCACAAATTCGGGAACGCGCATTAGAAATTTTAGAAAAAATAACGCGCAAAGAGCTTTCGAGCGAAGAAATATTTAAATTCGGGGAGGAAATAGCGGAGTGGACGCGGGAAAATTTCGCAGACTTCCTAAATTACATGCAAAAAATCCTGCGCGACATATGTTTTAAAGAATTTTTTGATTTACGCAATCCAGACCTTTTGCCGCGCATAAATCGGATAAAAATTCCGGAACGAAAGCTTTTATTGATGATAGAAACGGGCGCGGAGTTCAATAAACGCATAAAATCGAACGCGAGCTTAAGATTGATTGCAGAATCTTATTTAATGAGTTTAAAAAAGAATTTAAGGTGATAGTTTGTGCAAATATTAGGAGTAAGAATAAAAAAAGCGGGCAGAATATTATATTTTGAGCCGAATGAAGAAGAAATAGCGATAAATGATTTCGTAATCGTGGAAACATCGCGTGGAATGGAGTGCGGCAAGGTCGTAGTTGCGCCGCGCGAGCTTTCAAGCGAAGAAAATATAGAATCGGAGCCAGGAGTGCCGCTAAGCAAGATTTATCGCAAGGCAACGGAAGAAGATTTAGTGCGCGTGGAAGAAAATCGCGCTGGTGAGAAGTTAGCGTTTGAAATTTGCATGCAAAAAATCGCAGAACACGGCTTGCCGATGAAACTAATCAACGTCGAGTATACATTTGACGTAAACAAGATAATATTTTTCTTCACGGCAGACGGACGAGTTGATTTTCGGGAATTAGTGCGAGATTTAGCGGCGATTTTTAGAACGCGAATAGAATTGCGTCAAGTTGGGGTAAGAGATGAGGCAAAATTATTGGGCGGAATGGGCGGATGCGGACGCCCGCTATGTTGCGCGACATTTTTGGGCGAATTTATCCCAGTTTCAATCAGAATGGCAAAAGACCAGAATTTATCGCTGAATCCAACGAAAATTTCGGGTGTATGCGGGCGTTTAATGTGCTGTTTGAAGTACGAAAACGATTTGTACTGCGAAAATTGCCCAAAACAAACGATAATATTCAAACCGCGCGTAGGAAGTCGGGTTGTAGTGGCTGACGGCGAAGGAAAAGTAGTTGCGGTGAGTTTTTCGCGGCGAAATGCGACGATTTTACTTGATACAAACAAAACGGTCGTAGCGGGCTGGGAAGATATATTGCCGGTGAACGCGGAGGACTTTGAAGCGATAGAAGAGCCGCCGAAAATTGAGGAAGAGCCGCCAAAACCTATCGAAGAGCCGCCAAAACCTATCGAAGAGCCGCCGAAGCCGCCGGAAAAGCCATTTCGACACGATAGACCGCGCAGAGTTGAGGCATTTAATCGCCGATACAGCCGAAACGAGAAATTTGAGCAAGAAAATCGCCCGGAACGCCCGATAAAGCCGCGCGGCGATAAAAATCGGCGACAAAGCAAACGAGATCGTAGAAAATGAGAAATTTTTTGCGCGAAGGCGAAAGAATAGATGATTTAATGCGTTCTGGGCGGGTAATTATCCAGAGCGAGCAAGAATTTTGCTTTTCAATGGACGCGGTATTGATTGCGCACTTCCCGAAGTTGAAAAAAAATGCGCGAGTGATAGATTTAGGGACGGGCACGGGCGTAATTCCGCTGTTAATCGCCGATGAAGTCAAAGAAATCTGCGCGATTGAGCTAAATTCGCGAGCGGCAGACCTAGCGCGGCGAAATATCGAGTTAAACGGCTTATCGGAGAAAATTTTTGTGGTAGAGGGCGATTATCGGCGGCACAGGGAGCTATTTAAGGCAGAAAGTTTTGATTTAGCGATAGCAAACCCGCCCTACACGCCGATAAAAAGCGGCGAAGCGAATAAAATTTCGGGAATAGCGCGAGCGCGGCACGAATTCACAGCAACATTGGAAGATGTGGTGACGGCGGCGCGATATGTCTTAAAATTTCACGGAATTTTTTGCATGATTCACTTAGCGGCGCGACTTTGCGAAATCGTGGACGCATTGCACCGGCATCAAATGGAAATGAAGCGTTTACGAATAATTCAGCCAAAAATCGGTCGCGACGCGAATTTAATAATGTTAGAAGCGGTCGTAGGGGCGAACGCGGGCAATTTAAAAATTTTGCCGCCGCTAATCGTGCACAATGACGACGGCTCATACACGGACGAAATTTTTAGCATTTACAACGGAAAATCATGGAATCATTTTTAATCGGGCTACAATTTTTGACTAGAATATTTATTATCAAGCAAAGCGTCTGGACGGAGAAAAATTTTGGCGAATCGGTGAAATATTTTCCGATAATCGGGGCGGTTTTAGGAATTTTTTATGCGGCGATAATTTTTTTGCTAAATTTCATGACGGCGGGCAAATTACCGACATTTACAGGCGCAATCGGCTTTGCATTGACGATAATTTTGACGGGCGGAATACATTTTGATGGGCTAATGGATTCTGCGGACGGATTATTTTCGGGACGCGAGCGCGAAAAGATTTTAGAGATAATGAAGGACAGTCGGGCGGGCGCATTTGGCGTCGTGAGCATAATTTTAGTCGCGGCGATAGAAATTTCGACGCTAACGGAGCTTGCGCGGCTGTCGATATGGTATTTATGCGCGGCGATTTATTCTGCGCCGATAATCGGGCGGCTAATGATGGTAATAACTATTGGCGAGTTCCCATACGCAAGGGAAAAGGGCATGGGAAAGGCTTTTTCGCAGTTTACGACGCGCCGAACGATAATTTTTGCGGTTTTCGAGGCGATTTTACTATTAATCCCGCTGATTTTTATTAGCAAAGTGATTTTTTTTAGCGCGGCGGCGGCAATTTTAGTCGCATTAGGCGTTGCAATAAAATTTGCTCGCTTCTCAACCGAAAAAATCGGCGGAGTTACGGGCGATATTTACGGCGCAGTTACAATTCTTGCCGAAATGTTCGCGCTGATAATTTTTCTGTTTATAGGTATTAAGACAGTCTAAAAAAAGAACGCCCAAGCAATTTGCCTGAGAGTTTTAAAATTTGGGGGGTAGAGGTAAGGAAAAGTGGGTTATCCGCGAGTTTTTCCGCCCGCAACGTTGACAGTTACGCCGTCGACATAAGACGCCCTGTCGCTTGCAAGGAAGACAACCGCGTCAGCAACTTCAGAAAGTTTTCCGCTACGACCAAGCGGAGTCGTCTTCGTGCTTGAATAACCTTTGCGCAAATCGTCAACTGTAATTCCGCGAGTGTAAGCGAGTGCCTCTTCATAAGCCAAAGTTCTAAGTCCGGTCGCCTCCATAATGCCAGGAGCCATGCCAACGACGCGAACATTATATCTGCCGAGTTCCTTAGCCCAACTGCGCGTAAAGCTGTTGACGGCATTTTTCGTCGCGGCGTAAATGCTTTGACCTTCCGAGCCTTCCAAGCCGGATTCAGAACTCATATTGATAATGACGCCGCCGCCCGCCTTAACCATTTCATGCCCGACAGCTTGCGCGACAAGGTAGACGCCCTTAATGTTGACGCCCGTAACTTTGTCGTAAATTTTTTCGTTGAGTTCGTATTTGCCGTGCGGGTCTTTGGGGTCGACGAGCAAGCAAGGAATGTTAATGCCGGCGTTGTTGACGAGAATATCAATTTGCCCGAAGGCATCGAGAGCCGCTTTGACCATAGCTTGAACGCTTGCCGCCTCCGCAACGTTCGTAATGACGTATTTAACTTTGCCGCTGTTTTCAGTGATATTAAATTCGGGTTCATTGGGATTGAGATCGCAGACTACGACATTTGCGCCGTTGTCAAGGAAAGCTTGCGCGACAGCCTTGCCGATACCACTTGCCGCGCCCGTTACGACAGCCGTTTTGCCTTTGAGACCGAGCCACGAGCCGTCAGCAACTTTCTTATCTTCCGCCTTGAAAATTTCAATCATATCGCCGGGCTTAATTTCGGGAACGGGTTTTTCTTCGACGTGAACGGAGCCTTCAAGCAAATCGCTGTTGCCGCCGTCGAATTTAATCGTAATGTGTCCGAGATTCATCAAATTTTTCTGGACTTCGGAGCCAACCTTGACGATTTTAAATTCAGTGCCCGCGATTTTGTAAATGTCGCCAGGCTTAATCATTCCGGTAAGTTGATTGCCGGTATGCATAACGCAAGCATCGCGCAATTCGGGCAGAGCCATTGACTCTTCAAACATGATAATCATATTTGCCGCTGCGATGAAATCTTTAACTTGACCGCCGAGTTCGACGACTTTACTTGAATAAATCTTTTCTGCCATTGTATAATTACCTGCCTTTTAGTTTTTATGGCGAGCGTCAAAAGTGCGCCCGTCTATATTTTTTTATGATTCGTAAAGACCAAAGCTTGCGAGCCAAGCAAGGATAACCGAGACCGGACCAGTGATAAATCTTGAATACAGCACGGAAGGAACGCCAACTTCGACAGTTTCAGCATCAGCTTCAGCCAAGCCGAGACCAACAGGGACGAAGTCGCAAGCACACTGCGCATTGATTGCGAACAGCGCGGGCAATGCCAAATGCGGCGGGATATTTCCTTCGCCAATCTGAACGCCGATTAAAACGCCGATAACCTGCGCAATAACTGCGCCTGGTCCCAAGAACGGCGACAAGAACGGGAACGAACATATACAAGACAAGATGACTAAGCCGACAATATTACCGGCGAGCGGCGAGAGAAGGTTTGCGATAACGTCGCCAATACCTGTTCCCAAAATTACGCCGATTAACATTGAAACGAACGCCATAAACGGGAGAATCGTGCGGATAATTGTGTTAATCGAGTCGCGCCCCGCTTGATAGAATACAGAGACGATACCGCCCATGAACTGACCAATTTTCGCCATGAGACTGCCAGAAGATTGTTCGGTAATTTTTTTGGAAGTGTCATAGCCGCCCTTTTTAATTGCGCTACCCGAATCGCTAGAGGATTGAGCTGGAGCCGCCGTAGGTACAGGAGTAGGAGCCGCAGAGCCGTCCGCGTAGGAAATATTTTCGGGCTTGACTGCCGAAACGTAAATGTCTGCTTTGATATGGTCGGCGAGAGGACCGCTGGGTCCTGTTGCGTTCAAGTT
Organism: Selenomonadales bacterium UBA7018; assembly: GCA_002448305.1. Taxonomy (GTDB): domain Bacteria; phylum Bacillota; class Negativicutes; order Selenomonadales; family Selenomonadaceae; genus Quinella. The sequence continues at coordinate 45,145 of DJWY01000006.1, forward strand.
AATTGTATAAATTCTCTTTTGGGGATAAATGCCGCAACGCAATGTTCCGCCACAGTCGATAACTACAACGAGAATTTCATCATCAGGCACGCGAGTTTTGAAACCGTCAACGAGTTCGCAACCAGTCATTTCAGAAAGAGTTTTTGCAACTTGAGACATAACGCCGCCAGTAATGTTGACGACTTTATTTTTCTTGCCGTCGGGAACGAGTGTTAAAGGTCCGCCAAATCCGCCGCTACCTGCTTTGACAACGACCGATTTATAACCGCCGCCAGCAGAGGGAGCCGCACTTGCCGCAGGAGCCGCGACGCCTTCTGCGTAGGAAATGTTATCGGGCTTGACTGCCGAAACGTAAATGTCTGCCTTGATATGGTCGGCGAGAGGACCACTAGGTCCGGTTGCGTTAAGGTTGATTGTATAAATTCTTTTCTGGGGATAAATGCCGCAACGCAATGTTCCGCCGCAATCGATAACTACGACTAAAATTTCATCATCGGGCACACGAGTTTTGAAACCGTCGACGAGTTCGCAACCAGTCATTTCCGCCAAACGTTGAGCGACTTGAGACATAACGCCGCCGGTAATGTTGACGACTTTATTTTTCTTGCCGTCGGGAATAAGGGTCAAAGGTCCGCCGAATCCGCCGCTACCTGCCTTGACGACTACCGCTTTATAATCAGCCATTTATTTTTCACTCCTTAAAAATTTTGAGGCTAGCAATCGCGCTAGCGTTGCGTACCGGCGCGGCGACTTCGTCCGAACTTTTGAACGGTCAACCGCGTCAACTGGATGCAACGTCACGTTGCCTTAAGCTGCTGATGTCTTGAGTTGTTTGCTAAGCGAAATACCCTGCTGTTTCTGGACGTAAGCTGTGCAAAAGTCAGTTACCCAGCCGCGCAGGAAGTTAATCACGATACCGATTAAGAGATAACGAAGAGCTAAGTCAACGTGGTTAAGTCCAAGCGTCGTGATACCATTTGCAACGCCGAGATAAACGAACAACTCACCAGGATTGATATGCGGGAAAAGTCCATTAAGCGTGTGGCAGCAACCGGAAGCACTTGCATAATAACTGGGTTTGTAGTATTCAGGCAGGAACTTGCCGAGCGAAAGTGTCATAGGGTTGCAGAAAAAGAAAGTGCCGATAACGGGCAGGACTATGTAGCGCGTTATGGGGTTGCCCGCGCAGACGCCTGCAAATTTTTCAATGCGCTCCGTACCAATCATTTTAACGATAGCATTCATGGCGACGAGCAGGACGATAAGTGTAGGAATAATTCCTGTTACCCAACCTGCAAGAGTTTCGCCGCCGCGATTGAATAAGCCGATAAACGCTTGGGCGAAGGTTACCATTGTGTCCATAAAATTCCCTCCTAAAAAACTTTTATCTATAGATTAAGGTCGAAGACTGCGCACTTTCTCCGACCGTTAATCGTCTAATTGACCGCGAGATTTTCTTCAGCCTTCATGAGTTTATAAGATTCATATTCCTTTTGAGCGGAGATAACAGCTAAAGTTTGTTGGCGCGAAAGTTTCATGCTTTTGCAGAGGTCTTCGCTGAGTTCAAAGAGCGTCAAGCCGTTGAAGTTGTCAAAAGCTTTGAAGCCGGCAAAAACTGTGCGCCCTTCCATAATTTCGCCGCGCTGAATTCTGCAATCAGAATCAATAACGAAAAGCACCAGTACGCCTGCCGTAAAATATCCGCGAGCGCGACCGATTGCCACGCGCCCTTCCCTGCGAAGTTCTTTTATATGGTTATTGAACTTTTTAAACTGGCGCAGTCCCAAAACCGTTTGCGCAATCCAGACGACGACGGCGGTGGCTACGAAATATCCCAGCATCAGAATTTCCTCCTTTAAAAATTTTTCAACTAGCGAAACGCAGTGGAGCGTACACTCGCGGCGAGCCGCTTTAAAAGCGGCGGAACAGTTGGAGCGCGGCGAATCCGTTCGAGTAATTGAACGTTAAATCGCGCACACTGGATGCAACGTCACGTTGCCTGTTTGTCCACTTTTTAAAAGTGGCTTACTCGTTAAGCATAATTTTGGCGGTCATTTCGTCGGTTATGAGAACGTTAATTGCTTGCCCTTTGCACGCGCCCATAATCGCCGGAACTTTTTCTCGCGACGCCGCCATTCCGATTGAATAATTCAAATTTCTAAGCGTATCGAGGTCGACGCCAATAATCCTATCCGAAAAATCAGTTTTAACTTCGCGCCCGTTTTTGTCGTAGAAGACGGAGCAAATTTCGCCAACAGTGCCGGTGCGCGATAAACTTTCTATCGCTTGCCGCCCAAATTCGCCCATCCAAACCAGATTAGACGATTTAACCGGCGCACCAATGCCGACAAGCCCTATATCCAATTTCTTCCAGAAGTCGGAAATTTTTTCGTAGTTAGCGTCCTGCACAATAGCGTTGCGAATTTCAGCTGTACGCGTGATAACCGGCGCGTAAATGTAATGGCAACGCCCGCCGAAAGCCCGCGCCAATTCGTAGCAAAGGGTGTTTACGTGCAATTCGCTATCAATATTTTCGGGACCGCCGTCAAGAGGTACGAAATCTGAATCAATCTGCGGGACTTTGGAATTTTGCGCGTGTCTTGTAAGTTCGCGAATTGAAGTGCCCCACGCAAGCCCGATAACTTGTTTATTATCAACAATACGGCGCAAAAGTTGGAGACCGGCGCGCCCCATTGACTGTTTGACGGCTAAAAGGTCGTAACTTTTCGGGACGATGAAGCATTCCTTCAGCCCAAAACGCTTTTCCATTGCCGATTCAATGTCCTCAAAATTTTCGTTGGCAACGGTTATGGTAACAATCCCTTGATCTAGTGCGCGTTTTAAATGTTTGCTAATTGTCGTGCGCTCAACTCCGAGACGTTTTGCAATTTCGGTTTGTTTCATGTGTTCGAGGTAATACATCGTCGAAACTTTAATTAAAATCCTGCGTTCAACTGGTGTCATTTTATTTTTTCCTCCTCCCGAATTTTTTCTATATCCTATGTTGGCGCGATTGTAAATGAATTTTTGTGACTCGGCAAGAATTTCGCGACGATTTAGAGCGGTTTCGGCTAAAAAAACTTAAAATCAGCTCGGCATTGTCACATTTGAGCTTTTCAAAGCGATTTTGCAATTTTATGGGATTGTCCGTCACACAAGCAAAAAATTTTGCTTTGACGTATTGACTTTTTGATTATTTGCGTTTATCATTAGCGACGTCAAAAAGAATTCAACCGCTTTAATGGGAGTGATAAATATGGCAGGAGAAAAATATACAACTAAAGCGCAACAAGCACTGCAAGCGGCGCAACAACTCGCCGCAATGCGTTATCATCAAGAATTTAATTCGTTGCATTTAATGCTCGCGCTTGCAAAAGAGCCGGAAGGATTGCTGGCGACAATTTTCCAAGATTGTCAAACTGATTTGCCAATGCTCAAAGTCAAGCTCGAAGCGGAACTGAATAAAATTCCGCAAGTTAAAGGGCAAGAAAGGCTTTCAATGGGCGTTGATTTAGCGCGTGTTATCGGCAAGGCGCGTGAATATGCCGCATCGATGAGAGACGAATATATTAGCACTGAACATTTACTGCTTGCGCTCGTCAACGACGGCAAAAAGGAATTGCAGGACATTGCCAAAGAATTTAACCTTTCCAAAAACAAAATCGACGACTCAATTAAGAAAAATCGCAAGCACAATGTCACCAGCGAAAATCCAGAAGAAACTTATCAGAGCTTAGATAAATTCGGGCGCGATTTAACGCAAATGGCTCGCGCAAGTAAGCTCGACCCGGTTATCGGGCGCGACGAAGAAATTAGACGCACGATTGAAATTTTAAGCCGCAGAACAAAAAATAATCCTGTTCTTATCGGCGAACCGGGCGTTGGCAAAACTGCGATTGTCGAAGGGCTTGCCAGAAGAATTGTTGCGGGCGACGTTCCCGAATCGCTTAAAAATAAAACGCTTTACGCGCTCGATATGGGCTCGCTTATTGCCGGTGCGAAATTTCGCGGCGAATTTGAAGAACGTTTAAAATCCGTACTTAACGAGATTATAAAATCCGACGGGCAGATTTTGCTTTTTATCGATGAAGTGCATACGGTCGTTGGCGCGGGCAAAGCTGAAGGCGCAATGGACGCCGGAAATATTTTAAAGCCTATGCTAGCTCGCGGGGAATTGCGTTGCATTGGCGCGACAACTCTTAACGAGTATCGCAAGTACATTGAAAAAGATACTGCGCTTGAACGCCGCTTTCAACCGGTTATGGTCGGCGAGCCTACCGTTGAGGACACGATTACAATTCTGCGCGGCATAAAAGAACGTTACGAAGTTCATCACGGCGTAAGAATTCGCGACGCGGCATTAGTCAGCGCGGCGACGCTTTCCGACCGTTACATTTCTGATAGATTTTTGCCCGATAAGGCGATTGACTTAATGGACGAGGCAGCCGCTAAACTCCGTACCGAAATTGAATCACTGCCCGCGCCCATTGACGAGACCCGCCGCAAAATTATGCAACTCGAAATCGAAGAACAAGCTTTGAAGAAAGAATCCGATGCCGCGTCCAAAGAAAAGCTTAAATCTATTGCTGAAGAAATTTCCCAGCTCAAAGACAAAGAAAAAACTTTGCGCGACAAGTGGGAGGCTGAAAAGCAATCAATACTGCGTGTCCGTGCGATTAAAAAGGAAATTGACGCCGTTAATAACGAAATCGAAGAGGCGCAGCGCGTTTACAACCTGCAAAAGGCGTCCGAGTTGAAATACGGAAAACTTCCGCAACTCATGAACACGCTTAAAAACTTTGAGGAAGAAATTGCCGCGCAAAACAAGGACGATAAACTTTTAAAGGAAGAAGTCGGCGAAGAAGATATTGCAAGAGTCGTGAGTCGCTGGACGGGCATTCCGCTCGCTAAAATGTTGACGGGCGAACGCGAAAAACTTTTGCACCTTGAAGACACTTTGCATGAGCGCGTTGTCGGGCAAGATGAAGCCGTTAAAGCTGTCAGCGAGGCAATTCTCCGCGCCCGCGCAGGCATTAAAGACCCTAATCGCCCAATCGGTTCGTTTATCTTTCTTGGTCCTACGGGCGTCGGCAAAACTGAACTTGCTAAAGCTCTTGCCGAAGCTCTTTTCGACGACGAGCGCAGTATAATTCGCGTCGACATGTCCGAATACATGGAAAAGCATACGGTCGCAAGGTTAATCGGTGCGCCTCCTGGCTATGTCGGCTACGATGAAGGCGGGCAACTTACTGAAGCCGTTCGCCGCCGCCCCTACAGCGTCATTTTGCTTGACGAGATTGAAAAGGCACACAGAGATATTTTCAACGTCCTTTTGCAAATTCTCGACGACGGCAGATTGACTGACGGCAAAGGGCGCGTCGTAAACTTCAAAAATACCGTTATCATTATGACGAGCAATCTTGGTTCCCAAGAAATTCTTCAACGCGCTAAAATCGGTTTCATTACTAATCAAGCCTTCGCCGAAGCCGAAAGCATCATCAAGGAATTGCTGAAGAATCATTTCCGCCCCGAATTTTTAAATCGTGTTGATGATATTATCGTCTTTAAGTCGTTAGCTCAGGAGCAAGTCAAAGCTATCGCGGGCATTTTGCTTAAAACGCTTAGCGAACGTCTCGAAAAGCAAATCAATATTAAACTCGATTGGACGCCCGATGCTGTGGAGGCTCTCTCTACAAAAGGTTTCGATGCAAACTTCGGAGCGCGTCCGCTCAAACGCCTTTTAACTCACACGGTCGAAACTGAACTTAGCAAGAAAATTATCGCCGGCGAAGTCAAAGAGGGCGACACCGTCGAAATTGGCTTTGCAGAAGATAAATTCTCTTTCAACGCGAAAACACCAGTTAATCTCGATAAATAAATCATCTCCAACAAAAAAATTATCCCCCGCAAAAACTGCAGGGGATTTTCTTTTGCCCAAGTTTAATCGCTACTTCTTGACGAATTGGGAATCGCTAATCTGGTAGGAATCGCCGTTGACGTTAAATGTTGTCGCGGTGAAATCTTTCAGCGTGATAGCCTTTTTAGTTGAGCCGATTTGGAAGGCAATTTCGTTTTTCTTTGCGTTATAGGAGCCGGAGAACTTACCGGTAATTTGCAAAATGTCGGCGTTGTCAAAGCCATAAATAATATCTTTGCCGTCGCCTTTGCCGTAAATGAAAATGTCGGAGTTCTCGCCACCCCAAAGTTTATCATTACCTTTGCCGCCGCTAATCGTAACGTTCTTGCCGTCATTGCGAATTGAATCTCTACCCTTGCCGCCGAGTATCGAAGAATTATTTCCGCTTGAGTAGATATAATCATTGCCGGCGTCAGCTAAAATGCTTGCGCGGTCGCCGGTGTTGTTGATTGAATCTTTACTCTTGCCAGTGAGAATATAAACTTCGGAGCCTTCGTTCTGAATAGTATCCTTACCCGCGCCGCCAGTTAGCGAAACTTTATTTCCGCTCGTGTAAATGAAATCGCTACCTGCGCCGCCGGAAATTGTCACTTCGTCGCCGTAATTTGTGAAAGAATCTTTGCCCGCGTCGCCGACTAGCGTTGAAAAATCGCCATTGTTTATAAATTGGTCGTTACCTGCGCCGCCTTCAGCAGAAATTGATTCTGCGATATTTTCTACAGTATCTTTGCCCGCGTCAAGGAAAATATGCGCTAAATTGCCGCCCGTTTTCGTTGCGGAACTTTCGCCATCCGAAATTACAACTTCGCCGTTAAAGACATAATCGTTGCCCTTGCCGCCGCTGATTGATACGGCTTTTCCGGCATTTCTAATCGTGTCCTTGTCGTTTTGCCCGAAAATTTCTACCTCGTCAACGACATTTTGGAATAAGTCATTGCCCCTGTTGCCGAAAAGCTTAGAACGATAGCCCGTGACGAAAATTTTATCTTTATCGCCGTTTTTAGCGTTCTCGGCTTTTGAATCAACTTCGATTTCATATGTGGTGTTTAAAATGAAGTCGTCACTGTCGCCGCCAAAAATCGTCGAGTTAAAGCCGTAGTTAGTAATTGAATCCGCGCCATATTCGCCGAAAACTTGCACAGCGTCTGCTTGATTAACGATATTATCCGTGCCGCCGCCGCCAACAAGCGTTGAATTATTTCCGCCGATTAAATTTGAGTTCGCAACGGTGTATAAGCTATCGTTTTGGGAAGTCGTGATAACGAAATTTGAAGCGTTATTTAAGGTTTCGTAGTCGACAATGGAATTATTAATTAAATCGCTGCCAGCGTCGCCCTTAATTACAGAATTTGCGCCTTGATTGGTGAGAACATCTAGTCCGTCGCCGCCATTTACCAAAACATTTGCGCCTTCATTGGTAATAGTATCGACATTATCGCCGCCGTTAGCCGTAACATTGTTGCCGATATTTGAAATGATATTTAAACCGCCGCCCGCATTTATTATAACTTCTTGCGAATAATTGTTAATCTTGTCGTTGCCCGCGCCGCCGGTGATTATGACGTTTTCGCCGGCATTGGAGAAAGTGCTTGCGCTGTCGCCGCCCTGCATGGTGACTTCATTCCAATAATTTACGGCGAAGTTATCAGAATCAGTGGTGACAGTTGCTTGATAAGTATCGTAGTCGAAAGTTGTATCAGTGGCGGCTTGCTTAGCGAAATAGCGCATGATAATGTAGCCGCCGTCGTAAACTTCACGAGGAAATTGAGATTCACTGCCCAAAGCGGTAAAAATATTTTTGAGACCTTCGGTATTTTGGATAGTAGAAATAATTCTATTGCGGTTTTCGTCGTCGAGACCGTGAATTAGTTCAGCAGAGCCGCCTTCAATCAAAAATCCTGGTAAATCGACCATATAATTAACGTTTGAGGACATAAGACCGTGCACGAGTTCATGAACGAGCGTTCTGTCCAAACCTTGATCCTTATCGGTCTTTGGGTGGCGGTTAGTTGCATCCATATCTTTAAAGAAAGCCATATTCACGCAAAGGACACGCGACTCAAATTCCTTGCCGCTCGCGCCATCAAAATTTACATAAGCGAGAAAATTTTCGTTTTCGTCGTCGACGAATTTTAATTTCATGCGCGAATTGGTTGCATCTTCTGCGCTGAAAGAGAAGCCGTAACTTTCTTTGATTAAAGCGAGCGAATCGCGAATCCACCAGCTATAAAGCCCTTGCACGACGATTTGTTGGTCATCAGTGAGGTTTTCTTTAGGCGGAACGCCGTAAATCGTCAAGCCGTTGACGGTGAAAGAAGTACCTTCAGGATATTTTGCTTTGCCTTTAGAAGGAAGAATATCAGCTGCGCCTTTAGTAGTGCCGCCCGCGTCGGAGCCGGAAATTGCGCCGGTGTCTTTGTTGTCGAGGATTATTCCGCATTTTTCGATAAGGAAAGTTTGCCAATTCTTAGCGGCTTTCAAATCATCAAGGAATTTCCTTTTGAAGTCCTCAAAGTTTTGGAAACTGGAGCTGGCTTGAATAGCCTCATCGAACGCGGCGCGTCCGCTGAGTTCGGTTTTGTCGAGACTTTGCATAAAAGTCTTGATAACTTCTTGTTGAGTCATAAGAACACCTCCTGTTAAACTTCTAGGCTATTCTAAATAATTTTTAAATGAAAGTAAAGAAAAGCTCCCGCGCAGATTGCACAGGAGCTAAATTTTATTACGAGATATTTATTTAGATAATGAGCTTCCGTTGATTTTGTAAGTTTCGCCGTTAATATTGAAACTCGTTGCGGTGAAATCTTTTAATTTGATTGCGTTCTTAGTCGAGTCGATTTTAAAAGCAATTTCGCCTTTCTTTTCGTTGTAGGAGCCAGAGAAAGTCCCCGTGATTTGCAAAATGTCGGCGTCATCAAAGCCGTAAATAATATCTTTGCCGTCGCCTTTGCCGTAAATGAAAATGTCGGCGTTCTTGCCGCCCCAAAGTTTATCGTTGCCCTTGCCGCCGGAAATTGAAACGTTTTTGCCTTCGTTGCGAATTGAATCTCTGCCCTTGCCGCCGCTAATCGTGACGTGGTCGCCAAAATTGTATATTTTATCGTTGCCTGCGCCGCCTTTTATCGAAATAACCGCGCCTTCGTTGTAAATGTAATCATTTCCCGCGCCCAAATCAATTTCAACCTTCGCGCCGCTGTTGTAAATCGAATCTTTGCCCGCTTCGCCAACGATTAAAACCTCATCGCCTCTATTTTCTACATTATCATTGCCCGCACCGCCTGAAATTTCGACGTTGGAGGCGTTGTTGGTAATTTTATCGTTGCCCGCGTCGCCGTAAAGTGCGGAACTCGCGCCGCCGTTTTCTATGATGTCTTTACCAGCCCCGCCGTAAATTGTAGCGAAAACTTTTTCATTTGTTATGGAATCATTGCCCGCGTCGCCGTAAAGTGCGGAACTCGCGCCGCTGTTTTCTATGATGTCCTTACCCGCGCCGCCGTGAATAGATACGAAATTGCTTTCATTGCTAAAATAATCATTTCCTGCGTTGCCAAAAAGAAAAGAACTCACTCCGCCATTTTCTACGCTGTCTTTGCCCGCTCCACCATAAATAAAACTTTCTTTCGCGCTGTTTTGAATGGAATCATTGCCTGCGCCGCCAAAAATCGTGGAATTCGCGCCGATTGAGCTTAAATCAGTGTCTTCATCACTCGTTGTAGTTACAGAAAGTCCGATTGAACTGCTGTCAGAACCATTTATTATTAAATCGTTGCCAGCATCGCTCCAAATTATCGCGTTTTCGCCCGTATTTGTAATAGAATCGACGCCCGCGCCGCCTTTTACCGAAGAATTCGCCCCAGAACTCTGAATTGAATCGTTTCCGGCGTCGCCATAAAAAATTGAGGTTGCAAAGTTGCTGTTAATAAAATCGTTGCCTTTTCCGCCATAAACTGTGTTACCGGAAATGGAATCATCAAATCCAAAAAGAAAAATGTTATCATTTCCAGCACCAGCATTTATTTTGAAATTTGAATTGCCGCCACTAATGCTATCGTCGCCCGCGCCGCCGTCGACCGTCACGTCGGAACCGCTATTGTCAATGTAATCATTACCTGCGCCCGAATTGATTTCAACGGCGGAATTTTCGTTATAAATGCTGTCGATTCCTGCGCCCGAAGTGATTTTAACGTCATCGGAATAGTTTCTGATTAAATTTGCGCCGTCTTGAGCGTTTATCGTGACATTTCCGCCCGAATTTGTAATCGTATCGGCTAAATTGCTGCCGGTCATCGTAACTTTGTCGAAATAATTTACTGCGAAGTTCTCATCGTCGACTGAAATGTTTTCGCGATAGCTATCGTAATCAAAATTCGTGTCGGCAGCCTGTTTTAGGAAATAACGCATAAAAATATAGCCTCCGGCATAAGGCATCACGCCCATTTCCACGCCGGCGGACTCCGGATTCAAATATTTTACGAGTTTTTCAAAGGAAGAGTCCTCATTCTTGGCATATTTTATAATATTGTTGCGTCTGTTGTCGTCAGCACCGTGAATTAGCTCTGCGGTCGCGCCTTCGATGATTGGAAGCGGCAAACCGGGCATATAATTGATATTTGACGCCATAACGCCGTGTGTAAGCTCGTGAACTATCGTTCTGACCAAATAATAATCTGTTCCGTTGATTTCTACTTTGCCTTGACGATTATCCAACGACATATTTTTGAAATACGCCATATTTACTCCCAATGTACGCGACTCAATTTCTTTTTCGTAGTCAGAATGGGGTTCAACATAAGCTAAAGCACCGTCTTCTTCCGCATAAAGTCTCAATTTCATGCGCGAATTGGTCGTTTTTTCTTCCGTATAGCTCAAACCGTAGCTTTCTTCGATTAAATCGAGCGCGTCGCGAATCCACCAGCTGTAAAGCCCTTGAACGATTATTTGTTGGTCTTGAGTGAGCGATTCTTTAGGCGGAATGCCGTAAATTGTCAGTCCATTGACCGTAAAAGACGTTCCTTCGGGATAAATTGCGTCGCCTTTGCAAAGGATTATGTCGTCCGCGCCCTTTGAAGTCTCGCCGCCGGCATCTTTTCCTAAAATTGAGCCGGTATCTTTGTTATCGAGGATAATTCCGCAGTATTTGACTAAAAATGTGTGCCAGTTACCTGCATTTTTCCAATCGGATTGAAATTTTTCCACGAGTTCATTATAACTTTTGAAGTTCGAGGAACTTTTGACTGCATCATCGAGTGCCGAACGCCCGCTTTTGTCGGTTTCGTCGAGAGAATGCATAAAATTTTTCATAACTTCTTGTTGAGTCATAAGAATACCTCCAAATTAAACGCTAGCTTTAAGCTTAGCGATTTCTTGCATAATATCTTGCGCGAAGTTGGCAAGGGCTTCTTTATCTTTAGTCGAGCCGCTAAATTTCATAGGCGAGCCGTAAACGACGGCAGGACGCGGCAGAAATTTTTCGCGGGAAAAAATTTTTTCAGTGTTGACGATAGCGGCGGGAATAATTATAGATTTAGTCATAGCGGCGATTAAACTGACGCCGGGTTCAGCCTTGCCGAGCTTGCCAGTCTTCGAGCGCGTACCTTCAGGGAAAATCCCAAAGCATTTGCCGTCCTTGAGGATTTTGACGGCGGTTTTGATAGCGGTTTTATCGGCGGCACCGCGCTTGACGGGGAAAACATGCAGGGCGCGACAAATCCACGCCATAACCGGATTTTTAAAAAGTTCTTCCTTGCCCATGTAGCAAACTTCGCGGTCAATGAAAGTTCCTAAAAAGGGCGGGTCCCAGTTACTGACGTGATTAGCCGCCAAAATAAATGCGCCGTCCTTAGGAATATTTTCCGTGCCGATAATTTTCGTTCCCAGAATAGTCCCGAACCAAAAGCGACAAAGCACTTTAAAAAATTTATAGAACATGATTTATCCTCTACAAATGTAAAATTTTTCGGCGCAACTAGCGAAGTGCAACGTAGCGTACCGACGCGGCGATTTCGTCCGAACGTCGAGACGGTCAAGCGCGTACACTGTTTGGTTACTTTTTAAAAGTAACCCGAACCAAAAACGGCAAAGCACTTTGAAAAATTTATAGAACGTCATCTTGCAAGCTCCAAGATTTTTTCCACGACTTGTTCAATAGATAAATTGGTTGAATCTAAAAGTATTGCGTCGGAGGCTTGAGCGAGCGGAGCAATTTCGCGCTCTGAATCTTGCTTATCGCGCAGGGCAATATCTTTTTTAATCTGGTCGAAGTCAGCGGCGAAATTTTTAGTTTTAAGCTCCTCAAAACGTCTGCGGGCGCGTTCGTCGACGGTTGCTGTTAAGAAAATTTTTAAATCGGCATTAGGTAAAACTTGCGTGCCAATGTCGCGACCGTCCATGATAACTTTTCCACGCTTAGCCATATCGCGTTGAAGTTCAGTCAACTTTTTCCTGACAAAGCCAAACTTCGCAACGTCGGAAGCCCCGCGACTAACTTCGGGCGTTCTAATTTCCTTTGTAACGTCGGCGCCGTCAAGAAAAATTTTCCCAGTCTCGTCTAACTTTATGCCAATGTCACTTATCAAATTTTCGTCAAGAGTTTCGCCGCTCTGCAGAACCTTCAGCGCGACTGCCCGATACATTGCGCCAGTATCAATATAGGTATAACCGAGCCTTGAGGCGCAGATTTTAGAAACGGTACTTTTGCCCGCGCCGGCAGGACCGTCCACAGCTATAATTTTCTTCATGCTAATATCTCCTTTGTTTTTTCAGTAGTTATAACACCCGCGAAAAATTTTTGCAACTTACCCTAGTTCTTATTCCCTTGTCCCTTTTCCCTTTCCCGTGATATAATCAGCAAAATTTTTTTGAAAGGCAATACGCTTTATGTTTAAATCTAATTCAGCCAAAAAGATGATTCTGATATGCGCGGCGGGCATAATTCTAAATACGATTGGTTCTCTCACCGCGAAATATTTTCATCTACCTCTTTATCTGGATACCTACGGCACAGTTTTTATTGCGGCGGTCGGTGGCTATGTGCCAGGAATTGCGGTCGGCTTTTTCACGAATCTAATCGGCAATATTTTTAGTGAAGACGAAATGTATTTCGGACTGGTGAGCATTTCGATTGCGATAGTTACGACTTTTCTATATCATCGCGGTTACTATAAAACTTTTCCGCGAATTTTGCTGACGATACCGTTTACAGTATTCGTGACGGCTTTTTGTGGCACGGTAATTGAAGAACTGATTTATATAAACAATCCGTTTGAATCCCTTGATAAATTTTGGATTCACTACCGCGTAGATTTTTTTAGAGAATTCCCCGACAAAGGCTCGGCGATTTTGCTTGCCTTTTTCCTGCTGAAAATATTTCCGAGCGATTTAAAAGAAAAATTTAGTTCGCTGGGCAAAATGCAAGCTCCAATTTCTGACGATATGCGGCACAAATTAAAGCATGAAAGTAAATTTATCCATTCGCTACGGGGTAAAATGCTTTTCAACTTGATAACGATAACATTGTTTGTCGCGATTGCGATTTCGGCGATAAGCTACACGATTTATCAAAGCTCGGCAGTTGACGACAGGAAACGCATTGCCGACGGAATAATTTCAATGGTCGTTAGCGAAATTAATCCTAATCGCATTGATGAATACTTGGAACTTGGACACAGCGCGGAAGGTTACAACGACATCGAGCGCAATCTCTACAGGATACGCGCTAGCAATTCCGATATAAAATTCATTTACGTTTATAAAATTATGGAGGACGGTTGCCACGTCGTTTTCGATTTAGATACGGCAACCATTGAAGGTTCGGAGCCAGGCGAAATTCAAGAGTTTGATGAATCTTTCAAGAAACTTTTGCCCGATTTACTCGCGGGCAGACCGATTGCGCCGATTATCACTGATGATACTTATGGCTATTTGCTGACGATTTACAAGCCAGTTTATAACAACGTCGGCAAGTGCGTTTGCTACGCTGGCATTGATTTTTCCATGAATGACATATCCGATTACGGCAGAACTTTTATTTCAAAGGTTATCGCGCTATTTTCCGGTGCGTTGATTTTTATATTCGTGTTGGTGCTGACCTTCATTGAGAACAATATAATTTTGCCGGTGAATACAATGGCTTATTGTGCCCGAAATTTTGCCTACGATAGCGAAGAGGCTCGCGAACATAACATTGAGCGCATAAAAAGTTTGGAGATACGAACTAACGACGAGATAGAAAATTTATATTCGGCGTTCGTCAAGACGACTGCGGACAGCATGCACTATTTTAATAACTTCCGCAAAGCTAAAATTGAAGTCGCGGTTATGGAAGAACTCGCACACAAAGACGCTTTGACGGGTATAAAAAATAAAACCGCCTATTCAGAGACGGTTTCAAAGCTTGACCAGAAAATTTTGGCGCACAATGCCGAGTTTTGTATAATCATGATTGACATAAACTTTTTAAAGCGCGTCAATGATACTTACGGGCACGAGCGCGGCAACGAATACTTGATTAACGCTTGCGAACTTGCCTGCGATATTTTCGGCAAGGAAAATGTTTACAGGGTCGGCGGCGATGAATTTGTCGTGATTCTTGAGGGCGATAAAGTTTCGACTTGCGAAGAGAACGTTGCGCGATTGCGGGCGACGATTGAAAAATTCCGCGCAGATGGAAAGCTTGAGGCGTGGGAAAAAGTTTCGGCGGCAGTTGGCGTGGCGTATTATCAAGCGGGCGTCGACAAGTCAGCTGATGAAGTTTTCAAGCGTTCAGATGCGGAAATGTACAAGAACAAATTAGCTATGAAGGCAACACGAAGGGATTAGGAGATTAGGATTGGCGCATTGCATTAAATTTATCGCCGTAAGCAATTTCAAGATTATATTGCAATTCGGGGAAATAATCTAAGTTCGTGTCGTCGTTTATGAATTTATCGGCAGCATTGCGCGCTTGAATCAAAAGTTCTAAGTCGCGGAAAACATCGGCGATTTTTAAATCGGGCAAACCGTGTTGAGATTCTCCGAAAAATTGTCCAGGTCCGCGCAGTTTCAAATCTTCTTCGGCGAGTTTAAAGCCGTCGTTCGTCGCTTCCATAGTTTCAAGCCGCGCCTTAGCAATGTCGGCTTTGCTATCGGAAATTAGTACGCAATAAGATTTTTCAGAACCACGACCGACGCGTCCGCGCAGTTGATGAAGTTGCGCCAGCCCGAATCGTTCCGCATGCTCAACGACCATAACGCTAGCATTTGGCACGTCCACTCCTACTTCAATAACCGTCGTCGAGACAAGCAATTTTGTTTCGCCGTCGCGGAATTTCTCCATAATCTCATCTTTTTCGCGGGGCTTCATTCTGCCGTGAAGAAGTGCGCAAGGTACGTCGCGGAAAAGTCCATTGCTTAGCGTGCTGAAAATTTCTTCGGCGGATTCAATATCGGCGAGCATTTCGGATTCACTGCGTTCAATCAGCGGGCACACGACGTAAGCTTGTCGCCCAGCTAAAATTTCCGTGCGGACAAAGTCATAAACTTTTCTCCGACTGCGCATATTTCTAACCAAAGTTTTTATCGGCTTGCGACCTGGCGGCAATTCCTTTATAACTGAAACATCTAAGTCGCCGTAAACTGTCAATGTCATTGTGCGCGGAATTGGTGTCGCTGTCATAACGAGCATATCGGGCAAAGTGTCCGATTTTTTTTCTAGCGTCGAGCGTTGCGCAACTCCGAAACGGTGCTGTTCGTCCGTTACTACTAATCCGAGCTTATCGAATTGCACGCCCTCTTGAATCAGCGCGTGCGTCCCGATTACTATATCCAATTCGTGCGCCGAAATTTTTTGATAAATTTCGTCCTTAGTCCTTTTCAATCGGGTGACTTTCGCGCTTAACAATCCGACGCGAATTCCCAAATCACCGAGCAACGCTGAAAATTTTTCGTAGTGTTGAATCGCTAAAATTTCAGTCGGAGCCATGAACGCTCCTTGATAGCCGTTTTCGACAGTTTTAACAAGCGCAAGGAATGCTACTGCCGTTTTGCCGGAGCCTACGTCACCTTGAATCAGTCGGCGCATTGGCAATTTACTGCCCATATCTTTGACGACGTCGCGGAAAACTTTTTGCTGGTCTTTCGTCAATTCAAATGGCAACTTTTCTAGTGCGGCTTTAACGAGTTTTCCGTTTCTCTTATGACTTATTCCTAAGCGGTCGTCTTGCGTTTGCCGCTTGATTAGCATTAGCCCGCACTGAATCAAAAATAATTCTTCAAAGGCTAAACGCCGCCTAGCCGCGTCAAGGTCAGCATAATTTTTCGGGAAATGTATTGCCCTTATCGCCTCATCATAAGAAATTAAATCTTGCTCCCGTATGACTTCTTGCGGCAAAGTTTCTGATAGCGTCGGCATTTGGTCTAGGAGATTTTTCATTGCCGTCCGGAATGCTTTTTGGGTCATTGCGGCGGTCGAAGGGTAAATGGGCATAATTCCAAGTTCCGGCTCTTCGCCGTCGTCAAGTATCGTGAAACTTTGAATTTGGCTCATTGCAAGCCCTTGCGCCCACTTATCATATTTCGCCTTGCCGATAACCAAAAGCCGCATGCCGTCTCTAAGTTTCGTCAGCAAATATTTTTGATTAAACCAAGTCAGTTGAAGATAGCCTGTGCCGTCACCAATCCAAGCATTGATAATCGTTAAGTTGCGCACTTCGCGGGAAGTTATGTTAAAAATTTGCCCGACGATTACGGCGGTTTCGCCCTCTATTACGTCGCGAATTTTAGTTAAGCTGCTGTGATTTTCGTAGGCTCGCGGGTAATGGGTCAGCAAGTCGTATTTCGTGACGATATTTAATTTTTCAAGCGAAGCGGCTCGCCTCGGACCGACGCCCTTAAGATACATAACATTATCTGAGAAATCAAATCTACCAAAGCTCACGATTTATCCCCCGTAAAATTTTTTCAGAATTATATTTCGACTTCCGCTTTATTTCAAGAGTATTTTAAGCGGAAAAGCAACGTGACGTTGCATCAAGTGGACGCGCCGTGCCGCCCGATAATTTTAACGTAATCACCGCGCCGGAACGCTTCGCTAGTTTCGTAATTTCTTTAGTGGAAAAATAATTTCGTCCCCGTTTGCATTCGTGAATGTATCAGCCGCGACGTTGAAGACTTCGCCCAAAGTCTGCGCGGTCAGAATTTTTTTCGGCTCTCCCGCCGCGTAAATCTTCTTGTCCTTGATAATTAAAACTTCGTCGCTATAAATGCGGGCGTGGTTTATGTCGTGCAGAACCATTATAATTGTCGTGGAAAATTTCCGGTTCACGTCGGCGATTATGTCCATGACTTCGAGTTGGTGCGCAATGTCAAGATAAGTCGTCGGCTCGTCGAGCAGTAAAATTTTCGGACGTTGCGCCAAAGTCATTGCAAGCCAAGCGCGTTGCCTTTCGCCGCCCGATAAACTCGCTACTTGCCGATTTTCAAACTCAGTCAGCTTTGTTAGGACGAGCGCATTTTTTATCGCTTCTGAATCCTCTTGAGACTCGCCGCCGAAAAATTTTCTATGTGGAAAGCGTCCGAACGAAACTAATTGGCGAACAGTCGTATCTTGTGGCGCGTCGCGTTCCTGCGGAAGTATCGCCATAACTTTTGACAAATTATTTCTGCCGACTTCGCGAATATTTTTCCCGTCGATTGTCACGACGCCCGAAAATTTCTCATTGAGCAAGCAAAGAACTTTAAGCAACGTTGATTTGCCCGCGCCGTTGGGACCAATTATCGCGGTGCGCTTGCCTGAATAAAATTTGTAGCTTACGTCCTGCAGAATATTTTTCCCGCCGATTGTCACAGAAATATTTTCCGCCGCTAAGTTCAAGTTCTCGCCTCCAAAAGTTTTTCGCCGAAGTCGGACGCCAACGCCAATACCGAAACTTTTTCCGCGCCCAGTGATTTTAAAACTTTTGCGCACTCGTTGACGGTCGTACCGGTTGTGAAAATGTCGTCGACGATTAAAATTTTCTGCCCGCGCAGGTCGATGGGCTCAACCGCCGCGAATACGCCTTTTAAAATTTCTTGTCGCTCCTTCTTGCCGAATTTATAAAGCTTAGGCGTCGCCACCCGCCGTATTAAAATTTTCCGCAATGGGATATTTTTTTTGCTTAGGAAGTCCTCGAAAATTTTTTCCGTCTGATTGAAGCCGCGCTCTTTGAATCGCTCTTCGTGAAGCGGCACCGGTACTGCAAAATTTATTCCGCTTAGCAACTTTAAAACCTCTTTATTTTCGGCTACGTCGTCAAGAATTTTTTTCAGCGCGGGCAAAACGTCAAGATTGTTATCGAACTTGAGCTTATGCAGGAGCGGTTGCAAGCCGTCGCGATATTTCGTCACGCGCAAAACTTTTTCAATCTGTGCGGGCAACTCGGTTGAACAATCCAAGCGTAAAATTTTTTCCGCGCATTTTTCGCACAGCTGATAGCGTTCGTCGACAATTTCCTTGCAAACCGGGCAGCGCGGCGGAAATAGAAAATAAATCACCGCCTCCCAAAGTTCGCGAATAAAATTCATCGGCTCACCCTCTGTATACAGAATTATTCGACGGCGGCTCCGAAATTTATTTGCAATGCCGCTTGCCGTGTGTTAAACTTTTTTCCATAGTATAACAAAATATTTTGAGAATTAGTAGGTGAAAACTTTGAAAGGGAAATTGATACTTGCAGACGGCACGACCTTTCGCGGGCAACTCTTCGGCGGCTCCAACGCCACCACTGAAGGCGAAGTCGTTTTCAACACGGGTATGACAGGCTATCAGGAAATTTTAACTGACCCTTCCTATTGTCGGCAAATTGTCACGCTGACTTATCCTTTAATCGGCAACTACGGCACGGCAAAACAATTCAATCAGAGTCGCAAAAGTTTTGTTGGCGGGCTTGTTATCGGCGAACTTTGTGAAAAGCCGTCAAGTTCTTCCATGCAGAAAACTTTAGCTGAATTTCTCACAGCGGAGAAAATTCCCTGCCTTTACGACGTGGACACCCGCGCTTTGACGAAAAAAATCCGTTCAGCGGGAACTATGAAAGGCGTTATTGTCAGCGAATATACTTCGCAATCTACGATTAACGAGATGATGGCTTTGCCGATTAGAAAAAATGTCGTCGACCAGGTGACGACGCCCGTAATGTACACGCTTGACGCTAGGGAAGGTGCACTTAACGTCGTGACTATGGATTTTGGCATTAAGAAAAATATTCTCGACGCGCTACGCAAACTCAACTGCAAAGTTACGGTTGTCCCCGCCAAAACTACTGCCGAAACGATTCTTGGACTCAATCCCGACGGCGTCTTTTTATCAAACGGACCCGGCGACCCTAAAGACATTCCAACCGTCATTTCCGAAGTCAAGAAACTTATTGGCAAGCTCCCGATTTTCGGCATTTGCTTAGGGCATCAAATTTTAGCGTTGGCAATGGGTGCGAACACTTTCAAATTGAAATTCGGTCATCACGGTTGCAATCAGCCCGTTAAAAATTTGGAGAACGGCAAAGTTGCAATCACGTCTCAGAACCATAATTACGCGGTCGAAGGAAAATCGCTAAAGGGCTTGCCGCTCAAAATTACTCATGTCTCGCTAAATGATAACACGGTCGCGGGTCTTCGTCATACGTCTTTGCCGATTTCTTCTGTGCAATTCCACCCCGAAGCCGCGCCGGGTCCAAATGATACCGTCCGTTTATTCGACGAATTTATTTATAACATGAAGGCGGCTAAGAAAGTTTGAGGTTGCTAGTTATGTTTAAGAAAATTTTTGCGCTAGTCGCGATTTTACTTTTTGTTAGTATTGTGCCGGCGCAAGCTAAAAATACTGACGATTACAAATTGACGGGCGTAGTTGTCCTTAGCCGTCATAATATTCGCTCTCCGCTTTCCGGTAAAAATTCTGCTGTAGCGAAAGCTACGCCGCATAAATGGTTTGAATGGACTTCCGCGCCTAGTGAACTTTCTCTGCGCGGCGGCGAAACGGAAACAATTATGGGGCAATACTTCCGCAGGTGGCTTGTGAGTGAAAATCTTATCACTGAAAATTATATCCCTGCTGAAGGCGAAGTTCGTTTTTATGCAAATTCCAAACAGCGCACCATTGCGACTGCGCAATTTTTTTCAAGCGGACTTTTCCCCGTCGCTAATGTTCGCGTCGAGCGCAAATTTACTTCGGACAAAATGGACCCTGTCTTCAATCCGCAACTAACTTTAGTCAATGATGAATTTATTTCGCTTGCGTCCGCGCAGATTAATGCAATGTTCGCCGATAAAGTTCCGAGCGAAAATCTTCGCTTGCTTGAACGGGTGCTTGATTTCAAAAATTCCGAAATGGCTAAGGCGGAAGGGCTTAAACATTTTCGCGACGAGCCTATCGAAGTAATTTTCAAACTCAACGAAGAACCTGCCACTCGCGGAACTTTGAGACTTGCTTGTCAAGCCGCCGACAATTTAACCCTTCAATACTATGAGGAAGAAGATTCTGTTAAAGCCGCGTTCGGGCACAAGCTGACTTTCAGCGATTGGCAAAAAATTTCGGCTATCAAGGATTTTTATCAAGATGTACTTTTCACCGCGCCCGCTGTCGCCGTCAACGTTGCGCATCCGCTTTTGCAAGTCATAAATGATGAACTTTCGCTCGACAGAAAATTTACGTTCCTTTGCGGGCATGATTCAAATATCGGGAGCGTGTTGGCAGCTCTCGACGCTGAAAAATATTCCCTGCCGCAAGCTATCGAGGGTAAAACGCCTATCGGTTGTAAATTAGTTATAGAAAAATGGCGCGGCGCGGACGGTATCGACTATGCCAAAACAAAATTGATTTATCAGAGCGCGGAGCAGTTGCGCAATAAAACCACGCTGACTTTAGACAATCCGCCAATGATTATCCCGATTAAATTCAAAGGGCTTTCGCAAAATGCTGACGGCTTTTATCGCCTTGAAGATTTACAACAATGTTTCCAACAAGCAATCAATGCTTATTATGATTTGCCGGCGGAAAAAGTAGCCGCTTAAAATTTTACACGACAAAGGAGGCAAAAACTTTGCCTAAGAAAAAGAATCTCAATAAAATAATCGTCATCGGTTCCGGACCGATAATTATAGGACAGGCGGCGGAATTCGATTATGCTGGCTCGCAAGCTTGCCGCTCGCTTAAAGAGGAGGGCTTGGAAGTCGTCCTTGTCAATTCCAATCCCGCAACGATTATGACGGACGTAAACATTGCCGACCGCGTTTATATTGAGCCGTTGACTGTCGACTTTTTGACGGCGATAATCGAGAAGGAACGCCCCGACGGACTCCTTGCGACGCTCGGCGGGCAAGCCGGTTTAAATCTCGCCGTTCAGCTTGCCGAAAGTGGCGCGTTGGAAAAATACAACGTCGAACTTTTAGGCACGTCGATTGAAGCGATTAAAAAGGCTGAAGACCGCGAACTTTTCAAGGAACTTATGGAGCGAATTGGCGAACCTATTCCGGAATCAACAATCGTTGAAGATATTCACAGCGCGATTGATTTTGCAAGGCAAATCGGCTACCCGCTGATTGTTCGTCCGGCTTATACGCTCGGCGGCACGGGCGGCGGCATTGCCAACAACGAAGAAGAACTTGTAGAAATTACCCTGCGCGGGCTGAAATATTCAATGATTGGGCAGGTGCTGATTGAACGCAGTATTGCCGGTTGGAAGGAAATCGAATATGAAGTTATGCGCGACGGTAACGACACTTGCATAACAATTTGCAGCATGGAAAATTTCGACCCGGTCGGCGTTCATACGGGCGATTCAATCGTTGTCGCGCCTACGCAAACTTTGACTGACCATGAAGCGCAACTTTTGCGTTCGGCAAGCTTGAAGATTATTCGCGCACTTGAGATTGAGGGCGGTTGCAATATTCAATTCGCGCTCGACCCAATGAGCCAAAATTATTACGTTATCGAAGTTAATCCGCGTGTCAGCCGTTCCAGTGCGCTTGCGTCAAAGGCAACGGGTTATCCCATTGCGAAAGTCAGCGTCAAAATCGCAATCGGCTACACGCTTGACGAAATTGTCAACGCCGTCACGCAGAAAACTCGCGCTTGCTTTGAGCCTAGCGTTGATTATATCGTTGTTAAATTCCCGCGCTGGCCGTTCGATAAATTTGTTTATGCTGATACGACGCTTGGGACGCAGATGAAAGCGACTGGCGAAGTTATGAGCCTTGACCGTAGTTTTGAGGGCGCGATTTTAAAAGCCGTACGCAGTCTGGAAATTGGCGTTAATCGCTTGCATATGCCCAAAATGGACGCTTGGGACGACGAGAAAATTAAAAAACGCCTCAGCCGTATTGACGACGAAAGACTTTTCCTTATCGCTGAAGCGTTGCGCAGAAATATCGCTACGCCCGAAGAAATTGCCGACATTACCAAAATCGACCGCTGGTTTATCGACAAGATTAAAAATATTACTGATATGGAAATCCGGCTCAAGAAGGGCGAACTTAACGCTAAAACCCTGCGCGAGGCGAAACTTTTAGGGCTTGCCGATAAATCAATTTCTGAACTAACTGGCGTCGACTTAAAAGAAGTTCGGACAATGCGCAAGCAATATAAAATTCTGCCGATTTACAAAATGGTTGACACCTGCGCGGGAGAATTTGAAGCTATGACGCCTTATTATTACTCAACTTATCGCGGCGAAGTGGACGAAGTCGAAGTTAGCGACAAGAAAAAAATTATCGTGCTTGGCTCCGGTCCGATTCGCATTGGGCAGGGCGTTGAGTTCGATTATTGCTCCGTTCATTCCGTCTGGGCACTGCGCGAGGCGGGCATTGAGGCGATTATAATTAACAACAACCCAGAAACCGTTTCGACTGACTTTGACATTTCTGACAAACTTTATTTCGAGCCGCTCACAACTGAAGACGTTCTAAATATCGTCGACAAGGAAAAGCCCGAAGGCGTTATCGTACAATTCGGCGGGCAGACTGCGATAAATCTTGCGGCAAGTTTAGCTGAAGCCGGCGTTAAAATTTTCGGTACGAGTGTTGACGACATAGACCGCGCAGAAGACCGCGAACGCTTTGACGAAGTGTTGACCGAACTAAATATCCCGCGTCCGAAAGGAATTAGCGTCACCAATCTTGACGACGCGATAACCGGCGCGGCTAAAATCGGCTATCCCGTCATGGTTCGTCCCAGCTACGTTTTGGGCGGTCGCGCTATGGAAATCGTCTACAATGAGGAAGAACTTCGTGATTATATGAGCCGCGCAGTTAAAGTCACGCCCGACCACCCCGTTTTAGTTGATAGATATATGCAGGGAACAGAGGTCGAAGTTGACGCGATTAGCGACGGCGTCGACGTGGTTATTCCTGGCATTATGGAGCACGTTGAGCGAGCGGGCGTTCATAGCGGCGATAGCATTGCCGTTTATCCGCCGCAAACTCTCCCGTCAAAAATTATCTATACAATTACCGACTACACGAAACGCCTTGCACTTGCGCTTCACGTCAAAGGCTTGTTGAATATTCAATACATTGTGGCGGACGGGCGCGTTTACGTTATCGAAGTCAATCCGCGTTCAAGCCGGACGGTTCCTTTCCTTAGCAAAGTCACTGATATAAAAATGGTCAACGTAGCGACGCGGGCGGCTCTTGGCGCGACGCTCAAGAACATGGGCTATTATTCCGGACTTGTCGAGCCTAAACCTTATGTCGCGGTTAAAGCTCCGGTGTTCTCGTTCGCGAAAATGCAGGACGTTGACATTTCTCTTGGTCCCGAAATGAAATCGACCGGCGAGGTTATGGGCATTGATTATCACTACGCCCGCGCACTTTACAAGGCGATAACCGGTGCGGGAATTGTCATTCCGAAAAACGGTTGCATTTTGTTCACGGTCGCCGATAAGGACAAGGAAGAAATGAAACAACTTGCCAAAGCCTTTTCCGAACTGGGCTTTAAAATCGTGGCGACGGAAGGCACCGCTAAGGCTCTGCAATCAATCGGCATTGAGGCTGAAGTTGTTGGCAAAGTTCATCAGCGTAGCACCGATATTATTCAGATGATTAAGCTTGGCAAAATTCATATGGTCGTGAACACGCAAGCACCCGGCAAGCACGTCGCTAAAGACGGTTTCAGAATTCGTCGTGCGACAGTCGAATTGGGCGTGCCGTGCTTTACAAGTCTCGATACTGCTTGGGAAGTTATGCGCGTCTTAACGTTCATGCGCGACAGGAGATTAGTTTATTCGCTGGCGATTCAAGATTACGTCGGCGGCGGTGACGCTTTAGCATGAGTGATGTAAGAAAAATTATAAACAATCAAACCTTTGAATAGGACAGCGAAAAAGACCAAATAAATTTTCAAAAACATAGGATTCGTTTTGATGTAGCTGCTAACGTATTTAAAGATGAAAACAGGCTTGACCAATTTGACGAAGAACATTCTGACGAAGAAAACAGATACATAACTATTGGGCGTGTTAAGGAAATTCTTTTCGTTGTTTATACCGAGCGCGAAGATGCGACAAGATTAATTTCAGCAAGAAGAGCAAATAAGGAAGAAAGGAGGGATTATTATGCTGGTTCGGAAAGTTATTGATTTAAATGCCCCGCTTAAACTGACGCCAGAACAAGAAGCAGAACTCGAAGCTTTAAAGCAAATGAGCGACGATGATATTATTTACGATGAAGATTGCCCCAAACTCACCGAAGAGCAACTGAAACGTTTCAAGCGCGTCAATCCCCGCCGCAAAGATAAAGTTGCCGGTTAATGCTTGTTAAAAGTTTCGACGCTTAATTTCTTCCCGTCCGTTTTGAACTTAATCAAGCCATCTTGGTCGGTGCGATAAATTTTCGTCGGGAGATTTTCAAGACGTTCTAAAACTTCGGCGCGGGGATGCCCGAAATTATTTCCGTAGCCGACGCATATAACTGAGCATTTGGGCTTGACGGCTTGCAAAAATTCTTCGCTCGAACTCGTCGCGCTCCCATGATGACCAACTTTTAAAACCGTGCTTGAAACGTCAATTCCTTCGCGCAAAATTTCCGACTCAATCTCCTTGACTAAATCGCCCGTTATCAAGAAAGTTACTTCGCCATAACGTATGCGATAAACATTTGAAATTTCGTTGCCCGTCCCGACGTTCGGCGCGAATAAAATTTCAACTTCCACGCCGTCCACAAGAAATTTCTCGCCCGCTTGACCGGCTCTTAACGGCGGCAAATATTCTTCCGCAATACCGAAAACCGAAGCATATTCCGATTTCCCTTCGCTCGCAGTGATAATCTCACTGACGGGCAATTTTTTTATCACGGCTCCCGCGCCGCCTGAATGGTCTTCGTGCACATGCGTCAAAAAAATCTTGTCGACCTCGCTAATATTTTCATGTTTGAGATAAGGTACAACCACGCGCCCGCCCACGTCGAAAACTTTATCGCGGACGCCGCCCGTGTCAAAGATTAGGCATTTCCTATTCGGCGTAATCACGACCGCGCAATCGCCCTGTCCAACGTCGACGAAACTAACTTCAACATCGCCTGTCCTGAAAAGACTAAACGCCATTAGAAAAATTATCGCTAGCAAAATTATCGGGCGTCGCAAAATCATCGCGGCATAGTAGAAAAAGCCCGCCAAAATTCCTAGCGTCGGCACCTGCACCGCACTAAATGGCAAGTTCGCGAAAACTCTGTTTAGCTCCGCTCCCGCGCCAAAAATTAACGCTTCGCCCACGAAAAATATCTTCCCAGCTATCGGCACGACTGCCGCGATTATTCCGCCCAAAAGCCCCCCGACAATTACAATTTCTAACAGCGGCATTACGAAAACATTCGCCAAAACCGAACTTAGCGAAATTTGATTGAAATACCAAATTACAATCGGTAAGCTAGCCAACTGCGCGGCTATCGTCATTGACGCTGGCGAAGAAAAGCAGTTAGGAATTAGGAATGAGGAATTAGGAATGATAATGTTCGGCAAGCGTTTCATAAGGTTTCGCAGGTCTTCGGATAAATACATTAGTCCCGCCGTCGCTGAAAAGCTTAGCTGAAAACTTATATCGAATAAAAGTAGCGGCTGATTGATTAGCATTGCCAACGCCGTCAACGTCAAAAGGCGTGCGCCTTCCGCTTCCGCGTCGAGTGTTCTGGCTAGAAAAACTAAAATGCCCATTGTCGCCGAACGCAAAACTTGCGGCAAAAGTCCGCTTAATATCGCGTAGGTTCCGATTATGAAAAATCCGAGCGTGAAAGTTAATCTGCGCGGGAATTTTAAAACTGTACAAAGCCACGCCGTAGCCATTGCCAATAAGCTCATGTGCGAGCCGCTGACTGATAAAATATGTACAATTCCCGTCGTCGCAAAGTCTTCGACAAGTTCTGGATTTAAGCCCGCGTAGCCGCCGAATAACATTGCGAAAATCGCCGCTGCATCTTCCCGCGCCATAACGCCTTCCATTGACTGGCGATAATGCTGACGAATTGCCGCGACTATTCGCAAAAATTTTGTCCAAAGCCCGCCGTCAATTTTCTCAATCAAAATGCCTTGCTTGCCCGCCGACATTCGCGCCGTAATTCCGACTGCTTTCATGCGCGTCACGCCGTCAATTTGTCCAGGATTGTTGTAATTAGTCAGCAGTTTCAAGTTGCCGCTTGCAGAAATTTTATCGCCAATTCGCGCCGTTGGAATTTCTTCGCCTGCCTTTGGATAGTAAGTTAGAATCAGCCCGCCGGAAATTTCTTGCTCTTTGCCTTTAGCTTTGATTGTTTCCGCGTCGACGACAAAGCGCACTTGCGTTAAATCATTCAGCAAAACTTTTACTTGCGGCTCTTCGCGCACGACGCCCGTTAGGAAAATTTGTTGCCCCGCGAATTTGGAAATGTCATTGGGCGGAAGGTTATCGACTGCTGAAAATCTCAAGCCGCCCAGCGCAAAGAAAATTATCGGGCAGATTATCCACGATGTTATATTTTTCTTTCGCCACGTCAAAATTATTCCGGCGATTACCAACGCCGCGCAGGTTCCGATTAAAAATTTTGGCGAGCGATTGAAATTTTCCATAAAAAGAACGCCCGCCGCTAGTGCCGCGAGCAGAATGTTTAGAAATGCATTCGAGACTTTAATTTTCATGTTAGCACCTTAATTTTTTAGCGGAATGGTCAGCGTAAAAGTCGTGCCCTTGCCGAGTTCGCTTGCAACGGAAATTTTTATCCCGTGTTCGTCGGCAATCCATTTGGCGATTGATAAGCCAAGCCCGCTACCGTTCGCCTCGCTGACGAGCTGTTCAGCTGAGACGCGAAAAAATCTATCAAAAATTTTGTTCAGGTTTTCCGGCGCAATCCCAATTCCAGAATCCGAAATGCTAAGCAAAATTTTATCGCCTTCGATTTTCGAGCCAACACTGATACTGCCGCCTTGAGGCGTGTACTTGACCGCGTTGTCAAGAAAAATTCTAATCATCTGGCGAATAGTCGTTTCGTCGCCGAAAATTTTCGCGGGAGCATTACTAGTCAGCTCAACTTTATGCGTCTTAACCGCGATTTTCATTTTCTGCATAACGTCGCCAACAATGTCATCTAAGTCTAAATCCTTTTTGTTAAGCCGCTGGCGGTTTTGGTCAGTGCGCGATATGAATAAAAGATTTTCAAGCAACGCTTGCATATTTTGCGCTTCCGAGCCAATCATCTTGAGATTTTCTTCCAAAAGTTCCTTATCTTCGGTGCCGTAATGCTCAATGAATTCAATATAGCCCTTGATTACAGCGGCGGGCGTTCTAAGTTCGTGCGAGGCATCAGAGACAAATTTTTGTTGTTTATTTATGCCGCCCTGCAAACGGTCTAGCATTTTATTCAGCGTTTTAGCCAATTCGCTAAGTTCGTCGTTAGCGGTGCCGACCGGAATTCGCCCGCCCATTTTCTCAAATGCAATTTCCCGCGCCAATTCATTCATAGTTTTTATCGGGCTTAAAATTCGGCGGCTAAGATACCTTCCGACAAGTAACGCAACAATTATCGCGAGAATATCAAGCGCGACTAAACTTTTCTCCAATGTGTCGAAAAATTTCATCTCGGAAGTTACCGTGCGAAAAAAACAAAGCGTAACGCTCGTCCCTTCGTGCGTGTAATTCATTTTGGCGCAATAAATCAACGCGGAGCCAATTCGCGCAATTTCAAAATCACTTCGAGCAAAAATCGGCGGATTGCTCAAAATATTTTCGTTGAATCGCTCAATCGAAGGATATTTTTTATCGGTATCAATAAAGACAATGCCTTTTTCGTCAACGACCCGCAAAACTACGCCAGTAACTAAGGCTCCACGAAAGGCGGCGGGATTAAATTCTTCGTAATTTTCTTCAAGCTCCTTGAGAACGTTTTCAATTTGACTCATGCTGTAAAGAATAGCATTTTCGGCGGGACGATAAAGCGCGTTCATGACGCCGCCCCACATCGCCGCATTAATCAAAACCAATAACGCAATAAAGCACGCCGCATAGCCAAGCGTTATCTTTGTAGAAATTTCAAAACCGCTAAATTTACGTCTAACTTTTTTTATAACGCTCATGAAAATTTCTCCTGCGCGATAAAATAATGTGTTTATCATACCACAATTTCAATTTATTTTCACTATGCATTTTGGGTTGATTTTCAAAAAAATTTTTGCTATCTTTATCTCGAAGGAGGCGAATATATTGACTAAAATATTTTTGATACGACACGGCGAAACGGAATGGAATAAAATCGGAAAACTGCAGGGTAGCTCGGATATTCAGCTTTTGCCCGAAGGAATTAAGCAAGCGCATATGTTGGCAGAGCATGCGCCCTTCCATGCGGTTGATGCGATTTATTCAAGCGATTTATCGCGAGCGGTTACGACAGCGGATATTTTATCGGAGAAATTTAATTTGCCGGTAATAAAAGAGCGCGGCTTGCGCGAGACGAGCTTTGGCGATTGGGAAGGCAAATTCTTAAGCGATTTGGCAAAAGAAAAACCTGGCGGCTTTGAATATTTCTTTACGAAGCCCGATAAAGTTCAGCCGCCTAACGGCGAAACTTTTTTGCAAAGCCAAGCGCGGATAATGAATGCGCTCGACGAAATCATTGCCGATAACGAAGGCAAAAATATTGTCGTAGTCAGTCACGGCGCGGCTATTCGTCTTATAATCTGCGCGGCTCTGGATATTAGCATCCGCAAAATGTGGGCGATAGGTCAATACAATATGGCTTTGAATATTCTGACTTTCGAGGAGGGTATGTTTTCCGTTGAGCTTCTTAACAATACTATGCACCTTTATAACTTCTAAAGTTCATTGCTGTAATATTTCCATGCTGTATTTATCTTTGCGGTCGGTCGCCGTTTGATACCATTCGAGCGCGCGGGAAGAACACTTTAAATTCAAGAAAATTTCGCCAAGCTCGCTGATAGATTCATTATCGCCGAGATTAAAAGCGTCAAGATAATCATTAATCGCCGCGTAAATATTTTGCGGCGTGCCAAAGCCATTTTGATTCATGAAAGCTAGATATTTAATGGCTTCGACATTACCTGTTGCCGCTGCCCGCGAAAAATTCTTGAAGGCGTTTTCGTATTTTCTGTTATTGAATGCCGCCTTGCCCGAAGTGAAATCGATATTTGAAGTCGAGCTATTATGCGGGCTTTTAACTTCGGCTGGCAAAAATCTTTCTGCTGATAAATCGTTTTGGGCGTCATTGTTCAAAGGCAAATTGATTAAGCGATTTTTTCTTTCGAGCATTTCAGCTAATAAGTTGTCCGGAGAATTTTCGTTATCGGGAACTTGCCGGCTTTGCTCAGGATAAATCAAACGCCACGTTTCATAAAAATTCTTTAGGGCGCGACTCATTTCGCTCATAACAGCAAAATCTTGATTCAGGAATTCAATCTGGTTATAAATTTCTTCTGTATGTTTGCGAAAGATATTCAAAGTAAATTCGCGTTGAGTCCGGCAAATTTCCGATACCTGCGCGAAATATTCAAGCGTTGCGGCGAAAAGTTTTTGTCGCAAATTTTTTTCGAGCGCGTCTATTTCATTTCGGGTCGTTTTATCTAAATGCCGGCGCAATTCCCTACGAAAAGTTCCTGCAAGGTAAAAACGCTTAATTAACTGTTCGCGATTAGTTTTGTAGAAAGTCCAATCGTTTTGGGCTTCTTTCGTGCAAATAATTCGCGTGCAATGCTTAACGAGTTCCGACAGATTATCGCTAGAAAAAGTTTCAGATAGTCCGGCGTTGAAGGGCAGAAAGTCAAAAGATTTCAGCTTAGGCAATTTTATATCTGAACGCGGCGCAGTGGAAAAATTTCCCGTCGTCGAATGGACAAAATCAATAAAGCCTTGCGCTTGCGTTCTATGCTCGTCGATAATATTTTTCGTCAGCGAGATTAATTTTCTAAGCTGCTCGTCGTATTCGTTTTGCAATCGCTCTTCCATAGCGGCAACCAAATTTTTAAGCTCTGCAGAAAATTTTTCTTGATATAAGGCAGGAAGTTTTTCCGCGCAAAATTCCTCGCTTGTCGTCAGCTCGTCGAAAACTTCGCAAATAACTGCCATAATCGCCCGAAGGAAATTATTTATCGCGTTGTTCAAATCGTAAAGCAGAGCTTTGGCGGTCGCGCTTCCGCTTACAATTTTTTCGTGCAGTGCGATTAGTTCAATTTTCTCGCGAAGGAATTCTGCTTGACGAGCGGCGGCGGAAAGCTTTTTTATTTGACTTAGCCGAATATTTTTCAAAGCGTCGTCGTTGATAAAGGCAATGGCGCGTTCAATTTGGCGTAATAAATTTTCCGTCGTTGACGGATTTTTTTTAAGCAAACGGAGAAGATAATTTTCAAGGTACGTTATGCCCGTCTTTTGCAAAAGTGCTTTGCGTGAAGGATTAGGCAATGCCCTAAAAATTTTTTCAAGAGACATTAGCGTTAAAAATCTTTCGCGCCCTGCCAGTCCGATTAAATCCGTTAAGCTGTCGACTGTAAACAATTCGTCATTGCTTGCTAAGAGCGGAATAAAAATTTCTGGTGCGTCTAAGAAAAAGATTGGTGCGCCGTTAAAGCCTTTCGCGTCCAAAATTTTGGCGAAGTCGGAGAAAATTTGCGGAATATTTATTGCCGCTTCTTGTTCGCGCAGTGCGGGACGAATAACCACGAAAATAATTTTGTCTTTATTCGGCGAGTCGGCGACCGTTTGCAAGAAATTTTCCGTTTGTGCAAAGTCATTATCCAAAGCATTTGCCGCAAAAACGCAAGCATTATAATTCGGCAAATTTTCAGCGGCTACGGCTTCCGAGAAATGTTTTGCCTCGAAATTCAGCCATGCAAAAGTTTTCGATAAAAGTTCCTTCTGTTCGCCTGTAACAATAAGTTTTATTGGCGAATTAGAACTTTGCAAATATTCTTCGAGACTATTTGCCGCCGTTAGGAATTCTTCGACCAGTGAAATATTTTCGGGTAAGTGCAACTCATCTTTTCTGTCGTGCAAAGTTTTTATGCCGTCGAGTTCGCCGAGAAGGTTTTCAGCATTGTCGATTAGTTTCCGTTCTGCCGCTAACGTCAAAAATTCTTCTTCCGCGCAGATTTCAAGGGGCACTTGCAAAATTGAACATTGTCTTCTAATCGCGTCCGCTACGCTAGAAAAATCATCTGGCACGATTAAGAAATTTTTTCCTTTCGGCATAAAGTTTTCGTCGTAGGAAATATTTTCCAAAGCGTCCGACAAAGTTTCGACCGTGAATTCTCCCGCCGCTGAAATTAACTTCGCCGGACAGGGAAATTCGATTTCGCAAGCAAAACGAATTGAAATTTCTTCGTCGAAATTCCCTTGTGTGTCGGGCAACAGATAAATTTTTTCTGGATTGGCGTTAATGTAGGCAAGAATTTCGGATTTGCCTTCGCGCCAAAATTCTTCGGGAACGGCGACGCATTTTTTCCCGCTCCATTGCAAAAGATTCATGCTACTTACTCCAACTTGTCGACGACTTTGCGAATGGTCTCGACAATGTTTTTCTTCGTTTGATTCTCAAGATTTCTCTGGTCAAGCCCTCTGAATTCGTCCTCTTTAATTTTGCGAATGTTATCCATTATCCACTTGTCGAAAAGTTCGGCACCTTCGGGCGTTTCCTCGTCCTTGCGGATTATATTAATATTCTTCGTCATAACGGAAACAAAAGCACGTTCAAGCCCGATTGCGTAGATAATAGCCTCAAGGGTAAAATTCCGAAGAATTTCTATATCTTCATTCAATAATTTTAACATTTTTTCTTCGGTTGAAATTTCCATTTGGCGGCTTAACTCGTGCATTTTGCGCAATTTCTCAATAGTCACATCGCCAGAAAAATCAGATTTGCTCTTTGAGTAAGTGTCGATTGTGTCGCTCAAGCGGTTAATGCGCTCATCTCTGGTCAGGCTTTGCCAATCGTTTCTGTAAAAAGTTCCTTGAAGTTTATTCTGCAATTCTTTGGGGATTTCGTTCGCTTTAATGCCGGCTCGCAAAAGCATTTTCGCCCATTTGCCGAAGGGCAATACTTCAACTGCAAAAGAAAGACCCGCGCATATGGCATCTTTATTGGCTTTGAAGAAATTTTCCAACCTGCTTTTAATTTCCATGCTCGCCGAAACATTGTCGTGCAGAAAAATTTTCGTGAAAAAATCAGTGTAGCGGTCTTCGCCGTCGCTGTGAACTGCGTTAGGAGAATTTTCGTAGCTTTCGTAATAGATTGCAAGCGAACGAAATTCTGGAAAAGATTCTGCAACTTGCTGAAAGCGTTCCGAAGAGCCAAACGGTCTAGAAATTAAAACTTCCAAAAGCCTCGAAGTAAATCTTTCTACAAGGGAATTGAATCGACATTTTTCGGCGTTTTTTATCCACAACGAATTGAACAATTCTTTAACACTTGCGGTTAATTCTTCTTTGTAAGGCGAGTTTGTAGGCATTCCCATAACCTCAAGGAATTTTGCAATGATTTCGCTATAAATTTCTTGTTCTTCTTTTTCTGTTGCCTCTGCTGTTTTCTCAATTAAATTGCGCAAAAATTCCTGTTGCAAAGCTTCGCGAAATAGTGCGTCTATTCTGGTAAGTTGCAAAGGTCCGCGCCCCTCAATATTTCCGCTACGCTCGATTTTTGCAAGCAATTCGGAGTTTGCGTCTTGAGTAGGAAAAAACTTTTCGATATTTTCGCGAATCATATTGCTAAAAGGTTCTTTATCTTCTATTCGGTTGTTGTGCTCCTTAGCAATGCCATAAGCGGCAATCTTAAATTCCTTTAGATTACGGAGAGTTTTTAAATAATATTCGCCGCCGGTCTCAATCGGTTGCCATTTCGCGGACTCGTATTTTTTCAAAATATCGTCCAAAAATTTTCTAGCGTCGGCGATTGTATTTTCTGCGCGGCGTTTGAGAACTTCAAAGCGGTCGTTGTTGTAATAATCCTTCATGCTCTCCCAAAGTTCGTCAATACCGTAAGGCATATTCCATTCGTCCATTTTGTCCCGCGACGCCGTCGAACCTTTAAGCAACTCATCGCTTGATTCAATGCCGAGACTTTCAAGATAAGCTTTCGCCGCGCCGAAGAAAATATGATGTTCCTTTGCAATGCGATTTTCCACAGATTCCTTTCTTAGGACTGCGGCATTTCTTTTAGCAATTTCGGAATTAGTAGCGCGGTCAATCTGATTGCCAAAGATAAACGCCTTATCGCTAAGCGGAATATTTTCTTCATCGCGTCCGCTGCGCAATATGCCAAGTTGCGAGCGGTCTAAATTGGGATTTACTCCAACATTCGTCACTAAAATTATCGCGTCGGCTTCGCGGAGCATTTCTAAAGTCTGTTTTTCGTGCAATTCGGTTGGCGAATTAAAGCCGGGCACGTCGTAAAGAACAATATCTTTCATTTCGCCCAGATTCGCTGATTCGATAATGACTTTTTCGACTGCGTAAGGATGAGCCGAACGTATCGCCGAGCCGTCAGCATTTTTCCCGATTATACCGGTTATAAATATTTTGAAGTCTTCACCTTCGAGTTCGTCGCCGAAAAATTCGTTAGGCTTCTGACCGAGCAAGCCGCGAATTATATTCCTATCCTTCAACATAGTTTTAATATCTTCGGCGGTTCTGGTGTTATGCTTTTCGTACAGGTCGGGATTTTTATCGGCAATAGTTTCCCACCACCTATTGAAGGCAGTCAAGTCCATTGTATCGAAGTCGACCGCCTGCGGATATTTAAGAATATTTTTCAGCGTATCGGCAAAATTATTTTTGAATTGCTCCTTACTGTAGAAGAAAATTTTCCCGCAATCTTCGTTACCCGCGCAAATTTTCGTAGTGGTATAAGTGCAGCGTTCTGTATATTCGGGCAGAATATTTCTTTTCAAAAGGGCGTTGCCGAGCGTACTTTTTCCAGCCTTTTCCAAGCCGACGACCGCCACTGTAAATTCCCGCGTGCGCAACTTAGTCAAAACTTTCTGATTGCGTTTCCTCAAGCGTTCCAATTCATTGCGCTCATTGCCGAAGGGAATAACCATGCCGTTAGGGTCTTTGGACGTAATCTCCTCAAAAATTCTGTCGGTTTCGTCCAATTTCGTAATGAATTTTTGTTGCTCCTCGTTAAAGCTGTCCAAGCAGATTGCCTCCTTGTTAAGTACTATGTTTTTTCCTCAATTCTACCCATGCCGCAGCAATATCTCCGGAAGTTGCCGAATTTTTTTGTGAGCGGGCGTCTCAAATTTTCCTTGCTTAGGAGGAATTTTCGTCGAAGGTTTTGTTTTGCCCGACGAAGGATAAGGCTTGTCGAGTGTACTGACTAAAAATCTTTGTCCTTGCACGGTAGTGACGCGAATTATACTATCGAAGGAAATTTTCAATTTAACTTTAAGTTGCCGCGCTGTAAGCTCAAAAAATTTTTCTATGTCTTCGCCCGTCCAAGTTGTCGGCGATATCGTTTGAACGCCGGCGGCTTTACCTGTGGAGAAAAATTTTTCCACGTTAAAACCTTCGCGCCAAATAACGCAAATATCTGTTGAATCTTCGGAGGTATGACCGGTTTCTTGTTCCTACTGCCGCCAATAGTCCGCGACGTTTGCGGCGTTCAAGTTATAAGTTTCGCCGCCGTGCAATTTCAAGATGATAAAATTTTCAGCCTCAAAAGAATAGGTCTTAACAATTTGTTCGTCGAGGCATTCGATTAGATATTTGTAAATCGGCAAAGTATTCACCTGCCTTTGATTTTATTTTGGAGAAATTTTTGATGAAGTTCGGCTTTCTTCTTTGCGAACAAAGATTTTCTTTCAGCTAAAGTTTTTTCTAACATAACTTGTTCAGCTATGAGTTGACGAAAAGTTTCCGATTGTTGCGCGATAATTTTCCTGCCTTCTTCCGGCAATACGTCGGGAAAAGAAATTGTTTCCAAAGTCGTATTCGTTGGCGTTTTGATTGCGGAAATTTCGCGGTCAATATTTCGCCGCTCCTGCCCGATTTCCTGAATTCTTTTTTTTATTTCGCCTTCGATGCTATCAACTTTCCCAGTGAATTCTTCTGCCAGCTCGCAGGATTTTCTTTCGATAAATTTCATTGAAAAAATTTGCCGCCGAATTTCTTCAAACTTATTGCCGTTCATGTTGTCGCCTCAGCTTTTGGCGTAGCTTTGAATCCAACGTCATTGAGAATTTTTTCAGCATCTTTGGGAAGGTCGCCGCTTTGTTTTGCCTGCTGAATTTCCGCGCCGTATTCCTCTTGCAATTCGTCTTTGTAAATTGACACCAAAATTTTATCGTCATTGGAAGCTTTGCGCATTTCATTAAGTCGCGTGAGTAAATCCTGTTCGCTTTTCTCTGGGAAATAAAGTTTCATTGCGTCGAGAAGCGCGGCGGTTATGCGCTCCAATTCGCCGGCGGGCAATGTCCCTTTCAAATATTCGCTAATGCTCAAATTTTTATAGCCCAATTCGTCAAACGCCCGAATAAATGCTTGCACTTCCTTAATTTCCATTGCACTGCGACCAATTTCAATCAGCGACGTTTTCGGAATATGCATGTTCAATTTCTCTTCGATTGCGCGAACTTCCGCCTGCATACCCAACACGGAATATGCGCCGAAATTTTCTTTAATCCGCGCCGCGTCAATTTCTTCAGCAGGAATTTGTTCCTTCAAATAGGCGTAGTACTCCTTAAAAGATTTAAATTCGTCGCGGCGTTTCCAATCTTCGTGCTTGTCAGCCTCTTCCAGTCGATAGCCGATTTCCTCCGGACGCTCATTTTTTTCTACGACTTCGCTTTCTTCAGCAATCTTTGAAATGACTTTGACTATCACTTTGACGAGCAAATCAACGATTATGGGACCGAGTATCGGACCGAGCGGTCCCGTCATAATTCCGCTTATGCCTTTCAGAAGACCAAATGCCTTTCCCGCAATTCCGCTCAAAAAGCTCGGAATAACTTTGCTTGCCAAATTTCCAATCGTGCTAATCGCGCCGCTCACAAACGACGAAACGCCGCTTGCAATTCTGCCGATACCGCTTGCAACGCCGCTAAAAAAACTTCCAACGGAACCCCAAAAGCCCATGTTAATTTCCCCCTAAACTTTTAAGCGCAAACCGCCCATAATCTCGCGCTGAATTCTCAAAATTGCCAAATCCAATTCGTCATCATCAGCCGATAAAATTTCCTTGATAACGTCGCAAAACTTCGCGAAAATGTTTTCGTCGTACGGCTCGTACAAATTGCAGAAAAGCCATGTCTGCCAAACGTCGCGCCCAACAAATTTTTCGACGTGATTTATTTCGCGCCGGAAAGTTTTCAAAGCCTCATCTGAAGTTTCTTCGCCGAATAAGCGACGATATTTTTTCTTGAGGGAATAGCCGCCGCGCATAATCCAAAGATATTGGCGAACAATTTCCTGCGAAATTTCTTCCGGATAATGTTCAATGCCGCGCAGGACACCGCTCGCAATAACTTTCGGTTCAGCATAATAATTTTCGGCAATGTCGCGAATTTCTTCCGGCTCAATCTCGCGCTGCGCCGTCGTAGAAACTTCCTGCTTTATTTTGACTTGCATAGCTTTAGCTTGTCCCTGCGAAAAAATAATCGCTCTGCCGGTCGGGAGTTTGGACAAAAAAGTTTTCTGCTCGTCGGAAAGGGCAATCGTATCGCCGATAGCGTCTTTGTCGATTGTGTCAGCGATTTTGTGTAAATAACAAACCGCCTAAAAACGCCAACTTTTGATGAGTTGGTGAAAGGTAAAATCCGTGGT
>DJWY01000006.1:82406-86034 GCA_002448305.1 Selenomonadales bacterium UBA7018
CACAAAACTCCTGACACTGCCTCTTTGTCATCGCGGGCGAACAATTTGTGCACGATTTTTGTATTGGTATTCTTTAAAACTTCGGGCGTCATTTTGTCAGGGATTTGGTCGACGATAATCAGCGATTCGCCATATTTGCGAACTTCGGCGAGCATATCGGAAAAAACTTCGACGCCCTGTTTTTTGTTCATACTGTCGCCAGGAACGTAGCGGCTTAACAAGCGGTGCGCCTCTTCAATTAGCGTTATATGTTGAAAGTCAGGATTTTTCCTGTGAAGATATTGCACGGCTTGCAAAAGATTCGTCAAGATAAATCCCATTAGCAACGATTTTTCCGAACCGCTCTTAATTTCTTCGAGTTCGATAACGACTTTGCGCCCAACTAAATCAAAAAAATTTATCGAACGCGCCGTATCAAACATCATGCCTTTCGCGCCGACTAAAAGACTTTCTATACGCGCCTTTAGCGAGCCCATATACTCACCCTGCAAGCGTTCGCCGAAACCTTCTTCCACGATAACCTTCTTGACGGCTTCCCAAAAATCAGACATTGTCGGGAAGGGATAAACGCCCTTGTCGAAAGGATTTTGCACTTCGTCGTTGCCATTGATTAAAGGTCGCCATTCATTTGTACGAATATCCCAGCCCTTTTCCTCATAAGCGCGATAAACTGCGGTCTCCAAAATTTGCGGGATAGCCGCTTCCATATCGAAGGACGCCTCCAACGTCGCTTTAATCATATCAGCGCGACCGGTTATAGCTTCGTCGGGGAAAAGCTCAAAGGGATTCAGGAAGAACGGCGCGACATTTTGTTTACCGGGCGTGAAGA
Organism: Selenomonadales bacterium UBA7018; assembly: GCA_002448305.1. Lineage (GTDB taxonomy): Bacteria > Bacillota > Negativicutes > Selenomonadales > Selenomonadaceae > Quinella. The sequence continues at coordinate 83,236 of DJWY01000006.1, forward strand.
AAATCAATTCGGGGCAACGTTCCTTCAAAATGCGGTATTCGGTCTTTGCCGGCTCAATGACTAAGAACGGCAAGCCGCTATTAATCAAAATGTTTTGGCAAGTAGTTGTTTTGCCACTACCCGTTACGCCCGTTATGAAAGTATGTTTATTAAGGTCGCGCCTGTCCAAAGCGACAATCATTTTGCGTTTGGTGCCGTCCTGCACAAGATTGCCGAGAGGCAATTTATATTCGTCCGCGACGGGCTTAAAATTTAAACCAAATTCAACTTCCTCGCGCAGTGCAAGTCCAGGAATTTCCTTTTTGGGCAAGGCGGCTATAACGCTAAGTTCTTCCACTGAAAACCAATTTCCGCACCAGCCAACGCTATTTCCTGCCCAATTCGATAACATTGCCGAATATTTATTTTCGTTCGGCGCAAGGAATGACGGAACTTGCATATTTTGCAGGGCGTGCAGGCAAGCATTTTCCGACTTTGAAAACTCATGGAAGGTAAGCGGGCGGCGATTGCCTTTCGAGCCGCTATAAAGTGAAATTGCCGTATTAGCTAGGCGGCGAAGCATCGCGGGTTGTGCCGCGAAAAGATATGCGCAACATAAAAAAAGCCCTTTGCCCCGACCTAAGTCGAGACGCGGAAATAAAATTTCGTCAAGATATTTAAGCCATTGCGCGGCGGTTTTCGTATCAACTTCCATTTGTTCAGTCGCAGTCGTATTGGTTGACGTGGTTTCAGTCGTCGCGGTAGTTTTATTTTCCATTGTCGTCGAAGAAGAATTTTCCGACAAACTTTGGCTGACACTATCGCTTTTCTGCGTGCTATTAGTAGTGTTATCGGTCGAGGAAACTTGATAGCCGAAAACATAGGACGTTTGATTTTGTTCGGAGTAATTCGCGCCCGCAGAATTGCCGCCGCTCCGGTCGACTGAGTCGTTTTGGTCTTTCGATTTCTTCACGACGTTATTATTATCTTTTTCCGTGACGAGATTTGTATTTGTGGCGTCGCGTTCATTGCGATTGAAACTGCTACTTAAGCTATGTTGTTTGCCGGAAGTTTGTCCCGCCGTCGCCTGTTGTTGGTTGGAAATATTTTTCTGCGCGGTGTGGGAAGTCGTTTCGGTTTTGCCGCTTGAAGAATTTTTGCTTTCCTGCGTCGATTCGGTTATCTGCGTCCCGCTAGTCGTGTTCACGCTTGAATTGTTTATAGTTCCGTCCGATTTAACGCGCTGAAAAGTATGACGAGCAATCGGGGAAAGCGCGTCGGCAATCTCAATCAGCGTATCTTCAAGCTTGCAAATTTCCGCGCCGATAAGCGGACGAGCAATCACCATAAATCCAAATTCGTCCTCCGCCGTAACGTTAATCAATCTATCGACGCCTTGAAAATTTTCGTTATCCTTTTCGGTACCAGGCACGCCCGTTAAAATCCCCGCGCAGGTAACATTTTTCAAACGCTTTAAAACGTCGCGTTTATCTTCGTTAGTCAGTTCGCGAATTTGACAACCGCGAAAATTTCCTTGAATACTCGGTTTAAGCAAGTCGCCGCCGATTGTCGGGGCAGAAAGATTTTCCGCTTTTTCGTGAGCAAAATCTTTTGCTATGCCAAAATAAAACTTCACGTCCTGTCCGCTACCCAATATCAGATAAATAAAACTCATGCCCTCAAGGTCGCGGAAGGTGCTCAAAACATTTTCCATAGCTTCGCGACGCGGGGCTTTTTCTTCGAAAGTCAATTCTTCAATCTGAAAAAAACAACACTCCCGCAAAACAATTTCTCTTTCTACGCCAAGCCATTCGCGCTCGCCAATAAAATTTTCCTTAACAATTTCGGAAAGGCTATTCAAAACCGCCTGACCATTTTTTATTGCTTCGTCCATTTCCCGCATAACTTTTACCCTTTAACTCGGAAATTTCTTTGAATAAATTTTTCCGCTGAATTCTTCGCCCTCAAAATCTTCCGCTCTGCCAACAGCATATTCGATTGTATCGGGCGAAATTTTGCGAATGAAAACAAAAACATCGTCGTCGTCGCTTGTATCTTCTTCGTCAATGTAGCAACGAATGAGATTGACTTCATTTCTTTTCAACTTGCCCTCGACTGCTCCAGCTTCTTTGGTAAAATAAATCTCGAAAGTTTCCTCGTCAGCAAAAGCAAATTGTTTCCATTGCCCATAGGAAACATCGAGCTTGATTTTGACTTTAAAATAACCTTCGTCAATTTCGCCCAAATAAAACGGGAACGGAGCTTCTTTTTCTGCACCTATAATTTTTACGTCACGCCCGCCCTTGCGACTGCGCAAAAGTCCGAATGCTACGCCGGTTTTGCCCGTGCGTAGGCGTTCGTAATTTTGATTAGTTTCGTGATTATCTTCGTCGGCGTCGTGAATTTCGGCGGCTTTTTTATCTGCTTCGTCGGGGTCGAAGCCAAGCGGCATATGCAACACGAAAATATTTGAAACTTTTTTATCCTGTCCCGTATTGCGCGAAATTATTTCCTCAAGTTCCTTTTCCTTCTCGCTAATTTTCTCCGCAAAGAGATTTCTGACGATAGAGGATTTACAAGAATTGCCCGCCAACAAAATATGAATCGGCAAGACTTCGGGATTTTTGAACGCGCCGAGCAAAGCCTCGAAAAAGTTATTGACGCCGCGCCTGATTCTTTCCGTCAAACATTCCTCAAGCCGTTGCCTATTTAATTTTAACTCGACCGAAATAATTTTATCTTCTGTCTTAGAATAAAGTTTTAATTCCTGCCGCTCGTCGAAAAGCGCGTTGCTCTCTTTGTACTGGTCAAGAGAAATTG
>DJWY01000001.1 GCA_002448305.1 Selenomonadales bacterium UBA7018
AACGCGAAAAAGAATCAGTAGAAAGTCAGCGCGAAGAATTCAAGCGTAAAGCGGAAACTCTTCAACATGAAAAAGAATCAGCCGAAAGTCAGCGCGAAGAATTCAAGCGTAAAGCGGAAACTCTTCAACATGAAAAAGAATCAACCGAAAGTCAGTGCGATGATTTAAAGCGACAACTTGCTGAACGTTTCGCTGACGGCTGGGAAATTTACCAAAAGTTTTTAAGTCTAGATGAAAATGCACGTAAAAGTTCCGGAATGCGTACGGAAAATTTTGAGGCGTTCATTTGTAGAGGTGCGCAGATGAAACGCCTTGAGGATATTTGGGGAGCTACACTTGAAAATAAACGCGCTGGGAAAATCACTGACGCAGAAATTCTCTGGAATATTTTCGCTTACTGTGTGCGCTTAGTCAACGCCGCGCAGGGCGATAACACTATCGAAATTCTTGATACGCAAATTGGCGAAGGTTACGAACCCAATAAACACTCAACGATTATGACAAATAGTTCAACGCAAGGCGTCGTTCGCGAAATAATTCTCACCGGCTATCGAAATAATATCAGCAACAAAATCGTAAAGAAAAGCAATGTCCGTGTGGGGTGAGTCAATGGCATTTTTAAAATCAATTAGCAAAATCAAGCTTTCGCGCAGTCGGCTCGTCAAAGGCAACGCACAAGAAATAATCGACGCGGCGCAAGAATCAATGACAGAGTTTAAAAATTATATTCAGCAACTTTGCAAACTGCTCGACGGGCGTTTTTTAATTTTCCGGCAAGATGTCTGGTATGATTCACTGACAAATTTATTGCTACCGAAATTCGATAAAAATCTTTGTCACCTGCTGACGCTTGAAGAATTTTCCGCGCAGATTGACGGCACGCATAAGGAAGATTTTTTTTTGACGTTCGCGGGATTCAAAGGACGTTGCATTTCCGCTGAAGAGTGCAAAGAAATTTTTTCGGGCAGTGCCAATCACTATCCACACGCGCCGGGCAATCGCCGCCCGCGTTTTTTTATTGACGACAAGGAAATTATCGCGAGTTGCCTTTATACTCAACTTTCATGGACGCCCAAAACTTTTGATTCAAATGCGGCGCGAAGTGTCTTTGCGGTAGCTGCGCGGAAAAATTATTTCTGCCTTGAAAGTACTGGGCAACTTGTCGAGAATATTGGCGCGTCTGTTCGTGTCTGCGGCTCCAATCCGTCGAAAAGCGCGGTGTTAATTCCCGTTTGCAATTTGCCACTTGAAAATAAATTTGGCGATAAGAAAGTTGCGGAGGCTTGCGCAATCCTTGAGGCGGGACTTGTGCCGATTAATTTAGAACTCGGCGACGTTGAGCAACTTCGCAAGCGTTATCTGCAAATGAAAAATTATTTGACGTTTGACGGCGATTTTCGGCTTGACGTGGAGGCTTGACAAGCGGTCGCGGAGTATGATGAACACTTGCAAGAAAATATCGGAACGAGTGCGCTGAAGAAAATTTTCTTGGAATGCGATATGCGCCGCGCAGACATTACGCCCTATCCCGAAAGATTTTTGACTGATTCGGAGGCGGGGCATTGGGAACTTTACGAAGAAGAATTTTCGCCTGCGGAAGATTCTATAACTATTCCGATTAATGAAAATTGGTATATGCGAAATCCGAAACTCGACGTGAAAACGAGCGGCGTTTGCGCGATTGACTTCGGCACAAAAAATACTGTTGCAGTTTGCCTTAACGACGGGAAAAAACTTTTGCGAATTGGGCGCGGCAAGCTTGATAAAAATCCTTCCTCGCAGGACTACGAAAACCCAACAGTCATTGAGTTGCGCGACTATCAATCTTTTTTGGAAGCGTATCAGCTTAAGGACGGACGCCCTTTCACGCAGTGGGAGCAGTTGACGGTTTCGCACGAGGCATTAAATCGGCTTTTGGAGACCGAAGACGATAAAACTGCGCAAAGTATTTTCGATGAGTTAAAGCAGTGGGCTAATCGTCGGCAAGGAATAATTCGTTTGCGCGACCAGCAGGACAAAAATATTTTGCTGTATCCTTACGACGAATTGAGCAAGGGCGATTTAGACCCAATCGAGCTTTACGCCTATTATCTCGGACTTTATATCAACAACATGTACAACGGGATTTATCTTGAGTATATTTTGTCGTTTCCGGTCAACTACAGGAAAAATATTCGTGAGCATATCTTGGAAAGTTTTCGGCGGGGGATTAAGCAATCTCTGCCCGAATCGATTTTAAATGACGCCGCGCAGATGAAAAATTTTTCGGTTTATGCGGGAGCGAGTGAGCCTGCGGCTTATGCGGTCTGCGCCCTTCGCGAATTAGCACGCGATAATAATATTCCGCGTCCGACTGAAAAGGAGCCGATTTATTTTGCAGTCTTCGACTTTGGCGGCGGCACGACCGATTTTGACTTTGGACTTTGGCGAATGCCGACGGCGGAAGATAAGCGCGGATTTAATGACGTTATTGAACACTTCGCCGCCGAAAGTGATAGCGGGCTTGGCGGGGAAAAATTGCTCAATCTGATTGCTTACGAGGTTTATAAAAATAATCTGCCGACCATGCGCGAAAATTCGATACCGTTTTCACTGCCCGAAGGTTGCAAGCCATTTGACGGCGCGGAACTTTTATTAAATGATTCGCTTGCCGCCAATATTAATCGCCGCCGCTTGAGCGATAAACTTCGCCCGATTTGGGAGGAATGGGACGACTTTGAATCGCTGGACGACGAGCCGTTGACTGTTAGACTTTTCACGGAGCGCGGGCAAAAACCTTTCGACCTTATAATTTCGGTTGAGGACTTGCGGAACATTTTGAGCAAAAGAATTCTGCGCGGCGTGGAGAATTTTTTTTGCGCCCTGCGAAATGCTTTTCTTCGTCGTCCGCTTAGGAGATATCATATTTTATTGGCGGGAAATTCTTGCAAGTCCAATCTTGTGCAGAAAATTTTCCGCGAGGAAATGGAGCGTCAACGCCAAATTTTTTCCAACGAAATTTTGAGGAAAACAGGTCGCGCACCCGACGCGGTAGAATTTATTTTGCATATGCCGCTTGGTCAAGAAAAAATTTCAATGAATTATGAACGAATGCCGACCGGTAAAAGTGGCGTTGCTTTCGGCTTGCTTGATTGCAGGCGCGGCGGAAATGATGTTCTGATTATCGACCACAATTCTTCTGACGAAACAAAATTTTATTATCATCTCGGCACCAACGACGGACAAGGCAATTTCAAAACGCTAATTCCCCGCGAAGATAACGACGGCTCTTGGAAAAAATTTCTGTACGTGACGGAGAATAAATTCGACATTTTCTTTACGAACGAGCCGCGCGCAATCGGCGGAATAATTCCAATCAATGAAACCGAAAGAATTTTCTGCCGCGTCAATTTCTTGAAAAATATTCGCGAAGGGCAAATTTTTATCCGCAAAACTTCGCCCAATGAAATTGAATGCGTCGTTGCCGATAATCCAGAATTGCCAAAAAATTTTCTATCGAATATTGCAAAGATTGAGCTTAACAATTAAAATTTTACTGTTTATGCAAGGAAAAGAGATAATTTAATGCCGACTTTTTCTAGAAGGATTGAAGAAGAAATTGGGCAAATTTCGCAAAGCCATAAAGAAAAAAAACGTACGACGCCTTGTTATGAAGTGCCTTTGAGGCGCGACACTAAAATTTTTGACGTCGAGGAAAAGCAACTGGAAACTCCCGCGCTACAATCCATTTCTCCGGACGAATTTGAAAATTATATTACGTTTGCTATCGATGAGCTTGAAAAGTTCAGGGACGCGCCCTACGTCATGTTCGAGAAGAAAAAAGTTTGGTATGACGCGAAGACAAGCGGAATTTTCCCGCGTTTCGAGGCAGTAGAACTTCCAAGCTTTGCGACGGTTGGTCGCCCGCTCTATAATTATGCGGGCTGGGAATTTGAAGGATTCACCTTTCAACCTATGACGCTGGAAGAAGCTTTAAAAAGTTTCGTTCTCGGAAAAGACAATCCTTATCTGGACGAAGACGGCAATTTTAATAATTTCCGCACGCTACTAAAAAAATCATTTTGGTTATGGGTTGGAAGGACAATAAATCTTGTTGCGTGACTACTGGCGGTTCAATTAATTATTATTCGGACGCTGACAAAGTTACTATGGTGCCGATTTACAGATTGAACAGCGTAAACTCTTTGGGCATGCGTCACGGAAAAGTTATAAACGCTTGGCTTGCAAACGAACTTATTCCCAAAGGACTTTCGCCCGACGCAAAAGAAGCGTATATTTTCTTGATGAAAATTTTTCCGGACATTCAACGCTACATAAAAAATATTACGCGAAATTTCACGCTGGATTTCAATCTTTTTAGGCGCGAGGCTGAACACGGTATAATTGATTTTGATGCGCTAGTCGCAAAAGGTTTCGGCAGAAAAAAAGTTGACTTGCCGACCGTCAAGGATAAGAAAGCTGACAATCAAAATCCTATTGATTTAGTTCGCGAGCAGCTTTGCAAGTGCGATTACATTCGCGCCAATATCGAGCCTTACGACGCGAAAATTTTGACCGACCCTAACGGCGGGCATTGGGAACTTTTCGAGCAACCGCCGCAAGACGCCGAAATTATTAAATTGCCGGAGGGCGAGACGTTTTACGGACGCCCGCCGCACATGGACATTAAAGACGGTATTGTTGCCATTGACTTTGGCACGAAAGCTACCGTTGTCGTTCGGCAAGTCGGAACCGACGAAAAACTTTTACGCATTGGCGAGGGCAATTACTCCAAAGCTCCCGAAAAGAAAGATTACGAAAATCCGACGGTTATTGAGTTGCTTGACTATGAAACTTTCAAGGCAGCTTATCTAAAGCGCGAAGGACGCCCTTTCACGACGTGGAGACAGGCAACTTTTTCGCACAAAGCCGCCGCCGCTATAAACGACGCAGGCGAAGATGTTAGCATTGACAGTTCGGTTTTCTATTCGGTATTCAGCGAGCTAAAGCAGTGGGCTAACGATAAAGATTTGCGCATGTACTTGCAGGACAGGAAAAAACATCTCGTCGCGCTTAATCCCTATCTTGAATTGACGGACGACGACTTCGACCCCATTGAACTTTACGCCTATTATCTCGGACTTTATATCAACAATATGCATACTGGCATTTGCCTTGAGTATATGTTATCTTTTCCCGTCACCTACGAAAAGGCGGTTCGCGAAAAAATTCGTGCGAGTTTCGAGCGCGGGATTAAAAAATCTCTGCCGCCCTCTATTTTGAATGACGCCGATTTAATGAAGAAATTTAAAATTTACGCGGGCGCGAGTGAGCCTGCCGCCTATGCTAGTTGTGCGCTTGGCGAATTGAAGTTGCAACCTAAGGCGAGCGAAAAAACCGCTTATGCCGTCTTCGACTTCGGAGGCGGCACCACTGATTTTGATTTCGGCGTTGAAAGTGTTCCTGCGAACGGGCGTTCAAAATTCGTCATTGAACAATACATTGACGCCGGACACGGCGACCCTTACTTAGGCGGCGAAAATCTTCTTAACCTTATTGCTTACGAAGTTTATAAAGATAATGATAATTTGCCGACCATGCGCGAAAAACAAATTCCCTTTGCTCTGCCCCACGAATGTACCGCTTTTGACGGCGCAGAAACAATTCTTATCACGACAAAAGAAGCCTATGTTAATCTCAAACGCATTGCGGAATTTTTGCGCCCCTTCTGGGAAGAAAATATCGAAATGTTGTGGTAAAGTAAAGTTGTAACGAAAGTGGCTAGGATGTGTTCACACTAAAGAATCAATAATCATGGCTAAAAGAATAAAACCGGCGAAAACAAAAATATCCGGCAGTGTCAAGAGTTTTGTGTAATTAGGATTGTTGATTTGACGTCATTTTTTCAAAGAAAAATTTTTCGATTGCCTTGAAAGAAAAAGAATAGCGTAACGGCTCATTTCTTCTACCACGAATTTTTCCTTTCACAAACTCAGCAAAAGTTGGCGTTTCTAGGCGGTTTGCTATTTACACAAAATCGCTGACACAGTCCAGGAA
>DJWY01000002.1 GCA_002448305.1 Selenomonadales bacterium UBA7018
GAGTTTACCAACACTCTCTAGGAATTAGGAATGGATTTATAATTCCTAACTCCTAATTTCTAATTCCTAATTTTTTTGGGAGGGAAAATGATGAGTACAGCTACACCAGGCGTTTCACCCGCCGTTGATGAAAAACTTTCTTGGTTTACTAGAATTTGCTACGGTTTCGGCGATACGGCTTGTAACGTCGTTGCGGGCGCAATGACAATCTTAACGTTTTTCTACACTGACTACGCCGGCGTTGAGCCTACTACAGTCGGTCTCGTAATGCTCTTATCCCGTTGCTTTGACGGCGTCTCTGATGTTATCATGGGATTCATAGTTGAGCGCACTAATTCCAAATGGGGCAAGTCGCGTCCTTGGGTCTTATGGTCGAGCATCCTTTCTGCGTTTCGATTGTTCTTATTTACTGCGTGCCGCAAGGCGTTTCGGACTTTACGCAGTTCGTTTATCTGTTCATTACTTACAACTTCTGCAACACGATTTGTTATACCGCGCTGAATTTGCCTTACGGTTCGTTGTCGGCGATGATGACGCGCTCTTCACACGAACGCGATATGCTTTCCGTTACTCGTATGGCACTTTCGCCAATAGGCAAAATCATTTCCATTTCCGCAACACTCCCGCTGATTAAAGTTTTCGGCGACAATCAAACGGCGTGGATTATCGTTATGAGCATTTGGGCAGTCTTAGCTTTGTTCCTGTTGCTGTTGTGCTTTAAGCAGTGCGAAGAAAAAGTCGTCATTGAAGCTCGCAAGAAGGAAGATAAAATTCCCGCCGGCAAAGCGATTAAATGCTTGCTGATGAATAAATATTTCTTAATGGCGGCATTTATCTGGATGATGCAATGTATAATTCAGATGGTTACGGGCACCGTCCTGCCGTATTACTGCAAATATATTTTCTTCGACGATTCGCTTTTCAGTTACCTTTTGCTTTTGGAAGTCGTAACGACGATTGTTACTACAGTTCTTTTCTGCCCGTTCCTGCTTAAGAAATTCGGTAAACGCAACATGTCAATGCTCGGTTGTGCGCTTGCTTTAATCGGTCATTTAATTTACTGCACGCACCCGACTGATTTTAACTGGGCCGTCTTCAGTTGCTTTATTCGTGGCGTGGGCTTTGCTCCGTTGAACTCGGTTATCTTCGGCTTTTTGGGCGACTGCGTCGAATACGGGCAATATAAATTCCATATCCGCACAGAAGGTTTGATTTTCTCCGGCGGCTCCATTGGTTACAAACTCGGAACAGGCTTATGCGGCGCGTTCATTACTTGGCTTATGTCAATGAGCGGCTACGTTGCTTCCACTACTGCAAACGCCGTTCAACCTCAAAGCGCGATTGATATGATTGTCAACATTTACATTTTCGGCATGATAATTATTTGGGTATCGTTACTGATTGTCCTGTCAATGTACAAGCTCGATAAAGAATATCCCGCGATTATGGAAGAACTTTCAAAGCGTGAAGCTCGCGGCGAAATGTAAAACATTTTTCTAAATAAAAAAGACTGTCGTCAAATTGGCGGCAGCCTTTTTTTATGTTTAATCGGAAATTTTTTCATTAATCGCAGTCGCGAGAGCATCTAGCATGAAAATATATTTCTGCGCCACGTGACAATAAATTTTTTCGGCGGTCTCTTCGTCGTAGGTGTGGCTTGAAAGATTTCTTTTCTCCAACATGTCAAGCCAAGCTTCGGCGTCGGTTATCAATTCGGTTTGAAAAGCTTTTCTTATCGCGGAGCGCGGGCTGTTGACTTCGACGCCTTCATAATCCAAAAAGGCTTTTATGAGTTTCCACGCCAACTCAAAAGAAAATTCAAAACGCTGAATCGTGGCATCAAGATAAAGTTCGTCTGCTGAAATATCTTTTTCAAGAGCCGCATGTAATTTCGCTAGGGCGCGGGAAAAGTTTTCTTGTTTGAGTTTAAGCTGTTCGATTGTCATCAAAACACCGTCCTCATTGGTTGCGAATAATAATTTCCCGTCGCGCTCGATATTGCGCAACAAATTTTCGCTAGCCGTCTGCAAATTGATTATATCTGTTGTGTAGGGAAAATTTTCGGTCTCAAAATCAGCCGCGAGTTGAGCGTAAATCGGGCACGAAAATTTTACTGCTAAATCAATGTCAGAAGTTTTCTTATAATCGCCGCGTGCTCGCGAACCGAAAATTTTTACCTGTGAAAGCCCGCCCTTATGCGCGTACAAAATTTTCAGCAGGGATTTTATTTGCCTATTCGTTAAGCCGTACATTTCAATCGGAAGAAATTCTAAGCTGATGAACCGCGCTTTTAGTAACGTCAATGTCGGATTCAGTGCGCAGGAAAGTTTCAAAAGTTTCATCTGTCTTAGTGTTGACGGCTTCTACGTGGACGCCCGACGCATCAACTTTGAACGTGACTTTAATCGGTGTATCGCGGCTGGTGCCGGGCGGGAGATTTACGACGAGTTCGCCCAAAAGTTTGACGTTGTGCGCGGGGTCAGTCGCTTGCGGATTGCCGTCCTCATCGACGCAGGGAATTAACGTATCGTCCGTCGAGCGGTTTTCAAAGGCACGCAGTAAAACGCGCTCTTGATTGTCTTCAAGCGGATAGTAAGTTTTGGAGAAAACTGCGGGCATTTTCTCGCCAATCTTTATGAAATTTTCCAGAACGTATTTATGCTTTGCGCCGTTGGTGTCGACGACGCCCGGACCGAATGAACGCGGCGTTTGGTCTTCAACTGTGAACTTTGACGTAAGTTGTTCAGCGCGTGAAGGAGTTTCGCCGCCTGTGGATTCTTCGCCGGTTTCGGAAAGGGAATCGACTTCTTCAACCAGCATGCTAGCATAAATCGCCGCGCCCTTTGCAACGGCTTGGTCAGGGTCGTGTTGCTGAACTTTGCCGGGAAATTTCGCTTCGACCGCATTTATAATCATCGGCATATAAGTAGAGCCGCCGACAAGCAGAACCGTATCAATATCGACGTTCGGAACTTTCTCAAGCGTGGCGTCAACGAAATTCATAGTTTTAGCAACAATGTCTGAAGTCATCTGCTCGAAGTCCGAACGCTTGATAAGAATTTCAGTGCGCGAGCCGTTTACGTCAATGCGAACCTTCGCGGATTGTTTCTTACTAAGTTTGCGCTTAGCCTCTTCGACTTTAGAACGAATATCTTGCCGCGTTTCCGCTTCGATTTCTTCGGGCGTCAAGCCGTTTTCGTCGCAGCAAGCGTGCAGAATGTAATTGAATAATCTATCGTCCCAATCGAAACCGCCAAGCCTATCATCGCCGCCAGTCGCTAGCACGGTAATTTTCTGAACGTCACGCCCAGAATCATTTTGCGTCATAGTCATTTTAACGACAGTTACATCGAAAGTACCGCCGCCTAAATCGTAAACTAAAATTGTCCTGTCCTCTTGAAATTGGCGGGCGCAGTAGCTCAAAGCCGCCGCAGTCGGTTCGTTAATCAAGCTCAAGACGTGAAGTCCGGCAAGTTCACCCGCTTGACGAGTCGCGGAACGTTCCTCAAGTCCAAAATAAGCCGGAACCGTAATAACTACATCTTCAACCGTGCCGCCTTGCGCCTCGACTAAATTTTTCAGCCGCGTTAAAATCAATGCGCTAATCTCGACGGGAGTATAAGTTTTGCCGTCAAATTCGTAGGTACGGCTGTCGATTTTGCCGATATAGCGTTTGACGAATTGCACGACGCGCTCGCCGTCTGTCTCGATATTTTCTTTCGCCGCCTGCCCGACGACAACATTATTTTCATTTTCAAAAAAAACTACGCTGGCGACGGTATTTGAATCGTCTTCGTTATTGCGAATGACTTCGGGGTTGCCGTTCGAGTCCAAGCGCGCTATGCAAGAATAAGTTGTACCTAAATCAATGCCGTATGTGCTCATAAAATTTCTCCTTTACTTTGTTCTGACTGATTGCGATTTTTTGCCGCCTGCGTTCGCGTCGAAAACATAAACGTCGACGAATTCGCGATAAAGCGGTTTGCCGTTTCGCATGACGCCAGGACGACAACTGCGAGCGATTGTATTATGTAAATTCTTATCGTTAGTCGTGATGGTGTTGACGATTTTAGTTAATAGCGGGCGACGTTGCTCACCGACTGCCGAGCTAAAAACTTCCGCGTCGTACTCCGATAAAATATCTTCCAATTCGTCAAACATTAGCGATAACGTCCGCCGCAATTTTCTAGGTAAGGATTCGTCCGACAAAATTTTTCTATACTCAACGCAGACCGTTGCCACCGATTTTAATATTGGCGTGAATTGTTCGCCGCGCTGTTGCTCCTTTAGCGTCTCAAGTTCCTTTTGCATACCCAGCCGCACTTGATTTTGAAAATTGACGTTTTCGCGCAGTGATTGCACTAGTTGCCGCGAATTTTTATTTTGTAGCTCCAGAATTTTTTCTAGCGTCGCTTCAAGCTGATTTTGTTCTGGCGTGTCTTCCGCGCAGTTTTCCGTTTGTGTTTCCAAATTCTCGACCTCCTTTCACGCCGCCGATATTATCAGATATTCTTCATTTTAACAAGACGCTTGCCATAACTTTTCGTTCGAACAAAAATTTTTAGCAGGCGTTGCCTATGCAAGCAGCTGTTATACGAATTAATGAATTTATCGCCAACAAAAGGCCGCTCGTTATTCCTGTCTATCAACGTAACTACGATTGGAAAATGGCGAATTGTGAGCAACTTTTTGACGACTTGGAAATTATCGCTCAGAACGGCAAAAATCATTTTATTGGTACGTTCACTCTCGCAGACTTAGCAAGGATTATAAGCTAAATGCGGCTTCTGCTGTAGCATTAATCAAACTTTCTCATATTCACACCTTGCTTAATCGTTTATGAACATTGGTTTTGAGAAAGGCTTTGGTTAAATTATTCCCGTCACGGCGTAAATCGCAAGGCAGATAAATGCTACCGAAGTTTTTAAAAGCGTCAAAATAAATACGTCGTAATAAGATTCTTTGTGGCTTAGCCCGCAAACCGCCATTAGCGTTATCAATGCGCCCGAATGCGGCGGCGTGTCTATGCATTCCGACGCAAGCGCAACTATTCTGTGCAAAACTTCCGGACTCATGCCAATTTGATTCGCCATTGCTAACCATTGGTCGCCGAGCATGCCTAGCGCAATCGTCTCGCCGCCCGATGCCGAACCAGTTATCCCGCACATAATCATTGTCGTTATAACTGCCGAACCTAAAGGTCCGTCGCCTATCGAAACGTTCAGCAACGCTTCTTTTATCATTTCAAACGCCGGAACCGCCGCTACTACGCAACCAAATGCATAACACGACGCCACATTCAAAATCGCCGCCATTGAACCAGTCGCGCCCGTGTTTATCGGGTGAACTATGCCGCCCTTCGCCGCTAAACACTTCCGACCGATTATCGCCGCCGCTATACAACTCAAAATCAATGCCGCATTTATCGACCAAATCGCTTGAACTTTGCCAACACTCCCAGCCAATAAACTTAAATTCAACGGTGCCATGCTGTCTAAGCTGTTTTGGTCCCAATGATATGCCCAATTCCAATCAAACGGGTTGCTGATGATTAAATTCAACACAATTACCATAACTAGCGGAATTGATGACAATTTCCAATCGGGTAGCTCTTCCGAAGAAACTTCCGGCTCGTTTTTTAAATTTGTGCCGTAACCTTCGCCCGCCGCTTGCAATTTCTTCGCGCGATAACTCACCCACGCCCACGACATCACAAAATATAACGCCGCACCAATTAATCCAAGCCCAATTCCCGCCCAAGTCGTCGTTCCAAAGTACGCTGTCGGGATTATGTTCTGTATTTGCGGTGTGCCTGGTATCGCTACCATGCTATATGTAAAAATTCCCATCCATAACAAGCCCGGCAAAAGTTTTTTAGCGTAATTCGCTTCTTTGAACAAAATCGCCGCAAATGGATACATTACAAACGCTACAACGAATACACTTAGCCCGCCATATGTCAAAACGCCGCAGCCAATTAATATTGCTAAAATTGCTTTCTCTTTTCCCAGCGTTTGTACGATTTTATTTGCTACCGACGCCGCTAGCCCGCCTTCTTCCATTATTTTCGCGAATATTGCCCCCAATAAGAAGACCGGATAATATGTTTTGACGTATTCGGCGGCTTTCGTCATGTAAATTTCGCTGAAAACCGGCATCGGGTCGTGCCCGCTCCCGATTGCCGCCACTACCGCGAATAACGGCGCAATAAATATTATCGAGTAGCCACGATACGCAAAAAATATCAGTAAAACTAAACTCAAAATAATCATCGTGATTCCCAAAGCTCTCCACCTCATTTAAATTTCTTTGGAGCGATTTTATATCATTGCCACTGCATAGGCAATAGTTTTACCCAAAAAATATTCAACACATTACTAAAACTGCGCGGGCTTGCCTTAATTCATCGAAATTGCTAATATCCGCGCAGGGAGTGATTAATATGCCTAAAGAAAAAAAATCCGCGCTCATGAAAGCTACGGAATTATTAGCTAATCAAGAACAAAGCTCAAAAATTCTGCGGAAAAAGTTGCTCGTCCGGAAATTCGACCCAAATGAAGTCGACGCCGCCATTGATAAGCTAAAAAAATATAATTACCTCGACGATAACGAATTTTGCCAGCGACAATTTGAAAATTTCTACTCGGAAAATAAATTAAGCCTGCGACAAATCTTAATCAAGCTAATTCAACGCGGTTTCGACAAAAATTTCATCGAAAACCTTATCCCTGACGATTTCGAGGAACGTGAACGCCTCGTCGCTGAAAATTTACTCGCTAAAAAATTTTCCAGCGCAAAATTCGATAAAAATAAAGCGTGGCAGTTCCTAGCGGCTCGCGGCTTCGATTCCGACGTTATTTCTTCCTCTATAGAAAATTTTTCATAAAAAAACTCCCGCCAATCACGACGGGAGCTTTTTATAACTCATTTTTTGATAAATCTAACTGCCGATACTCCACAGAATCCATTAAACGCATGTCCCTTTCCGGATTAAAATTAACATCGTAATAATCTGCGTCGTTTCCTGGCGTGTATTCGTACGAAAGCCGCTCAAAATGCCTTTTATCTACTTCAAAGTCAAGATTTTTGCTCATAACCTTGCCGAGCCGCTCCGCATTCGGAATTAAATAACTTATCTCCTCAATATATTGCAACCAGCCGGGCACAACGCCCGTTTTTATATTTCCTTTAGCTTCCGCGCTTTTTAACGAGCCTGCCGCCGCTAACATTTCGCTTGAAGTTAAATCCGTGTCAATCGCCTTGACCGCTACGCCCAAAAGCTCAGGAATTTTTATTAACATGCTCGGTTCGCTCAATCTGTCCGCGCACGCCTTCATAAATGCTTGCTGACGTCTCACGCGACCAATATCGCCTTCAGAATCGCGAAATCGCACATATTGTATCGCCTTTTCGCCGTCCAAATGCTGAATTCCCTGCTTCAAATCGATATATAGCCCGCCGTCGTCGTCCCATTCGTCCTTATATTGCATATCGCGTTCAACATAAATGTCTACGCCGCCCATCGCGTCAATTACTTCCGCAAATCGCGATTTATTTATCGTTACGTAGTTATCTATCTCTATTCCTAAGAAATCTTCCACTGTTTCACGCGATAATTTCGCTCCGCCCAGCGAATACGCCGCATTTATCTTC
Source organism: Selenomonadales bacterium UBA7018 (assembly GCA_002448305.1). Taxonomy (GTDB): domain Bacteria; phylum Bacillota; class Negativicutes; order Selenomonadales; family Selenomonadaceae; genus Quinella. The sequence continues at coordinate 7,654 of DJWY01000002.1, forward strand.
TGATAGCCGTATTTTTCTATGTAAACTAGCGTATCTCGCGGAATTGTCAGCAATGACGCCTTGTCTTTCGATAAATTTACCACCATTAGCGTATCCGAACGCCCAACATCGTCTTTTCGCTCGTCCACGCCCATTATCATTATCGTTTTCGCCTCTTTGAACGTCGGCAATATCGTTTCCGCTTTCACTTTCGATTTTATGTCTTCTTTTATCCGCGTAAAGTCCGAATTAAACCCCATGTGCGCTAGCGAACACCCGATTATTAAAAAACATAGCATGACTGACCAAAATATTTTACGATTGCGCATTTTCCTTAGCACTTGTCGCCGCCTTTCCTCCAATCTCTCGCGCATTTTCAATCACCTCCCGCCAATTAAAATCTAAGGGAAGTTTTCAGCTTTGTCAAGTCTATATCGCTACGAATTTCAGGATTTTTTCTTAAAAAATTTTGTTCGGACTCCGGCGCGGCGGTAAAACTAACCAGACGACCGACTTTGGCATAACATTTGCGCACAATTTTATTATTCGGGTCGTTTATCGTCAGGCACGCCTTTGAAACGACAGGTTCTCTGCCGCGATTCGCTATAAAATTCAAATGCAATTCAACTTGCGGCTCGTCTTCGCCGCTAGCATAGTAAACTCCCAAATTATTTTCCGCGTACGGATTCAAAACGTTGAAAAGCACGTCCATTAACATCGATAAATCCATTTTTTTCGGATTAAATTCGATTTCGACGGCGGAAATATCTTCCAAAGTTTGCGGTTCGTAATTAACGTAGCTGTGAACGTTCCGCGCAGACAATTTCCCGACCAAAACGCTCAAAACACCCGGAATATCCGTAAAAATTTCCTGCAATTCGTCAACATTGCCCCCGCTGAAGTAAATTTTCTTCGTGTACATGCTTTTAGTCTCCTTAACTATGATTTTCATGATTATACAACGCCGAATTGCACTTTGACAATAAAAAATGCCGCCAACTTTCGACGGCAAGATATTTTTATCAAAAATTTAGCCTCAAGACCTCAAAGCGGCAAGTTTATCGAATGTTCCAAAGATTTTTTCCTGAACATTGCCCGCATTTATCTCGCTAAGCGGAAATTCAGCGAACATAACACAATTTAAGCCAGAATATTTTTCTCGAATATAATCAGCTTTCGGAACGGACTTTGTAAAAGTTTCCGAAGGATTTAAATCGAAAATTCCTTCGCCCCATAAAGGATTTGTGTATTTATTTGATTCGGCAGGGCTAATTCGCGTCTCGTAATTTATTTCGTTGTCAAAAAAATATTTCGCAACCCTTATCGCGGCGTCATCTAAATCAATTTGCATTCCGTAAATAATATTTTTTATATCGTCATTACGTTTGAAAAGCAAAATAAAACTTCCGAACGTCCAGCCCCAACGGTCAGCGTCACTGCTATAACGCAGAAAATTTTCAGTCAAGAGAATGTAGCCAAAATCGCTTTCCTTTACAAGATTTTTAGTGAAAGTCATCAACTTGCCGACATTTTCTTGAGTTTTGCGGACAATTTTCATTGCATTGCGGATATTATCGTCAATCAAAGACATAAAATTTATCCTCCTCTACTTTTGGCAAGAAATTTAAGCTATCGAACGAACGAAAACTTTCAAAGCCCTTGAGTTTTAATAAATCAATCAAATCTTTTGCGATAAGCGCGTCGAAATCGGCTAATTGCAGTTTATTTAGCTCGTCCAATACATTTTCCCACGAAATATAGCTTAGATTTACGCCGAATTCATTAAAAATATTTTTGCGGCGTCTGTTGGTAACAATTTCAAGGCAGGTCGATTCTGGCGCGAGAAAAATTAAAATTTTTTCCCTGCCGTTTGCTTTCTTCTGCAAAATTTTGGCTTCGCGCTCAAGTTGGTCGTCACCCGATAAGTTGCTTTGATATTTGACCTCGACACCAATTAAAATTTCCTCGAAGTCAAGCAACACATCGATTTCAGCTGGCGAATCATACGGCCAAAAATGAATTTTATCGCCCCAGTAGCCGCCGCGAATATTTTTTAGCTCGTCGGCAAGTTTTTCAGGGCGAATACACTTCACAAACAGCGGCTGAAGGATTTTTTCAAAGCCAGTATAACGCAACGTGCCAAAAAAGTTTCCTGTCAGCTCATCTTCCTTGTTATTCTCAATTTTACCGCAAAGTTCCGCTATCAAAATAAATTCCTCCTTTCGCGTCGAAGTATATCACAAAATAAATCAATGTACAAGTTCAATCCTCCCCATTTCCATAAAATAATTTGAATCGTGCGTTATGATTATCAGCGTGCGATTTTTTGTTGCCAAAATCAGATTTTCTACTAATTTTTCTGCGCGGCGGCGGTCAAGTCCTGCTGTCGGCTCGTCCAAAATTAAAATATCCGGTTCGCTCGCCAATGCCAACGCTATTTGTAAGCGATTTCGTTCGCCGCCGGATAATTTCGCGCCGTTTTCGCCAATTTCCGCGTCAAGGTCGAAATTTTCTAGTCCGCTAACCTGCATTGCCGACAAAATCTTTTCTTCCGATATATTTCCGTGCAACATTTCAAAATTATAGCGAATCGACGTTGAAAAAATGTAATTATTGAACGTCGCGGCGGAAATTTTGCCGTTAATCGCAATTTTGCCGCTATCGGGCGGAAAAAGTTTCGTCAAAAGATAAAGCAAAGTAGTTTTACCCGCGCCGCTCTCGCCGACTATCGCTAATTTCTCGCCGCGCTCAATATTCAAGCTAAAATCGCTGAAAATTTTCTCGCCGCCGTAGCTGAAACTTAAATTTTTAATTTCAATCGCCTTATCGGTCGAAAAAATCTGCGCGGGCGGCAAATTTTTTATTTTGTAATCTTCTAATCTCCTAATTCTATTCAAAGTTCTAATCGCTGGCTGAATTTGGCTAAAAATTTCGAGCGTGGCTAAGAAAATGAGCGTCCAGACCGTCAACGCGATTGTATCAGCTACCGCCGCAACTTTCAACAGGATAAAAAAGAATCCTGCCGCGTTCAAAATTCTAAAAGCGGTATCGAAATTGATTTGCCGCGCAGTTAGATTGAAATTTTCTTCGCCGAAGTTCTTAGCGGCAAGATTTAGGCGTTTAAGGGCGGTTTTTTTGCCGAAAATGTTCAATTCGTCGCGCCCGTCATTGAAATCTAAAATTTTTTCGCGGTAAGTTGAATCATCAGGGGCTTTAAGGGCGATTGGAATAAGATTAGCTAAAAAAATTGCGGGCAGAAGCGGTTCGCGCAAGAAATAAGTTAATAAAATGGTGACGAGAGCGGCAGTAGAGAGCGGCAAAACGACGCGCGGGAGGAAATCTTTCAATAAATCGGCGGAAATGGTGAGTGAGTGGAGTAAATCGCCTTCATGAGAGCGACCGGACTTCATTGGAAAGATTTTTGCGGCGTTTAGGAAGATTTTTCCGCGCAGATTGTCTAAAAAGAGGAAAATAATCTTGTGAGAAATGAATCTATCGGCGTAACGGAGCACGGCGCGCGAAATTCCAGCGGTACGGACTAAAGTAATGGCGATTGAGAGCTTAGAAAGGGGCGGATGCAGAGCGGCGGAGGCGATGAGCCAAGCAGAAGCCGCCAAAAGTAAAATATCAGCGAGAGCGGCGGCTAAATTCGCTAAGATAGCAGGCAAAAAGCGTTTGAGAGTCATAAAATCACCTTCCGAGCGAAAAAATTAGTCGCGAGAGCAAAATTTCCTGCTAAAAGCGGTTTTGAGGGCTATTTTTCGACGCAAAATGAAAAGTCCGTTATACCGGACGCTTGAAAATAGTAAAATGGCGTCATGACGCGCTTTTTATAAAATATGGTAGAAATTAGGCTTGAAAAGTGCTGAAAAATCCGTCACAGCGGATTTTTATTTTCATTGACGGCAGAAAAATTTTTTGCTAAAGTGTGTAACGAAATGGAATTTGGAACGTATAAGGAATAGAAAACGCTTTGGAGGTTGATATTATGGCTGTGGAAAACAAATTCGCGGACGAAATGCTCACCGATGACGAACTTGACTATGTCGTGGGCGGTACAAGAATCGAAACCGCTTTGGCGAATTCACTTTTTAGCCAACTTATTTACGGTAAAAATTTACCAATAGAGGTCACAAATGCGGATAACAATCTTCTTGCCAAAGAGACTTTAGAATCATTACTGGATTATTATTTTGAAGGAAAAATGGCATATAATATCGATGTAGGTAAGAACGGCACGGGTGTCGGCGAAAAAGCCAATGAGTATTACTTAAACGGTCAAAAACTTGATAACGATCTTCTTTTGTCTGCAATAAATAATGTTATAGTGAAAAACCAAAGTAAAAATTTATAAAATAAAAGCCCTTCGGCGCGTGTCGGAGGGTTTTTTCGTTGACGATTGAAAATTTTTTGCTAGACTTTGTAACGAAATCGAATTTTGAACGTATAAGGAATAGAAAAGAGAAAGGAGAAAGGAGACTGATATTATGGCAGAGGAAGACAAATTCGCGGACGAAATGCTTACCGAAGAAGAACTTGACGGCGTGGCGGGCGGCTCAATTTCCGAAATATGGGACGACGGCGAAAAATTGTACGAACGCGGACTTTTGAGCTTGGATGATGAGTTCAATGTAACCAAAATTCGCGAAAAATTGCACGAAATGGGCTACACCGGCTACAAAGACGTCATCAACTTCCTTGAGGGCAACATTTACACCGACAAAAGCGGCAATATTATTACTCGTAATCAATTCTGGGAAAATTTCGACGCTGAAAACGGAACTAAGAAAATTGAACGAAAAGGATTCGAGAACATTTTTAAATAAAAAGAAAGGTAGTAGATAACAATGGCAGATGAAAAAATTTTTAAGGACGAGATTTTGAGCGATGAGGAACTTGACGGCGTAGCGGGCGGCACCAGAGCCGAAACTTACGCTGACGGCGACGAACTTGTTAAACGCGGACTTATCAGCGAATATGATGCGTTGAGTTCGACAAAAGTTCGCGAGGCTATTCATAATCTCGGCTACAAGTACAAGGATCACGGCGGAATTAAAGGTTTTGGCGGCAAAGATAACGAATACTTCAACAAAAAAGGCGAAAGCGTTACACGCGAGGAATTCTGGAAGAATTTCGACGCTGAAAACAAAGGTCTCTTCTAATTTCTATCGCAAATCGTACAAAAAAAAGCCCTTCGGCGGTCTCGTCGGAGGGTTTTTTCAATCTAGGAAGACTTTTCCGAGTTTACCTGCGCGGAAATCGGCTAAAACGAGCTTTAAAGCTTTGTCGGTGTCGATTAAGCCGCCTTTTTTTATGCAACCGCGCTTGAGAGAGATTTTATTTAGAATTTCGGAGCCGTCAGCGGGCAAATTGTCGATTTTATAGCGTTCGATTAAACCGTTGGGGAATTTTTCGGCTAAAGTTTCCAAAAGTTTGCAAACAGTGGGTTCAAGGTCGTGAATTTCGTCGCTAATGGCGTAAATCCACGATAATTTTAGTGCGACGTCTGGATTATCGAATTTCGGATATAAAATTCCGGGCATATCGAGCAAATCAAGCCCGTCAGCGATTTTAATCCACTGTTTAGCGCGAGTGACGCCGGGTTTATTCTCAATTTTAGTATGATTCATGCCCGCGAGGCGATTAATCAGGGAAGATTTGCCGACGTTAGGAATCCCGACAATCATAGCGCGAGCGGAGCGAGGTTTTGCGCCGTGCTTAGAAAATTTATTAGTTTTCGGCTTTGCGAGGGATTTTGCAAGGGAAATAAGGTTTTTAATGCCGGAACCGTTGACGGAATCGACAGCGACGGCGGAAAAATTGTTATCGCGGAAATTTTTAAGGGAAATTTCGACGTTAGCGGCTAAATCGGCTTTATTTAGTACGATTAAGCGAGGTTTATCGCCGATAAGTTCATTTAGGAGCGGATTTTGACTGCTTAGGGGAATTCTGGCGTCTAAAAGTTCGATAACGAGGTCGACGAGCGGCAAATTTTCATTAATAAGGCGTTTAGCCTTTTGCATATGACCAGGAAACCAATTCAGAGTAGAAATTTGCATAAAAATCACCTTCCGAGCAGAAAAATTAGTCACATATTGGAAAAATCCTGTTTTCTGATATAATCTTTGCGGAAAATTTTTTTGGAAGGGGATTTTAAATGGCGGAATCATATTTTCCGATGCTGCCGAAAGTCAACGAGGAAGTCTCGAAGATTTTAAAAGACCAAGCGGGCATTTGGAAGGAAACGGACATAAATTTTTTGCAAGGGCTAGCGAACAGCCTAGATTGCGGCGAATCGATAAAGGATATGGGGTCGGTTGATTCAATTCCTGACATGTGGGCGCGACCGTTGCTATTTAAAATGGCATTATTCGATTTAGAGCCGGCAAAACAGTTTATAACGGGCTTGCATGAAAAAGTTGTTGGGGAATGGCGAGCAATTTTGGCGATGCTTGCGCTAAAAAACTTCAAACAGCTCGAAATTAAAGCCGAAAGAGTAAATCTTATGGAAGAACGCGACGATTTAGCGGAAATTTTAAAGTCGCTTGCGCCGCAGGAGTCATTGACGGGGAATAAAACGGCGTGGCTGACAGATATTTATATAATTTTGTTTAATGGGCTACCAATCGCGCTGACTTCGCCGACGACGCTAGTAACATGCGCGGCGGACTATGAAAATACTTTTGCGGGGAAAATTTTTACTCCTTGGAGTGCAAATCAGCGGACTTTGAGCGACCCGATACCATTTTTATCGGCGACGGAGCTTTCTGCATTAAAAATTTGGCTAGAAAATCTTTATGGAAGCATTCAGAGGCTAGAAAAAGTCGGTGCGAAGGCTAAAGAAATTTCAAATTCGCTATTGAAATGCCTTGCCGACTATGAACGCGACGTTATCAACGCGCAAACGCAAGCGGCGGAGAATTTTGAACTGGTTTCATCGAATTTAAATCTGCATGTAGGGGTTGCGCGGCTCCTTGATGATACGATTAAGGGCAGAGAGGCGCGTTTTGAGGATTCAGCGGTTCGATTGCTTAACGATAAGAGAAATTTATTGCTAATTTCGCCGGAATTGGTCAGAGATTTTGCGCGATTTGAAGGAATAGACCCTGCGCGGCTTGTTGTGTGGCAGGGAATCAGCGCGAACGAAATTTCCGACGATAAACTTACCGATTTTAAAAAAATTGGGCGCACAATCCTAAAAAATACGGAATTTCGCAAGCCTGAAGACTTTTTTTATGCGCGAATGGCGGTTACGGAACCTGCAAACGCTTTTCCGAACTCTCCGAAGATTCAAGGCGCGGATTCTCTGACAGAAAAGGATTTAACGCCGATTTTACCGATTAAGCGCGAACTTTTTGAGCTTTACACGCCGGAAGAAATTTCAGCGCGGCTTGCAATCTCCGATGACGCGGAAAATTTTTATCTGCATTTTAATTTTCCGCTAAGCGGCGTCGATGGTAACGGGAAAAATTTCCGTTGGACGAAGATTTATCCCAAGCGCGAGCTGATTTACATTGACCGCGAAGTCCCAGTGATTGAAATTTATCCGAATTTCCGCCGCGACGACTGGAAAACTTATTTTTTGTACTACGAAAACTATCAAGCGCAATCGGATTACGATAATCTTGCCGAAGATATTTATTTTGTGGAGCCATATGCTTTAGAATCGCGAGAAAATTTTTTATCGAACAGATTTACAGCGCGTCTTAGCGAATTTCCGGAAGTTTTGATTTGTAAATACAATCCGCCGCCGCATATTGGCAAGAAACCTTATGAAATTGGCGCAATCATTTTGAATAAGCCGAAAAAAATTGAGCGCAATGCGGATTTAGCTTGGAAAATCGGCATGGACTTCGGCACAAGTTCGACAATGATTTTCTTTGCCGAAAATGATAACGTTCCGCGCCCATTGAATTTTTCGCCGCGACTGTTCAAAGTCACGGAGAGCGGCGGCGCACGTGCCCAAACTTATCGACACTTTATCCCGTCGCAAATTCCTGCGCGGGCGGACGGTTCATTTCTAAGCATTTTCCATTTGCTGAACTCCGGCGAGCTGAAAAATATTCGTCCGCTGATTGACGGGCATGTTTTCCTATTGAGTTCGGAAAATACGCGGGTGTTTGAGCAATTCGCCCAAAAGATTGACGCTAATTTGAAATGGCAGGACGACGACCGGCAACGGCGCAAGACGGCGGCTTATATCAAGCAAATTTGTCTGCAAGCGGCGGCGGAAGCGGCGTCAAGCGGCGTTAGCGATGTTCAGTGGAATTTTTCATATCCAACGGCGTTTTCGCAGGCGCAGAAAATTTCGTTCCAAGAAATTTGCCGCGAGGCTGTCAGCGGCGAAATAAATTTCCAAGCCGAGAGCAAAGCGGCGGCTTATCACTTTAACAAACTCGACGGCAAAAGCAGCAACTTCGCGCAGGGCGCAATTTGCGTCGACATTGGCGCGGGCACGACCGATATTAGCGTTATCAGCGGCGAGCCGCCCCGAATTGTTTATCATACGTCGATTAGATACGCGGCGCGGCAAATGTTCAAGCCCATTTACGATAACTACGAACTTTTCGCCGACGAAAAAATTTCCGGCAAGTTCAGCGACGAAACTCAGCGGCAAGCCGTGATTGATGCCGATATGCGCGAGCACAGCGAAAAATATCTTGCCGATTTAAAATTCAAGACGGGCAAAGAGCAAATTAAAAATGTTCTGCAGGCGGCGCAGTTCGCGACGGCGGGTTTATTTCATTACTTAGGCGAGCTTGTCAAAATTTTGCACGATTACGGGCACTATCGCGAAGAAAAAGTTCCGCATATCTTTGTTGGCGGCAATGGCGCAAGAATTTTCAAATGGCTGACTGGCGGCGCGGAAATTGACGGCAATATTTATCTCAACGTCCTTGAAAAAATTTTCACGGCGGCGAGTGGGCTTGAAGGCTACAAGAAATTTTATTTGCACCTTAGCCCGCAACCAAAAATTGAGGTCGCGGCGGGCATGATTGTCGATAAACCTGCCAACGATGATGAATTTTTCGACGAAGATAAAATCAATCGCGAAATGTTCGGCGAGGCGGACGAAATTATTTATTCGGCGGTGTTGGCGGGCGCGGATTTCATTCAGGGCGGCGACAATCAATCAGCGGGCGCGTTCATCAGTGCGCATGACATTTCCGAAGGCGTCACTATTGAAACTGTGCGCGAGTTCAAAACTTTTGCCGAGCGATTCAATAAGGCGCAAAAACTTTGGGCGGAAGGAATTACCTTCGACGAAGAAAACCTTATCCGCGACGCAAATAATTTCTTCGTGGACAAGAAAGGGCGCGACGTTAAGAAACTTTTGGTCGAGCCGATTTTTATCGCCGAGTTGAAATTTTTATTGCCGAGATTAACTTCTACTTCCGCGCAGATAAAAAGTTTTTCAACCGAAAAAAAATCTTCGAGCGTGAAAAATTCGGTCGGAGAAAAATTCGTAACGGATTTTAACGCGATGGAAAAATTAAGCGGATTTAGTGCCCGTCAAGCGCGAGAGAAATTTTTGACGCGCTACAAGGTGCGTGCGATAAGTTGCGCGAACGTCGAAGAGCGCATGAACCGTCCGAAACTTGCACCGAAATTTTCTTTAGCGGCGAGCGTTGCGAGCGGTGATTTTTGGGCTTGCGAAGTCGAGGAAAATATTTTCGCGGTCGTGCCTAATCTCAAAACCTACACAGAAAATCATCATGCGGAGCGAGCGTTCGGAATCGTCTTTGAATCAAATTTCGAGGGCGGCACTTATTCGCGACTTCGTGTTGAGCGGGCAGCGACGTTTGAGCTTGCCGGCGACAAATGGAAACTCAAGAGCGCGGGCAAAATTATTTTGAGCAAATGAGGCGTTGAAAATGTTGGACACTTTGATTATCGAAAGTCCTTTGAACGGGACGTTGATTGAACTTGCGAAAGTCAACGACAAAATTTTTTCGAGTGGCGCGGCGGGTCGTGGCATCGCGATTAAAAATCCCGACGGAAAAATTTCCGCGCCCTTCGGCGGTATTGTAAAATTTTTGGCGTCGCCAAGCATTATATTATCGGGTTGAAATCTTTTAAGCCGCAAGTCGAGACGACGACGCCTGTTGTTGTGACTAATCCCGAAAATTTTGGCGATATCATATTTTTACTTAATGAGCGGGAAATTATTGTGCAACGTTCTGACGAAGATAATTTCATGACGGCTGAAAAATCCTTAAGTTTATCCTAAGCAGATTGAAAACTCCGAGCCTAAAGAAAAGCCCGGAGTTTTTCTTTATAATGATAAATTTTTTAAGCTAGCAAAGCGCAATTCGTGAAGGGCAATCGGCGTCGAAATAAATTCTTGTGAACTATAAAGCTCGGAATATTTTTTGCGGCAGTGAAGGACGCGCTTAACATAATCGCGGGTTTCGGCGTAGGGAATTTTATCGACGTCGGAAAAATTTTCGCTCCAATGATTTTTTTCAATCCAGTCGTGGACGTTGCCGCGCCCAGCGTTATACGCCGCCAAAGCTAAAACGTCATTGCCTTTGAACTCGTATTCAAGCTCGGCAAGATACCACGTGCCGTAGCGGATATTTTTTTCGGGCTTACACAAATTGTTAATATCGTCGGCGACTTTGTCGGGCTCTTCGCCGAGTTGATAAGCTATCCAAGCGGCTGTTTCCGGCATAATCTGCATTAAACCAATCGCGCCGCTTTGGGAGTGCGCCGACTCGGAGAAATTGCTTTCAACCTTCATAACGGCGATTGCCAAAAATTTATCGACGTGCCAACGCGCCGAATATGTTTCAATCGTCGGGCGATAGGGGAACGGATATAAAAATTTTTTCTGGACGGAAGGCAAGCTTATTAAAAAATACAGCGCAACGATTGCCACGACGCTTATTAAAAATTTTTTACTCATTGATTTACCTCCGCAGTTTTAATGAATTTTAAATGATTGAAAAAAAGTTGTCAACGCGACAGCTTTTGAAAAAATTTTTTCCAGACACTATCCATATACAAATAAATTTTATGATATAATACCATGACGAAAGGGGGCGGCGCATTGCTGACAAAATTTTTTGAAATGGTCGGCGGGTTCATGATAAGACGCGCAGAAGAAATCGGGACGATAGTTTTACTTTACGCCGACACAATGAAGCAACTAACGCACAAGCCGCGAATCCGACACATAATCGCGCAGATGTCGCATTTAGGCGTTGATTCGCTAATGATTGTTTCGTTGACGTTGCTGTTTACGGGCGTTGTTTTCACGTTGCAAACGGCGCATGAATTTATACGATTCGGCGCACAATCGACGGTTGGTGGAATAATCGCAATCGCAATCGGCAGAGAACTTGGGCCGGTATTAGTCGGCGTAGTCTGTGCGGGTCGCGTGGGCGCAGCGATAACGGCGGAAATTAGCACAATGAAAGTTACTGAGCAAATCGACGCGCTAAAAGTTATGGCAGTCAGTCCCGTAAATTATTTAATTGTGCCGCGCATGATAGCTTGCATGATAGTCGTGCCGCTCCTAACGGTTTTCGGCGACATAATCGGAGTGGCGGGCGGTTGGGTTGTCGCAACGCAGTATTCGGGCATAAGCTCTTATCTGTTTACGAATTCAATTAAAACGTTCGCTACTCTTCATGACTTGACGGGCGGCATGATTAAGGCGATTTTTTTTGGCAATGTGATAGCGGTGCTTGGTTGCTATTACGGTTTGAATTGTCCTGACGGCGCGGAGGGGGTCGGCAAGGCGACAACTAAAACGGTTGTCACGTCGATTATCGTTATTTTTATTCTGAACGCGCTGTTGACGTTTATTATTTATAGGTAATTGCTTATGATTAGAATTGTTAATGTTACAAAAAAGTTCGGTGCGAAAGTCGCGCTGAGGGATATAAATTTAGAGATTGCTGACGGCGAAACGCTTGCTATAATTGGCGGTTCGGGTTCGGGTAAATCAACTTTGCTCCGGTTGATGATAGGCTTGATTCAGCCGACTACCGGTGAAATTTGGATTGGCGACGACGAAATTTCCCGTATGAGCGAAAAGGAAATGATGCGCGTCCGCCTTCGTATGGGAATGGTCTTTCAATATTCTGCGCTGTTCGATTCAATGACGGTAGGCGATAATGTTGCTTTCGGACTTGTTGAGCATACCAATTTCAGCAATGATAAAATTCAAGCTATCGTCAAGGAAAAACTTCATCAAGTCGGGCTTGAAGGCGTGGAAAATCTTATGCCCAATGAACTTTCCGGCGGCATGAAAAAAAGAGTTTCCCTAGCTCGGGCGATTGCTTTTGGTCCGGAAATTATTTTCTACGACGAGCCGAGTAGCGGTCTTGACCCGATTACAACGAATAGAATTGATGAACTGATTATCGAGACGCAACGCGCCTTGAAGGTTACAAGCGTCGTTGTTACTCATGATATGGTTAGCGCGTGCCGCATTGCTGATAGAATTGCTATGGTTTACAATGGCGATTTAATTGCGGTCGATACGGTTGAGAATTTCAAGAAGATTCAAGACCCGCGAGTCAAAGAGTTTTTCCGAATTATAGATTGAGGAGGCGAAGAAATGTCAGTAGAAGCAAAAGTCGGAGCGTTTACGGTCGGCGGGCTAATGCTATTGGGCGGCGCGACGGCTGGACTTGGAGATTTTCATTTTGGGTCAGATGATGAATATACAATTTACGCGGGCTTTAAGCAGGTAGTCGGGCTTATGCCGCAATCGGACGTTCGCTTGAGTGGCGTTTTAGTCGGCAAAGTTACGCAGATTGCTAACGAGGGCACGGGCGTTACTGTCACTATGAAAATTGAGCCAGAAGTTAAAATCCCTAAGCAATCAAAAGTGTCGATAGCGTCAAGCGGCGTTATGGGCGAGAAATTCATAAATTTTTTGCCTAAAGTTGATAATGGCGAATACCTTGAGAACGGCGCGTATCTTTACGGCGTTGACGAAGCGGGCATGGACGCAATGTTTGACGGTTTAACCAGAGTTATGAATCAAGTTGAAGTTCTTTTGCAGATGGTTCAGGCGATTGTCGGCGATGACGTTTTCAGACAATCCGTCATTGATATGAGCAAAAATATGAAAGAATCTACCGAAAATATAAACGCTATGACTGGTACTTTTAAAAATCTCGCTACCGATAACGAAGCAATTTTCAACAACATGATTCAGGAAATGAACGGCGCGGTTGAAAATATGAATCAAACTATGGCGAATGTCGAGCACATGACCGCTAATATTGATAAATTCGCCGGCGACCCGAAGACCGCCGAAGATTTAAGGACGACGCTTGATAACATTGCTAAGACTTCAAAGAGCGTTGAGAATATGGCTAATAATATGAATAAGTTCGCGGGCGACCCGCAAGTTGCAGAAGATTTAAAAGCGACCGTCAGCAATGCCCGCAGTATAAGCGAACGCGCCGATAAACTTTTGGGCAAGGTTCAAGGCGCGGCGGATAAAGTTTCAAAGATTGACGTAACGCCGTCTGTTGATATACTATACAGCGGCAGTGCTCATGATTGGAATACGAATTTTAATCTGAACGTTGCAAGCGACGATAAATCTTTAGTGCTGGGCGCGGAGGATATTGGTGACCATACAAAGTTAAATTTGCAGGGCGGGAAAAAATTCGGTTCGGACTTTGGAGCACGAGTCGGCATAATTGCGGGCAAGCCGGGCATTGGACTTGATGCTTACGCCGGAAGCAAATGGAAATTTTCCGCCGAAGCTTACGACCTAAATGACGGCAAAGTTCGCTTGAAGTCGCAGTACAAAGTTCTTGACTCGACGTATATTTTAGGCGAATGGCACAGCGTCAATAAGAAAAGAGACCGCGCCGTTTACTTCGGACTTAAACAGGAATTTTAAAATGCAATTAGGAATTAGGAGTTAAGAATGAAAAAATTTTTAATAATCCTCTGCGCGGCGGCAATTTCTATCGCTGGTTGTTCAAGCGAGCCACCCGTATCAGTCACGACGGAAAAAGTTTTAGCCGTCAAGGACTCTCTGACACTGACTCACGAAGGAATAATTTCGCCTTCAAACGAAATAAAAATTTTCTCGCCGGTATCGGGCAACGTCATGGAAAAATATATAGAAGACGACGCAGACATTTCAGAAAGGCAAATGCTTTTCAAAGTCGCTGGCTTGGGACCACATTCCGATTATCTGCAGGCGAAAAAGGAACTTGCCGAAACTATGACGGCGTTTTCTAAAGCACTCGTCGAAAATGATTCAGCGGCATTGGAACTTCAACGCAAGGTACAGGAAAAACAAGCACTCGTTCAAAGGCTAGAGGAAGAAACCGCAAAGGGAATAATTTACGCGCCAAAAGCCGGACGGCTCGGAGAAAAAGTCGCGCCGCTCGGTATGCCCGTCAACGAAAATGAAACTGTCCTTGCTACTATCGGCAATATTAATCCCGTCGCCGTAAAGTTTGAAACTACCGATGCTGAAACAAAACTTTTAGCCGCATCGCCCGCCTTGAAAATTTCTTTGACGCTTAGCGACGGCAAGACTTATACTGGCGGCAGATTTAAAGACGGCGAAATCATTTTCGATAACCCAAATGAAAATTTGCACTTCGGCATGACCGCGCAAGTTACTATTGATGGCATTAATATTCAAAATGCGTTGCTCGTCTCCGAAAAAGCTATTCGGCAAAACGGCGCGGAAAATTTTGTTTATATAGATAAAAATGGAGAGGTCGCCATTAAAAAAATTCGGCTCGGCGATAAACTCGGAAATTATTTCATAGTTAATGACGGCTTGACGGCAGATGATTCGATTATCACTAATGGCTTTGAAAATCTGCGCGAAGGTTCGCCGCTAAAAAGCAATTAGGAATTAGGAATTAGGAATTAGAAATTAAAGCCCTAATCCCTAGTCCCTAAATTAAAAGGAGGAGATTAAAATGAAAATTTCCACACGTATCAAGAAAAAAATTCGCAGAAAACTGGCGGCGGCACTCGTCGCGGGCATGATGACTTTTTCAATCGGACTTGGCACGGTTGACGCGGCGGACGTTCTAAACGTTACGCTTGATGAAACTATCCAACGCGCCTACGAAAATAACCGCACGATTAAAGAAACCATTGCCGACCGCGAAAGAGCTTTTTGGAGCTTGAGCGAGGCACGCCGCCAAACTAACCCTAAAATTACTTTTGACTGGAGCGGCAATCGGCACGGCGGCTTATATTACGGCGAAACTTCCAATGGCTTTTCAACTGCGGGCACTCTTAGCATACCGGTTTATCAGGGCGGCAGATTGGCGGCGGGTCGCAAGTCGGCGCGTTACGCTTTAAGCTCGGCTGACCTTGCACTAGAAAACACTATGCAAGCTGTTCGCCTGCAATCAACGGTTTATTATTTTAATGTCCTGCAGTACAGAAATTTAATCGAAGTTTACGAGGAAGAAGTTGTAACTTTGCAGGAACATTTGCGCAACGTCAATGCTCAATTTCGCGTCGGCACGGTTGCAAAGGTCGACGTTCTGGAATCTCAAGTTGAGTTAGCTAACGCTATGCAAAACTTAGTTAATATCCAGAATCGCTACGACGTTGCGGTTGCTGAGCTGAATAATTTTATTGGTCTGCCTGCTGATACGATTATCCGCCCGCAAGATACGCTGACTTATCGGAAATACGAATTGACTTTGAGCGACTGCACTGCTTACGCTTTGGAAAATCGCGCCGATGCCGCTATGGCTGATTATGCCGTAAAGCGCGCCGAATCTGCTAAAAAATCTGCTAAGTCTGGTTGGCTTCCTCAAGTCAACGCTTCCGTCATGAAAGAAATTGACACTAAAGACCCGTTCAGGAATAAGACTAGCGACCGTTGGACAGCGGGGCTTACGGCGTCATGGAATGTTTTCGACGGCGGTATAACAAGGGCGCAAGTCAATCAGGCGGACGCCGCGCTAACTCGTGCACAGGAAGAGGCAGCACAAACTCGCGAACAAGTTCAGCTTGATGTTCAATCGGCATTTCTCGACCTTCAAGCGGCTGAAAAAAATATCGGCACTACGCAAGTCGCAGTTGTCTTGGGCGAAGAGAACTATAAAATTGCGCAAGTCAGATATGCGGCGGGCGTCGGCACTAACCTTGACGTTATGGACGCCTCGCGCAAATTGACGGAGGCACGCTCGAATTACTTCACCGCGCTTTATAACTACAATACCGCTAAGGCGTCACTCGATAGATATATGGGTGTGCCGGTTGAAATTGATGTTGTGCGCTACATTGAATCTGAAGAGGAAGGAAATACGGCGGCTAAATCTCGCGAAGATGCCGCATTGACTGCTGAAGCGGCTGTAGTTCCTGAAGCAGGAGAAGTCGCGCCGGTAGTCATGATTGACTTTGAAGGCGATTCTTTGAAACCTTCGGAGACAGTTGAACACAACACCGCCTTTGATAAAACAACCCTTCCAGATTCCAATTCCAATTCTTAATTCCACATTCATAATTCCTAATTGCATTTAGAAGGGAGTTCTCGCCGTGTGGAAAATCTTAAAAATCTTAGGCGGCGTGTTGCTTGTTCTTGCGCTCGGCGGCGGACTCTATTTAAATTCTCAGCGCACGGAGATTATCCAAAACGCTTTGACTAAGGCGGAAAGTATTGCATCCGAAACTTTAGGCGTCCCCGTCAAAATTGGTAGCGTCGATTTGGACAAAGTTAAATTTCTGGACTTCGACAAGGACAGCGACCTTATAGTTCACGACATTGAAATTTTCGATAAAAATTCTGAACTCATTGCCAAAGTCGATACGGCGGAAGTTAATTTTAAATTGATTGCACTTCGCGACGACCCAGTTGCCGCCCTTGAGACGATTAAAATTGATGGCGCACTCGTCAACCTTAAAAAGCGCGACGAAAATTCTTGGAACGTCGACGACATTAAACTTGAGAGCGAAGGCGAATCGACTTTTGGCGCGAAAATTTATCTGGAGCGCGGCACAGTCAACGCTGACTTTGACGGCAAAAAAATTTCTGTCGAAGAAATTTCCGGCGAAGCTGATTGCGCCGACATGAACGCTATCGCAACTAAACTCAACGCCAAAACTTTAGGGGCAAAAGTCAAAGCGACCGGCACTTTAGGTTCCGAGCAACAACTTATAAACGCCGAAGTCGATAATATATTTTTTGATAAAGTTCTACCCTACCTGCCCGAAGATACTATTCCGGAAGGGGTAGAAATTTTAGGCGGCGCGGCTGAAAATCTTTCGCTCCATCTCTTGCGCAAGGGCGATAATTTAAGCTATCTCGGCAAAACAAAAGTTAAGGGCGCGTCCGTTAAGGTTGAATCTACCGATGTTGAAAATATAAATGGCAACGTCACCTTTAACGAGAACGAAATTGTCATTGACGGCGTAGCGACTGCTAACGGTCAACAGGCGGCGGCAAGCGGCAAAATTCGCCTCGATACCGACGAAACTTACTTTGACATTTACGCCGAATCCGATAACTTTACGCCCGCCGCAATCATTGAGGATATTGGCATTGACGGCGCGGCTAATATTCGCGCTCATCTCGTCGGCACTGCTAAAAATCCCCAAATCGACGCAGATATTTATTCCGATTGGCTCTCTTACGAAGAATTTTCCGGGCAAAATATTTCTACAAAACTGCGCTACGTCGGCGAAATGATTTACCTTAACGACCTTAGCGCAAATGTTTTTGGCGGCACCGTCGCGGGCACTGTCGAAGTCAAAACTTCCGATTTAACTTACAATGCGCACGTCAAAGCAAAAGGACTTGACGCGGCGACTTTATCAGACTTCGCCAGCTCCGATAACGTCATTGACGGGAAAATTTCTGCCGATATCGGCATTAATGGCGGAGGCGATAAGCCCATGAAAATTTACGGCAACGCTAAGGCTGTCGCGCTAAACGTCGAAGGCGTGCAAATTGACAAAATCAATACGTCTTTTTATTTTACCGACGACAACTTGACGATTGATTATCTTAGCGCGAACTTGCCCAACAACGGCACGCTCGGTCTTGAGGGCACGATTACTGATATGAATCAGCTTGACTTGAACTTTTACGGCGCACATGTTGATATGTCTATTGCGCAGAAATTTAACGCCGCGCTCGACATGAGCGGCTTAACCGATTTTAAAGGCACCGTTCACGGCGACGCCGAAAATCCTAACGTAACTTTGCAACTTTCCGCTGTCGACCAATCCAAACGCAATGAGCATTTCGTAGGGAAATTTTTTAAGCAACCCTTCGACTCGATTAAGCTTATGGCGTCTGGAAGTCTCGACGGCGTCAACATAGATGATTTCACGCTCGAAAAGGACGGAAAAACTAAATGGACTGTCATTGAAGGCAGCGTTGGCTTGACAGGCGAAAAGAAAATAAATCTTCAGCTTGATACAACCGCTGTCCGCGCAGAGGATATTGCCGCACTTATTGCGCCCGACCAGCCAATAACCGGCAACGTTTCCAACACCGTCAAAATCACCGGCACTATTGATAACCCTCAAGTCGTAGGCAATATCAAATTCAATCGCGGCAGTTATCGCGGTGTCCTTCTTAGCGGCATGACAGGCGATTATTTTTTAGAAGGCGATATTCTGCGTCTGCAAAACTTTGAAATAACTTCGCCGATGGTCGATATGGTTCTCAACGGCACTATCAATAAAAATACGCAGGTTATGGATTTTGTCGTTGAGGGCAAGGATATTAATCTGCAACGTTTCAAGGGCAAACTTCCGGAAAAATACGACGCGGAAGGGCACGTGCAATTTGAAGGCATTATCAAGGGCACGCCCGATATCCCGATTTTTAGCGGCGAACTTAAAGCCGACGAAATTATTTTAAACGGCGTTTCGCTAACAAATGTTTACGGCGATATTGAATCGAACGGCGCAAACGTTTATCTTGAAAAATTTCACTTCAACGACGGCGACGGCAGATGTAATTTGCAACTTAGCACTAATCTTGATACCGAAATGGTTAGCGGCGAAGCGGACGTTGATAATATCGATATTGCCAACTTTTTCACCATCGCCGGTATAGATAATAAGCTTTTCACCGGCAAGCTTAACAGCAAAATTTTAATTGGCGGCACGCTTAGCCATTTGCGCGGCTCGCTCGATGGCGAAATTCCACAGGGAACTTTCGCAGAACATGACATTCACGCCGTAAAAGTTTCCGTAAATTTCATGAATAATATTGTTTACGTCAATAAATTTGAGGGCAAGCAGGGCGATAAGGGCGAAATTAATCTGCGCGGCTCGGCTAGTCTCGACGGCGCGTTAGATATGACTTTAAAGGCGACAAATCTTGAATTGGGAATTCTCGGAAAGGCGGCTGGCTCTGATATTGAAATGAGCGGCACGACAAATATTGGCGCGAAACTTAGCGGCACTTTCGATAATCCTTTCGGCGAAATACTTTGGACGGCAACGGGAAATATTATGGGCGCGTCTTTCGACCTTTTGCACGGGCATTTTCTCTTCAAAAATTCTCTTGTCGACGTTGAGGAACTATCTGTTGAGCGCACGATTTCGGACAAGAAATATGGCGCAAGTGTGCGGGGTTATATCCCTGTAAAAGCTGTGCTTGCGGGTTCTAAAGAAAATCTTCCCGCCAATGAACAGCTTGACTTGACGGTTTCGCTTGACGACGCAGATTTATCTTTGTTGCCGGTCGTAAGCAGTTACATTGCGTTTGGGGTCGGCGATTTGGACGGCTCAGTTAAAATTACCGGTACGGCGGCTAAACCGCAAGTCAACGGAAAAATTATTCTCAATGACGGCTCTGTTAAAGTCAAGGGCATGGATTCTTTGATTGAACACATAAATATTTCGACGGCGTTTAAGGGCGAACGCTTTGACATTGAAAATTTCACGGGCAATATTGGCTCCGGCAACTTCACAGTTACGGGCGGTTTCGACTTCGCCGACTTAAATATTAAAAATTATAACTTCGACTTCGCAGCAAATGCTCTCGACATTGATAGCGATTTCTTTGACGGTCCACTTAACGCGAACTTTAATTTCAGCGCAGTAACTTTCCGGCATTGGACTTTGCCAAAACTTTCCGGGCAAATTAATCTTGATAAATGCCGCGTGTCCGTTCCTTCCATTCCGGAATCTGAAGAACCGCTCCCAAATATCCTTATGGATATATCTTTGAATCTCGGCGAAAAAGTTCACTTCTATAGCTCGCACCTCTACGATATTTATCTTGTCGGCAATGTACATTTTGGCGGAACTATGCTACACCCAAAAAATTCCGGCACAATCACTGTTAAGCGCGGCGGTACCTTGACTTATCTTGAATCAGTGTTTAATATTCGGGAAGGCGAAGCGCATTTCAATCAAGTTGATACTTTTATGCCGTCGCTGAATTTCTTCGCTGAAACTAAAATCGGCAGGACGAAAGTTTTCTTGACGCTTAACGGCTCGCCAGATAATATGCAATTCAACTTGACTTCAAGCCCCGAAATGACGGAGACTGAAATTTTTAAGCTCCTGACTTTGCGCGAAGCTTATTACAGGGGCGAAGATAATATATCAGCGGAAGACGCTTTAGCAATCGGCTTGCAAATAGCATTGCTCGGCGACATTGAAGACGCTTTGAAAAGGACGATTGGCATTGATGAATTTGTCGTATCGCGTGGTTCTGGCTCCATGTTTGAAAGTCATACACCAGGCGAACGCCATAAAGAAGACAAGATAGATTACAATATCAAAATTGGCAAATATATCAACGAAAAGCTCATGATTAGATATACTCATGGCTTTGGCAGTCATAAAGTTCATCGCTACGGCTTGCAATACGACTTCAATGACAATCTTGGATTTAACATTGAGCGCGAGGGCAATGATTACATTTTCAGCTTTGAAGCGCGATATAAATTCTAGCTGTTAGCTTATAGAAGGAGGATTTATTTTTGAAAGAAAAAATTTCGCGAAGAAGGCGAGCGGCGTTAATGGCGGCGTTGACTTTGCCCTTTATATTCGGATTCACACCGAGCGAGGCGGCTCAAGTAGTTAATCAGCCCTTTGAAGATACTGCCGAAGTTCCGAAGACCGAACCAGCCGCCGAAGTTCCGAAGACTGAACCAGTCGCTGAAACTCCGAAGACTGAACCAGTCGCTGAAACTCCGAAAACTGAACCAGCCGCCGAAGTTCCGAAGACTGAACCAGTCGCTGAAACTCCGAAAACTGAACCAGCCGCTGAAACTCCGAAGGTCGAACCAAAAACTGACGCGCCCAAAGTCGAAACGGCTACCGAAAATGCTACACCCTCTACAACTACACCGACTCCGCCGCCCGAACCTTATCGCTCGCAACTCGATTCAGAGCTTTTCGACTATTTCAAGCAGTTTGAAGGCAAAACTATTGTCGATATTGAATTTGAAGGAGCAAGCTCTGAAACTCTCCCGACTGTCAAAGTTGCAGTCCTTGAACACGTCGGCGATACTTTCGCGCCAATGGCAGCTATCCGCGATAGAAATGCGCTAATGAATACGGGCTATTTCTACGAAGCGTATCAAACTTTCGAGGTAATCCCCGAAGGCGTAGTTATAACTTTCCACGTCATGGAAAATCCCGTGCTTAAAGAGGTCGTCTTCACCGGCAACACTATTTACGACAACGACGAACTCCAAGACATGTTGACTGTCAGAAAAGGCTACATTCTTAACAGCAACACTTTGCACGATAATATTACAAAAATTCAAGAGGAATACCATGACGAAGGCTTTATCCTAATGAAAGTCGCCGATATGAACATTGACAAGGAAGGTGTCTTGACGCTTAGGATTAACGAAGGCATTTTGGAAGGTTACGCCGTCAAGGGCAATAAGAAAACTAAGGATAAGGTTATTCTGCGCGAAATGCGCCAAGAAGTCGGGACTCCCTTCAACGCGAAACTTGCACGCCGTTCAATGCAGAGGGTTTACAATCTGGGCTTTTTCGAGGACGTTAATTTAAAAATGAATCCCGGCGTTGAGCCGAACGCGATTATTATGGAAGTCAACGTCAAGGAAAAACGCACGGGCACATTTGGCATAGGCGCGGGCTATTCGACTGCTGACGGCATTATCGGTATGGTTAGCTTAGCTGATACAAACTTTCGCGGCACGGGCACTTTAGTATCAATAATGTACGAGAAAAGCGGCGACGAAAATGACGCGCACGGCTATACTTTTACTTATAGGCGTCCATGGATTGACCGCCACGAAACCGCGCTAAGATTTCAGCTTTACAATCGCACCTACGCTTTTAACGATTACGATACTAACGGACGTTTCAAGGAAGAATACATGCGCAAATACGCCGGCGGCGAATTTACCTTCAGTCGTCCGATTAGCGAATACTCCACGAACTTTATAACTATTCGTCAGCGCAAAGACCGTTATGTTCGTCACGTCTCAAGCGGTAACGTGGGCAATCGTAGCGGTTGGGAGTATTCTAAATGGCGTCGCGACAATTTCGGCATGACGCGCAGTGTTATTCTCGAACACGTCACTGATACCCGCGACAACATTTATAATCCGACGGAAGGAAATAAAGTTGACCTCACGTTAGAAATAGGCGGCGCGCTCGGCGGCGATTTCCATTTTCAAAAGGCGTCGATTGAGCACCAATTTTTCACGAAGGCGGGCGACCACGACCAAATTTGGGCGTTGCGCGGCATGTACGGTTACGGGCGTGGCGATATGACAGAATTTAATCAATTCCGGCTCGGCGGGCAGGGAAGTTTGCGCGGCTATCGTGATGACCAATTTCGCGGCGATAGAATGATTCTCGGCACGTTAGAATATCGTTTCCCGCTGTCAAAAAAAATTCAGGGCGCGATTTTCACCGATTGGGGCAGTGCATGGGATACAGGATTGAAACCTAAAAACGTTAAAGGCAGTGTCGGCGTTGGCGTCGCATTGAATACGCCCTTTGGACCTTTGCGCTTTGATTACGGGCGCGGCTCTCAAGGCGGCAGATTTCATTTCACGGTTGGCACTTCTTTCTAAAGCCAAAGAAGATGTGTTCACAGGTAAAAAGTGGTATAATGAGAATATGAAAACAGATTACCTAGAACGTCAAAGTTATCCTGAAGACCTGACAGACACCCAGTGGACTCAGATTGAATCACTATTTGTCGGAATGTGCGAGTATAAACACAGCAAGAAATGACTAATACGGTTTTATATCTGGTAGATTCGGGCTGTAAGTGGAGGCAGCTGCCGCATGATTTTCCACCGCATTTTACTGCGCATAGTTTTTATAGACGCGCACGCTTCTCTTGTGCTTATCCTAAGATAAAAGGATATTGCGTGGACAAAGGTTATCGCGGAACTTTCATTTACGACGCTTATGTTTTGTTGTATTGTCGCGTTGATATTTCAGTAATGGAGAGAATCTTTGCATGGCTGAACAATTCTCGTCGCTTGAGTAAGGACTAAGAGATTCGCACGAATTCGGCTGAAGCTATGATTAAACTTTCTCATATTCATACTTTACTCAATCGTTTGTGAATACTTCCTCTTAAAGCTCACGGTTATTAAACTCAAAATAAATCCAAAATGTAGCACGGATTATCATGTTCAATCGCCCAATGGTTCGGATTATTTACAATGCCACTCGCCGAATCCGTTTTTATCTGATAGCGGTCAATTATCCATTCAAGAGGACTGCGCCCTTTAGGCGTGACGTTCGTATTTAAATTTTTTTTCAAATCGTGAAGGAAGTTATAAAAAGCTCTTCGCGGCTCTCTCTCGAAGGAAATTAACTCGGTGATTCGTTTTGTGTGGCGTTCGACGATGACGGCGACTTTTTGCGCCCATTGCACCCAATAAAGCCAATTACCGACGTGCTCAACCATGCGGGCATAAATTTTATCGCGCAGTTCATGCCAATTCAGCAATTCGGACAAAATAAGTTGCGGTGATTCTTCCGAACTATCATTATCATCAATCAAAGTTTTTGAGCTTGTCGCAAGGAAAGTATCGACGGCGGCTTTATCGATTATCGACGTCTCGACGTAGAATTTACATTGGACAGCTTAAAATTCGCCGTCAACATATTTGCAAACAATATCAATGCCCAATCAACGATACCGAGTTCGTCACGGAAAAGAAATTCATTCCAAAGCCAGACGTCGGAAAATTTCCCGCGATAAATGGGACATTTGATTAAAAGTTCGTCAATAGTCACTTGCACCGCCTCCAGGAGTTTTTTGATTATAGCACGCCTAAACAACGGCAAAACGAGCAAATCGTTGACAAAAAGTGGATTGTGTGTTAAATTTCTGGCGATAAGATAAGAAATTTCAATCATTAGCAAACGCAAACGAAAACCCCCGACAGAGTGACTAACTGCGCGGGGGTTTCGTTCACCATAATCAGTTGACTAGTCCGATTAGGGGGCGAAAAGAGTGTCAATGACGCCTGCTACGGTTTCCGAACAACCGGTCATAGATGTAACTGCCCAAAACTTTCGAGAGCACGTCCCAGACCAGCGATAAGATAATTTCAATCATTTGCAAACACCTCCTCTCCGAGAAGTTCTGCTGAAGTTGAGCAGTTGTAGCATCGTCGCGATTATATTAGAGATAATTTTGGCATTCAATATGGTTTTTGAAACGAAAAAGCCCCGCAACTTGTGCGAGGCTTTGTTAATTTCAATATATGGCGCACTCGGCGTGACTCGAACACGCGACACACGGCTTAGAAGTTCGATTAAAGCAGATTTCGTATCTTCCGCACATTACGAGAAGCCTTGTATATCAAGACTCTGCTGAATTCGTCCGTTACATTCTTTCCGCTTAATTCGGCGATTTTTTCTGCTGTGGACCCACAAATGGACCCACTAAAATTTCTGCTACAGACGGATTGACGTTGAGAAATTCTACGCCACGCTTACAACTTCCGTGTATGTCAGACAACACGCGAACTCCGGCGGAAGAGATATACTCAAGTGCGGAACAATCGATTTCCACGCCGTCAATGACATTGGCAACCTTTTCCGAATCCCACGCAGTCAAAATTTTCGGCGCGGATATGCTGTCAACTCTGCCACGCAAAGTCAGCCGTAAAATTCCGTTTTCGATAGTGTAGCTCATCTCGAAAGGACGTTGCTTTTGAATTGCTTTAAGTTTTCGCGTGGCGTCGAGAGCGATAATCCAATAGTTGCAACGGCGCATCGCTTCTTTGAAGCGCAGAATCTGTTCCGACGTGAGTTGACTATAAACGCTGAGTTCG
>DJWY01000004.1:0-14156 GCA_002448305.1 Selenomonadales bacterium UBA7018
TAGAGTTTACCAACACTCTCTAGTCACCACGCACAAAATTTTTTTCATGTGCAACATCTCCTAGAATTTCTCCGACAAAATTATTTTCGTCGATTGATAATCAATCACGTGCTCGGTCTGTATAAGCAACTCGACTTGCCGACGATAATTTTTATACGCACTTGACGCAAAATATCTCTGCGCGGCATTTTCATCGCTAAAAATTATCATCGTGTGCAAAATGTTCGGTTTCGGTTGCTCGGCAGTAACAAATGCGCCCATTACGCCCGAATCCTCATGAACTGCGCGGACCGCTTCATCAGAAATTATCTGCTGAAATTTGGCAAGGTTAGCAGGCGCAATTTCAAAGCGATTTGTCTTTACGACGGTACCGACGCCGTTATTTTTTTGCTCCAAAACTATTCCGTTGACCGGCAGAAGTTTCAATCCGGCGAGAATAGGCAGACGTTCGGCGCGATACTGTTGGAAAGCAGGACTTGTGCTGTGAATTCTATACGCCTCGTCGCTCTCGTAAATTTCAAGCAGTCTCATCAAATTCAGATTATCGCGCTCAATCGCGCCGTAAAGCGCATACGTTCCAGTTTCCTTAGCCGTTGTCGGTGCCAATACCCTTGCGCCAATTTCAATCATCTGCGACATTGTGCCGGTAGTCGATTCAACAACTGCCCACTGCACTCGCGGCATATTTCCTGCAGGCGTGCGGATTGATTTCGCGCTTGCCGTCGCCTGAAACATAAGTATCACTCCCAACATCAGCAATAAAATTTTTCTCATTGCTCAACCTCCAAGCAAAGCTTTCGCGTTATTGACGTAAATTTTCTCCGCCCAACCTCGACGCAAAATTTCTTCGTCGAAAACTTTTTTCTTCCGCAAAATAACCTGCGCGGGCGCGTATGGATAATCCGTTCCGAAAACTATTTTGTCGAGGCTAGTGATTTTTAGCAACATGTCTAACTGTTCCGGCATTGGGTCGCCCGCCGTGTCGAAAAATAATTTCCTCATGCTCGCTGAAAAATTCACCGGCTCCATTAAATTCATCGACGCCAACATTTGAAACATTGCTCCGGCTCGCTGTTTCATGTACGGCAAGAATGAACCGCAATGCGGCACCACAAATTTTAAGTTCGGAAATTTTTCAAGCGTGCCGTTTGCCAAAAGATTCAAGACCGCTCGCGTTGTGTCGGCTGGATATTCGTACAACGCCATTACTTTGCCCGTGACGACGCCCGCTCTTGGCAATTCCCTCGCTGGACTCGGATGAATTATCACAAGTGCATTTCTCTGGTTGAGTTCTGCAAAAATCGGGTCAAGCCGTTCATCGCCGAGATACACGCCGTCGGAATTGCTCGCTACTTTCACGCCGAGCGCACCTAGTTTTTCCTCCGCATAACGAAATTCCCTGATTGAACCTTCGACGCTTGGCAATGGTAACGTCGCCACGAACCCAAATTTTTTCGGGAAACGTCTGCAAAGTTCGGCAAATTCTTCGTTTATCGCTCGTGCTGCTACACAGGATAATTTTTCGTTTGCCGAGCCGTTAAAAATATGCGGCGTCGCCATTGATAAAACCGTAAAATCTATGTCCGCTTCGTCCATGAACTGCAAATGACTTTCCACTGACCATTTCGGCAACGGAAAGCCTTCTTCCGCCGCCGCGTCAATTCTCAAAATCCTTAGCGCGTCGACATAACTCGGTAATATCGCATGGGCGTGAAAATCTATTCTCCTTGCCGATAAAATTTCTGCCGCATTCGCCTTCATTACAAATCCTCCAACCGCCAAACTCAATCCGAGTTTCAAAAATTCTCGCCGATTCATAATTTACAAACTTGCGCCGATTTTATGCGCCGCGTCTCCAAACTCCGAATTTTCCACTGCGGAGCGATAACCGCAACCGATTGCCCACACTTGCCCGACATCTTCCCATTCCATGTAGCGAACTAAAGTTTTATAGTGAATAGAAAGTGCTTCCATTGTCCAATCCGCGCTGTTCCACGCTGTCGCCATCATCACGGATTTTTTTCGGTGCAATTTCTCCGTCCGCGCATAGAATCGGTCAATTATCGTTTTAAGCTGAGCACTCATTCCGTAGTAGTAAAGCGGCGTCACCAAACACAACAAATCCGCTTCCAACATTTTCGGCATGAGCTTTATTTCTATCGCGTCGTTAAAGATACACGGTCCGTCCATTCCGCAAGCTCCGCAACCGCGACATGGATTCGTTTCCTCATTTGCCGCATCGAAGACAAATACTTCGTGACCGACACTTTTCGCGCCCTCGACGAACTTTTGAGACAAATAACGCGAAGTCGATTCTTCTTCCGTATGCGGACTACTGTTTATCACTACGATTTTCATTTTCTTACCTCCGGAAACTTTTTCTGCTACCGAACTTCCTTCCTTAGCCAAAACCGAAAGACCGCAACCGCTAAGAAACAGCGTCATTGTTCCAAGTCCGACCATTTTTAAAAAATCTCGCCTATCCATTTTCGCCGCCCTACTTACAACAACTTCTCGATACAATTATGCGCCAACTCATAAATCGAGTGGTAAACAAAATTCACGTCTGCCGCTTCCATCGCTGACCTTTGTTCCTCTGTAACAACAACGTACGGATAAATTCCATACACGAACGGGAAGAACGCATACAAAAAATTTTCTTTTTCTCTGTCTGTCCAATGCGGACAACACCTGTCGAGACAACGACCGACCGCCTTTAGGGAATTGCCATACGCCCGCTTGAACTCAACCAAATTTTCCGGTCTGCTGTTCGCCTCCATATCGAAATGATTCATCGACATCAACTTCAAGAGCTGTTTCCTATTCGCCAAAGACTTCGCAAGCTCGTCCGCAAATTCCGCCTTAGACAAACTTTCCCGCGTAGAGATTTTATCCAGCTCCTCAATCCACAATTCATACTCCCTTTGCAACAGGGCTAGGAAAATTTCTTCCTTCGTCTTGAAGTAGTTATAAATCGACGTACGAGTAAACGACGTTGCCTTCCCTATTTCTATGATTGTGATGTCCTTAAAATTCATGGTCTGATACAGTCGCTCACAAGCGTCGATTATTTCATTACGTCTCTCCGCCGTAAGAGTAGCTGAACCCCTCGACATTGTCTCACCTCTTCTCTAATCATTCTTGACACATTGTCAACATTCAACGAGCAAATTATACTTCTACGCTGACATTGTGTCAATTAAAATTTTTTAGTCCGTTTGCATTATTTATGTGGGTGAGGGCACAAACAAAAACTCAAAAAAATTATTACAAATGTCATAAACTAATTCAAAATTCTGTTACAAAAATCAGCTGATTTAAGCTTACTGTTTCATTAAAATTTTAAAGGTAGAAAAATCTTTAGTAAAAGGAGCAGACTGAGATGTTTGGAATAATCGTAGGCACTCACGGTCAATTTGCGCCCGGAATTGTGCAATCGTGTGAAATGATTTTCGGCAAACGTGACAAACTTAGAGCGGTTACGCTCATGCCCGGCGAAGGTCCCGACGATGTTGTTGCTAAATACGAACAGGCAATAAAAGAACTCGGCACGGAGAAAATTTTATTCTTTAATGACTTGCTCGGCGGCAGTCCTTACAATGCGGCTTGCAGGCTCGTCGCGCTGAATGAAAATTACGGTATAGTTGCGGGCGTCAATCTGCCTGGACTTATCGCAATGTCCGCCGCTCAGGATATGGACGACGGCTCAGCTACTATCGCTGAAATTATGGAACAGGCTATCAACGCTTGCAAGGACGGTTTATTGTCTTCTTCCTACGAAAGTTTGAACGCCGCCTCTGACGACGACGAACTTTAACCCGCTTTAAAAGCGGGGGAACAGCGGTCGCGTTTGACCGTTTAGAAGTTCGGACGAAATCGCCGCGTTCGTATATTCTTTTATTCATTACTTTTTTTAGGGGGTTTCTGTTATGGAAATAGCATTTTGCAGAATCGACGACCGTTTAATTCACGGTCAAGTTGCAACGGTTTGGTCGAAAGTCACGGGTTGCAATCGCATTATGTGCGTCAGCGATGAAGTTGCTAAGGACGAACTCCGCAAAAAATTGCTCCTGCAAGTTGTTCCGCCCGGACTCAAAGGCTACGTCATTCCGGTTGATAAAGCCGTTGAAGCGTACAAAAATCCGAAGTACAATTCCTTTAAGACGTTGTTCTTGTTCACCAATCCGAAAGATGTTTTGCGTGCGGTTAAGGGCGGCATTCCGTTTAAATCGGTCAATCTCGGCGGCAAATGCTTTAAAGACGGCGACACGCTGATTTCTCAAGCCGTTTCGGTCAACGCTGAAGATGTAGCGGCGATTAAAGAACTCGTCAGCATGGGCATTGAAGTCGAAATGCGCAAGCTCGTCAACGACCCAAAAGTTGACGCTATGGACGCTCTTAAAGCCAAAGGTTTGGTGTAAGAATTTAGTTGGGGCAAAAGATAATATTTCCCTTGCCCTTTTCCCTAAAAAGGGGTGTTTGTAAATGTCAGGTGTAGAACTGATTCTATTATTTATAGTGGCGTCGATAGCGGGTATGGCGTCGGTCTTGGACGAAGCTCAATTTCACAGACCGGTTGTCGCTTGCACAATGACGGGCATAGTTTTAGGCGACCCGACCACAGGAATTATTTTGGGCGGTACGCTTGAAATGATGGCATTGGGCTGGATGAACGTCGGCGCGGCAATGGCTCCGGACGCGGCTCTTGCCTCCACAGTTTCGACAGTTCTTGTTATCGTCGGTCATCAATCAATCGGCGCAGGTATCGCGCTTGCGGTTCCGCTCGCGGCTGCTGGTCAAGTCTTAACAATTTTTGTCAGAACCATTACTGTTTTCTTCCAACACTTAGCGGATAAATATGCTGACGAAGCAAATCTGCGCGGAATTGAAATGTGTCACGTAGCGGGTCTACTTCTGCAAGCTCTGCGCGTCGCAATTCCTACAGTAGCAATCGCGCTGGTTGCCGGTACGGACGTTGTAAACAATGCGCTTAATTCAATTCCTGAAGTTATTACACGCGGCTTGCAAGTCGCTGGCGGCTTTATCGTCGTTGTCGGTTATGCAATGGTTATCAATCTCATGAACGCGCAAAAGCTTATGGTTTATTTCTTCTTGGGATTCTTAATCGCGGTCTTCACGGACGTCAACCTTATCGGCTTTGGTGCAATCGGTGCCATTTGCGCTTACTTCCATATTATGGGCTTGAAGAAAGATATTGCCATTGAGGAAGCGGCGAAAACTGGCGGCGGCTCTGCTATCGAAGGCGACGATATTGACGATTCCGATTTAATGTAGGAAGGGAGCTGAATTTTTATGGCAGATAAAAAAGTTACAAAGAACGATTTATTCTGGACGTTCATCCGGTCGAATTTCCTGCTTGGCTCCTTCAACTTTGAGCGTATGCAGTCAATGGGATTCTGCGTCTCGATGATGCCTATTTTAAAGCGCGTTTACGGCGATAGCAAGGAAGAAATGCGAGCGGCTCTTAAACGCCACTTGGAATTTTTCAACACTCAACCATTTGTCGCGGCGGCTATTATGGGCATAATCGGCGCAATGGAAGAAAAACGCGCTAACGGTGCTGAAATTTCTCCGGCGACACTTTCCGGCGTCAAAGTCGGTTTAATCGGACCGTTGGCGGGCGTCGGCGACCCGATTTTCTGGGGCACAATTCGTCCTGTTTTAGCGGCATTGGGCGCAGGTATCGCGCTTACCGGCTCAATTATCGGACCAATAATTTTCTTCGTTGCGTTCAATGCGATTCGTCTTGCTACTCACTGGTACGGCGTCAAATACGGCTACGAAAAAGGTACTGAACTCGTCGAAAATATCGGCGGCAATGAAATGAAATTCTTGACGGAAGGCGCGTCGGTTTTGGGCTTGCTGGTTATGGGCGCACTCGTCGCGAAATGGACTACCATTAATATGCCGCTTGTCATTTCCGAATATGATAACGCAATGGGCGACCACGTTGTTACAACTTTGCAGACAATTCTTGATAGCTTAATGCCTGGCATCGTCGCTTTGCTTATGACGTTCGCTTGCATGTGGCTCTTGAAACGCGGCATGAATCCGCTTGTAATCATCATTGGATTATTCGCAATCGGCATTGTCGGTTATGCGATTGGTCTGTTTGCTTAATATCCTTCTGAAAACTAACCTTACCTCAAAAAAAGAGCCTCAATCGGGGCTCTTTTGCTGTATAATACCTGACGGAGTGTTTTTCATGCGAAAGATTTTGATAGTGACGATTGGTCTTGCACTCTTGACGGCGGGCTTTTATCATTTCATGCAGACGGATTATTCATTGCGGCAAAATGAAAATCGGCGCAAACTCGGCGCGGTTTATATGACGCTGAACAATCCTTTCTACGAAGTCATTGACGAAGAAATTCGCACGGTCGTAGAAAATCACGGCGACATTTTAATTTCACGCGACCCCGCTTTGAGTGTGGAAAGGCAGGTTGAAGAAATTAAGGACATGATTGAAATGGGCGTCGAGTTGATTTTCATAAATCCGGTTGACTGGACGAAGATTGAACCTGCGCTTGAGTTGGCTCACGCCGCGAAAATTCCCGTCATTGCGATTGATACAAACGTCGAAGATGATTCTTTGGTTGTTTGCACGGTCGTTTCTGATAATTACTCAGCGGGCGTGCAATGTGCCGAACATCTGTTGAAAAACTCTTCCGGCGGGAAAATCGCCTTGCTGAAACATTCGCAAGCTCGTTCGTCGATTGATAGGATAGCGGGTTTCTGCGATAAGATTGCCGCGAACAAAAATTTTCAAGTCGTCGTGGAATCAGAATGTTTAGGTCAATTAGAAGTTGCAATGCCCGTTATGGAAAAAATGATTCGCACTCACCCCGAAATAAATATCGTTATGGCATTAAACGACCCCGCTGCAATGGGTGCGCTTGCCGCCTTGCAAAATATCAATCGGCGCGATGTAAAAGTTTATGGTGTGGACGGCGTGCCGGAGACTAAAGAAATGATTTTTTCCGGAAAAATGACAGCAACCGCTGGACAATCGCCGCGACAAATCGGAAAGCTTGCTGCTAATCGCGCTTATAAAATTTTGGCGGGTGAGCCGGTCGAAAAAATTATCAAGTTGCCGACGAAATTACTTTCAGCCGAAAATATTTCTGCCGCCGACATTGAGAGTTGGGATTAATATGCAAAAGTTTTCAAACGTCAAGGAAATGCACCGCCTGCTTTACGGCTACAATGGATTTGTGATTTTCGTTTTAATGGCGTTCATGTGCTTGACGCAGGAAAGAATCAATCAAGCAATGACGGCGCGAGCTTTTTTAGAATCAGCAGGAGCCGTGCCGCAATCTTCCGTTGTAATTTTCTTCACGACGACCGCCGCATTTTTGCTATTTATTTTAGTCGGGCATTTCTACAGGAAAAGTCAGCGGCGACACGTGCGTTATCTTCTGTTCGCGGCGGAGATAGTTATTTGCATGTTCCTAATGCGCTTTCTAAATCTTTCTTATGACGGCGTAGTTTTGCTTGTCGTGGCGGATTTAATGTACAAGTACGAAGGGCATCGGCAGGAATACACGCTTTTAGTCGCAATGATTTGTTTGTACTTCATTGCCAATTACAACATGGCGATTTTCCAGACGAAAATAATTTCCTTTGAGGCTTATGCATCCTACTACAATGCCGACGCTAAAGCCGTTATCTTAGCGATTAAAAATACTTTTTACTCGTTGAATATTGTTTGCTTTGTGTTTTATCTAGTCTTGCTGGTTAAGAATAAGCACGAAGAAAAGGAACGTATCCGCTTGCTGAATGAAAAGTTGGAGGAAGCTAATCAAAGACTGCGCGCCTATGCAATCGAAGTTGCGCAAATGGCAGAAACTCGCGAACGCAATCGCCTTGCCCGCGAAATTCACGACACTTTAGGTCACGCGCTAACCGGCATTGCCGCCGGATTGGACGCTTGCATTATGACTTTAGAAATTGCGCCTGAAGTTACTAAACAACAACTTAATAAAATTCGCGACGCCGCTAAAAAAGGTATTACCGATGTCCGCCGCTCGGTTAAAAAGTTGCGTCCCGACGATTTGGAGCGACTGCCTTTTCAAGAAGCGTTAATGGAGATGACGCGAAATTATTCCGAGTCTTCGGGTATGGAGATAACCTTCGACATTTTCAGTTGGTCGGATAATCTTCGCCAAGACCAAGAGGACGTTATTTATCGCGTGTTGCAGGAGAGCATAACTAATGCTAAGCGGCATGGGCACGCCACCAAAGTTAAAATCACAATCGGCGGCAACGAAAAATATTTGCTGATTGTGATTGCTGATAACGGTGAAGGTTGCGACAAAGTTAAGCAAGGCTTCGGACTAAAGCACATGCGCGAGCGACTGGAGCTTTTGCACGGGACGATTCATTATTGGAGTGACGAAGGATTTATCGTCGAGGCAATGATTCCTTTGAATGGAGACGCTTATTATGGTAAAAATTCTGATAGCTGACGACCAAGAACTTATTCGCGACAGCTTGAAAATAATTCTGGACATGAACAGCGATATAAAAGTTGTCGGCGTGGCTGAAAACGGCAGAAAAGTTTTGGACTTAATCAGAAAAACTTTGCCGGATATAATTTTAATGGATATTCGTATGCCCGAACTTGACGGCGTGCAATGTACAAAGGCGGTCAAGGAAAATTTCCCCGACGTGAAAATAATTATCCTGACGACTTTTGACGACGACGAATATGTTTTCTACGCGCTAAAATACGGCGCGAGCGGCTATCTGCTT
Organism: Selenomonadales bacterium UBA7018; assembly: GCA_002448305.1. Taxonomy (GTDB): domain Bacteria; phylum Bacillota; class Negativicutes; order Selenomonadales; family Selenomonadaceae; genus Quinella. Next base: position 8,776 of record DJWY01000004.1, read on the forward strand.
AAAGGTTGCTCCGTGCAAGAATTAACTTCAGCAATTCATACCGTCATGAACGGTGGCTCAATCCTAAATCAAAGCGTCCTAACTAAAGTCGTTAAACTCTTCAATCAGCTGGCGCAAACGCGAATTGCTCCCGAACTTGACGGCGGGAATATTGAATCATTAAACCGTACTGAACGCAACGTTGCAAATTTAGTCGGGCGCGGACTTTCTAACAAGGAAATTGCGGAGACGCTATTTTTATCGGAAGGCACAATCAGAAATGCTTTAAGTTCGGCTCTGTCAAAGCTCAATCTGCGCGACAGAACTCAGTTAGCAATTTGGGCTGTGCAAACAGGTTTATCAGGCGAGTTGAGATAATGCGCAGGAAAATTTTAGCGGCTATCATAGTGGCGGCGATTACTTTTGCCGCAATTTATCAAGCACAGTCGCAGACAACTTTAACGGTTGGAATTTTCGCCGGAAGTAATTGGAACGTCCCACAGGGCGAAACTTACGCGATAATCGATGAAGTTAGGAAAAATTTCGAGGCTGAAAATCCCAATGTCAAAATAAAATATATTAGCGGCATAAAGAAGGAAGATTATAGCGAATGGCTTGCTGAACAATTTCTTGACGGCTCCGAACCTGACGTTTTCTTCATTTTGGCTGATGATTTTAACATGTACGCTTCAATCGGCGCGCTTATGAATCTGGAAAGCTTTATCGCCGAAGACAAAAATTTTTCTACTGACGTTTACTATCCGAGCGCGTTCAATTTCGGCAAGTATGAAAATATTTCCTACGCCTTGCCCGCCGAGAGTAATCTAACTTTTATGTTCGTGAATAAAACTTTGCTTGCTAAGGAAGGTATCGCGCTCCCGAAAAATAATTGGACATGGAAAGACTTTTTAGAAATTTGCCGCAAAGTTACTCGCGACACTGATGGCGACGGTATTGTCAACCAATTTGGCTACTACGATTATTCTTGGCAACAAGCTGCAATTTCTAACGGCGTAAAATTTTTCCGCGACGATGGCAGGACTTCTTACTTTGCTGATTCACGTATGGAAGAGGCGATAAAATTTCTAATGGAACTGCGCAGTTTGAACGGCAATTTTGAAGTGACGCCAAAAGATTTTGATGTTGGGCGCGTCGCTTTCAGACCATTTACCTTCGCGCAGTATCGAACATACAAGCCTTATCCTTGGAAGATAAAAAAATATTCATCTTTCGAGTGGGACTGCGTGAAAATGCCGGCGGGTTCTTCGGGCGGAAATATTTCAGCTATGGATTCCTTACTTGTCGCAATAAGTTCTCGAACACGAAATAAAGATTTAGCGTGGGCTTTGCTAAAGAAAATTTGCTACGACAAAACAACGCAACAGTTAATTTTGAAAAAATCTCAAGCTTTACCGGTTCGCCGCGACGTTATTACCTCTGTAGAGGCTCAAGAATTTTTTTCTTGGGATTCAAATGAAACTGCCGCCATAGCAACTATTGACATAAGCTCGGCTATGGACAAAGCTATAATGCCCTTCAAGTTCAAGAATTATAATTCTGCTATGCTTTACGCCGATACGGAAATCCATAAAATCCTTACCGGTATCATTCCACTCAATAACGCTCTTAACAAACTGCAGAAAGAAATCAATGCTCAGCTTCAACATTAGACGCTACTCGTTAAATTACTCCAACTTTAACAAAATATGTATAAGAAACAGTTAGTTCGTAATTTTTGCTAAGTCTGCGAGAGTGATTAAGCCAAGCAAAAGTTCGCTCCACTATCCAGCGTTTTGGTAAAACTTGCCAGCCATGCGTTTTCTCAACGAAAAGAGCTTTTACAAGATTACTGACTTTAGCTTTCATAGACGTAGCGCAATGCGCTTAAGTTTTGAGTATTCAAATCCTTATGTAAGACGCAACCTTTCGAGTTCAATTCCATAGTCTGGCGATTTCCGGCGGAATATTTTTCCCAATGCGGAATAAGTTCATTGTCCGGATTGCCGGTCGCCGCAAATGCCGCCCACGACGCTTGAATAACCTTCACCAGCTTTTGATTCGGTATAAATTCGTCGTATGATATGTTGAAGGTGTACGGAAGGTCGAGAGCATGGCAGGAACCCAAAATTTCAATCGGCGAAGGCTCGCTGAACAGATAGAAATAAACGTCGTCGAACTTCGATTGATATTCAGACACCAATTCTTGCCCGACGCGCCAATCTAACTGCGTTGTAAAATCTGCAAAGTTATCTTCGGTATCGGGACGCCCGTTGAGCCACGCTTTATACATTTCCTCCGAAGTTTGCGCTTTATATCTTCTAATGACGGTAGAAATTTTTTCTGGTTCCTTGCGGTATATTCCAAAGAAGTTTTCATCGTCCATCAAGAAAGCGTGCCATTCGTCAGCGGTCGTGCCGGTTAAAAATTTAATACCGCTTGCTGCGCCGTCTTTTAATGCCTTGAAGGGGTCGAGCGGCAAAAATTTCCCGTCGCAAGTCGGAGCAAATTCCGCAATATTACTGCCGCCGCGCGTGTTCATGAATTCTTCGTAAAGATTTTTAAGTTCGATGCCAGATTTTTTCATAAGGTCGCTAACGGTTTTCGCGCCACTGAACGCCATAAAACTTTCTGCAGCTTTAGCGGAAATTTCTGGCTCACTATAAAAGTCCACGTGTCCGGATTGCGAAATTACTTTTTGGAAAAGTCCTTTGGCAGCAGGAATAACTGTCAGCATCATAGTCGAAATAGAGCCGGCACTTTCGCCGAAAACTGTAATGTTATTGGGGTCTCCGCCAAACGCCGCGATATTTTCTTTAACCCACTTCACAGCCGCAACTTGGTCTTTTATGCCCAGATAACCGCTGTCTTCATAGGCAGAATCAAAGCTTGCAAAGTTCATAAAGCCGAAAACATTCAGCCGATAATTTAACAGGACGATAACGACATCATTAGCCGCCGCAAAGTTAGAACCGCTGTAAAGATTTTCACTTGAATAGCCGCCGACAAAAGCTCCGCCGTAAATCCACATCATGACGGGTTTATTTTTGCCGTCGCCGCGTGTCCAAATGTTCAGCGTCAAGCAGTCTTCACTTTGCGGGGTGTCGTCGTCATCTACAATCGGCTCATCAATCTTTATAGCTACTTGAATAGGCGATGCGCCGTATTTTTTCGCGTCGAAAGATTTATTAGACGGTTGCAAAGGTTGGGGAGCTTGCCAGCGAAGTTTACCGACGGGCGGTTGAGCAAATGGAACGCCCAGCCAATTTTTTACGCCGTTTTCGTCAACAAAGCCGTTGAACGTACCGTAGCGAGTTTTGGCGACGCAATCGCTTGCCGCAAAAACTTTGTTGTCAGGCAGAAAACCAATCGTATTGACTGCTAAAAAGCTAAGTGCGGCAGTTTTGATAAAGTCTCTGCGCGTTAAGTTTGTCATAATATCAACCCTTTCTAAATTATTTTTTGGAAACATTCCTAATACTATAAAATTTGTCAAATTTATTTTTTGCGGAGTAAATTTTAGTTTTGACAAGACATCAATCATTCGCGACATTGAATCAAAAAATTTTCTTGCGTCAAGAGTATGTTTTTAATTATATTAAATAAAAAATGTTCCTTTTTTAGCTTTCGTAGATGTAGCGCAAGGCGTTCAAATTTTGCGTGTTCAAATCTTTATGTAAGACGCAACCTTTTGAGTTCAGTTCCATAGTTTGGCGATTATCGGCGGAATATTTTTCCCAATGCGGAATAAATTCGTTGTTCGGGTTGCCAGTCGCCGCAAATGCCGCCCATGATGCCTGAACTTGTTGCACAAGCTTGGGATTGGGATTCGGGACAATGTGATCGCCGTTATTGAAGGTATACGGCAAGTCGACCGCGTGACACGAGCGCAAATTTTCAATCGTCGACTGCTCACTGAACAAATAATAGTAAACGTCGCCGAATTTAGATTGATATTCCGCCGCCAACTCCTGTACGACGCGCCAATCCAACTGATTTACAAAAGCAATGAAATTTTCCTCCGTATCCGAACGACCGTTGAGCCACGCTTTATAAATTTCCTCAAACGTTTTCGCACGGTGTATTCTGTAATTTTTCATGACGGGAGAAATTTTTTCGGGAGCATTCCTAAAGCTTGAAAAAAAGTTGTCCGCATATATTAGAAACCAATAACGCCATTCGTCGGCGGTCGTGCCCGTTAAAAATTTAATTCCGTGTGCGCCGCCGTCTTTTAGTGCCTTGAATGGGTCAATCGGCAAAAATTTCCCGTCAAACGTCGGCAAATAATCCATTTCCGTTGCCGTGCCGCGAGAATCCGAAACTTTTACGTAAAGTTGGAGAAGCTCGGCGGCAGATTTTTTCATCATGTCGCGCATCGACTTCGCGCCGCCCATTTCCATGTAAATTTCTGCCAACGGTGCGGAATATTCTGGCGTATTGTACATGTACGAATTACCGGACTGCGGAATTGCTTTTTGGAAAAGATTTTTCGCCGCAGGCGTTACCGCGAGAAACATAACTGACGCTGAGCCGGCACTTTCGCCAAAAATCGTAATATTATCGGGATTCCCGCCGAATGACGCGATATTTTCCTTAACCCACTTCAACGCGGCGACTTGGTCTTTCAAACCGAGATAGCCGCTGTCCTCGAACGAAGAATCAATCGTACCGAAGTTCACAAAGCCGAAAACGTTCAACCGATAGTTAATCGTGACGATTACGACATCATTAACCGCCGCGAAATTTGTTACGTTGTAAAGTGGGTCGCTTGAACCGCCATTTTGAAAGCCGCCGCCGTGAATAAAGACCATGACGGGCAAATTTTTCTTTTCGCCTCGTCTCCAAATGTTGAGCGTCAAGCAATCTTCGCTTTGCGGGTTTCCGGAGGCTCCCTCGTTCTTGTCAATATCTTGGCAAGCCGTAAATCCGAAATTTTTCGCGTCGAAAGTCTTATTTGTCGGTTTAAGCGGTTGAGGAGCCTGCCAGCGAAGTTTACCGACGGGCGGTTGAGCAAATGGAATGCCCAGCCATGTTTTAACGCCGTTTTTGTCGATGAAGCCGTTAAAAGTGCCGTATTTAGTCTTAACGGAGCAATTATCAGCGGCGAAAACTTTTTCGGGCATAAAACCGAGCGTATTTGCCGCCAAAAAGCCGAGCGCGGCAGTTTTGATAAAATCTCTGCGCGTTAAGTTTGACATAACGTCACTTCCTTATAGCATACTAACATCATTAAAAAAAAGCCCCGACGAATTGTCGAGGCGGCAAATCAGATTAAATTTCAGCTTTCGTAAAGATAGCGCAGGGCGTTCAAGTTTTGAGTGTTCAAATCTTTGTGGCAGGCACAACCTTTAGAGTTCAACTCCATTGTTTGACGATTGCCGGCGGAATATTTCTCCCAATGCGGG
>DJWY01000004.1:14369-14650 GCA_002448305.1 Selenomonadales bacterium UBA7018
TTTACCCAATGACTGAAAACATAGAAGTAAACATCTGCAAATTTCGATTGATATTCGGCCGCTAGCTCTTGACCGACGCGCCAATCCGCTTGAATTGCAAAATCGATAAAATTTTCTTCGGTATCGGGACGTCCGTTCAGCCACGCTTGATAAACTTTCTCTGCGGTGTTTGCTTTGTACTTTTGAAAAACGGAAGAAAAGTTTTCGGGATTGTCGCGATATGTTTTGGAGAAATTTTCATTGAACTGCAACCACAAACGCCATTCATCAGCAACGTTGCC
>DJWY01000004.1:14782-14981 GCA_002448305.1 Selenomonadales bacterium UBA7018
CCGTCGCACGTCGGCAAATATTCACTCGTCTTTTCGGCAAGCCCGCCGGCACTGACTTGTTCGTAAACGCTCTTGATTTCGGCGACAGATTTCTTCACAAGGTCGCCCATCGTCTTCGCGCCGCTCGTTTCAATAAAGCGTTCGGCAAGTCGGGCGGAGTTTTCCGGCTCATTGTAAAATTTCAAATGTCCGGACTGCG
>DJWY01000007.1:0-34698 GCA_002448305.1 Selenomonadales bacterium UBA7018
AACTTTACTTTACCACAACACTGAGAGCGCAGTACGGCGAAAATAAACGAATCACGGATAGCAATTATGATAAGTCGCTGGCGGTCAAATGCATTAACGGTACATTTATCGGCAAGATGACGGAAAATATTATTTCCTACAGAGGCATTCCGTTTGTCGGTAAGCACCCTGTAGGAGAATTGCGCTGGAAAGTTCCCGTGGACGTTATTCCCGATGACGGCGTATCGTTGGAGCCATTTGAGGCTTATGCGAACGGCGCGGCGAAGGATATTGATTTTATTCAAGTCTGCAATAAAAACGAAATGAATTTCTTCGTGTACAGTTTCGATTTTGACGACCGCAAGGCGAAAATGTTTCCTAAATTGACGGACGCGGAGAAAAAACTTGTCGAGAGCTTCTGGAACGACATGACGGGCGTCGAAAGCTGGGAACGCGACAGCCGTCTTTTAAGCCAGATTTGGTTTAATGCGCCGATAATCAAATTGGCGGAAAGTCTGACAAAGGGCGGCGGCAAATCTTACGCCTATTACTTCACGCCCGAAGCCGATTTGCCGATAATGAAATGCGGATACGCGATAGAACTTGCGGTTGTTTTTAATCATCCGGATATGACTGCTGATACGGGCAGAGTATTTAACGAAACTTTTTCACAAGCAAGTTATGGTATTCGGCGAGTTCGATATTCATTCCGAAAGGGAATTCGCAAGAAAAATCGTCGATTGGGACAGAACCTATTCCCTTACCACAAATATTTTGACAAACTCCCCACGGTGGCGGAGGATTCTGCTATTATCAACCAAAGCTTAAAAATTTAAGTCTTACGATGTCTCCTGCAAGGGTCGTTGCCCCAACCCTGTTTTATACTTCAAGATTTGTTACTGAAGTCGGCGGCTTTTACCCCTGCTCAACTTCTTTGCATATTTTACAAAAAAATTTTATCATCCGCGCCGTAAGATATATAAGGCGCATTGACTTCTAAAACTAACTAATGTAAGATGAAAATCCTAAAGAATATTGAGGAAAGGAGAAGTCTTGCGTTTGAAAACGGCTGAAATCGAAAAAGCAGTGCTTAAAAAGCGGTAGGCTGTTTAGCAAGAGATAGGGCGCGTGTACCGTCCCTTGCCCGGTAGGAGCCGCAGAAGTGATAGGTCACAAGTACACACCTACCGTGGGACACACGGGAAGTTACGCCTTTGGAGGCCATGTAAAATGGTCGTTGAATTAGGAATCCCTCCGGCTTTAGCCGTGGGGAGTGTCAATACTAGGTTAATTAATAGATAGGAGATAGTTAATTGGACATTTTGGATTTAAAAGCGTTGGACAAAGCGTTGACGCGGCTCCGCGAAATTGAACGCATCATCGACAAGCTTAACGCCGCCGAACACGCTATCCAAGTTCTTAATCAGATTGACCCTGATAAAGTTGCTTTGCTGACCAACGATTGTTTTATAAGGAGCACTGCCGCCGCTAAACTCCTCGGTATTTCTCCTGCGGCTATTACGACCTTTGTCAAGCACAATCTCCTTACTCCCTACTATGTAAACAGCAATCAACGCCGCTTTAAACTCTCCGACGTCAAAGCTCTCGCTAAGACCAAACCTTGGCGAATTGAAGAGGGCGGCGTTAAGACTAATCAGATAGTAATTCACGAACTGAACGAAAAAAAACTAACCAAAGGCGGAGATTGAATTCAGATTTCACCGACGCTAAGAACGTACTGTGGTAGGCGATATTCGGCTATGGTATCGATGATTGTTTTGTCAAGCCCTAATGCACTTAAGACTGAATCGGTGTCAGCATAAGCACTAACTATATCGTCGTAGAAAAGAACAGTCGTAGCGAAGCTCCCTTGATTTACATTACGAACGGTAATTACAGCACGTCTTACTTTGCCGTCAGTTGTCACGTCTTTCATATCGAAGTTATCAGTCATTTGATAGATTAAAGTCACGTTTTGCTTAGCAAAATGTAAACAAAAATATTACGAAACTAATTGACTTGTTATTGTGTACGTAATATCGTAAAGAAAAATTTTATCGGAGGTTAAGTTTATCTTCCGCGCCGTAAGATGATATAAGGCGCAAAGATTTCTTGCCAACTATAAAATTGTTTTGTAGCTTTAATTATTTATAGCACAATCCTTCGCCAGTTTGTCAATAACGCCATTGCCCAACGTGGGGTCTATGACTTAATATTCTTCAGCAAAGCTTCGGCCACAAGTGATATACGGTTTTAGAACGTTGAGTTTCATTAGCTTTTAAAAGTGGCGTATCAAAGGCGGGCAAATTTATTGCATTGGGATAAAATTGAGCTTCGAGGGCAAATCCTGTGCGCTTACCGAATTTTTTATCGTCAAGCCAATTCCCCGCGTAAAATTGAAGTCCTGGTTGCGTCGTGAAAACTTCCAAAGCTATTTTTGAATCGGAAGATTCAGCACGCGCAACTTTTTTCATTTCGCCGAGCTTGCCGACACAAAAATTATGGTCGTAGCCGCGTCCAAAGTTCAACTGGTCAAAGTCGTCGTCGATATGTTCGCCAATCGCTTGCAATTTTCTTAAATCCATTGGCGTATTCTCGACAGGTAAAATTCTGCCGTCAGGAACGGATTCAGCGTTCGCCCAAGTGTATGCGTCCGCGAAGATTTGAATTTTTTGCTGCAGAATATCTGAGCCGCCGTCCAAATTAAAATACGTGTGATTTGTCAGATTGCAGAGGGTATCAGCGTCGGAAGTCGCCGCGTAAGAAATTTCAAGCGCGTTATCGTCCGTCAGCGCGTAAATCACTGTCGCTTTGAAGTTTCCAGGATAGCCGCCTTCGCCGTCGGGACTTTCGACCGAAAGTTTCAAGCCGTCGGGAAGAATTTCAGCCGACCAAATTTTTTTCTCAAAGCCATTAAAACCGCCGTGCAAATGATTTTTCCCGCCGTCGTTCTTGTCGAGCTTGTAAATTTTCCCGTTCAGCGCGAAACTTGCACCGCCGATTCTATTGGCGCAACGACCTACAATCGCGCCTTTGTAACTCGTGTCCGCTTCAGAGTCGGAAATATTGTCGTAGCCCAAAACGACTTCAACGCCGTTAAAAATCCAACTTGTGAGTCTTGCGCCGTAAGTGATAATTTTCGCCGTCGTGCCGCTCGAATTTTTTAGTTCAAAGCCGTCAACCGCTTGCCCGCCGGACGTTTTGCCGAAATTAAATTTTTGAATGTCCATTACTGCACCTCGAAAACCCACATGTAAGCCGCAAAATCAGTTTCGATTTTCTCTACTGCTATTCCCGAATACATTAGCTCATCGCCGTAGAAAGATTTTTCCTCGAAGAAAATTTTTTGCTCTCCGCCGTCGACGCCCAACTTTTTAGGCGGCAAATATTTTTTCAGCGTGTAAAGTTTATCGGCGTCAAGCTCTGCAAGTCTCAAAATTCTAATCGGCTCGGCAGGTTGCGCCAAAATTTTAAAATACATGACGACAACGCGCTTTCCGTCGGCGAATTGCCAAGCGTACTCGTTGCCGCCGGTCAAAAGCCGCGTGAATTTCCCAAGCTGAATCGTCGGACGAATTTCCTTGTACAACTCAACATAAATTTTAACGTCAGCCTTTTCAACGTCGCTCATCTTTGTAATGTCGAGTTCATAACCGAAAGTGCCAGCCATTGCAACAAAAGTTCTCATTTGCATAGGCGTCACGCGCCCGACTTGGTGATTGGGCGTAACTGAAACGTGCGCGCCTTGCGAAATTATCGGGAAGGCAAGCCCCGTTCCCGTCTGAATTGAAAGGCGGCAAATTGCATCGGTATTATCGCTCGTCCAAGTCTGCGGCATGTAGTACAAAATGCCCGCGTCGAACCGTCCGCCGCCGCCGGAGCAACTTTCAAATAAAATGTCGGGAAATTCCGCCGTCAACTTTTCCATAATCGCATAAAGTCCGAGCATGTATCTATGTTGAGTTTCCATTTGCCGAGCGGGTGGAAGTTTCGCGCTAAAAGCTTCGGTCATGTGCCTATTCATGTCCCATTTAATGTAATCAATCTGCGCACAACTAAAAACTTTGCGCATGGCGTTCAAAATGTAGTCGCAAACGTCGGCGCGGGACAAATCCAAAACTAGTTGATGACGACCGAAGCTCGGCTTGTAGTCCGGAACGTGTAAAATCCAATCAGGGTGAGCGCGATAAAGTTCGCTGTCAAAATTCGTCATTTCCGGTTCGACCCACAGTCCGAACTTTAAGCCGCGCTTGTGAACTTCGTCCGCTAAACCGTTCAGCCCGTGCGCAAGTTTTGCGGTATTAACAAACCAGCCGTCGTCCAAAACTAAAAGTTCCAAGCCCATATCCTTAGCGCAATCGGCGAGCGCGAGAATTTTTTCCTCGTTGAAGTCGAAATAAGTTGCCTCCCAGTTGTTGACCAGAATCGGGCGAATTTTATCCTTGAACTTGCCGCGCATTAAATGTTCGCGATAAAATTTGTGGTAGCCCTGCGATAAGCTGTTCAGCCCGTGCGCAGAAAAATTCAATGCAACTTCGGGCGTCTGGAATTCTTCGCCGGGTTCAAGCGTCCAACTGAAAACGTCAGGATTCAAGCCGATAACGAAGCGCGTCGTCCCGAATTGCTCCGCCTCGACTTTGATAGCGAAACTGCCGCTGTAAATCAGGCTTGCCGCGTAAACTTCGCCTTGAAACTCGTCGGCAGTGGGTCTGGCAAGCGCGATAAACGGCGAATGTTGATGAGAACTTGCGCCGCGTGTCGATGAAATTTCAAAAATCCCGCGTGAAACTTTCCGACGTTGAATCGTTCGTTCTGCCGCGTGTCCGCCGTACAAATTTATAATATCAAAATCATTATCGGGAAAATCAATCGCCGCACTTGCCGCATTACAGATTTTAATTTTCTTGCTACTCGTATTAATAAATTTTACTGACCTTGCCAAAATCGGCGAATCAGCAAAGACGGTGTAGCTAAGGAAAACTTTAAAGTTCCCGCAAGCGTCCTGCAGTTCAATTTCCAAAGTCTGACTGTCGCCAAAACTCGCGGGCAATCCTTTAAGTGTTGGTTTGATGTCAAAAATCTTATACGATACGTAATTTAATTCTGAAATGTTCGTGCCGTTTTCAAGCTCGACCGCATAGGCGGGAATTCTGTAATCGGTACGCCCGCGCACGGGATATTCTTGCGGCAAAACGTCAAGCGAGTAAGTCCGCTCGTTTTCAAAATCGGCAAGTTGTCCGCTGAACGCACGGTCAACCCTTTGCAACGGCGCACTGTCGCGAAATTCCTTCAGCGGACGCCCCCAATAGCGGTGGAGCAAATATTTGCCGCGAGCAATTTCCATGACGTAGCTAAAAAAATCGTTGCGCAAATGAAATCGCTCATTCTCAAAGCTAATCATGCGTCAAACTCCCTTCAAGCAAAACTCGAAATGCTTATCCGAATTTTTAATTTTGTACTCCTCCAAAACGGGCGCGCCCCATGAATCATCGCCGCCAACGCCGCATTGCCCCGAAGAAATTTTCACGAACGTATAATTTTGCTTAGGCAACTCCTCTTGATGACGCGCAAGTTCCAATTCGTGCGGGCTGTAGGGCAGTGCTTGCGCCTCAAAAGGATTCTCGGCGAAAATTTTCAAGCCGCGTGCGCGATTGTCCAGCACTTCAAACCAACGCAATCCGCAATGATTCCCGCATTCCTGCGGCAACAAATACGGCTCGACTTCCTCAAAAATCGTCGATTCAAAAATCCCAAGCCGCGCACCTTCGAGCCGGTCGCTATAATTATCAAGCGGTCCCAAGCCGTAAAATTTTATGCGATTAAATTTCTTCGGCACAGTGAACAACATAGAGAAATCCGGCAAATCTCCAAGCCCGTCAACTTTCTTGTAATCTTGCGAAATTTTTAAGGAGCCGTCGCGATTAACTTTGTAAGTCACGGCGCAAAAACTTTTCGGCGTAGTAAAAAGTTCGTAAGTAAATCTGACTTCGACAAAGTCCGCCGCAAACTCGCCAGTAAATTTTTCGCCAAAAAACCTTTCCACAGCAACAAAATCTTTTTCGGCAGTGCGATATTCAATCTTCGCGCATTTCTTGTAGAGGCTTGCAAGTTTCCATTGCGCCGCGTCGAGGTGTTGCCCGTTCCCGTAGTCGTTATCAATCGGAGCACGCCAGAAATTTGGCGTCGGCAAAACCGAAATAAATTCTTCGCCGTTAAATTTAAAGCTCGTCAAATTCCCCGCCGCGCTCGAAAACATAAAGGCAAAGCCTTCGCCCTGCACACCCAAATTTATATCGCTTTGCACCACGCGCACAGGACGAATATTTTTCAACGGCGCAACCGACACATAAATATTTTTCTTGTTCAGCCAAGCCGCAACGTCTGAAACTGAATCGGATTTTTTGAAAACGCCTTGACCGAATGCAATTTCAAAGCCGCGCTCGGCAAAAATATTTTCCGACTTCAGACAAAGCGACGCCGTCAAAGCGTATTCGCCCGCGCCGTAATTCGGCAAATCAATCTTGACGTCTGCACTTTCGCCCGGCAAAATATTTGGCGCGTCAAAAGTTTTCGTCCAGACTTCGACGCCGTCACGAAGAAGATTCAACTTCAAATCGAAGTCCGCCACGTTCGTGAACAAACTTTTATTGAGGATTTTAACCGCGCCTTCACTCGGCAAAAGTTCAAAATTTTGATAGCAGAATTTAACTTCCTGCAACTTAGTCGTTGGCGTGTGGTCGGCGAAGAATAATCCGTTGCCGCTGAAATTGTAATCGGTCGGTCTGTCACCGAAGTCGCCGCCGTATTTCAAGCCGTCATCGGTTGCAATCGCTTGGTCAGCAAAATCCCAGATAAAGCCGCCCTGATAAAGTTTTTCCACGTCGGCAAGTTTGGTGTACTTGCTCAAGCCGCCGCAGGAATTGCCCATTGCATGAGAGTATTCGCAGCAGATAAAGGGCTTGTCGCGCTTTTCGGCAAGGAATTTTTTAATGCTCGCGACGGTCGGATACATTTGGCTTTCAAAATCGGACGTCGCATTGAATCTTCTATCCCAGAAAATGCCTTCGTAGTGGACAAGGCGACTTGGGTCGCGCCGCTTGAAAAATTCGTGCATCTCGAAAATATTTTTCCCGCCGCAAGATTCATTGCCGCAACTCCAAATCAAAATCGACGGGTGATTTTTATCGCGCTCAAGCATCGACTTTGCTCTATCGACGACCGCCGCTAACCATTTCGGATTGTCGTCGGGAATGGTATTTTCGTCGCGATAACAGCCGCCATTTTTCATCCACGAGCCGTGCGTTTCCAAATTGGTTTCGTCAATCATGTACAAGCCGTAAATGTCGCAAAGTTCGTAAAGGCGCGAGGGATTGGGATAATGGGAAGTGCGCAGGGCGTTTATGTTATTCCTCTTCAGTGCGATAATATCTTTTTCAATATCAGCGGGATTTCCTGCGCGACCGTTAAAGCAATCGAACTCGTGACGATTTACGCCCTTGAAAACAATTCGCTTGCCGTTAATTTTAATCAGCGTGTTTTCAAGCTTAATTTCGCGGAAGCCGATATTTTGCGCAATGACTTCGACGACTTCGCCCGCAGAATTTTTCACGACGAGCAATGCGCGATAAAGATTAGGCTTTTCAGCACTCCACAGCGAAATATTTTTTAGCCCGTACGCAAAAGTAAATTCTTTGCCGCTAAAAGTTTTTGTGTCGTCAAGCACGCAGGAGTTATTCCGGTCGAACAGTTTCAGCTCAACAACTTTTTCCGCGTCGGAGTTCCAAAGCGTTTCGATTTTCAAGTTGCCGTCGGTGTAATTGTTAATCGGCGCGGCGTGAATGAAAATATCTTCGGCGTGGAGTTCGGGCTTGCTATATAAAATCACGTCGCGAAAAATTCCGCTGAATCGCCAAAAATCTTGGTCTTCAAGCCAAGAGCCGCTAGTATATCTGAAAACAGCCGCCGCCAATTTATTTTCGCCCTGCTTTATAAAAGGCGTCAAATCGAAATCGCTCGGCGTGAATGAGTCTTCACTGTAGCCGACAAAATTTCCGTTAAGCCAAATTGCAATTCCAGACTCCGCGCCTTGAAAGCTCACAAAGAAATTTTTCCAATCGGGTGCGTTGAAATATTTCACATAACAGGCAACGGGATTATCTCGCGCGGGAATTTCGCCGGGCTTAATGACTTCGTGCCCGTCCCAAATATAAGTTGTATTGGTGTAATGGGGCTTGCCGAAATTTTCCGTTTGAATATGCGCGGGAACTCGAATTGTCTGCCAGTCGTGGCAGTCAACTTTTTCGCTTGCAAAATCGGACGGAATAAAATTCAAATTCGGCGCGTAGGCAAAATGCCACAGACCGTTAAGCGAAAGGAAAAATCTCGACCGCCCGCTTGCGAGTTCCGCGACGCTTGCAAAATATTTGTGGTCGGAATGCGCCGGCAATCTGTTCTCTTGAAAGTACTCTGGATTCGGTAAATTTTTAAGATTGAATGTCAAAAAAATCTCCTCCTCTGCAAAGCTCAACAAATTTATCGAACGCCGCCAAGCCTTTTTCGTTGCGCTTGAATACGCCCGCATGTGCTAAAACTTCGCTGAATACGTGCCCAATTTCCGCCCGAATAATTTCATCAACGTTCTTGTCGGTAATTTTCTTGTACTTAGAGCGGATTTTTTTATACCAAGCGGCGTGTTTTTCAATGTCGGCAATGCCCGAAATGTCTTCGGCTCCGTTTAGGAAATTCTCTTTGACTTGCGCCATTTCGCTTTTCAATCGCGCGGGAAGAACTGCTAAGCCCATAACCTCAATCAAGCCGATATTTTCTTTCTTAATGTGGTGAACTTCGTCATGCGGGTGGAAAATGCCGAGCGGGTGCTTTTCGCTCGTGCGATTGTTTCTGAAAACTAAATCCAATTCATAAGCCTTGCCGCGCCTCCTGCCAATCGGCGTTATCGTATTATGCGGCGCGTCAGTCTGCGCGAGAATTTCTACAGATTCATCGCTGTAGCCTCGCCACGCTTGCAAAACTTTTTCGGCAAGGTCAATCAACTGCTTGCGATTTTCCGACCGCAAACGCAAAGTTGACATAGGCCACTTAACGCGCCCCGCTTCGACTTTGGGGAAACCTGCGAAAGTATAAGTTTTTTCAATCGGAGCGAGTTCCATTGGGAAAGTATAATGCCCGCCTTGATAGTGGTCGTGCGAGAGAATCGAGCCGCCGACAATCGGCAAATCCGCATTGGAGCCAACAAAATAATGTGGAAATTCCGTTATGAAGTCGCAGATATTTTCAAACGTGTCGCGATTGATTTTCATCGGCACGTGCAGATTATTCAAAACAATGCAATGCTCGTTGTAGTAGGTGTAAGGCGAATATTGCAGGAACCATTCGTTGCCGCGAAAGTTAAGCGGGATAATCCTATGAGTTTGGCGGGCGGGGTGCCCGGCATGCCCGGCGAAGCCTTCATTTTCACGGCAAAGCAAACATTTTGGATAGCCCGTCGCCTTGACGCTTTTAGCTTTGGCAATGTCGCGAGGATCTTTTTCGGGCTTGGAAAGGTTAATTGTCAAATCAAGTGCGCCGTATTCGGTCTCGGACTTCCAGACAACATTTTTATCAATGCGAGCCTTGCGAATGTAATTCGAGGCGATACTGAACTTGTAGTAATTATCTGTGGCGAGTTCGGGCGATTTTTCGTAATCGCTCCTGAAGTTGCGGATAACTTCGCTCGGACGCGGCATAACGCAATCCATAATTCGCGTGTCGAAAAGGTCGCGTTCGTTAATCGTGTCATCGATAATTTTTTCCGCAACCGCATAGTCAAGCATATTTTCAAGAATCGGCGTTGCGGTCTCCAGAGTCTCCGTAATTTTTTCGGGAACAAATTCGCCCGCGCCAAGCAAATCAATCAATTTATTTGCCGCGTAATATTCGTCACTTTGCGCCATAAGTTTTTGTTGCTTAGCAAAATTCAGCAGGCGATTTATTTCGGTGTTAATCATAATTTTTTCCTTTCAATCCCCGTAGCCGTTGGGGTGATTTTTATGCCACGTCCAAGCGGTTGAGATAATTTTTTCCACGTCGGCAAATTGCGGCGTCCAACCTAAAATTTTTCTAGCCTTATCACTTGAGGCGATGAGTTGAGCGGGGTCGCCAGCGCGGCGCGTGCCCATTTCCGTTTTAATTTTCTGTCCGGTAACTTTTTCAGCCGCGATAATCATTTCCTTGACGGAGAAGCCCTGCCCGTTGCCGAGATTGAAAACATTTGACGCGCCGCCCTCGCGTAGATATTTCAAAGCTAAAATATGGGCGTCGGCAAGGTCGATAACGTGAATGTAATCGCGCAGGCAAGTCCCGTCGGGCGTGGGGTAGTCTTCGCCGAAAATTGTAATGTGGTCGCGTTTCCCTAGCGGCACTTGCAAAATCAGCGGAATCAAATGCGTTTCGGGGTGATGGTCTTCGCCGATTGAGCCATCCTCGACCGCGCCCGCCGCATTAAAGTAGCGCAAACTCACAAAGCGAACGCCATTTGCGCGGCTTACCCACTTCATCATTTTTTCCATAATCAATTTCGATTCGCCATAAGGATTAATCGGTTGCTTTCTGTCGTTTTCTTCGATAGGAAATTTTTCCGGCTCGCCGTAAGTGGCGGCAGTAGAACTGAAAACAATTTTATCAACGCCATTTCTGACCATTGATTCAAGCAAGATTTGCATTCCGTAAACGTTATTATTGAAATATTTTAGCGGCTTTTCGACGCTTTCTCCCGCCTCTATATAGGCGGCAAAATGAATCACGGCTTCAATTTTGTTTTCGGTAAAAATTTGGTCGAGAATTTTGGCGTCGCGAATATCGCCCTGATAAAATTTGGCGGCAGGATTGATTGCGCCGCGATGACCGTGCTGAAGATTATCGATGATAACGACTTCTTCGCCGGCTTTCACCAGCTGATAAACTGCGTGCGAACCGATATAGCCCGCGCCACCGCATACTAAAATTGCCATTAAAATCACCTCTTAAATTTTGTGTGTGCTTTGAGAAATATCCGCAACGTAAAAGCTCGGCGCGTAGCCAATTTTTTTCGTGTAGCCCTCTTCGAGCTTAGCTTTAAATTCATCAATCGCAGAATTTTTGACAATGCTGACGGTCGAACCGCCGAAGCCCGCACCCGTCATTCTCGAACCTATGCAACCTTCGACGCCCCAAGCAAGCTCGGCTAAGGTATCAAGCTCAATTCCTGTTACGTCGTAATCGTCGCGAAGAGAAACGTGCGAATCGTGCATAAGTTGCCCGAACTTTTCCAAATCATTATTTTCAAGCGCGGCGACTGCCTCAAGTGTCCGCTGATTTTCGCGAACTGCATGACGCGCACGAAGTCTTTCAATCGGTGAGCTGATATTTTCCGCTAATTTGTCGAACTCTTCGTTAGTTAATTCTCCCCAAGCTTTTAACTCAGGCTTTACGGCTTGAACTTTTTTCAGAGCGTGTTCGCATTGTTGGCGGCGTTCATTGTAAGCGGAAGTAACGAGCGAATGCGGCTTATTTGTATTCGTTATGACAATCGCGCAGTCGTCGAGCTTAATCGGGCTGTAGCGATATTTTAGCGTGTTGCAGTCTAGGAGGATCGCGCAATCTTTCTTGCCCATGCCGACAGCAAATTGATCCATAATGCCGCAATTCATGCCAACGAATTCATTTTCCGCTTTCTGCGAGAGCTTAACCATTTCGACCATATCCAGCCCGAAATTAAAATTCTCGTTCAAAATGACGGCGGTTAAAACTTCCAGAGACGCCGACGAACTAAGACCGGCTCCCGCAGGTAACGTACCATAAATTACAATGTCAAAGCCATTCGTCGCCGTATGTCCTGCCTGCTCAAATGTGGCAATCGTGCCCGCAACGTAATTTGCCCAGTCGTAAGCGCGATTGTATTTTAAGCCGTTCATTTTAAATTCAATAACGCCTTTGTCCGCCATGTTCATAGAATAAATGCGCGTCATGTTATCTTTTCGGGGCGCGACCAAAGCATAAGTGCCCAGCGAAATTGCGCAGGGAAAGACATTGCCGCCATTGTAGTCGGTATGCTCGCCGATTAAATTCACGCGACCTGGCGAAAAATATTTTTGAGTATCCGCCGCGCCGAATGTCTCTTCAAACGCCTCCTTGATAACGTCAAAAACTTCCATGACAAAACCTCCCCAAAATTACTTGTTCATATCCGCCCATTTTGCTTCAAGTTCTTTAACAATGCGCTCGTGCTCTTCTTCAGTGAGTTTCACTTTAGCGCGATAGAAAAGCCCCGCAATAATTATCAAGATAACTGGCGCGGCGAACATAATCATTTTAAAATGTAAAACGCCGTCAGCAGAAATAGAATCGGCAGTTGCGCCGGAAACCATACCGACCCAAACCGCCGTATAACCAACCATCGCGCTTGTAATCGCTCCGGAAAATTTATCAATCAGCGGACGCACACAAAGTACAAGTGCTTCGTCGCGGTGACCGAGCTTTAATTGCCCATATTCAACGGTGTCAGTAATCGTCATCAAGACGACTAAGAAAACAAGCGGTTGCGGAAGTGCGAAAAGTCCTGCCGCAAACAATGTCATCATTACGCTTTTACCCGCGAAGGCGTAACAAATTAAAGCGATAATCATAATACTAATTGATACGAAGAATAAACCTCTGCGGCTGAATTTTTTCGTTAAAGTCGGGAAGAGGGCAACGGCAGCAAGTCCGATAACAACGTTTATAATGCCGAGAAAAGAAAATTGCGTGGAGTCCCCCAGAATGTAAATAAAATAATACAAATTAAAGTTGTTGACGATATTTGCACCCAAGCCATAAATCAAATATGTAAAAGCAATCCACATAAGCTGATCATTTTTGGAAAGCACTTTGAAAACATCACTGAAGCCGGTCTCTTCCTTATTTTCGCGCAGAGCTGATTGCTCTTCTTTCGTGCCGATACCGAGAATGATTGCGCCGATAACAGATATTGCGCCACCAATGCAGGCAAATGCAAACCAGCCGTGAGGGTCGCCCGCGCCGCCATTTTGATTTATCGAGAAGAAAAGTACCAACGGCATAACCATAACCGTTACCAACTGCGCCCCGAAAACTGAACCGATACGCGCATAAGTTGCAGTGATTTCGCGCTCGCGGCTGTCGAAACTCAAAGCCGGAATCATCGACCAAATCGCAACGTCTTTAGCGGAATAAAAAACGTCCATAATCAGATACACTACCGCGAATCCAATTAAGTACGTCATAGGATTAGTCATTGCCGCTCCGCCAAAGTCCGTGAACAAAATAGCCAAACAGACCGCACCAACGACGCCGCCGACTAAAACCCACGGTTTAAATTTCCCCCAACGAGTTTTAGTCTTGTCAATCATGTTACCAATGAACGGGTCAATTAAAAGTTCACCGACGCGCAAAACTAAAATAATCGTCGTGACAACACCAATCATGTAAGCATCTTGCAATTTACTTTCGGCATCGGTCGAATTGAAAAGATTACTGGTAACAAAAATCATAAAATAGCTACCCAGCATCATGTAAAAAACATCGTGTCCGAAAGTACCGCAAGCATAAGCAACGCGCTGAATAAATTTACTGCTCATAAAAATAAACCTCCTCTGCTTTTTGTTGATTGAACGTTCTTCAAATGTTTTTAAAACATGGTATTTCTCCTTCCTTGCGCACAAGTAAAAAACAAATTATCATTGTCCAAAGAAAAATACTTTTGGGAGTGAGCAAAATGGAAAATCGGCAAGCAGTAAATATGCCTTTATATAATGAAGATGAATTTTGCCTTGTGAAATTTGGACATTCGTTTACTTATCCCGGTCACACCTACGGTCCAGCCGTGCGCCCTTATTATTTAGTACATTATATCCTTTCTGGCAAGGGAATTTTTAAAATCAATCAGCATACCTATCACCTTCACGAGGGACAAGGCTTTTTAATTGTGCCGAATCTGCAGACCGTTTACACCAGCGACATTGACGAGCCTTGGCAATATATTTGGGTCAGTTTTAATGGGCGTGTAGCAAAAACTGTCGTCAATTCTC
The DNA here is from genome assembly GCA_002448305.1 of Selenomonadales bacterium UBA7018. Lineage (GTDB taxonomy): Bacteria > Bacillota > Negativicutes > Selenomonadales > Selenomonadaceae > Quinella. The sequence continues at coordinate 14,058 of DJWY01000007.1, forward strand.
TTGGGCTATCGAAAGACAATCCTGTTTTCTCTTGCAATCCTGAAAGCGGCGAAAAGTTGAAAAATTTTGTTCTCGAAATGCTCAAGAAAAATGATTTTATGCTTTCGGATATTTATTATCGTTGGGGATTATTCTTTCAATTCACGTCGATTCTTGCTGAGGCTCAAAAAGAATTCATGCCCAAAGCTGACGTCAATACTTATGTTTCGCACATGATGAATTATATCAATCATCACATTGAAGAAAATATTTCTGTGCTAGATGTAGCCGATTATGTTAAGCTTGCGCGAAGTTATGCTACAACGATATTCACAAAACAAGTTGGAATGTCTCCTAAAAGTTACATTCAAAATTGTCGTTTGACTAAGGCTCGCGCTCTTTTGGAATCTTCGACTTTGACAATCGCAGAAATTGCTTACTCTTGCGGCTATGCTAAAAGTGAATCACTTATCAAAGCGTTCAGCAAAAGATATGACATAAGTCCTGGCGATTACCGAAAAAAATTAAAGGCAAAGGGGCGGCATCTTAGCGGTGTCAACGATTGGTAATTTCTCGAACGACGCGGCACTCAACGCCTATAGCCAAAACATTTGCGGGAATTGCATTTCTAAAATTTGAGCGTCCATAGGGTCATAAACTAATCCGCTGTTTTTAAGCTCCAAGTTCGTCATAAAATCCCCCCCAAAAAATCTTTCGTTACGAATAAAGTATAAAATCTTCCAAAAATTTTACATAGCCGTAAATGTTTGTTATTACTTCTACTTTGTTATTTATCTCCTGAAGGTTAGGATTTGGAATTTCGTTAGGAGCTCTTTTATTCTACTTTATGTGATGAAGAATCAATCGTTAAGCCGCAAGAAATTAAATGGCGCGATGAATCCGAACTTAAAAAATCTGGCGGCGCGTTGCATGGCAAGCTTGATTTGCTGGTTGATTTGGATTTCAGAATGGCGGCAAGTGCGCTTTATTCTGATGTCGTCTTGCCGACCGCGACTTGATTTCGATAGCCAACAACTTTTGACACTATTTAGAGGCGGGCAAACAATTTGGCTAAACGAAAAGGACGCGCAATCAATCGGCGTCAAGGATAATGATTGGTGCGAAGTTTACAATAGAAATGGCGTCGTCATTTCCCGCGCTGTTGTCAGCCCCAGATTGCCTCGCGGCGTTATGTTCATGTCTCACGCGCAAGACCGCCATATCAACGTTCCCATGTCGAAAATTCTGGCACGTATAACACGCCAACTAGAATTCATATGAAGCCAACGCATATGATTGGTATCTACGGACAATTAAGTTACGGCTTTAACTACTGGTCCGAATTGGGATGATGACCTTGCGGGCGGCGATTCGGCTTATTGGAATGTTCGTCCCGAAAAGTTTAACGGACAGCATTGGCATAAGCGAGCATATGTATCACATTATCGCGCTCGGCTATGATGACGAAAAAATTAACGTCTTCGCTCAAGCGACGCTGGCAAAACTTTTAGACGACAGCTTAAGCGGCGGCGATTTAACTGCGCTAGCGTTGGAGACGGGCAAATTTGGCGTTGATGTTATGGCACTTTTGGACAAGGCGAATACTGAAACTTACGGCAATCCGGAACTCGAACTTTGAACTTGTCACGTCCGCTTTTTATGTACTGATTGGCTTTACGGTCATCACGATTGGAATTTCTTGGTTTTTCTACGCTCGTCCCAATTCGGGTATAAAAAAAATGTTAATAGCATTTCCAATAAAAAAAACGCTCCTCAGCAAGTTTAATCATTGCGGCTTTAGATTTTGGATAAGAAAAATCCCTGCTCAAAGGATTTTTGGCAGGGATTTTAAATTTTTATTTTTAAATGTTCTTTCTTAATCGATAGTTAATTCGTCTTCAGTGGCATTTTTAATCCCGAAGTTGTCAAAGCTGTAGTCGAAGTCTATGCTCATGAATTCTTTTTCAAGCCACGTGGGGATAAATTTAACCTCGAAATAATTTCGCGTTTGCCTGTAACTCATATCGTTAGCTGTGTTGTTGAACTCGCTAAAGGAATAATCCGACGCGGCAGAGGAAGTAGCATTTTGCCAGTAAGTTAAGCCGTCGTTCGTAAATGTGGTGCCTAAAGTCGCGAAGGAACTCGGATTGCTCGCAAAATTGCTGTAACCGCTACTATATGCGTTGCTGTAAACGTTGCTGTAATTATTGCTGTAGCTGTTGTAACTAGTTGAGCTTCCGCTTCCCGTTGCGCCGCCGCCTGTAGTCGATGCGCTTAGCTGATAATTGCTCCTGTACGGAAGAACTTTCCCGACTGTAACGGCGTCGCTAACGTCTACCGAATTGGCTTGAATCGTGTTGACGGTCGAATTAGTAGTATCGCCAGTCAGAACCGCTACGCCTTTGCTCCGTGCAAGATTTAAATACAAGTCTCCGCGCTCAAGGGCAATGCGTACCGTGTCAGCCGCATTAATCGTGTCCGCCGTCACGTTGCCGGAACTTGAATTAATATTAGCATTTTGCGCCGAAATGTTTTTGAACTCAATATCGCCGTTAGTGGCATTCAAGTAAACGTTTTTGCCGGGATTAATCGCGCCGGTTTCCTCAACTATTATGCCCTTTTGCCCCGCCGTGTACGAATTGTGATTAGACGTTATAGTTATGTCGCCGTCCTTCGTGGAAATTTTGCCAGCAATATCAACTGCGCCTTCGTCAGTGCGAATATTTAAATCATTTTGCGCCCTAACCATATCGTCCGCGCCGTTCGAGTCAATTATTATGTTGCCGTCGGAAGTCGCTATCGTTATATCGCCGTTGGTCACCGTGATTTTCTTCGTAACCTCAATGTCGCCTTCGGTAGTCGTTATCGACACTGAATTATTAGCTTTCAATTCAGCGTCAATGGTAATGTCGCCAGGCTTTTTAATATCGTCGGTTTCGACAACATTAGCGGCGAATAAAACCGGCGTGCCGTCATAGGAATAAAATTCAGCGATATTGGCGGCAACGTTTTCGGCTTTTGGATTTGTCTCAAATTTTATATCTCCCTCCGAGTCATGGTTCCCTAATATGTCGATTTTCCCGTTGCCGGTTTTCATGTTTATATCGCCTTTGGCAAATACTACCGTCTCGTTATTCTGCTTAGTCGTCTCGTTGCCGACTTGGATATTGCCGGAGCCGATTTCGACATCTATTTTGCCCCTTTCCGCACGCAAGGAGCCTGTTATATCGACGTTGCCATTTGTAAGCGTTATTGCCACGTTGCCTTTATTAGCTATCGTCGAGCCTGTTATATCGATATCGCCTTTGTCGGTCTTTAGCGTGATATTGCCGTTTGAAACTAAGGTATCTGCGTCCGACGAATTTTCGCCGATTTGGATATTGCCTTCGCCAAGTTCTATGTCGACTTTATTAGCAGTCAATTTGCCCGTTATGTCAACGCCGCCATTTGTAATCGTCATTTTCGCTGTGCCGTTATCGGAAGTCATCGAGCCTTTTACATCGATATTGCCTTTGTCGGTCTTTAGCGTGATACTCTTCTTAGCAAATATCGTATCAATGTCCGCTATCTCGTTGCCGATTTGAATATCGCCTTCATCGACAGTCATTTTTATGGTGCCTTGCTTTGCAGAAACCGAGCCTTTTATTTCGTTTTTCTCTGCGGGGACATAGCTACTTATTTTTATGTCGCCTTTTTTGGAAGTCAGATTTATGTTGTTGCCGGCTTCCATGTTCGCTTGTCCGAAAACGTCAATGCCTGCCGAATTAATCGTTATGTTATTGCCTGCAGTTATATTCCCGTCTATATCAATATTTTTAGCCGCTTTGAGTGTTAGATTTTTAGTTGCTTCTAAGATATTGTTTTTACTGTCGATACTGGTTATGAACATTCCGGCGTTGCGCGAAGTTATATTAATGTCGCCGCTTGAATGTATCGCTCTACCCGCTGCAAATTCGCCGCCCATATCCAACGTTACGTTGCCTTTTACGTCTAGTATATTGTTTTCCTTGCCGTAACCTTGCATAAGTATAACGCCGTCATTATTTTTGTTCGTGAGCGTTAAATTGCCCGTGATAGCATCGTCAATTCGGACAAGAACCCCTTCTGAATTGCTCGTTGCCAAAATCGAGCCGTTAATTTGCTCGCCGTCGCTACTCTCAATCGACAAGGCTTCAAAATTATTTGCGGCATTTTGCATATCTAAACCTTTTCTAGTCGTTACTTTAATGCCTGATTCCGTTTCTGCATTTGTTGTTTCTATAGCTGCCGTTTCTACCTTGCCTAAAAGTTTAACGTTGCCGGCATTGAGTGTAATTTGTTCGCCCGCTTTGAGTGCGCTGGCTTTGCTACTGGTCAGAGCGTAAATCGGCGAAGTATCTTCCTTTTGCTCGTCGGGCTTGCTAACGTCGATTTTTTCAGTGCCGGAAACGTCGGTCGCTGTGTTTTCCGTCGATTTGCCCGCCGTCAAGCTGATATTTTTCTCCGTATCAATCGTGCCATTCAACGTTAGCGATTTTTCAGCGGTAATGGTAACGTCGCCGCCGGTTTTCAAGTCGCCTTCGACCGTCAAACCGTTGGTGGCTATGCTGTGCACTTTGACGTTGTCGCCGCCGTTTAGGGCTACCTTATTGATAACGTTTTCGGCGTTGTCCAAAGTAACATCATCAGCGGCAGAAACTTCGACTTTGTCAGTTAAATTGAGCTTTTTATTGTCGGCTTGAGCTATTGCGCCTTCAGAGTTTACGTTAAAGGAAGTGCCAATTATGTCGCCGAGCGTCAATATTCCGGAATTCACGCCATTGACATAAATTCCTTTGCCGTAAATGTCCAGCCCTGTAACTTTTTCGGCGTGGTTGCCTATAAGAATCGGATTTTTCGCCGTGCCTACGCTGTTTTGCGAGTTAAGCAATAATCTGCCCGTCGTGGAGAAATAGCCGGTCGTGTCTGCGCGGCGGTAAATGTTGAGCGCGTCTATCGAAATGCCCTTGCCCGCGTTGAGCGTGGAGCCGTAATCGAAATCGCCTAAGGTTGTCGCCGTGAAAGTTCCGCCAACGTTTATCGCTTCGCCGGAGCCGAATGACATTGCGCCGCTAGTTTTGGTGTTTTCTAAAGTCACGTCGCCTTTAACGTCATTTTTTATACTCGGCGCGAATTTATCTGCCTTTATCGCTACGTCAATCGAACCATTGATTGCTTTGCCGTCGCGGCTTGAAATTACTAAGCTGTTGAAAGTATTTTCCGGATTGTTAATCGTGACGCCATTATCAGTCGCTATCGTCAATTTGTCCGTGTGGATTTCGCCTTCGTGCGTGAACGTTTTGAGGCTTAGATTTATTTCTTTAGTCGCCTTAAGTCCGCCCGTTGACGTTATGTCGCCCTTTTCCGAAGTTAAATTTAAAATATTGGCAATACCAGAACCGCCCAAATTAATGTCGCCGCGCTGATTAATTGTCGCGCTACCCTTTATGGTGCCGGCGAAAGTCGCAGTCAACTTGCTCGAATTGTTTTTCAGTTCAAAATTTCCGCCGATTGCGCCAAGATATACTTCGTTAAGTTTATTTTTCGTTCCATCTAAAATAACGTCACCGGTTGCCGCAACTTTTATGCTCTTCAAACTGTTTTTGCCGTCTTGCGTCTGCCCTATCGAATTGTCCGAGCTAATGTCGATGTTGCCGGCAATGTCATTTAGATTCATCGTGCCGGATATGCCCTTGATATAAAAGTAGTTGTTTTTCCCTTCGAGGTTGAGTACGGTCGATTCAGACGCCTTTATTGACAGCGGGAAATTAGGCGTGCCCGACGAACCGGTCAAAGTGATTTCGCCCGGCGTGATTATGTGCGCTTCGGCTATATCGTCATAGCGCGAACTGTATTCAATTATGCCATATTCGTTATTGGTTATGCGAATGGCTTTGGGCGAATATACGGAACTAACTCGGAAATTGTTCGTGCCGAATTTCTGCAAATTAACTTCATTGTTAGAGCGGGCGTTGAGTAAATCGCCAGTCAACTGCACCGCGAACGGTCTTTTCTGCGTGCCGATTGAATCATCGCCGCCGACTAATATTAAATCTTTAGCGACGACATTTGCGCCGTTATCCGCCGCGTTGAAAATGCCCTTTTCGCCGGTTAAACGCACGTCGCCAAAGTTGCCGTCGGCTTTGCTCGTCTCGATTTTATTCACGTTGAGCGGGCTATAAACATCGTTATTCGGATTGGTCGTCTCGGTAATTTTTACACCCTTATTGCGCGACGCTATGTATATGCCGTTATTACCGTTAGTATCAACCGTTATATTTCCCGTCGCGTATATGCCAAGCGGAATGGTGCCGCTTATATTGAACGATTCAATTCCCTTGTTCTCAATGGTTTTGGTGCTCTTTATGACGTCGCTAAAATCGTAGTTGCCGCTAGAATCTTTAGCGACTGCGACCGCGTCCCCGACTTGCTTTAAATTCGCGTCGTAGGTGTATTTTAATAAGTTGCCGTCGACGTCTTTGCGGTAGCGAACATAATTGCCCGCCGTGTCAATGTAGTAGCCCTTGTCCGCGTCGTAGTTGTAAGTCACTTGCGTAACCGTCTGCATTACAGGGTTGCCGTCGGTGTCCAGAACGTAATTAACTGTAACATCAGCCGCGTTGACGTTGGCTAATTGGCTAAGCTTCGCCAAACGCGCGGATTTTTCTTCTGCCGTCTCGTTCGCCTTAACGCGCAGTTCGGACATTTTGATTGTAGTAGCTTTTTTGACGTTGGAGCCGACGCCCGCGCCCGTCAACGTAATGTTTTTGCCGGTGATATTGGCGTCCTTAAGGCGCGTCGTGTCGTGGTCGGAGCCTTCTTCCTTGTTGACTATCGAGGAACGGATTCCGGCTAGCAATTCATCTTTTGTCCACTGATACTGCGGATTTTTCGCCGTCTCAACCAGCGTTTGATAATCACTGTCCGCCGCTAAATATTCTTCCGCCGAATTGTACTCGCTAAATTTTTTATCCAAAAGTTCTAAGCGGTCGTTTTGGGCGGGCTTAGCGGCTTTCACGCGCTCTTTGAGATTATTGTAATTTTCAACCGCGCCCTCGTAGGTCGTCTTCAAAAGTTGATATTCTTCAAACTCCGTCGCTAAATCATCACTTACCGTCGTGGCGTCGCCAAATTTTTTCTCAAGCTCCTCCAGACGTTCGCTTTTCTCAATCGTAGTGCTATCAAGTTCGGCTTTCAACAATTCATAATTAGCCACGTCTTTTTGATACGCCGCCTTCAAATTTGTATAGTCGGTGAATTTCTCGGTTATGTCAGCTTTGTAAGCGTCGCGGTCTTGCTCAAGCTTGGTGACGTACGCGCCCTTATAATCGTCGGTGCCGGCAATTAAGCCCATATCAATCCACGATTTAACAAGGTCGCTTTCGTCGGTGCTACCGTTATCGCGCACCTTGTCGAGCGCGTCAATGAATTTGCCGTTGGCAGTCAAGGTAACGTCGCCATTTGTGGAAACTATCGAGCCGATTAAGAAATCATTTTCATCAGTCTTGGTAAGATTAATATTGCCGTTCGCCGCCGCAGAAATTGCTGACACGTCCGCGCTTTGCCCATTCGATTGAATCTTCAGGTTGATTGCGCCGTCGGTCGATTCAAGCTTGATATTCTGCGCATTAACCGACGCGCCGCTAATCGTCTGCTTAATATCGCCTTGCGCCGTCAACATTACGCCGCCATATTCGCTTTTGAGCGCGTCAACTATCACATTGCCCGCCAACTTTTTATTGTTATAAATTCCGCCGGTGACATTAACGTCAATATCGCCCGCAGACGTCCGCGCATTTAATTTCAAATCGTCTGTGCGGTGATTAGTTAAATCGATATTTTTTATGCCCGTCCGCGCAGATAGATTAATGTTATCAGTGGCAACCGTGACGCCTTCGGATTGTTCAATCTTGCCGCCGTTCGTCCTGATATTTAACGTGGCATTGTCATTGCGGATATTGCCCGTCAAATATAAGTCGCCGCCAGAGGTTGAAGCGTTCGTCAAATTGATATGCGGATTTTTTTCGCCGATAATGCCGACGCTGATTGGATAATCCGCCTTAATCGAATACTGATAAATTTGCTTGGAGCCGGTGTCTTTTTTCCAACGGTGGGTGTAGTCGCGATAAAAACCGGCAAAGCCGTGCTTTTCGGGCCCTTCTATTGTGTGATTGCCATAGCTTTCTTTCGTCTTTACGTTTTGCGCAAAGAGCGTCAGATTGTGCTCTACTTTGTTTTGCGTGCTGATATAATAAGTGTCTTCGTTTGTATCAAGTGTAGTCGTCTTTACACGGTCGCTCCAACTGGGTGATAATTTCGCTGACATTTTGGCAAGGTCGCTAGTATAATTAGAATCGCCGCTCAAGCCCCACCAACTTCGCGTTTCCTTGTAGTGATAACCTTCAGTTTGTTCTTTACTTGTGCCAGCACTCCAACTATACGTCAAGCCGCTTTGGGGATTGTAATTAACGAAATCGCCAACCTTCAAGCCGTCGCCGGTCGTGACTTTTCCCTTTGCATTGTTAGCAAGCCACGCCGAATAATTTTCAATGGTGCGGGTTTGTCCGCTTGAATACTCGGTTAATTTATCCTGCTCGCTGTCGGCAATTTGGATAAGACCTTCGCCTTGCGAACTTGTCACCTTGCCGATATTCATATCAAGCGTTGTATTGTTCTTTACGTCGATATTGCTTGCGCCGTCGCTGACTACAATTTTCCCGTTGCCGGTGGAAGAAATGCGCCCCGCTAAGTAAACTTTTCCGCCGGTCGCGTTTATGTCCTCAACGTAAAGCTGATTGCTCGCCTTGTCGTAGTAAACTTGCGGCTCGTAAACGTAATAGCCTTTTTTCTCATCTAACTTGTAGCCGCCGTCGTTGACTTTGTACATTGTCACGCCGTTAAATAACGCCATCTCCGTCGCATTGTCAATATCTTTTTGCGATACACTAGCCTCAAAGCTCTCGTAGCCCGACTGAATCAGCCCATTGATATTTATATCTCGCGCCGAAATATAAATCGCTTCGCCCGCATGCATTCCCACGCCGCCGGTATACATATCATCACTAGTTTTAGTTACGATTTGGTCTTTCGTGGGCATTGACTTATTCCAGCCTAGTTCATCGAGCATTTTAGCAAAGGCGGCTTTATAAGTGTCAGCGTCTTGGGGTCTGTAAGCGATATTGACTATGCCTTCGGTGTAGCCCTGCGAAATGCTCTCCTTAGCTGTTATTTCTATATCCATTCCATTGACGAGCGCACCTTTATTTATGCGAATACTGCCCTGCTTGTTTGTGATTAGAACCTTGCCGACCGGATTTGTTACGTTGCCTGCCACCTCGATATAATTTATCGGCGTATATTGAAGCGTTGCTTTTTTCGCGTCGTCGCTCAATTTTTTATATTCTTCGTCGTTCGGTTTCGGCTTAAGTTTCATCGGAATGGAAGTTTGACCGGAATAATTATTCGCAACTTTAATCGTCGGAACTGCCGCGCTGGGGGCAATGCTCATATCGGAAAAAGCCGCGCCGCTCTTTGAGACGTTTATATCATTAATCGCCGCGTTGCTCGATACGCCCTTATCGTTGTAGTTGATTGCCCCGCCCTTATCGGCTATCGTCAATTTGTTCGCGACAAGATATGCCGTCGAATTATTTTCAATGTCGATTTTCGGCACGCCGCTGGCATTTAATTTGCCCGTTCCGGTTAAATCGTTCGTTACGACGTTGATATTTCCGCCGCTAACTTCCACGTCCGGCAACACCACAGTTTTTATATTGATTGACGCTGACGAATCTAATTTAAATTCCCCGCCAATATAACTTCCTAAGCCGAGTTTTTCCATTTCAGATTCAAGCGAAAGTTTTTCCTGCAAAAAGCCGTTATACGTCGCGACGTCTTCCCTGCCCGCAACTTGAAAGTTAGCTATTTCCTTGCAAACTGCCTCGTAGCGCGTTTTCAAAACTTCGTTGGCATAATCAACCGTTGAAGTTGAAATCCCGTTGTAAATCCTTTGCGCAAACGCTTGCTCGCTAGTCATTCCGCTAAAATCTTCGTTCTTTTCGGTTATGGTAACGTCGCCGCTTTTTACGTTATAGGAAAGGTTTTTAAATTTGTTACTCGCCAAAATGAAATCATCGGGCAAGGCGACGCCGCTTATATTTATCGTAACGTCGGGAGTATTGGCGGCTTTCAACTCGCCGTCGACTTTGACGAGGCTACTGTGCTTGTAGTCCGAAGTCGTTAAATTGCCTACATCGGAAGTCACAACGCTATATTTTCCTCTGCTCTTCCAGGTGCTACCGTAGAAAGGCTTTTCCTCGTAAGCTTCAAAGCCGGCGTTGGAAATAACGTTGACGTTGTGAGCCGCCTCGCCGTATGCGCCGCTATTTACGTTGACATTGGCATTGGTTTTGCCCTTGCGAATAATATCCGCGCCGCCGTCATCAACCAGCGTCATAACTTGGGAAGTAGCCCGCGCGTAGCTGTGCACTTTTGAGCTATCGCCGTTTATATCCGCGCCGGCATAAAGATTTAAATCCTTCGCGCTCTTTAGCGTGCCGTTAATTTCTATGGTCTGATTGCGCGTCAAGTCGGTTAGCGTTTCTGCGCGAACATAGCCGCCCGCGCCCGCTTTCGCGTTGCCTTTTGCAAATGGGTTATGTTCTAAGTTATCATGCGCGGCTAAAGTTATTCCGCCGTCGTCGTAGGTGCCGCCCTCGTTTTTGAGGATTGCACCCGTGCCAACGCTAATTTTTTCGTCCGCCGTGATGTAGTTACGCGATTTGACCCAACGCAGGCTAGCCAGTGCCGAACCGCCTTCCGCGTAAACCTCATTTTTTAAATTGTAATCGCTCGCCGCGTCATAAATCTGCTTGCCGGTCGTAGTTATCGTGGCGTTTTTGCCGATATTGATATTGGCTGATTTATTGGTCGTGGCGATTGAGCGTTGGTCGTCCACGTCGTCCACTAAGCCAATCATTAGCCCGTATAAAGTGTAGTCGTATTCGTCGGAATATTTATCGGTCTTGATATAGTTCTTGGCATTAACATTGACGGTTTTAGCATTGATATTTGCGTCTTTTGAAATTGTCGCGGTCGACGAGCCTTTAATAACATTATCTAGCGAACCTTCGCCGCCGGTAAGAATCGCGCCGCGTGCGCTGTAGCCCGTTATATATGCGCCGTCGTGCTGGGTTGCGCTCATCGTTAAAGCGTCGGCAATATTCCACGTGCCGTTTAGCGTCGCAGAAGAAGTGTTATTAACGGAGTTATCAGCATGAGCCGCCGAACCGAAATCGCCGCCGATTGCCCCGCCTGTACCTTTTGCCGCGACGTAGCTTTTATTTTCGCTGTCGGACGTGATATTGAGCGCAGTTAATTTATTCGCATTTTCTACCGCAGTATCAGAGCCAACCGCGATTGAGGAGCTATCTTCGGCTATCGTGTATGAGGAAATGTCATTAGCGTTGGCTACGACCGCATAAGCGTTATTGCGCATGAACGCATCGCGGCTAGCCTTATTGAGTGCGCTAACATTCAGCGTCGTATCGTCACCATAAATTTGGTTGCCGATATTTACTGCCGCCGTGCTTTTAGTCTGCGCGGTCATGTTATCGATATTTACGCCGACCGTTGAGGCATTGATTGCAAAGCCTTCTGCTTGAGCGGTATTTTTGCCGTCTTCGCCTACTTGCGCCGTGATATTTATCGTTTTGTTTGCGAAAGTGTTAGCGTCGGCAATGGTAATGGCTGAATTATTTTCAGAATTGGCAAGCCCGTTAGCGACGATTGCATTTAATCCTACGTAAGCTTGCCCGTTGTTATAGGCGTAAGTTTGCGCACCGTTTAGGGCGTTGAAAGTTAAAGTGTCGCCGCTGAACGTATTGCCCGCGCCTTTGACGTTGATAAAATTTTTGGAAGTGTCATTGGCTTCAGAAGTTGAAGTTTGCACGCCCAAAGTGCCCGAAATGCTGATTGCTAGCGTATCTGTTGCGCGGTGGCTGTGATTTTCGCTGTTGAAATTAATCGTGGGGGCAGTGAGCGTTGATTTATTGCTGACTTCAATGCCGGTTTGGCTGGTGTTGGTGTTGTACGCGAAAACGCCCGTATAACCAACTTGCTTTATGCCCGCGTCTAGGATATAACTTTTGCTCTTTGAATTATCAGTCGCGGTGGCGTTTAGACTTCCAGTCGCGGTTATGTTAGCATTGCTGATTAAAATTTCGCTGGTGCCGTTGGTCTCGACGTTGTTATAACCGACACTTACACCAACCGGCGAAAGCGTCGCGTTATACATTTTGGATAGAATTCCGTCGGAGCCGGTCTGCCCGTTGGTTGTGCTTATGTCGATATTTTTAGCCTTCAACTTAGAGCCGGTGACGTTAGCAGTATTTGCGCGGCGAGCTTCAATCGACGTTGAACCAACGCCAATTCCGGCGATTAAAGCCGCATTGCCGCCGCCCGAAGTTATGCTTAGGTCGTTATTTTCGGTCGAGTTGATTGAAATATTATTCGTGCCCGCGTCGATTGTCGAACCGTTCGTTACGCTTGCGAACACGCCATTTTTCAGCGAGTTATTATAATTTACCGTCGCTGTATAACGTTTCGTTAGCGTTTCGTTAAGATTTTTCTTAGTCGTAGACGAATTAGTATGAACGCCGCCGAGCAAACTATTTATCGTGTCTTCATTTATGAAACGTGTTTCTGAGCCGTATTCGCGAGTTAATTTATCGCTAGCGGAACTGGCATTTTCTTTGGAAGGGTTTTCAATGTCCATTAAATCCTTAGCACTGACAGGTTTTCCTAAATCATCTTTCTGCAAATTGGCTAAACCGCTATTAATCGAAGTCGACATGCGATTGACGTCGACCGCAACGCCGCTACTTAATGCCGCCGCTACTACCGTTTCATCTGATTTATGGTCGTCGCGAGCATTTATATTAACGTCGCCCGCCGCCGTGATTGTGCTGTTATCAACTTGCGCCGTAACTTTATTATCAAAAGTCGCGTTGGTTACAGCGACTGCCGCGCCCATTGACGCAAAAAACGTTTTGGATAAATTCATGGCGACAGCCGCAACGCCACCATCGGCTTTTATTTCCGACGTATTTTTAGCATTAACATCGACCGCGCCAACGTCCAGCGTTGAATTATTTATACCGGCTGTAACGTTATCAGTTATGTAGTTGTTATTGATTCCGACCGCTACCGACGCCGTGACGCCTGGACTACCCGCATGCACCGCTATTCCTGCCGTCCCGAAAGCCCCCGCGATTTTGGAAGAATTTTCTGCATTGACTTTAACCGCGCCGGTTTTGCCCGTCAGCTTTGAATTATTAATTTCGGCGTTGACGGTGGAATTTTCGCGCATGAGCCCATAGCCTAAATCGAAAGTCGCGCCAGCCGAGCCGCCCATATCGATTGCCGCACCGACCGCAAGATTAGTGGCATAGGCGTTATCTTTGTGGTAAGCATTAACATCAACCGCGCCGGAGTGATTCACCGTTGCATTTTCGATTTTAGCAGTAGTGGTGCCTTCCATTTGGTTGCGGACGATATTATCACCCGACGCCGCCGCAAACATTTGTTTTTTATTCGCCGCGAACGACGCACCGACCGCAATATTTAAATTGGAAAGTCCCTGCCTGCTATCGGCTTTGACGTCGAGATTTTTAACATTGAGTGTCCCGCCGTCGACCAGTGAATTAGTTTCGCGTTCGACCTGATTTTCATTCCAGAGCACGCCAACTGCGACCGTGCCGCTAACTGCCGCGTTGCCCACGAACGAGCCGTTATTTGTATAATCCGCCGCGTTGACGAAAGTATCAGTGTTGCCGTCGACGTTCGTATTTTCGACCTTTGCATTAGTTTGACCGCTGATTTTATTAATATTAACCGTGCCGGAAATGCCTACGCCGGGTTTATCGGTACTTGCGCGAATGCCGACCGTTGCCAAATCGGAGCTTATTGTATGCGTCGCGGAAGAGTTGACCACTAAGCCCGATTTATTTCCCGTCGTCCTGCCGCTCATCAAGCCGCCGCTCGTCCAAACGTTTTTAGTAACGTAGTTGTCAATCAGATTACCACTAGGATTAGAAATGGCAATCAAATCGCTGTCGGAGCCTGCGACTTCAAGCTTTGAGCCTTTGATATTGGCGTCGGTATTGCCTTTGATTTCGTTATACGCGACCGAGACGCCGATTGCGCCGTAGCCGCCATTGACATTAACATCAACCGCGCCCGCGTAGTTAGCGATTTTATCATCAGATTGCGCGACGACGCCGAAATTTTTATCGGCATCGAGGTTAAGATTTTCCGCGAGGCTTTTAGCGGAGTTATCAATATAATTATAAGAAACGGAACCAGACGCGCTGACTTTGGATTTTCCGCCCGTCCCGCCGATTGCTATTCCTAATAAATCGCCTTCGGAATTGGAATACATATTGACGTTGCCGACATTGCTGACAGTTTCCGGACGCGAAGTATTTTTGAAATTGGCTTCGGTCGTCTGATTGAAATTATTAACGCTGATAGCCAATGCGCCGTCAAACCATGATTTATCAGAAAAATTCACGTCGAGAGCCGCCGCCGCCGTATTCACTTTGTTATTTACGTCAATTTTCTTATCGTCGATTTTCAAACCGTCGGAAGTGTTGCCGCCGCTCGTCGCTTCGATTTTTATATCGGGGTTATTGGAAATGGTGGAATTAGAAATTTCCGCGACGTTTTCTTTATTGAGTTCGGAGACAGCCGCCGCGCCTTGAAATGTGACTTTAGCTCCGGAAAGTGCGCCGCCTACGCCCACGCCTACTGTCGTCATAGTCGCTTTGTCTTTGGCTTCGACGTCGATATTTTTCGCGCTGACTGTGGCGTTGGTGATTTTGGCGTTGATAACTTCCTTGTTGTCGGACGAGCCGATATTGGCATAAGCGACCGCGCCGCCCGCCGCTACTTTTCCGCTTTTGCTAAGCGTGAGACCGCCCGCAACTGTCGTTTTGGAAGTTTTATCGGTTGCGGCGACGTTTACTTTTTCTGCGCCGGTAATGGTGGAGCCGTCGACGATTGCTTTTGTGGAGTTGGAACCCATATTCAAGCCGATTGAGCCATTGAGCGCACCAGTTTCTTTGCTGAACCCGACGCCCGCTCCGATTGCAAGCGCGTAGTTATCATTAGTAGCGGTTGCGCCGAAGTTTTTAACATTCCAGTTACCGCCGCTAACATTTATGCCGGTCGTGTTGTTCATGGCGTTATAAGCGAAAGTCAGCCCGCCGGAGAATTTATCTGCGAGCGCGGCTTGACCGGCAATGTTGACGATATGCGCTTTAGATTGCGCTTCGCTTAGGAAATCATTAGTAGTAGTGACATTGGAATTTTTTATATTAATCGTGGCGTCGTTTTTAATATCGCTGACGCCGAAAGAACCTGCCGCGCTGAAAGATTTATTGGAACCGGCAAGCCCGACCGTTACGTCCACGATATTAGACTTGTTCGTTGTATTGGCTTTAAGATTTTGGGCGGAGATAGCTTGGTTATTGGAAATATCGACGTTGACGAGGTTTGAGACGCCCGCATAAGAAATACCGAGACCGCCCGCCGCCGCCTCAGAAGTTGAGCCGCCCGCGCCGAATGCCACGTTGACTATATTTCCGCCGCCGTCGGCATTAAATTTAGATTTATCGGAGCTATCAAGATAATCTGTCGGGTCGGTATTTATGGAGCGGCTGGAAAGATATTCGTTGCGGTTATTTTCGTTTTTGCTGTCGAGGGCGTCTACGTTCACTACGCCGCTTGATTGAAATTTAGTCGTATCGTTTAGGAAGGCGCGAGAATTATTATTAATGTCGGAAACAGCGACTGCGCCGCCGAAAGCGAATCCTTTTGAGTTGCCGCCGGCAGTAACGCCGCCCGCGACTGCTACATCAATTTGATTAGATTTTTTATCAGCAGTAATATCAACTTTGCTTAAATTTCCATAGGAGCCGCCTTTTATGCCGCTTTGCATATCGTTCGTGATTTTGGACGCCGCCGCGCTCCCGCCGATATTAAATCCCTTTCCGCCGGAACTACTTCCCGCAATATCGAGACCGCCCGCGACTTGCAAAGAATCAATCGCCGCTTTATTTTCTAGCGTACCGCCTTTTACGGTGTTATTGAGCAAAAGGGCATGCGTGTCGCCTTCAACGAAATTGATTGACGCCGAAACTGCTACGTCAACATTATTTCCTTGATTGCCCGAATTAGTCGAGACGGCAAGCCCCATAGCGGCGGCAACGTCGGAATCATCGCGGGTCGCAGTGTTTTTAATGCTCGCGGCGTTATTGATTGTAGAATTTTTTATAATGGAATCGACGTTCTTTGAGTTATCGGAATAAGCGACTGCGCCGCCGATTGCTACGTTAGTATTTTTGGCGGCTTGAGAGTTTCCGAAGAAATTAAAAGCCCCTGCGCCCGCCCATGAGCCATTGAAGCTATCATCATTTGCGGAAACGTCTATATTTTTAGCGTTGATATTGGTATTGGAAATAAGGGAGCCGGTCTCGCCGGATTTTATATTAATTGCGGCAGAACCTGCGCCCGCGATATTGAGTTGATTTTGGATTTGTTCATTATCAACGCCGGCATTTTCGCCCGCGCCGCCGTCGTTATTTCCTGCGGCTTTTCCGCCTTGATTGGCGGCGTCGTTAGCATTTGGTTGACCGGATTTAAATTTGTCATTAACGGCGTTGCCTAGCATTTTGCTTGCTTGATTAGCAGGCCATTTGAAAGCGTTTTCGGCGTAGCTAAGTTGAGTTTCGCCCTTGTAAACTTTGTCGTTGAATTGGTCGGCGAACCCGTGCGATTCTGAATTCTCCGTGCCTTCCACGGCGATTGAATTTATTGTGCCGGTATTTTCTGCTTTACTCGTGAAGGTCTCTGCGGCGATTTCGCCCTCATCAGCGGACGCGGTACCGAGTTCATTAGTATAGCCCGTGCCTAAAATATCTTGCGCGGTCTTGGTGATTTTGAGTGCTTTAAGTTCACTTTTTTTATCAACCAAAATATCTTCGTCGGTAGCCGTTTCAATGTCGCTTTGAAGTTTTTTAATATTATCGCTGAGGGAAGTGTTGACGCCATTATCGGCGACGAGTACAGCGGTAGTGCCGTCGTTGTTTAGGATATTAACAGCCGCGCCGAAAGATTTACCGTTGCCGTTGCCCATGGTGATTGCGCCATTAACCGACGTGATATAATTTTCGGAAAGTGCGTTAAGCTTAACATCGCCGGAGCCGATTAGCTTAGTTGAATCGTCAAGGGCGAGAATACTATTTGCGGGCGAACTGATATAGCTGACCATTCCGGTTATTGAGGTTGAATCCGCCTTGCCGTTGCCATAAATTATATTGACGTGCTTAGCGTAGTCTTTAGTTTCAAGGGAAATGTCCTTAGCTTTAATCTGAGAATTTTTGCCAAAGGCGGTCACCGCGTTATTTTTGAAATTGCTGACGAAGACGCTGATACCTGCGCCGTTATTTTGAGCTTCGGAGCTGGTTAAATGTTCGCCGCCCATGCCGGTTATCGCCACGACGCGATTTTGAGCAAGGGAATTGGTATTAACGGAGCCATTTTCCGCCTTGATAACGGAATTTTCGCCGACAACGATTCTGGAGTTATTTAGCATAGAATTTATCGAGAACGAGCCGGCGGCTTCGAACTTAACGTCTTTATTGCCCTTGGTAGTGTCTGCGACGAATGCCGACAGCGCGTAATAATTGGCGTAGCTGGACGGGTGAATAAAAGCAGTTAGCTTGCTCGGCAGTCCTTCCAAATCGCTTTTGAGTTTAACGCCGTCATCTAGTGCCTCAACTGCCGCATCGAATCCGCTTGCCTTCGTGTCATTAACTTTTTTATTCAAGTTATCAAGGTTTTGCATATATTCGGCGGGGTCTTCGGTCTTTTCCAGTTTATCGGCTTCCTCGCTAACTTGGCTTTCGTAGCTCGTGAACGTGTTATAAATATCTTCGCCCAAATTTTTTACATCGTCTGCAATGTCCGTGAAAGCTTTTTTAACGCTATCGACGACCGCTTCAAACTGGTTATAATTCATGCCCGAAGTAGTTTCGAGATTGACATTGCCGCTGGTGGAAGTTAAATTGCCTTTGTTTACAATATCGGCGTCGTTTTCAATATCGGAGTAGAGGACGCCCAAACCAATCATAGCGTCAGTCTTTTGCGAGGAGCTTTGATTATTGACAGTTGAAGTTACATTAAAGCTGAGCGAGGTAATATCATTTTTAGCTGAAATATCGATGTCGTTTTTGGCTTTTAGCACGGCTTTATTATCAAGGTTGACTTTAGCAGTATTTTCCTGCTCGAAAACGCCAACGGTTACGCCGGTCTTGAGATATTCGCCGTTGAAAAGTTTGGAAAGGGTGGAGCCGCCGCCTTGTTCCGGAACGTTCGACACCGCTTTTTGTAATTTGGAAGTGAATTTGCCGATAAGATTATTGGATATGGAATTTAGGAAATCGGGACCGGCAACTTCCGACCAATTTTTCATCGGCTTAACTTCTCTGCCGGTAACGGTGCTAGTGCTCATTTCGTTTTCAAAAGTGTTGGAGGCGTCCAGATTTATTCCACCATTTTCAGCGGTGATAGCGCGTTTGACATTGACGTTGGAAGTAGCAGCATAATTAACGACATTAACAGCGGTCGTAGTGGCGGTATCGTTATTATTGCCTAAAACTTTGCTATCTACGCTAGTGGCTTTATTCGCGGCGGTCGCCGAACTGGAGATAGAATTTTCGGTGGTAGCGGTTGCCTCGAAAGCTTTAGCGTCTTTAGAATCGGAGCCGCCGACTTTTATTTCATCGCCGGAATTGATATTAACTTCGGCTTTGGTTTCGCCGTCAATTACGCTGACGGCTATGAAATGCGAATCTTCCTTAACGCCCTTTTCGCTGTCGGCTTTTCCCACGACAGTTGTAGAATCAGCGGTTGAGGAAAGGGACGTTGTAGCCGTAGCGTTGATAGCCATTGTGCCTTTCGATTCTAATTTGCCGTCAATATTAACGGTAGCATTATTAGTTGCGCTGATGACAGCAACGCTGGTTGCAGGAATCCAATCAGTTGCTTTAGTCGTGCCGCTTTTACTGGCGGGCGTTTTGGCGTTAATCGTGACTTCAAGTTTACCGATTGCGCCAATATCCATATTGCCTTTGGATTGAATATCGGCGTTATTTTTTATATTGACGGTGGCTTTGTTAGTTTTCTTAGCGAAATCAACGCTACAATCAAAGCCAAGCCCGCCTAAGAGTGCGTCTAGCATACCGCTTTGATTAACGATATTGAAATAACTGCCTTCAGAAAAAGTCGTGACGGCTTCGGCGTTAATGGAGACATCGCCGGCAGATTTAATCGTGCCGTCCACGTTGATAGTCGCTTCGCTTTCGGTGACTTTTTCCCACCTCGTAGAGGTGCCCTCGCCGTTGACCCATTTTTCAAAATTGGTGATATTATTATCGTCGGCTACGTGTTCGGCGTAAGCTTTAAGGACAATGTTGCCGTCCTTATACGAGGCGTCAAGCCCGCCAGTAATGCCCGAATCGACGCCTTCGACATTAACGACCTTTGTAAAATCGATTTCTGAAACATCGGTTCGCAAAGTGGCACTCGTGCCAATATCAATTTTAGTTGCGTAAAGATGAATTCCGCCCGGCGCATTGATTACGCCCTGAATATCAATGCCGTTTTTGGCGGAGTTATTGTATTCGATATTTTTCGGCGCGAGCGCAGTCATAAATTCGCTTCCGGATTCAATTTTGCTTAGCTTGTCGAAGTAAGATTGACTGACAGCCATTCCGGTAAAAGCTCCCGCATTAATCACGCCGCTTGAGCCGACCGCGATTCCGTTAGGACTTAGGAAATAAAGATTGCCGCCAATTTTCCCGTCGCGCAGCGCGTTGACCGTGCCGTTGATATTAATTTTATTATCGACTAGGTTAGCGACCGTTTGGAGCTTATCGAATTGCATATTAGCAATTTGCCCCTTGTCCAAATCAAAATTTTTGAACTCATTGACGCCGACGGTATTGGATAACTTTTTCTGCACTGCGATATTGTAGACGTTGTTCTTAAAAGTAATAGTTTTGTCGTGCGAAGAATCTTTAGCCGTGATAGTGGAAGCCTGCGCACTGAACGGGCTAGAAAATAAAGTTAGAGCCGCCAGAGCGAATATTGCTCGGCGTTTTTTCTGAATGTACCTTAGAAATTTCATATTAACCACCTCTATTCAAATGAATTTATTAAAAGATAGAATCCCTCTTTAGATTATACGTTTAAAGCGAAAAAAAATTACACCGCTTTTATCTCGTCAACCCCCTCAAAAATATATTTAAGTAATTATAATTCTTATGTTCTTCGCGGTCAATCAATAGACAAAAATATAATGCCGTGTTAATATTTGATAACAAATAATTGAATGCTTTGTAACGAAAACTTTAACTCATGCGTATAAGTAAAGAAGTACTTTTAGGGGAGTGATGACTATGGACACGAGCTAGACGCGAAGTAAGCGACAAAAATTTTTAGCTTTAGGAAGGGGATTTTATGAATATCAATAACTCCATATCAACAAGTACGATTTTAACCGGCACCGACGGCAACGATT
>DJWY01000007.1:34752-35120 GCA_002448305.1 Selenomonadales bacterium UBA7018
GCAACGATTCAATCGTAAATAGCGACAACTACGTTACATTAAATGCAATGGGCGGCAACGATACCATTAATAGTAGCGGCTCCAACGCGATAATTAACGGCGGCAACGGCAATGATTTTATTTCTAACTCCGGTTGGCAAGTTTCAATAGAGGCGGGCGCGGGTGACGATTCCATTTCTAACAGCAGGTCATATGCCACGATTTCAGCTGGCGCGGGTAACGATTCAATTAACAATAGCTATAGCGATTCCGTGACAATAAACGCCGACGCGGGCAATGATTTTATTTCTAACTCCGGTTGGCAAGTTTCAATAGAGGCGGGCGCGGGTGACGATTCCATTTCTAACCGCGGCGCAAGCGTCTCGATT
>DJWY01000017.1:0-54953 GCA_002448305.1 Selenomonadales bacterium UBA7018
AGCCAGGAATACGACGCATAAACGCCGCAATCTAAAGGCTTAATCGTTTCCAAAAACGCACGACAGATATTAGTTACGTTATGGCGGCTGAACTCAAAACCGTTATGCGCTTTGTAATGGTCAGCGTCTTCCATGTCGAACCACACGGGCAATTCTAGCAAAACGCCCGCTTCATTGATAATTCTTTTGCAGAAATCAGCCTCAATAACCGCGTCGGCAGGTGTCAGCGCGTAGCTATAGTGATAAGCCCCGCAAATTAATCCTGCCGCGTGCGCCCCGTCGACGTTGCGTTGAAAAGTTTCGTCGTAAACACTTTTGCCATAGCCCGTCCGACAAATAGCGAAGTCAAACCCCGCCGCCTTTACTGCCGACCAATCAACCCATTCATTAAAAACAGAGACATCTATTCCGCGCATTAATTATCACCATGCCTTATGCTATCAATTTGAACTTTGAGTTCGTGGATTTGCATTTGAAATTGCCGCTGATTATTTTCCAGTGCGAACAGCCGGTTGTTAATATTTTGATTGAGATTATCGATTGATTTACTTAGTTTGTCGAGATTGGTATTAATTCTGGTTAGGACGTACCGCGCCACGCCGATTGCTATGCCGTTATTGAGCAAAAAGCCTAAAGATAATTCGTCGGTCAAAGCAATCACCGCCTTTAAGCCCTAGTAGGCGGAGTGTATTGGTCATGTGCCCCGTCAACGTATGACTGGGTTAGCGGGACTGAAGGGTCATAAAGTAAACTCCTGCAAACGCTGTATTCGTCTTTAGGAATCGGACAGGGAAAGCGATTCGTCGTCAAGGAGTAATCGCTATTTATAATGCCAATGTCGACAGCGGGCGGCTGTTCAGACACGCCGCGAATCATTTTTTTCATCGTATTAGCCAACGCGGTCGCGCCGGAATTAAATTCGGGTTGCTCGTTCATTTTATCTCCTTATGGTGGCGAAGAAGAATCGCTTTCGTCAACGTCGCAGGTCTCGTATTCGCTATTCATTTCTTTATCTTCGTCGAGTTCAAGCGTCATGCGCTGATTGGCGGCGTTGTGGCGGATTGACTTAACGAAATAATACATATCCTGTTCGTTGGAGCCGCGCACGCGAATTCTATCGCCTTTCCTAAGCGTCGGAATATCTGGTGATTCAATCGAAACGTCATGCTTAGCACTACCCTGTTCTTTGATAATTTTTTCTGCGGCCTTTTGCGCTTCTTCAAGGGTAGTTTTATTGCCGCGCTCATAAATGACTTGCCGGACGCCTAAATCAGTTTTGCCGTCGACAGTCGCTTCAATTTTCTGGTGCCCTTCTTCCTTGCCCTTCGCGACGACAAGGACGCGGGTAACGATTGCGCTAACGTCAAAATCTTCCTCAACGCGCAAGAGATTATCTTCAACGTCGAAATGGTAAATCGTTTCGTTGGTGCCGCGTGGAATAATCTGCACGACGCCATTTTTAGCGCGTATGAAATAAACGTTGCCGCTTTTTTCCTTGATGTCCTCTAGCACTTCTTCAAGCATGTCGATTAAATATTTCTTGTTGTAAACTTTCTTAGCGTGGGAAACGTCCTCAACCTGACTTTCAAACGGCACGCCCCATTTGTTTAAAATCTCGTTGATAATCGCGGAGCTTGAATGGTCTGCTGTGAAATAAAAATTGTCTTGGTTGCGGCGCAACGCTTGCACTTCGTCGGCGGTTTCAATGTTCAAAAAAAGCTCACCGTTAGTTTCGCGGTTGCCCCATTTCTGAACGTTGCCGCGCATTACTTCTTCAAAACTTCCGCCCATACCGGCATAAATAAAAATCGGCGTGAAAGGCTGAACTAATTCAGAAATGTTTTTGCCACCGTAGTCAGCGTTGGCGAGCTTCATGGTAATTTTAGCTGAAAGTTCCTTTTCGGATTCAGCCGCTAAGACCAACCTAAGCTTGAACAAATATCAGTTAAGTCTAATTGTTGCCCGTCGGGCGTCACTGCGACTACACGATAAGTTACGTGGTTTAGGTCAATTATTGCAATCACCTTCTTTCACTATACGCAAAATAGTTGTTGCTGTGCAACCGTATTTCTTTCCTAAAGCGGTTGCGCCAAATTGTGGGTCACATTTCTTAAAAAGTATTCTGATTTCTTTCCGTATGTTGTCAGCAATCCGATTGGGATGGTGATTATTTTCTTTGCGGATGCGCCCACCTACGTGTTTATAAGTTTTTCCTCGCTGAATCCGGCTGATTGCTATTAATGTCGTTGCAAACTTTTTAGCCAGCTGTGCTACGGTTAGGCCTTCGCCATTCTCTCTTATTTCTATAACTTGTGCGTTGCTAAATAAAGATTGATAAGCATTTTCTCCAGACGAAGAAAGCACCATATCATAAGCGTGTTCCATATTCTCGGAGTTCGTTACCCACTCTAAATTTTTAAAATAGTTATTGAGCTTGCAACCGTCGCGATGATTCACCTCAATCAAAAATATAGCTAATAAATTGCTTAGGAGTTTTGACTTGCCAAGCCATTTGCTTATCTCGGACATAAAAACATCAAAAAGCTGTCGCATAGTCGGAGCCGTCACGACAATTTTGGCGTAAGGGCGCGTGAATAAAAACCATAAGCAAGCCCACGCTAGCATACAGCTTTTGCCGACGCCGTGCCCTGAACGGATTGCATTTCGCGATTCTGTTACCAACGACTTTAACGCTTGTGCTTGCCACTCGTCCGGCTCTGCGCCTAATATTTCTTTGACGAACAGAACAGGATTATCCTTCAGCTTCGCTAAGATTCTCTCTAGCATCGTCTTTGCCTTGATTAGCCCAGACGTTTTCTAGCGTTTCGCGGAATAAATCTGCGCCGCTGACTTCGACGTCAAGTTTCTCACGGAATGCGCCATTGACTTTCAGAATATGTTCGCAAGCGCGGAGTTTGTCTGATTCGCGCACGGGCACAACAACTTTCTTGCCGTGCTGTGTTATCAAAGTCTCTTTGACTTCACCGCGAACGACGGCGGTTAAGTGCTCTAAAATTTCTTCGGTACCTGCAATGCGTTTACTTTCCAATTTTTTCAGCCGCCTTTCAATAGCTTTTCTAATTTCGGGCTTGTGCATATTTTCATAGCCGATAACGTAAGCATGGATACATAATGTAAAAGTGGCACGAAAGGAGTAATTATATGCAAGCAAAAAAGTATGACGAGGACTTTAAAAAGTCGATAGTAGCTTTGTGCGAGAACAGTAAAACACAATCTGAACTTTCCAGAGAATAAGGCGTTTTGCTATCAGCAGATGGGTTCGACTTTATTCCAAAGTCAAGACTGACGACGGCGAAATTTTGACCGCCAAACAAGTTAAAGCCTTACAGAAACGTCTCTTGCAACTCGAAGAGGAAAATCTCATACTACTAAAGTCGACTCCGGCGATTTCCATAATCTCCTCAAACGCAATTTCAATCCTAACGAACCTAACAGAATTTGGGCTAGCGACATCACTTACCTCAAAGTTGGTTCTAAATGGCACTATCTTTGCGTCATCATTGACCTTTTTTCTAGGAAAGTTATTGCCTGGCTTCTTTCCGATAAACCTAACGCAAAACTCGTTATCGACACTTTCAAGAAAGATTATCGAAATCGTAATTGTCCGCAAGGGCTCTTGTTCCACTCGGATTGCGGGACTCAGTACACTTGCGTTGCTTTTAGTAAACTTCTTGACGAATTAAACGTTGTGCAATCCTTTTCTGGCGGAGCTTGTCCTTTCGATAATGCCGTTTTAGAGGCCTTCTTCAAGTTTCTCAAAGCCGAAGAGACTAATCGAAAATCTTATTCCTCCTTTTCCGATTTACACATTTTCCTTTTCGAGTATATCGATGGATTTTACAACTCAAAGCGTCCTCATTCGACCATTGATTTTCTTTCCCCTAATGATTTTGAAGCTAAATTTTTTTCCTCTTTCTAATTTCTTGTCCACTTTATTGACATCAATCCAGTCGTTATCTGACAGAGTACCCGTGCATATTGTCCAGCACATATGTCAGCTAACTCTTTCGCTGATAGCTGAACCGAAGCCAGATAACCTTGAGCGTCGCCCGATTGGCTTTTCAGTTCGGGGTCAAGAATCAACGCAAGATTAATTATTTCGCTTGTCAGCTTAACCAATGTATCACTGTCGGCTTTAGTCGAATGCTCGGAAAGTAATTGCAGTTGCTTTTCGAGCTTTTCTTTTGCCATACTCAAATTCCCTCACCTCCGCCGCGTTATGGCAAATTAGAACTCTAATAAAATTAGTGCTAAACAGCAAAAAAAATTTCATTGTAATCAATATCAAGATAGTCAGCTATCTTTTTCGCTTGTTCAATAGTTGCAAAATTGGGTTTTTCTTCAATCTTTCGATATGTCATAACGTGAATTTTAAGCATTTTCGCCATTTCTTTTTGAGATTTTTCTTTAAGCCGTCTTGCTTGTCTTAAGCTTAACGTCATATCAAAGCCCCCTTAATGAAATTTTATTAGAATTCTAATCTAATTTTATTTCAATGTCAATATCTAGTTTTATATTTTTCTCTGCACAGTGTTGAAAAAAATAGACTTTTGCTTTACAATTTTTATTAAAAATAAGGAGGTGTTCATAATGGCAATAGGCGACAATATTAAGAATCTTAGATTAAAGCACGGTCTTTCACAGTTAGAGCTTGCCGATGTCGTGGGTGTTTCCGATAAAGCAGTTTCAACGTGGGAACAGAACAAAGTTATCCCGCGTATGGGTGCAATACAAAAAATGGCAGATTATTTTGGTATACAAAAAAGTGACATTATCGAGCCGTCGAACGCCGTACCTCTGACGTTAGATAGTCGTCGTACTGCGAAAAAAGAAAACTCACTTAATCAAGATGAATCGAAGTTACTTGCTGACTATCGCAATCTTAACGGTAACAATCGGCAAGCGGTAAACGTTATGATAGCTCTATTTCTTAGTCAACAGACAGGCGGTAATAATTTTAGTCCTAGCTTAGCGTGATTTTATCGGGAGGAAAAATCTATGGAGTTCGCTGATAAGCTGAAAGAATTTTGCAATCGAGTAAAGAGTTTGCGAACGAAGATAAAAACAGAGGAAGCGACAAAAACGTCGCTGATTATGCCTTTCTTTAGCTTGTTAGGCTATGACGTGTTTAATCCTATGGAATTTGTTCCCGAATACACAGCGGACGTTGGTATCAAAAAAGGCGAAAAGGTTGATTATGCCATTGTCGATAAAAAGCAGAATCCGATAATCCTAATTGAGGCAAATGACAAATGGAATAATCTATCAATTTTACACTGACCTTGATGAATTAAATAAAATGGACAAAACGCCGTTCCTTGTCATAAATTTGTTGTCGCTGAAAGATAGTGAAATACCTTATCTGCAACGCTTTGAAAAATCTTCATTCAATGTCGGTACCGTCACTGCCAAAGCCAACGAGCTAAGATATAACGACAATATAAGACAATTCTTATTGCAACAGCTATCTGCGCCGGACGATAGTTTTATAGCCTATGTGATGAGCGATATTTACAAAGGGCGAAAGACGCAACGTGTAATTGATGATTTTCGCCCGCTTGTCAAAAGGGCATTTGCTCAAATAGTTAATGACAAAGCGAATGAAAGATTAAAATCAGCAATGGACACAGAAATTATTGCCGAGCCAAGAATTATTGAGCCGCAACCTATTGCTCCTGCCCTGCCGAACATTGATAGGCTTGAAGTTTTCTTCATGATAAAAGCATTTTTATATGATTGTCTTAGCGGAGAGAAACTGATATACAAGGACAAAGACAGTCAGCTAGAAATTCTGGTTGATGACAACGCCCAAAAATGGTTATGCCGAATTAACTACGAAACAAATACTTTTTATATCAACCTTCAGTCAGGCAACAAGGAGCATATCAAGCGGCAGTTTCGTTCCCTTGATAATATTTACTCTTTCAAAAATTTACTATGTCAAGCCGTTCAAAAAATGAGGGGGGCGACAACATGAAAAAATACTTGTCAGTCGCGCTGATAGTTGCGACAATGATTTTTGTTGGTTTTGTAATTGAAAAAGCTGATAAAAAAGCTGACAAGCAAGTCACACCTGCTGAAACAAAAATTGAACAACACGTGGCGGAGCCTGAGAAGGTTTTAAATTTAGGAATGACGATTGAGGAATTTAAGTTGGCGTTTGACAGAGTAGCGGTCGAGCGTAATGTCCCGCAACTTGCATTGAACGACCTCAAATCCTTTGATAGCAGGGAAAAATTTGTACAGCAATATCCTGCGGGCTTGTATCTTTTCGGCGTAGTAGATAAGATAACAGGTTTTTTAAAGGAAGTTACTATTGCGAAGGAATTTATTTTAAGCGAAAGCAAACGTCAGTCCGAAGCCGAAGTTGCGGGCATTGCTTTTCTCGTCGCTGTAGCGGCATTGAATCAAGAATTATCACCTGATGAGCGCACCGAAATATTAAATAAACTTTCATCAAAACCAAAAAACATCTCAGTCGTTATGGGAAACGCGGAATATAGCTCCTTGCTATTCGATAAAGGCAAATCATTATCTTTAAGCATTAAAGCAAAAGATAGTGAGGAATAAAAAGTCCCTCTAGCAAGGGTAAAGGAGAAATGATATGGCAGCATTGGAAGTTATAAACGAAACACTTTTTGAATCAATTAAACATATCAATGATTACGGGCAGGAATATTGGTTTGCTCGCGAACTTCAATCGGTGCTCGGATATAAAAAATGGGAGAAATTCTCGAACATAATTGAAAAAGCAAAAGAGGCTTGCGAAGGAAGCGGCAATGCAGTCACTGACCATTTTCTCCAAACGGGGAAAATGGTATCACTCGGTAGCGGCTCGGAACGCAAAGTAATTGACTACCAACTTTCACGTTATGCTTGTTATCATCCGCGCCGTAAGATATATAAGGCGCATTGACTTCTAAAACTAACTAATGTAAGATGAAAATCCTAAAGAATATTGAGGAAAGGAGAAGTCTTGCGTTTGAAAACGGCTGAAATCGAAAAACAAGTGCTAGCGGTAGGCTGTTTAGCAAGAGATAGGGCGCGTGCAGAGTCCTCCTGGCAATTTAAAGACCTTGCCCGGTAGGAGCCGCAGAAGTGATAGGTCACAAGTACACACCTACCGTGGGACACACGGGAATTTACGCCTTTGGAGACCATGTAAAATGGTCGTTGAATTAGGAATCCCTCCGGCTTTAGCCGTGGGGAGTGTCAAATGGTGGGCTAACAGCGAAAGACATTCACGCTAAAAAAGGATTGGAAGAAAATCAAAATATTCTTGACCATATGGGTGGCACAGAACTCGCCGCAAACCTTTTTAGAATAACGCAGACTGATGATAAGTTGCGTCGTGAAAATATTCAAGGCAAAGAAAATGCTAATACCGCTCATTATCAAGTGGGGAATAAAGTTCGTCAAACAATAAAAGAACTCGGCGGCACTTTACCTGAAAATTTACCTACACCAGATAAAAGCATTAAACAACTTGAGCATGAAAATAAAGCGTGGCTTAAATTATCTGAGAAAAACGAATCAAAATAAAAAAGCCCCTCTAGCATGGGCAAATTTTTGAGGAGAAAATTATGGCGCAGGTAAGGACAAGAAAGCGCGGTAAGACATGGAGTTTTATCTTTGAGGCGGGGCAAGTCAACGGCAAGTGCAAAGTCATAGAAAAGGGCGGTTATCCGACCAAAGACGCGGCGTATAAAGCGGGCGTCGAAAAGTATACCGATTTTCTTCACGGCAATATTGGAATTACGTCGGAGGCGATTACGCTGAAAGATTTTATGACAAATTGGCTAGAAAATGTGATTGCTGTAAACGTCAAGGCGACTTCCATGCAAACCTATCAATCGATGTTCACCAACCGAATAATGCAGAGTTTAGGCGAAGTCAAAGTACAGGATTTAACCACTGCAATACTCGATAAATGGGTACGAGGTTTGCAAAAAGCAGGGTTGTCTTTTAATTCTATTTCTGCGCTACACGCTTTGCTACATCACGCACTAGATTATGCCGTCCACCCCGCACAGCTGATAAGTTCTAATCCTTCCGTTTATATCAAAGTGCCGAAGAACGCGCCAAAAAATATCGTCAAACGAACGATAATCACGACCGAGCAATTTGCCACGCTTCTTGAAAAATATCCTTTCGGTACGTCATTTTATGTTCCACTCCTACTTTTGTATCATACGGGCATGCGAATTGGCGAAATGTTAGGATTAAATTGGTCTAGTATCGATTTCACAAATAGTAGAATAATATTGACGAGGCAAATAAGATTCTTACATAGGAGAGGTTATTATTTAACGACGTTGAAGACCAAAACAAGCGAGCGATATATTCTTATTGATGATTTTCTTTTGAGTGAATTAAAACGTTGGCAAGCTCAACAAGTTGAAAACGAAAAACTATTCGGTGGAACATATGTTTACACTTATCTGGAAAGTGACGGGCATATAATCAGACGCGCAAAAGGCTTGCCCGCTCCCGCTGGTGAAAAAGTTTCGTTAGTTTGCACCCGTGATAACGGGAAAATAATAAGGCGAGAAAACATAGCAAAAATTTTGCAAAAAGAAGGATTAAACGCACATTCATTTAGACACACTCACGCAACACAACTAATAGAAAGTGGTGCAGAGACAAAAGGCGTGGCAGAACGATTAGGCGGCAAAAATTCCGATTCAACTTTCAGCGTCTACGTGCATAATACTTCAAAAGTACAGGAACAATTCTACAAACAACAAGAAGATGCCGCCGCGATTTTCGCGAAAATATTGCAGACAAATACTTAATGCAAACAAATAGCGGACAAATTTAAAAATGCTATTGATAAATTAACGATTTAAGGAGGAAAAATTAATGGCAACAATAATGGCACCGTCGATATTGTCAGCGGATTTCGCGCACCTTGCCGACGAAGTCAAAAAAGTTACGGAGGCGGGCGCGGAATACGTTCACATTGACGTTATGGACGGAACTTTTGTCCCCGAAATTACAATCGGGGCGGGCGTCGTCAAGTGTTTGCGCAAAGTTACGGACGCGATTTTGGACGTTCACTTAATGGTTGAACACCCCGAAACACAAATTGAAAGTTTTGCCAAAGCGGGCGCGGATATTATAACTTTCCACGTCGAGGCGACTAATCACGCGCACCGCGTTATACAAAAAATTCACGAGCTGGGTTGCAAAGCGGGCGTCGCGCTCAATCCCGGCACGTCACTTAGCGCAATCGAAGAGCTAATCGAAGATGCTGACATGGTTTTGGTTATGACTGTCAATCCGGGCTACGGCGGGCAGAAATTTATTGAATCAATGCTCGGCAAAATTCACATGCTTTATCATATGATTGAGGAAATGGAAACGACTTGCGACATTGAAGTTGACGGCGGAATTAATACTGAAACTTCGGTTGACGTGCGCGAGGCGGGTGCAAATGTTTTAGTAGCAGGTTCAGCTGTTTACGGCGCAAAGGACGTTGCGCAGGCGATTAAAGATATTCGCGGCAAGGAAATTGTCCATCATCACCACGAGGACGACGATTTATGATTTTCGATTCGCACATACACACGAAATTTTCTGCGGATTCAAAAATGCTTGCGGCGGAAGTTCTCGACAAAGCGCAGAGTTTAAATTTGGGCGTCGTGTTCACGGAGCATTTCGATTACGGACTTGAACTCGACGGCAGGAAATTTGAATTCAACTCTGCCGATTACATGAACGAATATAAAAATCTGCGCGGGGAAAAAG
Source organism: Selenomonadales bacterium UBA7018 (assembly GCA_002448305.1). Lineage (GTDB taxonomy): Bacteria > Bacillota > Negativicutes > Selenomonadales > Selenomonadaceae > Quinella. Next base: position 9,772 of record DJWY01000017.1, read on the forward strand.
TCAGATTGGGTGTCGAAGTCGGCTTGAGGAAATTTGCGCGGGCGGCTAATTCGGATTTTATCGGGCAAGCTGATTTTGATTTTGTAATTGGCTCGATTCACCTTGTCGATGATTTGGACATTTATTATCCCGAATTTTACGCTGACAAGGATAAGGCGACGGCTTATCGGAAATATTTTGAGCAAATGGCGCAGGAAATAGCTATTGCAGATTTTGACGCGCTGGGTCATATCGATTACATTTGCCGCGCCGCGCCCTATGATAATCCCGAAATTGATTATCCGGCGTTTAAGGCGCAGATTGATGAAGTTTTAAAAATCGTCGTGGAGCGCGGAAAAGTTTTGGAATTGAATACGCGCCGCTTTGATAAATCGCGTGCTGTTGAAGAATTAATTCTGGTTTATAAAAAGTATCGTGAACTCGGCGGGCGATTCGTTACGATAGGTTCGGACGCGCACAGGGTCGAAGCGGTCGGGAATTATTTTGAACGCGCTTTGGATTTTGTTCGCGAACTTAACTTGACGCCCGTAACTTTCCACGAGCGCAAGCTTGAAAAATTTTGACACTGGAAATAAAATTAGCTCAAGAAATAATCTTGGGCATTTTTAATTTAAAAGGAAGTTAAAGGATAATCACAATGAAAAATTTTTCTCTAGGACAAGACAACTCCATATTTGCGGCACTGCAGGATTTTGGCAAAGCCTTAATGTTACCGATAGCAATTTTGCCGGCGGCAGGGTTTTTACTCGGCATAGGCGGTGCGCTATCTAATCCAAACACGATTAACGCTTACCCGTTCTTAGATGAGTATTGGTTGCAAGATATTTTTCTAATAATGGCGGGTTCGGGCGAAATTGTCTTTGCGAACTTGCCAATACTTTTCGCAGTGAGTTTAGCGGTCGGCTTATCGAAGACGGACAAAGGAACAGTCGGTGTGGCGGCGGTTTTGTCCATGCTGATAATGAACGCGACGATTAACGCTTGCTTGAAGATAACGCAGGAGTTAGCAGAAGATAATTTAACGAGCGCGGGACAAGGGCTTTGCTTAGGCATTCAAACTTTGGAGACGGGCGTTTTTAGCGGAATATTGATTGGGATATTGACTGCCTGGCTTCATAAAAATTTTTATAAGACTGAACTGCCGCCTTTCCTAGCTTTTTTCAGCGGCTCGCGTTTCGTCCCGATGATTTGTGCACTCGGAGCAATGTGTCTGGGAATAGAAATGTACGTTATCTGGCCATATTTCCAAGAAAAAATTTTTTCAATCGGCGGCTTTTTTTCTTCGACAGGCTATATTGGAACGTTGATTTACGGATTTTTCCTGCGAATGCTAGGACCTTTCGGACTGCACCACATTTTCTATCTACCTTTTTGGACGACAGCACTTGGCGGAAGCGAAATAATCAACGGGCAACTTATTGAGGGGACGCAGAGAATATTTTTCGCGCAACTTAGTGACCCTAACACAGTGAAATATTACGAAGGAATTTCGCGCTTTATGTCAGGGCGATTTATAACGATGATGTTCGGGCTAGTTGGAGCCGCCTTCGCAATGTACAAAACTGCTAAGCCGAAAAATAGAAAACTTATCGGCGGCATGCTCTTTTCTGCCGCGTTGACTTCATTTTTGACGGGGATAACTGAGCCGCTCGAATTTTCATTTTTATTCGTTGCTCCAATGCTTTACGTCCTGCACGCCTTCTTTGACGGTTGCGCGTTCATGATGGCGCACATTTTCCAAATCACAATCGGACAAACATTTTCGGGCGGACTGATTGATTTTATCTTATTCGGCATTATGCAGGGCGATGCCAAAACAAATTGGATATACGTACCGATGATAGGTGTACCGTGGTTTTTCCTGTACTATTTCTCGTTCAAGTACCTTATAGAAAAATACAATTTCATGACGCCGGGTAGAGACGAAGAGGCAAATATAACGCCTGAAAAAAATTTGAGCGACGCCGAACAAATAAAATTAATTGTAACGGGCTTAGGCGGGCGAAGTAATATTGATTCAATGGATTGTTGCATAACGCGGTTGCGCGTGACGGTCAAAGAGGCTTTACTTGTCAACGAAGAAGTTTTAATTGCTAGCGGGGCTAAGGGCGTCCTTCAACACGGCGTCGGCGTACAGATTATTTACGGTCCTCAAGTCGCAGTCATAAAAAATAAATTGGAAGAGGCGATAAGTTAGAAAGGAACGATTAAAATGACTGAACAGGAGAAAATCAATTTTGAAACGCAAAAACAGTTAGCAATGCAGGATGCCAAATTTGCAATGTTCATGCATGAACTTCAGCAACAACGCGAAGATATAAGACGTGCGCAGGAAAAGCACGACGCTGACATGAGAGCCGCGCAAGCTAAGCACGACGCCGATATGAAAGCCGCGCAGACTAAGCACGACGCCGACATTAAGGAAATTCGTAACGATATGAAAGAACTTCGCAACGAAATTCGCGACGCGCTTAAAAATTTGCAAGGTTTGACAATAGCAGCAATGGTGGGAATAGCGGCGGTCACGGTTGGCGTATTAAGCTTTTTGTGGTCAACGACAGGAGGTATGCAACCGCCACCGCAAACACAATCAATTTATCAAATGCCCCCGAATTATCAAGCTACGCCGGAGCAACCAGCGCAATAAATCTGCACGGCGGCGAATTTTGACTTGCTAAAAGTTTTCGTGTAAAATTCTTTCCATAATCTTGCTTCGGAAAGGAGCTCTATATGGAAAAATTTTTTGAACTCAAAGAACGCGGCACGGATATTAAGACAGAGATTATGGCGGGCATTACAACGTTTATGACTATGGCTTATATCTTGGCGGTCAACCCAATTATTTTGGGTGCGTCGGGCATGGATACGGGCGCGATTTTTACGGCGACTGCGCTAGCTTCGGCATTTGCAACTTTTATTATGGCACTCCTTGCGAATATGCCTTTTGTCCTATCGGCGGGCATGGGGCTAAATGCCTACTTTGCTTATACGGTCGTAATCGGTATGGGCTATACATGGCAACAAGCACTAGCGGCAATTTTCGTTGAGGGTGTCATTTTTATTTTCCTGTCGCTTGTGAATATTCGCGAGGCTATTTTTAATGCAATCCCGCCGTCGCTGAAAATTGCGGTCTCCGTCGGCATAGGGCTTTTCATAAGTTTTATTGGATTGCAAAACGCGCACATTGTCGTTGCGGGACCAACGCTCGTCACGCTCTATTCTTTCAAAGGTTCAATCGAAAGCGGCATGTTTCATTCGGAAGGAATAACAGTATTATTCGCACTAATCGGCTTGCTCGTAACTTCTTTCCTGCTGATTAAAAATATCAAAGGCTCAGTTCTATTCGGAATAATTCTAACATGGGGTTTAGGCATGATTTGCCAAGCGATAGGGCTTTACGTTCCCGATCCCGACAAAGGATTTTTCAGCCTGTTTCCTTCAGGAATAATATCAATGCCGGCGTCGCTTGAGCCAACGTTAATGCAAGTCGATTTCAGCTCGGTATTATCATTTGAATTTTTCACGGTGCTAATGGCGTTCTTATTCGTCGACCTTTTCGACACAATCGGAACGGTCATTGGTTGCGCGTCGAAAGCTAATCTTCTCGACAAAGACGGCAAGCTCCCCAAAGTCAAGCAGGTTTTATTGACTGACGCAATCGGAACGACGGCAGGTTCATTAATGGGCACTTCGACAATAACGACCTTTGTTGAGTCTTCGGCGGGCATAGCTGAAGGCGGCAAGACGGGCTTAACGGCATTGACGGCGGGCTTTTTATTTCTAGCGGCGTTATTCTTCTCGCCAGTCTTCTTAGCAATTCCGGCATTCGCGACGGCTCCCGCGCTAATAATCGTTGGCTTTTTGATGATGCAACAGGTTGCTAAAATCAGCTGGACGGAAGATTCACTGACGGCAATTCCCGCCTACATAACGATTTTCTCAATGGCATTCATGTATTCAATTTCGGAGGGAATTTGCTTCGGCGTCATCTCCTACACAATCCTGCATGTATTCGCGGGCAAGGGCAAAGACGTTACGCCGCTCATGTACATTTTGACGATATTATTTATCTTGAAGTATACGTTCCTTTGATTAGCGGAGATTTTGTTATGACGAAAAATGAATTGAAAAATATAATCGCGGCGGCAACGGGCAGAATCAAAGCCGACCTTGTGATAAAAAATTGCCGGATTGTCAACGTGTTGAGCGGAGAAATTACTTCGGGCGAAGTCGCGATTTATAACGGAAAAATTATCGGCATGGGTGCAAATGAATACGACGGCGAGAAAGTTTTCGACGCGGACGGGAAATATCTTGCGCCTGGCTTTATCGATGGGCATATTCATATTGAATCGTCATACATAAGCCCCGAACAGCTCGCCAGAATTATCGTTCCATGCGGCACGACTTTAATTATTGCCGACCCGCACGAAATCGCAAACGTTTGCGGGCTTAAAGGTTTGCGCTATATGCTTGACGCCGCGAAACGAACTAAACTTAATATCGTTTATGCGATGCCTAGTTGCGTACCTGCGACGCCTTTTGAGGATGCGGGTGCGGTGATTGAGGCGGTGGATATGAAAGAACTTCTCGACGATGAAAATTTCTTTGGGCTTGGGGAATTCATGAATGCGCCGGGCATAATCAACTGCGACGATAAAGCTTTGGATAAAATTTTGCTTGCAACGAATATGGGCAAACTTATCGACGGGCACGCGCCGAAATTGACAGGAAAAGACTTGAACGCATATTTAAGCGCGGGCGTGGGCGGCGACCATGAATGCACGACTATTGAAGAAATGAACGAACGCATTGCAAAGGGCATGTACGTTTTGATTCGCGAAGGTTCTGCTTGCCACGATTTGAAGACGTTAATTAAGGGTGTGACGCCTGCGAACAGCCGCCGTGTTTTATTATGCTCGGACGACTGCCAGCCGAAAACTATTTTGGAACTCGGACATATGGATAAAAATATCAGAATGTGCGTCGAGGAAGGTCTTGACCCGATAACGTCAATTCAAATGGCGACAATAAATGCTGCGGAATCGGTCGGAATTTACGACAGAGGCTTTATAGGCATTGGTGCGCACGCGGATTTAGTTTTGCTTGACGATTTGAAAAATTTCCACGTCGACAGAGTTTGGATAGGCGGCGAGCTTGTCGCGGAGAATGGAAAATATTTGCCCGAATTTATTCCTGCTGATTTTTCGAGTGTTCGCGGCAGTGTCAGAGTTAAAAATTTTTCCGCTGACCGTTTAAAAATGCATTTGAATAGCGACAAAGTTAATGTGATTAAGATTTTGCCGGGCGGCGTTGTGAGCAAAAAAATTATCGCCGAAGTTAAGCGCGATGAAAAAGGCGATTTTATTTTTGACTCCGCGCAGGACATTTGCAAAGTCGCGGTGATTGAACGTCATCACGAGACGGGCAAAATTGGCTTAGGACTTTTGAGCGGCTACGGAATAAAGCGCGGCGCGATTGCGGTTTCAGTTTCGCACGATTCGCATAACATAATTGCGGCGGGTGTCAGCAACGAAGAAATTTTCTGCGCAGTCGAAGCACTAATCAAAATGGAAGGCGGCATGGTTTTAGTCAAGGACGGCAAAATTATTTCAATGATACCGTTGCTAATTGCTGGCTTAATGAGCGACTTAACAGGCGAAGAGCTCAAAGAAAAACTTGACGCCCTTCACGAAAAAGCGCATGCCGAACTTGGAATCAGCAAAGACGTAGAACCAGTTATGACGCTAACTTTTATGTCCCTGCCGGTTATCCCGGAAATAAAATTGACGGCGCGTGGGCTCTTCGATTACGATAGTTTTAATTTCATACCGCTCGAAGCTTGAAAAGTTTTCTAAGCCGTGATATTATCTGTGCAGTTAAAAAAGGCAATTTTTATGGCAGGACGTCGGTAATGCACCGGCTCCCTCTCGATATTAGTTACTGGTAAAATCGATTAGAAGCCGTCTCGCAAACGGCTTTTCTGCACTTAGTTACCTAAGTACATGAGTAGTGTCAGGATAGTTTGAATAAGACTTAGAATAAGTTGGAACCATTGAAATTTTTCCATGACATCACCCCCTCTCGAAAGAGGAGAGCTGGTACCTTCGACCTGCCTCGCTGAATATATAACACGTTCATAAACTTTTCAATAAATTTTCTTCGCTGAAGGTGCGAATTTTTTTTGTGGAAAAATCTTGACGTTTGACTTTCATTAAAATATACTTGCGCAAAAAGTTTTCAGTGTCAAAAAATTTTTTTGGAGGTTGAGTAGAATTGTTTTTCAGTAAAAAGAAGTTCAAATTGGCGTCAATGATAGCTTGCGGGATTTTGGCAAGCGCATTGTTCACAGGTTGCGGCGGCGGAGAGCAAAGTTCTTCGGGCGGCGGTGAAAAAGCTACTGGCGATGAAATCGTTATCGGCTCCAATTTCGAGCTGACCGGCAACCACGCTCAATACGGCGCGAACGCTAATAACGGACTTAAACTCGCGATTAAAGAGGCTAACGACGCGGGCGGCGTCAACGGCAAGAAAATTAAAATCGTTGAAGCTGATGCAAAATCTGAGGCGGCTGAATCCGTCAACGCCGCGACTAAATTAATTTCCGATGATAAAGTTGTCGCGCTTATCGGACCGGCTGTCACTGCTAACGTTATCGCTGAATCGCAAGTTGCAACTGATAATATGGTTCCGGTAATCGGACCCGCCGCAACTAATCCTGACGTTACTGTTGAGAACGGACAAGTTAAGCCTTACATTTTCCGCGCTTGCTTTATCGACCCGCAACAAAGTGAGGTTATGGCGCAATTCGCCGCTAAAGATTTGAACGCGAAAACGGCTGTCCTCTATCTTGATTCAAGCTCCGATTATTCCAAAAGTCTCGGCAAAATCTTTAAGGAGAAATTCGAGGCTGACGGCGGTAAAGTCGTAATGGAAGAGGCTTTCCTTGCTAAAGACCAGGACTTTAAAGCCGCGCTGACTAAAATTCAAACCGCTAATGCCGACGTTATCTTTGTCCCGGCTTATTATGAAGAAGTCGGCAAAATCGTCAAGCAAGCTCGCGAACTGGGCATAACCGCCGCCATTTTGGGTACTGACGGTTGGGACGACAGCAAAGTTACTGACATTGCCGGCAAGGACGCCCTTAACAATACTTATTTCTGCACCCATTACTTTGAAGGCGATGCCGAAGTTCAAGACTTCATTAAAGCTTACAAAGGCGAATACAATACTGACCCGAACGTTTTCGCGGCTCTTGGCTACGACGCGGGCAAAATGCTCGTCAATGCACTTGAGCGCGGCGGCGATGATTCTAAAAAAATCCGCGACAACATTGAGAGCATAAAGGATTTGAAAGTTGGTACGGGCATTATCACAATGGACGCCGCGACGCACAATCCGATTAAAGGTATTGTCGTTATCGAGACCAAAGACGGCGTGCGCGAACTCCGTGCAAAGATTGCTCCGGAAGGATAATTAATAACTTTTCATAAAGAAAAAAGCTGTTCCGATTTGGAGCAGCTCAGACTGTAGACAAAAAGCATCTTTCAAGTAAAATAAGCTTGGGAGGTGCTTTTCAAATTCGGACGAAGGCTTATGGAATAAAATTAAAGGCGTCGCTAAAAAAGTTGGAGCCAATTTGATTTATGATGTCTTGCAACTTTTCTACGTCGCCAAAAATCCTAACGTCCCGATGAAAATTCGCGCCGCTATGGTCGCGCCGCTTGGATATTTTATTTCGCCCGTCGATTTAATTCCGGATTTAGTGCACGTTGTCGGCTACAGCGACGACGCCGCAGTCATTGCTATTGCGATTGGTATCGCGCATTTGTACATTAACGACGAGATTCGGCAAAACGCAAAGGATAAAATGGTTGCCTTTTTCGGCAAGGATATTCTTCGCGATTTGTAATAGCCTTAAAAAAACAGATGGTTTTACTCCCGTTTCGTAAGGAGTAAGACCATCTTTGTTTATTTTCAAGAATTTTGGTAACCGATAGCGCGGAGCTTTTTAATCGCGGCGGGCAAGTGCTCCATAACGTCGGAGGCGATTAAGCCTTCGGATTTTTCTTCTGCTGCGAAATTTCCCGCCGTCCCTTGAAGCCAAACGCCCGTTAATGGTGCAAAAGGCGTTTGTTTCATGAGACCGGCAATCGCGCCCGCTAAAACGTCGCCGCAACCGCCCGTTGCCATTGAACTATTTCCAAGTGGCGAGATAAAAACTTCGCCGTTCGGGTAGCCAATAAATGTCGTTTCGCATTTGGCGACAATTATTGCGCGATATTCCTGCGCGGCGCGTCTGACTTCGTGGACAAGCGCGGGGCGAAGTTTATCAAGCGGAATATTCAACAGCATAGAAAGTTCGCCCAAGTGCGGCGTTAAAATCGGAATTTGCTTGCAAGCTTTAAGTTCTTCTGCGCTACCGTTAAAGGGGAAAATGGCGTCGGCGTCGAGAATCAACGGTTTGTCGACCTCTGCAACAATTTTCTTGACGAGTGCTTGAGTTTCGCGCTCGCGACCAAGTCCAGGACCCATTAAGACCGCGTCGGCATTTTCCGCCAAGTCTAAAATTCTTTCAGCCGCCTTATCGCCGCCTATTATCCCTTGCTTAATTTCGACAAGCGGAGCCGTCATAACTTCTGTCAGCTTAACTTCATAAATCGGATTAAGGCTTTCGGGCGTCGCCAAAGTTACAAGCCCCGCGCCGACTTTCATTGCGCTCATTGCCGCCAAAGAAGCCGCACCAGTCATACCTTTTGAACCGGCTACGACTAAAATTCTTCCGCAACTGCCTTTGTGCGAAAATTTCGGGCGGGCGGGCAGAAATGTTAAAGCTAAATCGTCGTCGACTAGCGTTTGATGAATTTCGGCGTTGAGAAGTTCGGACGGAATTCCGATATTGTCGACAACGAGTTTTCCGACGTAAGACGCACCTGGACAAAGATAATGACCGATTTTCGGTAAGCCCAAAGCAACTGTGCAATCAGCTTTCATAGCAACTTCAGTGACTACGCCGCTATCAGCTTCCACGCCCGACGGAATATCAATCGCGACAGTAATTTTTTTCGCGGCATTAACAAGGCGAATCAGCCTAAGCGCGTTTGGACGAATTGCACCAATAAAGCCCGTGCCTAAAAGCCCGTCAACTATCGCGTCAGAAAATCTCAACGTGACTTGCAAGCGTTCCCAAGCCCTGTCGCTGTCTAGCTGTTGAAGTTCAATTCCCATTCCGCGCAGAATTCTCATCTGGACGTTAAGCGATGCCGTTCTATGGTCTTTATCGCCGAGCAGAAAAATTTTCGCACGCGCTCCGGCGTTTGAAAGATAACGCGCCGCCGCCAATGCGTCACCGCCATTATTGCCGCTTCCCGCCAATATGCAAATACTTTTCTTGTTTACGTCGCCCAAAAGTTTTTTCGTCGCCTCGAAAACGCGATGACCTGCGCTCTCCATTAACGACAGCTCCGGCAAGCCGTATTCCTCAATCGCGCTCTTGTCTATATCGTGCATTTGTTTTGCCAATGCAACTTTCATAAAAAAATCCTCCTGAAAATTTTTCCTGTATTATAACAAATCGCGTCTGCTTTTACAAAAAAAATTGGCACGCTAGAAAAAGTGTGCCGTCTTTATTCCAAAATACAAATTGCCGTTGCGAAGTCGTGCGCGTGGCTAAGGCTCAAAGAAATTTTCCCAACATCTTTTTCAGCGGCTAAAGTTTTTGTCCGTCCGCGCAGATTTATTTTAGGTGCGCCGCGCTCATCGTTAATAACTTCAACGTCAGTTAGCGGCAGAATAATTCCCGTGCCCAACGCCTTGAAAAAAGCCTCCTTAGCGGCAAATCTTGCGGCGTAGGAGGCGGCGGAATTTTTCCCGTGACTTTCGCAATAATTCTGTTCAATCTCTGTGAAAACGTTATCTCTGAAAAATTTTTTAGCGACGGCTTTGCCCACGCGCTCAATTTCGATAATGTCAGTTCCAACTCCAAGAATCATTTCGCGACTAAATCGGCGTCAGTCTGTGCGCGAAAACCTTCGTTCGGATTGAAAGTATAACTTCGCGCAATCAGAATTTCGACGCGGCGATTTTTCTGTTTATTCTCCGCCGTATCGTTCATAGCAATCGGGCGATATTCGCCGTAGCCAATCGCTGAAAATCTAGCGGGATTCAAATTCTGATTAATCGACAGCAAAAATTTCATGAACGTTAAAGCGCGTGTTGAGCTAAGCTCCCAGTTCGACGGGAATTGCGCCGTATTAATCGGGTCAGTGTCAGTATGTCCGGAAATTAAGACGCGCTCTGGCACTTCCGCCAAAAGCCCCGCGACTATCGGTCCAATTCTTTGCGATTCGGGGACAAGGTCAGCCGAGCCGGACGGGAACAACGCCCTTTCCTTAATCCGTATCATTAAGCCTTCTTCCTGCAATTCCGTCGACAATTCTTCCTGCAAATTATTTTCCTTGATATATTCTTCTAGCCGCTGTTGCAAATCCTGCAGCTGCTGATTTTCTTGCAAATAAACTGCGTTGCCTGCGTCTTCGGACGATACAATTTCGCGTTGCATGCTGTTGCTAGGTCCGGCTTTGTCGAAGAATGAAGGTCCGCCCATGTTAAACGCCGCCGTGAATGCTTGCGCCATTTGTACGAGTTTTGTCTGGTCGGTTTGCGAAATTGCGAACAGACAGATAAACAACGCCAATAAAAGCGTCATCAAGTCGGAATAGGGCAGGAGCCAAGCCTCACTGGCTTCTTCTTCATGTTTTTTTGCGCGTTTCTTTTTAGCCAAATTTTATCCCTCCTTGAGGGCTTCGCGTTCGCTCTGCGGAATGTAAATCATCAATTTTGATTCAATCTGCGTCGGGGAATCGCCCGCCTGCAACGAAAGAATTCCTTCCATAATCATGCGTTTATGCCCAACTTCATTTTCGGATTTAATTTTGAGTTTGTTAGCGAAAGGGAGCCACAGAACGTATCCGGTAAAAATACCCAGAATCGTCGCGACGAACGCCGCCGCGATTGAGTGACCGAGCTTTTCAATATCATTTAAGTTACCAAGTGCCGCGATAAGTCCAACAACCGCGCCCAAAACGCCCAGTGTCGGAGCGTACGTTCCGGCTTGCGAGAAAATCGAGCGCATTTCAGCATGACGCTGTTCCATGATTGCAAGTTCGGCGTCGAGAACAGATTCAACAAATTCAGGGTCCATACCGTCGATAACCATGCTTAAACCGTTTTTGAAGAAAGGGTCTTCAATGGCTTCGACGCGGCTTTCCAAAGCAAGAATCCCTTCGCGGCGTGCCAGTTGCGACAGCTCAACGAAAGTCTTGACCAATTCTCCCTTACTCTGTTCATCATTGCCGCGCAATAAAAGTTTGAAAAGTGTCGGGACTTTCGACATCTGCTCCATAGTAAAAGCGTTGAATAAACAGGCAATGGTTCCGCCAATGATTATCAAGAACGCGGCAGGGTTATTCAAAGCCGTCAGCGGCGCGCCCTTTAGAATCATGCCGACGAAGACGGAAATAATTCCGCCAACCAGCCCTATTACTGTAGATTTTTCCAAAATAAGCAGCCTCCTCTTTGAGCTGAAAAACTTCCGTACACCAAAAAAATTTTTATAATGCCGAATCAATAAGTTTCTGTTCAATGCCGAAAAGAAAAATCCTGCCGCCGTAAAATTTTTTTAGCCGATTGATTTTAAGCCGGAAAATTTGTATACTAAAAAAAAATGTTAGGTGTAAGCTTTGAGGAAAATCCCCTTAAAGCTGAAAGCTAAAAGCTTAAAGCTTAAAACCAACAGGGAGCTGATAAAGTGATTTTGGTTGACAGAAATACAAAAGTTATCGTGCAGGGGATAACGGGCAAGGCGGCGACCTTCCATACCAAACAAATGATGGCTTACGGGACAAAGATAGTTGGCGGCGTGACGCCCGGCAAAGCTGGACAGATAGTCGAAGGCGTGCCGGTTTTCAATACCGTTGAAGAGGCTGTTAAAGCTACGGGCGCGACTGCATCAGTTATCTACGTTCCGGCTCCTTTCGCGGCAGACTCAATCCTTGAGGCGGTAGACGCTGGACTTGAACTCGTTGTTTGCATTACCGAACATATTCCGGTACTCGATATGGTGAAAGTTCGCCGCTACATGGTCGGCAAGAAAACGCGCCTTATCGGTCCGAATTGTCCAGGCATTATGACGACGGGCGAGGCGAAACTCGGAATCATTCCGCCAAACGTCCAGAAAAAAGGGCACGTCGGTTTAGTTTCGCGCTCCGGAACTTTGACTTACGAGGCGGCGTTCCAACTCATGAATGCGGGAATTGGTATAACGACTTCGGTTGGCATAGGCGGCGACCCTGTCAAGGGAATGGATTTTATCGACGTGCTCAAACTTTTCAAGGAAGACGACGAGACTAAAGCCGTTTTGCTTATCGGCGAAATTGGCGGCAACGCCGAAGAAGACGCCGCCCGTTGGATTGCCAAAAATATGCCCGAAAAACCTGTTGCGGCATTTATCGCGGGGCGTCAAGCTCCTCCAGGTAAACGCATGGGGCACGCGGGCGCGATTATCTCCGGCGGCAAAGGTACGGCGGCTGACAAAATCAAAGCCTTAAACGCTGTCGGAATTGAAGTCGCGGACACTGTCGCGCACATTGGCGATACCGTTGTTGATACGCTGAAACGCGCCGGCATTTACGAAATTTGTCATACTTGTTAAAGCAATGGAGGTTCTAAAATGAAACTTGCAGTAGTTGCGGCATCAGGCAAAGTCGGTAGCAAAGTTGTCGCTGAGGCGGCGGCGCGTGGCGTTGAAGTCACAGCTTTTGTCAGAAGAGCGGCGGAAATTAACGGCGCGTCAAAAGTCGTCGTGAAAGATATTCTCGCGCTGGAGAAAAGCGACCTTGAAAATTTCGACGCAGTTGTTGATGCCTTCGGAGCGTGGACGCCGGAAACTCTTCCGCTCCATTCCACGACGCTTAAACACCTTTGCGACCTTTTGAGCGGCTCGGAAACTCGGCTTTTGGTAGTCGGCGGCGCGGGCAGTCTTTTCGTCGACAAAGAACACAAGACGCAACTTTATCAAACACCCGATTTCCCGCCGTCATATTTGCCAATCGCTACGGCTCAAGCAAAAGCCCTTGCTGAACTTCGCGAGCGCGACGACGTTAAATGGACGTTCATAAGTCCTGCGGCGGATTTCAGAGCCGACGGCGAAAAGACCGGAAAATATATTTTCGGCGGCGAAGAATTCATCGTGAACGCAGCGGGCGAAAGCGTTATAAGTTATGCGGATTACGCGCTTGCTATGGTCGATGAACTTCTTAACGGCAAAAATATTCGTCGCAGAATCTGCGTCATTAAAGCCTAAAAATATTTTCAACGCAAAAAATCTCCTCGTCAAATGGCGGGGAGATAATTTTTTTGCAAAGTTTTTATTTCATAGCGCGATAGATTTTTTCTGCTAGTCCGTGCATTTTCTCAAAGGAAGTCGAACAAGCCGCGACGCGAATTCCTAATTTCAACGGGACGGCAAAAACTAAATCGTCGTGAAGTTTCTGACAGACGGCGGCGGGATTTTCCGCAGGTATCGCGATAAAAAATCCGCCCTTGTAAGGAACAATCCGCAAGCCGCATTCCTTAGCTTCCCTAACGAAAACATCTGCGCGGCGTTGCACCATATGATAAAGTTCACTGCGCTCCCATTCGTAATGCGCGGCAATATCTTTATCAGCATTGAGCTTGACTAGCAATGCTTGCGCCCCGCGATTGATATTCGACCACGTAGCGCGGCAAGAATATTTGCTAACGTCTTTGAATTCGTCGATAATTTTTTCGCTCGCCGAAATTCCGATAAGTGCGCCTGTCCGCTGTCCGTAGAAAGTATAACTTTTCGACATGCTGAAAGAAATCATTACGAAAAAATCTTCGGGCAGATTAGAAAATTTCTGCATAAAGGCGCGAGTAGAATTTTTTTCGCCGGCAAAATCGATATAGGCAATGTCGACGAGCAAAGAAATTTTCTTCCCGCTTGAAACTTGCGCATTAAGCACGGCGATAACTTTATCCCATTCGTCGTCGCTAAGCGCGTAGCCGGTCGGATTATGCGCTGGCGAATTGATAATCACGAGCAAAGATTTTTGTTTCTTCAAGAGCGCGTCGACCTTAACCGCGAAATCGTTGATATTAAAATCAAGCGCGTCATCAAAAAGTTTGAACGTCTCAAGGCGTTTGCCGGTCTCGTTGCAAATTATATCGTAAGTGCCCCAACGCCAATCTGAAGTCAAAACGGCGTCGCCGCGTTCAGCGTAATTAGCAATCGCATGATGAATTGCGCCAGTGCCGCCCGCCGTCGCAATCGCTCCGAAATAAGCTTCCGGCTTGTTATCGGCGAAAGTCAAATCAATAACCGCGTCGAGATAATCGGGAAGTCCGGAAATCGGCGCATAGGAAACAAGCTCCGACATTTCCATTTCGCGGAAAACTTTTTCGACGGTATTAAGCGTCGCAAGTTTGCCGTCTTCGTTCAAAACTACGCCGATTGTTGCGTTGGTGACTTTATCCTTACCATGAATTTTTATCGCTTCGTTGCAAGCTTGATTAGCGTCGAAGATAGCGTCTTTTAACTTTCTGCCCGCCGCGTGAGTTGCTGTCATATTTAAAGAGCCTCCAAAAATTTTTTGTCGCACACAATCTATCATAAATCCTTTTGAAAGTCGACAACGCCCGCGAAAGTATACAATATTTTACTTTTTAGCCCGTACGAAATGCGGATATTTTTTTAGGAAGGCATCAAGAGCGGGCAATTTTATTTCGCTAACGTCGCAGGGCACAAACTTTGCGGGCGTATGAAAATATTTCCCGTTCATCATTGCTTCTTCCACAAAAGCTTTGTCCAGATATTTTTTATCGACGGCGGAAAGTTCGACGCATTCGACTGCCGCCGCCATTTTCTCAATAACTTTATTAACGCCGCCCATATTCGAGAAATGCCAGCCGCCGTCGACAATTCGCGGCAAACTCTCGCGGACATTCCTAAAAGCTTGCGGCGACTTCATATGCTTAAATTTCCCGATAACCGTTCCCGCCCAAGGCAAACTTCGACAGACCCAGTTAAAATAATAGCTATGGAATTTTTGTTGGCAACCGAGCGGACTTAAATCCAAAAATCCTGAAACCCTCATGCCGCTATGAAATTCAACTAATTTGCCTTTCGTGTAAGGCGTCGTGTCGTAAAAGGCAACAAAGTCAACATGTTTATTTTTATCGATGAAACTTTCGCGGATTGTCTTAATCGTCGCAGGATTAGGAATTTCGTCAACGTCGGAAATCATAATCAAATCGTCGGGCGCAGCGTCCGTTAAGCCCTTCATGATTGAATTGCGCTGGTTATTTTCAATTGACCAATCGCCTACGCCCTTATATGGCACGACCGATTTATCCATAACGTAATGGATTTTCGAAAGATATTTTTCATAATCTCTAATGTTCTCGTAGAAATTGAAGGGCTTAGGAATATTTGCGTGCGTTTTATCCGCCTCGACGATAACGAAATAATCTACCACGTCATAAAGACTAGCGAGCCGGAGTTCTAAAATCTCCAGCTCGTTAAAGAATGTGAAGCAGTCATAAATTTTCATGACGCCTTACCTATCTGGGAAAAATTCGTCGTGAATGCTGTTGACTGCCTCTGTAACCTGCGAACCTTTAACCAAACACGAAACGCTAATTTCTGACGTGCTGATAATATCAATGTTGACATCTGCGCGGGCGAGTGCGCCGAACATACGCGCCGCAACGCCGGGACTGCCTAACATACCCGCGCCGACAATCGAAACTTTCGCCATATCCTCTTCGACAAGGACAGATGCAGCATTTATTTTTTCGCTAGCGACGCCGATAATTTTTTTCGCCTCTACAAGGTCGTTAAGATTAATCGTGAAAACAATATCGTTAATATTCCGGTCGATATTGCGAATGCTCTGTACAATCATATCGACATCAATATTAGCGTCGGCGAGAGCTTGGAAGAGCGTATGCGCCACGCCGGGACTATTCGGCACTCCTATAATGGAAATTTTCGCAACTTTCATATCGTGCGCCACGCCGCGTATCTCAAAATCTTTTTCCTCCACCGTATAATCCTCCCTGATAATCGTGCCCTTGTCTTTGGTAAAAGTCGAGCGCACATGAATAGGAATGTTGAAGAATTGCCCCATTTCAACGGAGCGCGGTTGCATAACCCCTGCGCCGAGCCGAGCCATTTCCAACATCTCGAAATAGGTAATTTCTTTCATCTTTTTTGCGCCTTTGACGATGCGCGGGTCAGCGGAATAAACGCCGTCGACGTCGGTAAAAATTTCGCATTCGTCAGCTTTAAGCGCACCGGCTAAAGCAACAGCTGAGGTATCGGAGCCGCCACGCCCTAAAGTCACAGGGTCGCCGATTTTATCTGCGCCTTGAAAGCCCGCCACAACGACGATTTGCCCTTTGTTAAGTTCGTCGTGAACGCGCTTTGGTTTTACACCTAGAATCCTGCCTTTAGTGTGGACGGAATTAGTTCTCATGCCGACTTGCGCACCGGTCAGAGAAATTGCCGGATGTCCTAACTTTTTGAACGCCATAGCTAAAAGCGCGATTGAAACTTGTTCGCCGGTCGTCATTAACATATCGAGTTCGCGCAAATATCCCGCTTTGTAAGGTTGAGTATCAATGCCGCCCGCCAGCGCAAGTAAATTATCAGTCGTTTTGCCCATTGCCGAAACCACAACGACGATTTTATCATCTGATTTTTTTTCGGATAGAATTCTCTGTGCCACTGCCAAAATTTTATCGGTCGTGGCAACCGAAGAGCCGCCGAATTTTTTCACAATGAGAGCCATCTCTTTAATCCTCCTTAGCTTTCATTTTAAAATCATTTTAGCAGAGAATTTTTAGTTAGTCAAAGAAAATTGATGACTCTCGACAAGATGTTTTGCCAAGAAAGTGCCTCCCTTCAAACATGAAGGCGACTCCGCACGTTTTGCGAAATCGCCCAATTTAAATGCCGCGTCGAATTATTTTTTCGTTGAAACTTTAGCAGGTTTTTCAGAAGTTTTAGAGGGCGCGGGCGGCGGTGCTGGCGGTGTCATAAGCGTATCGAGAATTTCGATGAGCGCGACTTGGACGACGCCCATAACGTCTTTGAGTACTGCGTTATACAAGTCGCCGCCGTCGACTACGCCGCGTCCGTTTTCCGTTATGAAAAATTTCTTCGGGTGGTCGCTTGCTTTGAGTGCGGCGTCGACTTTTTCCGCAACCATTTGCGCCAGTTGCTCTTTATTTTTCATTAGCTGTCACTCCCAAAATGTTTTTCCAAAAATTTTCTGCGTCTCGAAAGAAATTCCTGCCGCTCCGCAAAATTTTAATCGTCGCCTAAAGACAAACGCCCGAAATTATCTTATACTTTGAGCGAGGTGAAAACTTATGAGTATTAAGAAAAAAATTCTTATGGGACTTTTGAGCGGCGCATTGCTCCTTACGGGTTCGCAAGCCTTAGCGAATCCTTCCGAAATGCCTGCCGAAATGGAAGCGCAAGAAAAGAGTTGGCAGGAAAAAGAAGCGGAACATATTGGCGGCTGGGCGAAATACCTTTCCGAAAAATATGGCGTTGAATCCGCGCAAGTCGAAACAGCACTAAATAACGGAGTCCACATTGAGGACGTTAAGCATGCGGCGGTTTTAGCTAAACTTAGCGGGAAAAGTTTTTCGGATGTGTTAGCTATGAAAGTCGATTGGGCACAAGTCGCTGAGAAATTGGGCGTCAAGCGCGAGCAAGTCAAAGAATTTTACGAGAACGAACGCTTAGAATTTTTTGCCAAAATGGCGAACACTGATGCGAAAACTTTTAGCAGTTTGTTGAAGGAAGGCTACGACCCACATGATATTATGATTGCCGGAAGGATTGCGAATGCGGCTAGCAAGAACGTTAAGAACGTTTTGGAAAAGCGCAAGATTAACAACACGTGGGGAGACGTTGCGAAATCTTTTGGCGTCGACTTGCAAAAGCTTATGCCGCCAGACCACCCCAAATCCAGACGACATGGACATTCAAAGAAAAGATAAAAAAATCTAGCGACGAGAGATAACTCCCGCCGCGTTTATTTTACTTGAAAGGTGATTTTTGTCTACATTCTGGCGACGAACTTTCAAAAAGTCCGCCGCTTTTTTATTTCAGCAGGAAATTATTTCTCAGAATTAAGCGAAGTGCTCAAAGGAACCATAATTTTTTCTTCGTAGCAGGAAAAAGCGTCGTCGACAAGCTTTTTATCGGGCTTAGGAGTGATTGCGCTGACAATCGGGACGATAATTAGCCCCGCAAGCATAGCGATTGCCCCAGAATTAATCGGCGACTGCAAAATTTGCGGGAAATCGGGTCTGATAAGCATATTTGCAGTCATTAAAACGCTTGCGAAGATAAAACACGTCCAACAAGCCGCCGTTGAAACCTTTTTTGAGTAGAGAGAGTACATAAAAGGGGCTAAAAATGCGCCCGCCATAGCTCCCCACGATATTCCCATTAGTTGAGCGATGAAATTTACCGAACTTTTATACTGAATCAGCGCAAGAACCGCCGAAATCGCGATAAATACCACGATTAGCCCGCGAATCAGCAAAACTTGCCGCGATTCGCTCATATTTTTATAAAAATTGTCGCGGATAAGGTCTAAAGTGAGCGTCGAGGCAGAAACTATGACTAAAGATGACAAAGTTGACATTGAAGCCGATAAAACTAGGATAACGACAAGCGCAATCATGCCGTCGGAAAGCCCGCTAAGCATAGTTGGGACGACAGAATCGAATCCATTGGCTTTAATGTCGATTTGGTCGGAAAATAATCTGCCGAAACCGCCTAAAAAGTAGCAGCCGCCCGCTACGACGAACGCAAAAAGCGTAGAAATGACAGTTCCTTTCTGAATTGCCTGTTCATTTTTAATCGCGTAGAATTTTTGAACCATTTGAGGCAAACCCCACGTGCCAAGCGACGTTAAAATCACGACAAAAAGCAAATTTAGCGGGTCGGTACCGAAAAATGAAGCAAAAATGCCAGGAGTAGAGTAATTTTGGTCGGAAACACGCGCTAAACCGTCGAGCGCGGCGATAAAACCGCCTTTCGACTCTAAAACGGCGTAAATAACGGCTGAAATTCCGACTAACATAACCATTCCTTGAATAAAATCGTTAATTGCAGTCGCCATATAGCCGCCGGCAATGACATAAACCGCCGTCAAGACCGCCATTAGCAAAATACAAACGGAATAATCGATGCTGAACGCCATACCGAACAATCTTGAAAGCCCATTGTAAAGCGACGCGGTATAAGGTATCATAAAAATAAAAATAATGATAGCCGCGCCGATTTTAAGCGACGGAGAACCGAATCTTTTCTCGAAAAACTGAGGCATAGTGGCTGTATTAAGGTGGCGCGTCATAATTCGCGTCCTTCTGCCCAAAATGAACCATGCCATAAGCGAACCGATAAGCGCATTTCCGATTCCAGCCCAAGTAGCGGCGATTCCGTACTTCCAACCGAACTGACCGGCATAACCGACGAACACGACGGCAGAAAAATAGCTAGTTCCGTAAGCAAAAGCGGTGAGCCAAGCCCCGACATTGCGCCCGCCGAGAACAAATCCGTCAACATCGGTTGCATGTTTGCGGCAATAAAGCCCAATTCCAATTAGAACGGCAAAATACAAGACCAACAAAGCAATTTTCATTAAAACTACCTCCAAAAAGCTAAAAAGGAGTGATTTGCAATGATAATCGACATGCACACGCACATTTTCCCCGAAAAAATTTCTGCAGACGTGATAGAAAAGCTAAGTCGCGTTAGTAAGTCGAAAAATTTCAGTGACGGGACGTTAAACGGCTTAAAAAGTTCGATGAAAGCCGCGCAGATAAAAATTTCGGTGATTTTGCCCGTTGCGACGACTCCAAAGCAAGTCGAAAAGATAAATACTAGCTCCGCCGCGCTGAATGAGAAGAATTTCGGCGAAGGAATCATTTCATTTGGCTGTATTCACCCGGATTTTACAAATTATCGGGCAGAATTGCGCCGCGTGAAAAATTACGGGCTAAAGGGTATCAAAATTCACCCAGTTTATCAAGATACAAACCTAGATGACGTAAAATATTTGCGAATAATGGATTGCGCGGCGGAAAATGGATTAATAGTGGTGACGCACGCTGGATTAGACATAGGATTTCCTGGAATAGTGCGTTGTAGTCCGCAAATGGCGAAAAAAGTCGTGGAAAAGGTCGGAAGCGGGCTAAAATTTGTATTAGCGCACATGGGCGGCTGGAAAAATTGGTTAGAAGTGCTAAAAATCTTATCTGGAACGGAAATTTTAATCGATACGTCATTTTCTACGGGAAAAATAGTTCCGCGAGCGGATTTTCAGTGGCGCGAGGAAGATTTAAAGCTTTTGGACGCGGAAGAGTTCATGAAATTTGTAAAAACGTTTGGAGCGGAGCGAATTTTATTCGGAACGGACAGTCCGTGGACATCTGCGCGGGATTCGATAGAGTTTATAAGAAATTTGCCGCTAAGCGACGCGGAAAAAGAAAAAATTTTGGGTTTGAATGCGAAAAAACTTTTGGAGATTGAGAAATGAGCAATGTAAAAATAGTTAGCGTGGGTAGCGGCGGCATGAACGCTTTAAATCACATGATTGATGCGGGTTTGACGGGCGCGGAGTTTATTGCTTGCAATTTTTCTGAATGGGAGTTAGAAAAATCGCGTGCAGATAAAAAAATTTTGCTAGGCAAAGAAATGGTACGATACTTTCATGACAATTCGCTTTCACGCTGTAAACAGGCGGCGACTGAAACTCGCGAAGAAATTTTAGAAGCGTTGCGCGGCGCGGACGCGATTATAATAGTTGCTGGGCTTGGCGGTTGTGACGGCACTGGAGCTTCACCGATTATCGCGCAATATGCTAAAGAAATCGGCGCATTGACGGTTGCAGTTGTCTCTCGCCCGTACACCTTTGAAGGTCCGAGACGAACGGCAAGAGCAGAAGACGCTTTGAAAAAATTATCCGAGTACGCAGACGCCGTTATAAAATTTCGCAACGATAAACTTTTGCAAGTCGTAGATAAAAAGACGCCGATGACTAAGGCTTTCAAATATTCTGATGAAATTTTTTGCCGCGCCGTCAGAACGTTGATTTCCGTATCAGATTCTTCATTCGCACTTATCAGCAAGCCGCCGCTATAAGTTTTAGTTACGCCATTTTCTACGAACGTGAACGGATTGTCGCCAATTTCTTTGAGCGTGATTTTATTCTTGTCGACTTTTAAGACTAAATCTTTGCTCTTTGTTTTGAATCGAGTTGTTAACCGAGCCGCCCTCGATTACGTCGGCGAAGCGTTGCAGGTCGAAAAGAAATGTCTCCATGTAAATCATCTCCTGTTACCAATATTTTATGTTATTATACAACTCCCTCCCCAGTCGGTCGTCAAGATTTTGCAACAAAAAATCCCTCAGCAATTTGCCGAGAGATTTAGTTACTTTTAAAAAGTAACCAAACAGTGAGAGCGCAGATTTTATTTCTTTTTCAAAGTTGAGCCGCTGATTTTGTAATTTGAGCCGTTGACCTTAAAGCTTGTGGCAGAAAAATCTTTCAGAGTAATAGCACTGGCAGTCGAGCCGACATTAAAATAAACTTCCTTCTTCGATTTGCTATAAGACGTGGAGAAAGTGCCGGTGATTAAAAGCAGGTCGTCATTTTCAAAGCCGTAGATAACGTCCTTGCCGTCGCCTGAAGCGTAAACGAAAGAATCTTTGCCAGCGTTGCCCCAGAGGCTATCATTGCCCTTGCCGCCGGTCAGCGTGTCATTACCTTTGCCACCGTAAATTTTATCGTTACCTTTATTGCCAAAGATTGAATCATTACCCGCCGCGCCGTAAAGCGAGTCGTTTTTACTGCCGCCAGTGATTGTATTGGCGAGCGAATTGCCGGTGATTTTAATAGCAGTCGTACGTTTAGAAGCGTCAATAGTTTTAACAGCTGAACCGACAGTTACAGGCGATTTTGTCTTATCGTTGACGGTTAAACTTGTCGAAGAAGTCGAGCCGCCAACTACTGTCGAATAGCTTTTGCCTTTAGAATTAATCATGCTTAGCGTCTTGCCCTTAGCGTTCTTGACGGTAAGTGAGCCATTGCTGAGGGTGAAGACGACATCTTTTCCGCTCGCTTTCGCTTTGGTAATTTTCCCGCTGGTAATTTTAATCTTGTCTCCCGTCGCGTAGTCTGTGATAACATCTTTTCCTGCGCTGTAGGAAAAAATATCGTTGCCCTTGCCGCCGGTCAAAGTATCGTTGCCGTCACCGCCGCTAAGGTAATCTGCGCCTGCGTTGCCAATTATTGAATCGTTGCCCGCCTTGCCGTAGAGCGTGTCATTGCCCGCGCCGCCCGTAATTGTATTGGCGAGCGAATTGCCAGTGATTTTAACTGCCTTTGTACGTTTAGAAGCGTCAATAGTTTTGATAGCTGAACCGACCGTCACTGGCGATTTTGTCTTATCGTTGACGGTTAAACTTGTCAAAGAAGTCGAGCCGCTAACTACTGTCGAATAGCTTTTGCCTTTAGAATTAATCATGTTGAGCGTCTTGCCCTTAGCATTTTTGACGGTAAGCGAATTTTTGCCGAGCGTGAAGACGACATCTTTTCCGCTGACTGCAGTTTTGGTTATCGCTGACGCTACAGAAATTTTATCGCCGGTCGCATAGTCGGTTATAACTTCTTTACCCGAACCGCATATGAATAAATCGTAGCCCTTGCCGCCGCTCAGCGTGTCATTGCCGCCGTTGCCGCGAAGGGTATCGTTGCCCGTCTCGCCGTAAAGTTTATCCGCTCCCGAACCGCCATAAATATAATCATCGCCTTTGCCGCCGTAAAGCGTATCATTACCCGCGCCGCCCTTAATCGTATTTCCGAGCGCGTTGCCCGTGATTTTAACTGCCTTTTTCCTCTTGGAGGCATCAACAGTTTTGATAGCTGAACCGACCGTTACTGGCGATTTAGTTTTATCCGTGACGGTTAAGGAAGTTAAGACATTTTTTATATTAAGCTTAGTGCCCTTTGCATCGACAAGACGAATTGAGCCAGAGCCGACTTTGACAAGAATATCATCATCACTTGCCGTCGTTGAATAGGAACCCGCAATGGAAAGGGTGGAATCTGCGCGGAACCCCTCAATAGTATCGTTGCCGTCGCCTGTCGCGTATTTGAATAAAACTTTTTCGCCCTCGTTATAAATGAAATCATTTCCTGAGCCGCCATCTATCGAAACGCTATTAGGGGAATCATAACCATAATAATAGTGATTGAAAATAGAATCGTTGCCAGAGCCGCCTTCGATTATGACGGAAGAGCCTTCATTTTCGATAGAATCGTCGCCGTCGCCGCCGAAAATAGAGGTGTTATTGGGTGTGCCCCTAGTATATTCGTTATCACCGTCGGACATTATCGTTGCCCTGTTAGAAATGGTATCATTGCCATCATTGCCGTAAATCAGTAAATAGGAGCCGCCTTCGTTTTTGATATAATCGTTGCCGGAGTCGGCATTAATTGTAACAGAGTTGCCAGCGTCGCTCCAAAAATCCTCTTTGATATTGTAAATAGAATCGTTACCGGAAAGCGCATTGATTACGACGTTTCCGCCTTTTGAGTAAATAGAATCTTTGCCTTCGGTGCCGATTATGACCTTATCTGATTTATCATTTTCAGTGAACGTAAAAAGCTTAGCCTCTGCTAACGAAGCGACAGTATCGACTGAATTTGAATCATAATTAGTTAGGAAAATCGAATTGCCGTTACTTAATTTGAGTCTGAGTTTATTGCTGTTGTTATTTTTCAGCGAGGAAACAATACTGGCATCGCCAAGAACTAAGGTTGCGTAATCTTTTAAATTGTGAATGGTATCGTTGCCCCCGCCGTAAATATACACCGTAACTAATCCATCATCGTCGATATAATTATTTCCTGCGCCGCCGGAGAGTGTAACCAAATTTCCGGTATTTTTAATTGAATCATTGCCCGCGCCGCTGTTGATTGAAACGCTATCGCCGCTATTAGAAATAGTATCGTCGTCCTTGCCGCTTTTTATCGTGACATTGGAGGCGTGATTGATAATAAAATTTTTACCGCCGAGCGCATCAACTGAAATGGAGTCTCTAGTAATTTCAATTTCGTCGTTGGCGTCAGTGAGTTTGAAAGCTCTGCCGAGAACTATTTCTTTGTCGTTAATGTGGACGCTGTCCATTTCCAAAGCGATATTTTTAAAATTGATTCTGCCTTTTCCTACTTTGGCGATTAAATCAACTCTGCTCATTTGCGTTGAATAGGAGCCGCCCGCAATGCTAAGAGTTGACGTTGAATCGAAACCTTGAATAGTATCGTTGCCGTCGCCGGAGGCGTATTTAATTAAGTTATTTGAACCGCTAAGACTAATTAAATCATTGCCTTTTCCGCTGTCGATTGTCACGCTATCGGGCGAAGCAAGAGTTACCGTTACCTCTTTGCTTTCGTAGTCGTCAGTTCCATCGTCATAATAATCTCCATAATATGTTGTTGTTATGACATTGTTAGTAATGGTATCGTTGCCCGCGCCTGTTGAAATCATGACATTAGAATTGTAGTTAATAATTGAATCATTGCCCGCGCCGCTGTTGATTGAAACGTTCTTGCCTTTATTAGAAATATAATCATTGCCTGCGCCGGAGTCAATTTTCACGTTGTCAGGCGAAGAGATAAAATCGTAAACATCATCATGGTCATAATCTTCTGTTTCGTTGAAAATTGAATCGTTACCTTCGCCGCCCGTGATTGAAACGTTTTTGCCTTTGTTGAAAATGTAATCATTGCCTTTGCCGCCGTCGATTGTGACGCTGTCGGGCGAAGAGAGCAACTCTTTGTCATCGTAATAGCCATCTGTTTTTACATTGTTAAAAATATAATCATTGCCGTCGCCGCCTATGATTAAACCTTTGGAGCCTTCGTTGGTAACGGTATCATTTCCTTTGCCTCCGTAAATTGAAACGTTGTCGGGCGAAGAGAGCAATTCAGGATTGTAGTAATCCGAATATATGCTCGCTTTGTTTGAAACGGAATCGTTACCAGCTAAGGCGTTTATTGTGACATTTTTTCCGTAGCTAGTGATTGAATCGTCGCTATTGGTACCTTTAACCAAAACATTATCATTGTAATTGATTATGTCGTCAGTGTCGGAGTCGGAGTCAGCGTCAGCGTCGGAATCGGTATCGTCGTAAACTTCATAACTTGTGTCGTAATAGAGGTCGTCTTCTTCAACGTCACCACCGCATTCCCATTCCTCAATCTCATCAGTGTCATCGTAATTGTCGTAAGTATCGTGGCCGTGATTTTCCCCATAAGCCATGATAATCATCTCCTCTGATAAAAGTTTTTCTTTATTTTACGCCCCCCCTACTCAGCGTGTCAAGAACTCAACTGAAGTTTAACCAAAGTTTAATCACGCTTTAATCTTGGCAACAAAAAATCCCGGTTATTTTTAGAAAGTAAACGCAAGCTAAACAAAAAGCGCGGTTCAACGTTTAAAATTTTCTAACGTTATCGCCGCGCCATAGCTTTAAAACTTTTTCTACGTAGATTTTATTTCTTCTTCAGAGCGGAGCCGCTGATTTTGTAATCCGTGCCGTTTATGTTAAAGGTCTTGGCAGTGTATTCTCGTAGCGTGATAGCGTTGGAGGTTGAGCCGACATCGAAATAAATTTCCTTCTTCGATTTGTTATAAGAAGTCGAGAAATCGCCGGTGATTTTCAGCATGTCATCGTTTTCAAAGCCGTAGATAACGTCCTTGCCGTCGCCGCTTGAATAAATGAAAGTATCTGCGCCGTCGTCGCCCCAAAGGCTATCATTACCTTTTCCGCCGGTTAAAACGTCGTCGCCATTACTGCCGAACAATTTATCATTGCCCTTGCCGCCCAGAATTGAATCATTGCCCGACCTGCCATAAAGTGAATCATTGCCGGAGCCGCCCACGATTGAATTATCCAAGCCGTTCCCCTTTATGCTTGCGGAAACAGTGCGCGTCGTAGCGTCGATAGTTTTAACGGACGAACTGACAGTTACAGGCGATTTAGTCGAGTTCGTGACAATTTTTGTTGTATTAGTAGAGGAAGTAGTAGATGACGACGAGCTAGACGACGAGCCGCCGACCACCGTCGAATAGCTCTTGCCTTTAGAATTAATCATGCTTAACGATTTGCCTTTAGCATTCTTGACAGTAAGTGAGCCAGTGCTAAGCGTGAAGACGACATCAGAGCCGCTTGTTTTTGATTTAGTAATTTTCCCGCTAGCGATTTTAATTTTGTCGCCAGTCGCGTAGTCTGTGATAACGTCTTTGCCTTCGCTGTAGGAGAAAATATCGTTACCCTTGCCGCCTGTTAGCGTATCATTGCCTTTGCCGCCGCTTAGATAATCTGCGCCAGCATTGCCAACGATTGAATCGTTGCCTGCTTTGCCGTAAATGGAATCTTTGCCGCTTCCGCCTAGAATTGTGTTATCGAGGGAATTAGAAATGATTTTAATAGCCTTCGTGCGCTTTGTAGCGTCTACGATTTTAATAGCAGAACCGATAGTTTTAGGCGATTTAGTTTTATCGGTGATTTTCAGAGTTTTTGAGGAAGAGGAAGAAGACGAAGAACCGCCGCTAATTTTTCCTGTAATGATATTAACTTTGGACAACTTCGCCGCGCCGTCAAGAGTTATCTTTGAACTGCCAACGCTGACGATAACATTTGAGCCGCTCTTTGTCGTGGTATAGGAACCGCTTGTAATGTTTAGCGTGTCTTTCGAGCTAAAGCCTTTAATAGAATCGTTGCCATTGCCGGAGGCGTATTGATATACAAAGCCGGTTTTGCAATAGCTTTCAATGGTATCGTTACCTTTGCCGGGATTAATCGTTACGCTTTCGGAGTTGGAATAGACGTGAATATAATCGTTGCCGTCGGCTGCGTTCACTGAATTATTTACACCGCCCGCGTAAATAGAATCATCGCCTGCGCCGCTATTGATTGTATTCTTTTTAGCGGTTGAGTCGTGGGAATAAAGCTGAATGACATCATCGCCTTTGCCTGCTTCTATTGAAACGCTTGTGCCTTCGCTGTGAATAAGGTCGGAGCCGTCGCCACTGTCAATAATATGGTCTGCGGAGTTTTCATAGATATAAATTAATTCATCACCTTTGCCGCCGTTTACGGTATTTGCTCTAGCTGACGCATAAAGAGTAACACAGTCGCCGCCGTCGTCGCCGTTTATTATATTGCCTTCAGAATAGCTGTAGATTTCGTCGTCACCTGCGCCGGCTTTGAGCGTATTGGAGCCAGCTTTCGCGTAGAGATAAATTGTATCCTTGCCCTTGCCCGCGTCTATCCGAGCGTTATTGGCGTGGTTATTAATTGAGTCATTGCCGTCGCCCGCGT
Source organism: Selenomonadales bacterium UBA7018 (assembly GCA_002448305.1). Lineage (GTDB taxonomy): Bacteria > Bacillota > Negativicutes > Selenomonadales > Selenomonadaceae > Quinella. The sequence continues at coordinate 37,274 of DJWY01000017.1, forward strand.
CTATCGTCACGTTAGAGCCTGAAGAAATGGAGACATAATCTTTACCGGCTCCAATACTGATATTAAGATTTTTGCCGCTTGCAATTACGGAGTCATTGCCGTCGCCACTATTAATCGTGACGTTGGAGCCAGAATTTTTAATTGAGTCCTTGCCGTCGCCGCTTTGAATCGTGACTTTGTTGGCAGAATTTTTAATTGTGTCGTTGCCGTAGAAAGTTAGAATCAAAGTGTTGGCGGTTTTGCTATTAGCAATGGTTAAGTCGCCAGCTTGTCTGGCAAGGTAGCGCAGAAAAGTATAGCCGCCGTCATACATAAAGGATTCATCTCTAGCTAAATCGTTTGCGTCAAGCCCCACATCATATTTTGAAATATCCGCCGCCAGAGCTTTAATTTTATTTTCGTTGGAATGTGTGATACCTACAGCGAGTTCTCCCAAGCCTTCAGTGATAAAGCCTGGTAAACGCCTATAGATAGTATAATCAGACATATTAGCTATCATTACGACAAGGGTCATTTCGCGTGCAATTATGCGACCGAAGTTTTTAGTAATTTCTTCGTCGTTAAGTTTATCTTTAAGCGAATGCATATTAATCGTCATGGTAATTGAAGTTACCTTATCGTTTGCGTCGGTATTACCTATGACAGACACAGTATTGGCAGTAGCGTCGTTGATAAATTCGACGTTTAAAGTATCAGCTTTTGTTTTAAATTTCTTTTTCGTAGCGAAGGATTTACTGCCAAAGCAGAAATTTTCGCCGTAGGAAGCGACGAGGAGATTGAGAGAATCTTTAATCCAGGATTTTTGAAGCCCGCGCCAAATAAATTTTTCGTCTGTGCTTAAGCCACTGAAATTTTTGCCGCTAAGTTTAACGGTTAAATCGTTGGTAGTGAACGAATTGCTTGAGAAAGTGGAATTTAAATTTTTGCTAGTGATTTTTGTAATAATATCGTCGTCGGTTTTAGTTTTAGCGTTGCCGGCGTCCCTGTCAGCGTCGTAGCCGGTGATTGCGCCGGAATCTTTGCTGTTGAAATCTATTCCGCAATAAACACGCAAGAAATATTCGACGCTAGGCGCGTTTCTCAAATCTTCTATGAAGGCGGCTTTAATATTTGCTTTTTTAGCGTTTTGATAGTATTTATAGTTTTTAGTTGCAAAAACCTTGTCTACAGCCTTATCGAGTATCCTTTCGCTAGTTAAATTTGATTTTGAATCAATTAATGCCTTGACGAAATTTTGCATGACTCCTAATTGTGTCGCCATAAAATTTTCTCCCCTTTCCTACTTTTAAAAAGTAGCAAACAGCGTACGCGCCGTGCTACTCAAAATTTTTAACAAATCGCCGCGCCGGAACGCTTCGCTTCGTTAGTTGAAATTTTATTTAGTCCAATCGCTAGCGGTTCGGCTTGTGCCGTTGATATTAACGCTCGTCGAAGATTCAACGCCGCTGACGAAAACTTTTCCGCCGCCTTTAACATTAAGCGTAAGCGTATCATTTTTGAACGTCGCCTTAGTGAAAGTGCCTTCGTTGCCCCGCTTGTCAAGGATTGTGAGCAAATCATCTGCCGCGTAATCAGTGATTAAATCGTTGCCTTGACCGGCTTGATAAATGAAAGTGTCTTTTCCGTCGCCGCCGGTTAGCGTGTCATTACCTTTGCCGCCCCAGAGTGTATTATCATTTGCGCCGCCGCTTAAACTATCCTTGCCCTTGCCGCCAAGAAGCGAGTTGGCTGAATCGGAGCCAATGATTGTCAATTTATTCTTGCCTTCCGAAGCGTCAACATTTATGACATTATAACCGATAAGTTTAGCAAGGTCTAGCGTCTCTTTATACGAGCTGTAAATTTTAGCGGTATTGTCCGCAATAAATATGCCGTTGTTGAAAATAGTTTCCTTATTGTCCGAAGTAAGCGTGACGATAGCATTATCTTTGACAGTCAACGCGCCGCCCTTGAATTTGATAAACGCACTATTACTTTTAATTTTAGCGTCCTTAATCGTAACGTCGGGGCTTAGGCTTATGACATCTTCCGCGCCGTATTTTTCGATAACGTCCTTGCCGCTCTTGTTCTCGTAGATAAAATAATCTCTAACTTTTTCGGCACCAATTAAAGTATCTTTGCCTTTTCCGCCGTTTATAGTCGAGCCAGCATTGCCAGCGATAATCATGTTGGCTTTAGCGTTGCCGGTAATTTCCGTGTAATCCATTACGCTTGAGGCGTCGATTGTCGCGAGCTTAGAATATTTCACCGCGCTGAAAGTATTTTCTTCGCCGTTGAGGGTAACCGATTTCCTTTTCTTGTCAAAGGTTCCGAACGTTTCATAAATATTAGTTGTCTTCCGCTGGTTTTTAATTAAATTAATCGCCTTGCCCGCGCCGTCGGTTATCGTCAAAGCATCAGAGCCACCGAAATTCAAGACTAAATTATTATTCTCGTCAATCGTATAGCCTTCTACAGCGAAACTTTCACCGCCGATACTGATTTTATCTTTCTTTGTGTAGTCGGTTATAATGTCTTTGCCGCCGGTGTAGACGAAAACATCAGAGCCTTTGCCGCCCGTTAAAGTATCGTCGTTTACGGAGCCGGTGAGCGTGTCATTTTTCTTGCCGCCGATTAATTCATTATAGTCGCTTTTATTGCCGACGATATTTATTTTGTTATTGGAGTTGGAGCCGTCGATTGTGTTTATATCGTTCGTTGCGGTATAGGTGCCCTTGAAATTTTCCCAAAGTTCAATCAAGCTATTGTCGTGAATTATGCCGGCGGTGTTGTAGGTATCGTCAGAAAGCGTTTCGTCATTCGCGTTAGTTATTTCTACTGCCGTATTATTTTTGGCGGCGTCTTTGAGCGTGACGGAATCTTTGCCGACTTTTATGACGACATCATTTTTCTTGACCTTGACTTTATGTTTTGAATCATCATCAATTTTTATAACGTCGCTATTTGAGAAATTGTAAAGAATATCTTTGCCGTTGTCTGCTGTGTAAACGAAAGTATTATTTCCGGATTCGTCCCCGCTCAAGGTAACAGTATCATTGCCCGCGCCGCTATTTATCGTAATGTGATTGCCTTTGTTATAGATAGTGTTATTGCCTTCGCCCGCGTCAATCATTATGCTATCGCTACTATTCCAGGCGTAATTTTCTGTTGCAGCCTTGAGGCTGACAAGTTCATTGTCGGCATTTTGGAATGTGAGCGTATTTTTATCGATTTGGAGAACGAGATTTTCTTCTACTGAGGAATAGCCGCCGAAAGTGCCATTTACTAAATCGATTGAAATATTCGCGCCGTTATAACCATTGATAAGGTCGTTGCCGTCGCCGGAATTATATTGCAGGAGAGTTTTACTGCCGTATATTTCTAGCGTGTCATTACCTGCGCCGGGATTAATCGTGGCGTTTGCTTTGTTGCTGTAAATTGAATCATTCCCTGCGCTGCTATTGATTAAGATATTCGAGCCGTTGTTGTAAATGTAATCGCCCTGTTCAGTGCCGCTGAATTTTTTGCCGGAATAATCGCCGCTACTCAATTTAAAATCATAGCCGCCAGCATTGCTTACGACCGACACAGTGTCCGCGAAATTTTCAGCTGTAAGGGCTATAGTATTGCCATTTAGGACGCCTGCGCCGTCGTCGGGTAAACTTACGCCGCTAAGTTCGATTAAAGTTTTGCCGTCAGCTGCCCCGATATAATTTATCATATTATCAACGAGTTCATAGCCCGCAACGGTTGCTACGCCTTTATAAATTGCGCTAGTGCCCGTCATCTGCCAACTAGGCGGCGTTTCTGACCATTCTGGAACATCTTCGCCGAGTGCTAAAGTATTTTCGCCGCTTATAGATACAGTCCCTTTGCCCAGAGCTGATTTAGATAGCGTGACTTCGCTATTATTAACGGCAATGCCGACAGTTGAAATGACGCCGTTAATTGTAAATAAATTCGACGTACTTTCCGCCCTGTAGGTGATAGCTTTACTGTCTTCGGATAGAATTGCGCCGGCGGTATATTTTTTGGAATAGGTCGCTTTATTATTCTTGAAAGTCCATTGCGGAATTGTATCAGAATTGGTTAAGCCGATGATTGTGAAGTTATCCGCCGCAATCCCGCCGCTAATCGAGCTAACTTTTTTTATCTTCGTCGGGAATTGAATTGCGTCGTTCTCGTTGAAATTTTCGACCTTGAAACTAGCAACGGTATCTTTGACGTAAATTGAATCGTTGCCTGCGCCGGTGTTTACCGTAACGCCCGCGCCGCCGTTAAAAGCAATTTTGTTATTCCCTGCGCCGCCATTTATGGAAACTTTCGCGCCGGAATTGTCAACAGTATCATCGCCGCCCAGAGCTTGAATCGTCAAGTTAGAATTATCATTAGAGAGATTATCTGCCTTATCTGTTCCCCTAAGAAGATTAATTGTATAGCTTGAACTTTTGCCTTTTGAGTCCATAATGTTGATAACATTTGTAAAAGTGCTTAGTTCTTTAAGGGTGACTATATCATTTCCGACAGTTAAAAATGCGTCTGTGCCGTTGGAATATGCACTGGTGATAGTGCCCGAAGTCAGCTGCAATGTACTTGTTTCGTTAAAGCCTTCGATAATGTCATTGCCGCCGGAGTATTGGAAAAGAACATTTGCGCCATTTGTAAAATTTTTAATGGTGTCGTTATCTGCGTCGCCGGAAATTGTGACGTTCGAGCTGGAATTGAAAATAGAATCGTTGCCCGCTCCGCCATTGATTGAGACTTTGGAACCGATATTATAAATAGAATCGTTATCTGCGCCACCGCTGATTGTGACATTCGAGCTGGAATTGAAAATGGAATCGTTGCCTGCTCCGCTATTTATGAAAACTTTAGAGCCGGTATTGGAAATAGAATCGTTATCTGCGCCGCCGGAAATTGTGACATTCGAGCCGGAATTGAAAAGGGAATCATTACCCGCGCCGCCATTGATTGAGACTTTGGAACCAGTATTATAAATAGAATCATTGCCCGCGCCGCCCGCGATTGAAAGACTTGAGCCAAAATTGCGAACGGTATCAGCACTTGCCGAGCCGCTAAAAGTTTTAAGCGAATAATTTCCTTCGGCAAGTTCAAAGCTATATTTTCCGGCATTACTTACAACAGAGGCATTGCTAGAAAATTTATTCGCTGAAAGCGTGACGCTACTTTTTGATAAATTGGGCGCACTTTTCAAGCCGCTAAGTTCTACGACAGTTTTACCTGCAGCGGCTTTGACGTAAGTTATTTTGTTGTTAGTGAGGTCGTAACCTGCAGTAGTCAAATTTTTCTGGTAAGCGTAATTCGTGCCGCTTTTAACCCAATCATCTTTAATTTCAGTTAATGGAACGTCTTCTCCAAGAGCTAAATTATAATCGCCGGTAATTGTTACTGGTTGAGTGCCCAAAGCCGATTTAGATAGCGTGACTTTAGAATAATCAATATCAATACCGACAGTGGAAGCAATGCTACCGATTTTAAAAAAAGCCGACAAACTTGACGCATTTCTATAAATGATAGAATGGTCATCTTCGGATAAAGCTACACCTTCAGTATATGATTCAGAGTAAGTCGCAACGCCATTACTAATTTTCCACGTTGGACTTACTTCAGAGAGCGTCAAGCCGGAAATTGTGACATTATCCGCCTTAACTCCATTTTTGACGGAGCCGAGATTATCAATCATTTGGTCGAATTTAATTTCATCATTTGTACTGAATTCTTGGACAGTGAAAGATTTAACCGCACTTTTAACAACGGAAATAGTATCGGCGTTGTCATAAGTGTTAATCGTTACGCCTGTGCCGCCGGCAAGTCCAATTATATCGTCGCCTTTCATGCCGTTTATTAAAACATTGGAGCCGGAGTTGAAAATAGAATCGTTGCCAATGCCGCCGTGTAGCGTTGCAGTAGAGGCATAACTTTCAATAGTGTCTTTACCGTCGCCGCCGATAATTGAAACTTTGGAAGCCGTGCCAATGCTAGCATAATCATTACCGGAGCCGCTATTTATCGCAACGTTAGAGCCATTTGAATAAATTGAATCTGCGCCGTTGTTGCCAACGATTGTGACGGAAGAGCCAGTGCTTATGACATAATCGTTATCGGTTCCGGCGTCGATTGAAATGTTGTCGCCGGAATTATTGATTGTATCCTTGCCGCCTTGCGCGTCGATTGTGACTTTTGAACCGGTATTGGTAATGCTATCGGATGAACCGGAACCTTTGACTAGTTTGTTATCTGTGAAATTTGAAATATCAGCCATAAATTTTTCTCCTTTCTACGATGAATGAATTTTTAAATGTATTTTATCGTTATTATATAAAATTTTCCTTAGAAAAAAAATAAGGCGGGAAAAATTCCTGCCTAAAATGTGATTGAATTTTAATCAGCTAGCGACGTTTTCTTTGCGGCGAGGGTTGACGCGCTTAAATTGGCTCAGTTCTTCGTCGGTGAGTTCCCGGCAATCTTCGTCGTAAACAATGTCGTCGTCAGTCATAGTCTTTAAAATTGCCAGTCTAGCTTTTTGTTCCTCAGTTAAAGGTGCATTGACGTTAATAACTCTCGTAACCAGCATAGTAGATTCTCCTTTCTTTTTTATTTGCCAGTCTAGCAGAAATTAAACGAGTCTTATATTCGCGTTCAGTATAAACAACGAATAAAATATCGTCAACCATACCGATTACTTGCCAGCGATCTTCGTCATCCGAATGGAATTCATCAAGCCTTTCAACGCGATTTTCATCAGCGAAAACTTTTGCGGCGTCGTTAAAATCGATATTATGTTTGCGAAAGTTTGTTCGATTTTTTTCTTCGTCCCACTCGAAGACTATATTGTTAATTGTAGTTTCCATGATTATCAATCCATTTGTGCGCGGCGTCGATTTGCATTTGAACTTGCTTAGGTGAAGTGCCGCCAAGAGAATTGCGAGCGGCAACGCAAGTTTCCGGCTTAATTGCGTCGTGAATATCGGCGGCGAAGAGCGGCGAGAACTTTTTAAAGTCGTCGAGCGTTAAATCTTTTAGGTAAATATTTTTCTCAATGCAGAAGTGGACGAGCTTGCCGGCGACTTCGTGCGCTTGGCGGAAGGGCAAATTTTTCTTAACGAGATAATCAGCAAGGTCGGTGGCGTTGGAAAAATCTTCCTCAACTGCGCGGCGCATAACGGCGCGGCGAATTTTCATGCCCGCGACAATTCTAGCGAAGACCGCCAAAGAAAATTTCACTGTGTCGAGCGCGTCGAAAACGCCTTCTTTATCTTCCTGCAAATCCTTGTTGTAAGCGAGTGGCAAAGCTTTAACGGTCGTTAGCAACGCCATTAAATGCCCGAAAACTCTGCCCGCCTTCCCGCGAACTAATTCCGGCACGTCGGGATTTTTTTTCTGCGGCATCATGGAAGAGCCGGTGCAGTGCGCGTCGTCTAGTTCGATAAATGAAAATTCGCGACTGCACCACAAAATTATTTCCTCACTGAAGCGCGACAAATGAACCATAAGAATTGACGCGGCAGATAAAAATTCCAACAGATAATCCCTGTCGCTGACGGCGTCAAGACTGTTTGAATAAATTTCGGCGAAGTCCAATTCCTTAGCGACAAAATTTCTATCAATATTAAAAGTTGTGCCCGCCAATGCGCCCGCTCCCAAAGGCATAATATCTGCGCGGGCGTGGACGCCTTCAAAGCGGTCGAAATCTCTTTTGAGCATGGAGAAATACGCAAGCAGATGATGCGCAAATAAAATCGGTTGGGCGCGTTGCAAATGGGTATAGCCCGGAAAAATTACGTCGGAATTTTTTTCAGCGGCATTAACTAGCGCGGTTTGCAAGTCGAGAATCAAGCGTTGGATTTGGCGAACTTGCCGGCGAATATAAAGATGAGTGTCGAGCGCGACTTGGTCGTTGCGACTGCGAGCGGTATGAAGTCTGCCGCCCGCCGCGCCGATTGCGTCCGTTAAAGCCTTTTCAATGTTCATGTGAATATCTTCAAGCGCAACGCTGAAATTAAATTGCCCCGCGTCGATTTGAGCCAGAATATTTTCAAGCCCCGCGCAAATTTTTTCGCAATCGTCATCGGAAATAATTTTCTGCGCGGCAAGCATTTTCGCATGAGCGATTGAGCCTTGAACGTCTTCGCGATACATGCGCTTATCAAAATTAATCGACGCTTGGAATTCGTTAATCATTTCATCGGTAGACTTATCGAACCTACCGCCCCAAAGTTTTTCGCTCATTTTTTATTTACCAAAGCGCGAACTTTAAGCGGCAAGCCGAAAAGATTTATAAAGCCGGTCGCATCCGCCTGGTTATAAACGTCGTCGTGTTCAAAGGTGACGAATTCTTGACTGTAAAGCGAATAGGGCGACTTTGCGCCAGCCGAAATGATATTACCCTTGTAAAGTTTAAGCTTAACAGTTCCAGTAACGGTCTTTTGCGTTTCGTCGACGAACGCGGCAAGGGCTTCGCGAAGTGGACTAAACCACATGCCGTCATAAACCAATTCTCCGTATTTAACGCCAACATGCTGTTTGAAATGGAAAGTTGCGCGGTCAAGGCAAAGATATTCAAGTTCGCGGTGAGCGTAGTAGAGAATTGAGCCGGCAGGATTTTCGTAAACTCCGCGACTCTTCATGCCGACAAGGCGATTTTCGCAAATGTCGACGATACCGACGCCGTTACGCGCTCCGATTTCGTTAAGTTTGGTGACGAGTTCGACCGCGCCGAGTTTTTCGCCGTTGACAGCGACAGGGATACCGTTTTCAAAATCGACGGAAATATTTTCGGGCTTATCGGGTGCATCTTCGGGTGCGACGCTGATTAAGAACATTTTATTTTGCGGCGCGTTCCACGGGTCTTCGAGGTCGGAGCCTTCGTGCGACAGATGCCAAATATTTCTGTCCATGCTGTAAGTCTTATTGGCGGCGGCAATCGGTATGTCGTGAGCTTTAGCGTATTCGATTTCGGCTTCGCGGCTATCAAGGTCCCATTCGCGCCAGGGAGCAATAATTTTCAGTTCGGGCGCGAGAGCCTTAACGGTGAGTTCAAAGCGAACTTGGTCATTACCTTTGCCGGTCGCGCCATGCGCTACAGCGTCGCAACCTTCAGCAAGCGCGATTTCTACGAGCTTTTTAGCGATAATTGGGCGAGCAAATGACGTTCCGAGCAAATATTTTTCTTCATAAGTCGCTCCGGCTTTGAGCGTCGGGAAAATATACTTTTCGATAAATTCTTTGGTGAGGTCGGCGATAAAAACTTTCGACGCGCCGGACTTCAAAGCTTTATCGTGAACGACATTAAGTTCGTCGCCCTGCCCAACGTCCGCGCAGACCGCTACGACTTCGCAACCGTAATTTTCTTTGAGCCAAGGAATAATAACCGAAGTATCAAGACCGCCCGAATAAGCAAGCGCAACTTTTTTAACTGTGTTTTTCATAAAAGATTCCTCCAAAAATTTTTTGCCTTTCGACGAAAATATTTTAGCGTTGCGCTAAGAGGTTGTCAATTTTGACGTTGACAGAAAAGCCGCCTTTAATTATGATTGAACAATTAAAAACATGACAATAGAAGCTAGCGTAGCGCAGCGGAGCGTATGAACGCGGCGATAACACTGGAATTTCTCAATGGTAAATCGCGTCCGCTGTTTGTCAACTTTTTAAAAGTTGGAGGTAATTTATTTTGGAAACATTAACAGGAATGGAGCGAACGAATAATTGCGGCGAGCTTCGCATTTCAGACGTTGGAAAAGAAGTTAAATTGGCAGGCTGGGTTTCGCGTCGTCGCGACCACGGCGGCTTAATTTTCGTAGACATGCGCGACAGGAGCGGGCTTGTTCAAGTTGTCTTTGACGGTTCAACGCAAGGGCTTGACTTCACGAAAGCTGAAACTCTGCGCAATGAATTTGTTTTGGGCGTGCGCGGAAAAGTTCGTGCGCGTTCTGAAGATACAATCAATCCGAAAATGGCGACCGGCGAAGTTGAAGTTTTGGTCGAAGAACTGCGAATTCTCAACAAGGCGAAGACTCCGCCATTTTATATTCAAGACGGCGTCGACGTTGATGAAATGGTTCGCCTACGCTATCGTTATTTGGACTTGCGCCGCCCCGAAATGCAGAAGAATATTATTCTGCGCCACCGCGTAACAAAGATTATGCGCGACTATTTGGACGAACAAGGCTTTTTGGAAATTGAAACGCCAATGCTTTGCCGCTCAACGCCCGAAGGCGCAAGAGATTTCTTGGTTCCGAGCAGATTAAATCCGGGACAATTCTACGCGCTCCCGCAGTCGCCGCAAATTTTTAAGCAACTGCTTATGGTGTCTGGCTTTGAAAAATATTTCCAGATTGTGCGCTGTTTCCGCGATGAGGATTTACGCGCCGACCGCCAGCCCGAATTTACACAGCTTGACATTGAAACTTCCTTCCTCAATCAAGACCAGATTTTAACGATTATGGAAGGACTTGTTAAAAGGATTTTCGAGACGACGCTTGATGTTAAAATTGAGACGCCATTTTTGCGCATGAGTTGGGAAGAAGCAATGCGCCGTTTTGGTTCCGATAAGCCCGATTTAAGATTCGGTATGGAACTGCAGGACATTTCGGAATATGTCAAGGGTTCGGACTTCAAGGTATTTAACAGCGTGCTTGAACACGGCGGGCAAGTCAAAGTTATTCGCGTCGACGATTACGCAAACATTCCGCGCAGAGAACTTGACGGGCTTGTTGAGTATGTCAAAATTTACGGCGCGAAGGGTTTGGCGTGGATTCAGTACACTGAAGAGGGCGTTAAATCTCCGTTCAAGAAATTTTACAGCGACGAGACTTTTGAGCAGATTAAACAGGCTACAGGTTGCAAGACGGGCGATTTACTTTTAGTCGTGGGCGATAAGGCGTCAGTCGTCGCGCAAGCTTTAGGCGAACTTAGATTGGAAATGGCGCGTCGCAGAAATTTAATTGACGCCGATAAACTCTGTTTCCTGTGGATTGTCGATTTCCCAATGTTCGAGTACGTCGAAGAGGATAAACGCTATAAAGCAATGCATCACCCGTTCACGTCGCCGCGCGAGGAAGATATAGAACTTTTGCTGACCGACCCCGAAAAAGTCAAGGCGAATGCTTACGACATAGTTTTGAACGGCGTCGAAGTTGGCGGCGGTAGCTTGAGGATTTATCGTCGTGACGTGCAGGAAAAAGTTTTCGAGGCAATCGGCTTAACGCCCGAAGAGGCTTACGCGAAGTTCGGCTTTTTAATGGACGCTTTCGAGTTCGGGACGCCCCCGCATGGCGGCATTGCATTTGGACTTGACCGCTTGATTATGCTAATGGCGAAACGCAAATCAATTCGCGACGTTATTGCCTTCCCGAAGACGCAAAGCGCGATTGACCCGATGAGCCACGCGCCCAGCGAAGTTGATGATAAGCAACTGCGCGAACTGTCGATTAGGACTGCAGTTAAGAAAAAATAATCCGTGACTTGCAATAAAAAAACTCCCCGTTGAGAAATTCAGCGGGGAAATTTTTTGCCACTTGCCGCTTATAGTTTGCAGGTGTATGATTGGCGCGAGGTGATTAGAAATGTGTTTAGCCTTTCCGGCGAAAGTTTTGGAGATAGAAGACGACTTAGCGACGGTCGAGCGTTCAGGCGTCAAGCGGTCGGCAAGTTTAATGTTATTGCCCGAAGCGAAAGTTGGCGATTATGTTCTGATTCACGCGGGCTTTGCAATGCAGGTAATTGACGAACGCGAAGTACAAATCCGCGACGCGCTAGTTGCCGAGATGAACGGCGCACCGCGAAAAATCAATTTGGAATTAGGAATGAGGAATTAGGAATGATATGGCTGATACGTTTAAGCTTATAAAAAAAATCTCGCGGCTAGCTGAAGGGAAAAAACGTTTGCGATTCATGGAAGTTTGCGGGACGCATACGGTAGCGATATTTCGTTCGGGCATAAGGCAGATTTTGCCGGAAAATATTGAGCTGGTATCGGGACCAGGTTGTCCGGTGTGCGTCACCAATGACGATTACATAGACAAAGCGATTGCCTATTCGCGGCGGAAAAATTTTATCGTGGCGACATTTGGCGATATGTTGAAAGTGCCTGGTTCGCGTTCGAGTTTAGCGTCGTCACAAGCTGAAGGCGCGAAAATAAAAATTGTTTACTCGCCGCTTGATTGTATAAAACTTGCGCAAAAAAATCCGGACAAGAAAATAATTTTCTTAGCAGTGGGCTTTGAGACGACAGCCCCGACGGCGGCAGCGACAGTTTTAGCGGCGAAGGCTCAAGGCGTCAAAAATTTATTCATGTTATCGGCGCAAAAATTAGTTCCGCCCGCGCTGAAATTTCTACTCAACGACGCGCAAGTTAAAGTTGACGGATTTTTATTACCTGGACATGTTGCGGTTGTAATCGGTTCGGACGCCTTCAAGTTTTTAGCGGAAGATTTTAAAATTCCGAGCGCAATCGGCGGATTTGAGGCGGACGAAATTTTAACTGCGCTTGCAAGTCTCCTTGAGCAAATCGACGGCGGCAAGGTTGAAGTCGCGAATAATTATCGTGCGGTCGTCAAGGCGGAAGGCAATTTATCTGCTAAAAAAATTCTGGCGCAAGTTTACGAAGAGGAGGACGTTTCTTGGCGCGGCATGGGCAAAATTCCTGCGTCGGGCATGAAAATGCGCAATGAGTTTTCGGACTTTGACATTGAGCGCGTCGAACCGATTGAAATTGAGCGCGTCGCGAAAAAGACGGCTTGTCGATGCGGCGAAGTTCTGCGCGGCGTCATTAATCCGACGGCGTGTCCGCTTTTTGGCAAGGGTTGTCAACCGCTCCATGCAATTGGACCTTGTATGGTATCGGTTGAGGGCGTCTGCGCGGCTTGGTTTAAATACGGAGGCAATAACTTTAAATGGTAAGGAAAATTTTAATGGCACATGGCGCGGGCGGCAAGTTGAGTGCTGAACTTTTGCACGAGATAATTTTGCCCGCCTTCGATAACGAAATTCTAAATGAACTTCACGACGGCGCGAAGATTGGACAGCTGGCAATGACGACGGATAGTTATGTCGTGCGTCCGATTTTTTTTCGCGGCGGCGATATTGGCAAGCTATCAATCTGCGGCACGGTCAACGATTTAGCGGTAACGGGCGCGGAGCCGAAATATATTTCTGTTGGCGTAATTCTGGAAGAGGGCTTCGACTTCGACGACCTAAAAAAAATTGTTGTGTCTATGGCAACAGCGGCGCATGAAGCAGGTGTTAAAATTGTCACGGGCGATACAAAAGTTGTCGGGCGCGGGCAGGCGGACGGAATTTTTATAAATACGGCGGGCGTTGGCGAACTCATTGACGGCGTTGACATTTCGGCTAAAAAAATCTGCGCGGGCATGAAAATTTTAATATCGGGCACGCTCGGCGACCACGCGACCACAATTCTTTCAGAACGTCACGGCTTAGAACTGCCCGAAAATATCAAATCGGATTGCGCCCCGCTGAATAAAATGATTGGCGAAATGCTAGCCGCCGAGCCGAAAATTGCAATGCTTAGAGATGCAACTCGCGGCGGGCTTGCGGCTGTACTGAACGAAATCGCAACGGCGGCGAACGTCGGGATTTTGCTTGACGAAGAAAAAATCCCCGTTCGCGAAGAAGTGCGCGGCGTCTGCGATATTTTAGGCTTTGACGTTTTAGAACTGGCGAACGAAGGGAAAATTATAGCGGTCGTGCCCGCCGAATCAAGCGAAAAAGTTTTATCGGTTATGCGGCAAAATGTTTACGGCGTCAATGCGGCTGAAATTGGCGAAGTCGTCAAAAATTCTGCGGGCAAAGTTGGCTTGAAAACTCCTTTAGGCGCGATTAGAATTGTCGACATGCCAACGGGCGAACTCGTCCCGCGCATTTGCTAAGGAGATGATTTAATGGAGCAAAGGACACGCGAAATATTAAAACTACTTCTGCGCGAAAAAATTTTCATAACAACAAGCGACATTGCAACGAAACTTGCTGTCAGCTCCAAAACCATTTCGCGGCAACTGCCCAAAGTCGAAGAAGTTCTAAACGCTGTCGGCTTGCAACTGGAAAAAAAAGCGGGCGCGGGAATTTTAGTCGCGGGCAGCGAAGTCAAACGCTATGCCCTTTCTAAGCAACTAGAATCCGGCGAGAAAAGGGAATACACGCCGACCGAACGCCGCTCAATTATTATCAGCAAACTTTTGGCGAGCCGCGAGCCTGTAAAATTATTCGCGCTATCTAGTGCGGTGCACGTGACCGATTCAACGATAAGCAACGACCTTGATAAATTGGAACCGCAATTTCGCGAACTGGGCTTGAAACTTTTGCGCAAACCAGGATTAGGCGTAAGTCTTTTAGGCGACGAACGCGACTTGAGACGGGCAATCGTCCGCTATATTTATGCCCACGTCGGCGAAGAAAATTTGCTAAATCTAATGCGCGATAATCTCCCCGAAAATGATGAGTCAGTCGCGCAGGTCTCGAAATTTTTATTGGAACTAATCGACGCGGGCGAGTGGCGACGCTTAGAACAAATGATTCGCGGAATAGAAAACGATTTGGGCTACAAACTTTCCGACAACGCCTTTATCGGGCTGGCGATTCATTTATCGTTGACAATGCGGCGCATAAAAAATCATGAAGCCGTTACACTCGATGAAGAAAATTTTCTACGCCTGCGCGGAAGTCGGGAATTTTCAGCGGCAGAAAAGTTAGCGGAAAAATTATCGGCGGCATTTTCAATCGACGTTCCGAACAGTGAAATTTGTTATATTGCAATGCACATTCTCGGCGCGAGAAGCCGCTACAGTTCAGCGAGTTTGGGCGCAATTTCCATGATGGATAATTATCGGATTGTGAAATTGGCGCGAAAGATTATGAAGAACGCCGCCAAAATCACGGGGCGCGACATTGATAAAAATCAAAGCCTGCTGGCGGGCTTAGTCAATCACCTTGCGCCGACGATTAGCCGCCTCAAAATGAATATGGATATTCGCAATCCGCTACTCAATGAAATTCAAGAGCATTACCCCGAACTTATGAGCTTAACTAGAAAATGCGTCGGCGAACTCGAAATGGAAGTCGAAAAGAAATTGCCTGACGCCGAAATTGCTTATATCGCAATGCATTTGGGCGCAGCACTGTCCGACAGCGAAAAATTTCTACATGCCGTGCACAGAGTGGTTGTAGCTTGTCCAGCGGGTATGGGAACTTCGCGACTTTTGGCAAGCCGATTGCGCAGAACTTTTCCGACGCTCCAAATTGTCGACGAAGTGACGACGCTAGGAATAACGCCCGAATATATCGCGGCAAAAGATTTCGACTTCATAATTTCAACTGTGCCAATTCCCTGCGCAGAAAAAGTAGTTTTAGTAGTGAGCGCGGCTTTAATCGACGATGATAAGAAAAAAATCGAGGCGGAACTTTCACGGCAGAATAAACAATTCTTAGGCAGTGCAGAAGAATTAGAACCGCACCCGCCATTTATCGAAGGGCTTGCCAAAATGAATTCTTACGGGCGAGCGATTCAAGAACTCATGACGAATTATTTTTTTGTTCGCGAAAAAATTTCCAATATCAATGACGCTTGCGAACTGGCAGGGCGATTGGCGAGCAATGACGCTAAAAGCCGTGCAGAAATTTCAAGGGAATTGCTCCTGCGCGAAGATAAAGGCTCAACTTTAATTGTCGGGCGGCATATGATTTTATTGCACTGCAAAAGCGCGGCAATCAAAGAATCGGCGTTTGGGATTTTGCAACTGGGCGACGGATTCAAATATCCAGATGACGGAGAAATTGTCCGAACGGCGATTGTCCTGCTTGCGCCGCAAGATGCTGACGAATTCACACTAGAAACAATCGGTCATATCGCGTCGGTATTGCTTGACCGTTGGGGCTTTATCGAAATTCTTCACGAAGGCGACGGCGCAGAGATTCAACAGGAAATGCTTAAAATTTTCGAGACCTTTTATAAAACTAAATACAAAGAGCTTATATAAATTTCGTTTACAAATATTGCGACTGGTGATAAAATCTATACAAATATTTTAGGAGAGGTGATTTTAATGGACAGCAAAGTTTTGTTCAATGTTCAATACGGTTTATTCGTCCTTAGCGCACGCGACGGCGACAAGGATAACGCTTGCATTATCAACACCGTGACGCAGGTAACCGCCGCTCCTGTCTCCAAAGACAGAATTTCTATCGCTGTGAATAAATCCAATTTCACGCACGACATCATTGCTAAGACGAAAAAATTCACCGTGTCGATTATCTCCGAAGCGGCGACTTTCGATTTGTTTAAGCATTTCGGTTTCCAGAGCGGCAAAAACGTCGACAAGTTTGCCGACTTCGACAAAGTTCAGCGCACCGCCAACGGCACTCTTGCCATAACAGAGGGCACCAACTCTTATATCAGCGCGAACGTCATTCAGCAGGTCGAACTCGATACACATTCGATTTTCATTGCCGAAGTTGTCGACATGGAAAAATTCAACAGCATACCTTCGACGACTTACAATTTCTATCAGGCGCACATTAAGCCGAAACCCGCCGTTAAAGCTTCCGCCGGTAAAACAAAATGGGTTTGCAGAATATGCGGTTACGTTCACGAGGGCGAAGAGCCGCCCGCTACTTGTCCGCTTTGCAAGCACCCTTCAACCGATTTTGAAAAGGTCGTAGAAGCTCCCGAAGTTCCGAAGAAAAATCCTTATGCCGGCACCAAGACCGAAAAAAATCTTTTGGAAGCGTTCGCGGGCGAATCTCAAGCGCGCAACAAATATACTTATTTTGCTAGCGTCGCCAAGAAAAATGGTTACGAGCAAATTGCCGCGCTTTTCCTCAAGACCGCCGAGAACGAAAAGGAACATGCTAAGCTTTGGTTCAAAGCGTTGGGCGAATTGGGCACTTTGGAAGAAAATCTCCTGCACGCCGCCGAAGGCGAAAACTCCGAGTGGACGGATATGTATCCGCGTATGGCTCGCGAAGCCGAAGAAGAAGGCTTCCACGAACTCGCCGAACAATTTCGCGGCGTAGCGGCTATCGAGAAACACCACGAGGAACGCTACCGCAAACTTTTGAAGAATGTCGAAATGCAGGAAGTCTTCAAGAAAGCGGGCGT
This sequence comes from Selenomonadales bacterium UBA7018, assembly GCA_002448305.1. GTDB lineage: Bacteria > Bacillota > Negativicutes > Selenomonadales > Selenomonadaceae > Quinella. The sequence goes on from DJWY01000017.1 coordinate 54,387, forward strand.
TCAAGTCTGGGAGTGCAGAAATTGCGGTCATATCGTCGTTGGCACGAGTGCGCCCGAACTTTGCCCCGTCTGCAATCACCCTCAAAGCTTTTTTGAAATCAACGCAGAAAATTATTGAGCTTAAACTTATAAAAAAATTTAGCGACGAGCTTTTAAGCCCGCCGCTTTTTTTGCGTTAAAGAAATGTTATTGAACGTCGATATTCGTCGTAATTTGTCCATCTGTCACGGTGAACAGGATAAAGTTAGATAATGCGCTATCATCAGTCGGCGTCATGAACTCGAAAGCATAACCGTAGCTGCCGTCGCCTAAAGGTTCGTCCTTAACTTCGGGATTTTCGCCGATTGTGAAAGTGTCAACCTCAACTTGCGTGAATTCTTCATCTTCGCCCGAAATCGTCATGCCGTAATGAATTGTCGTAATTTCATCGCCTGCGCGGAGTTTAGTAAGTTCGCGGTCGCTCATGCCGTGATTATCAATGCCCTTTCTCGCGCCGAGAATATAATATTTTTCGTCCTCGTAAACGTAAGCGACAAGCAAGTTGCATTCGACGCCGTTAAGCTTAAT
>DJWY01000017.1:55043-109674 GCA_002448305.1 Selenomonadales bacterium UBA7018
TCGACGTAAACGGGGTGCCCGTCAAGCATAGGCCAAACTGCGCGGAAATTATCGGTGAAAATGCCGCTGTCCCAATCGGCGTTAATGTCGGTGTCGGATCCAAGATATAAAATAACGTCATCTTCAAGCCCCATGTAAACTAACTGACAATGAACGCTCGATAAAAGTTCCATTTGCTCGGCGTTAAGCTGAACGAAGGCGTTGCCGTCCTTGTCCATTTGAACGGGGAAATCTTCCAGCTGAGAAATTTGGAAAATGTCCTGACGTTGCGCGGGCGGAGTCGTCGGAACGGGCGCGGGAGTTTCCGGAATTTCGGTTTGCTCGACAAATTCTCTAGCTTCTTCGGGAAGCTCGCCGTAAATCAGATAGTAATACAAAAGTTTTTGCGGAAGTGGAGCCGCCTCTTGATTTAAATAATTAACAAGGCTTTGCTCGTCGCCGCTGTAGGAATAGAAACTGGACAGCCCGCCGCCCTTGTCGCGATAAGCACCGTTGATTCTGTAAATAACTGCGCTGTCGACCGCGTTAATCAATCTGTCAGCGGTTTTGGGCAAAATGCTTTTGTTGCCCCGCGCCAAGTCCATAATATCGACCATATTAGAATAGCCGCTTTGACGAGTATTCCCACCGTAATTTTCAGCATTGACTGCGCCGCGTCCGAAGTTGGAGAAAAAGTTTCTAGGATTTTGCGTCGCCAATTTCAAAGCCTCAAGTCCGAATGCTTCATAAGCGTCGCGAAGTTCGGGAAGTTTCGCAAGGTCGATAACGGAAAGCGTAACGGTGTCTTCTAAATCGTATTCCGAGCACGCGGAGTAATAGGTATCGCAAATGATTTGACCGATTTTCGCGCCGCCCATAGCAGGATTTTCTGCCAAAGCTCCAATCCAACCTTTATAGTTCCAACCGAGTCCCGGCTCAACTTCTTCCGAGCCAACCATAAATTTTGTAAGCCCGTCAAGCGTGTTTACCGTGTCATAAGTCGCCATTAAGCAAGCGTCGAAGCCAATCATTTCAAAGGGCGGATTATCTGCCGACGGTTGGTGAACGGAAGTAAACGCTTGGCGAATTGCATTCAAGTCCAAATAATTTTGGGTGCGTTCGTCGAAACAGACGCCCGACGCAGAGCCGCCGCCATGATTCCAAAAGACAAAAATTCTGTGGTCAGCGGGCATTTGTGCGCCGTATTTAATAAAATCGGTTAAAGTGCCCACGTCGCCCATATCGGCATCGGGCAAAGTTTCAAGCCGCTGAAGTCCGTTTTCGTCATAAATATAACGCTCAGTCGCGCCGGAATTTACAACATCGTTTTGCCATTGCTCAGTTCCGCCCGTCTGAATCAGAACTTTGACGTTGGCGGGCAGCTTAATTTCTAGCAGTTCTTGTAAATCTGTCGACGCTGAACCGTAATTCGTCTCCAAATCCGTGCCGCAAAGGTACCAATAGACAAGCCAAGTGTCCTCTGCTTTGTAAGTGTCAGTAAAATTTGCCTTTTTCGTGACTGGAGCTAATTTTTCTTCCGATTCGTCGATACAACCAGCAATCGACAACGCTAACGCAAGAAAAATCGCCAGCGCGAAAACTTTTTCCATTCGCATATCATCATCTCCCTTGCTAAAAAAAATCGCCCGACATTTGCCGAGCAAAAAATATTTTATACGAAATTATTTCTTACCATTGACGAATTTTGCAACGGCTTCGGGGTTTTGCGGTGCCCAATGCATTTTACCATCAGAACCTTCGACGATGTCGCATGTAACTTCAAGAGTAGCCGTTTCGTTGAGCGGGAATTCATTAATGTAGTTGTCGATTGACTCAAGCGCGAACTTTTGGAAATCTGCACTTGCTTTTAAGTCTTCATCAGTCAAACCTTGCGCTTTAAGTTCGCCGTAAGCAGTGCCGAGCGCGACTAAGTCAGCATTTTCAGTTGCAACCTTCGCTGCGCCTTCCTGATTGATAGTCGTGGCGGAAAGTTCAACGACAGGATGTTCTTTGTCGTCCTTTTTGACGGTCGCTTTAATGTCCATAGCCATATGAAGCTTTTCAATATATTTGCTGGTCATTTCTGCGACGCTTTCATCGCTAAGCGGATACATTTTGAAGGCGTCAACAATCGGCATAAGGATTTGGTCTTGAACTTTGTCAATATCGGCATCGGTTAAGCCCGCCGCCGCTTGATTTTCGTCCTCAATGATACCGTAAGCGTAAAGTTGCGCGTAGGCAAGAACTGCCTTATCGGGTGCGCCCTCTACTGCGACTTCCGCTTTTTTTTCAGCGGGAGCCTCTGCGGGTTTAGCTTCGTCTTTCTTGCCGCCGCAACCGACTAAACTGAGCGCGAGTAGAACCGTCAACGCTCCAAACAAAATTTTTTTTAGCATAAAAATGCCTCCTACTTATATTAAATTTTTTGGAAAATATTCCTAAACATTTTTTAATTCGACAATGGAAGTATTTATTCCTGCTGTATTTTGATAATCAAATGTACCGTAACGGTCAGTTATATTTTTTACGAGTCTAAGCCCGATTTTTTCTTCGGTAGGCTTTTTAGGTTTCGATTTAATTTTTTTCATTTCCTTGCGCGGGTCGAATTCGGGGTTGTCGTCATAAACTCGGATATACAAATTTTTGTCGAGTGTGACGCGGATATATGACGACGAATAATAATCATTTGATTTGGCACCATGAATTAAGACATTGTTTGAAAGTTCTTCGGTAATGACGCCCGCCATAGTCGCAATATTCTCTTCAACGCGATTTGCTCTGCAAAAGTTGACGACATCGCCCGAAATAATAGACACTTCCTCCATAGAATTGAACGAACGCTCGAGCGTCGGTCTCTTATCAAAAGTATCATTTATTTTCAGCCAGTCGTCAAGCTTGAAAGTCACTTTGCCCGCGTTTTTGAAAACAGTACAGGCGATAATCGCAATGCAAATCAATTCTGTGGCGGGGAAGGACAACCATACCGCGTCGGAACCAATTAACGGCATTGCCGCCGCCGATAACAAAGCCATTGTCACATTTTCAAAGAGCGGCATTCCGTCGACGAGCCATGCGTCTTTATGTTGCGTGCGATATTCTTCCTTAAGGTTGTAAGAACGCATGAAAAATCCGCAAATGCCGTTTAGTACTAGGAAACTCGGAAAAAGCCAGAGCATTCTTTTGGAAATAGACCATGCCTCCTCAGTCGGCTTGAAATAAATTTCGGTAATGTCGTCAGCGGCAAACATCAGTAACAACATTGCTATGCTTGAAAAGATTATGCAACTTTTTAGTGCGAAGCGGGCGGATTTTACAAAAGCAGTACGGTCTTTTGCGGCATAGTGCACGCTGCCCATTGAACCAAATGCATCGGCGTGCCCAGCCGGTATCGCGCCCAACATACCACAAAATGTTCCTTGCACACTCATAACCATAATCGCGGCAGTGCCTACGCTTGAAAGCAACGTTAAATTCATTATGTAAGCCTTTAACGTAACGCCGAGATTGAACATAATTGACGGCTTACCAATTTTTGCCGCCTCTTTCAGCTCGCCCCAACGAATAGTTGCAAAAGTCATTTGCCCCCAACCGTAGTTGATAAGAAATTCTCTGAAAACATAAGCACATGTAAAAAGATAGCTTAAAGACGTAGCCAAGCCCAAACCGAACGCGCCCATATCCAAATGAACTGCAAAGAGCATATCAAAGCAGAAATTCGAGGCGACCATAATCGCGATACTTGTTTTGGAAATTTTGTCATTGCCGTTAAAGTTGAGGAACCATAACAGCAACGGATAAAGTGCTTGACCAATTATGCTAAATGAGTAGCCAACAATATAATCTTGCAAAACAAGTGCCGCTTGTCCTTGCGCACCGAGAATAGCCGCTAAACTCGCACGTCCGAAGAAAAATCCTGCGGTAAGTATAATCGCCATCATGCTGAGGAAAAGTATTGCGCTGTCGAATAAAGCACGCATACTTTTATTGTCGCCGCGACCGCGATATTGCGCACAAAGTATTTGCACGCCCATTATAATAACCCAAACCAAGCTGATAATCGTAATTATCGGCACGAAAAAACCAATGGCGGCTTGTATGCTACTGTCCAGAAAAATTCCGGTGATTGCACTGTCAATGAACGGATTAAAAAAATACGCGAGCTTTTCTGCTATGCTTACGAACAAAATATTTGTAAAAGCTTTATTTGTAAGGCATTGCTTAACCTGTTGCGCACGCGCCTCTTTAATATCAAAATTTTTCATTTATAATTCCTAATTTATTTCTTGGGTTCGCCGCGAATAAAATCTTTGAATACTTTTAAATCCTTCGGCACCCAAATTAATTTTTCGTCTGAACCTTTGACAGCTTCGCAAATTACGTCCAAAGTTCTTTCTGGTTGCAACGGAATGTTATCAATATATTTTTCAATCGCTGTAACCGCTAACTTTTGAACTTCAGGATTATTTTTAAGCTGTTCATCGGTCGCGCCGTCTGCTTTAAGCTGTCCGACCATTCCAATTAGCGCAATTAATTCATCATTGTTAAGAGCCGCCCGATTTGCTTCAACTTGATTAGGCGGCGTAGTTTTTATTTCCACAACTGGATTTTTAGCGTCATCTTTCTTTAGCGTCACCTGGAATTTAATTTCGTCCTTAAAGCGCGTGTAAAATTTCTGCGTGACAGTCGCTAAGCTTGCGTCATCAAGCGGGGCAATATCTTTGAAAGATTCGCTGAACGCTTCAATCATTTGAACGCGAATATTTTCCTTGTAAGCTTCGCTAAAACCCGCCGCCGCTAAGTTTGCAGAGTCGCCCGTCATAAAAATTTCCGCATAAGCCAAAATTGCTTTATCGGGCGTGCCTTCGACTTTTTCTTCACCACAACCGCTAAGACAAATCATCATTAGCAAAGTCGCCGCGCAGATTACCATTTTCCTTAGCATTAATTTTTCCCCCTTAAGATTCGCACGCATTATATCAGAAAATTCTTTGCTTGCAATAAAAATTTTCCAGCCCAATATAAAAACTCAATTTAGCAAAGGCAGCGCAATTCGTCAATTTCGGCTTGAATCGCTAAAAATTTCTCGGATTGCCGCGCCTCAGAACTTTTTTTCATCTCGGATAAAACTTTTTCCAACTTTTCCACCCTCTGCGCTAAAAATTTCACCAAGAGCGGCGAAGTTTCACGCTTAAAAACTTTCGGCGCAGGATTTCTTTCCGCGCAGATAATTTCATAAATAATTCCGCCCGCTTCGGCTAAATCTTCGTCGGCAATCGCCCAATCATTTTCCGCAAGCCATTTGCGGATTTTTTTTACGCCGTTCATTGGTTGCAAAATCAGTTGCCGCGCAGATTTTACGACTTCGGGCGAATCATCTAAAATTTTTTCAATCAATGCGCCGCCCATACCCGCAATGCAAATCGTATCGACTTCGCCCGCCGATAAAACTTGCAAGCCGTCGCCTAATCGCGCTTCAATACGATTAAATCCCGAAATATTTTTACTCAACGCCTCGAACGGGTGAAGATTTTTTTCCGTCGCAATAACTTTCGCCGCCCGCCCGCTTTTTATCAGCTCAATCGCTAAATATCCGTGATCTGCTCCAATATCCGCCACAACGCACCCGCTTTGAACGAAATTTTCTATAGCTTTTATCCTGTTATCAATCATTTTATCGCCTCCGTGCAAGAAATTTAGCAATTTGTTTTCAAGCCGTCAAGTTTCTGCTATAATTTCGCCGAAAGGATGATTTACATGAAAATTTTGTTTGTATGCTCCGGAAATACCGGTCGTTCGCCTATGGCGCAATTCGTTATGCAAAAATTGCTCAAAGACGCCGGCTTGAGTGAAAAAATTTCCGTGTCGAGTGCCGCGAGTAAGCCCACCAACGGCGAACTTCTTCATCAGGGCATTGCCGCTAAGCTCGGCGTCGAAAATGTTCCCTATTCCGCGCACATTGCACGCACTATCACGCCGGACGACTACGCCGCTAACGATTTAATTATTTGCATGGACGCCGGCAACGTCGCGCAGGTTAAAGCCATTTGCGGCGGCGACCCCGATAATAAAATTTCTATGCTCCTTGATAAGGATATTCATTGGGATAAAAACGGCTTCAACAAAACTTATGATGATATTCTGCGCGGCTGTCAAAATTTATTGGAGAAAATCAGATGAAAGAAAGAATTCATAAGGACGTTATAATAATCGGCGCGGGTATGGCGGGCTTGACTGCCGCTTTGTACTGCGGACGCATGAATTTAGATACTTTGGTTTTGGAAAATGGGATTATCGGCGGGCAAATTGCTAACGCGACCGATATTGAAAACTTTCCGGGCTTTATCAGCGTCAAAGGCGGCGATTTAATCGCTACTCTTCAGCAACAAGCAGAAAATTTCGGCGCGATTATCGACGAATTCGACGAAATCGAACACGTTACGCTGAAATCTTCGCCTAAAATCATCGAGACGCAGGAAAAAATTTACGAATGCGACGTTGTGATAATCGCTTCGGGCATGAATCGCCGTAAACTTCCGCTCCCAGAGGAAAAAAAGTTCGCTGGACGCGGCGTTCATTACTGCCAGCTATGTGACGGTGCCGCTTACAACGGAAAAATTATTGCGGTCATGGGCGGCGGAAATGCGGCTGTCGATGCGGCTAATTTCTTGACTAAATACGGGCAGAAAGTTTATTTAATTCACCGTTCCGAGTTCAGAGCCGATGAAGTTTCCCAAAAACGCCTTCGCGCTAATAAAAAAGTCGAAATCATGTTGCAGACCGAGATAAAAGCCCTGCGCGGCGATAAAAGGCTTGAGGAAGTCGAAATTTTCGACAAGAAGTCCGGCGAAACAAAAACTTTGCATGTTGACGGCATTTTTGTTAATATAGGCGTCGTCCCCAATACGAAACTTTTTGAGGACGAGCTGAAACTCACTGCAAGCGGCAGAATTCCAGCCGGTGAAGACTGCAAAACCGAAATTGAAGGCGTTTTCGCCGCCGGCGACGTCCGCGAAAAGGAAATTCGCCAGCTCACTACCGCCGCTTCAGACGGTACGACCGCCGCTTTGCTCGCAGAAAAATATTTGTCTAAATTGAAAGGGTGATTAAAATGGTAAAAGTTTATTCGTTTGAGGGTTGCCCCTACTGTGATAAGGTCAAAAAATACCTTGCCGCTCGCGGAATCGCCTACGAAGTGCACGACATCGAAGAAAATCCAGAAGATGCCGCCGAATGTCAGCGCATTTCCGGCGATTTGACCGTCCCGGTAACCACGATTGACGGAAAAAATTTCGTTCTCGGCTTCGATAAGAAAAAAATCGATGAATTGCTCGCGACGGCTTAATTTGGAGGTATTTTTATGAACGTTTACGACTTCACCGCTAAAAATAAGCGCGGCGAAGATAAATCGCTCGCTGATTACAAAAATAACGTCCTTTTAATCGTCAATACCGCTAGCAAGTGCGGTTTCACTTACCAATACGACGAACTCCAGAAACTTTACGACGCTTATAAGGATAAAGGCTTCGTCGTGCTCGGCTTCCCATGCAATCAGTTCGCCGGGCAAGAACCTGGCTCAAACGACGAAGTTCAGCAATTCTGCAAGCTCAATTACGGCGTCACCTTCCCCATTTTCGCTAAAGGCGACGTGCGCGGCGATAACGCTCAGCCCCTCTTCAAATTCCTCACCGCTCAAAAAAAATTCGAGGGCTTCGATATGAATCACCCTATCGCTAGCAAACTTCTTGACGCTCTGAAACAAAATTTCCCAGAATTCCTCGAAGGCGACGGCATTAAGTGGAATTTCACTAAGTTTTTAATCGATAGAAGCGGAAATGTCGTTAAAAGATTCGAGCCAACCACTAATCCCGCCGAAATCGCCAAAGATATTGAAAATCTGCTCTAAATTTTTACTTAAAATCAATAAGCCGGAAGGTCTAAACGATTTTCCGGCTTAAAATTTGTTCAGGAGGCTTAAAAATATGCCCGAATTACAATTTTTAATCTTCGTGGTAATAATTTTGGCTCTAATCTTCGATTTTATTAACGGTTTTCACGATACAGCTAATGCTATCGCTACTTCCGTCAGCACTCGCGCTTTGCAACCAAATCATGCCATAATTCTCGCCGCTACGCTAAATTTCGTCGGCGCAATGGTCTCGACCGGCGTCGCCAAGACTATCGGAGCCGGTATCGTCAGTTCGCCCGCCCTTATCGACGAAAAAACCATTATCGCCGCACTTATCGGCGCAATCACTTGGAATTTGCTAACTTGGTATATCGGTTTGCCGTCAAGTTCCTCTCATGCGCTGATTGGCGGGTTAATCGGCGCAGTTTTTATTTCTGCAGGCATTAACGGGCTAAATTGGCGCGGCATCGCTACTATTTTCGTCGCGCTCGTCGCTTCGCCCGCTATCGCTTTTCTTACCGGAATTATCATCATGAATATCATTTTTCGGGCTTTTGAAAAGTTTTCTCCCCATTTTCTTAACGATAAATTCCGCAGAATGCAAATTTTATCCGCTTCCGCTATCGCTTTTTCTAACGGCTCAAACGATGCTCAAAAATCTATGGGAATTATTACGCTCGCGCTGTTTAGCGGCGGTTTTATCGCTGAATTTGAAGTCCCAACCTTTGTAAAAGTCCTCTGCGCGGCGTCTATGGCTCTCGGAACCGCCACTGGCGGCTGGAGAATTATAAAAACCGTCGGAGGAAAGATTTTTAAACTCGAACCTCCGAGCGGTTTTGCGGCTGATTTGAATTCTTCCTTCGTAGTTTTCGGCGCGACGCTCTTAAATCTGCCCGTTTCGACTACTCATGTCGTTTCCGGCTCAATTATGGGCGTCGGAACTGCAAAAAGGGTTAATGCGGTGCGTTGGGGCACGGCTAAACAGATGGTTAAGGCGTGGGGAATCACTATTCCGATTACTGCCGCCATTGGCGCGCTTACTTTCGGAATTATCGATGCGATTTTTTAATCATTCGTCAATATCAATGTCGATTATCCCCACCGCGTACGGCGCAATCTCATATTGCTGAAAAATAAAGTGCACGTGTAAATTTTTGTCCCAATAAAAGTCTTGGGGCAATTTTTTTAGCGGAATTGCGTCCGGAAACACGAAAAGCCGCTCGTATTTGACTTTGTCGACGATTTTTTTATTAAGTTTTTCGAGTATTTCTCCTTCCTGCACGCCTTCGCCGACTTCTAGCAGATAATTTATTCCCATACGCTCGCCATTTGCTAAATTAAAATTCAAAGCGCGTAAATAGGTCGACGGGTGCGCGGCTTTCTCGTAATAACTGCTTTCCGTCAATAAAACGCTCAAAATTACGGTGTCGCCGTCCCCATTGCAAGCAATTTCGTAATTTGTATAGATTTCGGCGACTTTATAGTCATTAAAAGCGGCGTTTTGATAAATTCCGGTTGAAAATCGGTCGACTTCGGCGACAATCGCGCCGTTAATTTTGTCATCTATCGCAGAATTTCCGGTTTTAATGACAGGATAGCGCAAATTTTCATCGCTACCTAAATGCGCGTCGGAAATTTCAGCGGCAAAACAACTTTGAATGCATAAAATCATTAGCGCGAACACCATTAAAATAATTTTTTTCATAAAAAATCACTCCTTAAGCCAATCATAAATAATTTTGCGTGAAGAAAGAATATCGCTGCTGTAAACGTCAAGCGGCTCGGAAATTTCAGCTAAAGTATAATTTTTTAGCGTCTCGATACTATTTCCAAGCCCGCCGCCGCCATGCGTCACTATCGGATAAAGTTTTTTGACGCTTAAATCGCTATTTTGCAGGAAATTTTCAACAGGTTTAGGCAAATCGCTCCACCAAAGCGGATAAATCAGAATAATTTTATCGTAATCGACGACATTAGGCAATTTCACCAGCGCGGGCAATTCGTTAGTAGAAAATTCATTTTTAGCGATATTTACGGTCTGGGAATAGTCAGCGGGATAAATTTTTTCGGTTTGAAGGGCAAAAATATCGCCGCCAGTAATATTTTGAGTAATTTCGGCAATCATTTGGGCGTTGCCGATAATTTTTTTGTCGTCAAGCATGATAGACGCGCCCGAAACGGCGTCGACTTCGGCAGGAAAGTTAGTATTTCCGACGCGGCTGAAGTAAACGATTAAAATTTTGCCGTTTAGGTCTAATTTTTCGCCGGTGATAGCGTCGCGATTAACTTTGACGGTATGGAACCAGCGGTCGACGTATGGGAGACCGAAAATCGCGCCGAAAGCTAAAATGAAAGCTAAAATGGTTGTCGCGTAGAAAATTTTTTCTTTTACGTAGCGTTTAGCGTGCAAAATGATATGAATAAGAAGCAGAATTGTAGAAAAAATCGCGGCGGCGAGATGAATTGAGAGCCAATTAGCATTTGGAGCCGAAAAATAATTATCGAGCGCGGCACCGGAGACGATAAGAATAAAAATAGCGACGGCGAAAAGCAAAATATGGAAATTATTAATGATTCTGCGCGGATTTAAGTTGCCGCGAGCAAAATTTTTATAGAAATGGCGGTTGAGTAGGTTATGAGCGACGATAAGAGTGGCGAAAGCGAAACCGAAAGCCTCATGAAGGTTTAGAGGGGTGAAATTGCTAGCGAGCGCGGCGAAAAACAGAATCAGGAGCGTAGAATCGAGAAATTTCTTCATAAAATCACCTCAAAGGGGATTATAGCATAAAAATTGGTGATTGAAAGTGATTTGGGCGATGAAAAGTGGTTTTGAGGGCAGTTTGAGGGCGAAATTTACGTTTTCCAATATATTGGAATTTGTATCGCGTCGTGGCGCGACTTTTTCGGCATGTTCAAAAATCGGGGGCGTTTTGGAAGTTCAATTTACGTTTTCCAAAATATTGGATTTTGTAAAGTGGGCAAAAAAATCCCCGTCGAACGTTTGACGGTAGAAAAATTTTTTGCTAAAATCTGTAACGAAAACTGATTTTCAACGTATAAAGGACAGAAAACAGAAAGGAGCCTGATAAAATGGCTAAGGAAGACAAATATGCGGACGAAAGGCTCACAGATGAGGAACTAGACGGAGTTGCGGGCGGTGAGGCAGAGCAAATGGCAGATGACAGCCGCTTTCTGAACAGTTTGAACGGTTCATGCGACCGTTACGGTGATGGTAAGATTATGTTTTCAGCGGGAGCATATAATGAAGAAATAGAAAAAGCGTGGGCAACAGTCGGAATAAAAGCAAAAGTTAGTTCAGGACTTGGCGGTTTTGGCAAAGAGAATAAATATTATCTAAACGGTCAGCAAATTACGCATGAACAGGCGCGTCAGCACGCAATGAACGTAACAGGGCACCACATGAGCGAATCTGATTGGAAATGGTAAGTTAAAAATAGTTTATACAGCTAAAAAAGCCCTTCGGCACATGTCGGAGGGTTTTTTCGTTGACGGAACAGAAATTTTTTGCTAAAGTGTGTAACGAAAATGGATTTTGAACGTATAAGTGATAGAAAACAAATTGGAGGCTGATAATATGGCTGACAATGACAAAATCGCGGACGAAAAGCTCACCGATGACGAACTTGACGGCGTAGCTGGCGGTAAAGCAGATGAATTGGCTAATGACAGTCGTTTTTTGAACAGTCTGAACGGCTCATGTGACCGTTACGGTGAATGGAAGATTATGTTTTCAGCAGGAGCTTATAATGAGGAAATAGAAAAAGCGTGGGCAACAGTCGGAATAAAAGCAGAAGTTAGTTCCGGTCAAGGAGGGTTCGGTAAGACAAATAAATATTATCTTAACGGGAATCAAATCACGCAGGAAGAAGCCCGCCAGCACGCAATGGAGGTTACCGGACATTATATGGAAGAAAAAGATTGGAAATGGTAAGTTAAAAATAGTTTATACAGCTAAAAAAGCCCTTCGGCACCTGTCGGAGGTTTTTTTCGTTGACGGAGCAGAAATTTTTTGCTAAACTCTGTAACGAAAACGGATTTTAAACGTATAAGTGATAGAAAACGAATTGGAGGTTGATAATATGGCAACTAGAGAGGAAAAAATCAAGAAAATCAATGACGAGCTGGAAAAATTGAGCGATGAGGAACTCGAAAAGGTCGCGGGCGGGCAAATTATTTGGCGCGAGTTAATTTTTGACCAGAAAAAAGAACAGGAAGTAAAGATTGAGAATCAAAGTTTGAAAATTATTGTTATGTAAATGCGAAAAAAAGCTAACGAAAGCCCTTCGGCACATGTCGGAGGGTTTTTTCGTTTCCAAAACAAAATTTTTCTACTAAAATGTGTAATGAAAACGGATTTTGAAGCTATAATGGACAGAAAACGCTTTTGAGGTTGATAAAATGGCAAGACGAGAGTAAAAAATGAGCGATGAGGAACTTTAAGAGCATTCAGGCGGCGTCACTGCTCAAACTGGCGGAGTAAAGTTGGCAAAAAAGCCTTTTTTCGCGGTTTCGAGTGGAAAAAGTGATTTTGAGGGGAAAAAGTAGGTTTTGAGTGGGATTTTGGGTTGAGATTTACGTTTTCCGCTATGGCGGAATTTGTATCGCGCCGTAATGCGGATTAAAAAGCCTATCTGCGCGGTTTCGAGTGGAAAAAGTGATTTTGAGGGGAAAAAGTTGGTTTTGAGTGCGAATTTGGGTCGCGATTTACGTTTTCCCGTATATGGGAATTTGTATCGCGCCGTAATGCGGATTAAAAAGCCTATCTGCGCGGTTTCGAGTGGAAAAAGTCATTTTGAGGGGAAAAAGTAGGTTTTGAGGTGGATTTTGGGTTGCAAATTACGTTTTCCGCTATGGCGGAATTTGTATCGCGCCGTAATGCGGATTTTTCGGCGAGTACAGATTTTTGGGTTGATTTTGAGCTATAAATTACGATTTCCGGAATAGCGGAATTTGTAAAGAGTGCGGAAAAGTCATTTTGAGCGGAAAAAGTTAGTTTGAAAGGCGATTTTTGGTCGAGATTTACGTTTTCCCAAATATGGGATTTTGTATGGCGTCATGACGCGGATTTTTCGGCGTGTACAAAAATCGGGGTTGATTTTGAGGAGTAAATGACGAAATCCCAAATACGGGATTTTGTAAAGTGAGCAAAAAAAGCCCCCGCCAACACTCTGACGGGGGGAAAATTTAGTTATCTTCAGGCTTTAAGCGTTTTATGTGGAAAGTACCGGATTCGACTTCTTTTCTATGGCAATGAGGGCATTCATTAGCGATAATGCCGGTGTAGCCGCAAACAGGGTCGCGGTCAACGGGGTGATTGATAGAGAAGTATCCCATATTGGCATCATGCATAGCCCTAACGAGAGCCTCGAACGCGGAAAGATTTTTAGTTGGGTCGCCGTCCATTTCAATGTACGCTATATGCCCTGCGTTACAAAGTGCGTGGTACGGTGCCTCAATTCTAATTTTATCGCTTGCGCAGATTGGAAAATAAACGGGCACGTGGCTTGAGTTGGTCATATAAGGGCGGTCGGTCACGCCTTTTATATTGCCGTAAATTTTCCTGTTAGAACGTTGAAATTGTCCTGCGGTTGACTCGGCAGGCGTTCCAAAGGTCGTCCAATTTCTTTTTTCAAGTTTAGTGTAAGCGTCGGTACGTTCGCGCAAGTGTTTAACGATTTTTAAGCCTAATTCTTGCGCCTCATCGCTTTGCCCGTGATGTTTGCCGATTAACGCAACGAGACATTCAGCAAGCCCGCAAAATCCGATTGAATAGCTTGCATGTTTTAGAACGTCTTTAATTTTATCGGTTGGCTTGAGTTTTTCTGAATCCATCCACACGCCCTGCCCCATAAGGAACGGGAAATTATAAACGTGCTTTTCTTCAATCGTTTTGAGCCGACAAAGAATATAATCGTGACAAAGCGTTATGTATTTATCATAGAGCGCGAAAAATTCTTCTATGTTACTTTTTGATTCGAGCGCAAGTTTTGGAAGATTAATCGTCACGAAAGCGAAATTTCCGCGACTACCGGATTCTTCGCGCCCGTTGACGTTCGACATAACTCGCGTTCGGCAGCCCATTGTCGCAATGTAGCTGTTATAATCGCCCGGCTTGTAGTATTGCAAATTATATGGAGCGTCGAGCGAGACGAAATTTGGGAAAAGACGTTTCGCGCTGACTTTGCATGCTTGCCGGAATAAATCGTAATTCGGGTCGCTGACGTTGTAATTGACGCCTGCTTTGAGCTGAAAGACGCTGATAGGGAAAATGGGCGTTTCGCCGTTGCCAAGCCCCGCGTCGATTGCGTTTAGGACTTCGCGAATAACTAAGCGACCTTCGGGCGAAGTATCCATGCCGTAATTTATCGAACTGAACGGAACTTGCGCACCGGCTCTGCTGTGGAGCGTATTGAAATTGTGAATCAAAGCTTCCATTGCTTGATGAGTTTCCTCTACGACGTCCGCGCAGGCTTGACGATAAATTTTCTGCGCGATTTTTTCCGAGCCGATAATTTTTGTCAGATTTTCGACGGCGGCGGGATTTTCGCCTTCTGAATAAGTGCAAATATTAAAATCAACTTCGCCCGCCGCTTGAACGTCGCAGAATTCGCAAGCGCGTTTAATTTCGTCCTTTATCGCCCTCCTAAAAGATTTTTTTACACCTTCAGCCATCGCATAGTCAAAGGCGTTTATGCTCTGCCCGCCAAACATATCATTTTGATTGCTTTGAATCGCGATACATGCAAGCGAAGCGTAAGAGCGAATGGAATTTGGCTCGCGCAAAAAGCCATGTCCCGTCGAAAAGCCGCCGTGAAATAATTTTAGCAAATCAATTTGGCAGCAGTTAAAGGTTATTAAACTAAAGTCTTTATCGTGAATATGAATCCAGTTTTCCTTATCTGCTTGCACAAATTCTTCCGGCAAAACGTAGTTGTCGACGAAGTACTTGGAACTTTCCGCGCCGAGCTTAAGCATAATGCCCATTGAAGCATCGGTGTTAATGTTGGCGTTGTCGCGCTTTAAGTCAATGTCCACAGAATCGGCGAAAAAAATATCGCGATAGGTGCTCATCAATTTTTTTTGCGCCTCGCGACGTTGAGTATGCTTTTGCCGATAAACAATGAATTGCTTGGCAACGTCGTAAAAGCCGTGCGCCATTAAACATTTCTCGACTTGGTCTTGAATCGCCTCGACACCGATAATTTCGTTTTCCGAAATGGCTTGCTCTACGGAATTCGTCACAAGCTCCAATTCTTCCGGCGAAAGTTTATCAGCGGGCGTTGTGGCGTCACGATTTGCGCCGGCTATCGCGTTGAAAATTTTCTCGCGGTCGTAATTAACCTTTTGCCCCGAACGCTTCCGAACTTTTGATAACTTCATGTGTCTCCCTCCTTTCAAGGTAAGTGGCGCGATTATATCATTTAAAAGCGACTTTGTGAACAGCCCGCGACATTGGCGGCAAAACGCGAAAGGCAATTAGTCAATAAAAATCGGCGGCATTATGACGCGAAAAATTTTTGTTGAACGTCACGCTTGCAACTGATAAAATCAAGAAAAATTTTTTAGCGAGTTGATGACTATGGAAAGAATTTTTGACGCGGAAATTTTATCGAATGAAGAAGTTGCCGAAAAAATTTACCGCTTGACGGTCGACGCGCCCTCCCTTGAAAGAAATGCGCGGGCAGGGCAATTCGTTCAGGTGAAAATTTCGGACGAATTTACATTGAGACGCCCGCTCGGCATTGCCTCGACGATTAGCGGACATGTTAAGATTTTTTATCGCGTGGTCGGGCGCGGCACTGAAACTTTATCGACGAAAAAGACGGGCGAACACTTAAATATTTTAGGCGCACTTGGCAACGGCTATTCAACCCGCGAAGGAAAAGTTTTATTAGTCGGCGGCGGTATGGGACTTGCGCCTTTGCTCTTGGCGGCGGAAAAGTTTTCGGCTGATGTTTTAATGGGCGGGCGCAATCAAGGCGAAGTTCTTTTCTGGCAGGAAGAATTCAAACCGCACGCTGATAAAATTTTCATAACGACTGATGACGGCAGTTACGCTCGGAAAGGTTTTGCCGTTGATTTATTGCCCGATATTTTAGCGGCGGAAAATTATTCGGCAATTCTGACTTGCGGTCCAGAAATTATGATGCGCGGCGTCGCTAAGTTCGCTCACGAAAAAAATCTCCCCTGCGAAGTCTCCTTTGAAAGGCGTATGGCTTGCGGGCTGGGCGCGTGTCTTAGCTGTTCGATTGATACCTTAAACGGCAGGAAAAAAGTTTGCAAGGACGGTCCCATTTTCAACGCAAAAGAGGTCTTTGATTATGAATCCGATAATACAAAAAGTTGACGTGAAAAGCATTTTGAACAAATCGAATATTCCTGTCACTGATTACGCTGTAAATCCTTACGTCGGCTGCACTCACGCTTGCAAATATTGCTACGCCTGCTTTATGAAGAAATTTACCAATCACTTTGAGGAGTGGGGCACTTTTCTTGACGTGAAATTTTGGAAGCCGATTAAAAATCCGCAACGTTACGCCGGCAAGAAATTTTTCGTTAGTTCCGTCACCGACCCTTACAACCCGCAAGAGGAAATTTATAAACGCACTCGCGAATTTCTCGGAACGTTTCAGGGCATCGACATAAATTTGAGTTTGCAGACTAAATCCGATTTGATTTTGCGCGACCTCGATTTGATTAAGACGTTTAAAAATGTTCGCGTCGGGTTCAGCATAAATACGCTTGACGAAAATTTTAAAGACGATATGGATAATGCCGTTTCGATTGAGCGTAGGCTTAACGCTATGAAAATTTTGCACGCGGAAGGAATTCGCACGACGTGTTTTATTTCTCCGATTTTTCCTGGCATAACTGACGTCACGGCGATAATCGACGCGGCGAAGGATTTTTGTAATCTCGTTTGGCTGGAAAATTTAAATCTGCGCGGGAACTTCAAGCCGAAAATTTTAGAATATGTGCGCGAAAAATATCCGGAACTTGCGCCGCTCTATAGCGAAATTTATTACAAGAAAAATCCGCGATATTGGTTCCAACTGCACCAAATTGTTGAATCTTACGCCGCGAAAAATAATCTGGAGTACGTGCGCAACCGCGACGATTTGCAAAGACCTTTCGACGCGCCGCCCGTTATCGTCAATTTCTTTTTCCATGAGCAGATTAAAAAGACAAAGTATATAGGGGGCGAGCCGGTTGAATAAAAATCTTTTGCAAACGGAACTTTGCGGAATGAATTTGCCTACGCCGATTTTTGCCGCGTCGGGGACTTTTGGCTTTGGCGAGGAGTTTGAAAATTTCGTTGACCTTAAGCGGCTAGGCGGCGTCATGGTTAAATGCATAACTCCGAAGCCGCGCAGGGGCAATGACGGCGTGCGAATAACTGAAACGCCTTCGGGCATGCTGAATTGCATTGGCTTGGAAAATCCCGGCGTCGAAACTTTTCTGACGAAGATTTTGCCGCGCATTAAGGATAAAATGAATGTCGTAGTAAATGTGAGCGGCTCTAGCGTTGAAGATTATAGCGAACTTGCTAAACTTCTTGACGTTGACGGCGTGGCGGCGATTGAGCTAAACATTTCCTGCCCAAATGTCAAGGACGGCGGAATAATTTTCGGAACAGACGAGCGGCAAGCGGCTAAAGTCACGAGCGCGGCGAAAAAATTTACTAGCAAGCCCGTTATCGTTAAGCTAAGCCCGAATGTCACGGACATAACGAAAATTGCGCGAGCTTGCGAAGAATCCGGCGCGGATTGTCTGTCCCTGATAAATACGCTAATGGGCATGGAAATAAATATTCACACGTGGCGACCGACGCTCGGCAACATTACGGGCGGGCTGTCAGGTGGCGCAATTAAACCCGTCGCAGTGCGTATGGTTTGGCAAGTCGCGCAAGCCGTAAAAATTCCGATAATCGGCATGGGCGGCATTCGTTCAGCTTCCGATGCGGCAGAATTCTTTTTGGCGGGAGCTTCGGCAGTCGCTATCGGCACGGCGAATTTTTCCGAACCCGCTATCACTATGAAAATCGCTGATGACTTGGAAACTTACTTGCAAAGTCACGGCCTGAAAAATATCCGCGAACTTGTCGGCAAAATTATGGCTTGAGGCTTAGATTAAGGAGGAATTTTAATGGCAATTTATACTATGCCCCCCCCACATGAAAGGCTTAGTGTTTTCTTTGGCGAATTCTTTAAAGAAGTGCGCAAAGCACAGCCCGAAGTTTATCCCGCGTTTTTAATGCGTGCGGAAGAAGAATTTAAGCGGCTTGGCTATCGTGACAAAAATCCTGCTGGCGTCGAAAATATTTTAATCGTGCGCCTTGATGCTATCGGCGACATGATTTTGACTTCCGGCTTTATTCGCGAGGTTAGAGCAAATTTCCAGCGGGCAAGAATAACCTTAGTCGTTTCGCCGTTGACCTTTCCGCTTGTCGAATTTTGTCCCTACGTCAACGAGGTTTTGTCTTTCAACATAAAAAGCCTAGATAGAACTTTCGCCGTAATGCTTGAACAAATTGCTGTTTTTTGCAAAGATAATCTCTGGCAAAAAAATTTTTCAATCGCTTTTTCGCCGCAATGGAGTGGTAATAATTTGCCAAGTCTGATACTTATGTGGTTGAGTGGCGCAAAGGAGCGAGTCGGTTACGGCACAGATTCTCATAACGTTTACATGGGCAATCCAATTGCAAGTATGGAAGTGCTAGATAATTTTTTCCTGACGAAAAATGTAATCATACCTAAAAATATTATCCTCGAAGTGGAGCGGCATCTTTATCTTTTGACGGGTTCGGGTTTCAAGGTCAATCAAACGCATATGGAACTTTTTTATAGCACGAAAGATTTTTATCGGGCGAGAGAACTTTTGAAAGACATTTCTTCAAGCTGTAAAAAAATTATATTGGGGATAGGCGCAGGCGGCGAAAACAGAAAGTATCCCGTCAAAAAATATTTAGTTGCCTTGAAAGCGTTAGCTAAGAAAAATTTAGTTTTCGTGATTGTTGGCGGGCAGGCTGAAATTGATGACGCGGAATTTCTTGAAAAAAATCTACCGAACGGAAAGATTTTAAATCTTGTCGGCAAAACAACTTTACGCGAAACGGAAGCGGTTATCAGTCAAGCGAATTTTTATATCGGCAACGATACTGGTGTCTTGCACATGTCAGCAGCGGCTAAAGTTCCCGTACTTTGTATTTGCCGTGAAGCGGTCGACAGGGAAAATATTTTGCCTGGTCTTTTAAGCATTCTTCGACGTTTCTATCCTTATCAAACAAAGTCAATTATTTTGCGTCCTGAGCACCCACTTGGCGAATGCGCAATTTTGCCGCCTGTTTACGGTCATTGTCATCACGTGGAGCCGCATTGCATTACGCAAATCACGCCGCAAGAAATTGTTGATGGCTTTGAAAAACTGACAACACTTTGATTCCTTAAAGGAGAAAATTTTATGCAACCACAAGCGCAGATTGAGAAATTTTTTGCCGATTTAGTGCCATATCTTAAAGCGAATCCCGCGCAAGTTCCGTTACTTATACCAGAGTTGGAAGAAGAATTTAAGCGATTTGGCTATCGTGACGAAAATCCTGTTGGCGTCGAAAATATTTTAATCGTGCGACTCGACGCAATCGGCGACATGATTTTGACTTCCGGCTTTATTCGTGAAATCAGAGCGAATTTTCCGCGAGCACGAATAACTTTAGTCGTTTCGTCGATAACTTTTCCTCTCGTCGAGCTTTGCCCCTATGTCAACGAAGTTTTGATATTTGACCAGAATAAATTTGGCGGAAATTTCCTCAACGTTTTGGAAAAGCTTGTGGTCTTCTGCAGGGAAAATCTTTGGCGGAAACATTTTTCAATAGCGTTTTCGCCGCAATGGGGCAGTTGGAATCTTCCCGCACTACTTTTATGTTGGTTAAGCGGACGGAGCAAGGGAACGAATCGGCTACGGCACTAATCCTTACGAAAATTATTTTGGGGAACCTTCAGCGGAAGACACTGCAAAGGATAATTTCTTGCTGACAAAAAATATAATAGTGCCGCAAAATGTTATCAGCGAAATTGAAAAATTTCTTTACATATTGACAGCTTCGGGCTTTGAAGTCAATTCAAATCACGTTGAGCTTTTTTATGGCGCGGAGGATTTTTATCGGGCAAGAGAACTTTTACAAGGCGTTCGTTGCAAGAAAGTTATTTTGGGAATAGGTGCGGGCGGCGCGAGCAGAAAATATCCCGTCGAAAAATATTTAATTGCGTTGAAAGCGTTAGCTAAGAAAAATTTAGTCTTCGTGATTGTTGGCGGGCAAGCTGAACTTGATGACGCGGAGTTTCTTGAAAAAAATCTACCGAACGGAAAGATTTTAAATCTTGTCGGCAAAACAACTTTACGCGAAACAGAAGCTGTTATCAGCCAATCGGATTATTATATTGGAAATGATTCAGGCGTTATGCATATGGCGGCGGCGGCAAAAATTCCTTGTCTTGTCCTCTATCGCGAGGCGGTCGATAAAGAAAATTATTTGCCTGGTGCTTTCAGCGAGTTTGGACGCTTTCCGCCTCATCAGACGAATTCCGTTATCTTGCGCCCCGACCATCAGCTTGAGGAATGCGCTAAGCGCGGAAGAATTTACGGTTGGTGTCACAGCGAAGAGCCGCATTGCATTACGCAAATTGCGCCTCAAGAAATTATTGACGGCTTTGAAGTTTTGCAGACGCTTTAAACAAAAAATCCCCCGCAACGCAAGCAGGGGATTAATTTTTTTCAGTGATAGAAATTTATTTGACGGGAACGCAATGTTTATTGTTGATATCGACGACTTTCTGGACGCGGCGGCGATATTTTTCCGCCGTCAGCGGTTCAGTCTTCAACCACGTTTTGACAATTTCCATAGCTATTGCCGAGCCGATAATTTTCCCGCCAATGCAAAGAACATTTGAATCGGTATGCTCGCGGGAAAGTTGCGCACAGAACGGGTCTTGGCAGACAGCCGCATAAATGCCATAGATTTTATTGGCAATAAGTGCGCTACCGTAGCCGACGCCGTCAACGAAAATTCCGCGTTCGCATTCGCCTTTAGCAACCGCCAATGCCGCAGGATAAACGAAATCGGACAGGTCGCAAGCTCCTTCGTCATAGGTGCCGAAATCTTTTACTTCGTGCCCTTGCTCTTCGAGATAGGCTTTAATCTGATTTTTAAGCGCGGTGCCGGCGTGGTCGTTAGCCATTGCAATTTTCATGGGAACTCCTCCTTAAAGCTTTTCACTGAATATTCTATGCAGAAGAAAATTTTCCTTTTCAATCGAAAAACCCCTGCCGAGAATTTCGACAGAGGTTTTTTTGTTCAATCAGTCTTAACTAGCGAAACGCAGTGGAGCGTTCCGACGCGGCGATAATGTCCGAACTATCGAAACGTTACGGCGCGTCCGCTGTTCTCCCGCTTTTAAAGCGGGTTACATCATGCCGGGCATACCACCGCCCATGCCACCAGCCATAGGAGGTGCAGGAGGTTCGGGCTTGTCAGCGACTAAAGTTTCAGTCGTCAGAATCATAGCCGCAATTGACGCCGCATTTTGCAGAGCCGAACGAACAACTTTAGCCGGGTCGACGATACCAGCTTTAATCATATCGACATATTCATTAGTCAGCGCGTTGAAGCCGACGCCCTTATCAGCCTTCTTGACAGCCTCAGCAACAACAGAGCCTTCTTGACCGGCATTATTAGCGATTTGGCGAACAGGTTCTTCGATTGCGCGTTTGACAATCTCGACGCCAACTTTAGCATCGCCTTCCGCTTGAACGTCGTTGAGCGCAGGAAGAATATCAATAAAGGTCGTGCCGCCGCCCGCGACAATGCCTTCCTCGACAGCTGCGCGAGTTGCGTTCAAAGCGTCCTCAATGCGCAATTTCTTTTCCTTCATCTCGACTTCGGTAGCCGCGCCGATTTCAATAACCGCTACGCCGCCCGCCAATTTCGCGAGACGCTCTTGAAGTTTTTCTTTATCAAAGTCGCTGGTCGTAGTTTCAATCTGCTTGCGAATTTGCGCGACGCGAGCTTTAATTCCTGCCTTGTCGCCGTCGCCTTCAACAATCGTAGTTTCTTCTTTGGTCGAACGAACTTGGCGAGCATGTCCTAAATCTTGGAAGGTTACGCTTTCGAGTTTGCGTCCGAGTTCTTCACTAATAACCGTGCCGCCCGTCAAAATTGCAATGTCTTCGAGCATAGCCTTGCGTCTGTCGCCAAAGCCAGGAGCTTTAACCGCAAGAGCTTTGAATGTGCCGCGCAGTTTATTGACAACGATTGTTGCAAGTGCTTCGCCGTCAACGTCTTCAGCAACGATAACAAGCGATTTGCCCTGCTTAACGACTTGCTCAAGAATCGGCAAAATGTCTTGAATCGAAGAAATTTTTCTGTCAGTCAGAAGGATATACGGGTCGTCGAGAACGGCTTCCATTTTGTCGGTGTCAGTTACCATGTAGGGCGAAATGTATCCGCGGTCGAATTGCATACCTTCAACGACTTTAAGATTGGTCGTCATGGTCTTGGACTCTTCGACAGTGATAACGCCGTCATTGCCAACTTTTTCCATAGCGTCGGCGATAAGTTGCCCAATTTCGGCGTCGCTGGAAGAAATGGACGCGACTTGCGCGATAGCTTCTTTGCCTTCGACTTTCTTAGCGTTATTTTTAATTTCGTCGACGAGTTTAGCAACAGCCGCTTCGATACCCTTTTTGATAATCATGGGGTTTGCGCCCGCCACGACATTTTTTAAACCTTCGCGAACGATAGCTTGCGCCAAAAGCGTTGCGGTGGTGGTGCCGTCGCCAGCAACGTCATTAGTTTTGGTCGCGACTTCCTTAACGAGCTGTGCGCCCATGTTCTCAAAATGGTCTTCGAGTTCAATATCGCGAGCAATCGTCACGCCGTCATTAGTGATTGTCGGTGCGCCGAATTTCTTTTCAAGAACAACGTTGCGACCTTTGGGACCAAGTGTAACTTTAACAGCATTAGCTAATGCATCAACGCCGCGACTTAATGCGCGACGGGCTTCCTCATCAAACAAAATTTCTTTTGCCATAAATTAATTACCTCCAAGTTAGGTGTTAGGTGTCAGGTATCAGGATTTTCATTCCTAATTCCTAACTCCTAAGTCCCAATTGAATTAAAGGATTGCTAAAATGTCACTCTCGCGAATAACGAGATAATCTTTGTCGTCCACCTTGACTTCGCTGCCCGCGTACTTGTTGAAGATAACCTCATCGCCGGTTTTAACTTCCATATTTGCGCGGGTTCCGTTGTCGAGGAGTTTGCCAGTGCCGACCGCGACGACCTTGCCTTTTTGCGGCTTCTCTTTTGAAGTCTCAGGCATAATGATTCCGCTTTTCGTTTTAAGCTCGACTTCGGCAACTTCAACAACTACTCTGTCTCCAAGTGGCTTTATCATAAATATCTGCCTCCCAATAGGAAATTCAAACTTTCTCGGCGTCTTGCCGAATCACAAGCGGTATAATAATCCTAATTCAACAAAATGTCAAGAATTACTTTTTAGCCCCGCGCAGGTTTTAGGCGTTTCATGTGATAAAAGTACGCCGCGATTAGAATTATCGTCGTGATTAGCCAGCTTATTGGGTAAACCGCCATTAGCGTTGCGTATGTCGGAATTTTCGCAAACGCCGTAAAGACCCACGCCACACGCACGCCGCATACACAAATTAGCGTTATGATTGCGGGTGTCAAAGAAATTCCGTAACCACGCAACGCTCCCGATAAAACTTCCATTGCAACGTTAATCATTTCGGGCGCGACGATATACCAAAGCCGAATTACGCCAAGCCGTATAACTTCCGGGTCTTCATTGAACAGGCTTAAAACTTCGTCGGCGAAAAATAAAATCACAAAGCAAAGCGTCTGCATGAAAAGCGCACTCAAGCCCATTGATACCCAAGTCGCTCGCTTGCAACGTTGTAAATTTCCCGCGCCGTAATTCTGCCCAACAAAAGTTGTCGCCGCTTGTCCGAAGCCATTCACGACGCAGAAAACATTTATTTCAATCGTGAACGCCGCCGCGCTTGCCGCCATTGCGTCTGCGCCCAGTGAATTTATCGCCGCTTGAATCAGCAAATTTGACAGCGAAAAAACCATTCCTTGAATCCCCGCCGGCAAGCCTATTCGCACAATCTCGAAAAGTTCTTCCTTGTCGACAAATAGCGCGTTCAAATGGAGTTTTATGACGCCGTCGGCTTTTAGGAGTTCATAGAATAAAATTATCGCGCTGAAGACGTTAGCAATGACCGTAGCCGCCGCGACGCCCGCAACGCCCCAATCTAATTGCAGGACGAAAATTAAATTCAGTACGACATTTATGCCGCTTGCCGCCGCCAATGCGATTAATGGTGTTCGCGTATCGCCCTTGCTCCGGAAAATCGCCGCTTGAAAATTATAGAAACTTATCGCGGGCAAGCCCAGTAGAAAAATCCGCAAGTAAGTTTCCGCCATTTCAACGACGCTTTTTGGCACGTCCAGAAAATAAAAAATCGGCGCGACTAAAAATTCCGCGATTATGCAGAAAAAAATTCCGCAAATGCCCGCTAGGACAAATGCGGTACTAACCGCCGAATGTGCGCGGTCAATTCTTTTTGCTCCAATGTTCTGCGCGATAACGACGTTTGCGCCTAAGCTCAAGCCCATCATCAGGCTAACGATTAGCCCGACCATTGAAATATTGTTGCCGACCGCCGCCATTGCGTTTTTCCCGACGAATTGTCCGAGTGTCAAAACGTCTGCGGCGTTCAAAAGTTGTTGCATGACGCCCGTTAGTGCCAGCGGCAATGCGAAGACAATTATTTTGTCCCATAACGAGCCGTGCAACATATCTATATCTTTTGCGTTCAAAAATCCTCCAACCTTATCTTATGGAAACATCGCCGGCGTAAACCGTTCGCCGACCTTGCGCGGTCTCAACGACAAGTGCGCCGTCGGAATTTAAATCGACAGCTTTGCCCGTAAAAGTTTCGCCGTCGCCCGCCGAAATAACTTGAATCTGCTTGCCGAGCGTCACGTTATATTTTTTCCAACGTTCAATAACTCTATCGAAGCCCAACGCTTTGACTTCGATATAAAGCTTGTCGAATTCTTCAAGAACTGCGCGGAAAAGGACAACACGCGACAAAGGCTCGCCGCTCATTTCCAAAAGCGAAGTCGCAACGCCTTGAATTTCTTCCGGAAATTCGTCGCGCTTAATGTTGACGTTGATTCCGACGCCAATAACGAGATAAGTTATCTTGCCAATTTCGCCGGTCATCTCCGTTAAAATACCGACAAGTTTTCGCCAGTTAAACATAATGTCGTTAGGCCATTTAATTTGGGCTTTAAGGTTAAAACGGTTCATCGCCTCAGCGACTGCGACCGCCGCCATTAAAGTACATTTCGGAGCCTCTTTAGGTAAAATTTTCGGGCGTAAAATAACCGAAAACCAAATGCCCTTTCCACGCGGCGAATAAAAAGTTCTATCGAGACGCCCTTTGCCGCCTGTCTGTTCTTCGGCTACGACAATCGTACCTTCTTCCGCGCCGTGATACGCCAAAGCCTTAGCGACGCGATTAGTTGAATCGACGGAAGGATAATATTCCATATTCAAGCCGATAATTTTCGTGTCGAGTCCAATTTGAATTTCGCTGGGTAAGAGAAGGTCGGGAGCGTCCTTGAGTTTGTAGCCACATTTTTCGCGGCTGATAATTTCGTAGCCGTGCTCGCGAAGTTTTTGAATATGTTTCCAGACAGCTGTACGAGAAATTTTAAGCTCGCCGGCGATGCTCTCGCCCGAAATAAAATTCTCTCCTGCATTCTTCAACATTTCAACTATCGTTTTTCGCATATTCAATCACCTCGCAAAAATTTTATCATAGATAATTTAACTTTTCAATTAGAAGACGGCTTCAATAGTTCCGATAATTTCCCCTCTGTGATTCTTCAACACGGGTGGGAATTTTTTATCGAGTTCCGCCGCTTCGTTTTTGGTTAGCAAGTCCAATTTCTTCAGCACAGCGATAGTCATTGGCGTTACCGCCGCATAATCGCCGTCCTCAATTTTGAAAGTTATGCCTAAATCGCCGTCCTTAACTGCCAGACAATAAACCGCGTCCGAACCGATTTTAGCGATAATCCTGCCGCCAGTCACTTCAGAGACTGCTAAATCAATTCTGCCCGTGCCGGAAATGATTTGCGGATATTTACTCATAGCGTCGCGAATTTTAGTTGCGGCGTCTTCGTATTCGCCCCAATCGCCAATTTTCGGCGTGGAAAGTCTCGCGTAGGCAAGCGACATATTATAAATCGGCAGATAGAAAACCGGCACGCCGCAACCGTCAATCCCGATTTCTAATTTATCTTCGGGCATTTTCGACGCCATTGCCACATGTTTAAAAATGATTTTCTGTGCTTCGTGCGCGGGCTGGGTGTAGCCTTGATAAGGAACGCCGAGCATCATTGACAGCGCGATAATTTGCGAATGTTTACCGGAACAGGGATTATGAACGGGGAGAACTTTTTCGCCCGCCGCGATAAGTTTTTTAAATGCCTTGCCGCTCATGGGACGCACGACGCCGCAATCTAAAACGCTTTCATCAAGTCCGAGCTTAGCTAAAATTCCTCTGACAAGCGCGACGTGATTTTCTTCGCCGCTGTGGCTTGAAACTAAAAGCGCGAGTTCCTCTTCCGTGATATTGTACTTTTCCAGCCCGCCATTTTTAACGAACGGCAACGCTTGAAAGGGTTTTGCGGCACTGCGCCAGAACATAGGCAAATGCGCATTGCCGACAGAGGCGACGACTTCGCCCTTGCAATTTACCGCCGCAACGTCGCCGCGATGAATATTTTCCACGTGACCTGCGCGGGTGTAATGCAAAACAATTTCGCTCATAACAATTCCCCGTATAATCAAAGTAGTAGTTATTAGCGTCCCTCTCCAAGGACGTGCTATAATTCAAAAGTAGATTAGTTTCAATTTTAATTGCTAATAAGTCAGTAGTCAGTCTCTAATAAACTATTTCCCTACTTACGGGCGAGGCTTGCCGCACTCCGCGCAGAATTTTCCTTTGTTGACTGCGCCGCATTCGCATTTCCATTTCCATTCGTTGCTGACGGGTTTTGGCTTGCCGCATTCTGCACAGAATTTTCCTTTGTTGACCGTGCCGCACTCTGGACATTTCCATTCGTTGACAACGGGTTTAGGTGCTCCACATTCGGCGCAGAAATTCCCGCGATTATCTTCGTGCCCGCAAGCTGAACATTTCCACGTAGGCGGCTTTTGTTGTTGGGGCTGAGCTTGTTGTTGCTGTTGAGCCATAGCGAATAAATTGCCCGCGTTGACGCCGCCCGATTGCGCCGCCATATTCATTCCCATAAAACCTGTCATAGCTCCCGCCGTATTTTGCGCCGCACTTTGCATAGCATTTGCCTGCGCGGAAGTTAAGACAGCCGCTGCCATAGCCGGATTTCTCAACGCGCCGCTACGTTGCATTTCCTTAATCATATTGGCATCTTCTTCGCTCGCGCTGACATTCGAGACGCCAAAGGAAACAACTTTCAAGCCGCGCAGTTCGCCCCATTTGCGGCTAAGAACATCGTTAAGCGCGTCGGCAATTTCGGTTGTATGCGCAGGCAAAGCACTATATCTTATTCCCATTTCTGAAATTTTCGCAAAAGCGGGTTGCAAAGCTGTCATAAGTTCGGTCTTCAACTGCGCATCAATTTCGGAGCGGTTATAAACGTCCTTGACGTTGCCGCAAACATTTGCGTAGAAAAGGACAGGATTAACAATTTTATAACTGTAGGAGCCGAAACATTTAATCGCGATATCGACATCAAGCCCGATATTATAATCGACGACGCGGAAGGGAATAGGGCTAGGCGTGCCGTACTTGTTGCCGATAATTTCCTTTGTGTTGAAATAATAAATGCGCTCGTCGCGACCGGTATCGCCGCCGAAAGTAAAACGGTCTCTTATATTGAAGAAAATATCCTGAATGTTTTCGGCGATAGTTTTGCTACTATTGAAAATTGACGGCTCGGTTGACTTGTCGTAAATGTATTCGCCGCTGTCGGCGCAAAGTTCGATAACCTTGCCGTTTTGTACGATAATTATGCATTGCCCGTCGTTTACGGAAATTTTCGAGCCGTTCGTAATAATATTGTCGTCGCCGTCATTTGAACTCCAACGGCTAGTTTTGCGCCTGTGACCTTTTGCAACTAAAATTTCGGGCGAAAGGCTGTCGCAATAAAAATATTCTTTCCACTGGTCGCCGAGAACGCCGCTTGCCGCCGCTAATGCCGCTTGAATCAATCCCATAAAAATTTCTCCTTTCAGTTTTTCTAAATCAGAAGTCTTTATGTTTTTCGATTTCTTCCTTGAGCTTATCT
Organism: Selenomonadales bacterium UBA7018; assembly: GCA_002448305.1. Lineage (GTDB taxonomy): Bacteria > Bacillota > Negativicutes > Selenomonadales > Selenomonadaceae > Quinella. Next base: position 83,375 of record DJWY01000017.1, read on the forward strand.
TCCACGTGCACTTCCGGCAAAGCTAAATTCTCCGCCGCGAAGTTTAAAGCCATATTGATATGTTTTTCCTTTGTCGTGTCAATTTTTGCGTCGCGAACAATCTGCGCGGCCTCCTCAACTGTCGTAGCGGTCTTTTCGATAAGTTTAGCCAACGTCTCAAGGTGAGAATTGAATTGCTCGTTGCTCATTCCTCTGTCAAACAATGATAAAACTTCCTTCCTTAGATAAAGTTTATGAAAAATGTAATCGTCAAGCTGTTAATAAAATCGGCGAACATGGAACCGACAATCGGAACCAAGATATAAGCTTTGACTGACGGCGCAAATTTCGTTGTCAAAACTTGCATGTTAGCCATAGCGTTAGGCGTCGCGCCCATACCGAAGCCGCAACTGCCCGCAGATAAAATCGCCGCGTCGTAATCGCGCCCTAATACGTTGAAAATTACCAGATACGCGAACAGGAACATTAAAACCGTCTGCCCGACTAAAAGCACCACGAGCGGCAGGGCAAGTTCCGCTAATTGCCAGAGTTTTAACGTTATCATCGCGATTCCCAAGAATAGCGAAAGGCAAATGCCGCCAATATCATTTATTTCGCCGATATGAACTGTGAATGCGCCGGTAAATTCGCTCCAGTTGCGCATAATCGCCGCCACTATCATTGCGCCGATATAAATTGGAAATGTCATGCCCGTTTTCGATAACAGCATTGAAACGACCGTGCCGATACCCATTGCCAACGCTAATTGATAAGCGGCGGGCGCGTACATGCTAACCGAGCGTTCATGCTTCTTTTCTTCTTCGACAAGCGGTGTTTCGTCCGCTTTAACTGCCGTTTTCAATAAATCCTTTCCGAGAATTAATCTTCTGCCTAAAGGACCGCCCATTAATGAACCCGCAACAAGTCCGAATGTCGCCGCCGCCGTGCAAAGTGTCGTTGCTCCGACAAGCCCTAAATCTTCAAGGACAGGTCCGAAAGCTCCCGCCGTGCCGTGCCCGCCAACCATCGAAATTGAACCCGTGCAAAGTCCGATAAATGGGCTAATGTTCAAGACGTTTGACAGCCCGACCGCTAAAAAGTTCTGGCAGAAAATCAGCGCGCAAACACAGCCTAAGAAAATCAGCAGACTAACGCCGCCTGTCTTCAAAACTTTGACATTCGCTTGAAAGCCGACCGACGTAAAAAACGCAACCATGCAAACCGTCTTCAACGTCTCGTCGAAGGCAAAACCGATAATTCCTGAAGTATAAAGCGCGCAACTGATAATGGCAAAGAGCAGACCGCCTACAACCGGCGACGGGATACAGAATGTTTCTAGAAATTGAATGCGACGTTTTAGCATGGCGCCGACGTAGAGCATGACGACCGCTATCGCCAACGTTTGATACATGTTGAATTCCAGCGTATACATAAAATCACTTCCTTTCTAGGAACTAGTAACTAGGGACTAGTCTTGGCTGGCTTTGACGCCGTCGCTTGATTTGCCGCTATAGACGTTGACCTTGACGCCCTGCGCCTCATAAAATTTCGCCGCGCCCGCATGGAAACTCGAAGGTATATCTTGCACGGCATATTCATTCGTCAACTTGTCGCTAGAATTGTGCGGGAGTTTGTCAGCGTTCTTGAAAACAAATTCGATAAGGTAAGCAACTTCTTCGTCCTTTAAATCGGTGCTCGCGACCAAAACCGCCTTAACGCCGATTGTCGAAATGTCTTCAGTCTGTCCGGCGTAGGTGTTCGCGGGAATTGTGCAACGGGTGTAGCCCTTGTAAAGCTTCATCATGTTATTTTGAACGTCGGGAGCGATTGACAAAAGCCGAATTTCCTTTTTGGTGGCAAGGTCAGCGATAGCGGCAGTGGGTGCGCCCGCCGTTATGAAGAAGGCGTCAATTTGCCCCTTAGCAAGAGCCGCCGCCGAATCAGAGAAAGATAAATAGCTCGGCTCCAACATCTCGAAAGTTAAGCCGTGCGCCATTAAAATTTGTTCAGAATTTTGCAGAACACCCGATTCGCGCTCGCCGACTGAAACTCTTTTGCCAACTAGGTCGCCGACTTCCATAATGCCAGAATTCTTAGTGACGATAATTTGACAAGCTTCAGTATAAAGCCCTGCAACCGCCGCATAACCGACGCCCGGACCCGCCGCCGCAAATACTCCGCGACCGTTAATGGCATTGGAAAGAGTGTCGCTTTGAACTATCGCTACGTCAAGAAATTTTTCGCGCAAAAGTCTAAGGTTAGCGGCGGAACCTGCAGTTGTCTTAACGTCAAGTGCGTGCCCTTTGTCCTCTGCTTGAATCAACTTTGCAAGCTCGGAGCCGTAAGCGTAATACATGCCGCCGGTGCCGCCCGTGCCTAAGCGCGTCGCATTAGTTCCGACTTTTTCGCCGCCGCCGCAACCAACACAAAGCGCGATTATCGGCAGGAGAAGTAAGAGTTTAAAAGCCTTCATGGTAAAGCCTCCTTTTTGCTAATTAGGAATTAGGAATGAGGAATTAAAAAGCCAAAATCATTCCTAATTCCTACTTCCTAATTCCTAATTGCCTTTTGTAGTTGTCGGGGTCGGTATCGCCTTCCGTGTTTATGACGAAAATAATTGAGTCTGCGTCAAGGTCAAGGGCGCGGCGAAGTTCCGGAGAATCAAGCGCGGCATTAGCTAAGGCAAAACCTGCGCAACCCGATTCGCCCGAAATAATTTTTTCCTTAGCTAAAGTTCGCATAGCGTCGGCGGCAATGTCGTCAGAAATTATCGCGGTGTCGGTAGCGTATCGGCGTAAAATTTTCCAAGCAAGCTCGCAAGGTGTCGCGCAGTTAAGCCCCGCCATCATCGTTTGACTATTGCCCGTCGCCGAATGAATTTTCCCGTCGCTAATGCGCATTGTCTCATAAAAGCAAGCAACTTCGGTCGGCTCAACGATTGTTATTCGCGGCGAATTGTCCTTAAAAACTTCGGCGAAAACTGCTGCAATCGCGCCCGCCATTGAACCTACGCCCGCTTGCAAGAAAATATGCGTCGGTCGCTGATAATTCATTTGCTCCAATGCTTCATAAGCCAACGTCGAATAGCCAAGCATAATCTGCGCGGGAATTTCTTCGTAGCCGTCCCACGACGTATCTTGAATCAAATGCCAATGATTTTTCCTCGCAAGCTGAGCCGTGAACTTAACGCAATCATCGTAAAGCATATCAGTAATTTCAACGGTCGCAGAGCCGGCGTCGCGAACGGCTTGCGCTCGCACTTCGACTGTGCCTTTGGGCATGTAGACATAAGACTTGCAACCGAAAAGCCCCGCCGCCCAACTTACGCCCTTGCCGTGATTGCCGTCGGTCGTCGTTATAAAAGTCATTTTGGAAAGTGCATCGCGGTGTTGAAAAATTTCTTCAAGTGTCGGATTATTCAAGCCCAATTCGCGGCTGATAACCGTATAAATCGCCCAGACGCCGCCCAGCCCTTTGAAAGCCTTTAGCCCAAAACGTTGCGATTCGTCCTTGATAAAAATTGAACGAACGCCCTTAAAATTTTTAAGCTCAACAAGCGGTGTTACTTTGTAAACGTCAAGCGACCTGTGAAGGTTGCGAATATTTTCCGTTGCGGCGAAGGAGTAAGCCGAAGTATCGACTTCCCCGCCGCGATTTTTATTTAAAACGATCTTAATCATAATAAAAACTTATCCTTACTTGTTAAATAATTCTCAGGTAGCGAAGTGCAACGGAGCGTACCGGCGCGGCGATTTGTCCGAATTGCTAAACGGTCAATCGCGTCAACTGTTCCGCCGCTTTTAAAGCGGCTTAATCATAGTCAAGCATTTGCTCCATATTCTCATGCAGGGCATCAAGATATTTTTTCAAATCGTCAGTTATTTCGGGATTACGCAGGGCAAATTCAATATTCGCCTGCAAAAAGCCCATTTTCGTTCCCACGTCGTAGCGGTGCCCTTTGAAAATGTAAGCGTACATTGCCTCATTTTTTGCAAGACGTTTAAGCCCGTCCGTCAACTGAATTTCGCCGCCCGCGCCGGGTTCCTGCGTCTCAAGGTAGGAGAAAATTGACGGCGTCAAAATGTATCTGCCCAAAATCGCAATGCGACTAGGAGCCGCCTCCCGCGCAGGTTTCTCGACTAAATCCTTGACTTTATAAATGCCGTCGTCAACGTGCTTGCAATCAACAATGCCGTATTTGTGCACGACATCTTCCGAAACTTCCTGCACGCCCAAAATCGAAGTCTTGTACTCGTTGAAAACTTCGACCATTTGTTGAAGTACGGGTTTGCGCGAAACAACAACGTCATCGCCCAAAAGAACTGCAAAAGGTTCGTCGCCGATAAAGTGACTTGCCGTCAAGACTGCGTGTCCAAGTCCGAGCGGTTGTTTTTGGCGGATAAAATGAATGTTGGCTATTGCAGGAATTGCTTTCACCATTTGCAAAATATCTTCCTTGCCCGTGCGCTCAAGCTCCAATTCAAGTTCAATGGAGCGGTCGAAATGGTCTTCAATCGAACGCTTATTTCGCCCCGTCACGACGATTATATCTTCGACACCGGCGGCGGCGGCTTCCTCAATTATATATTGGATTGTCGGTTTGTCGACGATAGGCAACATTTCTTTTGGTTGTGATTTCGTCGCGGGTAAAAAGCGCGTGCCCAAACCTGCGGCAGGGATTACGGCTTTGCGAACTTTCATAATAAATCCTCTCCTCTAGTATTAAATTTCGACGGGCAGGAGAATTTCTCCAAGCTCTTCGTGCAAGAAATTTGCGGCGGTCAAGTCGTTTAGTTCAGCTAGAAAAGTTTCGACCTGCGCGGGCAAAAGTAAAATTTCTAAAGTCACGACGGCGGCATAATCTGAATTCACGACGCGAATTTTTCTATTGCGCAAATAGTTTTCGACCGTCGCAAGGAAATTATATTCGAGCGTCAACGAAATTCTTTTGAACAGCGTCATCTGAACGATTTTAGCGGCAGAAAGTCCGAGCGCGGCAGTATGCGAATAAGCTCTGATTAAACCGCCCGCGCCCAACTTTATTCCGCCAAAATAGCGCGTTACGACAACTGCGCAATTCGTCAGTTCATTTTTCTTAATCGCCTCAAGAATCGGATTGCCGGCAGTGCCGCCCGGTTCACCGTCGTCATTAGATTTTTGCTTATCGCCGCGTTCGCCCAAAATCCACGCCGAACAATTATGCGTTGCGTCGAAATATTTCTTGCGAATCATCTGCACAAAGTCGCGAGCTTCTTCTTCCGTCTCGACGTGTAGGACGTGCGCGAAAAACTTCGACTTGCTGACTTCATACGACGCAGAAAAAATTTCTCCACCCGCGACCGTCTTAAATTTTGTCATAGCATTTGCGTCCTAAAACAATTTTACTTTGGAATTAAAATCAGAATAGTAAACTTCTCTGACGCTATCCATTATATACGGGTTATTTTGCTCATTGCTTTGACCTTTATTGCGCCATTGTTTTGTTCCGCCGAATTGAGTCGCTGCAGCTTCTTCCTTAGTTTTCATAGTCTTTAACACATCGCGCATAACATTTGGACCATAAATTATATCGTCGTGAAATACCGGTGAGCCGTCAACGTATTTGTATTTATTTACAATGTTAGCAGGAATCGTTTCTTTATCCTTCATATTCACCGCCAAAGGGTACCATAATATTTCCGCCGCCTTGTATTTTTCTTTATAAATTTGATTCTCGACAACTTTACTATTCAACGTGACGGGAATTTCCGAGCCGCTAGGATACTTTTTTTTCGATACGCAATCTTGCGCCCAACACGCCATTCCCTCTAAATACCAAGCGTTACGGAAATACGTTGCACCATATTGAATCAAATGGAAGTATTCGTGAGCGGGTGTCGCATTTTTATGCGGGTTAACCGTATTGGCAACTTTGATACGAATTGCGCGTTCATTGGGGTCGTGCTTTGACTTTTTTCTGACGCCGCTATAAGCGTACCCGTTCGCCTTCATAGTCTCCCTTGAATCAATATCAATCTCAATAGACGTGACATTTTGAAAGCGTGGAGATTCAAGCGGGTCGGGGAAATGATATACATCTTTGAAAACTTCGCGAGCCGCATTAAGTTGCGTGGCAATATCTTCGACGACATCAGGCACGCCGTTTGAATTAATATCCGCATTATTTTTGGGGGCTTTATCGCCGCTTTCGTCGTAAATCACGTAGACGACGCCTTGTTGATAAACCGCCGCGTTTGCAGGTTGAATCAAGGCGAACACAAAAGCAAAAGCCATTAATAAAATTCTCATGTTAAATCCTCCTAAATCAAAGTAGAAAATCTGCGAAGACTTCATTACCTAAAGCCATGCCGCGTTTTGTCAAAGAAATTTTATCGCTGTCGAGATTAAGCAAACCGAGCCGACAATTTTTTTCTATGACTTCGCCGAACACGTCGGAAATTTTCACGCCGAATTTTTCTGCAAAAACCTGCGCAGAAATCCCTTCGACAAGCCGCAAGCCTAAGAAACAAAATTCCTCCATAGCTGCCTTTCGTGTCACGACTTCTTCAACGATAGGAACGTTATTTTCAATGTAAGTCGCTACGTCGCGAGCGTTTGAAGTTCTAAGCTTGCCGTCGAAACTGTGCGCGCCCGCTCCAAAGCCGAAATATTTTTTGCCCGTCCAGTAGCCGCGATTGTGACGGCTCTCGAAATTTTTCCTAGAAAAGTTGCTAATCTCGTAGCGGTTAAATCCTAATGTCGGCAAAGTTTCTGTTATGAAGTCGTACATATCAGCGCAAATATTTTCGGCGGGTAGGGCAAGTTTACCTGCGCGGACAAGTTCAAAAAATTTCGTGCCTTCTTCAATCTCTAGGCCGTAAATCGATACGTGTTGGGGCGCAAGCAATTTTATCTGCGCAAGGTCGCGGCGAAGGTTATCAAGCATTTGATTAGGTAAGCCGTACATTAAATCGACGCTGACATTATCGAAAAATTTCTTAGCGAGCTTGACGGTTTCAATCGCTGTTCGCGAGTCGTGAATCCTGCCCAGAATTTTCAAAAGCGCGTCGTCGAAACTCTGGACGCCTAAGCTTAGACGATTAAACCCCAACGCTTTCAAGCCGCGCAGATAATTTTCGTCGACGGTGCCGGGATTAGCTTCGATTGTAATTTCCGCGTATTTATCGATTGAAAAATTCTTGCCAACTGCACAGATTATTTTTTCCAACTGTGCAAGCGTCAACGTCGTGGGCGTGCCGCCGCCAAAATAAATTGTTTCGACTTTGGAATTATCGCCGCGCAAATGAATTTCCCTAATCAACGCGTCGACGTAAAAATTTCTTTCTGCCGCGTCGCTAATTTTAGAGTTGAACGCGCAATAATTGCATTTCTTCCGACAAAAGGGAACGTGAATGTAAATCAAAAAATCCCTCCCGCTGAAATTTTTCGGGAAGGATTGAAATTTTCCTGCCTACTTTTTAAGCCGACTTGACAAGACGAACAATTTCTTCTGCACCGCCTTCCATAGTCTCCGCCATTATGACATTGGCAATCGGCGATTCTTTGAGGATTTCTCTGCCGCGCTCGACGTTGGTACCTTCAAGGCGCACGACGACCGGCACCGGAATTGATTTTCCGTCGGGCGAAATGATTTTTGCCGCGTCAACAATGCCTTGCGCTACAAGGTCGCATTTATTAATGCCGCCGAAAATGTTTACGAAAATGCCCTTAGCTTGTCCGCCTTCAAGCATAATCTGAAAAGCTTCAGCGATTTTTTCGGGCGTGGAGTCGCCGCCAACGTCAAGGAAATTTGCGGGCGAGCCGCCGAAATGTTTAAGAATATCGACCGTTGCCATAGCTAAGCCCGCGCCGTTTACCATGCAAGCCACGTCGCCGCCCAAATTGACGTAGTTTAAACCGAGTTTTGCAGCGTGAAGTTCTTTTGGGTCTTCTTCGGTCTCGTCACGCATTGATTCAATATCGGGGTGACGATAAAGCGCGCTGTCATCGAAATTCAATTTGGCGTCGAGCGCGATAACGTCATTTTCCTGCGTAACAACAAGCGGATTAATTTCCGCCAGCGAGCAATCTTTTTTGACGAAAGCGCGGTGCAAATTAATCATGAGCTTTGTAACCTTGCGGATAACTTCCTTAGGGAAATTCATTTTGTAAGCCATGCGCGTCGCTTGGAAGGGCGCAAGCCCGATAGCAGGGTCAATGTATTCTTTGAAAATTTTTTCGGGCATCTCAGCGGCAACTTTTTCAATTTCTACGCCGCCTTCTTCCGAACCCATCATCACGACGCGAGCCGTCGCCCTGTCGACTACGAAACTTAGATAATATTCTTTTTTGATATTCGAGCCGGCCTCAATCAAGAGACGCTTAACGACTTTGCCTTCAGGGCCGGTTTGGTGCGTGACGAGCGTTTTGCCTAAAAGTTCTTCGGCATATTGGCGAACTTCTTGCAGATTGTGCGCGAGTTTGACGCCGCCCGCCTTACCGCGTCCGCCCGCATGAATTTGCGCTTTGACAACGGTAACGTCCGCGCCTAAAGTTTGCGCCTGCTTAACAGCTTCTTCGACGCTGAACGCCGCGCCGCCGTCGGGCACGTTGACGCCGTAGCCGCGCAGAATCGCCTTGCTTTGATATTCATGGATATTCAAAGTATCACTTCCTATTCTTAATCATATAAACGGTCTGCGCTTTAATCTTGCCGTTCGCCGCGTTCGAGCCGCTAGTTTTAATCGAAAAGCCGCCGTCGACCGATTGCGCGTGAACTTCGTTTTGCGTCGCGTAGACGATTAAATCAATTTCCATAGCCGCGCAGAAAATATTCGCCGCATTTTTCAAGCCCGCGTCGAGGTAATCAATCGGGCAGCCAGGATCGTAACCGAACATGCCCAATTCCATTTCAACTTCAGCGGGTTGCGTTATCGGATAAGTTTTTGCAACGTCGAGTTTCTCCCATGCCGCGCCCTTTTGGCAAGCACGAAAATCAACGTCAGGCATAGCGAAATTCATTTCCGTAGAAATATCTTCAATGCCGCTAGCTTCGTACTTGATACTAATTTCGTTGTCGTTGGAAAGGCTGTAAGTTACGGTTGCCGACTTGCCGCCGACTGCCGCAGAAAATTTCATGCCTTCGAGAGTTTCTTCCGCCTGCCAAGTGATTTTAGAAAAATCCGCGCCGCCGTCGACGAAAACATTACTTGCATCGTCCTTCAGCAGGCTCTGATTCTTAAAGTTCTTATCGCGAAATCTCATCGACACGACACGCGCTCCCAAATCGCTAACTTTGAGTTCGTTGCCTTTGGTGTTGCGCATTGTGTAGACAGTCGCGCTACCTGCAATTTCTTTTTTAATTGACGGCATTTAAATCAACCTCCATAAAAAATTTTATTCAGTTTCTTCAGTGTCCAAAAGATATTTATCTAAAAGTTTTTCATAATCCTTAATCGGCAACGGGCGCGAAAAATAATAGCCTTGAATCGATACATCGCCCAAACTCGCAACGTAATCGGCTTGTGTTTGCGTCTCGACGCCCTCAATAACTGTTCCCATGCCTAATTCGTTCGTTAATTGCACTATGAATTTCAGAATGGTTGCAACTCGCGGCGATTTTTCAAGCTCGCGGATAAATGCCATGTCAACTTTTATCGTATCAAGCGGCATATCCTTTAGCATGTTCAGCGACGAATAGCCCGACCCAAAATCGTCCATTAGCACCGAAAAGCCCAGATTTTTAAACGTCGAAATCATATCGAGCAGCTGAACTTGATTATCTGTGTACGCGCTCTCCGTAACTTCCAATTTCAACATCCACGTCTCCAAATCGTACTTTTCGAGTAGCAGGGAAAGAAATTCTGTTAAGTCTGTGCTGTAGAAATTCAAGCGCGACAAGTTCACCGAGATTGGGACAATCGGTTTATGTTCGTCAAGGCGTTTGCGTTGCAGGCGGCAAGCTTCCTCCCAAACAAAGCGGTCAAGCCGGACGATAAAGCCATTACGTTCGCAGACGGGAACAAATTTTCCAGGCGAAACCATGCCGTGAATCGGGTGGAACCAACGCACCAAAGCTTCGGCACTGACGACGGTATTTTTATGCGGGTCGAAAATTGGCTGAAGGAAAATCGTAAATTGCCGCTCGCGAAGTGCTATTTCCAAATTGCCGGTTATCAAAAGTTCCTCAATCATCTGGTCGCGCATTTTGGAATCATAGTAGGCGTAGCGCGTCAAGTAACTGCCCTTAATGCGCCGAAGTGCCATGCCTGCGCGGTCGCACATTTGATGAATCGGCAAATGAATATTATCAACAGGATAAATGCCCGCGAAAAATAAAATGTTGTGGCTTATGTGCAGATTTTTAATTACTTCGTCAAGGTCTTTTATGATTTTCTCAATGTCAAGTTCCGCACTCGGCACGCACAAAATAAAATGGTCAGCGTCTGCGCGGCAACCTAATGACGTTCGCGGATTGAGAATTTCCTTTAGATAATTTGCGGCGGCTTGCAGAATCACGTTGCCGGTCTCCACGTGAAATAAGTCGTTAATAATTTTAAAGCAACTTATATCCATGCAGACAATAGAATATTTTGTATCGTAGCGTGCGCCCAAAAGCAGTTGAGCTTCCGTGTAGAAAACGTCGCGATTATAAAGCCCCGTCAAAGGGTCGTACTTACTGCCGATTGTCGGCAAAACTCCTTCAGCTTTCAAATTAAATCGCCTCTCTTCGATTTAGAAATTTTTTCAACTATTCCACGCCGAAAAATAAATCCCTTCAAACAAGGGAAAAGGGAAAATTTTTTTAAAAATCTTTCAGCCCGAAACTTTGCAAGGCTCCTACAGAGTTGCGCCAATCCCTTTTGACTTTTACCCATAAGTCTAGGAAAATTTTCGTGCCGAGTAGCATTTCAATTTCCGGACGAGCCGCCGCTCCAACATTTTTTAGCATTGCGCCGCCCTTGCCGATTATAATTTTCTTCTGCGAGTCACGCTCAACGTAGATAGTTGCGCGGATAAAAATCGTGCCGTTGTCGCGCTGTGTAAATTCTTCCAAGTCAACCGCGATTGAATGCGGAACTTCATCTTGCGTCGCGTGCAAAATTTTTTCGCGAATTAATTCAGCAATTATCAAGCGTTCGGGCTGGTCAGTCACCATATCGGCGGGATAATATTGCACGCCTTCAGGCAAAAATTTTTTAGCTTCCGTGATAAGTTCGTCAACGTTGATACCTTCCGCCGCGCTTATCGGGACGACCGCCGCAAAATTTCTGCGCGTCGAATACTCCGCGATTATCGGCAAAATTTTTTCGCGCTCAATCAAATCGACTTTATTAACAACTAAAATCACTGGCTTAGTTGTCGTGCTCAATCGCTCCAGAATATATTTTTCGCCGCCGCCAAATTTCTCCGTCGCGTCAATTACGAAAAAGATTGCATCGACTTCCTTTAGTGTACCTTCCGCCGCCTTGAGCATGTATTCGCCGAGCTTAAATTTCGGTTTATGAATGCCGGGTGTGTCAAGGAAAATGATTTGCGCATCGTCCTGCGTCAAAATGCATTGAATCCGACTGCGCGTGGTCTGCGGCTTATCGGACGTTATCGCGATTTTCTGCCCGATAATTTTATTTATCAGCGTCGACTTGCCAACATTCGGTCGCCCAATCACCGCCACGAATCCAGATTTATACATATTAATTCCTCCAAAAAATGAAACTAGCGTAGCGCAGCGGAGCGTTCCGGCGCGGCGATAAAGTTTGAACAGTTAAACGGTTGACCGCGTCCGCTGTTTGCTACTTTTTAAAAGTAGTCATCTCCAAAAAAAAGAGCCGCGCTTGCGACTCCCGATAATATTCAATCAAGAAAATCTTTAAGTTTTTTCGAGCGTGCAGGGTGGCGAAGTTTGCGCAACGCCTTAGCCTCAATTTGTCTGATTCTTTCGCGGGTGACGTTGAAACTTTTGCCGACTTCTTCGAGAGTTCTTGCTCTGCCGTCTTCAAGCCCGAATCTTAGCCGCAGAACATTTTTTTCACGCGGCGTCAAAGTTCCTAGAACGTCTTCTAATTGTTCTTTCAGCAACATGAATGACGCGGCGTCGGCGGGCGCGGGTGCGTCTTGGTCTTCTATGAAGTCGCCCAAATGCGAATCATCTTCTTCGCCAACTGGCGTCTCCAACGAAACTGGTTCTTGCGCAATTTTTTTGATTTCGCGCACGCGCTCTACCGGCACTTCCAATTCTACGGCAATTTCTTCGTCGGTAGGTTCGCGGCCATTTTTCTGCAGAAGATTGCGCGAAACTCTAATCAATTTGTTAATCGTCTCGACCATGTGAACCGGAATTCTAATTGTGCGCGCTTGGTCGGCGATTGCCCGCGTTATCGCTTGCCTAATCCACCACGTCGCGTAAGTTGAAAATTTGTAGCCCTTGCGGTAGTCGAATTTTTCTACAGCCTTAATCAAGCCCAAATTGCCTTCCTGAATCAAATCAAGGAAGAGCATACCGCGCCCGACATACCTTTTGGCGATTGAAACAACGAGGCGCAGATTAGCTTCAGCAAGTTCTTTTTGTGCCGATTCTGCATCTTGTATTCGTTCCTGATGTTTCTTCTTAGCGCGCTCAAATTCGTCGTCGTCGGGATAATCTTTCTTTTGTGGAGCCGGAGGTAATTCCATACGCATTGCGAGAATTTTTTCTTCTTCCGCCGTCAAAAGGGGCACGCGCCCAATTTCCTTTAAGTACATGCGGACGGGGTCATCAATTGAAACGCTATCGGGGATATTGAAATCGGCTTCAACGGGCGTTTTAATTGATTCGGAATCATCTTCAGTCGGATTTTCGGGCGGCTCTATCGGACTAAATTCCTGTTCTAACGTTGAACTTTCTCCAGTTAATTCGGCGTCAACATTTTCCGTTGCCGTTACGTCGTCTAGGTCGTTTTCTTCTTCGACAATTTCTATGCCTTCTCGTTGTAAGCTACTTAAAACTTCGTCAATTTCGTCAGCATCAGTTGCTATGCCTTGACTTTGAAGAATTTTTTCTAAATCAGCCCAAGTCAATTTCCCGCCGGCTTGCTTACTTTTTTTCGTCAGGAGCAAAATTGTTTGTTCCATAGGAGCCTTAGGGGGATTTGCGCCAGACTCGTCGATAAAAGCTTCGGCGTCTTTATCATAGCTTGCGTCGGGTTCATCGGCTGGAGTTTCAATTTTTTTAGACGCGACTTTACTTTTTTTAGTAGGACTTGCGCTAGATTTATCGGTTGGCGTTTCAACCTTTTTAGCCTTAGACTTATCCTTTTTAGCGGGAGTAGTTTTAATTTCTTCGGTTGGGTTTTCGACTTTTTTAGGCGCGGCATCATCTTTTTCAGCAGCGTTGAGTTCGTCGGTTGGCGTTTCTGACGCAGATTCATCTTTTTGAACTTCAATTCCTTTGCGTTTGCAGATTCTTAAAACTCTATCAATTTCCGCCTCGTCGGTCATGCCTTGACTTTGAATAATCATTTCAAAATCGCCCCAAATTAAGTTCCCGCCGCTTTTCTTACTCCACATCTTAATAAGCTCGATTGTTTCTGTCAGGCGGTCTTTAGCGGCTTTTTTCGCGGCGTCCGCATTGAGTTCGTCGGTTGGTGTTTCGGGTGCGGAATTTTCATTTTGATTTACCGACAGGCTGCCGCTCAAATCGCTTTTATTCGGCTCGACAGTTTTATTTTCTTCTGCCATATATGCAGCCTCCTTTACACTTTTTTTAAACTATCCATTTTAAATTTAACATTAAGCGACTCATTAATTTTTTTTCTATAGGATTCTTCGTCGCTGGAAATATATTCGTCAGCTTGCGCGAGAAGATTTTTGTATTTTTTTCTGAGTACGGCGCGGTGTAAAATGTCTACCGCGTCGCAAAAGAATTTAACTTCTTTTGCGCGGGGGTCATCCGAACCGCTTAGCAATATTCGCGAAAGTTCCGTATTTGCCGCCTCGCTCAATTCATTTGCCGCACTGATTTTATCAAGCCGCCGTCCCTCTTCCCTGCAAATTTCAAAGCGTTTTAGTATTTCCTGTTGTGTTTCCGTAAAGAATTCTCGCGGCACCGTCACCAAAACATAATCGAGCGGGTCTTCATCATACCAGAGCATTCGCAAAATTGTTTCGCATGCCTCTTTGACTGAGCGGTCTTGATTATTTAGCGGCTTCACTTTCACGGGCGAAAGTTTTTCGTCTTGTTCACTTGACGAAATTTTTTCCCATTCGTCGATAATCGTTTGTTCGTCCAAAAGGAGTGCCGCCGCGATTTTTTTCTTATACTCGGTGCGCAGGGCGTTACTTTTGATATTGGCGATGACCGGGAGAATTTCGCGCAACGCCGCCAATTTTCCAGGAGTTATCGAAGTATCTGCGCGGGCAAGGACGTAATTCATGCGGTAATCAATTAGCGTTTCCGCATTTTTTATTAGTTCGTCGAAAGCTGGCTTGCCATGTTTGCGAATAAATTCGTCGGGGTCTTTACCGTCGGGAACTTTGACGATAAAAACATTTGCGCCCGCGCCCTGAACAATCGGTAAAGCACGGAGCGTAGCGCGTTGCCCTGCCTCGTCGGAATCGTAGCAGAAAATAATTTTCCTAGCGTACTTTAGAATAAGTTTCGCGTGTTCGGGCGTGAAAGCGGTACCAAGCGTCGCAACGACATTTTTAACACCCGCGCTGAATAGCGAAATTGCGTCCATGTAACCTTCAACGACAATAGCCGCGCCCGCCGTACTTATCGCACGATTTGACTTGTCCAGCCCGAAAAGCAAACTCCGCTTGTTAAAAATTTCGGTCTCCGGCGTGTTGAGATATTTTGGTTGCGTATCGTCCGCGCTTGCAAGAATTCTTCCGCCAAAGCCGACCGTATGTCCGAAAACGTCATTAATCGGAATCATTACGCGGGCGCGAAATCTGTCGTAGAAGCCGGGAGAATTTTTACGCCTGACAATTAGTCCAGCCTTTTCGATTTGTTCGGGAGAAAATCCTCGCCGCGTGAGATTCGTCAAGAGATTTTCCCAATCGTCGGTCGCGTAGCCAAGCTTGAAAGTTTCAATCGTCTCTGCACTTATTCCCCGCGCCAAAAGATATTTCCTGCCAATTTCGCCGCGAGCAGTCTTGATTAAACATTCGTGATAAAAATCCTGCGCCAGTTCGTTGACTTTGTATAAAGATTTTTCTTCGCGGCGGCGGCGTTCTTCTTCGGGCGTAGTTTTCTTTTCGGGCAAGTCGATACCTAATCGCTGAGCCTGAAGTTTAATCGCCTCAAAATAGGTTATATTTTCAATGAGCGAAAGGAACTTGAAGACATTGCCGCCGGCATGACAACCGAAGCAATAAAAAAATCCTTTGTCGGGGCTGATAGTGAACGAAGCTGTTTTTTCATTGTGGAAGGGACAACAGCCCCAATAACGCCCGCCCTTTTGCGTGAGCGTCACGTAGCGCGACACGACCGAATAAATATCCGTCCGCTCGCTTACTCGTTCAATGAATTCATCTAACTCCGCACTTCCCAACTTTTTTCAACCTCCGTTGGCTTTTATATTCCCTGCGTCTTTCAAATTTCCTTTTTGCCGCTTGACATTTTTGAAAATAAAAAATCCCCGCGAAGTTTATCTTCAGCAGGGACGATTGATTTTTCATTTCGTATTTAATTTAAGTCTAGCGTTCGGGAAATTCAGCGTGGCAAAATAATCGTTCAGCGTTTCGGCGCGGCGAATCATCTCAACTGCGCCATTTTCCCTAATCAAAAGTTCAGCACTGCGAAGCTTTCCGTTATAGTTAAAGCCCATAGCGTGTCCGTGCGCGCCGGTGTCGTGGATAATCAAAATGTCGCCCACGTCGATTTTCGGAAGGTGGCGGTCAATCGCGAATTTGTCATTATTTTCGCAAAGCGAGCCGGTCACGTCATAAATTTCATCGCAGGGCGCATTTTCCTTGCCCAAAATCGTAATGTGGTGATAAGCGTCGTAAAGCGCGGGGCGCATTAAATCTGACATGCAGGAATCAAGCCCAATGTAATTTTTATAGGTATTCTTTTTGTGCAGGACGGTCGAGACAAGCCAGCCCGCTGAACCCGTCATAGCGCGCCCGCTCTCCATTGCAAGGCGGACATTGCCTAAGCCGTTCGGAACTAAAATTTCGTGGAAAAGTTTCTTAATGCCGTCGCCGACCATTTTTAAATCAACGGGCAATTCGTCGGGGCGATAGGGAATGCCAAGCCCGCCGCCCAAATTTATGAACTCAAAAGTTATGCCGAGCTGATTTTTAATCTTAGCGGCAAGTTCAAACATAATCCGCGCCGTGTAAATGAAAGTCGACGCCTTGCGCTCATTGGAAGCAATCATGGTATGCAAGCCAAAGCGTTTAATGCCCTTATCGCGACAGATTTTATACGCCGCAAAAATTTGCTCGCGGGTGAGTCCGTATTTGGCTTCAGCGGGACGCCCGATAATTTCGTTACCGTCGTTCATAATATCGGCGGGATTGTAGCGAAAAGAAATAATTTCGGGCAACCGCGCAGATTTTTCAAGAAAATCAATGTGGGTAATGTCGTCGAGATTAATAATCGCGCCGAGTTCGAGAGCTTTGCGAAATTCTTCAGCGGGCGTATCGTTGGAAGTCAGAATAATTTTTTCGCCGGTGACGCCAGCCGCCGCGCTTATAAAAAGTTCAGCAATGGAACTGCAATCGGTGCCGGCTCCGTCGCGTGCTAAAATTTCGACGATATATGGATTGGGCGTCGCTTTAATTGCGAAGTGCTCGCGGAATTCTGGTGCCCAAGCAAAAGCCTCACGCAATTTTCTAAAGTTGTTGCGGATAGTTTTTTCGTCGTAAATGTGAAACGGCGTCGGAAATTTTTTTATAACTTCGCGAAGTTCGTTTTCAGTCAATGGAAAATTTTTAGGCGTTTGAAAAATTTCTGCGTGGTTTTCGTTAGTCATTGGAATCCCTCCGAAATTCAATTAGGAATTAGGAATTGGAATGAAAAAATCCTCCCTTTTCCCATTTCCCTTTTTCTTGTATACTTTATTCATAGATTATAACAAAAAATTTGCGAGGTGACTAACTTGATTTTGAAAATTTTAATCGAGAACACAAAACCGAAAGGTTCAAAACTGATTGCCGAGCATGGGCTAAGTATTTTTGTTGAGACCGCGCGGACGAAATTTATATTTGATTGCGGGCACACGGGCGCGGCGTTCGATAACGCGAAAGTTTTGGGCGTCGACCTGCGCGGGATAAAATTTGCAGTGCTTAGCCATTCACACTACGACCACGCGGGCGGCTTCCCTAAGCTTTTGGACGTTGCTCCGGTTGAGAAAATTTATACGGGCGAAAACTTTTGGCAGGAAAAATTTTCCAAAACTGATGACGGCTTTAAGTATCGCGGTTGCGGCTTTGATGAAAAGTTTTTAGCGGGCAGGAATATTGCGCAAGAAATTTGCCGCGACGTTTTGGAGTTGGAAGAAAATATTTGGCTGGTCGGAAATTTCAAGCGGCGTTATGACTTCGAGACGATACTGGAAAAATTTGTGCGCGGCGATAAAAAAAATCCCGACGACTTTAGCGACGAGATAATTTTAGTTTTGCGCGAGGGCGACGGGCTAGCGATTGTGACAGCTTGCGCCCATTCCGGCATTTTGAATATTGTTGCCGACGTTGGCGAAAGATTTTCCCTGCCGATTAATTCAGTGATAGGCGGCTTGCATTTGACCGGCGCGACGCAGGAAAGAATCTCACGCACACTTGCCGAGCTGAAAGTTTTGGGCGTAAAAAAAATTCTGCCGTGTCATTGTTCGGGTGAAGAATTCATGAACAATTTCAGCGACAGAATCACGACCGGTTCCGTTATAAAAATTTAAACTGTTGCTTCTTCTACGACCTTCGGGCGGCGAGTTACTTTTAAAAAGTAACCAAACAGAAAGTGCGCTGCAACTTTTCGACTTGTCAAAGTAATCGCCGCGCCATAACTTTTTCCCGCTTAAAAATTTAGGAAACTGTCTCTTCTACGACCTTCGGACGCCGACCTCTCCTTTTGGGCGCGTCGGAATTTTTTTCACCTTTAGATATAGTTTTCATAAGATTAGCCATTTCCATAGCCGAAATTGCCGCGTCGAATCCCTTGTTGCCCGATTTAGTTCCGGCGCGCTCAATCGCCTGCTGAATATTTTCCGTAGTGACGATGCCGAAAATCGTCGGGACGCCGCTTTGAAGTCCGACTTGCGCAATGCCCTTTGAAACTTCGTTGCAAACGTAATCGTAATGAGTGGTCGCGCCGCGAATAACCGCGCCAAGACAAATTATCGCGTCGTATTTTTTAAGCGACGCCAATTTTTTTGCCACAACCGGAATTTCAAACGCGCCCGGCACCCAAACAACCGAAATATTTTCTTCGGGCGTCTCGTTACGTTTAAGCGCGTCAAGTGCGCCGTCTAAAAGTTTGCTCGTGATAAAGCTGTTAAAACGCGCCACAACAACCGCGAATTTAAAATGCTTGCCAGTGATGTTACCTTCGTAAATGTTCATTTTGTTTCCTCCTTGTCGAATACATGCCCCATTTTAACTTTTTTGACCGTCAGATATTTTTTATCAAATTTTGTCGGCGCAATGACTATCGGGACGCGCTCTGTTATCTTCAAGCCGTGCCCTTCAAGCCCTGCGCGTTTTGACGGATTATTTGTCAGCAATCTTATCGTCGTAAGTCCTAAGTCAGATAAAATTTGCGCTCCAATGCCGTAGTCGCGCAGGTCTGGTTTAAAGCCCAACAAAATATTTGCCTCGACGGTATCTTTTCCTTCGTCCTGCAGTGCATACGCCCGAATTTTATTCGCAAGCCCTATGCCGCGCCCTTCCTGCCGCATGTAAAGCAAAACGCCTTCGCCCGCCGCGTCGATTTTCCTAAGAGCCGTTGCAAGTTGGTCGCCGCAATCGCAACGCAAACTCCCTAGCGCGTCGCCCGTCAAGCACTCCGAATGCACGCGCACTAAAACATTTTGTTTGCCCGCAACGTCGCCTTTGACAACCGCCAGATGACATTTTCCGTCAATCGTGCTTTCGTAAGCTTTCAAGCGAAAACGTCCGTATTTGCTCGGAAAATCAACGTCAGCTATCATCTTAACAAATTTTTCGTTGTGCTTGCGATACTCAATCAGCGAACGGACGGTTATAATGTTCAGCCCGTGCCGCGTCGCAAATTTTTTAAGCTTTTCAGTGCGCATCATGTGCCCGTCGTCGTCCATAACCTCGCAACACAATCCGGCGGGATAAAAACCGGCAAGCCGCGCTAAATCGGTTGTGGCTTCAGTATGACCAGCGCGACGCAAAACGCCGCCTTCAACCGAACGCAACGGGAAGACGTGACCAGGTTTTCTGAAAGTCGACGGCTTAGAATTTTTATCCAAAAGCATTTTAATTGTATGGCAGCGTTCATAGGCTGAAATTCCAGTGTCTGTGTCGTAAGCGTCAATCGAAACCGTGAATGCCGTCTCGTGGTTGTCGGTATTATTTGAAACCATTTGCCCAATTCCCAATTCGTCAAGCCGCTTGCCGTCAATGGGCGTGCAGATTAAACCTTTGGCATAAGTCGCCATAAAATTTATATCAGCGGGCGTGACGGTCTCGGCGGCAATGATTAAATCGCCTTCGTTCTCGCGGTCTTCATCGTCGATTACAACAACCATTTTCCCGCGCCGTATATCTTCAATAGCCTGCTCAACTGTCGCAAATTCGCTCATATATCTCCCTCCTTATCATAAAAATCCATTTTCAAGCAAGAAATCTTCGGTTATATCCGATTTTGTCTTAAAATTAGTCAATCGCTCAACGTATTTAGCTAAAATATCGGTCTCAATGTTGACGAGCGAGCCGACGCGCTTAAATTTAAAATTTGTGACTTCGCGAGTATGCGGAATCATTGAAACGGAAAAATTATTCGCGCCGGCATCGACGACCGTTAAGCTTATTCCGTCAAGCGCAACGGAACCTTTCGCGGCAATCTGTCTAAGCAAAAAACTTTCCGCCGCAACATTTATCAAAAGGGCGTTACCTTCCGCGACGATTTTTTTTATTTTCCCGACGCCGTCAATATGCCCGCTGACAATGTGCCCGCCAAGCCTGTCGCCGACTTTTAAAGCGCGTTCCAAGTTAAAATTTTTATCCGCAAGCGAAGTTTTTCTTAAAGTTTCGGGCATAACGTCCGCCGCAAAGAAATTTTCGCCGAAATCGACGACCGTTAAGCAAATGCCATTTGTTGAAATGCTGTCGCCAATTTTTATATCCGACAAGATTTTTTCGCAAGAAATTTCGATTTTTCCGCCGTCAAAACTCTTAAGCCGCCCGATTTCTTCAATTATTCCGGTAAACATTTTATCCTCCAAAAAAATTTAACCGCCCTTAAAACTTCGGGCGGGATAATTCAATTTATTTAAAACTTTCTCGTCCGGACTTTAACCGTCGGTCTCGGAATTTCACCGAATCTGCCCAAAAAGCTCGCGGACTATCACCGCCGGTGGAGATTTTCGCTCCGCCCCAAGTTTACAAATAAAATATCACTTTTTTTTTACGCTGTCAATTTTTAATCGCTCACAAACTTCGCGATTCATATTATAAAACTCTTCCCGACTAATTTTTCCAGCTAAAAATTTCTCATAATAGGCGTCGACATTGCAGAAAATCGGTCGCTGGGAATAAATTTCGCATAAATTATCTTTTAAATGCTTGCAAACGCCGTCGCCCCTGTCCAATTCGCTCGATAAACTCGAAAAACGAATATTTTTACAGCACAATCCGCATTTATCACAAGGAAAATTCAAAGAGAATCAAGCCGCCTTTCCGCCGATAGCCCGTGTCCCATAACGCTAAAAAGTTTATCCAGCGTCCAATTCCGTAGCTAACTGCTTTGACGAAAAGTCTTCCGTCGCGAATTTCATAGCCGTTTAAAATGAACCAGTGCCAAACATAATCTTGCAGTGACGGCAGTTGATGATTCAAAACTAAGCACGGTATCGGATATTTTTTATCGATTTGCGAGCAAATTATCTTCCACGAGTCAGAAAAATCACTTTCGCCCGACCAAGCACGCATTTTTAAATTTTTTTCGCCCCTGTCGCTTAAAAATCGCCCGAAACCGTCCAAATATATTTCCAATTTGTCGACGCCCGACCAGCGCGGATATAAATACGGCTCCATTATTTTTCCGAACTTTAAATAGTCTTCGCGAGTAATTTTTTCTAAATCGAACGGATATAGCCCGCGCAGATTGAAATATTTTTCAAAATAAATGGCGCAATCGCAAGCAGTTATCGCCGCGCAGCCGCCAGCATTCATTCCAAAATCAGTTATTCGCGAATACCATTTCTGCTGCCCGCCGAGCGATTCGCCTATATAAAAATGCGGCAATTCCTTAATCATTTCCAATTAAAATCCTCCTTAACATAGCCGCTTAGCAAAAAATCTTCGCCAATTCGCTCCGAAGTGAATTTTTTTAGCGTAATTGCTTCCGATAATTTCTCAAAGCCAATGCCCTCAACCGCCGTCAGCGAATTTTTCCCGCCAATAATTTTCGGCGCGATAAACGCATAAATTTTATCGACAAGTCCAGATTTTAACATAGAAAAATGAATTTGTCCGCCGCCTTCGACTAAAATTGATGTTATTTCGCGCTTTGCAAGTTTTTCTAGCAAAATTTTTAAATCAACGCGCTTTTCTTCGCCGCAAATCAAAATTTCTACGCCGCAAGCTTTTAATGCCGAAATTTTTTCGCTCGGCGCGTTTTTCGTCACTGCTATTATCGTCCGCGCAGATTTATCAGCCATAACTTTTGAATCAAGCGGCGTTCGCGCATTACTGTCGACAATTACCCGAATTGGATTTTTCCCCTCAACAAGCCGCGTCGTCAAACTCGGATTATCAGCTAAAACCGTTCCGATTCCAACTAAAATCACGTCGTTTATGTCGCGCAGATGATGAACAAATTTCCGCGACTCTTCGCAACTAATCCATTGCGATTCGCCGCTGTAAGTCGCAATTTTCCCGTCCAAACTGCTTGCAAACTTCAGCGTCACGAATGGCAATTTTTCCGTGATAAATTTCAAGAAAACTTCGTTCAGTCGCCGCGCTTCCGCCTCTAAAAGCCCAACTTCAACTTCAACGCCTGCATTTTTTAAAATTTCAAAGCCGCGCCCCGCAACTTTCGGATTTGGGTCTTTCATTGCCGCCACAACTCTTTTTATTCCAGATTCTATGATTCTGTTGACGCAAGGCGGCGTTCTGCCAAAATGCGAGCACGGCTCCAACGTTACATAAAGCGTCGCGCCCTTCGCCAGTTCGCCCGCCATATTTAGCGCGTGAATTTCCGCATGGGGCGTCCCAGCTTGCCGGTGCCAACCTTCCGCAATTATTTTTCCGTCCTTAACGACTACCGCGCCGACTAAAGGATTCGGCGAAGTCCTGCCTTCCGCATTTCGCGCTATTCTCAACGCTTCACGCATAAAATTTTCATCGTTCAAAGCTTCTCAACTCCATAAAAAATCCCCGACATAAATTTTGTCAGGGGCAAATGAAATTTATCTCACGAAACCAAGCTTGCGCTCACTTTTATATTTTTTGTCGACGTTGACATCAAAATCTTCAATCTTAAAACTAATTAAATCGTCTTTGGTGACCGTGCCACCTTCATTTTCCTTGATAATGCGTTGCGCCTGCTTTAGCCAGGCTTGCTCCAAAAGATTGCGGACAAAACGACCATTGCCAAAATTCTTTTTCTTGGCGACGCGCTTGAAAATTTTCTTGCAGTATTCGGCAACATCATCAGAAATTTTATAACCGCGCTTTTTCGCCATAAGTTTAAAAATATCCGTCAGCTCGTCGGCTGTGTAGTCGGGAAAATCAATATGGAAGGCAATTCGACTGCGCAATCCTTCGTTGTGGTCAAGGAAATATTTCATTTTGTCGGGATAGCCCGCGAAAATCACAATGACGTTGTCGCGGTTGTTCTCCATTTCCTGCACGATTGTATTAATCGCCTCTTCGCCAAAAGTCGCGTGGTCGCCGTCGCTCAAACTATAAGCTTCGTCGATAAACAACACGCCGCCGCGAGCCTCTTTGAACTTAGAGCGAACAGCTTTAGCCGTCCAACCAACATATTTCGCAACTAAATCTGCACGCCCACATTCGACAAAGCGTCCAGTCTTCAAAACGCCGTCGCGAGCTAAAATTTGCGCAATCAAGCGGGCAACCGTAGTTTTAGCCGTGCCTGGCGTCCCTGTAAAGCACATATGTAACGCCGCTTTTTGTCTATCCAAATTCATATCTATTCGCATTTTCTGGACGCGATGCGCCGCGATAATCTGTTCGATAAGAGCTTTTTGCTCAGTCAAACCAACCATTTCTTGAAAATCGGAGTAAGCGTCATTGCTTTTATTTTCCGTATCCATAATCAAGCGGTCGACTTCGCGATAAGCGGGATAAGTTTTATTTTTCAAGGAGTTATTGAAGAGTTTTTCGCGGATATTGTAAATGTCGGACGCGCTGAAAGTCAGCTTATCGCCCATTGCCTCCAAAAGTTCTTCTTCGGTGTAAAGCGCGGAGGCGTCGTCGGTCATAAGCTTTTTAAGATAACTCAAGGCGGTATCGCGATTGCCTGCGCCCTCGTGCAACTCGATTATATGCAAATCATCTTGAAGACGTGCTGTAAGTTGCGGAGAAAAGCCCGGCTTGTCAGCAAGTTCGACGAAAATACAAAGCGTATTGCGCTGAAAACGCTTGACAGTCTCGGAAATGAAATTTACAACCTCTTCATAAGCATGAGCAAATTGCGTATTGTTGACGCGCTCGCCGCTAAGCTCGATTATAACCGTGCCGCCCGCCGCATTCTCAAGAATTTTTTCAAAGTCCATTTCGTCATAGCAATTTTCGCTGATATTGTTAATCAGATTAATTCGGCGGCTGACTAAGCGTTTATTTGTGTAAAGCGCGGCAACAAGCAAATTACTCAAGGCAAGCGCGGCGTTAGTATTACCCGCAATAATTTTATAGTGGACGGGCTGCCCGTAAAAGCGGTGGACATTTTCTTTAGCGTAAATTCTTTTGAATTCTTCCTTGAAAGTTTCATCGGCAAGAAGTTTTTCGGCTCTAGCAGTCGCCTTGTCGAAAGTTAAACGTTTTTCGGGGCAAATAGTCTCACTCAATCTGAAAGTCCGATTGTCTAAGCTGTCTAGCCCTAAATCTTGATTGATTTGGTAATAATCGTAGTTGAAATTGTCGGAACGATTAGCCCGCTCGAAAATTTTGCTGAATTTAAATGTGGTAATTTCTTCCAAGTCCTTAATTCGGACATTTCTGATTCTGAATTCGTCGTGGTCAATGAAAAAGTTTTCAAAAAGCGTTGTCAAAATCGTTGTTGTCAATTCCTTGCAACTGTCGACCGCAACTAGGCATTGATAATAATTTTGTCTGGCGCGGTGAATGAAAACTCTGACTTTCTCGCCGTCAATGCCCTCAGAAAGTGCCGCGCTTAATTCGCCAAGTTGCATTCGCCATGCTCGCCGGTCTTCGACTACTTCTCCTCCGATTAAATTTCTTGCACAGTAGCAATCCATCTGAAATTTGTAGAAAAGCATTTAATCTATCCTCCGTTAATCAGATATTCAATTTTCAAAGATACCTTGCCGCCTCGATTAAAAATTTTCTCCTTTCCTTTTTCAGTCGATAAAAATGTTATCGAGGAAATTTTATTAAGTCTTAAGCGGCTTTTTATTATAACACAAAAAACCCGCCTTTCGACGGGTTTTAAAAAATTTTTGGGTAAAAATTTTTATTTAGTCCAGTCGCTAACGGTTTTGCTATCGCCATTGATATTAATTTCGGTAGAAGTGTCAACGCCGCTGAAAATAACCTTTCCTCCACCCTTAACTCCAAGCGTAAGCCTATCATCTTTGAACGTAACTTTATTAAATGAGCCTTCGTCGCCTTTCTTGCTAAGAATTTGCACCATATCGCCTGCCTCGTAATCAGTTATAACGTCTTTGCCGCCGCCTGCGCGGAAAATAAACGTGTCGGAGCCTGCGCCACCGGTTAGCGTGTCATTGCCTTTGCCGCCCCAGAGCGAATCAGCCCCTGCGCCGCCTATTAAAATATCTTTGCCCCTGCCGCCAGTCAGAGAGTTCGCTGAATCATCGCCGGTTATCGTCAATTTCTTTTTACCCGCCGATGCGTCAAAGACTTTAACGGCATAATCTGCAAGATTAATTTCGCCTTTGTACGAACCGTAAACTTTTGCACTGTCGCCCGCGATAAAGACGCCGCCTCTGTAAGTCATACCGCCGACTGTAAATTCTGTCGTGTTTTTAACCGTCAACGCGCCGCCTTTGAACTTCAAAACAGTATCGTCGCCCTTGATTTTAGCATCTTTTATCGTAACTTCATCATCAAGGCTGATTGAATCGCCTTCGCCGAAACTTTCGATAACTTCTTTGCCGTCGCCCTTGTTGTAGTTGAAAATATCTGCGCCAGAACCGCCAACGAGTGTGTCTTTGCCCTTGCCGCCGCTTAACGACGCGCCCATTTCACCCGCTATTATGTAATTCTTCTTCTTGTTGCCGATAATCTCAATCGCGCCAGCCGCCGAGCCGTCTATTTTCTCCAACTTAGAATATTTTGCCGCGTCGAAAGTCTTTAGGTCGGCGAAAAGTTCTATCGATTTTCCTTTACCGTCAATTATCCCGTCCGTCGTGAAAATGTTTACGTTCAAGTTCAGATTAATTGATTTAGTCGCGCCATTTTGAATCGTTAGGGAATTTTCGCTACCGAAATTGAAAATTAAATCTTTGCCGTCAATTGCGAAGTCCTTATAAGTAAGCTCGCCGGTGTCAATTCTATCGTGCTTCTTGTAGTCGGTGATAATGCCTTTGCCGCCGCTGTAAAGGAAAGTATTTTTGCCCGCGCCGCCGGTCAGCGTGTTATTGCCGCCTCCGCCGTTCAGCGTGTCATTTTTCTTGCCGCCGATAAGAACATTATCAAACATGTTGCCCATTATGTTAATCGGCTTTATATGCTTTGAGGCGTCAAGGAATCTAACGCTTGAATTTAGAATAATGGAAGAAAGTTTAGCAAACTTATCGATTATTAACGTGGCGAGTGAATCATCAGCCGTATCATCAATAGAATCATCTGCCGTATCGTCAATATCGGCGTCCGCGTCGCTATCTTCGGCAAAATCATCTGCCGTATCGTCAATATCGGCGTCCGCGTCGCTATCGTCAGCAAAATCATCTGCCGTATCGTCAATATCGGCGTCCGCATCGCTATCGTCAGCAAAATCATCT
>DJWY01000027.1 GCA_002448305.1 Selenomonadales bacterium UBA7018
TAGAGTTTACCAACACTCTCTAGGTTAAAATTTTTATTCTATTTTTTTGAAATACCCCCATAAATATCGCAAGCAAAAATTATATAAGAAAAGCGAAACACCAATCCTAGGGGCAAAGGATTCTAAGTGACATAATCACCTACTCTCATTCGAGAACCCAGCCATTTTCCTTCACAAGTTGACAAAATAATTTTAAACAAAATTTGCAAAAATGTTAATGTGACCAGATATGCGCTTGAATTATTATTAATATCGATTTTCGGCACACCGCTTGCATTGAGTTTACCTTTTCCGCTGAAATCGTCGCCCGTAGCTATGCCGCTAACGTTTATCGTAACGTCCGGAGTATTTGCCGCTTGACATTTTGATGCTGACAACGCGACGGCAATGACCGTTGGCGAAAGTGCGGAAATATGGCTTGACGGTTCGCACGGCAAAACTTCTCTTGCGGGCAACGGACTTTGATAACAGAATTTTTGCCGGGCAATCGGAAAAATATTTCGCATTAAGCATTCGATGGCTTTACGGAGATTCTGACCACAACTCTTTGCTTAACTGCTAATAAGTCAGATATTGCTTGACAGTTTATTTCGCACGAGAATTCAGAGCAAAGATTTCTGTGGAGGCACAACATCATATTCAAATTGAAGGGTTTGGTTTTTATGCTTTTGGTTGGTATTGACGTTGCAAAGAACAAACACGACTGTTGTATTCAGACTTTCGACGGTAAAAATCTTTTACTATCGCTAATAATTACGAGAGCTTCGAGGAGCTTTATGCCAAAATTTTAAGCTGCAACGATTCTGAGATAAGGGGCGGACTCGAAGCGACTGGTCATTACTCTTACAATTTGCTCGGTTTTTTGTTGAGTAAGGAGCTGACAACCTTTGTTTTCAATTCGCTCCGAAAAGGAGTCGATAAAATGTATCTGACGCAAATAAACATAATTCGAGGATTAACCAAAGCCGAATTTTTTGTATTTGGATTTTTGGCCGGTATATAATGCCGAAAAACCACACAGAGGAACATTCAGCGGCAAATCCTCCGACACGCGGTGAGAAGTTCAACAGCAACCCTTAAATTTATTGGCGGGCTTGCAATTTCTCTGCCTGTGAAATAAAATTCAATCCGCTTGAATTTTTCTGGTAAATTTAAGGAGTTGAATAATTTGGTACTTGAGCGGCTTGAAAGATTGCCCGTTGGCTCATTCCATTACAAATTGTTGGTCGTGACGGGATTGGGCTGGCTGTTCGATTCAATGGACACGGGGCTAATATCGTTCGTGTTGCCGATTTTGGCAAAAGAATGGGGCTTGACGCCGGAGCAAGTTGGCTGGATAGGTAGCGTTGGCTTAATCGGAATGGCATTGGGCGCGGTATTGGCGGGAACGATTGCTGACAAGTTCGGGCGCAAAAATGTTTTCGCGGCGACGGTAATTTTATACAGCGTAGCAACGGGACTTTGTGCGGTGGCGTGGAGTTATGAAAGTTTGTTAGTGTTCCGATTTTTAGTCGGCTTCGGACTGGGTGGAGAACTTCCGGTTGCGGCGACGCTGATGAGCGAATATGCGCCAAGTCACCTGCGCGGGCGTTTTATAGTTTTGCTGGAAAGTTTCTGGGGCGTCGGCTGGCTAGTGGCGGCGTTAATTTCCTACTTGCTGATTCCAAAATTCGGCTGGCACATAGCGTTTATAATCGGAGCAATGCCCGCGCTTTACGTCTTCTTAATTCGCTTGCATATGCCCGAATCAATTCGCTATTTGTTATCAAAGGGCAAAGTCGACGAGGCACGCAAAATAATTTTGACGCTTGAGAAAAAGTTAGGCGTTCCTAGCAAGCCTTTTGACAATGAATTTGTGGAAGACGCAACGCCAATTTTCAAGCTGAATGTATTCACACTCTGGACGAAAAGTTTCCGCGTCCGGACAATAATGTTATGGTTGGCGTGGTTCGGAATTGTCTTTAGCTACTACGGAATATTTATGTGGTTGCCGTCAATAGTTTTCGCGCAAGGCTTTGAGGTTGTGAAAACTTTCGAGTATGTTTTGATAATGACGCTGGCGCAGTTGCCTGGCTACATAACTGCGGCGATTTTAGTTGACGTAATCGGGCGGCGGTATACGCTATCGCTATTCCTGCTGATGTCGGGCGTGTGCGCTTATTTCTTCGGGAACGCGGCGACGAGCTACGAGCTTTTAGGTTGGGGCGCGGCAATGAGTTTCTTCAACTTAGGCGCGTGGGGCGTCATTTACACCTACACGCCGGAACTTTATCCGACAGCGATACGGGCATTAGGTTCGGGCTGGGCGGCAGGCTTCGGGCGAATTGGCGGAATGATTGCTCCCATGTTAGTTGGCGTGTTGCTCTTTAACAGCGTGCCGATGAAATTTATCTTCGTAATGTTTGCGTCGGTCTTCGTAATCATTTCGATAATCGTTTTGAGTTTGGGCATTGAGAGCAAGAAAAAATCGCTTGAAGAAATTGACGCTTCGTTCAAAGTCAAGACAACTTAAGGCGCGGTGATTTTTTGATATACTTATTGAAATTCGGAGCGGCATGGATTTTGCCGCCAGGAATTTTTATTCTGCTACTGTTTGCTTTGGCGGCGAAACTCTTCCGAATCGACAAGAAACTTTCGCTGATAGTTTTAGTCGGGACAATGATTTTCTATTTGTTGTCTACAAGTTTAGTTGCGGAAAAGTTAATGGGCTGGCTTGAAAAAATTTACGTGCCGCCCGCGCAGGTTGAAACTTCCGGCGCAGATGTAATCGTTTTGCTCGGCGGCGGCGCGATAAGACAAGTGCCAGACGTTGACGGCGTCGGGGCATTATGCGCAAGTCCTGCCAACAGACTTTTGACGGCAGTCCGATTGCAAAAGATTTTGAACGTGCCAATTTTAGTTAGCGGCGGACAAACTTACAGTGATTCAGGCGCGGAGGCTGAAATATCTGCGCGGATTCTTAAATCATTGGGCGTCCCAGATGATAAAATCATAACGGAAACAAAAAGCGTAAACACAACGCAGAACGCAGTATACTCCGTCAAAATTTTGCACGAAAAAAATTTTACAAAGCCCGTACTCGTGACAAGTGCTTTTCATATGCGGCGGGCAATGCTGAATTTCAAACTGCGCCAATTTGAGCCGATAGCTTACCCAACAGATTTCACGGTCGCGCACAATCCGACTTTCCACTATACGAAGTTGCGCCCGCGAGCCGAAGCATTACTATTAAACGTGACAGTTATGCAGGAAATTTTGCGGACTTGGGTAACAGAAATTTTCAAAGTGTGAGGTGTTTAGATGAAGAAATTTTTTGCGGCGTTGGCTTTGCTGATAATTTTTAGTAGCGCGACGTGTTCGGCTGAAAATCTGAAGTTTATCGACGCAATGGAAGATACCGGCTATTACTACGACGCCGACAGCGTGCAAACTGAAAGCAAGACGGCTTTTTATGTTGATATGGCGGTTATCAAGGCGAGTTTAAATCGCATGTACGTTTATAACGTGCTGATTGACCACAGCGAAAAGACTTATGAAATTTTGTCGTCGAAAATTCTTTCCTACGACACGCGAGCTGAAATTGAATCGAATAAAAGCAACCGCCCACCGCAACATTATTCCAGTAAATCAGAGTTCGGGCAAATGGTTCGCTTGATTCTCTATGGTGACTAAAAAAATCCCCCTCCGACTTTGGAAGGGGATTTTTGATTGCAACTTGTGATTATTTTTTCTTGACTAAATCAGCTTTTGATTGTCCGGTTTTATAAGTCACCTTTTTAATCTTGCGCTTTTGAGCTTTAGCTTCGCGCTTTGCTCTTGCATTTGCCTTATCTTCCTTGCTTAAATTTTTCTCGGAAGTCTGGTCGAATTGCTTATAAAAATCGTCAGCGGCTTTACGATAATCTTTAGCGTTCTTGCCGATTGTATTCGATTGTACGCTGTAAGTGTAGAGGAGTTTGGAGTCAGCGGCGTTGTAAACGTAGAAGAAAAGCCAAGGTCTTCCGGAATTGTTAGCGACAGTCGAAATCATGTAAGTATCGGCGTATTTGCCAATGTACTTGTTGTAAATTTTCTCCGCCTCGACCGGGTCAATCGAATAAATATCAATGCCCGTATCGCGGCGAATAGAAGCGGCAATATCTTCGTAGGAAATAACTTCGTGCGTAGAATAGTCTCTGCCGGAAGCGAAAAGCATTTTCGTTAGCTCATCGATTGTCGGTTCGGCGTCTTCCATTTTGTAGAAATTTGGTCTGGCAACCGCCATAGTTTTAATCGTTCGAAGGTCTACGCCTTCTTCAATATTTTCTTCGTAAGCCGCCAACGCTACCGATGACGTTAGAAATATCGCCAGCATTACTATTGCGGCTAAAAGATTTTTCATTGGGCAATTCTCCTTTCAAATTAGCGAACTTTTTTCTTTTTAATGCGCGGCAATTCGTCGTCGCTGACTTCGACCGCTTTGCCCTCTTCAATCCAACGGTAAAATGTCGAAGTGGCAATTCTCATTCTCGCGCCCGTCTTATCGGCGAAATAAGCCTTTGACAAATTGTTTGATTCATCGAGACAAACCAGATACCGCCCTTGCTCGTCAGTTCTTATGCCGTAGGGCAGAATTTTTTTCATGTCCCGTTCGTAATTCTCTTGAATTTTCTCCTCCGAAAGTTTGCGCATAAATCCTCACTCCTTCAAAACTTCAAAAGGTTATGAGCTTTGAGCGCGGCTTTGAGCTGTTCGAGATGCGCGGGTTCCATTTCGCTAAGCGGCATACGCAACTTGCCGACGTTCCAGCCCATTAAGCGCATAGCAGTTTTGACGGGAATTGGATTGACTTCGCAAAACAGCGCGTCGATTAAATCGCAGTAATCAATTTGCATGCGCGACGCTTCATCAATTTTGCCGTCGAAATAATTTTGGCAAATCATATGCGTATCATAAGGCGCGACATTCGACAGGACGGAAATAACGCCACTGCCACCCAGAGAAAGAATCGGGACAATTTGGTCGTCATTGCCGGAATAAATCGCCAACTCGTCGCCGCAAAGTTTGCGCGTCCGGAGAATCGAAGTTAAATCACCGTTCGCCTCTTTGACGGCAACAATGCGCGGGTGCTTGCAAAGTTTCGCGTAAGTTTCCGGCTTAATATCTACGCCCGTACGACTAGGCACGTTATAGAGAATCGCGGGAATATTGACACTGTCAACGATTTTCAGATAATGCGCAATAAGTCCATTTTGTGTGCACTTGTTATAGTAAGGCGTAACCAAAAGTACAGCATCGACGCCGACTTTTTCCGCGTACTGCGAAATTTCAACGGCATAATCGGTATCATTGGAGCCGGTGCCAGCGATAACCGGAACGCGCCCTTTGACTTGCTCGACCGCAAATTTTATCGCGGCTTTATGTTCCATGTCGTCAAGCGTAGCAGTTTCGCCGGTCGTGCCCGTGATACAAATTGCGTCCGTGTGATTGGCAATCTGGTCTTCAATCATGCGTCCGAGTTCGCCAAAATTTATTCCCGTCTCATCAAACGGAGTAACTATCGCGACACACGCTCCGATAAATGGTAATTTCTTCATTCTAAAACCTCCTATTTCTCAACCAATTAAAATTCCAAAAATCACGCCGATAAATGCGCCGATTAGCAAAGATGACATAGTTGCTATAAATTCCGGCAACGCTGCAACATTTATTCCAAACGCATTGAAAAACTTAAGAAACATAATCGTTGTATCGTCTGTAAATTCGCCGCCCATCGCTTGAAAAATTTTTATGCCAACGCCAACGTTGCCGATAAAATATCCGACGATAAAGGCAACTATCACGTCACGAATAAAATCGGAAACAGCTACGCCACCCCTAATACTGCCTCGCAGAGTCCTGACAAAATTTTTACCGAGACTGAAACCCGCGCCATAAAAAACGAACATTTTAGCGAAAGGCAAGCCCTGTTCGTGCAGGTTGTAGAAAATCTCGAAAAATTCCTCACTGAAAATCCCGACGCTCACTTTCTAAACTCCGATTTAGTCAGCAGCGGATTTAATTTCGCCGAAAATTTTAGCATTCTCTTTTATAATCGCCTCGTTGCCGAAGACGCAAAGATAATTCTGCTTCATGCAGTCGCCAACAATTTTCGATAAAGCGCGAATATCTTCCTGCCGCGCCGAAAGAATTTCGTTGCGAGATTTTTGGCGGTCGGCGTAGGTGATATTTCTAAGGCATAAATCGGCGGCAACTTGCCCTTTAAGCGACGGCGTCAACGGCTTATCGATTTTGCTAAGCGTGCCGATTATGTACTTATCCATTTCGCGTTCAGAGACGTTGAAGTTTTCGAGAAAATCAGCGGTGCCGTCGAAGGTCTCCAAAGTTTTGGAAAGATTAGGGTCGCGATAGGAGCCGAAATATAAAGTGCCATTGCGATTGAAACTGGCGAAAGCTCCATACGCGCCGCCCTGCACGCGAATTTTCGTCCAAAGATATTCGTAGCGCAAAATTGTTTCCAAAATGTTCATCGCGCCGGTGTACTCGTGCCCTAGTTCGATAAAGTTCGCGCCCTTGCCGACGTATTGAACGCGGCTTTGACTGTAAAGCCCTTCGTTTTTCGCCTTGCACGGGAAAGAATAATTTTCGCGCTGGTATTCGTCAATGGTCAAGCTTTTCAGAAGTTTATAGAGGTGCGGGACGAAATTTTTATAAAGCGGTTCGGGCGCGGTGACGCTGATAATTAAGCCGTTGCGATTGATAAGGCGGTTGAGTACGTCCTTTAAATCGTCAACGAGTTTATCATAATTGGCGTCAAAGTCGGCGAGCAAATTTTTCAAGAACTTATTATAGGGCAGGAAAGCGGCGGCATTATAAGCACCAGCTTTATTCTGATAGGCGGCAATCTGCGCGGAAACAATTTGGGTTGCCATGTTCTGCAAGTTGAGTTCAAAGCTGAGTTGTTCTTGTTCGACGATTTCGCGCAGGCGTTTTTTGTTGGTAAAAATCGTGTCGTTGAAAATTTCGGCTAAAATGTCGGTCATTTCTTCGAGCTTGGAGCCGAGAGCTTTAACAAAAACTCTCATGCGCGGTGCGAAGGAATTGGGCAAACCGTTTTCAGTATCAGCGCGAAGATTTACCCCAAAACCGCCGATATTTAAATTCGTCAGGATTGCGAGTTCTTCATAGGAATGCTTTTTAGTGTCGACGTTGCCTAAAAGTTCGGAGAGTAAATAGGCGTGATGAATTTTATCCTGCGGAACTTTGAGGGCGTCGAAATAGAAAGTCAGATAAATTATCCCGTGCGTATCAATGTTGCTGAAAAGAATTTTCGAGCCACTAATATCTCGGAATTGCAACGGGAAATTTTCCGGCTCCTTCTTTAGGTCTTCGCGCTTTAAAATCGGAATAGTTTTCAAAGCTTCAGGCGAATCCGGAGATTGCTGACGGATTTTTAATTGGCGTGTCGTGTCGATAATTTCTTGAATCTGCGCGGGCGATAACTGCGCTTTAACTTCAGCGAGCTTTTGAGCTTGTGCGGCGTCGCGTTCCTTAGCAAAATTTTTATCGGGCACGAGCGTCATTAAAACTTTATGCGGGTTGTCCAAGAAATATTTCTGAATCAGCCCTTCAAAATAGTTTTCGTCAAGCCCGCGCTTAATCGCTGCAAGGTCGTCTTCGTAGCGCAGATAAGCATTGGGGTCGCCGCCGTAAAGCCACGTTTTTAAAAGCCGCAAGCCGTAAATCAAACCTTTTGGCGCAAGCCCGAAATCAGCTTCACGAAGGCGGAACTCCATTAAATTAATCGACGCCTGCAAAAGCGTTTTATCAATGCCGCCCGCGACAAGCTTTTTGAGTTCGTCATTGAGCAGAGCATAAAATTTATCGACGCGATTTTTCTCCGAGCCGTTAAGCGTGATTGTAAACGTCGGTTGGCGCAAATCGTCTTCTAAGCCAACGTCAACATCTTTTCCCAAGCCCGAATCAATTAGAGCTTTGCGGACGGGCGCGGCAGGACTACTGAACAGCGCGTGACTTAAAATCCCTAAGCCTAAATTTGTCAGCGTGTCGTTGATATTGCCCATAACAAAATTCAGCGCAATGAAAGTTTTCTCGGCGTCGGATTCTTCTTCGCCAATCGGATAAACTTCATCAACGCGCCGCATTTGGTCGAAAGTCGGTTGCAAAGAAATTTCCGAATCAACTTCGATTTTGTCGAAAGCGGAAAGATATTCGCGGTCGAGATATTCCAACTGCTCGGAAATGTCCACGTCGCCATAAAGATAGATAAAACTATTGGACGGGTGATAAAATTTCTTGTGAAAGGCGATAAACATTTCCTGTGTAAGGTTCGGAATAGCTTCGGGGTCGCCGCCCGATTCAAAGCCGTAGCAATTTTGCGGAAAAGTTTCGTGCATGAGCTTGCGCCCTAAAATGTCATCAGGCGAAGAAAGCGCGCCTTTCATCTCGTTATAAACGACGCCGCTATAAGTCAAGGGCGCGTCGGCAGTCGCAATTTCATAATGCCAACCTTCCTGCATTAAAATTTCGGGCGTAGTGAGCATTGACGGATTGAAAACTGCGTCAAGGTAAACGTCCTGCAAATTGCGAAAATCTTTAGCGTTGCGGCTCGCGACGGGATAAACGGTCTTGTCGGGATAAGTCATCGCGTTCAGAAAAGTATTGAGCGAACCTTTGACGAGTTCAACGAACGGCTCCTTGAGCGGATATTTTTTAGAGCCGCACAAAACTGAATGCTCGACGATATGCGCAACTCCGGTATCATCTTTAGGCGGCGTGCGGAAACCGATATAGAAAACTTTGTTGTCGTCGTTCGCCGCGACGTAGAAAAGTTTCGCGCCGGTCTTGACGTGTTCAAATTCGTAAGTAGTCGCGCCAAGCTCGCTGATTTCGGAGAAATTTTTCAGGTGGAAACCGTTAAGTTCTTCGCCGATTTTTAAATTCATACAATCACCCTTTAAAATAAATTTGCAAAATGATTATAACATAATTCAGCCGCGTTTAGCTAATCAACTTTCTATTTGAGCGAAAAAATTTACGTGCAGGAAATTTTTCAACAGTTCCTATTGCAATTTGAAAATCAATCCGCTATAATTACAAGCGTTTTACGGGTTGTGGCTCAGTTTGGTAGAGCACCGTGTTCGGGACGCGGGGGTCGCAGGTTCAAATCCTGTCAACCCGACCAATAATTGAAATTTCCAAGGCGGGAGTCAAGTGCTTCCGCCTTTCGCGTTTGTTTCTCTTACTTTTCTTTGTGTGCGTCAAAGAAAAGTAAGCAAAAGAAAGACGCTTCGTCCGCTGAATTTCGCGTCACGCGAAATGGTCGCGGCGACCGCCCGTCCATGGGCGGTCGGGTCTTCGCTTGATAAATTTAAGGAGAAGTCGTTATGAGAAAAGCTATTGTCTTGATATTTTGGATTTGCTGTGTTATTTATGCCGTCGGTGATTATTTTGTCGACTTCGCCCTTGAGCGCGGTGAAGATTTATCGCCGCCAAAAGCTTGCGCAAATATCGCCGACCCAACTTTGAAAGCTCCGCCCGCGCCGAATTTCCCTAGCGAAGTTTGGACGCTTAAAAGTTTCGACGGGCTTGAACTTAAAGCTAAAAAATTTTCTCCCGTTGAAAGTTCTAATCGCTGGGCAATTTTAGTTCACGGCTACGGGCGCGACGGAACTTTTGCTTACGATTATGCCGAAGAATATCTCAAGCGCGGCTGGAATGTTTTAATTCCCGACCTTAGGGCGGCGGGCGAAAGCGAAGGAAAATTTATTACAATGGGTGCGCTCGAAAGCCGCGACGTTTTCGACTGGGCTAATAAAATTCCAGACGACGCGCAACTTGTTTTGCATGGCGTATCAATGGGAGCCGCTACCGTTTTAATGACTGCCGCCCTTGAGCCGAAAAATTTAGTCGCGGTCGTTGAGGATTGCGGTTATACGAGTGCTTACGAAATGTTCACTGCGCAACTTGAGAAAATTTTCGGGCTTCCCGAATATCCCGTCATGCCCTGTGCGGATATTGTTTGCGAGTCCAAAACTGGCATTAAAATTTCCGACGCCGCGCCGATTGATACTGTCGACAAAATCAAAGTGCCGATACTTTTTATTCACGGTCACGAAGACGGGCTTGTTCCTTTAGAGATGATGACGCGACTTTATAACAAAGCGACTGCGCCTAAAGAAAATTTCATCGTGACGGGAGCGGGACACGCTGACGCCAAAAGGAAAAATCCCGCCGATTACTTCTATAAAGTTTTTGCGTTCCTCAATGGGGTGATTAAATGAAAATTTTCGTCGGGCTGGGCAATCCTACTCCCGAATACGCCGCGACTAAACATAACGTCGGTTTTATGTTGGCTGATATGCTTGCCGATAAAATTTCTGCGTCTGATTGGCGCGAAAAATTTAATGCGCTAGTCGCTGAAACTTTTTGGAATGGCGAAAAGATTTTAATCGTTAAGCCGCAAACGTTTATGAACTTGAGCGGCGAGGCGGTCGCGCCGATTGTGAATTTCTACAAGGTCGATGCAGAAAATTTAGTTGTTGCTCATGATGATATGGATTTGCCGCTGGGAATGATTCGCTTGCGTCCGAAAGGTTCGGGCGGCGGTCATCACGGTGTTGAATCAATTATTCAACATCTTGGCGGCTTGCAAAATTTTCCGCGTGTTAGAATTGGCGTTGGGCGTCCGCCGCAAAATTGGACGGTCAATCATCATGTCCTTAGCCCGTTTACGCAAGAAGACGCTGATAAAATTTCAAAGACGCTTGCGGAACTTGTGCCCGCCGTGCTGTGCATTTTCAGCGAAGGAATCAATAACGCTATGAATAAATTTAATCCTAAAAAGGGTCGCTTTAAAAGCGACGGAAAAGTTAGCGCGTTGCAACGTTGCGATAAATCGAACGTAATCGCCGCGCTTTGACTTAGAGAGTGTTGGTAAACTCTAG
>DJWY01000019.1 GCA_002448305.1 Selenomonadales bacterium UBA7018
CACAATCCATTTTACACTACCCCGGCACGATAACTTTATAAAATTTATTACTGTCAGTCCAGTTATATTTTTCTTTGAGTGCCTCCAAGCCAACATGGAGAGCCGACGTTCCGCTATTTAATGCTATGCCGTATTTTTGCTCGTGCAACTCTGCAAATGCTTTTTCAAATTTGTAAACCATTTTGCCCGCAGATAAACGCCCCGCATCCAACGCTTGATTAACATATTTTTTCCCGTTATCGCCTATGTAAACGCCCCCGACGCCGATTTTATTCGCTTTTTTTAGCATCTTCCATTAAACTCCTTTATCTTGCAAAATTTGAGTTTTGTAATAGTCAATGGTTTCTTTCATGCCTTGTTCTAACGAAGTTTCCGCAACCAATCCAACTTTATGCATTAAACTGACGTTTAAAAGCCTGCGTCCTGTTCCGGAGGGCTTTGAAAGGTCATGAATAAATTTCCCTTTATAATCTAAAATCTTTGCCGGTATCTCGTAACATTCATTCACGGTGTATTCGATACCGGAGCCAACGTTTAAAATAGCAGGGATTTTTTCTGAGTTCTCTGCGGCGAAAATAATAATTTTAGCTAAATCTTTTGCGTAAATAAATTCGCGACGTGCCTTGCCGTCTCCCCAGATTTGAACTTCCGGTAAATTTTCCTTCTTAGCTCGATAAATCTTTTTTATCGCCTCTATTATTATGTGCGATTTTTCGGGCTTAAAAATTGTGCTACAGCCTCCGCCGTAAACATTGCAAGGAATCAAAGTTTTATAATGACAATCGGAATTTTTGTCGGAAATATATTTACACATTAAAACGCCGGAAGCCTTTGCTATGGAGTAGCCTTCGTTTTCCTTTTCAAAAGAACCTGTAACCGCCATATCCTCAATTAAAGGACAATCATATTTTTCAGCAGGATAAACACAAGCACTCCCAATATTTATGAAATTTTTTACGCCGTTTTCGTGCGCACCAATGATAACATTTCGCGCTATATCCAAATTTTCAATTAAAAACTGCAAAGGATATTGAGCATTCGCAGAAATATTTCCGACTTTCGCCGCCAAATGTATTACGCAATCCGGCTTATTATTTTTCAAATAGGCGTAAACCTCTTCGCGATTGAGCAAATTTAATTCGTTGCGCGTGGGCGTAAGTAATTCGTGCGGGCTGTTTTGAAGGTATTCGACAAGATTGCTACCGATTAACCCAGTAGAACCCGTGATTAAAATTTTCATAAAATCCCCTCACTTAACAGAAGGCATTTTGTATTTTTTATCGTTGTACATTTTCATTTGGCGATAGAGTTTGAATTTCTTCTTGCCGGTCAAAACGTCATCTATCAGCGTTTGAAGCTCTTCTTTTAAATCGTCGCGTTGCTCTCTCAAAATCGCAAGGCGGCTTTCACAATCTTCGAGAAAATTTTTGCTGACATCTTTGCGTTGCGCTTGCTCTTCCATGTGATAAATTTTTAACTCGTTAATGCTCAGCTTATCTATTAAACTGCCGACGGTTTCCATATAAAAAACTCCTTATCTCGTTACGTTCTCAAGGATAATCTCGTCAATTTCTTCTATTAAATCATTTCTGTGCTGGTTGAGCGGGTCGATATTTCTTTTTGCCCTGACAACTGCCGCGTCGTCTTTCGAGCGGGCTATATCTTCTTGGTGCCAAATTTCAATGTTGGTCAGTGCCAAATCCTTTACGACCTGTTCTAAATTTTCCCTGTGATTATTCATGGGACGAATACGCCTTATCTCATCGGTAAGAACTTCGTAATCGGCGGGGCGGTTTTCGTTTTCCACGTGCCAATTTTTAATAGTATTCTTGATAAGCGCGGCAATTTCTTCGGACGTCATTAAATTAGCCATTTTTCATTACGCTCCCCTATAAAGTTTCAAATCTGCTTCGACCATAATTTTTACCAGTTCATTGAAAGAAATTTTGCGTTTCCAGCCGAGAATTTTTTCAGCCTTTGAAGGGTCGCCCAAAAGTAAATCAACTTCAGCCGGACGAAAATATTTAGGATTTACATCGACCAAAATTTTGCCCGTTTTAGCGCAATAGCCTTTTTCGTCAATGCCGGTGCCGCGCCACTCAATTTTTATTCCGACTTCGGAAAAAGCTTTCTCCACATCGCGCACCGTATGAGTTTCACCCGTCGCTAAAACAAAATCATCCGGTTTGTCATGCTGCAAAATTAGCCACATGCCTTCCACATAGTCGCCGGCAAAGCCCCAATCGCGTTTAGCATTCAAATTGCCCAGAGAAATTTTTTCCTGCTTATTCGTAAGGATTTTGGCAATGCCGGTTGTAATTTTTCGCGTGACAAAATCCGTGCCGCGTCTCGGCGATTCATGATTAAACAAAATCCCATTGCAAGCAAACATGTTATACGCTTCGCGATAATTAATCGTAATCCAATAATTTCGACGCGGTCGCGGGCGTCGTGCTTGTGCGATTCCAGATAACCACGCGGGACAATCAACGCGCAACCTGCAATGACGGGAGCCACCGCAAAAATTTTCCGTTCCAAAGCGATTTCCTTAAGGCGACGTTTCAAGCGGTTTTCCAATTCATCAGCGCGGCGGGTTGCCAGTTCATTTAATTTATCGGCTCCGCGTATCCCAATAGCTGATTTAGCTTCCAAGTCGGGTTTTAATTTCGCGTTCGAGTTTATCGAGGAAAATTTTCTTCTGTGCGGCGATTTTCGATTGAAGAGGCTTCAAAATATTTTCAGCGGCGAAATTGATAGCGCGTTCTTCGACGCTGGTATTGAGCCACGCGATATTTTCAAGAGAAGGGAAAATTTTTTCGCGTTCGGCGTCATTAGGCGAGCGATAATCGAGATAAGGCGCGGGGCTGGTCGAAAGTTTTTGCGTAGTCTGCGAAAGTTCTACAAAGTGCAGGCGTTTAGAAAGGATTTGTTCGCGTCCGTCAGAGATTTTAGTTTCGACGTAGAAAAGGAGTTCGGAAAGTTCATTCCATTTTTTATCTTTGCCGCTCTGGAAAAGTTTTTTCGCGACGTCGGTTAATCTTTGCAGGGTTTTAATTTCGATTTGCAATTCGCTTAGACTTTCCGCATAAGTTATCCGCGACGCTAAATCTTCTTCCCTAGTTTCGAGTTCGCCGGTTGGGAATTCTTCGTCGAGTTCTTCCGCGTCAAAGTTATCGTCGACGGTTTCGAGTTTTTTATCGCGCAAGATTTTTTGCAAACGTTCTGTCCTGCGCTACAGTGATTTATAAATTGCTTTAGGCGACGAAGCGGGCCGCCGTTGTAGAATCGTCATTGCGAAGCCTACGGACGTTTTTTATTGCCTTTTAAACGTTCGGCGCGGTTAAAGCCGTCGGAAACATAAGCGGTCACCATTTCATAAAGCTCCATTTCCTTTGGCGACAGATTATAATTGACGGCATAGGCGCGGCGTTCGGGGAAAAGGGGCTTGCCTTCAAACGTCAATAAATCTTCCTTGACGAGCCGCCGCATAATGTCGGACACGTCAACGACGGTTCTGATTCTCTTCGCGCCCTCGAAGCGGTCGGGGTCAATCAGCGACATGAACAAATAAAAATCTTCTTCCTTGCCGTTATGAGGCGTGGCAGTCAGTAAAAGGAAATGCCGCGTGATTTTGCTAAGCACTCGCCCCAGCCGGAAACGTTTCGTGTATTTAACTTCGTTGCTCCAAACGGTCGCGGACATTTTATGCGCTTCGTCGCAGATTATTAAATCCCAATTTGTCGCTCGCAATTTGTCCTGCAGATTTTTATTCCGCGCCAAAATATCAATGCTGACGACGGCGCGATTGACTTCCGCGAAAACATTGCCGCTTGAATTTATCTTTTCGCCCGTCAAAATTTCAAAGTCCAGATAAAATTTTTGCTGAAGTTCGTCCTGCCATTGTTCGACGAGCGTGCTCGGACAAATGATTAAGCAACGCCGGACTTCTTCGCGAACGATTAATTCTTTGAGCAGTAGCCCCGCCATAATTGTTTTACCTGCGCCGGGGTCGTCCGCCAGCACGAAACGCAACGGCTTTTGAATTAGCATTCTTTCATAGACGGCGGAAATTTGATGCGGCAC
This sequence comes from Selenomonadales bacterium UBA7018, assembly GCA_002448305.1. Classification (GTDB taxonomy): domain Bacteria; phylum Bacillota; class Negativicutes; order Selenomonadales; family Selenomonadaceae; genus Quinella. The sequence continues at coordinate 4,084 of DJWY01000019.1, forward strand.
GATTCTATTCTCGACGAATGCACCGCCAAAAATGGTTCAAACAAATAGCCAACGTTCATTCTGTACGCTTCCGAAATTAAGCGGAAAAGATTTGAATCCGAATTGAATTTCCATTGCTTCATAAAAAACGCCTCCTTTTTAAGTTATATTATAGCGACAAAAAACGACGCTTGAAAAAAATATTCTGCTGAATTACAATCGGCGCATGAATACTAAAATTTTTCTAATCGCGGGGACGCAAGACGGGCGCAAACTCGCGGAATTATTGCTTAAAAAATTTTTTGATGTGACGGCGTCAGTAGTTAGCGATTACGGGCGGAAACTTTTGGAGACCTGCGCGGGGATAAAAATTAACGACAAGCCGCTTGACGAGGACGAGCTGGAAAAAATTCTACGCGAAGGCGATTTTAAATTTCTAATCGATGCGAGCCATCCTTACGCCAAAAATATTTCTGCTAATGCGATTGCCGCCGCGCAAGCCGCGAACGTTTTTTATATTCGCTACGAGCGGGCGGAGAGCATTTTTGATTACGACAAAATTTTTCAGGTCGAAAGTTATGAGGCGGCGGTAGCCAAAGCGGCTGAACTTGGCAAAAATATTTATCTGACGACTGGCAGTCGCAATTTGAAAATTTTCGCTGACCGGCTCCGCGATTGCAACTTGACTGTAAGAATTTTGCCGACCGCCGAAGTTTTGACGCAATGCGAAACTCTTGGCTTGTTGCCTAAACAAATTGTCGCTATGCAAGGACCTTTTTCGACGGAATTAAACGTTGAGCTTTTCAAGCATGCGGACGCGGAAGTTATCGTGACTAAAAACAGCGGGCAAATTGGCGGCGCAGATACGAAATTGAAAGCGGCGAAGATTTTAAATTTGCCGGTCGTTATGATTGAGCGTCCGAAAATTTTTTACCCGAACTTAGCTAAAACTTTCGATGATGTTTTAAACGCTGTAATCACTTTACAAGGAGAGTAGCAAATGGATTTTGAAAAAATTTATGCGGACTTTGAAGCGGCGCGTGCGGTTGATGATTTCGTAAAAATGAGTGACATAATCGCGCCGGTGAATAGATTTTGCAATGTTATGGGTAGTGCCGGCAGGGGAAATGAAGTTCCGCCAAGTGCAATTTATATTGCCAAGTATGTCAACATACTTATTTATCGCATAATGAAACTTTTGAGCGACGGCGACGCCGTCAAGGCAAAAAAATATTTGCTTATGCTCGCCATAGATAATGTTGAAAGTTTCGATAAATTTTTTCACATGCTCTATATACTCGGCAAAGCACTTTATTTGACGGGAAATTACTCGCAGGCTCTGAAAATTTTTAACCGCTACGAAGATGTTCGCAAAGTGAATTTCGGCGATGTCGACGAATTGAGTTTGTTTTATCGTGCGAATTGTTTGGTGTTGCTCGGTGACTATAACGCCGCCTCTAAACTTTACGAAAAAATTTTGACGATTAAAGCCAATTTCCCTGAAGTCAAAAAGAATTTTGAAATGGTTCAGCACGGCTCAAATAAAATTATCCTCGAACTTTCAAGCCTGTGGAATTTTCCAGATTGGCGCGATGTACCGATTTTTATAAATGCTCGCGACCGGCTCGGCGTCATGAAAAAATTAATTGATTGGCTCCTTGATGCCGGCTACCGCAAGTTGATTATTCTTGACAATAACTCGACTTATTCTCCGCTACTGGAATATTATTCCGTACTTGAAAGGGATTCGCGACTGAAAATTATTCGGCTCGGAAAAAATTTGGGCTATAAAGCTTTATGGTTATCAGGCGTCCTTGAAAATTTAAAAATTTCGACTCCGTACGTCTACACCGACCCTGATGTTTTGCCGATTGAATCTTGCCCAAAGAATTTTGTTAATCAACTGATTAAGCTTCTAAATGACAATCACGAGTTGCGCAAAGTCGGGCTAGGCATTGTCTGGGAAGATATAATTTTCTTTAACAAAAATTATTATAAAAAAACGAATCTGATTTTTATGATGCCACGCGCATTGGCGATAATCTTTACTACACGCAAGTTGATACGACATTTGCTCTGTATTCAAACGTCCGTCATTACAGCTTGCGATTTTCCCTACGCACGACTGGCGATTTTCGTATTTATCATTTGCCGTGGTATTTTAATTATGACAATTTGCCGGAAGATGAACGATATTATATTGAACATGCAGACATTTCCTCATCAGCTGCAACACAGTTTAAAATGAGAGGTGAAAATTCATGAAGAAATGTACAGTGCAAATGGTAGCCGACGCAGTCAGCCGCTTAGCTCCGCGCAGACTCGCTGAAGAGTGGGATAATCCCGGACTTTTAGTTGGGGAACCGTCAAACGAAGTCAAAAAAATATTCGTCTGCCTTGACGTTCTCGAAGAAAATATTTCGCAAGCAATCGAACTCGACACGCAAATAATCGTTGCTCATCACCCGCTGATTTTCCACGCGATAAAAAATGTCCGCGCAGATTTGCCGCTCGGTAAAAAAATTTCGCGGCTGATAAAAAATAATCTGGCAGTCTTCGCGGCGCACACTAATCTTGATATTGTGGCAGGCGGCGTCAATGATATTCTAGCGGAGAAAATCGGACTCGTTGACGTTAAAAATTTTGGCGATGAAGAATTTTCAATGGGACGGCTCGGAACACTTGAAACTCCAATGACTGCAGAAGATTTTGCACGCCACGTTAAAAAAGTTCTCAACGCTGATAACGTTCGCCTTGTAAGTGCGGGCGATTTCCCGATAAAAAAAGTTGGGCTTTGCGGCGGCGCGGGCGCGGAATTTATTCAGAAGGCAAAATTTTTCGGGGCGCAAGCGTTCGTTACCGGCGACGTTAAATATCATGAAGCTCAAGCCGCTGTTGAAAATAAAATTCACGTTGTGGACGCGGGGCATTTTGCGACGGAATTTCCTATCGTCCACGTTTTAGCCGAATATCTGCGCGACGAGCTGAAAAATTTCGACGTTGAGATTTTCGAGGACACAACCTCTAAAGATTTTTTCGCCACAATATAAATAAACATCAATGAAAGTAAAAACCCGGTCGCCTAAGGACGGGCGACCGCCGCGACCATTTCGCGTGATGCGAAATTCAGCGGTCGAAAGCCCTTTTCTTTGTTTACTTTCTTTTGGGCTTAGCAAAAGAAAGTAAGAACACCGCCCTTGACTTAAAGTTGACTTAAGCTGTTAAAATCGCTACTGAAAAATTTTTCGGGGGGATAAGTATGACGATTGGCGAAGTCAGCGAAAAATACGGCATAACAACGGACACCTTGAGATATTATGAGCGAATCGGCTTGATTCCGCCTGTGCCGCGCAAAAAGAACGGCATCCGCGATTACGACGAAGAATCTTGCGGCTGGGTTTATCTTGTCAAGTGCATGAGGAGTGCCGGCGTCCAGATTGAACCGCTTATCGAATACGTCGCGCTCGTCCAGGCTAATACCGGTTTGGAACGCCGCAAAAATATTCTGCTCGAACAAAGAGAAAAACTCCTTGCGCAAGCCGAACATCTGCGCTCAACTATCGATTTGCTCAACTACAAAATCGAACACTACAAAGAAATGATTCCTAAAAAATCTAGAAAATAAAGTTCTTGGCGGTCTCGCAGTCGCGGGGCTTTTTATTTTATAATAAATTCGTCCTATGTTGCAGGAAATACCCAAAAGGCAACGAATAATTTTTGCGATATTATACAAAACTTTTTTTCAGGAGAGGTGAACCTTTATGGAAATGTTTCTAGCTTTCCTAGTGTTACTGTGCTGTTTGATTGTCGGTGTCAGACACGGCGGAATAGGGCTTGCCGTCATAAGCGGTATTGGTCTCGTAATTTATACTTTTGTATTCGGCTACAAGCCCGGCACGCCGCCTATCGACGTTATGCTGACGATTTTGGCGGTCGTCACCTGCGCGGGTTTTCTGCAAACTTCGGGCGGTTTAACTGTTATGCTCAAGTACGCTGAAAAATTCCTGCGCAACAATCCTAAGCACGTCACAATTCTCGCGCCGCTGACAACGTGGTTTTTAACAGTTTTATGCGGCACTGGGCACGTCGTCTATACCATGTTCCCGATTATTTACGATATTGCGATTAAGCAGAACATTCGCCCTGAACGCCCTATGGCGGTTGCGTCGGTTGCGTCGCAAATGGGTATCTGCGCTTCGCCGGTTTCAGTCGCTATCGTCTCAATCGTCGGATTCATGGCTACGGCGGGTCATAACTATTCCGTTTTGCAAATTTTGGCAGTCGCTATGCCCGCAACCGGTATCGGCGTCCTCTGCGCGGCTCTTTGGAGTTATCGTCGCGGCAAAGACCTTGACAAGGACGAACGCTTCCAAGAATTTATCAAAGACCCCACCAACCGCGATTATGTCTACGGCGACAGCGAATCTTTGCTTGATAAGGAATTGCCGCCGAGTTTTTATCACTCAATGTACATTTTCTTCTGCGGAATTATCGTTATCGCTTGTCTTGGCAATTTCCCCGACCTTTTGCCGCATTTCCCCAACGCTAAAGGCGATTTGAAACCAATTTCTATGACTGCCGTTATCCAAATGGTTATGTTGCTCGTCGCCGCGATTATTTTGTTCGTTTGCAAAGTCAAAGCTAAAGACGTCGGCAACAGTCAAGTTTTTAAATCCGGTATCGTCGCGCTTGTTTCGGTTTACGGCGTCGCCTGGATGGCTAATACTTGTTTTGCCTCGCATATGGACTTTTTAAAATCATTTTTAGGAAATGCAGTCGCCGAATATCCTTGGGCGTTCGCGATTATCGCTTTCTTGACTTCTAAGCTCGTCAACTCGCAAGCCGCCGCTATCGCTATCGTTTTCCCAATGGCTTTAAGCGTCGGTATGGACCCCGTTATAATCATGTCGTTTATCAGCGCGTGTTACGGTTACTTCTTCCTTCCGACTTATCCTTCCGACCTGGCTTGCATAGGCTTTGACCGTTCGGGCACGACGCGCATTGGCAAATACATTTTGAATCACTCGTTCATGATTCCCGGCTTAATCGGCGTCATAAGCGGTTGCTGCGTCGGTTTCGTTATGGCTCATATCGTCTTGTAATTCGCAATTAGCAAAGAAAAAAATCGCTCGTCGAAAGTGGCGAGCGATTTTCTTTTTTTATAGATTTAAAGCGTTGAATTATTCTTCTGCGGGAGCCTCTTCGGCGGTCGCAACTTGAACTTCGCCTTGAGGCTGATAACGTCTGAATTTCGCGTTATTAGTTTCGCGGCGGGCGCGATTGATAGAAAGGGAAATGCGCTTGCGCTTCATGTCAATGCGCAGAACTTTTACTTTGACAATGTCGCCAACGGCAACCGCTTCTTCCGCGTTCTCAATGCGGCGGTCGCTAAGTTCGCCCATAGGAATTAAGCCGTCAAAGCCAGGCTCAATTTCCATAAACGCGCCGAACTTGGCAAGCTTAACGATTTTGCCTTCGATAAGGTCGCCTTCCTTGAATTGTTCAGCCCTATCAAGCCATGGGTCGCGCTGAGTTTGCTTAATCGAAAGGGAAATTCTATGCGCTTCGGGGTCAATGTTCTTAACATAAACATCAACTTCATCACCGACTTTGAGAACGTCAGACGCTTGCGTAATACGATCCCATGAAAGGTCGGAAATGTGCGCGAGTCCGTCGACGCCGCCCACGTCAATAAATGCGCCGTAATCGACGAGACGCTTGACAACGCCTTTGACAATGTCGCCCTCATGCAATTTGCTGAAAACTTCCTGCTGTTTAATTTCGCGTTCGCGCTCAAGAAGTTGACGGCGGCTAAGGACAAGGCGACGCTTATACGAATCAATTTCAATCGGCAGAGCTTGAACTATTTGCCCGACGTAAGAGTTTAAATCCTTGACGAAGTGCAATTCCATTTGCGAAGCGGGAATAAAACCGCGCAGTCCGTTGACGGTCGCAGTTAAGCCGCCCTTGACGACGTTATTTATTTTCGCGTCGACAGTTTGCAAGTCGCTGACTTCGGGGTCTTCGTTATGCGCCTTTATTGCACGCAAATCGTCCCAAACGACTTCGGCATCAGCTTTGATTTTGGAAAGGACGCCGCCATTTTCGCCGCCGAGCGATTGAATGTAAACTTTAATCTTGTCGCCCTTCTTGACGACATCTTCCGCTGAATCCGGTTCCGGAACGGCAAGTTCTTTCTTCGGAATGGGAATTTCCTGCTTGTAACCAATGTCGACGAACGCTTCATCGCGGTTGACTTGAATAACGGTACCTTCAACGACTTCATGTTCGCGAATGTTTTGAATGTTGACTGAATCCTCCAACCAATTACCCATTTCTTCCATGTTCTTTAAATCCTCTGACACTTTTTATAAACCTCCCCGATAATCCAGTCCGGCGTTGAGGCACCGGCTGTAATACCTACTTTATTAACTTTTTCTAACCAGTCAGGTGAAAGTTCCTGAGCTGTTTCTATGTGGTAAGTTCTGCATTTTTCCTTGCAAAGTTGCGCGAGCCGCGTCGTATTTGCGCTTATGCGCCCGCCGATTACCAACATAACATCGACTTGCGACGCTAGATCCAGTGCTGCCTTTTGTCTTTGATCCGTTGCCGTGCAGATTGTTCTCAAAATGCGTATGTCTTTCGATTTGCCCAAAAGGTGCGAGACCATTTTGACAAAATTTTCGCCGCTCACAGTTGTTTGAGAAACTATTCCGAGTTTGGGCGAAGGCGCGAAATTTTTGGCGTCTTCTTCCGTATCCAGAATAACTGCTCGATTGCCCGACCACTCGAAGATACTTTTAACTTCGGGATGATTTTTTTCACCGATTATGACGACTTGGCGTCCGTCCTTTGCTAATTCCTTAGCAGATAGTTGCGCTTTTTTTACATGCGGGCAAGTCGCGTCGACTAGGTTTAATCCTTTAGCTTTTGCCTCTTCGTAAACTCGTGGTCCTACGCCGTGTGAGCGAATTATTATCGTGCCCTCCTCCATCGCCGTCAAATCTTCGACCGTGCCGACTCCTTTCGACTTCAGCCGCTCTACCATTTGCGGATTATGGATTATAGGTCCTAGTGTGCAACTTTTCCCATCCGCGTGCTCTTCGGCAATTTTAATCGCCCGCTTGACGCCGTAGCAAAATCCTAAACACTTCGACAAGATTACTTCCATTTTTTACCACCTGTTTAATTGGCATTGACAAGCAAAATATCCTCAACCTGCCAATAACCGTCGTTTAATATATCATAATCATTTTTCGCAAGCAATAACTTTGAGAAAAATTTTTCAAAACTTTAAATCATTATGCAACGTCCGACGAATGAATTATTTTGCCTTTAAGTAGCCACGTCTGCGCTTGATTAATTTTGACGCTGACTAATTCGCCAGCTTGTTCGCTACCGTGTTCAAAGAGGATTAATTTATTGGAGCGCGTCCTGCCCATGAAAATTTTATCGTCAGTCTTACTCGCGCCCTCGACCAAAACTTCAACGGCTGAATTTTCCAGCGCAAGATTTTTGGCAAGGCTTATTTCGTTTTGAACTTTCATTAGCTCTTCAAGACGGCGATGTTTAGTTGCGTCGTCAATCTGACTTGCGAAAGTTGCGGCGGGCGTCCCGCTCCGTTTTGAGTAAATGAAAGTAAATGCCGCGTCGAATTTCACTGCTCGCAAAAATTTTAGCGTTTCTTGAAAATCTTCTTCGGTCTCGCCGGGAAAACCAACAATTAAATCCGTCGTTAAGCTGACATTCGGAATAGCGACGCGAATTTTCTCCACAAGCCGCAAATATTTTTCGACAGTGTAAACGCGATTCATGCGCTGTAAAATTTTGTCGCTACCGTACTGCACGGGCAAATGAATATGTTCGCAAATATTTTCGCCGCCCGCAATCGCGGCAATCAATTCGTCGGATAAATCTTTCGGGTGACTCGTCATGAATCTTAGCCGCTTAACGCCCGCAATTTTATCGACCGCGCTTAGCAATTCGGCGAAAGTCATGCCGCCCGAATAGGAATTGACATTTTGTCCGAGCAAAGTAATTTCCTTGAAACCTTCGGCGACTGCTTGCTTGACTTCCGCGAAAATTTCTTCAGGCTGGCGGCTCCTTTCGCGCCCGCGCACGTAGGGAACTATGCAATACGTGCAAAAATTATTGCAACCGTACATAATCGGCACGAACGTTGAGACATGTCCGCCGCGCAGGGGAAAAACTTCGCTAGAAATTTCGCCGCTGACATTTGACACGTCGACAAAATGTTTCCGTTCGCGCTCCAAACTCAAAACGACGCGGGCAACTTCCGAACTTTGACCCGTTCCCAAAACGAAATCGATATGCGGCGCACGCTTGATTAAATTTGCTCCTTCCTTCTGCGCCATGCAACCCGCTACGCCTAAAATCAGCGACGGCTTTTCCCGCTTGAGACTTTTGAATTTGCCAATTTGCCCGAAAACTTTATCCTCCGCCGTTGCGCGAACGCAACATGTATTGATTAAAATTAAATCTGCGCGTTCGGCGTCGTCAGTGAGCGTGTAGCCGATTTTCTTCAGCAAACCCGCCATGCGCTCAGAGTCGGCGACGTTCATTTGACAACCATAAGTTAAAATTTTAAGTTTCTTATCCATGCCGCGCATTGTATCACATTGATTATTTTGCTACAATCGGGAAAAAATTTTGGAGGCGATAAAATGGCTGATTCATCGGTTAGTTATAAATGTCCGAATTGTGGTGCGCCGCTTAGTTTCCTGCCCGGCAAGAAAACTGTTACTTGCGAATATTGCGGGACGGAATTTGAAGTCAGCGCGATTGAAGAACTTTTCCGCGACAAACAGGAAACGGCAGTCCGTGCGGCTGAAGCGCAAGAAGCTAAATGGGAGACTGAAAACGCCGGCTCTGAATGGGATAATGACGAAGCGAAAAATCTTCATGCGTTCACTTGTTCGAGTTGCGGCGCAGAATTAGTTTGCGACGAAAATACTATGGCGACCGAGTGCGTTTACTGCGGCAACCCTACTATGATTCCTAAACGTTTCGACGGCATGTTGAAGCCCGATTACGTTATCCCCTTCAAAAAGACTAAGCAAGAAGCCGTTGCCGCGCTAAAGGAATTTTACAAAGGGCATTTGCTTTTGCCAAGTAATTTCACGGCAAATAATCGCGTCGAAGCTATTCAGGCTATGTACGTTCCCTTTTGGCTTTTCGATTCTAAAATTTCCGCGCAGGCTCAATTTCGCGCTGAAAAAGTTCGCGTAGTCAACACGCCAAAGGAAGTCGTCACGCAGACTAGCATTTATAACTGCCGCCGCGCTGCAACTATGAGCTTTGAAAAAATTCCCGTCGACGGCTCCAAGCGTATTGATAACGCTTATATGGACAGCATTGAGCCTTTCGATTATAAAGACCTTGTGCCGTTCAGCGCGGCTTATTTCACCGGCTATCTTGCCGACAAATACGACGTGACTGCGGAAGAATGCGCACCCCGCGCAGATAAGCGCGTTGAGAACAGTGCCATTGAAGTTTTGCAAAGTTCGGTTGAAGGCTACGACGCTTGCCAACTAGAAAATGCCGCCGTTGTTAAAGATGTCGGCAAAGTTAGTTATGCTATGGTGCCCGTGTGGATTTTAACGACGCGCTATCAAGACAAGCCCTATACCTTCATGATGAACGGGCAGACCGGAAAATTTATCGGCTCGCTACCCTACGATAGAATGAAAGCTTTTCTATATCCCGCGCTTTGTTCGCTGGTGCTAATGCCGATTATTTATTTTATACTTCTTATGTTTGAGTGAGGAGGGCGCGTCATGAAAAAATTTCTAAGTTTGATTGCGCTGATATTGCTGATAACTTTTTCTTCGGCGAGTGCTGAACGATTAGAACCCGTCACAGACCAAGCCGGACTTTTGAAGGCGCAGGAAATTAAACAGCTTAACCAAAAAATCCGCGACGTTGAGCAGGCGCACAAAGTTAAAATCGGCGTTGTGTTCGTTAAGTCAATCGGCAATAGCGATATGGTGACGGCGTCGAATGATTTAGTTGATAAATATTTTAATAACGGCATGAACGGCGGAATTGTCCTTCTTATCGCAATGGACGAGCGCAAATACGAAATGGCGACGAATAGCCGCATGGTCGAGCGAATAACCGATTATGACGGCATACCCTTTTTGAAAGAAAGTTTTCAATCGGACTTGAGCGCGGGCGATTACTACGGCGCGGCGAATAATTTTGTTGAAGGCGTCGATGAGCTTATGAATTATTACGAAACAAACGGCGTCGCTTACGGGCAGAGGAAGCCGGGCGAAATTGACCCAATGGCGGCACTTGTCGCGGCTGTAACGGCTATTATTTTGGGAGTATTTATTCGTTCTTTTCTTATCGGCGCAATGAGCAATATTCAGTACGCTATGGGGGCAACTGACTATCTCAAAAAAAATACCGTCAAGTTGACGGAAAATCGCGACACATTTTTATTTATGAATGTCCAGAGACGCCCGAAAAGTAGTGGTAGAAGTCGTAGCGGAGGCGGTCACGGCGGGGGCGGTCATGGCGGAGGGGGCGGAAGCTTTTAACCTGGTGGCCAAGTAAATTTCCTACCGCCGAGTAAGTGTACGTGCAAATGATGAACAGTTTGTCCGCCGTCGTCGCCGGTATTCATTACGACGCGAAAACCATTTTCAGCAATTCCCAGTTCGTTAGCGAGCTTTGGCACCACGTCAACGAAAATGTGCGCGGCAAGTTCTTTATCTTCGGTTTGGAAATGCGCGACGCTTTGAATATGTTTTTTCGGGACAATAAGAACGTGGACGGGAGCTTTGGGCGATAAATCTTTGAACGCAACAACGCTCTCGTCCTCGTAAACTTTTTGCGAAGGAATTTCTCCCGTCGCAATCTTGCAGAAAATACAATCCATATCAAAACCTCCTAGAAAAATTTAATCGTCGGTAGCGACGACGTGCTTAACGTCATAATATTGAGCAACTAACATATTCAAATAGAAATGCGGATTATCAGTAATACCCGCGAAAAATTTCAGATTAGGAACCGCGCTCCGGTCGCCTTGAATTTTTTCAAAGCGATGACGAATTGGCATTATCGGCATAGGAATTGGGTCAAGGTGCGTGTTGCGCTCAATGTAGCGGACTTGTCGCCGCGCCGCGTTGAAAATGGAAATGTCGACGTAGACAAAAGTTAGAAAGTAGGAAATTAGGACGGACGTTAAAGCAATCGAAATGCCGCGTTGAAATTTCTTCGGCAAGTTCAGCGAAATTTTAAGGTGTTGCCGCTCCCATTCTAAAATTGCGCTCGTCGACGCGACTAATATAAAAGCCAATGACGGCACCGATACGCACAAATTAAATTCGGGCGCGAGAAGCATTACGGTCGGCACGAGCAAGCCTGCTACCGTGAACGCTAACATTAAAATTTCCGCCGTCGTTAAATTGCCCGCCTTGCGCCGCAAAAAATATATGAACATGGGAATTAAAGCTAGGCAATCCGCCGCAATCACTTTGTCGAAACCGTTCGTCAAGTTCTCGAAAAAAATTTCTAGCGTGTATTGGAAGTTCGGATAAATCCAATCCAATCGCGCAAAATTTCCCGGCGCAAGAATCATGAACGCGCAACCGATTATCAACGCCAAAAGCCCCGCTATCATCCACACGCGGAAGATATTTCGCGCCTTGCACATGATAACTAGAAAAATCGTTAGAAAAATCGTCGCCAATGCGCCCGCCTCATTCGACCATCCCGCCATTAGTCCAAGCAAAATCATTAGCAGGAAATTTAAAATTGAATTGCCCGCCTCGCCCGACCGCAACGCTTTTACATACGGCGTCAAGAAAAATAATTGGAAAAACGACATCCAAAGATAATTGCATGCGCCCGTTAGCCAAAATAAACTCATAAGCGACGCCGCCGCAAATATGAAGAAGCTTAAGAAAATCCATATCAATGCTTGCCGCGAAATTTTTAGCCACGTGTTAGACAGATTTATTATCGTCAGAATCAGGAAGATAAAAATTATGGTGTTCGCCACGTCGAAAACGGGCTTGCCGAGCCAGATAAAAAATTGCGCAAGTCCGTTAGCGAAAATTCTGCCGCCCCATGTGAAGTAATGCGACTCCATAGATTGAAAAATATCGTTCATGGATTCGACGCGCTGACGAGTTTCAATTTCCTCCGAGCCGAAATACATCTTGTCCAAATTGCCGCCGTTCGCGCCGTCCCAGATAAAGGCGTAGGCGTAATCGTCGTGACTTAGCGGCAAAAGCGTCGTTCGCACGAAGAAAAATCCCGCGAAAGTTACAAATAGAATCAGCGAGCGCGAAGAATTCAGCGTTTGATTGATGAATTGAAAAAAGGTCAAAGAAATATCTCCTTACTTCAACAGCGCGACGGCTTTAGATAAAGTTTCGCCGATTGGTTCGCGGATAACAAGTTCGGCATCGGCGTCGGCATGCGTGGCAGTTTTGTTTATTAAAACTAAATGCTGCCCGCGAAAATAATCAATCAGCCCCGCCGCAGGATAGACGATTAAACTTGTGCCGCCAACAATCAGAGTATCAGCGTCGGCAATGGCACGAATTGAATTGGAAATGGTGTCGCTATCGAGACCTTCGCCGTAGAGGACAACGTCCGGCTTGACAATTCCGCCACATTTTTCGCAGTGAGGCACGGGAATATTTTTCATGACAAAATCAATGTCATACTTCGCGCCGCACTTGACGCAGTAACTGCGCCTAATTGAGCCGTGCAATTCATAAACGACTTTCGAGCCGGCGACTTGATGAAGTCCGTCAATATTCTGCGTGACGACCGCGCTTAAAATTCCGCGCCGCTCCAACTCGGCAAGCGCAATGTGACCGGCATTGGGTTTTGCGTCGAGATAAACAAAACGTTCGCGATAGAAGGCGAAAAATTCTTCAGGGTGCGTTACAAAAAAGCTGTGTGATGCCATTTCCTCCGGCGAGAAAGTTTGATTGAGTTTCTGATTGTAAATGCCCGACGCGCTCCGAAAATCCGGAATTCCAGATTCAGTCGACATGCCCGCGCCGCCGAAAAATACCGCGCTAGCACTTTGCGATAAAATCTTGGCTAGCTTCTCTATGTTCGTCATTTTAATTCCTCCGAATGTTTTCTAAAGATTTTAATTCAACACGCAGATTTTGGCAACTTACCTTGAATTTTATTTTGCATTTGATATAATGCGGCGCAGAAATTATAAGGAGGTAATATTTATGAAGGGAAAATTTTTAGCGGCGATAACTTTAGCAATGTCGCTTTTGCTGACGGGTTGCGGCGGCGGTAGCGATAAACCTGCTGATAAACCGGCGGCAGGTTCCGAAGCAACTTTGAAAATCGGCGCGACGCCCGCTCCGCACTCGGAAATTTTGGAGCAGATTAAGCCCAACCTCAAGGAGCAGGGAATTAATCTTGAGATTATCGAGTTCAATGACTATGTGCAACCGAATATCGCGCTTAACGATAAGGAACTTGACGCAAACTTTTTCCAGCACGAACCGTATCTTAACGACTTCATCAAAGAACATAAAGATATGAAATTGAAGAACGCGGGTGGCGTGCACGTCGAGCCTATGGGCATTTATTCCAGCAAGATTAAGGATTTGAAAGAACTTGCCGACGGCGCGACGGTTTCAATCCCCAACGACCCGACTAACGGAGGACGCGCTCTCCTTCTCCTGCAAAAAGCTAATCTGCTCAAACTCAAGGACGGCACCGGCGCAGAAGCGACCCTTCAAGACATTGCCGAGAATACTAAGAACTTGAACATTCAGGAAGTCGAAGCGGCGCAACTTCCGCGCACACTCGACGACGTGGACATTTCGATTATCAACACGAACTTTGCGTTAAATGCCGACCTAAACCCCATGAAAGACGCGCTGTTCATTGAAGATAAGGATTCGCCGTATGTCAATATAATTGCGGTGCGCGACGGCGACGAGAATCGCGACGAGATTAAGAAACTTTTGACGGCGATTAAATCCGACAAGGTTAAAAAATTTATCGAAGACAAATACAAGGGCGCGATTGTTCCTGCGTTCTAAAATTTTAAGCGAAACTAGCGAAACGCAGTGGAGCATATGAACGCGGCGACAAAGCTCGAATAGTTAAACGGTCAATCGCGACCGCTGGATGCAACGTCACGTTGCATTTTTTTTTGTCTGTGTGTAAAATATTTTCAAACGAGGTGAGCATATGGACGAAAAAATTTTGGGAGAAATGCCGCTAAAGTCGTGGCGGTGGCTGGGCGTAAACGAGCTAAAGACTTCCGCGCAGGTCGAAGAAAAAATTATCACGGTCGGCGACGGCGAAACGCAAAAAATTTCAGAGATAAACCTTGCCGATAAAAACATTGCGCGGCGGATAAAAATTTTGGTCGGGAAATCTGCGCGGGTGGAATTTATCACGGCGGATTTAGGACGCGGCGATTATTCAGCGGACGTGGAAATTGATTTGCGCGGCGATGATTCTTCAGCGGACTTGGACGCGGTTTATTTTGGCGACGGCAAGCGCAAGTTAGATTTTAATTTCGTGATTCGTCAGCGCGGCAAACGAACTTCAGCAAATATGAATGTACGCGGGGCTTTAACCGAACATTGCGATAAAATTTTTCGCGGGACATTGGATTTTCAGCGCGGGTCGAAAGGTTCAACGGGTCGCGAACTTGAAGAAGTAATAATTCTTTCGTCGGGTACGCGCAATCGTTCCGTGCCGCTAATGCTTGCCGCAGAGGACGAAGTTGACGGGCACCACGCGGTTTCAATCGGACGGCTTGACGAAGAAAAAATTTTCTATCTGATGAGTCGCGGGCTTGATATGGTAGAAACGGAAAAGTTAATCGTTGAGGCGGCATTTAATCCTGTCGTTGATAAAATTTCTGATGAAAAACTGCGCGGCGAGCTGTTAGAAAATTTGCAGAGGAGGCTTGCAAAATGATTGAACGCGAATTGACTGGCTTAATGTACGAGCTTTTATCGCCAATGGAAAATCCCGAACGCGGGCGGCTCTATCTCGAATTGTTTGATAAACACGTTCTGCGCCTTGATATGACGGCGGCGGAATTGGACAGCGCGAAAGTTTACGGCGAATATCCAACGCAACTTATAGGAAACACGCGCTATATCGATTTGGCAATCATCACAAATCAGCGTTTCATTCCGATTGAAGTCAAGATAGGTGATGACTACAGCGAACAAGAAAATCAATGTTGCGATTATTGGCGTGAGGCAGAAGAATATCACAAACAAAACGCTTTTAGCAAACCGCCCATTCTCTACTACTTGACGCCGGAAGGAGATTCGCCTTCACGGGAAAGCGCGGGCGATTTTGGATTCCCAGACAAGTCAAATTTCATTCGCTCCGATAAAATAGATGCCGTTGCGTTTAGTTCGGAAGGTTTTAATTGGATTGCTGATTGCGAGGATAATCCGCCAAAAAATATTTTTCAGAAAAACAATTTGGAACGCCTTTACAATGAAATTGACAAAATGATTAAAAGAACTGATTCACAACGTCAAGTGGAAGGAATTATGCACAAATTTTTCACGACACTAGACAAAAGATTTGACGAAGATTTTTGCAAGAAATATCATCTTAAGCGCGGCGGTAGCAAACGTATGGAAATCGGCGATTGCTATACTTATAAGCGATATATCGACAGATTTTTTGGCAGAGCATTTTCTTGGTCTAGTATCTGTCTCCAATGCGCAGACGTAAAGCTTGACGACGACAAGGAACTTTGGTTTCGAGTGGGCTGTTACAATGGTGCATACAACGAGCTTGGCGAATCAACGGCGTTTTGCGCGGGCTTTATGATTTTTTCTCACGAGATAAAAGAAGGGCTTTATAAAGAGTTGGATATTAAGCAATTACTCGGCGGAAGAAATATTTTGCCACAGGAAATCGTCGACGAATATGATAAAAAATTCAACGGTTTAGTCGGTAGAATTGATTTGCACGACGAGCAGGGTAATCTCATTTATTTTACTGACGTTTATAAAACTTTAGCGCAGTTCAGGACGCAAAAAGACATTGACCGCGCAGTTGAAAGGGCTATGACGGAAATTGAAGCCCTTCTAAGGAGATTTGTTTATGGATAAAAATTTTTTGAACGACTTCCCGATATTGCGCAGTAAAATGAACAGACACCAAATCGCCTACTTGGACAACGGCGCGACAACGCAGAAGCCCGAAAGCGTCGTCCGTTCGATTTGCGGCTACTACGGCGGGTGCAATGCCAATCCTCATCGCGGAGTATACGAATTGAGCGTTAGAGCGACCAAAATTTACGAAGACGCCCGCCGCAAGGTTGCGAAATTTATAAATGCGCGACCGAAGGAAATTATTTTCACGAAAAACGCAACCGAATCGCTAAATCTTGTCGCCTACAGCTACGGACTAAACAATCTGCGCGGCGGCGACGAAATTTTAATCACAATCGCCGAGCACCACTCAAATTTAGTTCCTTGGCAGAGAGTGGCTCAGGCGACCGGCACGAAATTGAATTATATTTATCTAAATGCGGACGGAAATCTTTCGCAAGCGGATATTGATAAAAAACTTTCTAATCGCACGAAAATTTTAGCCGTCACGCAAATTTCAAACGTCTTAGGGCTTGTCAACGACGTTAAAAAACTTGCCGCGCAGGCGCACGAAGTCGGAGCGGTCGTAGTAGTCGACGGAGCGCAATCAGTGCCGCATATCCCCGTTGACGTGCAAAACCTTGACGCGGATTTTCTAGCTTTTTCCGGACATAAAATGTTATCGCCAATGGGAATAGGAATTTTATATGGCAAGCGAAAAATTTTGGAAGAAATGCCGCCGTTTTTGAGTGGCGGAGATATGATTGAATACGTCGAAGAGCAAGCCACAACTTACGCCGAACTTCCGCAGAAATTTGAGGCAGGAACGCAAAATGTTGGCGGGGCAGCTGGTCTTAGCGCGGCGATTGATTATCTGCAAGGCGTCGGATTCGATAATATCGAGCGCATAGAAAACGACTTGACAACCTACACAATTTCCGAGCTGAAAAAATTACCTTATGTCGAGCTTTACGGTTGCGACGCGCCAAATAAGGTTGGGATTGTCACTTTCAATATAAAAGATGTTCACCCGCACGACGTAGCTACGATTCTTGACGCGGAAGGCGTCGCGATACGAGCCGGACACCATTGCGCCCAACCGCTGATGAAATTTTTGGGTCAAAATGCGACATGCCGAGCGAGTTTTTATTTTTACAACACGCGGCGCGACGTTGAGCGACTAATCGAGGCAGTTCAAAAGGTTAGGGGGATAATGCATATTGCTTGAAAACATTTACACAGAACTAATCGCCGAGCACAGCCAATCTAAAGAAAATCGGCGACAACTTGAGCACGCTACGACAAAAGAGCGCGGACATAATCCCAGTTGCGGCGACGAAATAACTTTGGAGTTAGAAATTGCCGACGGCGTGATAAAAGACGCGGCGTTCAGCGGCGTAGGTTGCGCGATTTCGCAAGCGTCAACTGATATGATGATTGATTTAATGCGCGGCAAAAAAATTGATGAGGCAAAGCGTCTCGCCGAACTTTTTATAGATATGATTCACGGCGACATAACCGACGACGCCGAACTTGAGGAGCTTGACGAAGCGGCGGCGTTAAAAAATATTTCGACAATGCCCGCCCGCGTCAAATGTGCAACGCTCGCTTGGCACACGCTAGACACGGCGATTAAAGGGCGGTGATAAGTTTGCTAGAAAAATTTCAAAAGGTCGAAGAACATTTTGCAGAAGTCGAAGCGCGATTAGGCGACCCTGCAGTCGTTTCCGATGTTGATAAATTTACCAAACTCACTCGCGAACACGCCGCGCTTTTGCCTATCGTTAAAAAGCTACGCGAATACAAAAAAACCCTCGCGCAGATTGACGAGGATAAAAATTTATTGGCGACTTCAACCGACGAAGACTTGAAAACTTTAGCGGCGGAAGAACTTGCCGAACTTAAAAAGTCTAAAGCCGATATGGATTCAGAATTGCCGATTTTACTTTTGCCCAAAGACCCTAATGATGATAAAAATGTCGTTATGGAAATTCGCGGGGGTGTCGGCGGCGACGAAGCCGGACTTTTCGCGGCGGATTTGTTCAGAATGTATGTTCGCTACGCCGAGCGGCAAGGCTGGAATGTCGATATTGTCGATACAAGCCCGACGAGTTTAGGCGGCTTTAAGGAAATTATTTTCACGGTCGACGGTGCGGGCGCGTTCAGCAAGCTCAAATACGAAAGCGGCGTTCATCGTGTCCAAAGAATTCCCGTAACTGAAAGCGGCGGAAGAATTCATACAAGCGCAGTTACGGTCGTCGTCATGCCCGAAGCCGAAGAAGTAGACGTTGTGATTAATCCCGCCGATTTGCGCATTGATACCTACTGCGCGAGCGGCGCGGGCGGGCAATACGTCAACCGCACTGAAACCGCCATTAGAATTACCCACTTGCCGACCGGAATTGTTGTCCAGTGTCAGGACGAAAAATCCCAACTCAAGAATAAGGAAAAGGCTATGCGCGTCCTGCGTGCCCGCGTGAAAGATGCCGCCATTCGCAGACAAAATGCCGAGATTGCCGCCGATAGGAAAAATCAAGTTGGCACCGGCGATAGAAGCGAACGTATTCGCACTTACAATTTCCCGCAAGGGCGCGTTACTGACCACAGAATTGGCTTGACGCTCTACAAGATTGAATCCATTTTGAACGGCGACCTTGACGAAATTATCAACGCGCTGATAACTGCCGACCGCTCAAAGAAATTGGCGGAAGAAAATTAATCATCTGAACCACGGACGAAATTTTTCATTGCCAACGGTCGTAGGTGCGCTGTGTCCAGATAGTAAAACCGTATCATCGGGCAACGTCAAAATTTTTTCCTTGAGATTTTTATAAAGCGTCGCTTCGTCGCCGCCAGGAAAATCCACCCGTCCTAAACTACCTAGAAAAATTGAATCGCCCACGAACGCAACAGAACCTTTTTCGCTGTAATAAATTGCGCTGTCAGTCGTGTGCCCCGCAAGCGGTATCAACTTTAAGACAAAATTTTTGTTCGCGCTCAAAGTTATTTCGCTGAAGTCGTCAAAGTAAGTCACGCCGTCAAGCGTCATATCAAAGCCGAAATACGCCGATAAATTCCATTCGGGATTTTTAACGTAGTCACGACCATTTTTCTGCATGCAAACTTCTACGTTCAAACGCGCTTGCAGTTCTGGAATCGCGCCGATATGGTCAAAATGTCCGTGAGTCAACAAAATTTTTTCTATCGTGAAGCCGCGCAGATTGATAATCTTCAAAAGCTCGTCGGCTTGTGCGCCCGCGTCGATTAAAAAGCCGTGCCGCGTCTCGTCGTCAATGTAAAAATAAGAATTCGTCGCGAAAACGCCGTGAACTTCCGTTTGCAAAATCATTTTATTCACCCGCCTTTTTGGAGTTGCCATGGAAAATAAATACGCTGATTGCCCGCTCGAATATGCGCTTGATATTTTGGGCGGCAAATGGAAACTAAAAATCATCTGGACAATTTTTAGATTCAAAGTTATTCGTTTCAACCAACTGAAACGCGAATTGCCAGGCATAACCGATTTAATGTTGACGAAAATTTTAAAACTGCTCGTCGAAAATAATATCGTTCAACGGACGCAGTTTAACGAAATCCCGCCGCATGTCGAATACTCCTTGACGGAAAACGGCTTGCAACTTGTCGAATCGCTATCAAATGTCCGGCAATGGGTCGCGGAACAAAATCAGCCGTCAAAATGACAACCGTCCGCGCCGCAAGTCATACCGCTAAAATTTTCGTCGGCAAGTGCGTCGTTAATCGCTTGCTTTAAAATTTCGGGCGGTTGCGCACCCGATAAACCATATTTCCCGCCGATAACGAAATAAGGCACGCCGTGAATCCCCAGCCGCGCCGCTTCCATTTCATCTGCGCGGACTTCAGCGGCATAACGCTCGCTGTTCAAAACTTCTTCGACTTCCTTGCCGTCAAGCCCACAATCGGCGGCTATTTTTTTTAGAACGGCAAAATCACTAAGCTCAAGGTTTTTCGTGAAGTAAGCGTCAAATAATTTCGTGATAATTTCGTCGTGCCCTTTTTCCTGCGCAAATTTTGTCAGGCGGAGCGCGTCAAAAGTATTCGTGTAGCGCGTCGTTAAATATTTAAAATCAATGCCTTCGCGCCGCCCCATTAAAGAAATTTGCTCAATCCTCTCCGTCGCCGCCTCTTTGCTCATGCCGTATTTAAGCGCGAACCGTTCAGCCGTCTCCGAAGTAACTTCGCGACTTGCCGTCGGGTCAAGCTCAAAACTTTTAAACTCAACGACAATATTTTTGTCGCCGACTTCGGCAAGCGCACGTTGCAACCGCTTTTCTCCAATGTAGCAGAACGGGCAAGCATAATCCGACCAAATTTCAATTTTCATGCTGCAACCACCTTTCGCGCTAATTATATCGCCAAGAAAATTTCCCGCAAGAACGCAATTTTTATTTAGTCGCTCTACAAAAATAAAGTCGCATGAAAAAATATTGAATCTGAAAAATTTTTGTAGTATATTTAGCGCGGCTGATAAATTGATTGGAGGAATGCCCATGAATATTGATTTCGACTTCCCACAAAAAGTTCGCGATATGATTTCGACAATAACACCGCTTGACATATTCGACATAATAATTGTCGCAATGATTCTGTATAAAAGTTATCAAATGATTCGCGACACTCGCGGCATGACGCTAGTCAAAGGGCTAATGGTTATCATTGCGCTAACGATAATTTGCGGCTGGCTCAATCTGCACGTTATGAGTTGGCTTTTGCAAAAAAGTTCGGAATGGCTGTTGATAGCGTTGCCGATTCTATTTCAACCGGAATTACGGCGCGCTCTTGAACATTTAGGGCAAGGACAATTTTTTTCGCAAGGGACTGCGCTAATGGACAAGAAAGAGGCGGAAATTGTCGTTGACGAGATAGTCAAGACGGCGAAAAAACTTTCACAGACGAAGACGGGAGCACTTATGGTCATTGAACGCGAAATGAAATTAAACGACATAAGCGTTACGGGCATTCATATCGACGGAATTATTTCTTCGGAATTTTTATTGAACGTCTTCATTGTAAATACGCCCCTGCATGACGGCGCGGCGATAATTCGCGGCAATAGATTAATTTCTGCCGCTTGCGTCCTGCCGCTCACCGAAAATACCGGACTTTCGACGGAACTTGGCACGCGACATAGGGCCGCAATCGGATTGTCCGAGCAATGCGACGCGCTAATTGTCGTTGTCAGCGAGGAGACCGGAACAATTTCGGTTGCCGAAGGCGGACACTTAATGCGCCGCTTTGACGAAAAAACTTTAGCCGCGAAAATTCGTCCGGCTTTCGTCGGCAAGGATAATAGCCTTTTTGGCAAGTTCTTTTCAAAATGGAGGGGCGGAAAATGATTATGCAAATTATAAATATCTTCCGTCGCAATTTTCTAAAGAAGTTAATCGCACTTATCATAGCGTTTTGCATGTGGGTTTACGTTATGGCGGACCAAGACCCCGAAATAAATGATTCTTACGTTGTGCCGCTGACTATTTCCAATGCGCCTTACGAATTCATTCCACTTTACGACGATAAAACCGTAAGGCTTGAGACGCGTGCGCCGCGTTCCTACTTTGCAAAATATGATGCCAATGCCTTTCGCGTTTTCGCAAATCTTGAAGGTTTAAGCGAGGGCGAACACGTGATAACTCCGCAAGTCATTATGCCGCAAGGTTTTGAGCTATTGGAGATTGTTCCGAAAACCGTCACTGTTAAGCTTGACCCGCTAATTGAAAAGCAAATGCCTATTGAAGTAATGACGAGCGGTTCATTATCTCAAGATTCAGCGATTAAGGAAATAGAAAAATCAATGGACGCGGTGACAATCGTTGGTCCGAAAACTTTCGTTGAGCAAGTAGCTAAAGTTGTTGGTAATGTTAATTTGTCTAACAATTCGTCGAATTTTGAACTGCAAATCCCAATGCATGCCGTTGACGCTAAGGGCAATGCTATTTCGCGGGTGCGCGTCGTGCCGAGCGTCATAACAGTTTCCGTCAATATCGAAAGCGGCATAAAAAAAAGAATCGTTCCGGTCGTCCCTGAGCTCACAGTCACTGACGGTTGGGAGCTTACTAAAATCACCGTCGAGCCCGCGCAGGTCGAAATTAGCGGCGCAGAATCAGTTATAAATCCAATCGTCACGCTGAAAACTACGCCAGTTACCGTCCAGACGGGGCAACGCATATTCAAGAGCAATTTAAAATTAGTCGTGCCCGAAGGCGTCACGGTTAAGGAAACTGAAGTTAGCGTTTCAGCTGAAGTCGTTCGCAAAGCTGTAATACGCGACCAAACTCCTTGAAAATTTTTCTCAAAAAATTTCTCCAAAGTACTTGATAACTGTTATCACGTATGCTATAATGCGCTCATTACAGGATAAGGCTAAGGCTTTATCGGCTGTCGCGCCTTAAAAAGCGCGTGGATTGAAATGTTAAAGCTCTCCTAAAATATAATACACATACGCTTGAAAAAAGCCCCGTGCTGCTCACGGGGCTTTTTCGATTCATCTGCGCAAAGCTTTTGGCTTGCCTAAAATTTCGTTGAGAATGAAAGCGTCCATGACGGTTGCGGGCGTTAAGTTCAAGTCAAGTTCGTTAGTTTCTTCCGTGCGAAGTTCTTGCTTAGGCGTTCGCGATTGAACCTGCGTGGAAACTTTTTGCGGACGAATTTCGGCTTGGCGTGGCGTCTCGATAAAAATTGGAATTTCTTCGCCTGGTAAATTTGGGTCGTTATCAATCGTCGGTATATCGAAATCGGGCGAATTATCTTGCGGCGGCGGGAGCCGTCTTTTTTTACGCTTTGAAAGGTTATCGATGATGACGACGACTAGCCAAATTAGAAAGATTGTTGCCAGTTCCATAAAATCACTTCCTTTCTAGGGACTGGGGACTAGGACGTGTTGGTAAAGTCG
>DJWY01000031.1 GCA_002448305.1 Selenomonadales bacterium UBA7018
GCCTCATCCGATACCAAGAACGCCACTGCATTGGCAACGTCTTCGGGAGTACCCATCCTCCCCGCAGGTATCTCTTGCAACATTAATTCTTTGACCTTCTCGGAAAGCGCAGCTGTCATGTCGGTATTAATCAGTCCCGGCGCAACCGCATTGACCGTTACACCCCGCGACGCAAGCTCCTTAGCAGCCGACTTAGTAAAGCCGATTATACCCGCCTTCGCCGCCGCGTAATTCGCTTGGCTGATATTGCCCATGAGTCCGACTACGCTAGACATGTTCACGATTCGTCCATAGCGTTGTTTCATCATTAGTTTCGTAACGCCCTTTGTGCAGTTGAAAACGCCCTTTAAATTCGTGCTGATAACTTTGTCAAAATCGTCCTCGCTCATCTTGAGTAGAAGATTATCGCGATTTATGCCGGCGTTGTTTATCAAAATGTCCAGCCTGCACCACTCGCCGACAACTTTTTTTATCAACTCCGTCACAACATCGAATTTGGAAACGTCACCCTGCAAAAGAATTGCTTCGCCGCCTTGCACCTCAATCGCGCTTTTGACTTCTTCAGCTTTTGCGCTGTTGCTCGCGAAATTTAATGCAACCTTCGCGCCGTCTTGAGCTAAGCGCATTGCTATCGCTCGACCTATGCCACGCGACGCACCCGTTACGAATGCAACTTTCCCCGATAATTTCTTCTCTGTCGCACTCATTACAACCTTTCGCCTCCCGTTTGCAAAATATAACACAAAGATTTTTTCTTGTCTACAACTTTTGCCCTATATCAAACTTTCAAAGCCGTCAAAGTTTTATTTAAGCTCTCTAAATCTTCAACGTTGAGACTGTGAATCTTTTTATCAATGCGCCGATTAAATCCGCAAAGCGTTTTGCCCGGTCCGCACTCAATGAAAGTTTCCGCACCAAAATTTCTCATAGACTCAACGCAATCTATCCACTTAACAGGATTATCCGCCTGCGCGACAAGATTATTTTTAATGTCCAAAGCTGAAGTCTCAAGCTCGCCCGTAAAATTTGCCGCAATCGGAAATGCCGCGTCGCAAAGTTCAACTTTGTCTAATTCGACCGCAAGTTTCTTAGCCGCCGGAGTCATTAACGTACTATGGAAAGGTGCGCTAACCGGCAAAATAACGGCTTTCTTCGCGCCTATCGCTTTCAATTTCTCAACAGCAATTTCTACGCCCGCTGCTTTGCCCGCTATGACCGTTTGACCTGGACAGTTGAAATTAACCGCTTGAACTTCCCCAGCTTCCGACGCTTCCGCACAGGCTTTTATAATCGTCGCGTCGTCAAGACCAAGTATCGCCGCCATTGAACCTTCGCCGACTGGAACCGCCTCCTGCATAAATTTTCCGCGCTTGTGAACCAAAACGACTGCGTCAGAAAATTTCAATGTGCCCGCCGTCACTAATGCGGAATATTCGCCCAAACTATGTCCGCCCGCAATATCTGCAACTATCCCTTCTGACTTCAAAATTTCGCTGACAATCACGCTCACAACCAAAATTGCCGGTTGAGTGTTCGCCGTCAACTTCAAATCGTCCTGCGAACCTTCAAAGCACATTTTCTTTATCGAATAGCCTAGCGCGTCGTCCGCTTCGTCGAAAAGTTTCTTCGCCGCGTCAAAGTTATCATAAAAATCTTTTCCCATGCCGACCGCTTGCGCACCTTGTCCAGGAAAAATAAATGCCAGCTTCATTCAATCCGCTCCTTTCCACAATCGAAAAGTGATTGACGATTAGAATTACCGACCGCCAATCACTTCCTCCGAAAATTTTTCATTCATATTTACTCTGAACTTTCGCGACAACAGGCGCAATGCCGTTTACTATGTCGTCGATAATTTCTTTGACGGTTTTAATGTCGTCGAGCATTCCAGAAATCTGCCCAATCATAACTGAACCATTTTCAACGTCACCGCCGTGAGTAGCTTTATGCAATGCACCCGCGCCAAGTGCTTCAAGTTCCTCAACCGACGCGCCGTTAGCTTCCATTTCAAGATAAGTCCGCGTAAGCTTATTAGCCAAAACTCTGACGGGATGACCGGTCGTTCTGCCCGTAACAACTGTCGACCTGTCCTTAGCCTTGAGCACGAGATTTTTGTAATTCGGGTGAGCAATGCATTCTTTGCTAAGAACAAAGCGCGTGCCCATTTGAATTGCACTGGCTCCCAATGAAAATGCCGCCAACATGCCGCGTGAATCAGCAAAGCCGCCCGCCGCTATTACAGGAACATCAACCGCGTCGACAACTTGCGGCACTAACGCCATTGTAGTAATTTCGCCAATATGCCCGCCCGATTCGCAACCTTCAGCAATGACAGCGTCCACGCCGCCTTTGACAAGCCTTTTCGCAAGTGCAACGCTCGCCACAACCGGTATAACTTTCGAGCCAATCTCCTTAAGCGCAGGAACGTATTCGCCCGGATTTCCCGCGCCCGTCGTCACAACCGGAACTTTTTCTTCAACCATGAGCTGCATAACCTCTTTGACAAAAGGCGACATCAACATTACGTTCACGCCAAAAGGTTTGTCAGTCCACGCTTTGCACTTCTGAATTTCTTTATGCAAAATGTCCGGTGGCATATGTCCCGCGCCGATAAGTCCAAGCCCGCCCGCGTTCGATACCGCCGAGGCTAGCTCCGCTGTCCCTATCCACGCCATGCCGCCTTGAAATATCGGATACTTGATTTTCAGCAACTTACAGATGACGTTATTTTCAAACATCTATTTTCTCCTCCTCAACGGCTCGCTCGGCAGCCTGTCATTGCCCCTAAACTTATACGAATATGTTCCATTTGTCAATATTGCGGCAAAGAAAGCTTCTTAGACCGCTATTAAATTCCAAATTAATTACGCATTGCGCATTTCTAATTGCTTTTAAAGCGCGTCTTTTATTTTCTCCAAAATTTTGCTGTCAACATAACTTTTCGCAACGCCAATAGCTGAACAAATCGCTTTCGCGTCCGACGCTCCATGACTTATCACGCAATAACCATTCACGCCCAAAAGCGGTGCGCCGCCATTCTCCGAAACGTCAAGCCGCTTCGACATGTTCTTAAAAGTTTTCTGAATAAGTTCTTCGCCTAAAAGTTTCGCGCCGCCATTAGCCGTCAACTCTTCCGTCAAAAGCTCCATAATCGTCAGCGCAAGACCTTCGCCAAATTTCAAAACAATATTGCCGACAAAGCCGTCACAAATCACAACGTCGAACACGCCACGCGGTATGTCGCGCCCTTCAGCATTGCCCGCAAAATTTATCTTCGACAAGCCCTTAAGCAGTTGATAAGTTTCTTTGGCTTGCTCGTTGCCCTTAGTCTCTTCTTCGCCAATATTCAATAGCGCGACGGACGGATTTTTTATTTTAAGAACATGTTCAGCGTAAAGCGAACCCATTATCCCGCTTTGAATCAAATGTTCAGGACGACTATCAACACTCGCGCCGCTGTCTAATAAAAGCGTCGTGCCGCGCGGCGTTGGCATTGGCGTCGCTATTGCCGCCCGCCCTATTCCGTGAATTCTTTTAAGAATAAGTTGAGCCGCCGCGACTGATGCGCCCGTAGACCCCGCCGAAAGTACCGCGTCACAAAAGCCATCCTTAACTAACTTTGTCGCCACGACTATTGACGAATTCCTTTTAGTACGAACGGCGTCGGCAGGGTGTTCGCCCATGTTTATGACTTCGTACGCATGCTGTATAGTTATCGGGAAATTTTCCCTGCCGGATTCTTTGTCTAGTATCTCACGAATTATTCCCGCGTCGCCGACCAAAACTATCTCGCACGGATATTTCTTAACAGCCTGAACCGCGCCTTTTATAATTTCCGCCGGAGCTTTGTCACCGCCCATTGCATCGACTGCTATTTTCAAATTGCCCCGCTCCCTACAAAAAAAATAAGCAGGTTTTCAATGCCTGCCCAAAAAATTCCGTATCATTAAGCCGTTTCAATGACTTCGCGCCCGTCATAGTAACCGCATTCCAGGCACACATGGTGTGGGAGTTTAGGTTCTTGGCATCTCGGACATTTTACGTAGTTCGGAGCTTCCAACTTCCAATTAGCACGCCGCCTGTCGCGTCTGCTCTTGCTTAATTTTCTTTTAGGTGCCGCCAACTCTGAACACCTCCTTTAATCAATTAGGAATTTGGAATTAGGAGTTAGGAATTGAGAAAGTTTTTTCATTCCTCATTCCACATTCCTAATTCATAATTGTTTTCAACGCCGCAAGTCGCGGGTCGACAATAACCTTGTCGCAATCGCACTCGCCGTCGTTTAAATTTGCACCGCATACAGGACATAAGCCCTTACAATCCGCCTTGCAAAGATTTTTCATCGGCTGACCGGCAAGCAATTCGTCTCGCAAAAGTTCAGTCACGTCAATTAAATCATCAACCGCTTCCGCTTTGTCAAATTCTTCCTCAAACTCGTGAACTTGATTTTTCGTTGCTTGAGTTAAACATCTGTCGCAAGTGAAAGCTTTCGTACAATCAATGCGCCCGCGAATAACGAAACATTTTCCTGCATCTTCAACTTCGCCAGAAATCTTAACGTCACCGATAAAACCTTCTGTCGATAAATCTTCGCCGAATAATTCTTCCGTCGTCGCGCTGAACTCGAAAGGAACTTTATTGCCCCTTGCCGTTTGCACTTTCGGCATTTTACAACACCACCTTTTTCCTGTCAAGGCAACATTTTCTATAAAAAATCTTGCCAAATTTTTCCTCTGCGTTTATAATGAATTTGTCTTGAAGACACGTCGATGGGCAGTCGGTTTGAGACGCCGGCTCCCTCAAGAATAGATTATTCTTACTGGTTGCCGCCGTTGTGCGGCTTATTCTGTGTTTATGTTAGTTTATTTGAAGAACACATCATAGATGGTAACTAGGAGCTGTGCTACGGATACAGCTAAGCTGATTTTCTCGAATTTGCTCATGCTACCACCTCCTCTCGAAAGAGGAAGCCGGCAACCAACTGCCCACGCAATTATAACACAAAAAAATTCTCCCGCAATCTTTCTACGGGAGAGTTTTTTTATCCGCGAAGCAAACAAGTCATAAGTAAGAAAGTATCATCTATGTCCTTAAGTAGCTCGAAAAATTTTTCGTAGAGTTCCTTACTGTGATCCATTTTGTTCGTGAACCAATCGACAATTTCTAATATGTCATCTTTGGAATTTAAATTCTCCTGTACTGCTGAAAAAAATATCAACTCAAAAATTTTGTAGCTTATCATGAAGATAGCAAAATTCCTCGTTATATTTTCATCAATAAATCGCAACGGATAGCAATTAATAAAAATTTCGTTGACAAGATAGTTTTCAAGAACGGTCGAATATTTTTCGAGAAAAGCGTTGCGGTCGACTGCGAGATTTTCATAACGTGGAATAATTTCTTCGATAGAAACAAGCCCTTTTTCGTCGGGCTTAATTTCAAGTACTTTTTCCAACGCGTCAAAAAATTTTGAACCCCTAAAGTAAGGAGTGGTATATCCGATGAACTTCATTATAAGCGACAAAAAATTCTTTGCATCGCCCGAAAAATTCGGGAACAAAGACGCAATACTCCCCCCAGCTAAAATTCCTTCCGATTTATATGCCCAAATCAAATTCAAAAACGTGTCTCTGTCCGCTTTGCCCGAAATTAATTCCTGCAACTTGTCAAGGAAAAGTCCGAGTACAATTAATCTTTGGTCGATTGAAAATCGCCGCTCCTGCAAAATCGAAATCATTGCAAGTTGAGTCTCGAAAAAGATGCTTAAAGTATCTTCCTGCATGGGAAGTGCTGCGCTCAAAATTTTTCCGCCGTTGCTGTGAATTTTTTCAGGGACTGAAAGCCATTCAAATTTCATTGGCTCTTCTTGAAATAAAATCATCTCCGCCGCTACCGGACAAGTCATAGTTAGCGACCGCTCAAAAAATTTTCCAAAACTGAGAGTGGTACGCGGATAAGTCGTGCAAGTAACTGATAAAATTTCCTCGCCGTATTCGAGTTGCAACCGACATAATTTTTTCTCTGTAAGGAACGGGCAAGGGCGTTTAGTCAGCAAATATTTTTTCTTCTGCTCGTTGAATTTAAATTGCTGGGCAATGACGGGCGCAACTTGCAAATATTTTTTGTAAGTCGCTTCGTCAACGTCAATTTCCCAATCGCGCTCGCAACAATTATCATTGCATTTGGAAGAGTCGCATTTAAATTTGCTGACGTATTCAGGCTGAAAATAAAGATAGCTTTTTTCCATAATCACACCAAATTATTTGCAATCATATATTCGGCAATCTGCAGAGCATTGAGAGCCGCACCCTTTCTAATCTGGTCGCCGCATACCCAAAGATTAAGCCCGTGTTCAATCGAAAAATCTTTCCGAACGCGCCCAACTTCTACCGCGTCTTTTCCAGAAGTTTCAAGCGGTTGCGGATAAATCATTTCTGCAGGATTATCGCGAACAATCACGCCAGGAAATTTCTCCAACGCGGCGCGAGCCTCTTCAACCGTTATTTCGTTTTCAAACTCGACGTTGATGCTTTCGGCATGAGAACGATAAACAGGAACGCGGACAGTAGTTGCCGTGACGCGGAGCTCGTCGTCCTCCATAATCTTTTTAGTCTCGTCAACCATTTTCATTTCCTCTTTAGTATAAAGATTGTCCTTGAAAACGTCGATTTGCGGCAGAAGATTGGACGCAATCTGATAATGCTTGTCGAGTTTGGCAACCGGCAAAATTTTAGCTTCAACCGCCTCGCCGCGAGCTAATGAATCAAGTTGCGACTTCAATTCGTCCATACCTTCACGCCCCGCGCCCGATACCGCTTGATAAGTCGAGACGACTACGCGCTTGATTTTCGACAAATTGTAAAGCGGCTTAAGTGCCATAACCATTATTATTGTCGAGCAATTCGGATTGGCGATAATTCCCTTGTGCCGAGAAATTGCTTGCGGATTGACTTCGGGGACGACCAACGGGACTTCGGGGTCCATGCGGAAATTAGACGAATTGTCAATGACGACCGCCCCCGCTTTAACTGCCGCCGGTGCAAAAAGTTTACTCGCCGCGCCGCCCGCAAACAATGCAAATTTCACGCCGTCAAAAGATTTTTCCGTCGTCTCCTCGACCGTATATTCTTTGTCCATGAAATTTATTTTCTTTCCCGCCGAACGCGACGACGCTAACATTTTCAGTTCGCCAAATGGAAAATTGCGCTCCTCAATTAACTTTAAAAACTCTTGACCAACTGCGCCCGTTGCGCCGATTATTGCCGTGTTGAATTTCTTCATTAAAATTCCTCCTTTGAATTTCTGTTAATTATTCTAGCAAGTTAATTTTTCAAGGTCAATCGGCGCGGTGTTGAAAAATTTCTCTAGTTGCTATAAAATTTCTTTCAAAAAGGAGGAAAATTTTATGGTAAACAAAGGAATAATTTTGGCGGGCGGGAGTGGTACGCGCCTTTATCCGCTAACCGAAGTCGTCTCGAAACAATTAATGCCGGTCTTCGATAAGCCAATGATTTATTATCCGCTGTCGACTTTAATGCTTGCGGGCATTCGCGAAATATTAATAATTACTACGCCGCAAGATAACCATTTATTTCAAGCCCTGCTCGGCGACGGTTCACAACTCGGATTGAAAATTTTCTACGCCGTTCAGCCTAAGCCCGAAGGTTTAGCGCAAGCCTTTTTAATCGGCGAAAAGTTTATCAACGGTGAAGGTTGCGCTTTAGTTCTTGGCGATAATATTTTTTACGGTTCGGACTTTGCAAAGCTGGTTCAACGCGCAGCGTCGCACGACGAAGGCGCGACTGTTTTTGCTTACTACGTCAACGACCCGCAAAATTATGGCGTTGTGGAATTCAATCGCGAAACCGGACAAGCTGTCAGTCTCGAAGAAAAACCTAAGGAGCCTCGTTCAAATTACGCCGTAACCGGACTTTATTTCTACGATAAAAATATTGTCGACGTTGCTAAAACGATTAAACCTTCGGCGCGTGGCGAACTCGAAATAACCGACGTGAATAAAATTTATCTTGAGCGCGGAAATTTGCGTGTAGAAAAAATGCGTCGAGGTTATGCTTGGCTTGATACCGGAACGCATGAATCACTGTTGCAAGCCGGTTCGTTCGTCCATACGATTCAAACGCGACAGGGTTTGAAAATTTCTTGTATTGAGGAAATTTCCTATCGCATGGGATACATCGACGAAGCGCAACTTTTGAAACTTGCCGAACCGCTTGCTAAAAACGAATACGGAAAATATTTGCAACGCCTAGCTAAGCACGGTCGATAAAAAATTTTTGGGAAATTTTAAGGCAGGATTAAGAGAATGGCGTTATCATAGGAAAGTTAGTTTGAAAAAATTTTTTGGTAGGGTATTGACAAAGGTGGAAAGTGGGTGTATATTAAGCAAGCTTGATTCACGGGGCTCCTTGAAAACTGAACAATACAAATGCTAAATGTGCGGTCGAAATAAATCGACCCCTTGAAGTAAAAATAAGAGTCAGCAAGAACTCAAAGTTT
>DJWY01000008.1 GCA_002448305.1 Selenomonadales bacterium UBA7018
GAAGATTAGGTATTTGCCGGTAAAGAATCAGCCTTGGGTCTGAAAAGATTCAAGGCTGTATTTCAAAATGGCGGCTCTGGTGAAGTGGTTAACACGTCGGATTGTGGCTCCGATATGCGTGGGTTCGATTCCCACGAGTCGCCCCACAGGGGTATAGCTCAATTGGTAGAGCGTCGGTCTCCAAAACCGCAGGCTGAGGGTTCAAGTCCTTCTGCCCCTGCCACATAGCAATTTCAGAGCCGTAGTCTTCTTGACGCGGCTTTTTGCGTTATGTTTAAAGGAGGTATTTTTTTGGACCCTTTGGTATCAATCATTATTCCCGTCTATAACGGCTCAAACTACATGCGCGAGGCGATTGACTCGGCTTTGGCACAAACTTATTCTAACATTGAGATTATTGTTGTCAACGACGGCTCAAACGACGGCGGCAAGACTCGCGATATTGCTTTATCTTATGGCGATAAAATCCGCTATTTTGAAAAGGAAAACGGTGGCGTCTCTACTGCTTTAAATCTCGGAATAAAAAACATGGAGGGGGCATATTTTTCTTGGCTCTCACATGACGATATTTACTTACCTGAAAAAGTTCAGGTTGAAATTGATGCCTTGCGTAAAGCTGGTGACATGTCGCGGGTTGTTTACAGCAACTTCTTAATTTTAAAAATGCCTGAAGGGAAAATCGGAGAATATGAAGGAAATTTTCCCTATCGTCAGGAATTTTTGGAAACAGGTGCTTTTGCACCTTTGTTTGGCTTCATAAGCGGTTGTACGTTGTTAATACCTAAATTTTATTTTGACGTTTACGGCAGTTTCGACGAAACTTTTCGCGCCGTACAAGATTATAAAAAGTGGTTTGAAATATTCAGGGGCAAACGGCTTGTTTATGTCCGTCAATCTCTCATCTTATCGCGTCAACATGCCGAGCAGACGACGTATAAATATTCAATAAGAATGAGCGAAGAACACTGGCTTTACAGCTGGATGATTTATAACTCGAATAAAGATGATATTGTCGGCAGTGATTTAATAGATATGTATCACTTTTATAGTGCATTGTTTACAAAATGGTTTAGCGGTGAGATTTATCGAGACGGATTTCAATTTGCTATTCAAAAGATAATGGAACTACCCGAATCATCTGATGCCAAAGAACGTGCCAAAATTTTAAACAATATAATTAGCGATAGCAATTTTAAAATTTATCTTCCAAAAGAACAAGAATTCATTCTTCGTCAAGACTTTTATTTGCGCGGCATAGAATTGGCTGACAACGTAAAATTTATTCCCTTTAGACAGTTTGAAAACGTTAAGCCTGAAGAAAATATTCTATTGTTGAATCGAGGATTGTTAATTCAAATGCTCATTGACGCGCCAATTAGAAAGAAAATTTTTGAAAAGTGGATTCTCCAAAATTAAGGAAGGAAAATTAGCATGAGCATTTTTAAGGACAAAACGTTAATGATAACAGGCGGCACGGGTTCTTTTGGTAATATGGCTCTGAAACGCTTCCTCGATACTGACATTGGCGCAATTAAAATTTTTTCTCGCGACGAAAATAAACAGGATAATATGCGTCGCTACTATCAGAATGACAAAATTAAATTTCATATCGGCGATGTGCGCGACTTCCAAAGCGTCAAGTCGGCAATGTACGGCGTCGATTACATTTTTCACGCCGCCGCACTTAAACAAGTTCCCTCGTGTGAATTCTTCCCAATTGAAGCTGTTAAAACAAATGTACTTGGTACCGAAAATGTTTTGAATGCGGCGATTGAAACGGGCGTGAAAAAAATTGTTTGCCTTTCTACAGATAAGGCTGCTTATCCGATTAACACGATGGGCACTTCAAAGGCGATGATGGAAAAAGTTCTCTTTGCCAAGTCGCGGACTGTACCCGAAGAAAAAATTACGATTTGTTGCACGCGCTACGGAAATGTTATGTGTTCACGCGGCTCCGTCATTCCACTTTTCATTAATCAGATAAAACATAATCAGCCAATAACCATCACCAATCCTAATATGACACGATTTTTAATGGACTTGAATGAAGCAGTTGATTTAGTTTTGTTTGCGTTCAATCATGGGCACACAGGCGATTTGTTTATTCAAAAGTCGCCCGCCTGCACAATCGGGACGCTTGCTGAAGCTGTCAAAAAGATTTTCAATCCCGACGCTGAAGTTCATGAAATTGGAATTCGTCACGGAGAAAAGATGTTTGAAACGCTAATGACTTCCGAAGAGCGAATAAAATCAGAGGATATGGGAAATTATTTCCGCGTGCCGATTGATTCGCGCAACTTGAATTATGAAAAATATTTTTCTAGCGGTGACAATGAAATTTTGTTGGCTGAACCGTATACCTCCGCCAATACCGAACAATTAGACGTTGAGAGAACTACAGAGAAAATTTTAGCTGTTGATTATGTTCAAGAGTGTTTGAAAGGTAGGGAGCCGTTTTGAAAATCTTAATTACAGGGGCGAGCGGCTTTATTGGAAAAAATTTTGTCGCTACTCTGCAGACAATCGACAAACACAAAATTTTTAAATATCATCACGCAATGAATAAGAAACTTTTAGAAAAATTTTGTCGCGAGTGTGAATTTGTCTTTCATTTTGCTGGAGTTAATCGCCCAAAAAATTCCGATGATTTTACAACGGGCAATGAAAATTTTACTTCTGAATTGGTAAATTTTCTGGAGCGAAGCGAAAATAATTGTCCGATTGTCTTTACTTCTTCGACTCAAGCCGAGCTGAATAATCCTTACGGACTGAGCAAATTGACGGCGGAAAAAATCTTGTGT
The DNA here is from genome assembly GCA_002448305.1 of Selenomonadales bacterium UBA7018. GTDB lineage: Bacteria > Bacillota > Negativicutes > Selenomonadales > Selenomonadaceae > Quinella. The sequence goes on from DJWY01000008.1 coordinate 2,802, forward strand.
GCTCACGGTGAAAAGACTTCTACGCGGATTTTGATTTATCGTTTGCCTAATGTCTTCGGCAAATGGTGTCGACCGAATTACAATAGCGTAGTTGCAACTTTTTGTTTCAACGCAGCGCGAAATTTACCGCTCAAAGTTAATGAACCTTCGAGGGAAATGCAACTCGTTTATATCGATGACGTGATTAAAGAATTTTTGCGCGTTCTCAATGGCTATGAAAATCAATCCATTCCTATTTACAAGAAAAATTTGCAAGAGCTTGCCGAACTGATTAAAACTTTCCCGACGACCCGCGCTAATTTGTCAATACCCGACCAAACCGACGAATTTACAAAAAAACTTTACGCCACATATCAAAGTTATTTACCCGAAGAAAATTTTTCCTATGCGTTAAAAATGCACAAGGACGAACGTGGGAGTTTTTCGGAATTCGTGCGTACGAACGGGCAAGGACAATTTTCTGCAAACATCATCAAGCCGCATATCACCAAAGGCAATCACTGGCACCACTCAAAACACGAAAAATTTTTTATCGTGGCTGGAGAAGGTGTCATTCGGTTCCGGCAAATTTTCTCTGATAAAATTTTTGAATACAAAGTAAGCGGCGCACGCCATGAAGTCGTTGATATTCCGCCCGGCTACACGCACAGCATTGAAAATACTGGCGAAACCGATATGATAATTATTATTTGGGCAAACGAAAATTTTAATCCCGCTGCCCCCGATACTTATGCTCTTAATATTACCGAGGAAAATATTCAAATAGAGCGGGGGGGAGTGTAACTACTCGCTAATTAAAAAACTTTTGTTCGTTATTATTTTGCTTTGGCGCATTGTTAAAGGCGGTGGGCTAAAGTGAAATTTTTGATACTCGGCTCGACGGGCATGGCAGGGCATTTAATAACCACTTACCTGCGCGAATGCGGTCATGAAGTTTACGGGCTCTCGCGCAGAAAAATCTTTCCGCACGTCGATATTGTCCTTGACGTTACGCGCCAAAAAGAACTTGCTGAAATTATTTTTGGCGGAAATTTTGATTGTATAGTAAACTGCGTAGGAATTCTCAACCGCGCCGCTGAAAAACATAAAACTTTGGCTATAAAAATTAACAGCGAATTGCCATATTTTTTGGCGGAAATGACTATCGATTTGCAAACCAAAATTATTCAGCTTAGCACGGACTGTGTATTTTCGGGGAAGCGCGGTAGCTATTGCGAAAATGCTTTTCCTGACGGCTTAACTTTTTACGATAGAACAAAAGCACTCGGCGAGCTTGTCGACGAAAAAAATATCACCTTTCGCAATTCGATTATAGGTCCTGACCTTGAGCCAAACGGCATTGGTCTTTTGAATTGGTTTTTACAACAGACAGAAACAATTAACGGCTATACAAAATCTATTTGGTCCGGCGTAACAACTTTATATTTAGCTCAAATGATTGAGAGAGCAATGGTAGAAAATTTTCATGGACTTTATCAGTTGACCAATAACACACCGATAACAAAGCATGAACTTTTGAATTTATTTGCTAAAATTTTTCACAAGGATATAAAAATTTTGCCCGTTGAAGGCGTCGTAGCAGACAAAACATTAATCAACACAAAAAATTTCGGCGTCGCGCCTACTTATGAAAAAATGCTCGTTGACTTGCGCAATTGGATGCTTAGACATAAAAATTTTTATTCACATTACGGAATGGAGAATTCAAATTGAAATTAAAATTAATGACAATACTAGGCACGCGACCGGAAATTATTCGCCTGTCAGAAACTATTAAACTTTGCGACAGATTTTTTAATCACATTTTGGTTCACACAGGGCAGAATTACGACTATGAATTGAACCAAATTTTTTTCGATGAATTTGAATTGCGCGCGCCCGATTATTTTTTGAATTGTGCAGGCGATAATCTCGGTCAGACGCTGGGAAATATTTTAGCGAATAGTTACGAAATTTTATTACAAGAAAAACCCGATGCAGTGTTGATTTTAGGCGATACGAATTCCGCACTGTCAGTTATTTCCGCCAAGCGACTCAAAATTCCGATTTTCCACATGGAAGCAGGTAATCGCTGTTGGGATTGGAACGTCCCCGAAATGATTAATCGAAAAATCGTCGACCATATTTCCGACGTGAATTTACCTTATACTGAACACGCCCGTCGCTATCTTTTGGCTGAAGGACTTGACGGAAAAATGATTTTCGTGACAGGCTCTCCGCTCAAGGAAATTTTTCTCAAATACAAGGAAAAAATTTCTGAAAGCAAGGTTTTGGAACGGCTTAATCTTATGCCGAAAAATTATTTTCTGCTGTCGTCTCACCGCGAAGAAAATATAGATAACGAAAAAATTTTCTTTTCGCTTATGAGTTCAATCAATGCACTTGCAGAAAAATATCAACTACCAATAATTTATTCTACACACCCACGTAGCCGCAGATTTATCGAGCAACGGCAATTTAAATTTAATCCGCTTGTGAAAAGTTTGCCGCCGTTTGGTTTTTTCGACTATAATAAATTGCAAATGGAAGCGCGTTGCGTCTTGTCAGATAGCGGCACGCTCTCGGAGGAAAGCGCAATGCTCAAATTTCCTGCTGTTTTAATACGAACTTCAACCGAACGCCCCGAAGTTTTGGACAAAGGCACGATAATTTTGGGCGGCGTAACGGAAAAAGAAATTTATCAAGCAGTGGAGCTGGCGATTAATACTTGCAACGAAAATTTTATCGAGGCTAACGATTACGCTGACGCCGTCGCCATGAAGGTGATAAAAATTATTCAAAGTTATACTAACGTCGTCAATCGAACAATCTGGCTTAAATCATAAAGCTTTTTAGAGGTGTTTGTTATGAAATTATTACGCTGGGGAATTCGGGCGATAATCGCAGTCGCGGCGGTTCATTTGATTTTCTTGCTGTACATGCTAATTAAAATTTTGACTGCCTGACGGCTTCGGAAATGATAATCGCGGCAGAAGTCGCAACGTTTAAGCTCTCGGCGTGCCCGTTCATCGGTATGAAAATTTTTCGGGCGGCGTCGAGTATTTTTTTTGAAACGCCATTAGCTTCCGAGCCAAAAACTATCGCGGCAGAATTTTTCCCGAAGTCGTGACGATAATAAATCTCCGCTGATTTATCGACCGCCGCCGCTAAAATTTCTCTTGAACTCATTGCCTGTAAAAATTCTTCCCACCCCATTACTACGAATGGCAAATAAAAAATCGCGCCCATTGATGACCGTACAACTTTAGGATTGAAAATTTCCGCTGAACCTTCCAACAAAATTATTCCGCAATCAAATGCCGCCGCCGTCCGTAAAATCGTTCCGACGTTGCCGGGGTCTTGTACTCCGTCCAATGCCACGATTATTTTTTTTGCGGTGACTTCCTCCAACGTCGAAAATTTCTGCCTCACAACTAACAAAATTCCTTGCGGCGTCTGCGTGTCGCTTAGTTTTTCCAGCGTCGACGATGAAATTTCTTCCAACGGTGCAAAATTTTTTACCTGCTCAATCAATCGTCGCGCCCGCTCATCAGATAAAAATTCCCGCGTGTAAAATCCAAATTCAATCTGCGCGGGCGGGACTTCCTCACAAAGCCGCAACCCTTCCGCGACGAATAGTTTTAATTCGTTGCGGTATTTTTTTTGCGCCAGCTTGCGGACTAGTTTTGTATTTGACATTTATTATCCTCCGTTATACACTTTTATAAAAATTTCATGGAGTGATTGCTTTGAAAAAGACTTACAAAATCGATGTCGACTGCGCTAACTGCGCAAACCTTATGGAAGTCGAGACCAAAAAGACTGCCGGCGTTAAAGATGCCGTCGTAAATTTTATGACGCTCAAAATGAAAGTCGAATTTGAAGACGACGTCGACGCTAAGGAAGTTATGGAGCGCGTCCGCACAAATTGTAAGAAGGTCGAAAAGGATTGTGAAATCTACTTTTAAAAAGTAGCAAACAGCGGACGCGTTTGACCTTTTCGCTGTTCTAACTTTATTGCCGCGTTCGTACGCTCCACTGCGTTTCGCTAGTTTAAAAATTTTTGTGAGATGAATTTTATTGAACGCTAAACAGAAAAGAAATTTAGCACGAATCTTAATCGCGGCGGCGTGGCTAATCGCGCTGAACTTCGTTGAAATTTCCGGCGTCGAAAGATTTCTGCTCTATCTGATTCCTTATCTTGTCGTCGGCTACGATATTTTGCTAAAAGCTCTTCACGGGCTTAAAAATCTGCGTGGGCTTGATGAAAGTTTGCTAATGACAATCGCCACGCTCGGAGCAATGGCTCTGGCGATTTACGAAGACGGAGATTATACAGAAGCTATCGCCGTTATGCTATTCTATCAAATCGGCGAATGGTTTCAAAGCTACGCCGTCGGCAAAAGTCGCAAAAATATTTCCGAGCTAATGGACATTCGCCCCGATTATGCTAACGTCGAAACGGCGGACGGGCTTGAACAAGTTGACCCAGATGATGTCGAAGTCGGCACGGTTATTATCGTTCAGCCCGGCGAAAAAATTCCGATTGACGGCGTTATCGTCGCGGGCAATTCGACTTTAAACACAGTCGCGCTAACGGGCGAAAGTTTACCCCGCGAAGTTTCCGAAGGCGCGGAAGTTATCAGCGGTTGCATAAATATTAACGGCGTACTTAAAATCCGCACGACTAAGGAATTTGGCGAATCTACTGCGTCGAAAATCCTTGAACTTGTCGAAGACGCTAGCTCCAGAAAATCAAAGTCCGAAAATTTTATCACGAAATTTGCTAGAATTTATACGCCGGTAGTTGTTGCCTGCGCGGTTGCTCTTGCGATTATTCCGCCTATTTTTTCGGGCGATTGGGCTACGTGGATTTATCGTGCGCTGATTTTCTTGGTGATAAGTTGTCCTTGCGCGTTGGTGATAAGTATTCCGCTAAGCTTTTTCGCGGGTATCGGCGGCGCAAGTCGCGAAGGAATTTTAATCAAAGGCTCCAATTTCCTTGAGACGCTTTCCAAAGTTAAAACCGTCGTCCTTGATAAGACTGGCACGTTGACGCAGGGAAATTTTGATGTTGAAGCCGTCCACAGCAAAAATCTTAACTTCAACGCCGAAAAACTTTTGCACCTTGCCGCCCACGTCGAAAGATATTCCACGCACCCAATAGCCAATTCCCTGCGCAAGGCTTATCCTAACGAACGCGACGATTGCACGATTGAGGGCGTCGAAGAAATTGCCGGTCGTGGTATTCGCGCTAAAATTAACGGGCAAATTATCTGCGTCGGTAACGAAAAATTTATGGACGAAGTCGGCGCAATTTGGAAGCCTTGTTACAAAGTAGGGACGATTATTCATGTGGCGGTTGACGGCGAATACGCTGGGCATGTCGTTATTTCCGACGCGCTCAAAACTCATGCTAAAGAAGCCGTCGCCGATATGAAAAATTCTGGCGTCGAAAATATTTTTATGCTCACGGGCGATAGCGAAAAAATTGCCGCTAAGGTTGCAGAGGAACTCGGCATTAAAAATTATCGCAGTGAACTTTTGCCCGCCGATAAAGTTACGGAGTTTGAAAAAATTTTATCCGCGTCGAGTGGCAAAGTTGCTTTTGTCGGCGACGGGATAAATGATGCGCCCGTTCTTAGCCGCGCAGATGTCGGAATTGCAATGGGTGCGCTCGGCTCTGATGCGGCGATTGAGGCGGCTGACGTTGTTTTAATGGACGACGACCCACGCAAAATTTCTAAGGCGATTAAAATTGCCCGCAAATGTCTGGCTATCGTCAAGCAAAATATCTGCCTTGCAATCGGCGTTAAAATTCTGTGCTTGATACTCGGCGCAATCGGGCTTGCTAATATGTGGGCGGCTATCTTCGCTGATGTCGGCGTCATGATTATCGCCGTCCTAAACGCAATCAGAACTTTAATTACTCCAAAATAAATCGGGGGGAATATATATGGAAGAAACGACAATTTTTTCCGAAGCACTAAATTTTTTGAGCTTAGGACTTAGCGTCGTACTTTTATTCGCGGTAGCTTATCTTTGGTCGAGCAATAGCCGCAAAAGTGCGCAACTACAACAAGTTCAATCAGACTTGCAGAAGCTTAAAAAGAAATTGAGCGCGTTAGAAACCAAAGTAAATGAAATACGAGAGCCAACAGTTGTTTCCGATGTTCCGCAAGCCGAACCATTCGGACTAAATCTTGATGATGACTTCGACGAACCGCGAAGAGAAGAGCTTAGAGTATCAACGCCGCTTGCGCCGCAAAATCCTTGGCTGAATTTCGTAAAGGAATATAACGACTTCGCGGAAGCTTTATCGTCACCTGGACAACTCAAGAAGTGCGAAAAATTCGTCCGCGATAACAAGTTGAAAATTCTAACCTACGGTAGCTCAATGACTTTTCGTCCCGCTATCGACGTTAAGGACAGCATTTATTGGGCGTTCAAAGGTAATGGCGGCGAGTTTGCGGTTGTGCCCAATCCGATGAACCCTTGCGACGCGGAGCTTTATGAATTCAGCGGCATGAAGGATATTTACGCGATGAATTATCAAGACGGCGTTTATCGGAAATATTTCGTTAAGTTGCCCGCGATTTTAATTTCAGACCCCGTCAACGGTTGGATGCTTAAAGATACGGGCGTTGTTAATTTGGAGAGATAAAATGAAAAAATTTTTTGGAATAATATTTGCGGTGATATTTTTACTGACGGGTTGCGGCGAAGTGCAAGAAGTTAAAGCCGACGTTGCCCCCGTTCCACCGCCCGACCCAATTGAAGAAAAATTGAACTCAATGACGCTTAAAGAAAAAATTGGGCAAATGGTTATGATAGGCGTTTACGGCACCGAGCTAAACGACGACATAATTTTTTCGCTGAATAATTATCATTTCGGCGGCGTTATTTTTTTCGACCGGAATTTAGAGAGCGTCGCGCAAGCTAAAAAATTTGCAAACGATATTGAGTACGCGGCTAATCAAAAAGTCCCGCTATTTTTCGCGACTGATGAAGAAGGCGGGCGCGTTGCTCGCGGCAGAAATTTTTTAGAAGTCGCGCCTTCGCAGGAAAGTATCGGACTTAGCGGGCACCCAACCAACGCAACTTTTTGGGCTAAGCATAACGCGACGATTTTAAAAAGTATCGGCGTCAATATAAATTTCGCGCCCGTCGCTGACGTTGGAAGCCATGACACGCGCTCTTTTGGCGACAATGCACAATTTGTCGCTGAATACGTCGACGCCGCCGCTAAAGGTTACGAGGCGGAAAATTTCCTTTACACACTGAAACATTTTCCGGGCATTGGCAAAAGTAAAATCGACCCGCACAAAGAAATTTCCAGCGTCGAGGATAGCAAAGCCATTTTGGACGCTGAAGACTTGCCACCGTTTAGGAAAATTATTCGCGAGCACGATAACTCAAGATTTATGATTATGGTTGGACATTTGCGCTACGACGCGCTTGACCCTGTCAACTCTGCAAGCTTATCGCCCGCCGTTATGACTGGACTTTTGCGCAATGAATTAGGTTTTAGCGGCGTCGTGATAACTGATGATTTAGAAATGGGCGCGATTAAAAATAATACCGACTTGCCGAGCTTAGGCGTTAAAATGATTTTGGCGGGCGGCGATATTGCGCTTGTCTGTCACAACTACGAAAGTCAGCAAATTGTCTACAACAGCATTTTGGAGGCGGTTCAGCGCGGCGAAATTTCCGAAGAGCGCATTAACGAATCCGTTCGCAGAATTTTACGCATGAAGGCGCATTTACAATGAAAATATCAATCGCACAATTTAAATCGGAACTTGGCGCAGTCGAAGAAAATTTTTTAACGGCGGCAAGATTAATCGAGGCGGCGCAAAATTCCGACGTGATACTTTTGCCGGAACTTTGGTCGACGGGCTATTATCCGACGCCGGTTGAAAATTTCGCCGATAAGGACGGGCGGCGCACAAAAGAATTTCTCTGCGCGGCGGCTAAAAAATTTTCCGTGAACATAATCGGCGGCTCGGTTATCGTCGACAGCGGCGGGCAATTTTTTAATCGTAGTTACGTTGTAAACCGGCGCGGGGAAATAGTCGCGACTTACGATAAAGCGCACTTATTTAGCTTTGCCGGCGAAGATAAAGTTTTCAGCGCGGGTGATAAAATTTCTGTCGTCGAACTTGGCGGCGTGAAATGCGGCGTGGCTATTTGTTACGATTTACGCTTTCCGGAATTCATAAGGAAAATTGCTTTGGCGGGCGTAGAAATTATTTTTATCCCTGCCGCTTGGAGCTTGAAACGTTTGACGCCTCGACAAATTTTGACTAAGGCGCGGGCGATTGAAAATCAAATTTTTGTCGTCTTCGCGAACAGTTCCGGCAAATCGGAAATTATTAATCCGCTCGGAGAAAGTTTAGCTGAATCCGGGCGCGGCGAAGAAATTTTATCGGCTGAAATAAATCTAAACGACCGCGCAGAAGTTATAAAAACAATGAACCTTTTGGGCGATAGGAATTTAACTGTAGATTAAAAACTTTGACGGACTAAAATTGTTCGTCGATTTTTTTTGCTAATTTCAGATTAACCCCTTGACATTTTGTCTAATTAGTGTTAAGGTTTGCAACCGAAGAGAGGTGAACGACTTGACGGAAGAAAAGAAAGTTATAGTCAACAATGAGGACGGCGATAGCGCAGAAATAAATTTGAATAAAAAACAAGCTGAGCCGGAAGTCGAAGTGCTTGAGGAAGAAACGTCCGACCCGACAGCGGAGCTTGAGAAATTAAAAGAGGAACTCAGCGCGAAGGATGATAGATTTTTGAGACTGCAAGCGGACTTCGACAATTTCAGAAAACGTACCGCCAAAGAGAAATCCGAAATCGCAACGGTTATCGAACAGGCTTTTCTGAAAGATTTACTGCCCTTGCTTGATAATCTTAGCCGCGCATCAGAGGCGGCTGAAAATGCCGAAAATGCCGACGTTGAAACCCTTCGCAAAGGTATCGAAATGATTAAGCAAGAGACCGTAGCCGTTATGGGCAAGCACGGACTTGAACCTATTGACACTTTGAATAAACCATTCGACCCGAATTATCATCAAGCGGTTGGCACGATTAAAGACGAAACTAAACAGGACGGAATCATTGCCTCCGAATTCCAGCGCGGTTATATCGCTCGCGGGCGCGTGATTCGTCCCAGCATGGTGCAAGTAGTTAGTAATTAGTAATTAGGAGTTAGGAGTTGAAAAATCATGAGTAAAGTCATTGGTATAGATTTAGGAACAACAAATAGCGTCGTCAGCGTCATTGAAGGCGGCGAACCTACAGTTATCACAAACCCTGAAGGTAGCAGAATCACCCCGTCTGTTGTCGGCTTCACCAAAGACGGTCAACGCCTCGTCGGGCAACTCGCGAAACGTCAAGCCGTTAGCAATCCCGATAGAACAATTTCTTCTATCAAACGTCATATGGGCGAAAGCTACAAAGTTAATATCGACGGCAAAGACTACACGCCGCCGGAAATTTCCGCTATGGTTCTGCAGAAACTTAAAGCCGACGCGGAAGCTTATCTCGGCGAAACCGTCAAGCAAGCCGTTATCACCGTTCCGGCTTACTTCAACGACGCGCAACGCCAAGCAACTAAGGACGCCGGCACAATCGCAGGGCTTGAAGTTCTGCGCATAATCAACGAGCCGACAGCCGCCGCGCTCGCCTACGGTTTGGATAAAGATAACGACGAAACTATTTTGGTATTCGACTTGGGCGGCGGTACTTTCGACGTAAGTATTTTGGAACTCGACGAACATACTTTTGAAGTCAAAGCGACAAGCGGCGATACTCATCTTGGCGGCGACGACTTCGACAAAAAAGTTATGGACTGGATGGTTGCCGAATTCAAACGCGATAACGGCATTGACCTTTCAAAAGATAAAATGAGTGCGCAACGTCTTATCGAGGCGGCGGAAAAAGCTAAAATCGAGCTTAGTTCTATGACTTCGACCAATATTAATTTGCCGTTCATTACAGCAGACGCAAGCGGACCCAAGCATTTGGATTTGACCTTGACACGTGCGAAATTTGACGACTTAACCCGCGACCTTGTCGAACGTACAATGGGTCCGACCCGTAACGCTATGAAAGACGCCGGCTTGACTGGCAAAGATATTGATAAAATTATTCTTGTCGGCGGCTCGTCCAGAATTCCCGCCGTGCAAAATGCAATTCGCGAAATTCTCGGCAAAGAACCTTCAAAGGGCATTAACCCTGATGAATGCGTTTCAATCGGCGCGGCGATTCAAGGCGGCGTTTTGGCTGGCGAATTTGGAAAGGGTAATGAAATTCTTCTGCTTGACGTTACGCCGTTGTCTTTGGGTATCGAAACGCTCGGCGGTGTCTGCACAAAAATTATCGAACGCAATACCACTATTCCGACGCAAAAATCTCAAGTCTTCTCGACGGCGGCGGACGGGCAAACCAGCGTTGAAATTCACGTCCTGCAGGGCGAACGCGAAATGGCCGCCGGTAATAAAACTTTGGGACGCTTTGTCCTTAGCGATATTCCGCCCGCACCGCGTGGAATTCCGCAAATCGAAGTTACTTTCGATATTGACCGCAACGGCATTGTCAACGTCAGCGCGAAGGATAAAAGCACCGGCAAGGAACAGAAAATTACAATTCAATCGTCAAGCGGTATGAGCAAGGAAGATATTGACCGCATGGTTAAAGAGGCGCAAGCCCACGAAGCCGAAGATAAAAAGCAACGCGAGGCTGCCGACGCTAAGAATGACGCCGAGCAAACCGTTTATCAGGCGGAGAAAACTTGCAAGGACTTCGAGGGCAAAGTTGATGAAAACTTGCTTAAAGACGTTCGCACCGCCGCGCAAGCTCTCAAAGATAAACTCGAAAGCGGCGATACTGAAACGCTTAAGAAACTTACTGAAGAAGTTCGCCAGGCACTTTACAAGCTAAGTTCAGCGGCATATCAAGCGGGCGCGGCTCCTAATCAGGACAACCCCAATGCCGATTTCACTCAACAGCAACAACAACAGCAATCGTCAAACAAAAAGGAAGATGACGACGGTACAATCGATGCAGAGTGGAATGAGTCTAAGAAATAAATCGTGAGAATTCACGCGTAGGGGAGGGAGACAAATTCTCTCTCCCCCTTGTTTGTTTAAGGAGGCGACGTTATGGCTGACAAGAAAGATTATTACGAGGTGCTCGGCGTCAATAAAAATTCGACGGACGATGAAATAAAAAAAGCCTATCGCAAATTGGCTCGCAAATATCATCCCGATTTGAATCGCGACGACCCCAAAACCGCTGAAGCTAAGATGAAGGAAATTAACGAAGCTTATGACGTTTTGAAGGATAAAGAGAAGCGGGCGCAGTATGACCAATTCGGACACGCGGCATTTTCGGGCGCGGGCTATGGTGGCGCAGGCGGCGGAACTTATACCGGCAATATTAATATGGAAGATGTCGAAGAAATTTTCAATCAAATGGGCGGCGGCGGTTTCGGCTTTGGTGATATTTTCGGCGACCTTTTCGGCAGAGGACAAAATCGCGCTCGTCGGAAACGTGGTCCCGAACGCGGCGCAGATTTGCGTTACGATTTAAGCCTTACCTTTGAAGAAGCCGCTTTTGGCAAAAAAATGACAATCAAAGTCCCGCGCATGGAGACTTGCGAAGAATGCGGCGGCACCGGTGCTAAAAAAGGTACGACGCCCGACGAATGCCCCGACTGTCACGGCACCGGTACGCGCCAGACTACGACGCGCACTCCTTTTGGCGTCATTTCAAATGCGCGTCCTTGCGAACGTTGTCACGGTTCAGGGCAGATTGTCAAAAATCCTTGCAATCATTGTCACGGCATGGGCAAAATCAGAGTCGAGCGCGACATTGATTTAAACGTTCCAAAGGGCGTAAACGAAGGGCAAAGGCTCAAAATTTCGGGCGGCGGTCAAGCGGGCGAACGCGGCGGGCAACCCGGCGATTTGTACGTTTATATCAACATTAAGCCGCATAAAATTTTCACGCGCAGAGATATTGACGTTCATTGCGAAGTGCCGATTAGTTTTGTTCAAGCGGCTTTGGGCGCGAAAATTGAAGCTCCGACGATTGACGGCAAAGTTGATTTGACAATTCCGGAAGGTACGCAATCCGGCGCGGTGCTTAGGATTCGCGGCAAAGGAATTCCAGCCCTGCGCGGTGAAGGGCGCGGCGATGAATTCGTCAGAATAAAAGTTCTCACGCCGAAAAACCTTACAAGCCGCCAGAAAAAATTATTGCGCGAATTCGAGGACGGCGGCTCCGACTCAACTAATAATCCCGAAAAGAAATCTTTTATCGACAAGCTCAAGGACTTATTCGACTAAATTTTAAACAAGTCTCCGTGTTAAGGCGCGGGGATTTTTTTTTGTGCTTTATGATAAAATGAATTCAACACAAGCAATTTTCGTTAAGGAGTGGAAATTTTTATGAACGAAGAAATTTATTCAGAAAGAATAATTCAATGCTCCGCCGTTCAAGATTTGACGCGGCTTTTTAGTCTCGTTGAGTTGGCTGAAATGACGCGGGCTGGGATTTTGCAATCGTGGCTTGTCGAAAACTTTTCCGAAGAGGTAGCAGAAATTTTATCGCCAGAAGAAATTATTTCTTGGAACGACGACGAATTGAAACTTTCGCTTTGCGAGTTGTTGGAAATCGACATTGCCGAGTTGTCAGACTATGACGCACAGGCGATTGAACGAGCTATCAATAAACGCCAGCTCAAAGAAATTTACGGCGGCGACGGCACCATAGTTACCAACCAGCGCGAACTTATCGACGCCCTTAACAACGGCGATTTAATCATCTATCTTGTCGGCGGCGTCTTCCAAATTCCGTTGAATAAAGGCGGCGTCACCTACTACGGGCGCGAAAATGCTCTTGTCGAAATTCCGAACCGGCGCGACGTTGATTTTGACGCGGCGGAAATTTCTTTGAACGACCTGCAAATTTTCCTGCGCAATAACATTACCGTTAAATACGCCAATTCAACTAATCTGATTTTTCTGCGCGGCGATAAGATTGCCCTCGATGACGGCGTGAAAAAAATCGACGTTTATAAACTTTTGCGCGGGCGCGTGCATTTGAGACGTCCGAAAAATTTTCGCAACGCGCCGAAGATATGCGCGGAATTGTTGCCGGTAAAGTTTTTCTCGACGAAAAGGATTACAATATCAACTGGCAAGCGTTCGACTTGAAAATTGATTGGCACTTGGACTTCTTGCGGGTCGCGAGAAAGTTTATCGAGAAATTTTTCAGCTGCAATATTCCCGCCGGACTTGCCGTGCAAATTTACGCAACGGAACGCGCGCAACTCGTCTATGCTGACTTTTGCTCCGACGGCGATTTTCCCGCCATTAAGCAACTTTATCTGATTAACGCCGACGGCACGCGCTTTGATATTCTTATCACCGATAAGCCCGCGCAGGAATTTTTTGCCGAACAAAATCAAAGCGGCACTTCGGGCGGGAGCGGCTACGGCTTGGAACTCGTCGAAAATTTTAATGCCGAAGTAAAGAAATTGAATTCTGTCGAAGAAATTTCTCCGCCGGAAGAAAATCTGCGCGGCTTTGAAAAAATTTCTGCCGAGTGCGATTATTACCGTGAGGCTTATGCGGATTTGGATGCGGCGTATAAAAATTATCTTTCGCTTGACGAAAAAATTCGCTATCAACTGGCGGGGATTTTCGGTGACGCGCAGACCGTGCAGGGATTTTTAATCGGTGCGGCGAACGAAAAGCATATCAATGATTCGTTGTTTCAATGATAAGTTGAGATATTTTAGAAGTGGTGATTATATTTATCAACCGTCTACTAATAATAATTTTCGTGGAATAAGTTTCAAAAAGAATAATCAGTTCTGGTACAAATTTTTTTATCGATATATTGGAGAAACAAATACGCATGGCACTAAAATAAGGAGTAACTACTATGATTATTTCATGTTAAGCGTCCCGATTTATCGATTTAACGGGATTGACAGCGAGAAACTTCCGGCGGCGTCGGCTCTTTTATTTTGGTTGGAATATGACCTTGAGCCGCTTGAAGAACAATTCAACAACAAAGCCGGGCGCGAGGCTTTTAAGGCACTTCAGAAACTTTACAGCGAACACGGCGAATTTCTGCGCGGCACGGACGCGGGCATTTCTCTTGACAGGCAAAAAGTTTTGAAGGCGGCTCTTGCGGGCACGAAGATTGATTTTGTCCCGAAAATAAAAGCCGTCATGAACAGCAAGAAAATCGAGGGCGACGCCGACTTTATAAAGCAACTCGAAAAGGATTTATTGGAGTGCGACAATCGCCGCGCCGCCCTCAGCCCTTACGGCAGAAATTTGCTTTACGGTCCTAACGAGGGGCATTGGGAGCTTTGGGATTACGGCAACGGCATCGACACCGAAAACGAAGTTATCTTGAAAGAAAGTTTCACCGCCCGCGACCCTGCCAGCGATATTAGTCGCGGGATTGTCGGAATTGACTTCGGCACCAAATCAACAGTCGTCGTTTGCGAAAACGCCAATCATCAGCAGTTGCCAATTCAAGTCGGTAGCGGCGATTACACGAAGGGCATTAACGCCGCCAATTACGAAAATCCGACCGTCATGCAATTCATTGACTTTGAAAAATTCCTTGCCGACTACAACGCCCGCGCAGGTCGCCCCTACACCAGTTGGAACGATTTAACCGTTTCGCACACCGCCTTTGACAACTTGAAGGCGACCGACAGCAAAAATTATTATTCGTTCTTCGACGGGCTTAAACATTGGTGCGGCACGCCCGATGAGGAAATTAAAATCCGCGACGCGCAGGGCAAGGAATGGAATTTGCCCGCGTTCCTCAAGCTCGGCGACGACAAGCCCAACCCCATTGAAATTTATGCCTATTATCTCGGACTTTATATCAACAATATGATTCGCGGCGAAATTATTCTTAGCTATCTAATGTCGTTCCCCGTGACGTATGATTTCGACGTTCGCGAAAAAATTCGTGCGAGTTTCGAGCGCGGAATTAAAAAATCTTTTCCGACGGCGTTACTTAAGAACGAAGCGGCTATGAAAAATTTCTACGTGGTGCACGGCGCGAGCGAGCCTGCCGCTTATGCGATTAGTGCTTTGCTCGGCTACAACTTCGACCCCGAAGGCGATGCGGAAAATTATTACGGCGTGTTTGACTTCGGCGGCGGCACAACGGATTTTGATTTCGGCGTCTTGAAAGAATCCGAGCGGCAACGCTACGATTACGAGCTTAAACACTTCGACGCGAACGGCGACAAAACTCTTGGCGGCGAAAATCTTTTGCGGCTTTTGGCTTTTGAAGTTTTCAAGGCTAATGTAAATAAACTTCTGCGCCCCGACCCTAAAAACCCTGACGCGCCGTTGATACCGTTTACTTATGCCGCCGAGCGCGAAAAATTCCTTAACAGCGAAAGCGTTATCAATGAGACTTCGCAGGAAGCCCGCAAAAATATGCATGACTTAATGGAGGCGTTGCGCGTTGTTTGGGAAAATCCGACTTCGGACGCCGCGAAGAAAATTTGCGAAAGCGGAATCACGCTAAATCTTTTCGACGAGAGCGGCAACCCCGTCACCAATTTTACTTTGGACATTGGCGGCGGAAAATCTGAAGTCAAACAGCCTGCCGCGCCCGTTCAAACTTCAAACGACGAGTTAATCTCTTTGGAAAGATTGGCAACGAACGAACCCAGCTTAACGAAGCTTTTTGAAGCCCTTTGCAAGCTCGGATTTGGAAATAAAACGCTTACTTTAAAGCTATGGGAAAAAACTTTAATTAATATAAAACAAGCTTTCAAAGATGACCCCGATTGGAACCATTTTATTAATCGTGTCAACGCCGTTGGAAATTTTGATGAATTCATTCCGCGTGAAGACAATCAGCCGACGCAAGAGCCGACAAAAAAATTGGTCGACTTAAAAAGAATTCTGCGCAACCGAATTGAAAAGGGCGTTCGGAACTTTTTCTACTCGCTTAAACAGGCATTCGAGAGCGACGCGGCGAAAAGAAATTTTATCAAGCCGTTCAAAGAGGTTGGCGAGTTCGAGATTTTCTTGGCGGGCAATTCGTCGAAGTCCGAACTTGTCAAGGAAATTTTCAATGAGTATATCGGCGAAAGTTTCAAGGCGGGCGAAATTCTCGGCGTCGAAAAAAATTCTGTGAAGTTTAATCTGTTCCCGCCGCTGGGCACGCCCGAAGCAATCGCGATTCAGAAGGCACGCGGCGTTGAAATTAGCGATGACCCCTTCGAGGCAATGAAACAACCGACCGGCAAAACAGGCGTAGCATTCGGACTTCTGCGTTGCCGCGAAAGCGGGCGAATCGAAGTCAGCGACATTCAGCCCGACGAGGAGACCGGCGAATCATTTCAACTTTATATCGGGCGGCAGAAAAAGGGCAAGTTCAAAACGCTGATTGACCGCTCAACCAAAATGAATGTCTGGTACGAATTCCTTGACGACGCGGGCGCGTCCTTCGACATTCTTTATACCGACGTGCCCGAAGCCGCAACCAATAACGCGCCCATAACCATTTCCAAGCAATATCCCGTTCGCCTGGAGCAGACCGACGCCGACGCGCAGATTTACATTCGCCCTGTAGCGTCGCACGCGATTGAATACGCCGTTGCTTTGAGCCGCGACGATTTAGACGATAATAATTTCATAGTCGAGCCGACGCGCATTGATTTAAAATAGAAAGGTGGTAGCTTATGGACAAGGACGAAGTTAAGAAGATTTTCTTCGAGCTTTTGACTGAAGACGAAGACTTTAAACAGAGATTGACCGAATTTATTTTGAACGCGGTCGCCGAAAAGTTTGTTGAGAAAATCGAGCAAGAAGAGGAGCAGCCTAAATCGGAAGAGGGCGAACCCGTCATTGAGCAAGGGAGTTATTCTCCGGAATTTGTAGAAAAGATTATTGAGCAAACTGATATTAAAAAAATAGAAGACGAATGCGAAGAATTCAAGCGTAAAGCAGAAACTCTTCAACGCGAAAAAGAA
>DJWY01000020.1:0-2623 GCA_002448305.1 Selenomonadales bacterium UBA7018
CGGCACCTATCGCGGCGACAGAAATATCACCCGTTACGAAATGGCGCAAATGGTCGCTAAGGCTATGGCGAAAAATCCGGAAGGCGCAACTAAGGCTGAACTCGATCGCCTTGCCGCTGAATTCCGCGACGAACTCGACGCTTTAGGCGTGCGCGTTGCCGAACTCGAAAAATATGCTGACAAAGTCGTTTGGAACGGGAAAATTGAATACACCTACGAAAACACCCGCACCGACCCCGCTAAGACCGGACATAAGCATAAGGAAACCGCTAACGGCTACATTTTCCGTTTCGAGCCGAAAGCCGAAGTCAACGACCACTGGACAGTTAATGCCCGTATTGACGCTGAAGGCGACATGAAAAAAGACGAGACAACTAATTTCAATCTTGTACGCGCTTGGGCTGAAGGCGATTACGGCAAGCTCAATCTCAAAGTCGGTAAGTTTGAATTCTATCCCGAAGGCGAATTTGGATTGCTTTGGGATTCTGAAATTTCCGGCGCGTCAGTGGAATACGGTAGCAAATGGAAATTTAATGTTACTGGCGGTCGTCTTGCAGATGATAAAGTCGGCGGCGGTGTTTGGGGCGAAAATGCTTCCGAAAGCGACCCTTCGACGGTTGTCGGCGTCAGGGTTGATTATAACCAGGGCGACAAGGGCTTTTTCGGCGGCTTAGGTTGGTATTCCCTTAAGGACGACGACTTCAAAAATGCTGTTGCTGAAACTGACGAGGGCGAAGAAGTCACCATTCCAAATTACTCTTACAGCAAAAACGGAAAGACCGATAAAGCAAACATTTGGACAGTCAATCTTGGCTACAAATTTACCGAACTTTTGACGTTGCAAGGCGCATACGCTCAGAACACCAAAGCCGATTACGAAGATAAAGCTTGGCAGGCTGAACTTTGCTACGGCGACTATGATGACGCTTCAGAGAAAGGGCAATGGAACGTTTTCGCAGGCTATCGCAAGCACGGCACGAACGTTTCTTTCTTGCCTACGGAAGAAGATGCACTGCGCGGGACTCGCGGCTTTGTAGCGGGTGCGTCTTGGGCACCGTTTAAGAATATCGGCTTCATTGCTAAATATTTCAAAGGCAAATACATTACGGCTGCCAATGGCGGTCACGGCAAAGCGGATCATATTTTCGGGCGTGTCGAATTCTTCTTCTAAGCCATAAATAATAAAATTTATTTTCCCGTCAATGTGGCGGGATTTTTTGTTTGACACTTGCAAGGAAAGATTATAAAATTTCTCGCTAAGGAGTGATTGATATGAACAGTTTGCAAAAGTTTATCAGAATCGGCGACGACCGCATAAACGTAGAAGAAATTATCAGCTACGGAATCGGCATTGACGAGGACGACGACCGCTATCTTTACATCAACACCAAATCGGACGAGGATATTTGGCAGTATTACGAAGAGGACGTTGAGTTTGACCTTGAGGAAAAACTCGGCGAGCTGGATAAACTGTTTTTGATTTATTAAATTGACTTTAAGCCGCGCTAAGTATACAATGCGGTTGAAAAATTTTTGGGAGGTTATCAAATGTCCGTTATTGACGAAATGCTTCAGACAAATGAGAAGTTCCGCGCGAATCTGCCCGAAGAGTACAAAGCCTACGAGCACGAAGACCATCACGATAGCAAGTTGCCCAAAAAACATTTGGCAATCGTCACTTGCATGGATACGCGCCTTGTCAATTTCCTTGAGCCGTGTCTTGGCATTAAGCGCGGCGACGCGAAAATTATTAAGACTGTTGGCAACTGCTTAAACGGCGTTTTCGATACGACGGTTCGCAGTCTGCTTGTCTGCATTTATGAACTTGGCGTGCAGGAAATTGCGATTATCGGTCATCATGAATGCGGCATGGCGAAGACGACTTCAAAGAGCTTGACGACCGGCATGTTGGAACGCGGCATTTCGCCCGACGCAATTAAAATGGTCGAAAAAGAGCTTATCGAGTGGACTGACAGTTTCCAAAAGCCCGAAGAAAACGTTATGAAGGTTGTTAGGGAACTCCGCGCCAATCCGCTTATCCCCAAAGATGTTAAAGTTCATGGGCTTATGTTCCACCCCAGAAGCGGCAAACTCGAATTGCTTGATAAGGAAGATTAATTTTCAGAAAATAAATTTTTGAGGCGTCGTCAAGAATTTTGGCGGCGTCCTTTTGTTAGGGAAGTTATGCTTTGAACATTTTCTTACTTTTAGCAATCGCGCTGTTGATAATAATAGTGCTATTGCGATTCAAAATTCAAATCGGCGTATGCATGCTGGCGAGCGGAATTTTTATCTGGCTAATGCGTTCAGCAAGCCCGATTTCCTTAGCGCAAGCGTTTTACGAAACGTTCACACTGTCGCGCACCTACGATATAATTTTCGCGCTGTATTTCGTAATGTGTCTGGAAATTGAATTGTGCTTGAGTGGCGCGTTGACTGATATGGTAAAATCATTGCTGCGAACTTTTTCCAATGTGAAAATTTTACTTGCGGCAATGCCGGCGTTTTTAGGACTTTTGCCGAGCGTGGGCGGAGCGAGATTTTCCGCGCCGATTGTCGAGGAGCTAAGCGAAAAAATAAATTTGTCGCCCGAACATAAAGCCGCGATAAATTTTTGGTTCCG
>DJWY01000020.1:2693-53636 GCA_002448305.1 Selenomonadales bacterium UBA7018
TGTTCGAGTTTTCAAGCCCGATAATACCAGGAATGATAATGGCTTGTTCGATAGCGGGCGTGACGTTCGGCGAATTCATAAGCCATTTATGTTGGGTGACGGTTTTAGCAATCGTGGTCGGCTGGCTGATTCTGATTCGTCCGATAAAACTTCCCTCCGCGCAGAAAATTTCGGAGACAGCGGCGGAAATTCGTCACGAGCGCAACGGATTATTGCTTGCGCTGTTGCCAGTTGCGGCGGTGTTTATGGTCGTCGTGTTTTTCAAGCTCAATGCGTCGGTTGCAACGGGCGCGGTTGTGGTTGTGTGGGTATTCGTATTGGCGGCGGTCGGACGGCGCGTCGGAGTCGGGAAAATTTTCTTAGGCGCGTTTGATTGGAAAATGACGCTTAACATTTGTTGCATTTTATATTTTATTCAAGTGCTAAGCGTGACAGAAGTTTTAGGAGAAATCGTCGCGGCGTTTCAGGCGTCGCCGTTGCCAGTGCCGGTAATAATCGCGTGTGTGTCGCTGATAATCGG
Organism: Selenomonadales bacterium UBA7018; assembly: GCA_002448305.1. GTDB lineage: Bacteria > Bacillota > Negativicutes > Selenomonadales > Selenomonadaceae > Quinella. The sequence goes on from DJWY01000020.1 coordinate 3,214, forward strand.
TATATTGACGGGCATGAGTCAAGGGCACGTCGCGATAGTTATGCCGATAGTTGCGGCAATGGGCACGGGCGATTTAAACTTAGCGGGCGTGGCAATGGCATTCGGCGTAGCGGGGCAAATGTTGACGCCAACGCATGTCTGCTTAATCGTGACGGTTGATTATTTCAAAGCGGACTTGCTAAAAACTTTGAAACCGGTTTTGTTAGGAGAAATTTTGTTGCTGACGGTGTTTAGCGTTTATACTTATTTAACGTGGTGATGAAATGGCTGATAAAAAATTTTACGGCGCGGCGCAGGACGTGCGCGTTAAACTAAATGACTTGATACTTTCGGGCAAGCCTCCACTTGAAATTGTTTTAGAGCTAGCGAAATTTTTAGGCGAAATTTCCGGCGAAGATTCATATTATCAAACGGCGCGTGAACAAATTTTGGCGACTTATGGCTTAGTACTCAAGGACAAATTCATTTTGGAGGACGAACTCGCCGAAGTTAGAGCGCGGCTTGAAAAAATTTCGGCGGCGTATGAAAGCTCCGACTTCACGGAGGAAGAACATATCCGCATTGGCTACGCGCTTGAAGCCCACAAAAAAGAAATTGAACGGCTAGAGCGGCTGAAGGATTCATGATTCAAGACGTTTTAACCATTATGTGGCGCGATTGGATAGTTTTGCGGCGGCGGCTGAAAAAGTTTATCTTGTCGCGGCTCGTGACGCCCATTTTATATTTGGTCGCCTTTGGTTGGGGTTTAGGCAAAAATATCAATTTGGCGTCGGGCAGTTATCTTGATTTTCTAGTTCCTGGAATAATCGCGCTAAATACAATGAACGTCAGCTACATGAGCGTTACGACGGTGCACGCCGAGCGCGTCTATCATAAAAGCCTTGAGGAATATTTAAGCGCACCGATTGAACCTGCCGCCTTTGTTATCGGGAAAATTTTATCGGCAGTTGTGCGGGCTTTAATCTCGACGGCATTAATTTTGGGCGTCGCAGTAATTTTCGGCGCAAGTTTGAACTTTTTCGCGAACCCGATAAATTTTTTAGGCGTCGTCGTGCTGAACTCGATAATCTTTGCGAGCGTCTGTTTCTGCGCGGCGTTGAAAGTCCAAACCTACGAAGAACTAGCGCAAGTCAACACGTATCTTTTAATGCCGATGAGCTTTTTATGCGGAACGTTTTTCAGCACAGCGGAATTGCCGCCGGTGGTGCGCTTCGTGATAGAAATTTTGCCCCTGACGCATACGAGCCAACTTTTGCGCGACGGATTCAACCTGCCGTCGATTTTAATTTTAGCGGGCTACGCAATTTGCTTGCTGTGGCTCGCGACGAAAATGTTTAAGCGGTTATCAACATGAAACATAATCAATCTAAACTCTGCACGACGCAGATAGAAAATTTTTCGGTCAAAGTCGGCGAGCTGACGATTTTTGACGAAGTAAACTTTACGATTCATTGCGGCGAGCTAACTGCCTTAATTGGTCCCAACGGCGCAGGAAAATCTACGCTGTTAAAATCAATCTTAGGCGAAGTCAAGCATTCGGGCAAGCTGAATTACTTCGACGCTAAAGGCGAACATCTTCGACCAGTTATCGGCTATGTTCCGCAAACGTTGAAATTCGACGCGACAAGCCCGACGACCGTTTTAGATTTATTTATGGCGTGCTTGACATGGCGACCGGTTTGGCTTTGCAGTTCCAAATTCATTCGCGGGCGCGTGATAAAAAATCTTCGGCGCGTCAAGGCAGAACATTTAATCGACCGGCGATTAGGCGCGTTATCGGGCGGCGAGTTGCAACGGATTTTATTAGCACTTGCGCTTGACCCGCTCCCCGACCTGCTACTTTTGGACGAACCGATTAGCGGCGTGGACAAAGTCGGCATGAGAATTTTTTATGAACTGGTCGCCAATTTAAAAGCCGCTGAGGATATGGCAATCCTTTTAATTTCGCATGATTTAGAAATGATTGAACGATTCGCCGACAAAGTTATTTTGCTAAACAAGCGCGTTTTGAAAATTGGCACGGCGCAGGAAGTTTTCCAATCGGACGAAATGCGCGAAGTCTTCCGGACAAAAAAATAATCCCCGTGTAAAATTTGCACGAGGATTTTTTTATTTCACTTATTCGGGGCGACGCCATTAACCGAGCCGCGAGCAATTTCAATTTCGACATTGTCCGCGATTTTCAAAATAACAATGTCATCACTAAGACTAATAATCGTGCCGTAAATGCCGCCGATTGTTATAACGCGACTGCCGACTTTCAAACTGCCGAGCATTTCTTCGCGTTCTTTCTGCGCCTTTTTCTGTGGGCGATAGAGCAGAAAGTAGAAAATCAAAAGCATTATCGCTATCGGCATAAAATTTGCTAAGGTCGCCGCCATTTCATTTTCCATTAAAGTTTTTCCTCCTCAAAAAATCTTAGGCGCGGCGATTTCTTCCGAATGTCGAAAGATACGACGCGTCAACTGTTCTGTCGCTTTTAAAGCGACCTTCCTTCGTAAGCCGTAAAAAATCTTTCTCTAAACTCCGAGAACTTATCAGACAAAATCGCCTCGCGCATGTTCGCCATAAACCTTTGCAAATAGCGCAAATTGTGAAGCGCAAGCAGTCGCAATCCGAAAATTTCATCTGCGCGGATAAGGTGCCGAATATAAGCGCGAGTAAATTTATTTCTGCAGGCGTAGCAATCGCAATGCGTTTCGAGCGGCGAAAAATCTTCGATGAACTCGGAATTTTTCATGACGAGCCGCCCGCGTGGCGAAGTTTGCGGTGATACCATTGCCATGCCGTTTCGAGCGACGCGGGTCGGGAAGACGCAATCGAACATATCGACGCCGCGCAGGACGCCTTCAATTAAATGGTCAGGCGTGCCGACGCCCATTAGATATCGCGCTTTATTTTCGGGCAAATGTTTAGTCGAAGCCGCAAGCATTTTATACATAAGCTCGCGCGGCTCCCCGACGCTTAGCCCGCCGATAGCACAGCCGGCGAAATCCATTGCGCCTATAACTTTTGAACTTTCTTCGCGCAAATCTTCATACATGCCGCCCTGAACAATTCCGAAAATTCCTTGCTTAGGATTAGTCGCCGCCACTAAACTCCGCTCCGCCCAACGGTGCGTCCGTTCGGTCGAAGTTTTAGCGTAGTCGTAATCGGCGGGATATGGAATGCATTCATCAAACGCCATAGCAATATCGGAGCCGAGCGCGGCTTGCGTCGCTATCGAGACTTCGGGCGAAAGAAATTTTTCCGAGCCGTCAATGTGCGAACGAAATTTAACTCCGTCTTCAGTTATCTTGCGCAGTTCGCCCAAGCTGAAAACTTGAAAGCCGCCGCTGTCCGTCAAAATGCCGTGCGTCCAATTCATGAACTTATGAAGCCCGCCCGCCTTCTTGATGAGTTCCGCGCCTGGTCGCAAGAATAAATGATAGGTATTCGCTAAGATGACGCCCGCGCCTAAATTTTGTACTTCGTGCGGCGAAAGTGTTTTGACTGTTGCTTGAGTTCCGACCGGCATAAATATCGGTGTTAAAAAACTCCCGTGCGGTGTGTGCAAAATACCTGCGCGGGCACCGGTTGCCGCGTCTTTATGGATAAGTTCAAAATTTATTACTGCCATTAAAACGGCTCCTTATTCTTCCAAAGCATCCCGCCTTAAATTTCAGTCCGTTAAATTCTATTCGTGATAAACATTGCGTCGCCGAAGGAAAAGAATCTGTAACGCTCCTTGACTGCTTCGCGATAGGCTTGCAGGATAAATTCCCGCCCCGCGAACGCGCTAACCAACATTAACAGCGTCGATTTAGGCAAGTGGAAATTTGTAATCAGCGCGTCGACGATTTTAAATTTGTAGCTAGGATAAATAAAAATTTTCGTCGAGTTGCTCCCGACCGCTACGGAATTTCTATCGATTGCTGCCGCCTCCAAAGTCCTAATCGAAGTCGTGCCGACCGCGATAACTCTTCCGCCGCGTTTTTTCGTTTCGTGAATCAAATCGGCAGTTTCTTGCGGTATCGAAAAAAATTCCTCGTGCATGTTATGCGCTTCGATATTTTCGACTTGCACGGGGCGAAAGGTTCCAAGCCCGACATGCAAAGTTACAAAGCCGAGATTGACGCCGAAATTTTTAAGCTCGTGCATTTGCGTTGTCGTGAAATGAAGTCCGGCAGTCGGCGCAGCAGCTGAGCCTCTCTCGCGATTGTAGACCGTTTGATAGCGTTCAGCGTCGGCAAGTTTTTCATGAATATATGGTGGCAAGGGCGTTTCGCCGAGCCTGTCTAAAATTTCCTCGAATATTCCGTTGAATTTAAATTTCACAATGCGCCCGCCAAAATCGGTACGTCCAATGACTTCGCAACTTAATTCTTTTCCGAAGAAAATTTCTGCGCCCTCCGCTATTTTCCTGCCTGGTTTAGCTAAAGTTTCCCAAGTCGTCGCGTCAAGTCGCCGGAGCAAAAAAATTTCGACGCGAGCTCCCGTTGACTTGCGTCCGATTAGCCGCGCCGGTATAACTCGCGTGTCGTTGAAAATCAGCGTATCGCCCGCCGTTAAAAACTTTTGCAGGTCGTAGAAATGTTCATGCCTGATTTTTTGCCGCGCAGTGTCAAGCACCATTAGCCTTGAAAAATTTCGCGGTTCAATCGGTCGTTGCGCGATTAATTCTTCGGGCAATTCGTAATCAAATTCGCTTAGTAGCATTTTTTCTCCCCAAATATTTTATCTCCAGTTGCTCAAGCCTGCCGTCCATGCGCAATTCCGCCAAAACAAAATTCACATAGTTTAAAAATTCTTGGTCGCCCTTCTCAAGCAAAATTCCGCAAGAATGGCGCGTGCCCTCAAACGGTTTATCGACGAGCGGCGCGGCAAGTCGCGGTTCGCGCTTAACCCAACTGACCGCCTCGACGGTTTCAGTTATCATAATGTCGGCTTTACCTTCGGCAATTTGAATCGGAATATCGGCGTTTTCTTCGTGGACAATAAGTTTTGCGTTAGGCAAATTAGCGCGGGCAAATTTTTCGTTCGTGCCGCCGGGATTAATCATAATGCGGACGTCGGGTTTGTTTAGGTCGGCGACGCTTTTAAATTTTTTCGCGTCCGATTTGCGACAGAGAATAGTTTTGCCGAAAAGCCCTTCGCCATAAGCATCGCTCATCGCCATAGACTTCGCCCGCGCAAAATTTCTCGAAATGCCGCAAAGCGCAATGTCAAATTTCCCCGCTTGCATATCGGCTGAAAGCGTCGGCCACGTCGTCGGCACATATTCAATCGCGACGCCAAGAGAATCCGCGATAATTTTGGAAAGTTCCGCGTCAATGCCTTCGTATTCGCCGGTTTTGGGATTTAAATACGACATTGGAATATAATCGCCCGTCGTGCCGATTCGGATTGTGCCCCGCGCCGCAATGTCTTCCAAATGCCCCGCCTCAACTTTGCTGAACGAAATCATCAGTAGCACGGCGGCAATCATCAAACAAAATCTTTTCATGTTGGCAACTCCTTAATAAAGCTTTTTGAGTTTGGAGTCTTGATAATAGTGCTCCAGAATTTTTTTATAAGACCAGCCGTCCAGAGCGTAAGAGCGTGCGCCTTTCTGACTCATGCCGACGCCGTGCCCGCTACCGTAGCCCGTGAAAATTACGTTGTCGCCGTCAATCTTTATGTCGAAAAGCGTACTCGGCAAAGAAAATTTCCGGCGCAGTTCAATGCCGCTAAGCTTTACGGTTTTTTTACTGCCGATAATCTGCGCGGAATCGACACGCCCCGAAGACGTTCTATCTTTAGCCCCCTTGCCAATTTTCAGCTCGCTAAGCTCAATTTTCTTTAGCACGCCGAAATTATCGCCAAAGCGCGACGAAAAATCTTTCAAGCTAACTTTAACCGTCCACGAATCGACCGGCTTGAAAACTTCCTTGACCGCCACAAGATACGGCATAACGCGCCCCCAAACGTCACTGGCATTTTCAGTCACGCCGCCCGAATCCGCATGAAAACTCGTCTCGATAAGTTTATCTTTATGAGTCAGAATTTCGCCGAAAGTTTCCTTAACCGCCTTGTCAGTCGTCTCGAAAATTTTAGTCCCGACGTAAACTTGACAGTGCGTTTTGTCGCATAAGTCGAAGCCTTCTTTCTTGTGTTTGTCGCGATTTTTCAGCGCGAACGAACGCGCCGCCACTGCTTGCGCCTTCAATGCCTCTGCAGGGTACGACGGCGACATTTCCTCCGGCAAAACCCCGCGCAGATATTCTTCTATCGGCACGAGATTTATCACCGTGAATTTTTTATCGGCTACATTTAATCGCACGCCGCCGAAATATTCCCGCTCGCCAATCGTCGCTCGTAAGTCTTTCAGCTGAATTTTTTCGGGGCGAATATCAACCGACGCCGCTTTGAGTTCCTTAGCTTTGACGGTGATTTTTTTATTGGCGGGAAGTTTCTTTAAAGTTTTTTTCGACTTCGCGTCAATCATAATGCACGGCGCGGAAACTTGCAAGGAAATTTCTTCGACGCCGCTTAAAAGTCCAATGCGCAATTCCGGCGACCAACCTGCCGCCTCTGCACGCCCCATTAGCAGGAAAAATACCAATACCAAAATTTTTTTCATGTCAATCCCCATTCTTTGGAACAAAAATTTTGCAACGGATAACGTTGTAGCCCTTAACGCGCTCGCTCTCGTAAATCACGCGGAAATTTTTATCGCGGCTCAACTGTTCGTACAGAAAATAATCTTCGCTATCGGTGATTATGTGCGTGAAGTTGTAGCGGGCGAAAAAATCTGCGTAATAAATTTTGCCCTTTCGCAAGTCCAGATACTCCTCCAAAATATTTTTCCGACCGTTATTGGCGGGAAGGAAAACTTCCGAGCGCGAATCAATATAATATTTAATGCCGAACATGCCCGCAAGCCCGCCGTAACCTTGATTGACGTACAGCGAAATATTTTCAGGGCGTTCGCTCCTTAAAAGAAATTTTATCGCGTTAGTATAAGTTTCGTCGTCTTCGCGTTTGTCCAGTTCAAAGGTCGTAGAAAAAATCCCGCCGATTATCAGCGCGACTATCAAAAACGATAAATTTTTGCGCGGAAGTATTTCGGGGTGAAGTATGCGCCCGTTATGCCTTACGACTAGCAAATTATACAGCAGAAAAATAATCGCGACCATCAATAAAATTTCAACCGGCAAAGAAAGTTTCGCGAACCCGTCTTTTAAAAAATCTACAATCACGGCGGTGTTAATCGTCAGTAGCAGGAAAAATATTAGCGTCATGACGCCGCGATTTTTATATTGTTCGTCGCGCTTGCCGAAAAATTTTTCAAGGCTGAAATCGCGCCATGCATAAGCTAGCGGGAATGTCGCCAGCAAATAATACAGAATCAAATTGCGCCCGTGCATTACCGCCATAAACATTATCCCGCCGCTTAGCAAAATATATCGCAACGGAACTTTAAATTTTGTCAGCGCGAAAATTAGCAACGCCGCGCTTAGATAAAAAATTTTCCCGCGCAGATTGTGCGCCGTCGGCGTTTGCATTTCAACAACGCCGCTGTTAATCGAGTCAATGCCGTATGAGTGCAAAACATAAGTCATTGCGTCCAGTCCGTAAGGATTTATCAGCCCGCATAAAAATACCGCCGCCATCGCCGCCGCTAAAATCTTCACGTGGCGAATACTTTTCACAAAGAAAAATGGCAAGCTAACTACGAACGCCATTAGCCACATCGCCGCATGAAAATTTATCAGCAGAATCGATAGGAACGGCAACGGCAATAGGAATTTAAAATCTTGCGTGCGCGTGAATTTCTCCAGTAAAAATACTTCGCCCAAAAACAATAAAGCCGAAATGATATGCGGGCGCGGGACAATCGCCGGCACGAGTAGCAAACTCACTGCAAAGCCTAATGCCAGCGACAAAATTTTATTCCCGCCGCTCACGAATAAACATAGCCGCCAGTAAATCACAACCAAAATTATTCCAATAACGCAATCCAATAGCCGTATTCCGTCGACGCCGAAAAGTTTATACGCCTCCCAAAAAAAAATCCCGCTCAGCCATTGTTGCGTGACAAGCTTTAAATTTTCATGAATCGTGAACGGGTCGACGTGCGGAAATCCGTTTTCCAAAACGTGGCGTCCAATGTTCATGACAAAATACGTGTCCGCCTTTTCCACCAATGTAAATGTCAGCGTAAAAAAGGCAACGGCAACCGATAAGAAAATTATTTGAACGAGTGGAAGAAATTTATTCATTGCCTTTGCCCTCATGATAATTCTTTTCCGCGTTGATTCGCCAAATGTCCGCCTTAGGGAATTTGCCCGCAATCGCGCAGACAGCCGCAATCGCCGTCAACATGCTGTGGTCCATATTGTTATAGCGGTGTTGACCGTTGCGCCCAATGCAGTAGAGATTTTCAATCGCGTCGAGCGCGTCGCGCAGTTCGGAAATATTTTTGTAGGTATCGAAGTACGCGGGATAAGCTTTCGGAACTTTAATTTGCGTGCCTGCGCGAACGGACGCTTTGTCAATAATTCCAATCGAAGCAAGTTCTTCCGCCGCAAAATTTATAAAGGCGTCCTTATCCATTTGCCAAAGTTCGTCGCCCTCGTCGCAAAAATATTCCAGTCCAAGCCAAACAGAGTTTTGCGGGTCGGCAACCATATACGGCGACCAGTTGTTGAAAATCTGCAGGCGACCGAGTTTTACTGACGGCTCTTGAATATAAATCCAGCAATCGGGGACAATGTCGCCGAGTGTTTTTATTTTGGTGTGATTTTTAATCTGCAACTTGTCGACGAGAAGCCCAACCGTTATGAAGTCGCGATAGAGCAAGCCGCGAGCAATTTGGAGTTGACGAAGATTTAAGCCGTCGTCGAGCGCGTCAGCAAGTTCAGCAAGCGGCATACTCGACAGAAAATAATTCGCGGGAAAAGTCAGAAGTCCAGCGGCAGTCTCGACTTTGACCGATTTAATTTTATTCTTGTCGACGTGGAAACTTTTAACGGCGGAATTAAGCAGAACTTCGCCACCCATATTTTTTATTTCCGCCGCAAATTTCTCCCAGAGTTGACCGGGTCCGAACTTCGGATAATAAAATCTTTCAATCAACGAAGTTTCGCCCGCGCCGCTTTTTGAGCCGAATGTTTTCTTCACGAAGTCAAGTAAAGTTTTTCCGAGCGAAAGTCCTTTAATTCGTTGCGCTCCCCAATCCGCGCCGATTTCTTGCGGCGTCCTGCCCCAAACTTTAGCTGTATAATCGCGGAAAAAAGTTTCGTAGAGCTTTTGCCCAAAACGATTAATCATGAAGTCTTCAAGCGTATTTTCTTCGCGCTGGTTGAATTTCGCCTTGAGAAAACTTGCGCCGATAGAAAACATTTCGCCCAGTCCGAGATTTTTAATCGTGTCGAAATTGAGTGTGACAGGATACGAAAAAAATTTCCGGCGATAGAAAATCCTGGATACGCGATTGCGATTGAGAAAAACTTCGTCGACCTCTTCGGGATTCGCGCCGCCGTCGACTAAAACTGATTCGCGATTTAAAATTTTATCGTCAAGCGCGGGCGCACCCTGCGCGGGCAGAAATTTTTGCCACAGAGAAAGAATTTCTTCGTCCTTGCTGAAAAATCTGTGCCCGCCAATGTCTATGCGGTTGCCGTTAAAATTCACCGTGCGCGAAAGTCCGCCAACAAAATTTTCCTTCTCAAGGACAATCGGTCTAATGTCGGTATCTTTCAAAAAGTAATAAGCGGCAGTCAGTCCGGCGGAACCTGCGCCGATAATTATTGCGTTTTTCTTATGCAAAAGACTTTTCCTCCGACTTCGGCAGGTAGATTAGAATATTTTGTTCGCCGAGTTGCGCGACACCAAATAAAATTTTATCGCCCGCGTGACAGCCGAAATTTTTAGTCGGCTCGTTCAAAAGTTCTCCCGTCAAAATGTTTTCGTCGACCGACAAGCAACGCACCCATAAAAGTTCGGGCTTATCCTCCGCGCTGAAAAAGTAAACAACAACGTCGTCAGGGTAATGCGGGTGGCGGAAGGCGTCGAGATTTTTAATAAGGCGCGTTTGCTCCTTTGCGGCGTCGGAAATTTTGTCGCTAATCATCTGAACGCGGTCGCGGAAGGCAACGGAATATTCCGCCGTCAAAATTTTCAATTCGGCGTTATCGACTTCGGCGCGTTTAAGCTTGACCGATTTTTTATAGCTAGCCGGAAAAATTTTCAGTCGCCCGCCTAAAATTTTCGCGCCCGCCATAATCTCAAAAATAAAAGTTTCGCCGTCAATATAGCCGTAAGTCAAAAAGCCGTCGAGTTTTTCATCGGGCGGCAAGTCGAACACGTCGCCCAAATTTATTTTCTTGACTAGGCTCGACGAAGTCAGCAAGCAAATTTGCCTGTACATGTCGCGGAAAAATATTTCTTCAACTTTCAAAGCGTTCATCTCCTTTGGAAGGATTTTACCACAATTCGCGATTGCTTGTTGAAAAAATTTTTCTCGTCTGATAAACTGCGCTTATAATCGGCGAACGGAATTAAAACAAGGAGTGAAATACATTTTGTTTACGCACATAACCCAGTCCCCATACGGGACGGTAAAATTGGCGGCTAAAGTTGCTCAGCGCGTGCGCGAAGGTACGGTAATTTGTTTGGAAGGCGGCTTGGGCGCAGGCAAAACTCTTTTTGTCCAGAGCATGGCGCGGACGCTCGGTGTTCAAGGCGAAGTCACAAGCCCGACGTTTAACTTGATGAGCGTTTACGAGGGATTTTGTCCGATTGTCCATTTTGATTTATATCGCTTGCGCAATGAGGACGAATTGGAGGACATTGGCTTTTACGAATACACGGATTTTCCGGAAGGGATTGTTTTTATCGAGTGGGCGGAAAAATTCCCCGAAGCTTTGCCGGAAAATTATGTCGTGATAAAAATTGAACGGATAAAGGATTCGCGGAACATGCGCCGGATTACCTTTGATTGTGTGGGCGAAGAGCACGAAGATTTTATAAAAGAACTTGAAGAATTTGTTACAAAGGACGAATAAAAAACAATTAGGAATGAGGAATTAGGAATTAGGAATTAGGAATGGGAAAATTTATTTTAGGAATAGAAACGGCGACGCGGGCGGCGAGTGTCGCGGTAATTTCTAACGGGAAAATTTTATCGGAAAGCTTGCGCGAATCACCACAAAGTTTTTCGAAAACGTTAATGCCGCAAGTCGAAGAAGTTATAAAAAGTTCAGGCGCGTTTAAAAATCTGGACGCGGTCGCGGTGAGCATAGGTCCAGGTTCATTTACGGGCTTGCGAATAGGATTGGCGACGGCGAAAGCTTTGGCGTATGCGTGGGGGATAAAAATAATCGGCGTGCCGACGTTGCAAGCGTTGGCTTATAATTTTCCGGCGGTGAAAGTTTTGCCGATGATAGACGCGCAAAAAAATCGGGCGTATTGTCAGCTGTTCGAGAAAAATTTGCCGCTATCGAAATTGGAAGTCCGACCGGTAGACGAAGTGATTTCAGAGGCGGGACAACTTGACGGCGAAATTTTTTTATGCGGGGACGTTTTACACAAAATAAAAATCCCGTTGCCGCCGAACGTGAAACTTGCGCCGCCACATTTGAAAATGCCGCGAGCGTCGAGCGTAGCAATCTGCGCGGAAAATTTAGGCAAAGTTGATAACGTCATGAATTTGGAGCCGCTTTACATACGCCGAGCGGAGGCGGAAGTATTATGGGAGAAAAGACACGGCTTAACGTCCGGAAGTTGACAACCGATGATGCGGAGATTGCCGCCGAATTAGATTTTAAATGTTTTGGCGCAAGAGACGCTTGTAGCCGCGAATATTTTTTCAGAGTGGCGCAGGACGAACGGCAGGAATTTTTAGTTGTGGAACGTGACGGGAAAATAATTGCCTGCGCGGGAGTCGAAATTGATAATGACACGGCGGAGATTGAAAGCATAGCAGTTGCTCCCGAATATCGGCGAATAGGCGTCGCGACAATTCTTCTGTCAAAACTTTTGGACACAATCACGAAGTGCGGCGCAACTTTTATTGTTTTGGAAGTGCGACCGAGCAACAAGGCGGCGATTGAACTTTACAAGAAATTTGGCTTTCAGATTGTCGAGCGGGAGAAAAATTATTACTGGAACGAGGACGCCTGGATAATGGCGAAAGATTTTTCATGATTACTTTTAGACGAATGACGCACGACGACGCGGACGCAGTCGCTGACCTTGAATTGAAATGCTTTGCAATGCCTTGGAGCCGCGCAGATTTTTTCCGCGAAGTCAAAAACGAATTGGCGGAATATGTCATCGGCGAGCTGGATAAAAAAATCGTAGCGTATGCGGGCGCGTGGGTATCGTTCGAGCAAGCGGAAGTTATGCACGTCGCCGTTGAGCCGGAACTACGCGGGCAAGGTATCGGAACGCTTTTATTCGGTGAACTGATTAAGGCTGTCAAAGAACGCGGCGCGAAGTCGATAACATTGGAAGTCAGACCGAGCAATATTGCGGCGATTAAACTTTATGAAAACTTCGGACTAAAAAGCGTCGGGCGGCGGAAAAATTATTATCGCGACAACGACGAAGACGCGCTGATTATGTGGAACACTAAACTTTAAGAGGGCAATTTTTATGCAGATAAAAGGGACGCTGATGCTATTAGGCGCGGCGTTTTTTTGGGGTACGACATTTGTTGCGCAACTTGAAGGCATGGACGGGCTTGGTCCCTTATCCTACGCGGCGGCAAGATATTTAACGGGCTTTTTATCCCTGCTTGCAATTTTAATTTACACGCGCAAAAGTCGGGCTAAAGAACGACGGCAAAAAAATTATCAGCGCGGCTTCCTAATCGGACTGCTAATCGGCGTCGTGTTGTTCGTCGCAAGCTCAATGCAACAAATCGCCTTACAATATTCGACGGCGGGCAAAGCGGCGTTCATTACGTGCCTTTATATAGTCTTCGTACCGCTCGGCGCGAAATTCTTAGGCAAAATCATTCGGCAGGAAAATTGGATAGGCGCAGGGCTTGCGATAGTCGGCTTGTACCTTTTGGCAATCGGCGAAGGCTTTTCAATCCAACTAGGCGACGCAATACTTTTTGTCAGCGCATTTATCTGGACGGCGCAAATTTTATTAGTAGACCGATTCGCTAACAAAGTCGACCTAATCGAACTTTCAACCGCGCAGGTTTTTATCGTAATGATTTTTAGTTTCGTGGTAATGTTTGCGCTTGAAACTCCGAGCTTGTCGGCAATGCTAAGCGCATGGTTCGCGATATTTTATGGCGGCGTCATGAGCGCGGGCGTTGCATTCACACTGCAACTTTACGGGCAACGATACGCCGAACCAGCAACAGCGGCAATCCTAATGAGTTTTGAGGCAATTTTTGGAGCATTAGCGGGTTGGTTCTTCCTAAATGAAGTGATGACTTCGCGAGAAATTTTCGGTTGCGTGTTAATGTTATTGGGAATGTTGGCGACGCAATGGACACTTATTAAAAGCAGTTAGGAGTTAGGAGTTATGAGTTGGTTACTTTCTAAAAGTAACTCGCTTTGAAGGAAATTAAATTTGTGTGTCGAAACTAGCGAAATGCAACGTAGCGTACGAACGCGGCGATTGCGTTAAAAATTATCGTAACGTCTGGCGCGTCCGCTGTTTGCTACTTTTTAAAAGTAGGAAAGGAAAGAAAGTTATGGGGGCTAATGATGCGGCAATCCAGGAGGCGTTGAATAAACTTCGCCTTAACAGAGATAAACAAAAGGCGGCTGACAACGCGGCGATTAAAAAAGCCCTTGTCACAATAAAAGTCTTTGGCGTGGGCGGCGGCGGCAATAGTGTCTTGAAACGAATTGCCGAAAGCGATTTTTTGGAAATTGATTTAGTCGCAGTCAATACAGATTCGCACGTGCGCGGCTTTTCTAATTCAGGTAAAATCCGTACAGTGCAAATTGGCGAAACGGTAACTAAAGGACGCGGCACCGGCGGAAGAGTTGAACTCGGCGAACTTGCCGCGAAAAATGATTCCGAACGCCTTAAGGAAATGATGCTCGGCGCAGATATGATTTTTATAACAGCGGGCATGGGCGGTGGAACCGGCACGGGCGCGGCTCCTGTTGTCGCTCGGCTTGCTAAAGAATTAGGCATGTTGACTGTTGGTGTTGTCACGTTGCCATTTAGTTTCGAGGGCAGACGCAAACAACGTATCGCCAATGAAGGCATTGTCCGTATGCAATCGTACATGGACGCGCTGATTATCGTTAAAAATGATAACCTAATGAAGCTCCCCGAAAACAAAGATTTAAATATAGTTACTGCCTTCAACGCGGCGGATTCTGTCCTGCGCCAGGCTATTCGTTGTGTCGCTGAACTGATTCTTACGACCGGCGTTATCAACGTCGACTTTGCCGACATGACAACCATTTTCCGCCAAAGCGAATCAAGCGACGCATTGCTAGGAATTGGGCGCAGTAATATTAGCGCGGTGCAAGCCGTCAAAGAGGCGATTCATAGTCCGCTGATTGATAAATCGTTGAAGGGCGCACGCGGAATTATTTTGAATATAACAGGCGATGAAACGCTCCCTATCCACGACGTGAACGCCGCCGCCAGCTACATTTTCGACCAGACCGAAGACGACGTGAATATTATTTTGGGCACGGTCATTGATAAGAGCATGAACGGCATGATTCAAGCGACGATTATTGCAACGGATTTTGCCGACAGTCTCGCGCTGAAGTCGCCAACGATTGAAGTTCCAAAATCAAGCGTCACGGTGTCGAAAGGCTTTAATCTCGATACGCCTAAGCAGCCGGAGCCGCAAGATAATAAATTCCAAATTCCGTCATTCATTTTCAGACAACGGGACGATAACAAATGAGCGATAGATTTCAGCGTTTGAAACTCCTAATCGGGGAAGAAAATTTCGCAAAGCTAAACGGGTCGACAGTCGCAGTATTCGGAGTGGGCGGGGTCGGCTCGTTTACTGTTGAGGCTCTGGCGCGTTCGGGCGTCGGACATTTAGTTTTAATCGACAAGGACAATATCGACGTGACAAATATTAATCGGCAACTTCACGCGCTAACATCAACGGTCGGCAAGTCGAAAGTCGAAGTTATGCGCGAACGCATTCTTGATATAAATCCTTCCGCGCAGGTCGAAGCGATTCAGAAATTTTTATTGCCGTCCGAACCCGTCGAGGATTTTTTTATTTGCCGATATGATTACGTCGTCGACGCGATTGACAATATCACCGCGAAAATTTTTCTGGTCGAGGAGTGCCAACGGCGCGGGATAAAAATTATTTCAAGCATGGGCGCGGGCAATAAGCTTGACCCGACGCGCTTTAAAGTCGCGGATATTTTTCAAACGACAGTTGACCCCGTCGCAAAAGTTCTGCGCAAGAAATTAAGAGATAAGGAGATTAAGAGATTAAAAGTTGTTTACTCGGACGAAACGCCGCGCCCCGTCAAAGATTTTATCGGCTCTACAGCTTTTGTTCCGTCGGTCGTGGGGCTGATTATTGCCGGCGAAGTCGTCAAGGATTTAATTAGCAAATAATACTTAACTAGCGAAACGCAGTGGAGCGTACGAACGCGGCGATAACGTTAAAATTATTGGGCGGAACAGCGCGTCCACTGTTTGTCAACTTTCTAAAAATTGGAGGCGATAACATGAACAGCGAATTAAAAGCCGCGCTTACTCAAAATTTCCCCGCCGGCACTTGTCAAGCTATTCATTCCGAAACTTGCGGCGATATTATCATTGTCGCAACGGGCATTGTCGGCAATCTTATTTTATATAAAAATTTCTATCCTGCCGCCTATATTCGTCCGGAATCTTCTACCGCTATCCTTAACGACGAAGAACCCTTTCCGCCTAACGGCGACTTCCACGCACTGCAAAAACTCATTAAGCAAACTTTCCACACCGTCATTGAGTGCTACAGCGTTGACGAGCTAATTGAATATGTCGATATGAATCAAGACTTCGGAAAATAAATTTCAGGGCTTATGCTTAGCGGCATAGGCTTTTTTATTTCAGAAAATTTTAATGCGCAAGTGATTGACAAAGATTAGGAAAAAATTTAAACTAAATGCGCGAGTCGAACCCATTATTGAAAGTTTGAAAAGGGGGTTGATAACGAATCGTCTCGACGTCGCGGCTAGCAAGCTAGCGACACCGTTTCACAAACGCCGACGCAGATTGACTTAGAAAAATTTTCAAAGTGCACATTGCCCCCACAATGGCTCGGCGAAAAAATTTTTATGGAAGAACTGCTCGGCATCGAGAAATTAATCATGAAAGGAGAATAAACAATCTATGGATGGAAAACTTTTTTTATACAGTGAAGCTACACCCCCCCCACACCGTGTTTCGAAGTTTTTGCTTTCGACCTTCAGCGTTTCACCGAATGGACGCTGACTCAAGAAGCAGATAACGCAAATAATGCAAAACTTTCAGACGGCACGAACGAATATATCGGAACATTTAACGATATAATCGCAACTGCCGTTGCAGGCGACACTGGTAATAACGAAAAAACTAAACTCGCGAGCGGCGACACCATTAAGCTCGGTGGAGACATTACTTGGAATGGTAATCGACTTCTTTTCAATTCGGGAATAAATTTAACTCTCAATTTAGACGGTCACAAACTTATTAATAATAAAGAAGACGGCGAATGCCCTATCGGAATCGGAACAAGAACAAGTACTTTACAAAATGGTTTAACCATAATAGGATCTGGTGAAATAGAAGCAACTGGAGATCATGTCGGAATCATGTTTTGGGGCACAGGAGATCCCACTAAATTTTCGACACTTATTATCGGTTCAGAAGACGGTACAGACACCATCAAGATTTCAGGGCAATCTTCTGGTATTTCTGGCAATGGCTCTGAAAATCAAGGTGAAGGAACAGACATTACAATTAACAAAGGCGTAACGATTAAAGGCACAGGAAAACACACCAATGATGAGCTTCTTGCAGACCCTAAAAAAGCTTCTTTGGGTATTTATAATCCGCAAGAGGGTATACTTAGAATCAATGGCGGTGATATTTCAGGCGAAACAGGCATTGAAATTCGTTCAGGGCAGTTGATAATTCCTGAAGATTCTACAGCAAAGATCTACAGTACAGCTGAAGTATACGCTGTCAAGCCAAATGGTGACGGCGGAACAACAGCTGGAGCGGGCATTGTTATTGCTCAACACACTACCAAAAAAGAGATAAGCGTCCAAATTAGCGGTGATAATACAAACATTTCAGGTCCAAATGCTCTTACCTTCGCCAATCCTCAAGCTAATACCGGTAAAGAATCGGGCAAAGTCACTGCAACAATCGACGGCGGCACATTTGATTCGACTAAAAAAGATTCCACCAGCACTAAAGAAGGTAACGCCATTTTAGCTGACAGTGCTAATGTTGTTATTACGGTCAATAAAGGCACACTCAACGGTGACGTTACCGTCAACAAAATTAAAGGTAATGAGGAAACCGATACTCAAGAATCGACTGTTGTTGTGGCTGGCGGCACCACTACTGGTAAAGTTCAAGTTGTTCAAACTGATGAAAACGGCAAAGAAACTGAAGAAGAAGGCGACAACAGCCTTAAAGTCATGGGCACCGCCAAAGTTACAAATGCCGCGAGTGCTAAAAAATATGTTGCCGCAGGTTACACGGTTAAAGACGACGGAACGACTGAAGAAAGTCCAGGTAACGGCTGGAAAGGAAGAACAAGCCCGTCAACCACTTATGATTTCGTTGTAGGCACAGCTTCTATCCTTAGTGCGTCGCTTGTAAGTGATCAAAACCTTCTCAAATACGACAGTACTAACAGGCTCATTGGTGTTCCTAGCAAAAATTACGAATGGAAAGATGCTGATTCGGAAAAACTTTATTACTTAGCAACGCACACTACCTCTGGCGGAGCTGTAACGATTTCTCCAGAAGGACGGCAATTAGTGTCTGACGATGAATATAAGCCGGACGTAAGAATCACCGGAACGGGCTTTATCGACAGCAAGATAATTTCGCTCACGACCAGCGACGCGGCTTCACTAGGAATTAAAGTCGACGCGACAGATAATAATCTTGCCTATATTATTGGCGGCGAAGGTAAAGATTCAATCAAGGCTGGCGTAAGAAATACGACGCTAAACGGCGGCGCAAACGATGACACGCTCGAAGGCGGTTCCGGCGACGATTTGTTCATTTACACGGCGGGCAGTGACGTTATCGCCAACTACACGCACGGCACGGATACTGTTAGCTTGAGCGCGGGAACAGCTCCGGTTGACTTTGGTAACGTAAACTTTGACGGTACCAATTTAGCTTTAACTGTGAATGGTGCCGACGCTTTGACTTTCAAGAGCATGACAGACGGTTCTGTTACTAAAGACGGCATTGTTTATAGCTATCAAGGGCACGCCGGCGGCGGTATGAATTATATCGCGATTGATAAGAGCGACGAGAAGCCTGAGCATGGCATATCGCTTGGCTCGGCTTACAACGAAGCACGCTTTAACGGCACGACAGCCGCTCACGAAAATTACGCGACGATTGACGCAAGAAACGTTACCAACGCAATTCGCATAATCGGCAACGACAATCCTAACTACATAGTTGCGGGCACTGGTGGTGGCACGCTTGAAGGCGGCGAAGGCGATGATACACTTTACGGCGGCACGGACGTTGCGTCGAGTTTGACGCTTAACGGCGGCGAAGGCGACGATTCTTTAATCGGTGGCGCGGGCTACAATGTTTTTGTCTACACTGAAGGCTCCGATTCAATCAGCGGCTACAAAGCGGGCAACTTAGTCACCGTAAGAGGTAGTAGCATTGACCTTGAAAATGCTGGATTCTCCTCTAAAGATAATAATATTATGCTTGACTTCGGCGGCACTGACAGTTTAACTTTCGTGAACGGCGGAGCTGTTACAAGCGGCATTTCGGTTCAGAGCGGGCGCAATACTTACGTTTACAAGCAAAATTCAATCGCACGCAACAACGATGCTATAACGCTGACTTCCGAATTTGCTGATTCAATTTTTGGTCCAGATATTTACGATACGGTTAATGCGGTGGCTGTCGGCAAAGCAATTTCGATAGTTGGCAATGACAATAACAACGTCATATTCGGAAGTAGTTTAGGCGGCGGTCTCTTCGGCGGCAAGGGTAACGACAAGCTCGACGTTACCGAAAGAAAAACTGACGAAAGTCCTGCTGAATTTGTCTTCCAATACACCGAAGGCAAAGACACTGTCAGCGGCTTTGTTGCGAGCAACGACAAGTTGGAAATTACAGCGACGCGGATTGGGCAAATTTCTAAGGCAAAATCAAGCAAAGGCGATACCCGCTTAGCGTTTACGTTTGATAAGTCCAACGTTCTCACCTTCACCAACGAAGACGAAGTTAATAGCGTTTCGCTAAATAGTGGCGGTTTCCTCACAAAGGACGGCGTTGTCAGTATTCCTGCTAGCGGCGGCGATAATAGCTTTAAGTTGTTCGAGAGTACAAGAGGCAGAGTTGACCTTACAGAGGCACCGTACGCCGGCAAGGAAATTAAAGAAGTCAACGCAGAAAACGTTAAGAAACAAAGCGTGACATTAGTTGGAGCTTCTGTTGACGGCGGTAGCCAATACACCTTCACGACCAACAAAAAGAAAGACATGTTCGAGTATAACGGCGGCAGTGTCTCGATAAGCGGCTACGAGGCGGGCGTTGACAGACTTGACCTCAACACGGCGGCACTTAGTACTTTCTCTGTTAGTGGCGGAAATGTTTCGCTTACTACGGGGCTTGGAACGGTCGTCCTTGAAGGCATGAAGGAAAAGGAAGTTTTATTGCACCACGCGGAAAGCAAACGCAATTCCTTTACTAAGATGATGTTCAAAGAGACCGGCGTAATTCTCAACAAGGAAAAACGTCCAACAGCGGCGACGGTCTCCGGAAACTATAACGCCTCTGCTGATACGACCGTTAAGAAAATCTTCGTGGCGGACGGGGCAAATAATATCAGCATAACGGCGGGCGATAGGAATAAGACGACGCTTGACGCAAGCGCGGCTAATGGCGTTACTCTCGTCGGCGGCGCGAAAAATGATAAGCTCATCGGTAGCACAAGCACAGTTGCGGGCGCGGGCGATACGTTCATTTATGCAAAAGGCGGCAAGGATATTATCCAAAACTACGGCTCTAACGACCAAATTTCGCTCGGTAGCTTTGCAAATGAAGATAGCATCCTTAGTGCTAAGATTAATGCCGGCAGTCGTTCGATTAAGTTCAAGTTCTCGAATAAAAATGCGCTGACGGTTAAGCCGACGAAAGGTTCAACTTTGGACGGCTCACTTAATATCAGCGGGCTTTCTGGTTATACCTATGCGAAGAACGCGATAGTAAGTTTAGGCAGCGGCGCAAGCGGTGGCAATGCCAGCTTGACGAGCGAATTTAGCGGCTCATACAGGTTGAAGAACAGCGGCGTCAATAACGTTGACGGCTCTCGTGTCGAAAAGAATCTGACATATAGGGGCACGGATGCGGCTGAAACTTTGACGGGCGGCACGAAGAAGACAACGTTCAAAGGCGGCGGCGGTGCTGATAGTTTAGTCGGCGGCTCCGGCAAAGATGTTTTCTTCTACGCAAAGGGCGATAAGGACACGATGACTATCGCTGACTTCGACTTTAACAACGACAAACTTAAAATCGCTAGCGGCACGATAACCAAGATTTCAAACTCGGACGGCAAAATTAAATTCGATATGAACAGCGGCAAGAAAGGTTCCGCTAATATCGGTTCGTTCAAAATCAATAGTTCCGCAACTTATGATTCTACTGGAAGAAAAGATGCTACTTTCGACCCGAACTCAACGCTTATCAAGACGAACAATACCTACTACTGGTTCGCGAAAGAGGCGGGGAAAGACGTTAGCGGCAACAGCTATTCGATTGGCGATTTAATTACAGCTAATAAAAAAGTCTCGAAGTCAGACGCGACGGCGACTGATTACGACATAATTGACTTGGGCTACTCATCCAATTTGGTTAATGCGGGCGTCGCTACTAAGGCTTCTGAAAATTTCACTTTCGGCGGCTCCGACACCAACAAAATTAAAAAGTCAACCTAAGCAACTGACATAACGCAAAAAAACTTTATCTGAACTTTAAGTCTCGACTTCGGTCGGGGCTTTTTCTTTGCAGGATTTATCGCGCCGCCGCCGAATTGTATTTCAATACTTTTTCGGGAGGGATTCAAAGTGGCATTTTATTATCAAGAACCATCTCACACCTTCGGCGAATATCTGCTTGTGCCGGGTTATTCATCCGTTGATTGCATTCCAACTAATGTCGATTTATCTACACCTTTAGTCAAATTCAAACGCGGCGAACTTCCTAGACTTTCTATCAATATTCCTATGACTTCTGCCATTATGCAATCCGTCTCAAATGACACTATGGCTATCGCGCTCGCCAAAGAGGGCGGTCTTTCTTTTATTTTCGGCTCTCAATCCGTCAAGAATCAAGCCGATATGGTCTCCCGCGTCAAAAATTATAAGTCGGGCTTTGTCTCCAGCGATTCAAACCTTAAGCCGACGAATACGCTTAACGAAATGCTTGCCTTGCTCAATCAAACCGGACATTCAACAATGGCTGTCACCGACGACGGCAAGCCGACTGGTAAACTCTTAGGCATTGTCACAAGCCGCGACTACAGAATTTCCCGCATGACCGGCGATGAACTCGTTAAGGACTTCATGACGCCCTTTGAAAAGCTGATTTACGCTGACGCCGATACAACTACTTTGCCTATGGCGAACGATTTAATCTGGGAACACAAATTGAATATGCTCCCGCTCGTCGATAAAAAGCAACGCCTGCGCTATATGGTTTTCCGCAAAGATTATACTGATAACAAAACTAATCCGCTTGAAATTATCGATAAGAAAAAACGCTACGTCGTCGGCGCGGGCATTAATACTCGCGACTACGCCGAACGTGTCCCTGCATTGCTTGAGGCGGGCGCGGACATTCTATGCATTGATTCTTCCGAAGGATTTTCAGAATGGCAGAAAATTACGCTCGAATATATCCACAAAAATTTTGGCGAAGATGTCAAAGTTGGTGCAGGCAATGTCGTCGACGCGGAAGGATTCCGCTTTCTTGCCGACGCGGGCGCAGATTTTATCAAAGTCGGTATAGGCGGCGGCTCAATCTGCATTACTCGCGAAACGAAAGGCATTGGGCGCGGGCAAGCTACTGCGGTTATCGACGTATGCAAGGCTCGCGACGAATATTTCAAGGAAAAGGGCGTGTATATCCCGATTTGCTCCGACGGCGGAATTGTTCATGATTATCATATGACGCTTGCGCTTGCAATGGGCGCAGATTTCCTTATGCTCGGCAGATATTTTTCGCGCTTTGACGAATCCCCGACCGATAAAATTCGCATTAATGGAACTTATTATAAAGAGTATTGGGGCGAAGGTAGCAACCGTGCCCGCAACTGGCAACGTTACGATTTGGGCGGCGACAAGAAACTTTCATTTGAAGAAGGCGTCGATTCTTATGTTCCCTACGCCGGCGCGTTGAAAGATAACGTCGAGAGTACGCTTGCCAAAATTCGCTCGACTATGTGTAATTGCGGCGCGCTCAATCTTGCTGAACTGCGCGACAAAGCTAAAATTACTTTAGTTTCGTCAGTCAGTATCGTCGAGGGCGGCTCGCATGATGTTATTCTCCGCGACCAATTTTCCAGAAACTAGAAAGGATTGATTTTATGGCAGAACAAATTACAGATTTTAAAACTTTTTCGCAGGTGACGGACGCTCGCTGGTATCCGCGCTATCATCTTGCCGCGCCTTTTGGCTGGTGCAACGACCCAAACGGCATGTGCTTTTATAAAGGGCAATATCACTTTTTCTATCAACATTACCCCTACGAGCCGCGCTGGGGTCCAATGCATTGGGGACACGCCGTCAGCGACGATTTAGCCTACTGGAAACATTTGCCGATTGCTTTAAAACCCGATGCGCCTTATGAAACTGGCGGCGGCTGTTTTTCGGGCAGTGCTATCGAAAAGGACGGCAAACTTTATCTCATGTACACAGGGCACCTTAGCGCAACGCCTGAGGAAGAAGCCGCCATTGGTTACGGTCATATCGAATTTCAATGCCTGGCTCATTCGGAAGACGGCATTCACTTTGAAAAGTCCGAAAAAAATCCGATTATCGAAGACACTGACGTTGATGACAAAGATATTTCTATCCATGATATTCGCGACCCAAAAGTTTGGGAGCATAACGGAAAATATTATGCGGTACTCGGTTCGCGCACGCCCGATATGGCGCACGGGCAAATTCTTTTGTTCGTCTCGAAAGATTTGACTAAAGCTTGGAGATTAAAAGCCATTTCCGCCCGCAGTGAAGGAAATCTCGGTGGAATGTGGGAATGTCCGAACTTTGCAGAAATTGACGGGCAAGACGTGCTGATTTTCTCGCCAATGGACTTGAAAACCGACGAGGGTTTTTATCACGACAAAGCGGCGGGCGTTCTTATCGGGAAACTTAATTATAAGACCGGTATTTTTAAACACGGAGATTTTCAATATCTCGACAAAGGCTTTGACTTCTACGCGCCGCAAGTTATGCAGACGCCTGACGGGCGCACGATTATGATTGGCTGGCTTGATATGTGGAATGTTGACATGCACGAAGCAAAGGACGGCTGGGCAGGTCAAATGACTGTTCCGCGCGAACTGCACATTAAAAACGGTAAAATTATCTCGACGCCCGCTAAAGAACTCGAAAAGCTCCGCAAGTGGAAACCGATAACGCTTGGAAATGTTGTTGTTGACGAGGCGACGACGTTTGACGGCGTTGCGGGCGAAGCTTACGAACTTGTTTTGACGATTGACGCGGCGAAGTCGAAAAGATTTTCAATCGCTTTGCGTGCCTCCGACATTGAGCAGACCGTTTTAACTTACAATGCAAACGGCGTATTTAAGCTTGACCGCACGAACTCCGGCGAAGTAATTAACGGCATAGCTTCTGTCCGCGAAATTCAAATTGAACCCCAAGACAAAATCAAGCTCCATATTTTTATTGACCGCTCAAGCATCGAAGTTTTCATCAACGACGGCGCGGAAGTTCTTTCGGCGAGAATTTATCCCAAGCGCACCGCGCAGAAGATTATTTTCACGCCCGAAGATGAAACGCTCGTAATTGATTCGCTGGAATATTACAAGCTTGATTTCGGCTTGCCGCACCCGCACATTAAAGACGATACCACGCGCATTAATCCGTTGCTGTTCCGCTAATAAAACTTTTGCAAAGCAAAGAGCCTCCTCCGAAATTGGAAGAGGCTCTTTTTTAAACTGGTACGCGATTTTCTATAGCCTTAGCGATTGTCAATGAATCAGTTCCGGCAAAATCCGCGCCGACTGCTAAGCCCCGCGCAAGTTTCGTAACCTTGACGCCCGCAGGATTTAACAGCCGCGAAATAAATAGCGAAGTCGCATCGCCCTCAACCGTCGGCTCAAAGGCGATTATCACTTCCTCAACATTATCATCACTAACGCGCTTAATCAGTTCGCGCAGATGAATATCATTTTGCGACACGCCCGCCAATGGCGAAATCAAACCGCCCGTCACGTGATATTTCCCGTCGAAAGTGCCGGCGCGTTCGATTGCGTCCAGGTCTTTAGCGTCCTTGACTACGCAAATAATTTTCTTGTCGCGCTTATCGGAAGCGCAAATGTCGCAAATAGTTTTTTCGGCGTCGACAGTGTTAAAGCAAATTTCGCAAGGGTGCGTGTCAAGCTTGACTGAACGAATTGCCGCCGCTAAATTTTCCACGTCGTCGGGTTTCATTTCGACTATATGATAAGCGAGCCGAGCGGCAGTTTTAGCACCGACACCCGGCAATTTTGTTAGCGACTCAATCAGGGTCGCCATTGCTTTTGAACTCATATTTAATTAAGCTTTTGGACCTCCCAAGAATTTTCCGAGTAAGTCTCCCATATCGCCGAGATTGCCGAGACCGCCCATACCGCCGAGCGCATTTCCTGCGAACGCCGCCATATTCGCGTTAATCTT
Source organism: Selenomonadales bacterium UBA7018 (assembly GCA_002448305.1). Taxonomy (GTDB): domain Bacteria; phylum Bacillota; class Negativicutes; order Selenomonadales; family Selenomonadaceae; genus Quinella. The sequence goes on from DJWY01000020.1 coordinate 28,293, forward strand.
CTTTTCAATTTCGGCATTAGCAGCATTGACCGCGCTAACAACTAAATCTTCAATCGCGCTTACGTCGCCATCTTCGACGAGTTCGGGCGCGATTTTAATTTCCTTAACAACGTGTTCGCCGTCAACGGTCGCAGTAACCATACCGCCGCCGACTTGCGCCGAAGCCGTTTCCTTTTTCAGTTTAGCTTTGTTTTCTTCAAAAGTTTTTTGCAAAGCTTGCGCCTGTCTCATTATCGCATTCAAATCGAATCCCTGTTGTGCCATTAAAATCTCTCCTTAATCATTAATTTCCATAACGTCATTTGCGCGGAAAAATTCCATTGCGTTGACTAAATTTGAGCGAGCAGGCTCAGTCATTTTATTCAAGACAGGCGGCGGCAAACTGCTATCAATGACGACGGAAAGTTTAATCGGTCGCTTTGCACTTTGCGCCGCTAACTCTTTGAATTCCGCTTGACTTCGTTTAAACATATCCGCCGTAGACGCTGATTTAAAAGCTAAAGTCAAAGTATCGCCTTCAAATTTCGTAACAACCGCCTTGTTGGCAAAAGTTTTTATCCCTGCATCGTTCTCGCTCAAAGAATTAAGTGTATCATAGAAAATTTTTCGCCCTGCGTCAAGATTTTCATTAGGCTTGGCGACAATCTGCGCGGTCGGCGTTGGCATAATGAAATTTTGAACGGGCGCGGCAAGTTTCATGAGCGTCATTTCCAAAATAATATCCGGAATGCCGGAGCCGTACATTTCGCTGACAGCTTTTCTAAGCGCGTCAATAAAGTTATCTAGTTCAGCAAAATTTTTCTCGTCATTGTCTATCATATCGAATTCAATATCCCTAAGCCGCGTGATTAAAGATTCAGCGATTAAATTTGCCGACAAACCCGAACTAAATGCCCGCGTGACGGCTTGCGCGGCGGCGGCTCTGTCCTTAGCTTTGACGGCGGAAATTATGTCGTCAAGATTTTCATCGGAGATAAGTCCGAGCGTGTCATTGACGTTATCAAGCGTGATTTCGTTGTCCGCCATAGCGTAGCATTGGTCAAGATAAGTCAGCGCGTCGCGCATAGAACCTTCCGCAAGCCGAGCGATTTTTTTAGCGGCTTCCTCCTGTAAGCCGACGTTCAATCTTCTTGCCAGCGTCGAAAGATACGGCGCGATTATCGCTTGCGGAATAAGTCGGAAGTTTAGAACCTGACAGCGCGAACGGATTGTCATTGGCACTTTGTTTAATTCGGTCGTTGCCAAAAAAAATGCCACATTGGGCGGCGGCTCTTCGATTAGTTTTAGGATTGAATTGACTGCCTCGAATGACAGCATGTGTACTTCATCGATTATAAATGTTTTGACGCGGGCGCGGAGTGGCGCAAGATAAGCCGTCGATAAAAGGCGCGTGACGTCTTCGACTGAACGATTGGACGCGGCGTCAAATTCCACATTATCGGGCGAAGAATCAAACATTTTGCAGGATTCGCATTTATTGCAAGGGATTTCCTTTTTCTCAAGCGGATGTCCAGAAAGTTGCGCGTCGTGAACTTTATCGCAATTCATAGCCTTAGCTAAAAGCCGCGCAGTAGAAGTTTTGCCAGTGCCGCGAGTGCCGACTAATAAATAAGCGTGCGAAAGTCGATTGCTTGAAATTGCCCGTGCCAAAGCGTTTGAAATGTGCTCCTGCCCGATTAGTTGCGATAGCGTTTTTGGTCTGCCGCGTGTATATAATGCCTCATAAGCCATAAAGTAACACTCCATAAAAAAATTTCAGCTGTCAACGCAAAGGCTTAATCTCAATCCGGAGCTGCGCTACAATAACCTCTCGTTGCTGCGTATGCCCTGGCGAGATTGTCAGTACAGTTTGTGTCCGGCGAAACCAAGTCTCTGCGTTCACAGCTGAAACTTATTTTATATCTATTGCGCATTTCTGCGCGTCACTAATTGCAATTCTGGCGGAGAGTGAGGGATTTGAACCCTCGGTGCGCTATCAACGCAACACACGATTTCCAGTCGTGCTCCTTAAGCCGCTCGGACAACTCTCCGAAAAACAAGCGCAGTTTACCATTCTAATTATCAACTGTCAAGAAATTTTTCAAGATTCGGCGGGCGGAATGAAAATTTTGTTTATCGGGACTTCGTTAAGCGGCAAATCGCCGTCCGCGTCGCTCAAAATTCCTTTCGACCGCCCGATTATCAATTCGTTATGCGCCCGCGCCCATTCCAATACAGCCCGATAAAATTTGTACATAACATCTTTACTCGAAAGCGTTTTCAGCGCGACCGGTTCGCCTGACGTGTCTTTATCTAACGCGCCCCACGTGTCATCTAAATCCGTTTTCTCGACTACTTGTACCGTCATATTTTTTAAATCGAACTTCAAAAGCTCCGAACGCCCGACAAGTTTATTGTAACCTCGCGTCGAAAGTTTTTTCCAACGCCGCTTTTGTATCACGTCTTCAATCTGTATGTTGTCATATAAATAAATCGCCGGCACCATTAGCGTATTTAAATCAAGCGTGCCGTCCTCTTTGATTCGATAGCCAGCCGCTTGATGATTGAACCAATAATTTGCTCGCGGCGTCGATTGCACCCACATATATATTTCCGTCGGGACTCCTGTTATGACTTCGCCTTCTTCCCATTCTTGCGCGAAAGTCGGATTCGTCGTCAAAATCATTGCCGCCGATATTATCCCCGCGAAAAAATTTTTTAATCTCATGTCGTTCATCCTTTCCGCGAAGATTATAGCATTTATCACTTGACCTTTGCAACGTCAACCCAGCCCGCGCTCTTAATGTAGCGTTCCAATTCGTCAATTTTGAACTTGGCGCAACTTTTATCGTTTCCGGCGGCGGGATAAATCACGTCGAAACGTTTCAACGACTCGTCAAGGTAAATCGGGACGCCCTCATTGACTGCAAACGGACAAACGCCCCCGACCGCGTGCCCAATCAGCCCTTCGACCTCTTCAACCGGTATCATATGCGGGCGGCAGTTGAATTGCGCCTTGAATTTCTTGTTATCAATCTTCATATCGCCCGAAATCAGAATCAGAATCGGTTTTTTGTCGACGAAAACTGAAATTGTCTTTGCAATGCGTCCAACTTCGCAATTTAAAGCCTGCGCGGCAAGTTCGCTCGTCGCCGTCGATTGTTCAAACTCTATCACGCGCTCCGGTTCGCCTATTTCCTCAAAATACTTTTTTACCTTCTCAATAGCCAATTTATTTTCCCTCCTGTAAATCTTTCAGTTGTACGCCGTTTTTCTTCCAATATTCTTTGCCGTTCACGTGATTTCCTATAATGAATTCTGCAGCGGAAGACGGCGAATTAAATTCTATATCCTCAAGCAATTTTCCATTTGAAATTTTATCCGAATGACGAAGTTTTTTCATCGGAGCGGACAAATTTGGATTCTCAATCGGTGAAATGTCACTGCCCGCCAAAACTTTAAATCCAGTCGGCGTAATTTTCATTTGCGCGTTAATCGTCCTGCCGAGAGCTTTAATCTTGCGCGATAGAGTAAAAATTTCGTCGTCAGTCGGCTTAACAGGCGGCGCAGAAGCTTTTTTCGCCTCAAAAATTTTGTAACCAATCGCGCTCAAAATAAGTTCTGCAAATCCGACGTGTTCTTCAAGTTCGCTTTTCTTTTCCTCAGTGATATTGCTTGGCGAAGGGTCATTTCCGTTTCCGACGACGTAACGCGCCGCCTTTATCGCCATATTGCAGAATTTATTTTCGAGCCAACTAATTTCAGTTGCGCCAAAAGAATTATCCGAAGTCGTCAAGATAATAGCTTCCGTCCAAAAATTTTTATCGGGATTGCGGTCGTGTTCGGTTAGGCGATTTAGAATCCCTTTGCCGTTTTTGCGGCTGCCCGCTTGCCCAATGTAAATTTTATCCTCGCCGAGCAGGAAATAAACGCCGTCATGCTTCAAATAATCATGCTCTTTGCATTTGGACAAGTCTTTTCGCGGAATTTTGAAAATAATTCCCGTGCGGCTGTTAATCGTGCATTTAATTCGCCCGTTCGCCGTGCCGTCAATTAAAAATAAGTTTATAAGCGTCGATTTCGCCACGTTGCCACCCCTTTAAAATGTAATTCGCTCTAAAATTTCCGTCGGATAGTCAATAATTATTTCTGCGCCGCTGTTTTCGAGTTCTGAACGCGGACGAAAGCCCCACGTCACTCCGATTGCTAAAAATCCCGCGTTAATCGCCGTCTGCATGTCAACCGCCGTGTCTCCGAAATAGGCAACGTCTTCCGGCGCGACGCCAAAAAGTTTCGCTCCTGCTAATGCGCGGGTCGGGTCGGGTTTGCGCGGCTGTCCTGGCTCGTCGCCGCTCACATAGCCAAATTTTATCGGCGCAAGCGTCTTTTCCGCAATTTCAACCGCCGCAAAGTGTTGTTTGTTCGTGCAAATGCCCATAGGAATTTTTTTCGCCTCCAACGCCCTCAAAAGCTCCATAATTCCCGCGTAAGGCTTAACTTTTTTCAAACAGTTGCGCGCATAGCAATCATTGTAAAATTTCAACGCCTCGTCCACAAATTCGCTTTTTTCAGCCGGTAAACTCCTTATCATCAGCTTTTTTGCGCCATTTCCTACAAATTGCCGGACTTCATCAAGCGTTTTCAGCGGAAAACCGTAATTCGCTAGCATTTCATTAACGCTTTCGTGCAAATCCGCTAAAGTATCCGTCAACGTCCCGTCCATATCGAAAATTGCCGCCTTGTACGCCTTCATTTTATCATCTCCATTTCGTCAAGCCGTTTTAAAAACTTTTTCAGCCGCAAAAGCTCTTCTGAATCCGTTACGCGCCGTCCAGAATAAAAAAATTCTATCTGCGGAACTTTTTCCGACCTAAAACGCTTTAATTTCGCTCGCCTTATCAATTCATTCACCGTTCCTGCGTTCCCGTCCAATATTTTTACATTTTCCGGCAATATTTCCCTCATTACGTCCTTAAAATAGTTAAAATGCGTGCAACCTAGCACTATCGACGAAAATTTTCCTAAATCATAGCTCAAAAGCTCTCCGCGCAGATATTTTTCCACTTTTTCCGACCTAAATTCCTGCCGCTCCGCAAATTCTACCAGTTTTGGCAACGCTTTTAGCTCAACTAACGTTTCTGCTCCCAATTTTCCTATCAATCGCCGGATTTTTTCCCCAGTTATCGTTATCGCCGTCGCCGTTACCAAAACTTTTCGCCCCGGATATAAATCTAACGCCAATTTTAACGCCGGCTCCATTCCAATTATCGGCAGCGAATATTTTTCCCGCATTTCCTGCACCGCGACCGATGTTGCCGTGTTACAGGCCACTACGATTGCCCCAACTCCGCTTTTTATCAGAAATTTGAACGCTTCGTCCACATATTTTAAGATTTCTTCGCGTTTTTTCGTCCCATACGGCACATTTTCTTCATCTGCGTAAAAAATATACTCCTCTTGCGGCAAAATCTTCATCGCGTGCTGTAAAACCGACAATCCGCCCATTCCTGAATCAAAAAAACCGATTTTCATACGCTCAACCCCGCCGATTTGATTAAAATAAATATCGCTAGCCCCACGACTGAACCAACTATCGACCCGTTTAGCCTTATCCAGATAAAATCTTGCTCCGCTTTGTCGTATACTAAATTATTCAGCTGTTCTTCCGTTAATTTGTCCAATGCCGATTTCGCTATCGTTCCGACCAGCGGTTGCGCGTGTAATGCCGCTCGCGCTGTCAATTCGTCCACAAATTTTTCAAATGCTCGCCTCGACGCAGTATTTTCGCTGATTAAGCTCAAAAATCGGTCGTATTCTTCGTTAAATATGATCACAAGCAGTATTCCTAAGCTTTTTCCGGGTAATTTCTTCGACGAACGCGCTTTTTCTAGCGTTTCTTCTACATCAACCGTCGTTATTTGGCTTTCTATGTGAATTAACGCTAATTCTATCGCTTCTTCCAACGGAATTTCCGCCGCCGCGTCAATTTGTATTCGCTCAACTAAATCTTTAAATTCGGGCGTTTCGCTTAGCTCAGAAATTTTTAATCGGCATTCATTTAGCGTCCGACGCTGTATTTGCGTGTCTAATGCCAATTCGTCAAGCAATTTTAGCAGTTGCGTCTGCATTATCCGCGCCGCTTCCTCAAAATTCACTAAATCTAACATTTGCGCAAGTCCCGCCATTAAAATTGAGAATCCGCCCATGTTTTTTGTCTTTTCGTTCGCATATTCCTCTAAAATCGCTTGTAATTTGTCGCAAGTCTCCGGTTTTGCCGCCGTTTTGCGTATCGCCTTCACTATTTCGATAAAAATTTCCCTGTCTTTGTCGCCGCGCCGAAATTGTGCGCCAAAATCGCTTATCAAGCCCTGCGCAGGTATATTTTGTATGATTCTGCGCAATTCGTTCGCGATTTCCTTCGACCGCTGCTCTTTATTCTGCGCCGACACGAATTTTTTTACCACATTGAATAATTCCTTGATTATTTCCTGCCGCGTCGAGTTTTTAGCTAAAAATTCCACGATTCGCGGCAATAATTTGAAGTCGCCCAGCTTTTTAAAGATATTTCTGCGCGAAAAAAACTCCTGCTGCACCATTAGAACCGACGCTTTGACAAAATCTTTCCTTCTGCGCGGCAAAATCGCCGTGTGAAACGGAAATCCGAGCGGTTTTTTAAATAATGCCGTCACCGCGAACCAATCCGCAATTCCGCCCACTAATGCCGCCTCCGTTACGAATAAAAATCCTTCCGCTACGATATTTTCCGGAAAAATTATCTTAAATCCCACCGCCGACAAAAAAAATAGCGCGGCACATAATAACGTTGTGTCCGCTTTATTCCATCTGTTCACTATTTGTCACCTCTTTTTCATTTCCAAAAGAATAATCGCCAAAAAAGAGGTTGTCAAGCTATTTAACGCAAAATTTATCTCGATTCATTAGAATTTCTATCGGGCGGCGGCATCGGATTGCCATTTTCGTCCTTTGGCGGCTCCAGCGGCTCCGGCGGCGCAGAATTATCGCCATTATTCCTATCTGGCGGCGGCAACGGGTTTCCGTTCTCATCTTTGGGCGGTTCAGTCGGTTTTTGCCCGTCATTTTTATTTTGCCCGAATTTTTCCTGCGTTTTGTCCATTTTTTGCTTTGATTTCTCGATTTTTTGCTTTGCGTCCTTGTAATCGCTGACCGATGACGCGCTGACCGGCTGAATTTCCGCCGCTCCTAGCCCAAATACGAACGCTCCGACCATTATTCCGCTTAAAATCTTCCTCATAATCATTCCTCCTAAAATTTTTAACTAAATATTGCTAAATTGTATGTTGTAAAGGTTGCTGTAGACGCCATTTAACGCTAAAAGCTCCTTATGCGTGCCTGATTCGCAAATTTTCCCCTTGTCTATTACAAAAATCTTGTCCGCGCCAAAAATCGTGCTCAATCGGTGCGCAATTACAAAACTCGTGCGCCCTTTCATCAATTCATCAAGCGCGGCTTGCACTATTTTCTCACTTTCCGTATCTAATGCGCTCGTTGCTTCGTCCAGAATCAAAATTTGCGGATTTTTCAGCATTGCTCGCGCTATCGCCATTCTTTGACGCTGTCCACCGCTCAAATTTAAGCCGCGCTCGCCAATTTGCGTTTCGTAACCGTTTGGAAGCTCTAAAATGAATTTTTCTGCGTTCGCCGCCCGCGCCGCCGCGATTACTTCCTCATCTGTCGCATTTAATCGCCCATATCTTATATTTTCCATGACTGTTGTCGAAAAAAGTAGCGTTTCTTGCGGCACAATCCCTATTTGCTCGCGTAAACTGTCAATTTTTACGTCGCGTATGTCATATCCGTCGATTTTTATCGCTCCGGACGTCACATCGTAAAATCGCGGGATTAAATTCGCTATCGTCGACTTTCCCGCGCCGCTCGGTCCTACAAATGCTATCATTTGCCCCGATTTTACCTCTAAATTTACATTTTCTAGCGCATTATGCACCCCGTCATAGCTAAAAGTTACATTTTCTACGCTCACATTGCCTTTTATCGGCGGTAATTCTATCGAATTTGGCTTGTCATTCACCGTTTCTGGCAAATCTAGCACTAAAAATATCCTATCGACCGCCGCCATTGCCTTTTGTAGCCGTCCATATATGCGCGAAAGCCTTTTTATCGGGTTTGCGAGGTTTACGGCGTAAGTTAGGAACGCTACTAGCGACCCTGCCGTTATCATTCCGTTCACAACTTCATATCCGCCGAACCAAACGATTAAAGTTACCGCTAATGCCGCTAAAAATTCTACTGTCGGCGTTAATAGGCTCGTAAATTGTACATTTTTCATCGTCGCACGGAAATTTAGCTCGTTTTCCACTTTAAATCGGTCTATTTCGTATTTTTCGCGTACAAACGACTTAACAACGCGAATTGACGATATACTTTCCTGCAAAAGCGACGTTATATCCGCTAATTTCTCTTGAATTACTCGGCTCGTCGATTTTATCTTTTTTCCAAAGATTCTCATCGCAAATCCGACTAAAGGCACCGTTATTAGCGTTAAAAGCGATAATTTCCAGTCCAAATACAGCATCATCGCGATTGAACCGATTAAAACTGCGCCTTCCGTGAACATTTCGATTAAATTATCGACTAAAGCCGCTTGAATTGCCCCGACATCGTTTGTTAAATAGCTCATCGTCTCGCCGGTCTGGTGTTTGTCGAAATATGCCATTGGCATGCGCTGAAATTTGCGAAACATCACTTCGCGCACGTCTACGACCACTCTTTGACCGATATACGACACTAAATACGATTGTCCGTAATAAAATACGCCGCGAATCGCGAAAACGACCACGATACTTACCGAAATAAAATTTAACATCGCCATATCTTTTTCGGCGAGCACTTTGTCTATCATATCTTTAATTATCCACGGCAAATACAAATTCGCGCCCGATGCGACGATTATACAGATTATTGCCAGCCCAAATCGCCCTAAATATGGCTTTATGTAGATTAAAAGTCGTTTATAGTTCTTCATTTTTAGCAATCTCCAAAATTTTTTTAGCGATACGAGTAGCGGCTCCGTGTTCGCCGAGCTTTTCGCAAGCCGATTGCAATTTTTTCACAACATTAGCCCTATTGTCAAGGATTTTATTGACTTCAGCGGAAATTTTTTGTGGCGTAACGTCATTTTGCAGGAGTTCGGGCAAAATTTTTTCGTCAGCGAGGATATTTGGCAGGCTGAAGTATTTTATATCGACTAAAAGCTTGCCGATTAGGAAATTTAGCGGAGCCATTTTGTATAAAACGACGCAAGGCAGGTTCAAAAGCGCGGATTCAAGGACGACGGTGCCTGAAGTAGCGATTGCGGCGTCCGCAATGCTCATTAAGTCGTATCTGTGCGCGGAATTTACTAATTTCACGTCGAAACCGCTAACATTTATCAAATTTTCGACGTTATCAGCGACTGGAAGGAAAAATTTAAAATTTTTGTCCAAAAATTTGGTCGTGGCGAGCATATCGTGCAAAAGAAGTTTAATTTCCTGTTTACGCGAGCCAGGCATAAGCAAAATAACTTTATCGGACGGATTAACGCCGAAAAATTCCCGTGAATCGGCATTTGACATAGAATTTTTGACGGTATCGACGAGCGGATTACCTAAAAAGAAAATTTTCGCGCCTGCGGCTTGATAAACGGGCAATTCAAAAGGAAAAATTGAAATAAAAGCGTCGGCGACTTCTGCGCAGGTTTTTGCGCGACCTTTTCGCCACGCCCAAGCCGACGGCGGGATATAAGACAGAATTTTAACGCCAAATTTTTTCACGCGACGTGCTAAACGCCAATTAAAGTCGGGATAATCGATTAAAATTAGCAAATCGGGCTTTTCGGTGCGAATAATTTCGGTTAAGTCGTCGAGGAGCTTAAAAATCCTGCGAATATTGAATAAAACATCGACGACGCCCATAACATTATAATTTTTGTAGTTACGAACGAGTTTGACGCCGGAATTTTGCATAAGATTGCCGCCGAAGCCGAGAATTTCAGTTTCGGGAGCGATTTTTTTTATTTGGCGAGCCAAAGATGCGCCGTGAACGTCTCCAGAGGATTCACCGGCGGAAAAAAACAGTTTCAAAGCTAAAAAACCTCCTTTGGAGGCAATTATATTGATTGAGCGAGGAAAATTCAACTTAAAACGAGTTTTGAGCGTTGAAAATGGGTTTTGAGGGCTGTTTGAGGGAGCAAATTACGTTTTCCATGTACATGGAATTTGTATGGCGTTCTGACGCGGCTTTTTTAAATGGTACAAAAATCAGGGGCGTTTTGAGAGCGTATTTTACATTTTCCACGTACATGGAATTTGTAAAATGGGCGCAAAAAAACCCCGCCAAGCGTTTGACGGGGGAAAAAATTTAGTTTGAAACGTTGACTCAGACGTTTACGCCGTAATTCCTGCCGAGCGCGGCAAGCCCGCCGCTAAAACCGGAGCCGATAGCGTTAAACTTCCATTCGCCCTTGTTGCGATAAATTTCGCCGACGACAACAGCCGTTTCAACGGAAAAATCTTCGCCCAAATCGTAGCGGATAAGTTCCCTGCCGGTTTCGTCGTCAACTACACGAATGTAAGCGTTTTCAACCTGCCCGAATTTTTGTTTTCTGGCGTCGGCGTCGTAAATGGTGACGGTGAAATCGATTTTATCGACGTTAGCGGGGACTTTGGAGAGGTCGATTTTAATTTCTTCGTCGTCGCCTTCGCCCGCGCCGGTGAGATTGTCGCCCATGTGCTCAACCGCGCCGCTTTTATGCTTAAGGTTGTTATAGAAGACAAAATCGTCATCGGAATTGACTTTGCCGCTAGAATTAAGCAAAAAAGCCGCCGCGTCGAGGTCGAAATCGAAACCGCCGTCATATTTGTTGGTATCCCAGCCAAGACCGATTAAAAGTTTCTTCAAACTGGGGTTACCCTTCGTCAAATCGACTTTCTGACCCTTCTGCAAACTGATTGCCATAAAAATTCCTCCCAAAAAGTGTTTATGACCACGCAAAATGCGTTTTTAATCCTTAGAACCGGCTCTCCAACTCAATCCCCAATCAAAAGCGCGATCCATTTGCTCAGAATCGTCGAAGAAGTCAACGATTTTCTCAACGCTGAAGGTTCCGCCGACATTTTCGAGCAAAGCGATAGCGCAAGTGTGTTTTTTCGAGCCGTATTCGTCCATTTTAACGATAAGTTCGGGCGAACCGGGACAATTTACGGTTACGACGCCTTTAGCCTCTTCCCAATTCGCCGCGCCGGAATAAATGAAGGTGAAAATTAAAATTCTGCGGATTTTATCGGCGAAATTGCCATTAACGCGAATAGTTTCGCCAGCGGAAATGGCTCCGGTGCGGTCGTCGCCGTCGAGAGCGATATAAGGTTCATAATTTAGCGAGCCGAAATGATTTCCGAGAGCTTGAACGGCTCCGATAGTGCCGTTTTTGAGTTCAAAGAGGCAAGCGAGGTCTAAATCGATTCCGCCGCTATTATTTCCGAAAATACTATCGAAAAAGCCGGATTTTTTCTGTTTAGGCTGTTGCCAATTCAAATTTATGACGATTTCGCCGAGTTTAGAGCCTTTTTTAGTGAGATTAACCTTTTGACCCTTACGAAGTTCGACTTTTTTAGGTTGCGATTGAGTTGGTGGCGGCGGAATTATGATTTTTTCGCGCCGAGTGTTAATTTTTTTAGTTTCTGGCGGCGGAGGCGGATTATCTTTAACTTCAATGCCGAAATTATTACAAAGGGCGGCTAAACCTCCGCTAAAACCTGCGCCGGTAGCGTTAAATTTCCAATTCCCCTTATAGCGATAGACTTCGCCGAGCACAATCGCAGTTTCGACGGTGAAATTTTCGAGCGGGAAGGTTGCAATTTCGCCATAAAGGCTTAAAATCTTCAAAACTGCGCCGCGAATCATGCTAAAATTTTGTTTACGGCTTTCGGCGTCGTAAATTGTGGCAGTAAGTGAAATTTTTTCGACGTGGCGCGGAATTTTATCCAAATTGATTTCGATAGCGTCATTTTTATGGATAACGCCGCCTGAAACGTGATTTGTATTGCCGTAGAAGACAAAATCATCATCTGAGGCGACTTTTCCGTTAGATTGAGTGAGAAAAGCGGCGGTATCGATTTCGAGCGCGGAATTTGGGCGTTCAAACTTAAAAACAAGGGAATTTTCGTTGAGCGGGATTTTTTGCCCCTTAGCGAGCTGCATTTATTTCACCTCCGAGAACTTATCGCGATAAAAATTCATAACGACGAACAAATAAGCGATTAACGGGGCGTATTTGCTGTCGGAAAAGGATTCGCAAATAATTTGGTAGAGTTGATAGCGGTTTAAATTCTTCAAAGCGGCTAACATTCCTGCTAGTTGCATTTTAACAAAAAAATTCGTGACATCAAAGCGGAAATTAGGATTTTGGTAAAAAAAATCGCCCGACATGAAGTCATTAAGGTAATCGAGACCTTTAACGAGCGGATCGAGCCAAAATTTTATCTCATCGGCGGGTTCGCGCTTGATACGCGACAAAGAATCGGTTCTTGAGCGGCAAATATAGAGTTGATTAGGGATTCGCAAGAAATTTTCTGCTAAACAAACGATTTTAAACGACCAAAGGACATCTTCGGAGATTTTTAGGTGCGGGAAGTCGATTTTATTAGCGATAAGGAAGTCGCGACGGATAAATTTCGTCCAAGGAGCCCAACCGTAGGAAGTTTTCAAGAAATTTTTGATACGAACGGAAATATTTTGAGTTTCGAGCGTTGGATTGATAATTTTGGAAGAAAATTTATCCCAATTAGCGGCGATAATGTTTTCGCCGGATAAAATAAAGCCGCGCTCCATGTACACGACATCAGCGCGAAAATTTTCAGCGTAATTGCAAAGAGTTTCGAGTGCATTTGGAATAATCAAGTCGTCATTATCCATAAAAAAGATATAATCGCCGCGAGAAAATTTTAAGCCTTCATTGCGTGGAATTGAAGCGTTGCCGGTATTGTTTGGCAGGGAAATAATTTTAAGCCGCCCGCCAAATTTCTCTGAAAAACTTTCTGCGACCGCGCAAGAATTATCAGTTGAGCAATCGTCGACGACAACAACTTCAAAATCCTGCAAAGTTTGGTTCAAAACTGATTCAAGGCAAGCGGCGATATAATTTTGTGCGTTATAAAGCGGGATAATCACGGAGACTTTCATTTTGCCAACTCATTTCGAAAAAGATTGTTCATGACGAGCAGATAAGCAATCAGCGCGGGTTGCGAAGTGCCAACCTTTGAAAATTCGCGTAAAATTATTTCGTAAGCTTCCTGCGGCTCCAAGCTTTTGAAAGTTTCCGCCATGAAGTCGAATTGTATTTTCGCAAAGAAATTCAGCACAGCGAATTTAATAGGCGCATTCATCTTGAAAAAAATAATTTCGTTCATGAAATCGTTAAGGCAATCCACGCCGCGCAAAAGCGGATTTGTCCAGAAAAGTAATTCCTGTTCGAGCGAGCGATTTTGCCTTGTCATTGAACTAAAATTTTCGCGCTGAATATAAAGGGCAGTCGGCAAGCGTAAAAAGTTCTTCGCTTTGCAAAGGAGTTTGAACGTCCAGATAATGTCTTCAGAAATTTTTATCGCTGGGAATTTTATTCTGTTTTCGATTAGAAAATCGCGCCGCAAGAATTTTTCCCAAGGCGGCATTCCGATTGCCAATTTTAGAAATTTTTCTACGCGCTCGGAAAGATTTTCTGATTCCAAAATGGGTTTTTCTGAAGTAAAGCGCGGCGGATTCCAAAAAACTTCAGTTAAATTTTGTGGGACAAGTTCCGCGCCACAAGTAAATCCGCGTTCCATGTAAACGACTTCCGCTTGATATTCTTCCGCGAAATTGTAAAGCGTTTCAAGGGCGTTATCAATCATCAAGTCGTCGCTATCCATAAAGTAAACATATTTACCGCTAGCAATTTCCAAGCCAATATTGCGCGGGACAGCACCAGAACCGGTGTTTTCTTCTAAAGAAAAAACTTTCAATCGTCCGCCAAATTTCTCAAGATAACTTTCGACAATCGCAAGGCTTGAATCCGTTGAGCAATCGTCAACCACGATAACTTCAAAATCTGTGAACGTTTGAATTAACAAACTTTCCAAGCAGACAGCAAGATATTTTTCATCGTTGTAAAGCGGAATAATCACAGAGACTTTCATTTTGCCAACCCATTCCTAATCAATTTGCAGAACTTTAAAATTGCCGACCGCCGCAATAATTTTCTCGTCGCTGACTTCGTGATTTCTATCCATGAAGACTTCTATAAAATTCTTGTCAGCGCGATAAACAACGTTGCTTACTCCGTCCAAAGTTTTCAGCGTGGCGGCAATTTCTTCCTGAACCTGCGCGGATGCGTCGACGTAAACAACTTTGTAATCAAGTCGCTCAATCCTGAAAATAACCGGGCGCGTGCCGTCATTGCAACAGGCAATCATCATGTGTTCATCATTTGTCCAGCCGCGCATAATCGCGCCGCCTTGCAACGCCGTATAAACATAGCGACTAAAACAATCCCACGCTTCGGAGCAATGTGCGCCTTTGCCTTGCGTCCAAAAAGTATCTTCATCGCTGTAACGCTCAAAAAGATATTCTGCGCCAACTTCATAAAACGGACACGCGCCCGACTTCGGGTCAGCAAGATATTTTTCCTGCAAGTCGCCGAAAACTTTTTTATCAATGACTGTCATCTTGCACTTGTACTGCATTTAACTCACCCTTACGCGATTTAATATAAAAAATAAATGTCAAATGAAAAGCTCCGTCACGAAGACAACCGAACAACATAGCAAAGCAACTTTAAATAAACTCGCACCGAACCACGCCGCAATTATCCCTGCTATTAGCGCAAGTCCGCCCGAAATTTGCGACTGCGTGGCGTCGATTATTGCCGGAAAAGTCATAACCGCAAGCGTCACGTAGGGGACATAGTGCAGGAAAGAACGTATCGTTACGTTTTTTATCTCGCCGCGAATCAGCGTCAACGGCAAGATTTTTATCGCCAAAGTCACCGCGCTAGCAACCAATATGTAGATGTTAATGTCGTGTGTCATTTATTTTCCTCATCGTGTACTGGAAAAAGAATTGCCGCCGCGCCAGCTATCAAAATCGTTAAGATAATCGTTCTGTTGCCCGCTGAAATGTCTGGGAAAAACTTTTCGGCAAGGAAACTTAGCAGGAAACTTATCGCGACAGCTCCGCCAATAATTTTTTCCTTTCGAGCTGGCGGAATTATCACCGCTAAAAACATTCCGTAAAGCGCGACTGAAAGCGCACTAACTACCGCTGGCGAAAAAAAATACCATGCGATAATTCCACACGCCGTGCCCAGCGACCAACCAGGCAGAGCCGTCAACATTGCGCCGTAATTGTAAAACGGATTTAGCCAACGTCCGCTCCGCGCTATTGCTATTCCAAAAATTTCGTCCGTCACGTCGAAACCAACAAAAATTCTGTGGTAAAACGGCGTATCGGGCGAAAACTTTTGGCTTAAAACCGTGCTCATTAAAACATAGCGCGCATTGGCAACGAACGTCATCATTGCGATTTCAAGGTAAGGCGCGTCCGAACCGATAACCATAAACGCCGCGTACTCGCCCGCAGAGGCATTGTTCAGCAAGCTTAGAATAAATCCTTGCAACGGACTAAGCCCGACAGCCTTTGCGACAATGCCCAGTGAAAATCCTACGACAAAATATCCCAAACCAATGGGCGTGCCGTCGCGGAAGCCTTCCATTAACGCTTGCCGATTTTCACTCGTCATAAAAAGTTAAGCCGTCCTTTTCAAGTTGCTCCCGCAAGCCGCGCATAAAAATTTTGCCAGGGTCAGGCTTTTTCGCGTAGTAATCCGGTACAAGCTCAATGAAAAGTCCACTTGCCCGCGCCGCGTCCTGTTGATAGTGCCCAAAAACATATTTTATCGTCGGATATTTTTCGTGCAGATATTTTATCAATCGGACGTTCGCCGCGAGTTGTTCTTCCGTCAAATCTTCTTGCCCGTTGTAGCCGCCGATATTCTCAATTCCTATCGCGCAATGATTGTAGCCGATAGCGTGTCGCGCAAAATTTGTTTCGGGCATGAGCCGCCAAATCGTTCCGTCACGGTCAACTATGAATTGCGACGCGACGTTTAATCTGCCTTCGTCGTCGGGCATTTCTTCGGGATAAAAATATTTCCAAACTGATTCAAGCGTACCGCCCGCCGTCCAGTGCACTATGACTGCTTGCGGAATTATTTCGCGATAAATTTTCCCGTAGTGCTTGAGCGTGTATTCATCAACTAGTTCATCGCGGTGCGCCGTCCACAGAATAAATTTGTCGGTAAAAATTTCTTCCGCGCAGGCTGACGAACTAATCAGCAAAGTCGCCGCGCAGATTAATAAAAATTTTTTCATCTATACATATCCATAACGCGCCCGACATAATTTTGAGTTTCGAAATAGGGCGGAATGCCTCCATATTTTTTGACTGCGCCAGGTCCGGCATTGTACGCAGCGACCGCTAAGGGAACATCGCCGTCGAAGGTGTCAAGCATTTGCTTAAGGTACTTTGTGCCGCCGGCAATATTTTCGTTCGTGTCGTAAGGGTCGACACCAAGTCCTGCGGCAGTTTCGGGCATGAGTTGCATAACGCCGATTGCGCCGACCGGCGAAACTTCATCTTGATTCATATCGGATTCAGCAATGGCAATCGCCTTAACAAGTTCGGGGTCGACACCATAAGCATAAGCGGCTTGCGTGATTAAATCTTCGACGGACGCTGATTCTTCGGTTTCAATCTGCGCGGGCGTCTGGTGTTGATTAATGTATTCGACAATGCCCTTGACGAGTTGCGGGTCGACGCCGTAATTATCAGCCGCTTGCATAATTAAATCTTCGACGGGCGTAACTTCCGCATCTTTGCCGCTGTAATTGTCGTCGAAAACTTTATCGTCGCGGCTGGGAATCTCAATTTCGGTATCGGGAATATCAGCGCGTTTAATTTGTGGCGGCTGACCAATTTTACCGGGTAAAGCTTCTTCGCCGGGCAAAGTTTTCTGCGCAGGAGTAGCCTTTTCGGTTTCTTGAAGGGCTTTAGCGACTTTAGCAGAGTTTGCCGCATCATTTTCGTTGACGGGTTGATTTTGCACTTTCTGAACGTCATTAACTGCTTGGGTGGGCTTGACGGCGAATTTAGCTTGCTTAGCAATTTCGCGCTCCAACGTCGTTTGAAAGTCGCCGCCAACGCCTACCATGCCAATTTTTTCTTCAATCTCGGCGATACGCCTTTTAATTTGGTCTATGCGCTTTGTCATCTCAACGCGCTCTACGCCTTGAATCTCAATCAAAATTTTTCACTCCTTATTTACGCATTGCCAGTTGCAAGCCGATTTCGTCAAGCATTTTCTGTTCCTCGAAAAGCACTTCCGCGTTGTATTCGTTCAGTCGCTTTTCCTTAAGTTGCTCAATACTTTTTAAGTACGTCATTAACTTCATCAGTGCTTTTAATTTTTGTTGCTTATCTTGCGTCGCCTTCAAAATTACTTGCTGTTGTTGTTCGATTTGGGTACGCTTCCAATTAAAAAATTGATTGTAAATCATTATGCGCCCGATTGTAATTGTTTTGCCTTCGCTCGTCAACGCTGCAAATTCTTCTTGAATTTCTTTCATCTCGCGCAGTAATTCTTGCAACTTAGCACGACATTCTTCAAGGTAGCGCGACGCTTCAGCGAATTGCATTTCAGCATCATCTTTCTTGCGCTTCGTAACCTTCAACAGCGTTTCGAGTTGGAACTTAAATTTTTTCATATTACTTGCCCGAAATCTTCATGAGCTTACTTTTCGTCACTTCATAAGTATCAATTTCAAAAATGCCTTGACAGAGAAATTCGTTAATCGCGTCGATTTTGCTAATCGCTTCGTCAATGCGCTTGCTTGAGCCTTTGACATACGCGCCGATATGAATTAAATCTTCGGCGTCTTTGTAAACCGCCATTAAAGCTCGCATTCTTTGTGCGGCTTGCAAATGTTCGGGTGAAACAACTTCATTCATAACACGGCTAACGCTACCCAAAACGTCAATGGCGGGATAATGATTCTGCGCGGCGATAGCTCGGCTAAGGACAATATGCCCGTCGAGGATTGAGCGGACGGCGTCGGCAATCGGTTCGTTCATGTCGTCGCCGTCAACAAGCACCGTATAAATTCCCGTAATTGAGCCTTTATCGGAAGTGCCAGCGCGTTCCAAAAGTTTAGGCAAGAGCGCGAATACTGAGGGCGTATAACCACGAGTTGCGGGCGGCTCGCCGATTGTCAAACCGACTTCGCGTTGAGCCATTGCAAAGCGTGTAACTGAATCCATCATCAAAATAACTTTATGTCCTTGATCTCGGAAATATTCAGCAATAGCGGTCGCAGTCATTGCACCCTTGATTCTGACTAGCGCGGGTTGGTCACTGGTCGCGACGACGACAACGGAACGTTTCAAGCCCGCTTCGCCTAAGTCGCGTTCGATAAAGTCTCTGACTTCGCGCCCGCGTTCGCCGACAAGCCCAATAACACTTATATCCGCTTCAGTATTTCGCGCAATCATTGAAAGGAGCGTCGACTTTCCTACGCCAGAACCCGCCATTATTCCAATACGTTGCCCGTCGCCCATAGTTATTAGTCCGTCGACCGCACGAACTCCGACGTAAAGATTTTGCGTAATTCGCGGACGTGTCAAAGGGTGCGGAGGCGCGGCTTGCAAAGGATATTCTGTCGTAGAAAGAATTGGTCCAAGTCCGTCCATAGGATTGCCTAAGCCGTCAAGCACACGTCCTAAAAGTTCTTCGCCAACTTTAACTTGTAAAGTTTTCTGCGCGGCAACGACTTCGCAACCGGGTCCAACGCCTTGCATTTCGCCAATCGGCATAAGCATTACAAAACCTTCGCGAAAGCCGACGACTTCAGCGGGAATGGGTGGTACGTTCGGAAATTTCGACGAGATATAACAAAGTTCACCGACACTGACAGCTGGACCTTGCGTCTCGATAACAAGCCCGACAACTTGCGTAACTTTGCCCGTCAACTTAATCGTCTTGCACTCGTTGATTGCGTTTTTGAGCTTGCGCAGGTCAATATCATTTTTAATCATGAATCTCTCCAATTAACAAAGTTCAAGCCTTCGACGCGTCCAAAATGTCTAGTATTCGCCGTGACAAGCGTGCAATCGTTCACCATAGAAATTGCCGCAATATAAATGTCGTTGTCTTCAATCATTTGCCCTTTGTGGAGGTGAATATAAATATTAACGGCTTTTTTTATGGTCGTCAAATCGTCGCGGTCAAGATAAAGAAGTTTAGCGGTATCATAAAGAAATTGAAATGCCATGAGTTTACGTATTTTGCCCGCCGCCTTTAAGCCGCGAACAATTTCATAATAAACGATTGACGGAATGAAAAGCTCATCATTATTTTTTTTAGCCGTCTCAAAATGAAGCATAACTTCATGCTCGCCGCGCAGAATATCGCTTACAACGTTTGAATCCAGACAATAATTAGCCATAAAGAGCCGCCTTTCTTGCCATTTCCGCTTCCATGTATTCGCCGAGTGCGTCCTTTTCGTCATCGGTAAGTAATTCGGACATTGCTTCTAACGCCTCATAAGTGTTATATCTTGGCTTTGATTTTTCTGCTACTTTGAGAAGTTCATTATTTTTAATGTCGTCAATTTCGTTGCGCAAGGCGTCAATATCGCTTTGCATTTTTGTCAGCATAGCTAAAATTTTTTCTTCATTAGACAAGGTTTATCACCTCCTTATCGTCACGAAAATTAAGCCCTTGCCGCCATATAATCTTCCAAAATTTTGCGCTTAGCAATTTTGCCTGTCGAAGTGCGCGGAATTTCTTTCAGCTCGCGGAACTCGCGCGGAACTTTGTACAGCGCAAGATTTTTCTGCAGGAATTTTTTTAGCTCGCTCTTGTCGACCGTTGCGCCATCCTGCACGTCATAAAAACACGCGCCAACTTGCCCGCGCAATTTATCATCAACGCCGATAACTGCCGCGTCCTTAATGCCTTTGAATTGATAAACGACCTCTTCGACTTCACGCGGATAAATATTTTCACCCATGCTGATAATCATTTCCTTGATTCGGCTGACAATGTAATAATATCCGTCCTCGTCGACCTTGCCTACGTCACCAGTATGGAGCCAGCCGTCTTCGTCGAGAGTTTCAGCGGTTGCCTTAGGATTATTCCAATAACCGAGCATAACTTGCCCGCCGCGTACCAAAACTTCGCCGACTTCGCCAGGAGCCACGTCAAGCCCGTCTTCATCTACGAGCCTAACTTCGGTACCTTTAAGCAATTTTCCGCAAGAACCTTGTCTTTCTTCGCCGTGAGTAGTAAGGAAAACTGCCGGCGACGCTTCCGACAAGCCGTAACCTTCCGCAATCTTTCTGTTGAATTTTTTATTGAACTCCTCAACAATTTTATCTGGAAGAGTCGTGCCGCCGCTCATGAAGAAACGCACGCTCTTAAAATCTTCGGGCTTAGCAAGTCCCGTAATCAATTTGAAAATCGACGGGACAATAATAATGTCGGTGATTTCCTGTTCGCGCACCATGTCGACCATATCTTTGGGCTTGAAGACGCGCATAACGTCAAGTTCCGCGCCGCGATAAAAAGTGTTGAGCACGACGCACGTCCAACCGAAGCAGTGATACATTGGCAGGACGCAAAGAACTTTGCATTTGCTATGGCATTTGAAAACTTCGCATTGGCGCGTATTGCAGACAAGATTTTTATGCGAGAGCATTGCGCCCTTAGGATTGCCAGTCGTGCCGGAAGTGTAGATTATGACGCAAGGATTATTTTCGTCGAAGTCGGCAGGGAGTTCGGGAGCATCGGCAGAAATTTTATCGCCGAAAGTTGCAATGTTGTGTTGCGTGACGGAAAGTTTTTCCTCGAACTTCAGCGGCTCGTAAGTCAGCAAATGTTTGACGCCTGCATCTTGCAAAATGTAAGCGGTTTCGCGCGTGCTAAGCTGGAAATTTATCGGGACGTTAATCGCGCCAAGCGACGACGTTGCAAAGTAAGCGTAGACGAATTCCAAGCTATTGCGCGAAAAAATTCCGACGCGGTCGCCCGTCCTGATTCCGATTTCGTAAAGATGATTGCGATATTTTTTTATACCCTCTTTAAGTTGCGCGTAAGTTATTCGCCGCCCCTCGTCGACGACCGCTATATCTTCCTCGCGCCCGTTGTTTATTATTTCGTGTACTAACAATTTTTATTCCCCTTTCATTAAAATGCCGTTTAACAATATCGAAGTGTCCACGACTTGTCAAGGCGGGTATATTTAAATAAATTTACAGAATAGTTTAGCCCATTGCTCCGCGACAATTTCCGGCGAAAACTTTTCTACACTTTGTGCACAATTCGCAGCAAGTTTTTCGCGAAGTCCAGGTTCAGTCAAAATTTTTATAATCCTGTCAGCCATAGCCTCAACGTCGCCGACCGGAACTAAATAGCCATTGACGCCGTCAATAATCATATCGCTCGGTCCGTAATTGCAATCGAACGACACGGCAGGACAATTATTATTCAAACTCTCCTGAACGACAAGCGAAAAACCTTCAAAGCGGCTCGTTAGGATAGAACACGTAGCTGAAGAAAATACTTCGTCCATGTTAGTTACAAAGCCCTCGAAAATCACTGAGTCAGTAAGCCCTGCAGATTTAATCTTCGCTTTTAAATTGCTTGCAGGATTGCCGGGACCATAGAAATGCAACGTCGCTTGCGGCAATTTCTTATGAACAATTTCAAAAGCCTCTATTGCTTTTTCGGGATTTTTTTGGTTATCTCTCCTGCCCGACACGCGCCCAACCATAATAATTTTATATGGCTCCGGTTTAATCTGCGCGGCGGAAATTTTCTTTGTCATAGCATGAGGAATAACTACAACATTATTCAAGCCGTAGCGTTTAACAATGTCATCTTTCTGCTTAGCAGTCAAAGTTATAATCGCGTCGGATTGGAAAGTATTATCGGTGAGGAAATTGTACCAGCGTTTAGTCTGAGAAATCATCGGGTCGAAGGGTTCTAGCACATGAAGATTGTGAATTTGATGCATGACGAAAACATTTTTAAGCCCGCGCTTTTTGACGCTGGTATAAAAACGAGTGTATTCGGGACTACGGTCGCCGATTAAAAGATATGTTTTGCTTTCGTCCGCCGTCAAATGTTCAAGCCAAATTCTGATTAACTTGCGCGGGTGGTCAACTGTAATATTTTTACCGACAAGTTCAATGGATTTCAACGCGGATTTTTTATCGACAATTTCATAAATCATTTTGAGCGCAACCGAGCCGTCAGGCTTATAATAAAATTCTTCGGTCGGTGTTTCCGAATTAATGTCGAGAATTTGGCGTCGGCTCAAAAAACCAAGCGTATCATAAGTATCGCGCTGAATTTGCTTGCCACTTTCATTGAAAAAGTTAATGTAGTTCAATCGCTGATTCGGTGTGAAGACGCAATACATAGCTAAAGAGTTGTCGCCGCGACGAATAGCCAAATCGCCTTTGACGCGCTCAATTTTACAATCCGCGTCTTTTGGCTCAATATAAACACTGCGCGGCTTTTCAACTTCGCGATTAATCCCTTGAAAATAATCGTACATGTTAAGTAAAGTTCCGTCAGCATTGTAAGCGGCGAAATTTTCAAAGACGTCGTTTTGATATTCATTCGTCAACAAGAAAACATTGCAACCAAGATAATTTTTAAAGAGCGTCGCCCGTTTTAATGCCGATAACTCAAGACCGGCAGGCGTTGCGCTAAAGTGACGTAGCATGAAAAATACGACGCTATTTTTCTCCTTAAATTTGCGCTTGAATTCGTCAATGGAATTATTTTCTACGGGTTCACTAATAATTTCGGGAGTTGTGATAGGCGAAGTTAAGGACGGGCGATTAGGTATTTGCAGTTGAATTTTCGTCGGGTAAACATATTTGCCAAGCGCACTTTTGCCTTCAAGAACGGAAATTTGCAATTCGACATCGACGTTGACAAGCTCTTTAGTTCCTGGCGGGCGCAGTCCAAATCGCTCATAATAAATGACGCCCGCTTTCCAACGATTAGTCGGCCATAACCAATCGCATCCTTGATGATCCATACTGCCGCCGAAATTCGGCATGGCCTTTTCAACCGTAGGCACGCCGCGCATTTGAAAAGCAAAATCTTTATCGGTCGGCTTGTCAAGCGTCCACCAAGTTTCTACGTAAAGCATTTGTCTTTTTTTCATCAGCAAGCATTCAGGCGGCACGCGGCAGCCGATAAGTTTTATCGCGCCGAATTGTTGCGGCTCAATGGCGGCGTCTTCTGGAACTTTATCGGGCGTCCATTGGGGCAAAGGTTCAGTCATTGCCGGAATAATTTCGCCGCGTCTGGATTTGGAAAGCTCAACGAACTCTAAAATTTTCTCAGCGCGGGGCGGCGGCTCAAATTTGAATTCTATCAAGTCGCTCGTAATGGTTATCCCTTCCGAATTTAATTTGCGGCAAGCGTCAAGAAATTTCTTGCAAAAAGGCTTTGATTGCTCAGCAGTTGCAGGAGAAATTTTGCAACGGTCGGTTATGAAGGACGCGAAAAAAAGTTGCTCAACGCCGCGCTTCGATATGACAAGCGAGAATGCGCCGCCCGATTTTGGTTTTTCGTCCCAGAAGAAATTGCCCGCGTCATAAATTATCGGGCGTTGCTTATAAGTTTCCATGCCGTGAAGAACATGAGAATGGCAACCTAAAACGGCGTCCGCGTCGCAATCAATTAGCAATCTGCCCAGAGTTTTAATTTGCTCCATTGGCTCCTCAAGGAAATTTATTCCCCAATGCGGCGCGACAAGTACAACGTCAGCTTTTTTGCGAGCGTCGGCGATTTTCTCTGTGAAAAATTTCTGCCAAAGTTCTGGCTTATCGGGCGGCAAATAAAAAGTTCCAGGCTTATCAGCAGTTGCGGCGAAAGTTTTCATTGTAGCATCGACATTAAAAAGCGCGACGACAATACCTCTGACATTGATAAAAAGCGGGCGCGTCGCCTCGTCAAGATTTTTGCCCGCGCCAAGATGAAGAATTCCTGCGCGGTCGAGATAATTATTTTGCTCCAAAAGTGCCGCCTCGTAAAAGTCGAGTGAATGATTGTTAGCGGTGAGCGCAACGTCAATTTTCGCTTCGGTGAGCAAATTAATTTGTTCAGGGCGCGCGTGATAATAATACGGACCGCTCTCGTTCTTGTAGATACCCTGTTGACCTTGCGCGGCGGCAACACATTCCAAATTCACAATGCGCAAATCTGCATCTGTCATAATGGGAAGATTGCCGAAGGGCTTTTTATGCGGATTCCAATTTGTGCGACGACCAATATTAACATCGCCGCCAAAAAAAATTACCGACCAACCTTTAAGGAAAGGCGGAGGGATAGTTTGATTTAGGAACATGTGAACACTCCTTTTTTAAACCGGTGCAAGAGATTTTCTATAATCGACGCAGGCGAAAAATTTTTCAACGCTTGAATTTACGACGAGTTCTTCAGGGAAATTATTTTCGGATAAAACTTTCTGGCTGAAAAAGTGGTTGCCAACATCAAGCTCAATGTGCGCGTCCGAGCCCATGATAACTTTTGTGCCATATTTCTTGCAGGCTGCTAACATTATCTTTGCATTTTCTGCCGAGCCTGCGCGGTGAGCATTGGGCAAATACGAACTGTTATTGACTTCAAGCAAAACGCCACAATCGGCGGCGGTGCGAGCGATTGCATCTAAATCGGCAGGGAATTGCGGGTTATCGGGGTGCCCAATTATCACGACGTGCGGATTTCTCATTGCGCCAATTATCGCCGCAGTATTTTCCGCCACGCTGCCCGAATCAATGCATTCCCTATGCAAACTCGCAATCGCAAAGTCAATCTGTTTTAAAATTTTAGCGGGCAAATCGGTACTGCCCGAATAGTCAATGATATTCATTTCGGAACCCATTGCAATTCTTATCCCGTAAGCGTCACGGGGAATAACTTTGAAGTTTCGGAAATAAAAATTGTCAATCGAACCGGGCACGCTCGGCGCATGGTCAGCTATTCCGACAAGTTCAAGATTTTTTTTCTTCGCCGCCTCGATTACTTCGCGAAACGTGCTATAGGCATGTGTGCTTGCCGTCGTATGTATGTGAACATCTAAAACGTCTTTCATAAAAATTTCTCCGCTCCTTTCGCCGCGATTATAACATAAAATGTTGCCTACGCAAAAAGTTTCGCGTAAAATACTAAAAAAGGCTAGCAGGGAAAAATTTACTAGAGAGTGTTGGTAAACTCTA
>DJWY01000009.1:0-17852 GCA_002448305.1 Selenomonadales bacterium UBA7018
TTAGAAGGCCGTTGCTCTATCCAACTGAGCTACGAGCACATTTTTTCTTTACAACGCGCATTATACAAGCGATAATATTCTTTGTCAACGAAATTAAACGCCTAAGGAGTAAATTCATGGAAAAAGTTTCGCCCTTGCTATCAAACAAAAATTTTCTCTACGCCACAGAATTTTTTTCGGGAATGTCGATAATGGCAGTTGAACTCGGAGCGGCAAGGTTACTCGCGCCTTATTTCAGCTCGTCGCAAATCGTTTGGACAATTATAATCGGCACAATAATGATTGCTCTAGCTCTAGGCAACGTTTGGGGCGGTCGCCGCGCAGATTTAGATAAAAATCCTGCTAAACTTTATCGCCGATTAATTTTCGCCGCGCTTTGGATTGGCGCAATCCCCGTTCTAGGAAAATATTTAATCCTTGCGCTTGCGGGCGTTCTAATCGTCGCGATTGATACGAATTTATTAATCTGGGCGGCGTTTTTATCGTGCATGGCTATTTTTGTTCTGCCGTTATTTTTGCTCGGAACTGTGACGCCGTCTTTGGTCAAATACGCAACTGATAATCTCGAACATAACGGGCGCATTGTCGGCAATCTCAACGCTTTTAACACAATCGGTAGCATTATCGGGACGTTTTTGCCGACT
This sequence comes from Selenomonadales bacterium UBA7018, assembly GCA_002448305.1. GTDB lineage: Bacteria > Bacillota > Negativicutes > Selenomonadales > Selenomonadaceae > Quinella. Next base: position 645 of record DJWY01000009.1, read on the forward strand.
TTCGTAACTATTCCCGCCGTCGGTACCGCGATAACTTTTTTTATTTTTTCGGGCGTCCTTTTGCTTATCGGAATAATTTATTTCGTGAGCGTTGGAGCGAATAAGATTTTCTGCGCGGTCGCCGTTGCGATTTTTATTCTCTGCGCGGTTGTCGGCAACTCGAATAGTTTTGCGTTTTGGGAGAAAAATTTGCTGTACGAAGGCGAATCGATTTACAATTATCTGCAAGTCAAGGACGCGCCCGACAAAATCATTTTCTCGACCAACGTTTTATTCGGCGTGCAGTCGATTAAGGTTAAAAGCGGCGATTTAACCGGAATGTATTACGATTACGCGCTTGCGGCTCCGCTCCTTGCCGACGGGAAAAAGATTTTAATTTTGGGCATGGGCACCGGGACTTTCGCTGAACAATGCAGGAAATATTTTCCTTCCGCGCAGATAACAGGCGTTGAAATTGACGAAAAAATTACCGCGCTTGCCCAAAAATATTTCGATTTGCCCGCTGATGTCGAAGTCGTGACTTATGACGGGCGCGCTTTCCTGCAATCCGATAAAAATTTTTACGACGTGATTTTAGTTGACGCTTTCCAGGATATTTCGCCGCCCTTCCAGATGAGTTCGACGGAATTTTTCGCGCTGGTTAAGAATCATTTGGCAAAAAGCGGAGTTATGGTCGTCAATATGAATATTCGCTCAAGCGGCGCGGGCAATATCAACGAGCATTTGATTGACACGATTGGCAAAAACTTCGCGGCGATTCGGACGATTGACGCAAGCGGCGTTACTAATCGGGTTTTATTCGCGGCGGACAACGATAAAATTTTAAATGCGCTCAAAAACCGCGCAGAATCTCTCGACGACGAAAAATTTTCGCGACTTATGCTTCACATTGCTAAAAATTGGTCGACGCCCGCGCTTGGCGAAAACATTTTGACTGACGACCGCGCACCAGTCGAACTTTTAAGCATGCGGGCTTTGGATAACATTATTCAGCAAAATTTGCATTACTACAAAGAAATTTATCGCCGCGAAGGGCTAGACGGCGTGCTAAATCGTTTTTAAATTAATTCTATCTGCTCGGAAATATTTTCGTCAGAAAGTTCGCTTTCACTCTGCGCAATTTGATATTCGATAATATTTGACTTCACGGCGCGGATATAAACCGTTTTTTCTGCGTCCGGCTCGGTAATTTGTATCGTAATTCGCTTTGCCTTCTGAATATTCATCTGATTTGATACCGCTTCGGGCAAATTCGTATAAAAAATGTCGAAGCTGTCTCCCGCGTCAATAAATGGATACCAAGCGTTAAATTTCGTATTTCGGTCGATAATCGGCTTGAATTTACGCTTTTTATTCCTTCCGATGTAAAATCCGAACGGAATTTTAAAAGAATCCGGCGTAATATGCTCGGTTTTAACTAATCCGCCCGCGCGACTGAGCAAAAGTCCAAAAGCTACGCCCGTTTTACCGGTCGGCGCGGTTAAATCGTCGCGAACTTCAATTCCACGAGATTTTTGCAGTTCTTTAGCGTTTTTCGTGCCCAATGCGGGATAAATCTTGAATTTCGGCGCGTTTCCAGTGAATCCGAACAAAATTTCTGCAGGCGATTTTTCTCCGGTGCGATTTACCGGAATTTTTTTTACAGCCTCACTCAAAACAATTTGGTCGTTAGCATTATCCATATCGCCTAACCAAACTTCTAAGCCGTTGTAATTTCGGCGGTAAATGCTACCTTTCTGCATAAAATAATCGCTTTTTAGCTCGTATCCTGCCTTTAATCGCCCGTTCGCGAAAGGGTTTTCGTCATCTGCAAGGCTCGTATCCTCCGTTGGCGAAATAAATTCTGCAAAAAGTTCGTTGACAATCCGCGATTTTGACGAATTGCCAGCCAGAAATATAGAAATTTCCTCAATTTCGCTAAGCGATTTTATTTTCCGCAGGGAATTCTTGCTATTTTTCTCGAATGCCTCTTTCATAGAGATAAAAAAGTTATTTATGCCGTCTTTTATGCGCTCGCGAAGAATTTTTTCTATGTCAATCGCAATTTCTAGGCTAAAATTCTCTAAAATCTGCCCGTCGTCGCGGAAAAGATTAACCGCGATATTTTTTTCCGTCAAAATTCTTTTTGCGTCGTCGGAGTCGGGATTTTCCCATATCGGACGAATTTTTTCTATCAATGCGTGCATATTTGCATGCGCTTCTTGCGAATCCTTGATAAATGCTTCCGAACCGACGAAATTTTTCCTATCTGCCGCCCATGTAAACGGAATTTTCCCGCCTTCGACAATCAATTTCTCCTGATTCGCCTTGAAAAGTTCAAACGCTAGCAATTTTAACAGATTTTCCCCGCCTAAAGTCCGGTCGCCGTTCTCGCCGAAATGAATCAGCAAATAATCATACCTATCGCTCGACGATTCGCGCAAAAATCCAAAATCAAAGTCCGTCGTGCCGCCGCCGAAGTCAAATACCGCATAATAATTTTCTTCTTCGCCCGCAGGGTCAAATCCATATTCTTGCAAAGCCGTTATCGCGTACGCAGCCGCCTCGCTTATCCCTTCCTCCACCGAAAATTTCTTCATAACCGCTTCATTCGACAATAATGCCGTCGGGAGCGATTTTTTTAGCCCTTTTTCAAACGAAAGCCGCATTTTTTCCCGAATTTCTCGTTCATAAGTCACCGGAAACGATAAAATATAATTCAAAAAGATATGCCGCTCTTGTTGCATGTTATTTATATAAAGTCCCAAATAATATGCGTAAATTTCTAGCGGGTTTATCTCATCTTCCGCTAAATCCGCGAACGGCGCGAGCTGTGTAACAAATTTTTTCTCGTCGCGCAACATAAATTGCGTTTTCGAGCCGCACCATTGCTTTAAATCCGTCAAAAACGAATAAAATTTCTCCGAACCGCCACTAATCATGTTTTCAAACGCCGCATGCGAAACTTTTACGTCGCTCCACTTCGTCAAAGGGCGTCCTTCACGCCAATAATACGCCGTCAGAAAAGTTTCTATGTCAATAAATTGAATTACTGTCGGGTTTTCGTAGTCCGAAACGTTAAATCCGCCGCGAAATGCCCCGCTACCGACTTGCAACGGCAAAATTTGCGAATGCTCATTTTCATAAACGACAACTGTCCGGCTCGTGCCAAAATCTATCGCCACAATGCCGCTTGAAACGTCGTCGGCTGGGTCGCGGGCTACAAAATTTTCATCAAAACTAAATTCCTTGCCGCCGTCCTGGTCTAAGTCCCATAAATCCCAATGTCCGCGATTCGGGTCGAATAAAATGTTTTCGTCGTAAGCGTCGAGACCTGCACGGACGTTATCGCAAGTCAACAGGAATTTTTTCAGCCGTTCAGCAAAATTTTTCTCCTCCGCGCCCAAAATCTTTAAATCTTCGTCCGAAATCTTCACGCCGTTAATTATTTTCGTCACAAAATCGCCTCCAAAACTTTTTTAACATTATACCACACAAAAAATCCCGCCGCTCTATTGAACAGCAGGATTTTTTTTATTTCAAGCGTTAAAATCCGTTCCGCGCAGATTAAATCCGTGATTCAATGGTCCAGAACCCTTGCCGAGATTAAAATTTGTCGACAACGCGCCAGTCAAATAACTTTTCGCACGACCTACCGCACTTTTTAAATCAAAACCTTTGGCGAGATTGGCGGCAATCGCTGAACTTAGCGTGCAACCCGTGCCGTGAGTGTTCTCCGTGTCAATTCTTCGACTATAAAACCATTTTCCCGCGCCGTCAAATAAAAAATCGTTGGCATCATTATGCCCGTGCCCGCCTTTTGCCAAAACTGCGCAACCATATTCCTCAAAAATTCTTTTCGCGCCGCGTTCCATGTCATTTGTCGCCGTTATCGTCTCCAATTCCGGCAAATTCGGCGTTAAAACCGTCGCGAGCGGGAATAATTCCGCTTTTAACGCCTCAATCGCGTCTTTTTCTATCAATTTCGCGCCAGAAGTCGCTATCATCACTGGATCTACAACAATATTTCGCGCTCCGTAGAATTTTAGCCGCTCTGCTATGATTTTTATCAATTTTTCCGAAGAAACCATGCCAATTTTTATCGCGTCGGGGAAAATGTCCTCAAATATCGCGTCAAGCTGCTCCGATAAAAATTCCGGCGTAGAATTTAGCACCGCACGCACTCCAAGCGTATTTTGCGCCGTTAATGCCGTTATCGCGCTCATTCCATACACGCCATTTGCTAAAAATGTCTTTAAATCCGCTTGAATCCCCGCGCCGCCAGAAGAATCCGAGCCTGCTACCGTTAATGCCGTGAAAATTTCCATTTATAACGTCTCCAACAGCTCCAAAATGCTTTTTACGCAATTTTCGCGCTCAAAATTCAAAAATTCTCCGCTCCGACGCACTTTGACTTCGATTTTTCCGCTCTCAAGCGTTTTCGGGCTGATTGTAACCCGCAATGGATACCCAATTAGGTCGCAATCCTTGAATTTTACGCCTGCGCGCTCTTTTCTGTCGTCTAAAAGCACATCAACGCCCGATTTTTGCAGTTCATTATAAATTTCTTCCGCAAATGCCAGCTGTTTATCGTCTTTCGCGTTGACTGGCACCACTACAACTTCAAATGGCGCGATTGCTCTGTTCCAAATGATTCCGTCCGCGTCGTTATTCTGCTCTATCGCCGCCGCCATCGTCCGTCCAACGCCTATTCCATAACATCCCATTTCAAATGGCTTCGTCGTGCCGTCTTCGTCCAAAAATGTCGCGTGCAATGCCTCCGAATACTTTTTCCCAAGCGTAAACACTTGCCCAACTTCAATTCCGCGCGTCATTTTCAACTTTTCGCCGCAATGCGGGCACGGATCGCCCTCCTGCACCATGCGAATATCCGAAATTATGATTTTTTCCGCGTCAAAGTCTCTTTTCGGCGTCACGTTGATAAAATGCGCGTCGATTTCGTTCGCGCCCGCTACCGCGTTCGTCATTAACATTACGCTTTGGTCTACTACGATTATTGCGTTTGAAATTCCTATCGGGCTCATGAATCCCGCCACCGTTCCGGCTTTTTCTATCAATTTATCGCCCGCCATGTATAAATGATTCGCGCCCTCGACCGAATTTATTACTTTTATCTCGTTGACTTCGTGGTCGCCCCGCACAAATGCCAAAATTAGCCGCTCCGCGTCGTCCATGAACGCTACTGCCTTAATTGTCTTCTCTATCGGCACTTTTAGGAAGTTTTTTACCTTTTCTATCGTGTGACAAGCCGGCGTTTGCACTTTTTCCAGCGGTTTTAGCTCTTCGGGCGCAGTTTGTATGATTTTTAGCTCCGCTTTCTCGTCCGACGCCGCAAAATTGCATTTTTCGCAGTACGCAATAGAACTTTCTCCGCTCGGTGCCAAAACTGTGAATTCGTGCGAGTGTCCGCCGCCGATTGCGCCGTTATCCGCCTCGACTGCGCGAAATTTCAAGCCGCAACGCTCAAAAATCCGGCTGTAGGCGTCGTACATCTTCTGATACGAAATATTCATGCCTTCAACGTCTTTATCAAACGAATAAAGGTCTTTCATCACAAATTCGCGGCTCCGCATTAGCCCAAAGCGCGGCCGTATCTCGTCGCGGTACTTATTTTGAATTTGATACAGCATGAGCGGCAGTTGTTTATACGAACGCACTTCATCGCGGATTAAAGTCGTTATCATTTCCTCGTGCGTCGGTCCAAGCGCGAATTCTCTGCCGTGACGGTCTTTTAAACGCATCATTTCATCGCCGTAAACCGCCCAACGCCCCGATTCCTTCCACATTTCCGCCGGTTGCGTTATCGGCATCATTATTTCTTGTCCGCCTTTCGCGTCCATCTCTTCGCGAATGATTTGCATGATTTTTTTCATCGTGCGCCAGCCTAATGGCAGATACGAATAAATTCCGCCCGCCGCTTTGCGAATAAATCCTGCGCGGAACATCAATTTATGGCTGATTAGCTCCGCTTCCGCCGGCGATTCGCGTAATGTCGGCGCGTATAGTTCTGTTGCTCTCAAAAAATATCACCTCTTAAAGATTTTCCGCCATTATATCAGATTTTCGTTGCTAAGACAAAATTTTTCTGCTAAAATTCGTTCGATGTGATTTTATGGAGAAATTTAATCCTAGTTACAGCTTAACAGAGTTCAAATCATCAAATTATTTAATTACAAAGACGGCAAAAATAACTGCAAGAGATTTAGGCTTTGATATGGACGGAATTAACGAAGTTATATCTACAATGGAGCTGAAACATTTCTATAAATCAATGACTTCATATGCAAATCACAAAATTTGGCAAGATATTTATCATGTTCCATACGGAAATTTAATTCTGTACATAAAATTTACGAAAAATCTTATTTCGGAGTTCACTTTACTATCTTTTAAGGAGAAATGAGCATGAATGAAACGAAAATACACCCGATAACCGGAGAAATTCTCTATAGAAGCATCAGACCAGCAGAATATACCTATAAAGAGCAAAAAATAGTAGTTGACCAGCCTGGTTGGTATCCGCAAAGAGAAAATTATACTGATGACGACGTAATTTTAACTCAAGAAGACGCTTGCGCTACAGATTATGCGTTATATATCATGAAAGAGCGTCATAAAAAATTTTTGGAAGAACAAAACAAAGAAATTGGCAATGTAGCATTAGCATAATAAAAAAATCCCTTCGGCAACGTGTCGGAGGGTTTTTTATTGCAATTTTGATTCAAAAATCGCCCGCATTGGCTTTTTTGCTCGCTAAAATATTTTCCACAGCCTCAAATACTAAATTTTTGTCGAGTTCGTCGACTTTTAGCCGCGCCGCTTTGAATGCCGCATTTAAAATCGCGTTTGATATGTCCGAACCGCTTATCCCGTCGAATTTCTTCGCCAGTTCGTCGAAATCTAGGTTATTCGGCACTTCCAAAGGCGTATACATGCGCCAAAGTCGTTTCCGGCACGCTTCATCGGGCAAACTGAACTTTATATGCATTGAAATTCGCCGCATAAACGCCGCGTCGAAGTTTTCGATAAAATTTGTGGCGAAAATTATAAAATCTTGGTACTCATTCATGAGCATTAGCATTACCGAGCGCGTTTGATTGACGCTAACATCAACTGCTTGCGTCATATTCGTTACGCGCTTGCTTAAAATCGCGTCCGCTTCGTCGAAAAATAAAATGCTGTTCGATTTTTGCGCCGCCTCGAACGCTTTACGGATATTTTTCGGCGTTTCGCCCACAAATTTTGATTCTATGTCCGCATAATTCACGATTAAAATTTTTCTGCCTAAATTTTTTGCGATTGCGTGCGCCGCCATAGTTTTTCCGGTTCCTGGCGCGCCGTAAAGATTTATTCCGATTCTGCGCGAAAATTTATGCGTTTTTTTGAATCCCCACAGCTCAAAAACTCGATGAGAGTTGTCCGCGTAGGTTGCGACGTCCAAAATCTGATTTTTAACGTCGTCGGGCAAAATTATTTCGTCCAAAGACCATTTTGGCTCCTCTGGAATGAAAATTTCTTCAATCGGTTCGATTTTTTCCATTTTCGGCGCGTCGGACGCTTTTTTAGGTTGTATCGGCATGTTTTAAAGTTCCTTAAGTTTTATTTTCATTATAAATCATGCGTCAAGGGTGATTTGAGCGTTTAAAATCGATTTGAAGCGAGTTTGAGCGAAAAATTTTGGTTTGAAGCGAGTTTGAGCGGCTTGAAAGCGTTTTGAAATGGTTTTGAGGGAGGTTTTGAGGCGCGGAAGTAAAATTCCGTTTAAGCGGAATTTTAAGATGTAAAAAATGGCGTGGTGATGCGGGTTTTTCGGGGCATAAAAAAAACGCCCTATTTTTGGGGCAAATTTTTGAGGGCAAAATGGAAATTTCGTTTAACCGGAATTTTCCGTTTGAGCGGAAATTATTTAGCGAGCGACCAATTTATTCCGTGATGAACGTCGACGACGAGCGGGACGGCGAGCCGAGCGACATTTTCCATAGAATCGCGGAGAATTTTAGTTACGGCGGCGAGTTCGGCGGATTTCGCCTCAAGAACTAATTCGTCATGGACTTGAATAATGATTCTGCTATCGAAACCTTGCAAATTTTCTTCGGCGCGAATCATCGCGAGCTTAATAATATCGGCGGCACTGCCCTGAATGGGCGTATTCATCGCCATGCGCTCGGAATTGGAGCGGATATTGAAATTTTTGCTGTTAATCGTGTCCAAAACCCTGCGCCGCCCGAACATAGTGGTAACGAAGCCGTGCAAATGTGCTTGCGCGACGGTTGCGTCAAGAAAATCTTTAACTTTTGGGTAACGGTCGAAATATTTGGCGATATATTCGCCGGCTTCCCTGCGACTGATATGCAAATCCTGCGAAAGCCCGTAATCGCTCATTCCGTAAACGATACCGAAGTTTACAGCCTTAGCTTTTCGGCGCAAATCGGGCGTCACATCGTCAATCGGCACGCCGAAGACTTCGGAAGCGGTTCTGGCGTGAATATCCTGCCCTTTAATGAACGCATCGATTAAATTTTCGTCGCCGGACATGTGCGCGAGCAAACGGAGTTCAATTTGCGAGTAATCGGCGGACAAAATGCAGTCGAAACCGTTTCCAGGCACAAAAAGAGCGCGAATTTCCTTTCCTTCGTCGGTTCGGACGGGAATATTTTGCAAATTTGGGTCGGAGCTGGACAATCTGCCGGTCGCGGTGACGGTTTGATTAAAATTCGTGTGAATTCTGCCGTCGCGCCCGATTAACTTAGAAATTCCGTCGAGATAAGTAGATTTTAGCTTAGAAAGGGCGCGGAAATTTAAAATTTCGAAAATAATCGGGTGAAGCGGCTTAATTTCCTCCAAAACTTCGGCGTTTGTAGAAAAACCGGTTTTAGTTTTCTTAACGGCGGGCAATTTAAGCTTAACGAACAAAATATCTGCGAGTTGTTGCGGAGAATTGATATTAAACGATTCTTGGGCGAGATTATAGATATTTTTTTCGAGAGCGGCAATTTTTTCAGACATTTGGGCGGATTTTTGTTCTAAACTGGCTTTATCGACGAAAACGCCGCGCAATTCCATATTAGCGAGGACTTTAGCGAGCGGAAGTTCCATTTCTTGATAAAGTTTCATTAAATCGGCGTCTAAAAGCCTTTTTTCGTAGTTTGGAGCGACTTTTTCAAAGGTCGTGACGGTTTCTGCCAAATCATTCCTAATTCCTAATTCCTCATTCCTAATTGCCTTGCCGCGTTCGGGGTAGAGCAGGTAATAAATCAAGTCTAGGTCGAAAATTTTATCAAGATTAGCGATTTGGAAGGCGTGAAGATAATTTTTTAAGCTGTTGAGGACGATTTGCCCGTTGAAAGTGTTAAAAATTGTTTGAATGTCATCGCGAGAGGCGGAAAAGACATCGCCGCCGAAAATTTTAACGGAAAAGTGGCGCAAACCGCTTTCCGCGATAGAAATTTTATCAGCGGCGGCAATTTTATCGAAATCGATGGGCAAAGTAGCGATTTGGGGCTTAGAAATGGTGATTGGGGAGAAAAGAGAGCCGACGCCGAAGAATTTATGAATAGATTGCTTAAGTTTATTGAGAGCGTAGCGGTTACAGAAGTCATCGAGGCGGTCTAAATCGGGTTTAACGTCGAAATCGGGCGGATTGAAAGTAATTTCGGGCACATCGCAGATAATTTTAGCTAATTTTTTGCTAAGGGTAGCATTTTGGGCGAAATTTTCGAGAGATTTACGCGCTTTAGTGATTTTAATATCTGCGCGGTGTTGTAGGACGTTTTCGAGGGTTCCGAACTGTTTAATGAGAGAAATTGCGGTTTTCGGACCGATATTTGGGACGCCGGGAATATTATCGGAAGAATCGCCGCATAAACCTTTAAAATCGACGAGCAAAGGGGGTTCAAAGCCGTATTCGTCGAAAAATTTTTGTTCGTCGTAGGTTTCGACGGCGGATTTTTTATTTAAAAGGACTTTAACGTTAGAATTTATGAGTTGGAGTGCGTCGCGGTCGCCGGTGAGGATATTTACGGCAAAATTTTGGCAAGAAAGGGCGGTAAGGGTGCCGATAACGTCATCAGCCTCGAAATTTGGAGCGGCGCAAGTTTTTATACCTAAAAGATTGATGAATTCGTTAAAAATGGGTAGTTGAGCGGCGAGATCGTCGGGCATTTGGGGTCGATTAGCCTTATAATCGGAAAAAATATCGTTGCGGAAAGTTTTTTTAGCGGAATCGAGCGCGATAGCGACTAAATCTGGGGAAAAATCGCGCAAAGTTTTAATAATAATGTTAGCGAAGCCCATAACCGCGCCTGTAGGTTCGCCGGTAGGGGCGGTTAAGCTGGGCATAGCGTAAAAAGCGCGATAAAAAATGCTGCTAGCGTCGATAATCAGAAATTTTTTCATAAGTTCGGCTCCTCGTTGGTTTTGGGTTGAGTTTCAGCGATTTTTTCAGTGGAATTGGAATTTTCTTGGTTATTTGGTTCGACGGTAGGAATTTTTTCGTCAGAAACGGGAGTTTCTTTGATTTCGGGTTCAGCAGTGGGGATTTTTTCATCAGAAACGAGAGTTTCCTTGATTTTTGTTTTGGAGTCGGGGATTTCGTCGGATTTAGGCTCTTCAAAAGGTTTTTCGACGACGGAATTAGGTTTTTTGCGTTTTTTATCGTCCTTAGGCTTATCTGGGGTGGTTGGAGTGGTTATAGGCATAGATTTAAAGCGAAAAAGTTTTTTGCCGCCAACGCCGGTCTGCAAACCGCCTTCAATGTTGAATAAAATCATTGCGTCATCAGCGTTACAATAAAGTTGCCCTTTTCGTTCGTAGCAAATGACTTTACCGAACTTACTTTTAAGGCTAGCTTCGGTTTTATTCCATTCGAGCTTCATGCGGAGAATTTTGGCAATAGGGACGGCGGGCAGATAAGAAATACCGTCGCGCAGGACGGCTTTAGCGTAAAATCTGGTATTATTAGCGTCGGTGGGCTGAGCGAGTTCGTCATTGACTTCGACGTTATAAGGTTTGCCGATAAAAGTTGGCTCACCGTCGGCGGCCTCGATTTTCTGAGAAATATCGTATTCGCTCTCGAAGGGCAGGACGCCGAAAGGCTCAAGCCATTTAGTCACGTCGGCGACGGTGACAGTTTGCATGCCGTAGCCGTCAGGATAAATATAATAAACGACGTCATCATCGGGGGATTTTTCGACGACGACGCGATTATAAGTGATTTCGACGGGCGTCCCGACTTCGACGGCGTCAAAAAGTTCCTCAACGTCGCGTTCGTTCATGCGGATACAGCCGTTGGAGACGTAGCCGCCGATACTTTCGGGGCGATTAGTGCCGTGAATGCCGTAGTTACCCCAAATTTGCATCCAGCGATAGCCGAGCGGATTATCCGGACCGGAAGGAACTTCAAATTCTGGGTCGTCGGGGTCAATCCATGACGGATTAATTTCCTTAGCGGTGATAGTGTAATAGCCGGTCGGCGTGGGCGTGCTCACCTTTCCCAAGCCCAAATGATACATCGCGACGCGAACATTATCATCATAAAGAAGCATAAGGCGGCTTGCCGAGTTGATATAAATTTTCTTTTCAGCGGAAACCGGCGCGGCGAGCAAACTTAAGATAAAAATAATTGCCGTGAAAAATTTCAACGCGCTCATCTTGATACATCTTCCTTTCTGGAAATATTTTTCGCCAATATATCAAGCCTTGCTGAAAAAATTATAAAAAAATCCCGCTTAGCGAAGGTCGCCGAGCGAGCAAAAGTTTTAAGCGTATTTCATGACGACGCCGCGAATCATATCGCCAACTTTCTTTGTATGGTCTAAAGCTTCTTCCACGTCCTCTAAAATATCTTTCCACTTGATAAGATGAATGACGGCGCGGCTTGCTCCGTGTTCCCTAGCCGCCTCCGCCGCTTCCTCAAAAAGAATTCCAATATCTGCGCGGTAAATCAAATCGCCGCGACTTTCATTATCCGAAATTTTATGAACGGCGTCGAGAATTTCGCGCTGATTTTTTTTGACATCGTTTAGGAGTTTAAACGCCTTAACTAATTCGTTGGTGCTGTCTAGCAAAAGTTTCGTCAAAGCGTGCGAACGTTTGGTAGCGTGCCCCGCGTGATACATAATTATTCGTTGCAACGCGCCCTGCATCATGTCGACGCCGTTAGCGAGTTCGCTAGCTATTGAAAAAATATCTTCGCGGTCAATGGGCGTTATGAAACTCAAATTCAACTTGTTGATAATTTTTTCGTTGACTTCGTCGGCGGCGGATTCCAAGCCCAAAATGTCTTCAATACGTTCCAAAGATTTATTCGGGTCTTTAATCACGTCGTCTAGAAGCACCGCGCCCAAATGAAAAAACTTCGCGTTCTCCAAAAATAAATCGAAAAATTCCGTGTCCTTGCGAGAGAAATTAAACATAAGCAATTCTCCTTTCGCGCATATCATACAGTAGCCAGCGCACTATGTAAAGCCGCCGAAATTTTATCACGACTAAATGTTGACAATTATCATTTGCGCGTTATTATGTATACAAAGAGAAAATTTTTCTAGGAGGTATAGCGTTATGATTATTGGCGTATCGAAGGAAATTAAGAACAATGAAAATCGCGTTGGCTTAACGCCCGCAGGTGCTGATGCTCTTGTCAAAGCAGGTCATAAAGTTTTGGTCGAAAAGGGCGCAGGTATCGGTTCCGGTTTCGAGGACGGGGATTATACGGCGGTTGGCGCGGAAGTTGTCGCGGACAAGAAGAAAATATTCGACGATTCCGAAATGATAATCAAAGTTAAAGAACCTCTCGAACCCGAATACGATTTCTTCCATGAGGGACAAACCCTCTTTACTTATTTGCACCTGGCACCTGAACCCGCCCTTACTAAAGCCCTGCTTGACAAAAAAGTTACGGGCATTGCCTATGAAACGGTCGTCGGTCGTGACGGCAGAAGCCTTCCTTTGCTCGCCCCAATGAGCGAAATCGCAGGTCGTATGGCTGTCCAGCTCGGTGCGCAATTCCTTGAAAGTCAGTACGGCGGACGCGGCGTTTTACTTGCGGGCGTTAGTGGCGTGGCTTCGGGACAAGTTGTCATTATCGGCGGCGGCGTAGTCGGCACGAACGCGGCGAAAATTGCACTGGGCATGAGAGCGCGTGTCACGATTATTGATTTGTCGATTGAACGCCTCCGCTATCTTGATGACATTTTCGGCGGCAAAGTTTGTACCGTCATGAGCAACAGCTACAATATCGCGCAATGGACTAAGCAAGCGGATTTACTTATTGGTGCGGTGCTCGTTCCCGGCGCGAAAACTCCGCAACTCGTGACTGAAGAAATGGTTAAGAGTATGAAGAAAGGCTCGGTTATTGTCGACGTTGCGATTGACCAGGGCGGCTCGATTGCTACTTGCGACCACGTCACAACACACAGCGACCCAACTTTTGTCAAGCATGGCGTTATCCATTATTCCGTTGCTAACATTCCCGGCGCAGTCTCCAGAACTTCGACGCTTGCGCTTACAAACGCAACGTTGCCTTATGCTTTGAAGATTGCGAGCAAAGGTTGGAAGGCGGCTTGCCAAGAAGATTGCGGACTTGCAAAAGGTCTTAATACAATTGACGGCAACCTTACTAATAAAAATGTCGCGGAGGCTCTCGGTCTCGAATACGTCGACTATGCCAAATATCTTGCGTGATTAAATCTAAACATAGACAAAAAATTTGCCTGCCAAAAGCGGCAGGCATTTTTATTTGCGCGGGAAGTTTTTAAGGATAATTTTTTCCGCTTCGTCGAGTGTTAAGGCGTTTTGATTGAGATTGAGTTTGCTCAGAAGTTGAGTTATGGGCGGCGGCTCCAGTCCTGCGCGGGATAAAATTTCTTCTCGGCTAAACAATTCACGCGGCGTTCCGACGAATAAAATTTGCCCTTGCGCCAATACAACGACGCGATTTGCAAAGCGGGCAATGTCTTCCATGTTGTGCGATACTAAAATTATCGTGGCTCCCGATTTTTTGACTGCGCCGAAAATTTCTTTGAGCAAATTTTCTTTAGCTAGCGGGTCAAGTCCTGCGGTCGGTTCGTCTAGGATTAAATATTTTGGTTTAAGCGCGAGTATTCCCGCGATTGCGACGCGCCGCTTTTGTCCGCCAGATAACTCAAAGGGCGAAACGCTTTTCAATTCGGCTGGCAGTCCGACTTGCCGCATTGCCTCTTCGACCTGCGCAGAAATTTCTGCGTCGCTTAGTCCGAAATTTTTTGGGGCAAAGGCAATATCGCTTTCAACGGTCTCCTCAAAAAGTTGGTGTTCGGGATATTGGAAGACAATTCCGACAAGCCGACGAATTTTCTTATCGGCGACGGGCAAATTATCAATCGTGACGGAGCCTTGAGTTAAATCAATTAGCCCCGCGACAATCTGAATCAGCGTCGACTTGCCGGAGCCAGTATGCCCCGCAACCGCTAAAACTTCGCCTTCAGCCACATCGAACGAAATATTTTTGAGAGCGGTTTTTTCAAAGGGCGTGCCCGTCATGTATGTGTAGCTAACATTTTTAACTGAAATCATTTCAACGCCTCTGCTAATTCATCTGCTGTTAAAATTTTGGGCGGGAGTTTGAAATTTTTCTTGCGAAGACGTTCAGCAAGTTCTGCCGCAACTGGGACGCTAAAGCCCAAGCGTTTCATCTCGCGGACGTTGCTAAAAATTTCGCGTGGCGTATCGTTCTTGATAATCTTTCCGCCTTCCATTAGGAAAACTCGTTGCGCCTGCGCGGCTTCTTCCATGAAGTGCGTTATATAAATTATCGTTTTGCCTTGCGCGTGAAGTTTTTTAACCATTGATAAGACTTCGCGCCGTCCTTGCGGGTCAAGCATAGCGGTTGGCTCGTCGAAGACAATAATTTTCGTTTGCATGGCGATAACGCCAGCGATAGCAATTCTTTGTTTTTGTCCGCCGCTAAGTTTGCTCGGAGAGAAATTTTTATAATCGGACATGTTTACGGCGTCAAGTGCAAGGTCGACGCGCTCGCGAATTTTTTCGGGCGCAATGCCTAAATTTTCAAGACCAAAGGCAACATCATCTTCGACAATCGCCGCGACAATTTCGCTATCGGGATTTTGAAAAACCATGCCGACATTTTCGCGAACGTGCCAAAGATTTTTTTCGTCGGAAGTGTCAAACCCGTCGATAAAAATTTTACCGCTCGTCGGGAGCAAAAGCGCGTTGAAGTGTTTAGCAAGCGTCGATTTCCCAGAACCGTTGTTGCCGATTATCGCGACGAATTCTCCTTCAGCAATCGAAAAATTTATTCCGTCAAGCGCGACTTTATCGCCCGAAGAACTTTTATAAACGTGGCGTAAATTTTCTACTCGAATAATGTCCAAGATTTTTTCCTCACTTACGAAACTAAAAATGCGCAGCATTTCGTTCCGGCGCGGTGACAAAATTAGAACGTCGAAACGGTAAATCGCGTCCGCTGTTCCGCCGCTTTCAAAGCGGCTCATTTTGCCGCGATAAGTTCAATTTCGCAAAGTGCGCCCGCCGGTAAATCTTTAACAGCAACGCAACTCCGCGCAGGTTTGCTAATGAAATATTTTTCGTAGACGGCATTAAACGCTTTAAAGTCGGCAATATCGGCAAGAAAACATGTCGTCTTGAAAACTTCGCTAAAGTCGTAGCCCGCCGCCTCAAGTACCGCCGCTAAATTTTTGCAGCATTGCTCGGCTTGCCCTTCAATGGTCGTCGCGACAATTTTTCCAACGGCAGGGTCAATAGCAATTTGCCCCGACGTATAAAGCAAGCCATTAACCTTGATAGCCTGGCTGTAAGGACCAACGGCGGCGGGCGCGTTTTCCGTGTGGATAATTCTCATTTCAATACCTCCAAAATTTTAAAATGAATCGGGCGCAAAAAAAGCACTGCCGAAACTGGAAGTGCCTTTTCTGCAAAAAATTATAGTTTTATAAAGGAGATGATTTTTTACTTAATACCTGCACCGTCGAGAGCCGAACGGACAGATTTAGCCGCAGCATACATCTTTTCAAGCTCTTCGTCAGTGAGCGCGATTTCAAAGACGCGCATAAGACCATCAGCGCAAACCATGCGGGGCATCGAGAGCGCAACGTTAGTGATTCCGTATTCGCCATTCATAAGCGCAGAGCAAGGAAGAATTGTATGTTCGTCGTAAAGAACGGATTTAACGAAACGAACCGCCGCCATAGCAACGCCGGTGTTGGTGTAGCCCTTGCGGTTGATAACGTCGTAAGCAACTTGAATCAGTTCTTGCTCAACAGCTTTCTTGTCAAGCGGTTCAGTGTGACGGAAATATTCGTCGAGTTTTTCGAGCGGGAAACCTGCGCAACCAGTGGTTGACCAAGCAACGAAAGCCGCGTTGCCGTGTTCGCCGAGCACGTAGCCGTTAATGTTTTTCGGGTCAACTTCGTATTTGTTAGCGAGAATGCGGCGGAAACGATAAGTTTCGAGCATGGTGCCGGTGCCCATAATCAAATTGGTCGGATAGCCGACTTCTTCAGCGATTCTGGTGACAACGTAAGTTGCAACGTCAAGCGGGTTGGTGATAAGGATAATGACGGCTTCTTTCGTGTGTTCAGCGATATTGCGGAAGACCGAGTTCATGATTTTGGCGTTGGTGCCAGCGAGTTTCAAGCG
Source organism: Selenomonadales bacterium UBA7018 (assembly GCA_002448305.1). Taxonomy (GTDB): domain Bacteria; phylum Bacillota; class Negativicutes; order Selenomonadales; family Selenomonadaceae; genus Quinella. Next base: position 17,298 of record DJWY01000009.1, read on the forward strand.
GTCGGGAGTTTCACCAGGACGAATCGACGGACCCGCGCAGATGATGACAATGTTAGCACCTTTGCAGACGCTGTAGTCACTGGTTGCGCGGAATTTAATATTTGTGCTGTAAACGCAAGCAGTTGCGTGGCTGGAGTCAGTTGCCTCGCCCCATGCCTTATCTTGATTCAAGTCGATTAAACAAATTTCAGATGCAAGTTGGAAGTCGGCAAGTTTATTGACGACTGCCGAGCCGACGTTAGAAGTTCCGACGACAACAATTTTCCTGCGATTACCCATTTGGCATTCCTCCCTTTGATAGAAAAAACGTTCGCGGAGCAATTAAGCTCTGTTTGCGTTGAAGTTTACAACTTTTGCCGCCTTTCGTCAAGAACTGCATAAAAAATTCTGAAAACTAAATTGACATTATCAAAAAACGTGTTAGTATAAACGTAGGATATTGAGCATGATAAATTCGGGGGACTAAAGGCGAATCATCTGCGCCTTAGCCCTTAAAAAAGGAGAGATATACAGTATGACAACGCTTTTGGAGAAAACGAGGAAAATTAATAAGCT
>DJWY01000009.1:17911-61115 GCA_002448305.1 Selenomonadales bacterium UBA7018
CTCCAGCGTTCCGAAAATGTGGAGTACAACGGAGTTGCAAACGTCTTGAGCAACGTTTTGGACGCTAGCATTTATATCGCCAACAAAGAGGGCGACATTTACGGCTACGCGCTTTCGGTCGAGGACGACAACGCGGAGATTAACGAAGTCTTGCGCGTGGGCAAATTCCCTGACGCCTACGTTAAGTGGCTGAATCGTTTCGACGACACGCAATCCAATCCGAAAAATTACGTCTCGCCGGTTCGCGGCAAACATTTTACAATCGTCCCGATTTACGGCGTGGGGCGCAGAATTGGCACGCTGATTATCGCTCGCCACGAAGAAAATTTCACTGACGACGATTTACTTTTAGCCGAATACGCCGCAACTGTAGTTGGCATGGAAATGTTACGCGACCATACTGAAAAGGTTGAGATTGAGGCTCGCAAGAAAGCGACAGTTCAAATTGCGTTGGCGACGCTTAGTTATTCGGAAGCGGAAGCGGCGATAAATATTTTGCGTGAACTCAAAGGCAATGAAGGACTCCTTGTCGCGTCGAAGATTGCCGACCGCGTCGGGATTACTCGTTCGGTTATCGTCAATGCCCTGCGCAAGTTTGAATCCGCCGGCGTCATTGAATCTAAATCGCTCGGCATGAAGGGCACCTACATTAAAATCAAAAACGAATATCTTATGGACGAAGTGCAAAAGCTTCACCATTAATCGCAAAGCGCGATAAAAAAAGCCGCTCTCAAGCGTTTTGGGAGCGGTTAAATTTTTTTATATCAAAAAGTTATTTGCCTTTAATGTCGGAGGCGCAATGCGGGCATTTCGTCGCGTCATCGGCAACCACTTCGCGGCAATACGGGCATTTACGCGGGTCGGGCGCGGGCGGCGGCGGAGCCGGCATAAAGCGATTCACTTGTTTTATCAAGATAAAAATTGCGGCTGCGACGATGAGGAAATCTAAGCAGACGTTCAAAAACGCGCCGTAAGCAATGACTGGCGCACCAGCCTCTTTGGCGGCGGCAAATGTTTCATATTCAGTGCCCGACAAATTTATATAAAAATTAGAAAAATCTACTTTGCCGAGCAGAAGTCCGAGCGGCGGCATAATAATATCTGAGGTAAAAGAAGAAACTATTTTTCCGAAGGCTCCGCCTATGATTACGCCGACGGCGAGATCTAAAACGTTACCCCGAAGGGCGAACTTCTTGAATTCTTCTAACAAAATCAATCACTCCTTGCAAAAAATTTGCCCTTCTGATAAAATTGCGATTGTACCCACAACTTACAGAAGGGAGCCATACGCAATGCATGATAGCAAAAAAGATTGTGAATGTCAAACGGTCGAGTTTTCTGTGTACGTGATTTGGTGTCGACTTACCAACAAGCATTACGTCGGTGTCACACGTCGCAAAGTTGAACAGCGCATTTGTGAGCACAAGCGCAGCAAACAGTATGTCGACCGTGAAATCCAGCGTCTTGGTTGGGAAGGAAATTTTGACTGGTGGATCACGGAGAGCAACGTTTCCGCCAATTTTATCACCGAGCGCGAACAATACTGGATCAACTTTCTCAGTAGCATTTTTCCGAACGGCTACAACAAAACATGCGGCGGAATAAGATACTTTAAGTACTCAGAAGAAACTATCGAAGCAATGCGTCAATCACATCTTGGCAAGCACCACACTGAAGATACGTTAGCTATAATGCGTAGCAGACGCCTCAGCGACGAAAGAAAAGCCATATTATCTGAATCTCGTATGGGCGAAAAAAAACCCATGTACGGCAAGCCCAGTCCGATTAAAGGAAAACACCACACGGAAGAGGCAAAGGAAAAGAATAGACAAGCACATCTTGGCAAAGTTCCTTGGAATAAGGGCATTCCGATGCCTGAGGAAACAAAAGCTAAAATTCGTAAAACTAATCGTGGTAGAAAAGGCACTATGAAAGGCAAGCACCATACGGAGGAATCAAAAGCCCTTATGCGCGAGAAAGCTTTAGCCAGACACGCCGCGAAAAGAGCCGCCAAAGCCGCTGAAGAAGTCGCGAAAAATTCTTCTACTTAACGCCGTAATATTTAAGCAAAGCTTGTGTTCCTAAGTCTCCGTTTCCGGCTTCTTCAAGCTTGCGCACTTCGTGGAGAACCATAGCTAGAACAGGGAGCGACGCGCCATAAGCCGTAGCCGTTTCATTGCTGATTGCTAAATCCTTGCCGAAATGTTTAGTCATAAAGCCGGGAGAAAAATCACCGTCAAGACCTTTGCGCGCTACGCCTGTCATCTGAAAGGAACCAGCCGCGCCCGACGCTATCGCCGAATAAACTTTTTCAACGTCAAGCCCCGAAGCCTTCGCGTAGGCAAAAGCCTCACAGACGCCCGCTAACGTTCCGGCAATGGCGATTTGGTTGCAAGCCTTAGTTTTCTGCCCTGCGCCCGCTGAACCTTCGTAGACGATATTTTTTCCCATAGCCGCAAAGACCGGTTGCAAAGCATTAAAATCATCTTCCGCGCCGCCGACTAAAATTGTCAGCGACGCATTTTTTGCGCCAACATCGCCGCCCGTAACTGGAGCGTCAACCGCGTGAAGATTTTTTTTCGCCGCCGCCGCAAAGATTTTCTCGGCAAGAATCGGAGAAGAAGTCGTCATATCTACAAGATAAGCTCCCGCTTGCGCGGAATCAATAATGCCGCCCGCGCCAAGATAAATTTGCTCTACGTCCTTAGGATAGCCGACAATAGTTATAACGACATCTTGACCGGTTGCGCACTCGCCGACGGTGTCGCACCATTTCGCGCCGCGTTCAATCAAACCTGCCGCCTTAGACTTCGTGCGGTTGTAAACGCTAAGCTCAAAGCCCGCGTCCATTAAATGACCAGCCATAGCCGCGCCCATTATGCCAGTCCCAATGAAGCCAATCTTTTTCATTTTTGAATCACCTTCTTTCACGCGGCGAAGTATATCACCTTTTTTTCAGTTTTTCAATATGCGGCGCAAGGAATTATTGACAGGAAATGATTCAACTTGTAAAATTGACGAAAGAACGGAGGCGGTTTGACTTTATGAAATATAAGCGTGTAGTTCTGAAGTTGAGCGGCGAAGCTCTTGCCGGAGAAAAAGGATTCGGCATACAGCCGCCAGTCGTAGAGAGTATAGCTCGTCAGATTAAAAAAGTTCACGAGGCGGGCTTAGAAGTTGCAATCGTGGTAGGCGGCGGAAATCTCTGGCGCGGTTTAGCCGGAGCCGCTAAGGGTATGGACAGAACGTCGGCTGATTATATGGGCATGTTGGCAACGATTATGAACGCACTAGCCTTGCAGGACGCCCTTGAACAGCTGAAAGTTTTTACCCGCGTGCAGACGGCGATTGAAATGCGCGAAGTCGCCGAACCCTACATAAGACGCCGCGCAGTTCGTCATCTGGAGAAAGGGCGCGTTGTAATTTTCGGCGGCGGCACGGGCAATCCGTACTTTTCGACCGATACGACAGCGGCACTTAGGGCAGCGGAAATTGAAGCCGACGTTATTTTAATGGCTAAGAAAGGTACCGACGGCGTTTACGACTGCGACCCAAATCGTTTCCCCGATGCTAAAAAATTCAACAGCATTAGTTATATCGACATTCTAAATCTTGGCTTGCACGTCATGGACTCGACTGCAACTAGCCTTTGCATGGATAATCATATTCCGCTTGTCGTCTTCAACATTGACGACCACGAAAATATTTATCGCGTCGCTGTTGGCGAAACAATCGGCACCACCGTTAATTAAAAGGAGGCAATCACCTTGACAAAGAAAGTTATCGAATCCGCCGAAGATAGGCTTAACAAAACTCTCGACGGCTTGAAAAAAGATTACGGCACACTCCGCGCAGGACGCGCCGCGCCCAGTCTGCTCGATAAAGTTACGGTCGATTATTACGGCGTGGCGACCCCCGTCAATCAAATTGCCAACGTCACAGTCCCTGAACCGCGCATGATTATGATTAAGCCTTACGATAGAAATTCGCTTAAGGAAATTGAACGCGCTATTCAGAAATCCGACCTCGGCTTGACGCCCAATAACGACGGAACGACAATTCGCTTGCAAATTCCGCAACCGACACAGGAACGCCGCAAAGAACTTGTCAAAGTCGTCAGCAAAAAGGCAGAAGAAGCTAAGGTTGCAATGCGCAATATTCGCCGCGACGCTAACGAATCGATTAAGAAGCTCGAAAAGGGCAAGGAAATTACCGAAGACGACCGCAAAGACGCGCAGGAAGAAATGCAGAAACTTTTGGATAAATATATTAAGCTCGTCGACAGCGCGAGGGCATCTAAAGAAAAGGAAGTTATGGAAGTTTAAAAAAGTAATTAGGAGTTAATAGGTAGAAGTTGATGTGACTTCATAATTCCTAATTCATAATTGAGGTAAAATATGTGGGAGAGCGACGGCGGCTTGCTTGCGCGAGTCGATAAAACAAAAATGCCGCGACATGTGGCAATCATAATGGACGGGAACGGACGTTGGGCAAATTGTCGCGGACTTTTACGGAGCGCGGGGCATACCGCCGGCGTCAAGACGCTCAAAAAAATTCTAAAAACGGCAGTCAATCTCAAGCTAGAGGCTTTGACTGTCTACGCATTTTCTACAGAAAATTGGAAGCGACCTCACAGCGAGGTTGATTTTTTAATGCATTTATTTTCGGACTATCTGGAGCGCGAAAAACTCGAAATGCACCAAAACAACGTCCGCATAAAATTTTTGGGGCGCACGGAAGATTTTTCGCCCGCATTGCAAAAGTTAATGCACGAATCAGCTGAGCTTATGAAAAATAATACGGGCGTCAAATTCAATGTCGCGGCGGATTACGGCGGACAAGATGAAATTATCCGTGCCGCGCAGAAATTAGCGCGTAGAGTGCAGAGCGGCGAAATTTTGCCCGAAGAGATTTCCGAAAAAATTTTTGATGATGAGCTGGATACGTTCGGTCAACCGCCCGTCGATTTGCTGATTAGGACGAGCGGCGAATTGCGCATCAGCAATTTTTTATTGTGGCAAGCCGCTTATGCCGAATTTTGGTTTACCGATACGCCTTGGCCGGAATTCACGCCTGAAGAATTTATCGACGCGCTAATTGATTTTGGCAAAAGAAGTCGACGTTTCGGCGCACTTAACAATTAATCGCGTAAGAGCAAAAAATAAGTGAGGAAGTGACAGCTTGGCTTTAAGAATTATTACAGGGATTATCGGAATTGCAATCGCGGCGTTCGTGATTCAATACGGCGGCGCACCTTTCGCGGGTTTCGCGATATTTTTATCCCTATTGGCTTGGCATGAATATTCCGGCGCGTTCAGGCGAGCAGGAATTATTACAACTTACATTTTCGGCGCACTAGCTTTGATTTTGCTGTTATGTTGCGCGTGGTTGGGCAATGCTGAAGAACTTTTAGCGGTCTTGACGTTTAGCATGATAGCGATTTTTTTGCTTACGGTAATTCTGCGCGGGAGCACTCGTCCTACTGATGCTTGCGTCTCTGTGGCGGGGATAATGTATATCGGGTTGCCGTTCGCGCATTTAATTTTCCTGCGCTTTCTGACTGACGAACCGCAACCGGGCGAAGCAGTTACGACAGTGCAAGAAATTGCCACGAACAATTCAACGTTGCTTGATAAGATTGACTTAGGAATACTTGTCGACTTTTTGCCAACGATAGATTTAAGCCTGAACTTGTCGCTAAATGTGAACATTGACGCGGGTTGCGCACTTGTCTGGGTTTTATTTGCGTGCACTTGGGCGAGCGATACTTTTGCCTATTTTGTCGGCTCGGCGATTGGTTCTCATAAATTAGCCTCGTCGATAAGTCCTGGAAAGACTGTTGAAGGTTTTTTCGGTTCGATTATCGGAACGATTTTAACGGCGGTGATTGTCGGCACAGTTATTTTCGGCTTGCCGCTTATAAAAATGGCGATTGCGGGATTTATTTTGGCGATAGCGGCGACGTTGGGCGATTTAGTTGAGTCGGTGCTGAAACGCTTTGCCGGCGTAAAAGATTCGGGCATTTTTCTGCCTGGACACGGCGGAGCACTCGACAGATTTGACAGCTTGCTTTTCACCGCGCCGACTTTTTATTATTTTGTGATTTTATCGGGCATAGCTTAGGGCGGGTGAGCAATTTTGATTTTGACGATAGCGGCGGCGGTATTCGTCTTTGGGCTTTTAGTTTTGGTTCACGAATTCGGACATTTCATAACGGCTAAAATGACTGGAATGCGCGTCGATGAATTTGCAATCGGTTTCGGACCGAAAATTATCAGTAAGAAACGCGGCGAAACGATTTATTCTTTGCGAGCGATTCCGCTTGGGGGCTTTAACGATATTGCCGGAATGGATTCCGATAACAATCCGGCAGGCGAACGCGGCTTTTGTGCTAAGCCGGTTTTGTCCAGAATGATTGTTATTTTAGCGGGCGCGGGCATGAATTTTATCCTGCCGATAATTTTATTTTTCGGGATTTACTCGACGCTCGGGATAGCTCAACCTGCGACTGAACCGATTATCGGCGATGTGATTGCGGGAATGTCGGCTGAGAAGGCGGGCATTAAGGAAGGCGACGAAATTTTAAGCGTAAACGGGCAAGCGATTGCGACGTGGACGGATTTTACCGACAAACTCAAGACGATTGAAGCGGGACAAGATGTTCTGCTAAAGTACAAACGCGGCGACGAAATTAGCGAAGTCACGGTTTCGCCGACTTATAACGAACAAGAACAGCGCGTTCTAATCGGCGTCCATAGCAACGTTGTCTACGAAGAAAAAACAATTCCCGAAGCGTTCACGCTGGCGATTGAGCACACAAAAGAAATGACGGTTTTCATGATTGAATCAATCGCTACACTATTTCGCGAGCCGGAACAAACCGAGCATCTTGCTGGACCGATAGGAATTGTGCAAATGTCGGGGCAAGTCGCCGAACGCGGTTTTATTCCGCTACTGAATTTCGCCGCGCTCCTTAGCATAAATCTTGGAATAGTAAATTTATTGCCGGTGCCGGTGCTTGACGGCGGGCACTTCGTAAATTTATTTATTGAAGCAGTCAGAGGCAAGCCGCTAGGCTCAAAGGCGGTTGTTTACACTCAACGTGTCGGCATCGCGCTTTTGCTCATGCTAATGCTTTTCGCGACGAAAAATGATTTAGTGCGTGTCTTTTTGAAATGAGGCGGGCTTATGCGCAAAATTTTTACAATCGGATTCACCAGAATGACGGCGGAAGAATTTTTCACAACGCTTGAGGATAACGGAGTCAAGAAGGTTATCGACGTTCGCCTTTTCAACAAATCACAACTTCTCGGATTCAGCAAATATCCCGACATTGAATATTTCTTGCGGAAGATTTTAGACGTTGAATATTTTCACGACAGAAAATTTGCGCCGTCGGAAATGCTTTTGGACAGTTACAAGAAAAAATATATCGATTGGGAAGGTTACGAGGAAGCATTTGCCGCGCTAATGAACGTTCGAGATATTGACGTTTATATTGCTGATAATTACGCGAACGAAGAAAATTATTGTTTGCTTTGTACGGAAGTTTCGCCGGATAATTGTCATAGGCGGCTTGTTGCGGAAAAAATTCGCGAAGTTCTTGAAGACATAGAAATTATTCACTTATGAGGGTGCAAGATGTTTATAAAAAATCTGATTATCCTTGCCGAGAGCGCGAAATTTGCTAATTATTGCGTGGCGGGCATCGACGCGGATACCGGCGAATGGATTCGACCAATTAGCGAAAAGCCCGAACTCGAAGACGCTGTTCCCATTGACGATTTAAAATATCCTGACAGCTCGCGCATTGAGCTTTTAGACGTTGTAGAAATAAAATTTTCCGACCGAGCGGCGAAAAATCCGATTCAGCCGGAGAATTTTTTTTATAACCAAAAATATTTTTGGCAAAAAGTTGGGCGCGTGACTTTGCAGGAAGTTATTGACGAACGAGGCTTTGATTTTCGCGACGAAATTTTTTATAATAATAATCGCTCAATTATGGGCGTTGACGTTATAAAATTTGACGTGCGCGAATCGTTATTGCTTTTGCCAGTAGAAAAGTTATATATTTCGATTGAGGATGGGAAAGAGCATAAAAAATTTTTCGCTGATTTTAGTTATCGCGGTAGAAATTTTTTGCGATTCAGCGTCGGAGATATTGCCGTCAGAAATAAATTCGCTGATAGCGACGCAGGCAAATATTTTTTCAAAGAAAATGCAAACGTCGTATTCAGTTTAACCAATCCTTACTACAAAAATGCGGAGTGTTATAAAATGCTCGCGCAAATTTTTTAAAATAATTAAAGGAGGTTCCCACATGGCTTTTCAAGCTCAACTTTCCGTCGAGGAAAAAAATGTACTCGAAAATCTTTACGGCAGACAAAATTTCAGCGCAGTCAGTTACAGTCCGAATAAGCTCGATGACGTTATCGAATTAACGCCCAACGAAAAGAAATTCTTTGCTAAAAACTTCGTTTCTCCGTATTTTTTCGTTCAATCTCTCTACAAAATCAATTTTCCTATCAGTCCGATTAAATTTAATTTAGTCGTCAAGAAATTTATCGACGAAAATAAAAATCTCCGCGCAAATTTTTGCAATCTCGGTCCGCGTACTGTCAAAGTCATTAGGTCTGAAGGCGTTAAGCCCGAAGTTATTTTCCGTAATTTAATGGATACCGATAGGGATAATTTAAACGATTCATTCGGAAAAATTCTTGAAGCGGATATGCGCCGCGATTGCGATATTCGTTATGATTCGCTGATTCGCTTTGCGGTTTTCAAGACGGCTGATAATGAATGCGCCGTTTTAATTACTTTTGCGCAATTAATCTCCGAGTATTTCAATGCGGACAAGTTTTTTTGCGATATTTTGGGCATTAAGTACGATTTTAAGCCGAATTACGAAGAAATTGACTTGGCGCCTAAAAATCAGAAAGAAATTCACGATTATTGGGCTAAAATTCTCCAAAATCCTCCGCTCGCCGTAAATTTGCCTTACGAAAAATTGCATACCGAAGGCTATCGGCAAAAATCCTATCATACGACGATTTCCGCCGATATTCTCTCTGATTTGCGCGTCCGTGCGCAATCTAATCGCATGATGTTGACTTCGATTTTGCAAAGTGCGTGGGGTTTTATGTTGCAGTTGATAAATCACCAGCGCGATTGTCTTTTTTGCCAAATTTTGTCGTCGGGCAAAGATTTTTCGCTGAATTTAATTCCGGTTCGCATTATTGAGGATAAAAAATCCACGCTTGAGCAGATTATCCACCAACAATTTCGCCAATTAGTCGTTTCTCAGCCGTACAGTTGCGTTGATTGGTCGGATTTGGAAAGTAGCAGGAAATTATTTAATCACCTGCTCAGTTTCAAGGAATTTAAATCAAATGAGCTGAATTACGTTGAAACGCCTTGCGACGAGCGCGAAGTTTTAATTTATCGCAATTCTTGGAGCGCACAAGGAATGAAACTCGGCGTATATTTCCGTTATTCGGAAAGAAATTTGTCGTTGAGCTTTATTTACAACGAAAAAGGTTTTGCGCCGTATGGAATTGAGCGGCTTTGCGCACTTTATAAGTTCATTTTGCAGCAAATATTGGTTGATTGGGATGCCAAATACGATTATTTTAAAACAAGAGTGCTGAATCGCATTGAAACGCAACTGGAAATGGAGAAAAATGCTTCGGAAAATGAAGCAATAAAAATTCGTGACTTTTTGGCGCAGTTACCTATAATTCATGGTCGTTTTGAAGGTTCAATCGATTTATTTGCTAACAAGGGCGAAATTATTACGTATTTTGAGGGCGATAGGCTTTCCGGAAAGATTTTGGACGAAAACTTTATCTTTGTGGTGAGCGGAAAATTGGCGCGCAATGCCGATTCTGGCGATGGCTGGTACAATCCCATAGACATTATCGGGAAAAACTCTTTCGTAAATCCAACAAACTTTTTAGAAAAACGGCGATTAATTCTCTCGGCGGAAGTTTTGACGGAGCAAGCAGAACTTTTTATCTTCAACAAGGGCGCGATGATAGAAATTTTGCGTAAAAATCCTGAAATCGCGTTGTCAATGATGAATTACGCGATTGGACAAATGGAAAAATATCAAATGCTGTGGCTGCAGTCGTGAATTTTGGAGAAAGAATTATGGATATTAAAATTTGCGAGATTTGCCCGCACCATTGCCGCTTAGCGGTCGGCGAGGTCGGCAAATGTCGCGCAAGAATCAATGACGGCGAAAAAATTACTGCTTTGAATTACGGCGCGCTAACTTCGATTGCACTTGACCCTATTGAGAAAAAGCCGCTGTATAAATTTTTTCCTGGCAGTCGAATTTTATCAGTTGGCAGTTACGGTTGCAATTTGAACTGCCCGTTTTGCCAGAATCACGAAATTTCTATGGCGGATTCAAATTTCCCAACGCGGAAAATTACGCCTGAACAACTCGCCAATCTCGCCCAAGAACTCGTTCCGCAGAAAAATATTGGCGTCGCTTTCACCTATAACGAGCCGTTTATCAGCTACGAATTTATTCGCGATACGTCAAATTTGCTAAAGGCTATCGGCTTAAAATCGGTTCTAGTGACAAATGGCACGGTTGCTTCTGGTGCTTTAAAGAAAATTTTGCCGCTGATTGACGCAATGAATATCGATTTAAAGGGGTTTACTCAAGAAATTTATTCCAAACTCGGCGGCGACTTCGAGACAGTTCGCAAGACGATTGAAATTTCCGCGCAGAATTGCCACGTCGAAGTTACAAGCTTAATCGTGCCGACAATGAACGATTCCGCCGACGATATGGACAGGGAAGCCGCTTGGCTTTCTGGCATTTCTAAAGATATTCCGCTCCATATCAGCAGATTTTTTCCGCGCTATAAAGTTACTGACATTGCGCCGACGCCCGTTAAGAAAATTTATGAACTAGTCGAAGTCGCTAAGCGGCATTTGAATTTTGTTTACTCTGGAAATTGCTAAATATAGATATGTCCGTTCCATTTCTTTTAAATCTGCCATAAAGCCTCCAATTAAAAAGCTCGCCGTAGCGAGCGATTAAGATTCCTATTTAGCTAAAGTACTGCCGATTGACTTTGCCAACTTGCCAGCGACTTTTTCTGTTAAGCCGTCGAGATTTTTTTGAATTGTGCCCATGACGCAACTATCCCAAAATGCCGCGTCGTAGCTGGTCATTGGCGGCTTATATTCGGATTTATTTATCCCTTCAACGACACGCCCCAGCACTTGATTGACTTCCTCTATCGTCAGCCCGTTCAACAGCTTTTCTATCGCGTAAATCGTCATTTCTTCTTTCGGCGGTACGTCCGCCTCACGGTTATATTCAATCGTTATCTGCATTTCTATCGCTCCTAAAAATCTGCGCCTTGCTCAATTAGCTGCTTAACGTCATCGGGCAATTCGTAAGGCTTGCCGCTCTTTAAGCTTTCGCGCAACGCCGTCAGCATTTTTGTTATTAGTCATGATAATACCTTCTCTATATCAGAATGTTTTATTGTGTCAGTTTCAACAGAACCGTCCGCTTTATCTATATCTGCCTCGTACGCGACGCCTTGTTCATAAATTTCAACAACGTACGCTGTTTCACCTGTTTTAAGTAAAACTTTGTCAAACATTTTGATTTCCATATCAATGCCTCATTTCTTATCAACATAAATACTTGTTAAGCGAAATTCACCAGTGTTTTTGTCTAAAATCCAAGCAAGCAATACTTTCGCGGTTTTCCCATTCTCTCCTGTTAATTCTATTACCTGTTGGAATCTTCTTCCGTATCCTAAATCCGGTTTTTCATTTATCTCATATTCATTAACGTTGCGTTTAATGTTTTCAATCAATTTATCAACATTGCTTAGATTGTAGCCTAGTGCCTTTTCAAAAGCTTCCGCCTTATCTGGTGCTTTGTCGGGGTTCAAGGCGTATTTTGTCAGCTTCGCCATTGGTATATTTGCTTCACCGAACTCTTTTATAGTTAGTGTTACCTTATCATCACTGGAACTTTGCGGATTGGTATCTGTTTGATTATCTGGTTTATCACTTGGCACAGGTTTAGGCGGCACCACAGGCGTAATCGTGGGTACAGTCGCAGGTATCAATAGCGGATTGATAACAGGCGTTGGCTTGGTTTCAGGTTTGGTTTCAGGCTTAGCCGGTTTCGGTTTGTTATCAATTCTTCTCGGCTTTTCAACTTCGTCGTAAATTATCGCACAGCGACAGCGCGGGTGCAAGGGCGGTATCGTTACGCCGCTCTCATCGGTGTAGCCCACGATTGTATCTTTGAGCGCAAGGCAACGGCTACAGACGCGATTTGTGCCCGCCGTGCTCCATTTCATTGCGCAACGACCCATGTAGCCTTCGGCTATCGCTTGACCAACGCCCATGTGCGCCCCGCGATTGTATGCGAACGCTAATTCGGTATGGACAATCGTTTCAGCGCGGAAACGGTGTTGCTTGCCGGCATATTTAATCGCCGCCTTGTCAGCGCGTTCACGGGCTTTAACTTCGCCCATGCCTTGTTCGCGATATTTATTATAAACCTTTTCGCGGTAATTCAGATTTGCCGCCGCTTGTCGCTCATTCAGCCCGATTAACGGGCGAACTTGCTTTGCTATGTCTCGCGAAGCCATGCGGTTGCTTTGACCCAAAAGAATCACCATTGCGACTGCCTTTTGGCTTTCACGACTTAGCATGCTGATAAGTTCGCCGCCGCGATTTTCTAGCCATGCCCGCACGTAATCATTGCTGTCGTAGAGGACAACTTTGCCAGCCGTCGCTTTGCGGCTCGCCGCAGTGATTGCGTCCGACCATAGCGGTGCCAATGTACCCGCGATTAACGCCGAATAACGCCCTTGCCAATCAAGATAATCATCAAGCCGACCGTCCGCAATTAAATCCGCCAATTCGTCATAGCTTATTTCTCCCCACGATTGCGCACCTGCCGCGCCAATAATTTTATCGGCTCGGTGCCGACCGATTGCAGATAGCTATCTAAATCGTTTAGCGTTTGTTTCGGCGAACGTGCCTTTTTAAAGATTATCATTGATTCTCCTTTTAACTTGCCGGTAACTTGCTTTTCGCACGATTTCTAACGATTAGTTTGCACCGTGACGCCAAAGTTTAACTTGCCGGTAATTTGCCGGTAATTTGCTTCTCACGATTCAAACAAAAAAGCCCGCCTTAGCGAGCCTATTCATTCCTAATTCCTAACTCCTAATTCCTAATTGCTTTTCTGTTCCCACGCTTTGAAGTCGCTGAATTCCATTGCCGCTTCCAAAATCGTTTTGTCTAAACCGTGATATTTATATGCCTTTTCAATCGCCCAAAAATAATGCATGACTGGTGGTCGCGTCGGCTGTTCGGGCGGTTTGAGTAACCGCCCGCACCGTATGCCGTTGTCCCGAAATGCTCCGCGACCGTCTCAATCGCTGCTACCCTCGTCAGTCCGGTGAATTCAATCTCGACCCCGATTGTGTTTGTTTTCATTTTTCCTTGCTGCTCCTAAAGAGCTAAAAGTCAACGAAACTGTGTTGTATACTTCAGTGCTCAATAGGTGTAAAAAGCTTATCCTCACGCCAACCACGAGCGTAGCGTTTGCAAAGCGTTATGTATTTTATTCCTGTTTTCTCGGCGGCTTCCGAAAGTGTAATCCGTTCACCGTTGTAATTGACAAAAATATTTTTACTCTCGCCTGACTGACGCGATTTAGGGTAAAGTTCTGCGTAAGCGACGAGCTTGGGCAAAGAAGAAAATTTCTTAAAGAAGTTTTGTTCAAAAGGTCGGCGAATTTTTGACTGTCAACGGATAACATATCTTCAGGCGTCGAGTAATTCGTATTAGGGAAAAGTTTCTTGCGCTTGAAGTCGGAAGCTATGTCAACGACGAAAAAACGCTGACGGCAAAATTGGCGCAAAACGACGATGTTTTCCGGGCAACTTGAGAGTAACGCCTGAAACGAATAATGGTGTCGTTCTTTGTCTGACTGCAGATGATTTATCACGTGAACAGTCTGTCCTGTTTGACGTAAATAATGTCCATTTGTTTCCATACCGAACTGGGAGCGTCAAGTTTTCTAACCGCGCCCATGAGTTTAAGAAAATCAGTGTGAGAGTTGGCAAAACGAATTCGCTTGACAATGATTTTTCCGCTTGAATCGATGATAGCGGCTTCGTGAAAACGCTTGGCAATATCAATGCTGACTCGCCGACGGATAGTCAAAAAGTTGCTCGACGTAGGAATCTATTTACAGGGAATGTCAACTAGCTATCCAACTAGACTGCACGTGATTAGCGGAGAATTTTGAGCCGTCAGCAAGTTGATAGGTAACATTAGCGTTGCTGTTGACTTGCAAGGAGCCGCCGTCCGTGAAGTTAATCGAGACAGCGTCGCCAGTAATGGAAGTGCCGCTTATCTGCTCAAGCGTCACCGTCGAAAGATAAACAACGTCGCCATTATTTGCGCCTTGAATAGTATCGTTGCCGTTGCCTTGCAGGTAGTAGAAAGTATTTTTGCCCGTGCCGCCAACTAACAAATCATCGCCGCCAGAGCCGCCCCATAAAGTCGAATCACCTTTGCCGGCGAAAATTTTGTTATCAAGGTCGTTACCAGCCAAAGAAGTTTTGCCTTGAGCGGTTGAGGCGTCCAAAGTCCTAATATCGCCGCTGAAGGTTTTGCCGTGCGAACCGTCAAGCCATATTTCCGCACTCTCGCCAACTGTCAAGCTTGCATTCTGCGCAGTCGCTACGAAATAATTTGCCGTCGCGTTGTACGTCAGATTTTCATCAGCTATAGCCACGAAATTATTTATCTTAAAGTTCTTGCCCTGCGCATTTTCGAGCGTCAACCAGCCGTTATAGCCAATTTCCATGCGCACCCCGCCCGCTTTGTCAATCCTGACGTTCGTAACGGCATTTGTCCCGACATTGATTTTATCTTCGTCGAAGTTAAAGTTCTGGATAACGTCGCGACCATTGCCTTTGTCGAAAATATATTCAGTCGTGCCGTTGCCCGTCAAAGTTTCGTTGCGCGAAGAACTAATCAAAGTATTCAGCCCGCCGCCTACCGTCACCCGATTTATTCCGTTGAAATTTTCCCTAAGGTCAACCGTCAAGGAATTTTCAAAGCCGCTAAAGTCCACGCCGGATTTTTCCCCGTAGTAAACGTCCGCTAAATCGTCGTTCATTGACATAACCGCGCCCGCTTGCGCTATCGCTGTTTTAGTTTCCTTGCCGTTTATTACCGTAAGAATTCTTGCCGCGTCACCGTCCGACGAAATGTTTTCCAAAGTCGCCCGCGCTGTTCCGCTCTTGATTTTAACTTTTTCGCCGTCAAAGCTAAAGTTGGAATTTGCCGCGCTAACAGAAATTTTATCGCCGCCGCTGAAATTGTGAATCGTATTCTTTCCGTTAAGTAGAATCGTTGATTCGCTGTTGTCGTCGAGGTAAATTTGATTTTGTCCTTTGCCGCCCGCTAGCGTCGAATTACTTGCGCCGACCAGAATTAAACTTCCTTTTTCTTTGCTGGCGTCGAGTTTGGAATCATCAGAGACAAAGCCAACTTTTTGCAGTTCGTCTGTCGCGTCAACAAAATTAATCAGTCTGGAATCGGCGTCTTCAGCAAAAATAATCGTTGCTGAATCGACAGTTAATCTGCCGTCATCGTATGCAATGGAATTTTCTTCGATAGCGTCGGCGATATTTTCATATTCGGTTCGGAATGCCTCGCCGCCTTTGTAATCGTAATTCGTAACAGTAGCTCGACTGCCCGCCACAATAATTTTAGCCGCGTCGCCGGTGAACATGTCCGTAATTTTTTCCGCGTCGTTTTCGTCAGGGATTTTCAATTCGCCGTCTTGAATCGTCAGCGTCACTTCGTCTAAATCGTCCAAAGATATTTTTTCGCCGTTTATCGTTATGCCGTCCAGATTGCCAGTCAACGAGCCGTTCTGGAGATTGTTAATTGCAGTGATTTTTTCGCCGTCGCCCGTCACAATGAAGTTGTCTTCGCTTTCGATTGTAATTCCTGCAAGGTCAAGCCCGCCAAGTTCGCCTTCAATCGTCCCGACGAAATTTTCTATTGAATTCGTTTTCAAAGTTCCTGCAAAGTCGTCCGCCGTGCTAAATGTTTTGCCGCCAACGGTTATTTCGCCGCCGCCATTTACGGCTATTTCGTCCGCGTCATTGCTTTCTACCACTTCAACCGCATTTCTCGCAAGCTCAACGCCTATCAACGTTTCTTCGCCAACAAAAATCGTCGTGTCTTTGGTGCCAGTCACGCAGAATTTCTGCCCGTTGAAAATGATTTCGTCGCTGAAGTCACCTTCTATTAAATAGACATTTTCTTCAGGATAGAGATAAAATTTATCAGTCACGATTTCGCTAACGTTGCCGCTCGCGTCCAGCTTAAATATCGTCTTGTCAGCATAAGTAGTGAAAGTTTTGCCGTTAATGGTGAAATTATCGGGTGCAGTCGTTTCAATGTAAACGTTTTCATCATCATTTTTTACGATAAAGTTAGTGCTGTCCGTTACCTTGACGAAAACGCCGTTGACTGTTAGCCCTTCGGAAAAGTCGCCGAATACTTCATCTAAATTATTTGTCGTCGAAAGATTTATCGTGGCTAAATTTTCCTCAATGCTATCATCTTCCAGAACGTTCGCTGATACATTAGCGGCTTGCGCCTTTTCAATGCCCGAAACGTTGCCTTTTTCGTCAAGCGTGAAAGTTTTGCCCGCGCTCGTCTCGAATTTATTGCCGCTGAAAATAATCGTGCCGTCAGCGGAAGTCGTCAATTTTTCCGCGCCGCCCAATTCATACACCCTAACATTTTTCCGATAAGTTTTGCCGTTCGTCGTAATTAAATCGCCCGCCACATTTGATATTTCCGTTATCTTTTCGCCGTCGCTGGTGACTTTGATTGAACTTGCGCCGCTTATCTGAATCGCCTTACCGTTTACTCGGATTGCGTTTTCAAAATTGCCCTCAACAGAACCTTCAAGCCCTTTAATTTCAGAAACCATGCCGCGTGAATCCGTCAGGAAAGTTACGCCGTCGCGGTCGCCCGTTATCTTGTAGGTTTTGTCGTGGATTTTAAATTCGCCGCTCTCGGTCGTCGTTATTGAATCAGCTGGCAAGCCGTTGCCGCCTATTTCCGCCGAAGTTTTGACGCCCCCTGTACTTGTTACTTTCTTGCCGTCGATTGTGTAATCTCCCGCCGCCAAATTCAACTTAACCGCATTGGGCGAAATGATATTAATGCTCGCGTCGTTCGGTATCGTGACTTTATCGCTGTCGAAAACAAGTTCCCTGCCAGATATGCCGCTGACTTTTACGCCGTCAAAATAAATTTCGGTCGCCGCGTCGCTCAACGGAATTCTAATTTCTTTCGTGTCGGCACTGAACGTTAAAGGAGCTGAAGTCTCAAAGCTCCTGCCGTTGACTGTGTAACTGCCCGCCTCGCACTTAAACGTTTTAGTTTCGTCGCCGGTCGTAAGGCTCGCCGCGTCGTTTAGCGTTATTTCTTTGCCGTCCGCAGAATATATCACCGGCTTGTTATGCGTGTAATTTACTTTCACGCCGTCAAAATTAATTTCCGTGCCGCTGAATGTTATTTGCTCGTCAAGGGTAATGCGCCCAATTTTTTCCGCGTCAATTTCTTTGCCCTGAATCTTAAATTTGTTCCCGCTTACCTCTACCCCGCTTATATCTTTTTTCACAGTCGAAATTGCTAAGTTATTTATTTTATAGTATGCATATTTTTCATCATTGTTGCCGGAAAAATTAAACGTCAACTTTGTAAAATCGTTAGAGAGGGTTTTGACGCAAGCCGTGTTATAAAGCGTGTAGGTTTTATCGTCGGAATTATAAGCGACCGTCATTGGCGCGAGTTTGCCAAAATAACTTTCCTTAGCGACTTCTAAATCAGCAAATTGCACGCCGTAGCCTTCAAAGTTCATGCCGCTCTTTTCTATGGTAACTGTGCCCGCGCCGCTTATCGCATTTATCGGCAAGTCATTAACCGTTATGTTGCTTTCGGTAACGCCAATTTGATAATTTCTGGGAGCCTTGATGCTTGCCGAAGAATTATTTTCAAACGAAATTCTTTTCGCGCCCTTCGTCGTGACGGTGCTATTTTTAAATGTTTCAGCTTCAATCCGCCCGAAATTGAAAGTCGTATCTTCGTCGAAAGTGATTTTGTCGCCGTAATTTTTGCTCGTCAACGTCGCAGTATTTTTTCCCTCGTCAAGCTTATATTCCAAAGTGCTACCGCTGACTAAATTTGCCGTGCCGTAATGCCATTTCACTTTTCCGGCGTCGTCGGCTTTAACATTTACGGTATAATTTTGCAATTTATCGTTAAGCGTGAGCAGAGAATTTGCCGCGTTGAATTGGTAAGTTTCCTTGATAATGCTTTTGGGCAAATCGCTTTCGCAAGTCACTGCGCCATTTTTAATTCTGAAATTCGCTTGCGTGCCGTTAATGATATGCGGATTGGATAAAGTCGCGGCTCCTTCCAATGTGATTTTATTCGTGCCGACCGTGATAACAATGTCGTTGCCGGTGGTCGCGGAAGTGAATTCGGTTTTGGCAATATTTAGCGTCGCCATATCATCAAAGCCATAAATAATGTCGTTGCCGTCGCCCGCGTTGTACTCTATGAAAGTTTCATCGCTATCGCTAAGGTTAATTGCGTCTTCATCTTTGCCGGCGTTAACTGTAACTTGAGAACTACTTAACACGGTGATTAAGTCGTTGCCGTCGCCGCCCGCGATTGATGTATAAAAGCTATTATCATTGACAATAGAATCATTGTCCGTTCCCGCGTCGATTGATACGTAATTGCCGCTGGTATTGGAAATGGAATCATTGCCCGCGTCCGCATTAATCTTGGCGTCATTTGCTTGATTTTTAATGGAATCGTTGCCGCCTTGCGCTAATATCGTTACATTTTGCCCGCTGTTGTAAATGGTATCGTCAAGCGAGGTGCCAACAATCAAAGTTCTGTCTTTCGTGTTGACAATATCAAGCGGATTTTCAACTTTGAAGTGCACTACATTAACTGTAGCTAATTTTCCAGCGTCTTTAAGCGTGACGTTTGAGCCACTCATTGTGAAAATAATATCGTCGCCGCTTTGGACTGAAGTGAATTCGCCGCCCGCAATATTCAGCGTTGAAGTTTTGTTAAAGCCGTAGATAATGTCGTTACCGTCGCCAAAGGTGTAGTTGAACGAAACGTTTGCCGCGTTGGTGCCATAATTAATTTCATTTCGTAGGAAGTTCCAGTTATTGTAAATGGTATCGTTACCCGTGCCGCCAATTATCGTATTATTAGAACGGTAACTAGAAATGGAATCGTCGCCTTCTCCGCCATTAATTGAGACGTAAGCCACCCTGTTTTCAATAACGTCGTTGCCCGCGTCGCCCTCAAGCGTAATGCTTTCGCCGTCATTGCGAACGGTCGTATTGCCCGCTTCATTGATAAGAGTATCGTTGCCAATGCCGCCGGAAATGCTGATGTTATAGCCCGTGTTGACGATATAATCTCTGCCGCCGTTGCCGCTAATCGTGACGTTGCGGACGTAGTTTCTTATGGTGTCGTTGCCTTCGGTACCGTTAATAACTTTATTCAATTCGTGATTGTATAAAATATCTCCGGCAATTTCTTCCACGCCGCGAATATATAGCGGAGAGACGGACGCGGCTCCCGCAAGCGTGATTTTTTCTTCTCCGGTCGTGATGATAACATTACCGCCCTTAATCGTCTTAGAAAAAGTATCTGTGCCGTCGCCTAGTTGCAAAGTGGACGTTGCGTTGAAACCGGCGATATAGTCGTTGCCGTCTCCTGTATTGTGTTGGATTAAAAGTTCCTTTTCAGTCGGGGAAATATAAATGAAATCGTTGCCCGCGTTGCCGTTTATTGTATTTTTCTCGCCGCCGCTGACACTTACTGTGTCGCCGAAGTCGCCCGCGTTGATTATGACATTTGTGCTGTTGACATTGGAAATAAAATCATTGCCGCTCGCCGCGTTGATTGTTACGTAATTGCCGTCATTATTAGAGATTAAGTCGGAGTCGTCGCCCGCGTCGATTATGACTCGTGAGCCGGAATTTTCTACGGTATCGCTACCCTCGAATGTACTGATTGTTACTTTGTTGCCGCTATTTTTAACGCTATCATCTAAACGCCCGCCGACTATCGAAATGATGTTTTCGGTATTGTTAACGATTAACCTTATAACGCCGTTGATATTAAGTCTGGCTAAATTTGCCGCGCCCTTAAGCGTGATTTTTTCCCCGCCGACAGTAATAATAACGTCGTCACCGCTAAAGGCTTTGGAATAAGTTTCGTTGCCGTCGCCCAGTTGCAAAGTTGACGTTGCGTTAAAACCTTCGATAACGTCATTTCCGTCGCCTTTGCTGTATTGAATTAACGCTTCGTTGCTACTCCAATCCAAATTGATAGTATCATTGCCGGTGCCGCCTATAATCGTATTTTTATATGCACCTTGAATGCTTATAAGGTCGGAGTCTGCGCCGCCTATAATTGAATTTGAATTGCCATTGCTTAAAATCGTATCGGAGCCATTTTCGCCCGAAATTGTGCTTTTGGAACTGCGATTTTGGATTGAATCAGCTTCTGCCCCGCCCATGATTGATACTTCATTGGAATTAGTGTAATTTTCAATGAGGTTTGAGCCTTCCACGCCCGAAATTGAAACTGCTTGACCGTGATTGAAGATTGAATCGTTACCTGCCCCGCCGATTGCTAAAACATTGCCCGCGTTGTTATTTATCGTGTCGGAGCCGCTTTGACCCTTCAAGGTAGTCCTTTTGCCTGTGTTTGAAATGAAATCGTCATTGGCTCCTGCGTCGATTGAGACCTTTTCGGCGTTGTTGTTTAGTGAATCGTTGCCGTTCAATGCCAATATCGTAACTTTTTCGCCGGTATTTATTATCGTGTCGTTGGCGTTGGTGCCGGTTATGGTTTGGTTGCTGGCGTCATTGTTGATATTAATTGGCGTTTCTATGATGTTGACGCTAGATAAATTCCCCGCGCCAGCGAGGGTTATTTGCCCGCCGCCGACCGTCATAATTATATCCGCGCCACTTTTGGCTGAAAAAGCCGCCGCGCCCGATATGCTTAGCGTTGAATTTTCTCTAAAGTCTCTGATTAAATCGTTGCCGTCGCCGTCTTTATATTTGAAAATAACATTTTCTCCATAACCTGATGTGCCGTTATTTTGAATAGTATCGGAGCCTTTGCCGCCTTCTATCGTGACTGTATTGCCGTCGTTATAAATGTAGTCGTTGCCCGCTTCGCCATTTAATTTAGCTTGTGCTTGACCATTTGCAATAGAATCGTTACCAGAGCCGCTCAATATTATGCTATTGCTACCGTTCCTAAGATTTGAAATGGAATCGTTGCCGCCTTGCGCTTGAATCGTGACGAAAGAGCCATTATTGACAATGGAATCGGAGCCTGCGCCGCCATTCATTAAAACGTAATTGTGTCGGTAATTGAAAAGCCTATCAGAGCCTTCGTCGCCGTTTATCGTGACGTTATTTATGTAATTTCGAACTATATCGTTGCCCTTGCCGCCATAAATTTTCGCTTCCGAGCCACTGTTTTTAATAGAATCGTTGCCGCCGTTGCCAAATATCGTGACGTTCTTGCCGGAATTTTTGATAGTGTCATCATAAAGACCGCCGACTATGGAAACATTATCTTTTGTGTTATTAACTTTTAAAATCTCGTCATTCACGCCTTTTATATGGACGGTTGATAAAGTCGCCGCACCAGTGAGCGTGATTTCGTCGTCTCCTACCTTAATAATTAAATCGTTGCCACTCTTAATCGAAGCGAAAGTTTCTAAGCCAATATCAAGCGTTGAAGTTTCGTTAAAGCCTTCGATAATGTCGTTGCCGTTGCCAAATTTGTGTTGGAAGAGTATGTTGGAGCCTTCGTTGTAAATAGAATCGTTACCAGAGCCGCCTTCTATCGTGACGTTTTCGCCGTAGTTACTAATATAGTCGTTGCCTGCGCCGCCAAGTAGCGTAGTGTTTGTGCCGTAGCTCGTGTTCATAATGGTATCGTTGCCAATGCCGCCTGAAATGGAAGTATTCGAGCCTTCGTTGTAAATAGAATCGTCACCAGAGCCGCCTTCTATCGTGACTTTGGAGCTGTAGTTGCTGATAGTATCATTGCCGCCCAGCGCGTTTATTGTGACGTTTTCGCCGATGTAATTGCTGATATTATCGTTGCCGGTGCCGCTGTTTATTCTGACGTTTTCGCCGTAGTTACTAATATAGTCGTTGCCTGCGCCGCCAAGTAGCGTAGTGTTTGTGCCGTAGCTCGTGTTCATAATGGTATCGTTGCCAATGCCGCCTGAAATGGAAGTATTCGAGCCGTGATTTTCAATGGAATCGTCACCCGCGCCGCCTATAATGGTCGTATTGGTTGGCAATTCGCGATTAATGTTGGCTATATTGGAAATGGTATCGTTACCGTCGCCGCCTGAAATGGAGATATTCGCGCCGCCGTCATTGTGAATAGAATCATCACCCGCGCCCGCGTCTATCGTAACGGAAGTGCATTGGTTTGAAATGTAATCGTTGCCTTTTCCTGCGTTTACGGAAGTCAAATCGCCACCGTAGGTATTTTGAATGGAATCGTTGCCGCCGTTGCCTGAAATCGTGACTTCGGAGCCGCTGTTTGAAATGATGTTGGGAGAATTATTTCCAATAAGAAAGGCTTTTCTTTCTTTATTCGAGTAGTTTTTATCAACGTATATTACCCGTACGCCGTCGATATTGACATTGGAGAGAGTATTTGCACCCTTGAGAGTGATTTTGCCGGTGCCGACAGTTAAAATTATATCGTTGCCGACAATTTTTTTGGAGTAGGTGCCGTTGCCGTCGCCAATTTGCAAGGTCGAATTTTCTTTGAAACCTTCGATAAGGTCATCTTCGTCGCCTTCCGAGTATTGGAAAAGGCTTCTATCACCCCGATTGGAAATAGAATCGTTACCAGAGCCGCCCGCGATTTTGACGTCGTAGCCGTTGTTGGAAATATAATCGTCGCCGCCATTGCCTGAAATCGTGACTTCGGAGCCGCTGTTTGAAATCGTATCGGCTCCTTCGCCGCCAGAAAGGGTGACTTTGTTTCCTTCGTTGGTTATTGAATCGTCACCCGTGCCCGCGTCAACCATAGAGCCATTGCTCCAGTTGCGAATAAAATCGTTGTCCGCGCCGCTGTTGATTGTGAGGTAAGTGCTGTGACCTTCAATCGTGTCATTACCGTAACCACCGCTAATCGAAGCACTGCCTTCCCGGTTTTCAATGGAGTCGTCGCCTTCTGCGCCGTCGATTGTGGAATCATAAGCCTCATTGTTAATAGTATCGTTGCCCGCCCCGCCGTTTATCAAGGCATGTACGCCGCCGTCGTCGCCCATGTCCGCGCCATTATTTTGAATTGAATCGTTGCCCGCGTTGGCATTTATCGTGACGTTTGAACCCCAGTTAGAAATAGAATCGTTGCCCGAAGTGCCGGTAACTACGGTGTTTGAGTAATGATTGCTGATATTCATTAAATCACTTCCCCTTGACATTTTTTTTATTTTAACAACGTAAAACGGAAAAAACAATACAAAAAAAAGTATAATATTTTGGAACGCCCCATTGCTTGACGGGCTAAAAAATGCGATAATACAAGCAAAGAGTCATATCAAAGCTGTTATGAGAGGTGATTTAATTGAAATTTCTAAGGTATATACAGAAGAAACGCCGAGCAATGTTAGCTCTGGCGGCGTTGACACTTTTGGCTAACCCGTTCACCGCGCAGGCGTCCTCTATCACGCCTAAAGATACTTCGCACAGTAGCAAAATTACTTTTAAGAATAATGTTTACAATATCGCAGTGCAAAAGGAACTTTCAAGGCAAGTTGGTGTCAATAAGTTCAAAGATTTTAATTTGGACAAGGGGCAGATAGCTAATATCAGATTTAATAAGCTCCAAACAGTCGCTAACCTCGTAGATAACAGAATTAATATAAATGGCACGGTTAATGCCCTGCGCGGCGACAAAATTGGCGGCAATTTATATTTCCTAAGTCCAAATGGTATCGCGGTCGGCGCAACCGGCGTGATTAACGCGGGAGCTTTTACCGGTATAGCGGTCAGTCAATCTTATTTTAATAAGTTGAGCAAAATGAAATCAGGTAGCGAATTTATGACTGCGCTCGCGCCGAAAAATATCGAATACAATAACGACCCCGACAAAGGTATTGATATTCAAGGCGTCATAAACGCGCCCGGCGGAATTCACCTTTACGCCACTAAAATTGACGTTGGGAAAAATGCTATCCTGCGAACTGACGTTTCAGAGGTCGATTTTACAGAGGTAGTCAATATAGGAAAAGTCGATTCGGGGATAACCGGCGGGCTTGACGCCTCATATAAAAACGGCGATATTGTCCTTAAAGCCCACGCTGAACATCTTGCTGACGATAATATCATAAAAAGTATCGGCGGCTATACCGCCTCGCAATGGGAAAAAGTAACCGAACGTAACGCTACTATCAACGTTGACGGAAAAATTAAATCAGCGAGCAACGTTTCTATAAACGCAGACGCCGTTACAAAGTTTTCAGAAGGTAGCTATTTTAATATAATCAGTCAAAGCGGTATCTTGGACGCCTTTTTAGGAAATCTGGGATTAGATGTCGCCGTTGACTTCGCGAAAAAAATTAATACGGCAACCGTTAATATCGGAAAAACTGCCGATATTTATTCCAAAGGGAATATGGATATCGGCGCGACCGGTACTCTTAACGTAACTATCAACGCAACTACGCCCGCCGCTAAATCCGGCACGACTAAAGCTACAGAGTGGATTCCGGCAACTAGCGTAGCAGTCATCAACGCGACTAATAAAGCTACTGTCAATATCGACGGCAAATTAAAATCAGATGGTACTATGTCCATCAACGCTAAAGCTACAACGAGCCTTTCCGCAACGGCTAATAATGCTACTATTGTCGGGAAAGCCGCTAGCGAAAAGGGCATTAAGGAAGATACTCATTATATCGCAGTCAGCGTAATCGACGGTGAAACTTCAGCCGAAGTTAATATCAATTCCGGCGATGAAATCAAAGTCGGCGGCAAGGACGCTTCTAAAACTAAAGCATTTTCGGCGACTGCTAAAACCGAAAATACCATTTCCAATTCAGCTACCGCCGCAACTGCCGGTACGAGCGTTGGCAGTACCGCAGTTACCGAAAATGACGACATTGCCACTACTACCGCCGTTGATATTACCGATTATTCTGCTACTGCTAATGTCAATGTCAATCGCGCAATCACGGCTCAAAAGGGCGGCATAAATCTGGACGCCACCAACACTTTTAAAAACACAATGAAAGCTAGCACAACAACCGGCAGAGCAATTAAGCCTATGAAAAACTGGGCAGAGGTGGCAGGTCCCGAATTCCTAAACGCCATTTCTAATAATCTCATGGCTAAAGCTACGTCCTTCGTACAAAAGGCGGCTCAAGATGTTCCGGAAGGTGCCGGCGGCTCCACTCTCTCCAAACTCTTCAACGGCAAATATTTTAAGACCGGCGTAACTGTCGGCGTCTTCTTGCAGAATAATAACGCGAAAGTAAACGTCGACAAAAAAGCCGCGCTCAATGCTAAAAATAATATCGATATTTCCGCTAAAAATGATATTTCTTCGCAAGCGTTCAATGTAACTTCCACCGTCAATAATCAGACTTCTAAGCAAAAGACTAATGCTATGATTGGTTTGGGCGTGCTCGTCAGCGATATTACTAATAACGCCGATATTGTCAACGACGGAAAATTAAATTCAACTAGTGGCGATGTTAAGCTCGAAACTACTTCGGGCATGAATTACAATCAATTTGAAGCGATTGTTAAGAGCGTTAAAAAAGCTTTTACGGACGTTGCCAAAGACGGCGAAGAACTTTTTGTCAAAGATACTAAAAACACCTTCGCCAAATATCAAGACCAAGTTAAAGCGGAAATTGATAAACTGGAGAAGACTGACGACCCCGCAGAATATATGCAGGCTCTCGATAACCTGAACAAAAAAATTAATGACACAAAGTCAACCGGATTTTCAGCTTTCGTTAAGGCACTCGATGACGGCGTTAAATTAAAAAAGGATTTGGAAAATCTGCCCAGCAAACTAGCTACTTTTCTCCACCCTTCAAGCTATGCAAATTATTATGCGCGGTCAACGTTTGGCGCAGGGGCTAACGGCAATAAAGACGTAAAATTAGAAGCCGCCGGCTCATTTTCTATCAATTCTATGCTCAATAACTCAAGAATTGTCGGTGGCGAAAACTCTGTAATCACAGCCGAAAATGGCGCGGTCAATACTAATTCGCTTGCTCAAAATCGGGTTGTGGCGATAACCGGTATGGGCGGCGAATATTTAACCAGTGCAAGTGCTAAAAATAATGGCGTAGGTATCAGCGTCTTTGTCGGAAATTTCAAAAATAATGCCGTCAATGCTTTTGGTAAAAATTCCCAGATTAAATCCAAAGATATTAAACTAAACACAAAAGACTACGCTAAACACGTCAATATAATTTACGGCAATGGCAAGGCGGATTCAACGACAGTAACCGGCATGGTTAGTTTCATTAAATCGCCCGCAAATAGTATTCTTGCCCTTGATGATTCAACTAAGCTTGACGGCTCCGGCAAAGTCGAACTCAATGCCCTTAGCGAAAATTATATAACGTCGGTAAACGGCGCAATCACTATGGGCAATGGCAACGGGAAATCTTTCGGCGCGGCTATTAATATTCTTTCCAATGACGGCAATACCGCAGTTATGGTCGCTGATAACGGCGTCAATTCTAAGCTTAAGAATACGATTGACAAGCTCCAAAAGGAAATCGAAACCGAAAGCAAAAAAAATTCTCCCGACCAAGATATTTTAATAGATAAGAAAACTGAACTAAAAGCCCTTAAAATCGCTAAAACCACGCAAGATATTTTAGGCGATAATTATACAAAGGAACTCGGAAATTCTTCCACAGATACTGGCGAAATTTCTGCCAATAACTTTACCACTAAAGCCGAAAATACCGGAACTATAAATTCAATAGCGGTGGAAGGCACGGAGAATTCAGAATCGCACGGGCTAGCCGATAAATTTAACGGTATTGTTGGTAAGGCTGGAACTCAGCTAAGTTACGTCGAAAACGCTTTCAAATGGCCAGCAACTAAGCTAAGTAAAATGCTAGGCAACGCCATTAACGATAAATTTAAATCCGGTCAACCAAATGCTCAACAAGCCGCCAATCAAGCGGGCAATGCCGCAGGAAATGCAAACGGCGGCGCGGGCGCAAATGCCGGCGTTAATAATCAAGCCGCCCAAAATCAACTCAATATCGCCGGCGCAGGCTCTGCCGCTATCAATATTAAATCCGGTGAGACCGGCTCCCTTATCACCAATTCCAAAATCACTGCTAAAAATATAGACGTTTCTGCAAATGATGATAGCTTCAATGGCTCATGGGCGGGTGCAGGAGCTTTTAATTTCTTCAGAAACTCCCAAGCCGCTAAAAATACAAACGTAGCAATCGGCGGCTCGGTCGCTTATTCCGATAATAGCAAGAACGTCGATTCCATTATTAAAAATTCTGCTATCAACGCCACGTCCATTAAGAATACCGCCAACCGTGACGATTCCGACGTTGCCGCCGGTATGGGGCTTGCCGTCTCGACTAATTCCGGTAATCAAGGGACTAATATCGACGTTGCAATTTCCGCCTCTATCAATTTCATAGAAGGCGACACGCACGCCCTTTTATTAAATAACACCGTAAAAGGCGGCTCGATAAAAAATAAAGCCGCGCTTGGTTCTTTGCAGGTCGCCGGCGGGCTTGATATTGCGGGAAGTAGTTCCGGCGGAAAAGGATTTAATATCGGCGGCTCTGCGGCGGCAAGCAAAATTACGAACGATTTGCAAAGCGGCATAAAAGGCGGCTCCTATGAAAATCTCGGCAAAGTCGATATAACTGCTACGAAAAAAGCTAATCAAGTAGATGTGGCGGTCGCGGGCGGCATAACTAAAGGCGCAAAAGGTTTCTCCTTTGGTGGGGGCGTCGCTGTCTCCGACATTAATAATAATTCTCGCGCCTTCCTCAATAATACGTCCAAATTTGAATCAACCGGCATTGTAAACGTAGACGCACTCGATACTAAAAATGAAAACAGCCGCAACGCTTATCTTTCTATCCGCTCAATAAATACCGAACCAACGTCTTACCTTGCCAATTCGGATAAGGGCAAAGTAGACGGTACGAACGGCGGCGGCAATATAGTCAATGTCGCGCTCGGCGGCGGTGGTTCAACTTCAGAGGCTGGCGCGGGCGGTCTGGGTATTTCTTATGCTGGCGTCTCTAACCTTATGAACGTCGACATTAATAATAACCAAGCTATCAACGCGCAAAATCTTAACGCCAACACAACCAATAAATCAAATATCGTCAACGTGACTTTAGGTTTCGCCGGTTCCAATAAAAGTTTCAGCGGCGCGGGCAGTTTCGGCGTCAGCGATATTGTTAATGACGACACGATTAATATCAAAAGTTCCAATGCGACCGCCGACAATTTCCTTAGCGGTGCGCAATCTTCTGCGCATATTGTCAACATAGCTGGTCAAACCGCTCTAGCAAGTAAATTTGCTGGCGGTCTAACTTTCGCTTATAACGCCATGAACAACACCACCGGCATAAACATAGAAAAGGGCACGTGGAAAGTTAAAGACTTCGGAGCAAACTCTGCAAATAATAATTACGCGCTGGCAGTGGGTGCGGGCGTCACGTTTTCTAAGGAAAGTTCAGCAGTCAACGGCGCAATCGGGCTCAATATTGGCACGAACTCCACTAAATCAATCGTCGATGACGCGACAATTAACGGCATTGAAAAAATGAAAGTCATTGCCACTGATAACACGTCCAAAACGACAGTTGCGGGTAACGCAAATATTAGCAAAGGCGGTACCGTAGCAATCGGCGGCGCAGTCGCTTACGCTAATATCGGCAAGGCGAATAATAAGGAAATTATCAACGCTAAAATCACTAACGCCACTATCACTACTAAAAATAATTCGAGTATCGAAGTTGAATCTTTAGAAAAAGGAATTATGACGACAGTGGGCGCGGGCGCGGGCGGTTCAGTCGGCGGTGCTAGCCTTACTTTTCAAGGCGCGGCGGCGGTCTCGGAAGTCAACAAAGATAATATCGCTGAAATTTCTAATACCAATATCACAGGCGGCACACCGGATATAAAAATCAAAGCGACGAGCGGCGGCAACTCTTCCGACGGTTTATCTATAAACGGCAGTAAAATCGACGTAAATAACAAGATTAAAACAGCGGCGGCAGTCCTCGACGCGAATATAACCAATGAATCATGGTTCGACGGCGCGTTTGCAATCAGCGTTAATAAATTCAATCAAAGCACCCAAGCCAATTTCAAAAATAATACGCGGCCGGAAATTCTAAGTCGTGCCGGAAATGTCGATATGTATTCCAATTCCGAAGCCGATATTTTAGGAATAGGAATAGGCGGTTCGGGCGGCAGTTCCACAGTCGGCGCGGCGGGCAGTGTAAGCTATAACTACATAAATAATTCCGCTAAAACGCTCGTCGAAAATGCAAATATCAATGCGGCTAAAAATTTCGGTGTGGTTGCGCAATCCGATGATAAAATCGCAAACTATGCGGGCACGGTTGATGTCGACGTAAACGGGCGCGGCGCAATCGGCGTTTCAGTAGCCTACAATGAAATTAAAGGCGATACCGACGCTAACATTAAAAATTCAAAGCTCACCGTCAGCGGCTCCGATAAAGATTTGATTGCCATTTCTAATCCTAAAGATAATTTGATTGACGGCTACGTCACGAGAAATAATTGGACGAGCGGCAGATTGATGAGCGGCAGGACGATGGCGAATAAATCGGGCTTGGTGGTGAATTCATCGGCGACGCATTCAATTAGCTCTGATTTGGCAACGATTGGCATTCGCGCTACCGGCAGTAAATTTGGCGCGGGCGTCTCCGGAACAGTCAACATTAACAAAATCAACGGCGCAACTAATGCCAAAGTTGAAAGTACTGACGCCTTAGGCAACGCGAATTCTTTCGTAAACGCAAGCGACTACACAAATAACGGGTCGTTTATTGGCAACGCGGCGGTTAGCGGAAATGTCGCAGTCGGTGTTCTGTGGAATGAAAATCAGGTCGGTAGAAAAACAAATGCGCTAGTCGACGGCGGGACGCTCAATGTTAAAAATCTGGACGTGAAAGCCGATAACCAGCAAGGCATTTCTAACTTAAATATAGCGGTCGGGGCAAGCTTTATGTCAGGTGATTCCAAAATATTTGCGGCGGCGTCGGGTGATAATATCGTTCGCAATCAGTTGGAAGGCACAACGACTGCCAAAATTGAAAATGCAACAGTGAATCACTCCGGAAAAGTTGATGTCAACGCTTACCACAAGGATAATATCTACGCAACCAACATTGCGGCGGGTTTGGGTGTCAGTCAGGCTGAAGCTTTTGGCGTTGGCGCGACTTTCGATTTAGGCTATGGACTAATGCGCGAAAATTCAACGGTCGAAGCCGAAATAAACAATTCGACGCTGAAAAGCAAAAGCGGCGCGGTTAATGTCAATGCTCAAAACGATTCTAAACTTGCGGGAGCGTTCGGGACGGCAGGTGTAGCAATGCATATTGGCACGACCGGCACGGCCGGCGGTGCTGTAGCGGTAGCGGTCGGAATCAATAACATTTATTTGACAAATACCGTGCACGCAGGGATAAAGGGTTCAACTCTGAACGTTGGTGCGGTAGATGTCAACGCTAAAAATTCTTCCGAAATAAAAGCCGATGGGGGCGTTGCGGCGGTTTCAATTAATATCTCGAAAACGTTCTTTGCGTCGCTAGGAGCGGCGGTTGCAGTCACAAACGGCACTTTCGATAACAAAGTAACGGCGGAAGTTGATAAAAGTACGATAAAAGCGGCCGGCGACGTGAATATCCAAGCTCGCGACGACCATAAATCAAGCGAAACGGTCGTATCAGCGGCACTTAGTACGGGACTAGCGGTGAGCGTCAACCGCATGTCCACTTCGATAAATAACGGCTTAGCCGACTTAAAAGCTGAGCAACTGGGCAAACCTTTAAGCCGTAATGATTTGGTAATGACGACGGATAACGCCTCTAAGGAAAACGCTAATGGCGATTCCGATAAATTAACGGGCGAATTTGGCGACGAAAAACGCTTCCTTAATGAAAAAACGATAAATAGTCTGCTAGGCGGTGTGCGTGCTAATTCGGCTGAAACAAAGAAAAATATCAAAGAAACGCTAACGAAACGTTATACAGCTACGGTAAATTATAATAACTCGCTGAAAAAGGGCGTGTTCGCGAACGTCCAAAATAATTCCACTATCGAGGCGGGCGACAACAAAATTTCAATCGGGTCGACTGAAAATAACGATTTAGCAATAACGAGCGGTTCTGGCAATGCGGGACCAATCGGAGTTGGCGTCGGGTCAACGTCAATTAAAGTTCGCCGAGCAAATACGGCAAACGTTATCGGCTCCAGCCTTAAAGCCAAAAATATCGACATAAGCACGACGAACGGGCAGACTGGCTCGGACGGAATCAACTCGAGAATGTATAACGCTTCAATTTCTGTAGTAGGAGTAAGCGTGGGATATAACAACGTGGAAACGAACGGCACGGGCGAAATTTTAATTTCCAATTCCAAAATCACAGCCGGCGAAAATCTTAATGCTAAGGCAGTCGACAATTCCAAGAGCAGAAGTTATATACTCGACGCGGGCTTGAAAGGCGCAGGCTACACGGGCGTTTTTGCCTACAACACGAACACCAGTCAAACCGGAATTGAAGTTAGTGATAAATCTGCGCTTGAGGCAAAGGCGATTAACTTCGCCGCGCAAAATAACAGCTACCGCGCGACGGATACGCTCGCAATAAGCGCAAGTGCTCTTAATGTTCCGACCAGCACTTCCGAAGCAAGGGATTCTTCTACCAATTTTATCAGCGTAAAAGACGCGGGCAATACCTTCAGAGCCGATAATCTAAATTTCACTGCGCAAAACAGCGGTCAAACTTACGCCAATATAAACGGACAAGCATATTTGGGACTAAACGCGATAATTGCTAAAGGGCGTGCCAATTCTAATATAAATGCGAACATTAACATTGCCGACGCGAACACTTTCAAGGCGGGCACGGCAAATATAACGGCGCAAATCGGCGAGGAAAATAAATATACCGCCGAAACGACCGGCTTTGCAATAAACGGTTCTGCGATAGGTATTAACGTAGATAACATGTATGCAGAAACGAAGAGCATGGCGGCAGTAAATATCGGCAACGAAATTTATAATGATGATACGACGCTGAATGTAAGCGCGTTGAATAAGGCAAGCCGTAATTCGTTTATGCGAAATAATGCATATTCGCTCGTCGCAAATGCCAATGACATTTCAGCCTACACGATAGCCGAAGATAGCTCCTCAATTACGGTTGGAAGTAATACGGCGTTAGCTAATTCAAATAAACTGGGTGCGCTGAATATCAATGCGGACACGGAAAATAAAAGTTACGTGGCGGCGAAAGGTACGGGCGGTTCAATCGGCGGCGATTTTGGAAGCGCGGCGCATGCCGATAACGACGTTAATAACACGTCCTCTGCGACGCTGAACGGCACATGGAATATAGCTGACGCTTTAACCTTGAGCGCAAATCAGCACGACGCGGCATATATATCTGGTTATAGTGCACGTGGCGCAATATTGACGGGCGGCAAAGGTTCGCTCGATAACGTGATAAAAGGCTCGTCCACAGCAAAAATCGCCGATTCCGCGCAGATAACTGCCAAAACTGTTAATATTAATTCCAAAAACTATATCAAGACGGATAAATATTCCAGCGATTATGATTATACATTATTTGGGCGCATGGGCGGCGTGGTTGATGACGTGGATTATCAACGCTCAACCGCCACGACTGCTAAATCAGCCAATATCAATATCGGCAAAAATGCGGCGATAACAACGACCGGCACGCAGATTTATGACGCGGCAAGCGATTACGATTTAAAAAATAACGTGTACGCGGAAGGCGGCTCCTTATTGATGAGCTTGCGTTGGTCAAAGTCGCATAACTACATAACGGCGGACGAAAAAATTTCCGTTGGGACGGGCGCGACGCTCAAAAACGAGGGCGGCACCTATTCAGACGGCGGAATCACAATGGCGGCGCATGATAAATTAGAACTTGCTCCGACGTCAAAAGGCTTTTCGCAAGCGGGCTTAGGCGGTTATGTCCGCGCCGAAACTTTCATAGATTTAACGCGCAATCAGACCATAGACATAAACGGCACAGTTAAAAGCGCGAAGGATTTAAACCTGTACGCGGGCGCAGACGCACAAGGCGAAAGCTCCAAAGTGCACAGCTACGCGCAAGCAATATCGCAAGTTCAAACGCTGTTTAGTAACGGCTCAGCCGATATAATTCGCAAGGGCGCGACCAATTCCAATGTAAATATAAATGACGGCGCATATGGTCAAGCGACGCGCAACGTTAATGTTATTTCAAATGCGGGCTATGAAGTATACGAGGAGCGACCGTTTTACGGAAGCACGTGGTCTTCTGACGGCGGTTATAAAGTGGCGACTGCCGACACGGGCAATTTAACCACTGGCAATTATAAGCATAACAATAAAGTTAAGGTCGACGGGGAATTGAAAGCCGCCGCAACGCCCGACGTTACGATAAATATCAGCGGCGTAACTTTGCCCGACGGCTTCATTTTCGCTGATGATAATTTCAAAACTCTGTCATACAACGTCCAAAGCGGCGACATTACCATAACCAAAAAGAATACGGACTTTGCGGGCATGAGTAGCGAAAAAGCATTTGCCCAGCAGATTTATAACGGGATAACGACTTCTGATGTTGATTATGCCAATGGCTTTTTGAAAACGCGCTACGCTCAAATTTGCCAAGCGATAAGCCAATATCAAATTCAAGGCAAAAATGACGTTGTGGCGTATAATGGCTTTTTGCAAGAGAAAAACGCGCTAGAAAATGAAATGGAAAAACTCGGCTTAGGCAGTTACGACAAAGGGGAATTTAAATTAGATTCGTCAGCGTCACTAAAGATAAAAACAGTGGTGTTGCCCAATGTGGAAGTCAGCGGCGGAAGTATCAACGTCAGCACGGGCGAATTCAGCGGAACGGGCAAATTAAATGCCTCTGGCGTGCCGAAAATCGATATAAACAATAAATCAAGCGCGTATTTAATTACAAACCGTTTGATGATAGCCGATAAGGGCGGGGCAATCACCTACAACGGGCGAGCAGTAACGAGCAATGCCGATATTGGTAGCGGCGCGAAATTTACTGATATAAAAATCGCCAACAGTACAGCAATTCCGACGATAAAAGTTGCGAATAATTATTCTGGTCAAACTTCCATTCCGATGAAGCCGAATCCCAACGTCAAAGGCTTTAACACTCTGCCCGCCAAAGATAGAAATACTATCCTGACATACACGCCGATAAATTATATCGAGGTAACCAAAGATATAAAAAATCCGGTCGGCAAGGTGATAATCGATAACAAGCAGGGCAGTATTCGGATAAATAAAGGCGCGGCAGTCAATGCGCAAGATGTAGAGATGACAGCGAAGGAGAGCATATCGCAAGGCTACACTGAAGGCATAGTAAATATCGCGTACACGCCGGAAAATGTCTACAAAGATGAAATTGCCAAATTGCGCGACCAACTCGACTGGGATAAAAAAATTCCCACGAGCAACCAAACTGTAACTAAACAAAGCGATAACATTTACAAGGGCGGTTCGGGCAGGATAGCGGGCGACGCGATTTACATTGCAGCACGCGATATAAATATAAATGGGTTGATTCAATCGGGCTATAACGGATTCAAGACGACCATAACGCAAAAGGACGTTGACAACGCAAAAGAGCAAGTGTTTTACAATGAAAGGACAATGTACAAAGTCAACTCTGGCGGGACGAAACTGGGCTCCGACGGCTACTATATTTACGAGCCGCAAATTTACTACGACAAAACGAATAATAAATTATACGTGGAAGATATAAACGCGGCGGGCGGCAAAGTTTACCTGTCGGGGCGCGTATCGTCCACCGGCAACGGCAAAATCGTAGTGAGCGACGGCGGCGGCAATATCGACATAAAGAACAGTTCCAAAGTTGATATGAACGTGGGCAACGTGCGCACTTCCGGCGGCGGTTTTATCCAAATCGTGGACACCGAACAGGATAAATTGAGCGAGTATTCAAGCGGGCAAACGCGCACGATAGAAAATTATTCAGCGTGGCTAGCTGACAATACAAAGGGAAAAGTCACGACCGGCGACGGGCTTTCAATCGGAAACTTCGTTAATTACAACCCGAAAAAAGGCTTGACGTATAATTGGGGCGAAGGTACACGCAGGGAAAGAACTGACCATTACCATTACAAAGAAGAAAAATGGTTGTGGGGCTTTAGAGACGACGATAAATATACAAGCGACCTTGCCGCATTGTCAAATGTAGTTGAACGTATGAAAAATGATAAGGACTACGCCAAAAAATATTCCAACAAAGCAAGTATTTGGAGCGAGCCAGAAAAGAGCGAAATTCTTGACGTAGGCAAAGGCGTTTATATCGGCACGCAAAACGCCACGAAAAATAATCTTACACTCCTAGCGCAAAATGTAATGACCAGCAATAGCTATGGCAATCACACAATCGAAGGACCCGAAAAGCACGGCTTTATTGGTTATTATCGCGACTACACCCACCGTTGGACGAAAACGACCGGAGCTAAGCAAATTTATCAATATTCGCTCAAGGCGGATTATCCAATCAGCGTCGGGATTATCGGCGAGAGCAATCCCGCAATCAATCTGACCAACAGCTCGACTAGCGACTTATACTTAACTGGCAACATTCGCAATGATAATGGCTTGAAATTGAATATCACGGCGCGCAGAGGCAAGATTGAGCAATCAGGCGGCACGAAAATTTCAACCAATAACATTAAGCTGACTGCCCGCGACGGCATAAAAAATATCGATATAACTAATCACCGCACGGACGATTTAAAACTCAACGCGCAGACGACTACTGGCGACGTTGATATTAACGTTCAAGGCGGGCTTTTGGGCGATAAACAACTTGCGGGCAATGTCATAGTCGCCGCGCTGAAAAATAATTATGACGGCGTGACGCTGAAGACGACCGGCGATATTAAGCAGACGATTAAGGGCACGGCGATTAATGCTCGCAATATCAAGCTAGAATCGGCGAACGGCGCGATTAATCTGCAGATAGAATCGAAAGGGCAAAGCGCGGACGTGTCAGCAATTTCAGCGGCGGCGAACGGTGATATTAAACTGATTAAAAATGACAATGTCGACTTCCGCATTGGTTCAATCGTCTCGACGGCGGGCGACGTTACGTTAAGTGCTAAGGGAAAATTTGTCGACGCATTGGACAAGGTGCGCGATAACGCCGGCACTGACGAGAGCGACCTTGTTAAATCGTGGATAGACATGGGCTTGATAGCGGGCACGGCTGATTATAAAGGCGCGTATATCAATCGGCTTGAAGAAGACCGCGACGCTTACAAATCGGACGTGACGGAGCAATTTAGCGAATATAAAACTTTGCTTGCGACGTATCAAAGCGCGGTTACCGATTATAATTCGCTTGACGACAAGAGCAAAGTAATTGCGCCCCAAAAGAACGACCGCTTAATACTTTTGGAGAAAAAATTCAGTAAGTACGAGACGGCGGACGCCTATTTAGCGGCGGATTCTGATTATCAAACGCTGGTTGAGACGGTAAAAAATCCGCAGTACAAGTGGACGGAAGATGAATTGCTAAGTTCGGTTCGTTCAGCGATAGTCAATAAGCAAGAGGGCACAGCCTACGACGTGACGCACTTAAAAGACGCCAATATCACAGGGCGGAACGTAACGTTGACGGGTGCGGGCGTGGGCACCAACTCCAAAGAAACTACGACAATTAAAATGTCTGAATTGCGCGTGAAGGCGAACGAAACGCCGGAGCAAAAATCAGCGCGGCTGGCGAAAGTTAGCCAGTTAGCAAACGTCGAGGCGGCTGACGTTAATGTTAATTACGTTCTGGACAAAAACGGCAAGCCCGTTATGCAAACTGTCACGCAAATTAATTATAACTACGACGCCGACAAAGGCTACTACATTGACACGGCGGGCAATTACATTCGCTATCGCAAAGACGCCGACGGCAACTTATTAAAATACACCTACGACAAAGACTTAAAGCAAATCGGAAATCCTGTCGCGGCTAGTGATTTTTCCGACATAATAAAGAGCACGTCGACCATTGAGAATAAGCAAATTGAATCGTTCGATATAAGCGGGACTATTCCGCTTGGGATAAACGCCACTGGAAATATAACGGTTAAGACGACCGGCAACGACGGCGTATATATCGCGGGGCGCAACAAGGGCGTAAAGATTACCGAGACGACCAACCCGAACAACGATATTTATAGTGCGCTGAACGTGAATAAAATCGAGACGAGCAAAGCCGACGGCAATCTTGCTAATGTGCGGATAATCGGCGAGGCGGGAATTTTCAACGCGGCGAATAGTGGCGCAAATGTCGTAGGAAAAGATTTAGTCTTAGTGGGTGGCAATGGCGCAATCGGTACGCAGGAAAAACCCTTCGCAGTGAGCTTGTCCGGCGATTTACTTAGCGCACGCGCTAACGACGAAGTCAATTTGCAAAATGTCGGCAAGAATAATTTCAGAATCAGCGCGATTTATTCGCCCAAAGCCATTCGCATTGCCACTAACGAAAACGGCATAATTGAGCAAAGCTCCCGCTTTGACGACATAGCGGCGGCATATATCAACACGCCCGGCGAAATAACGTTGACGGGCAATGCTGGCACCGCTAACAATCCGATTTTGATAAGACCGACCGCCACGACCACCCTAAACCTAATTCCTAATTCCTCATTCCTAATTCCTAATTTCTACATCAAGGGCTTGAATTCCGGCACGGTGAATTTGAACGAACTAAGCGGCAACGTCGAAATAACTTCCGACGGTTCGATTGGGCAGACGGCAACCGGCACGAATAGTTTAACCAGTATGAAAGTTTCAGCTAAAGGCGACGTTCTCTTGACTGGCAATCAAAATAAATTTAGCAAAATAAATGTTGGTGAAATCGGCGGCAACTTTGAGCTGAAGAACGATTCCGACAAGTTTACGGCGAATTTCGACAAGGAGTTAAGCGGCAAAATAACAATCAATCAGACTGGTGACATTAATTTAGCCGGAGCGATTAGCGGTTCTATGTTGAGTTTGACCAGTAAAAATGGCAATATAACTTCAACGGGCGGCTTGACCGCAACTAAGGAAATAAATTTAAGCGTCGGGACATTTACGCACAAAGGCGAAATTCACACAGACAAATTGACGATTGCGACTGATAACGGCGTCACGATTAACAATATGGAAAATACATTCAACGCCTTAGAGATTGCTAGCCGCTCCGGCAAAGCAATTAACGGTTCAATTAATGTCGCGATAAAAGCTGATAAATTTGCGCCGAGCATAAAAAATGACGTAACGGGCGACGTAACTTTGACGAATACGAAAACTGGCGGCTTGCTTTCCTTTGGCTCCGGCGAAGCGATAAATATTAGCGGAACTTTCAAGGCGACAACCAAAGGCAATTTCGATTACGGCTCAACGCTTACTGCTAAAGATATTTCGATAACTGCGCAAAACATTTACCGGCGCGAAAATACGACTGGTAATTTCTCCACGATGGGCAGATTATTACTTAACTCGCAAAACAGAGTAGGCACGGCGAAAAATCCGATTCTGATTGGCAACACCGCAAATAAATCTGCAGGAGTTGAAGCTTATGGCAAAAAAATTTATGTCAAGGGCATTAATAGCGGAATAATGACGCTAGGCGACATAATCGGCACTTCCTTTAACATAGATTCTGAAGGTTCAATCGCTCAAGCGAAAAACGAATTTATTAAATCAGATAAAGTCGAAGTTTCTGCAACGAACGATATTACTTTGGATAACGTCGGGAACTTAATCAAAGCGGCGCAAATAAATGGCGGCGAGAATATTAAATTGCACAGCGCATTAAAAGACGGCTTGAGATTGGAAGGCGTAAAGGCAAAAGGCGACGTTATGATAACTTCAGAAAAATCGCTGACATTGAAAGGCAATATCGAAACGGAAAAGAATATCACATTGACTGCGGGCACCAATTTAATCAGTAGAGAATCCAGCGTGCTCAAATCGGGCAATGATATTACGCTCAAGGCGGACAATGTTAAACTTTCCGGCAAGGTCGAAACGCCCTATAAGAAAATGACTTCGGATAAAGTGGGGAACCTAAAAAAATTCGTTAAAGAAATGCCAACTGTTATAGTCACGACGAATAAGGGCTTAGACATGAGCAACGACGCCAATATTTTTGATGGCGTGTACGTCAATAGCGACGGCAAGAAAATAAACGGCTCTGTCTTGGTTACGGGCAATTCTGCTGGCTTCCTCGCGGTAATCGACAAAGCGGCATTGAACAATATAACGCTGAAAAACATTAACCCTGACGGCGCAATCATTTTGCTGAACAAAGGAACGTTGAAATCGACTAAGGGCAGTATAACATTGGATATGGGCGGCGACTTTGTAGCGGGCGCGGCTCTGTGGGCGAAAAACAACATTAATATAATGTCGGGCAAAGGCTCTATATCTATAGCAAAATTGAGTACATTAAAAGATACCGAGAGCGCGCCTTTCCAAAACAACGAAACTTTGAAAGCAATTAAGAATATAAATTTAAAAGCAGGTAAAAAGATTGATATAGAGGGACAAATAACGGCAGGGCAGAACGTAGTAGCTAAATCGTCGTCAGGAATCAATATTGTTGGCAAGGCGGACGTAAGCGCGGGCAACATAAATTTAACCATTGACAAAGGCAACCTCGCCATAGAAGGCAAAATGCGTGCGAACAAGGGCGCGATAGATATAAAACTCGGCGAAGGCAACGTAAAAATCGGCAACCAGACGACTAAGCAGAATAATGAGACCGTAGTATTTGCCAAGCACAATATAAATATGACGACGGGTAACGGGAAAATCAACATATATGGGAAAAATGAATCGGCTTTGGGTAGCATAAATATCAGAACCCGAAAGCCTAAAACCGAAAATTCTTCCGCCAACGTTCCGGAATTTTATTCCTATGACGGCACGCCGATTTTATTCGCCGCCAATACTGCTGAAACTAGTTCTGCTGTAGTTGCGCCTAAAAAATCTGAAGACATAACGATTGACGCCGAACTTAAAGCTGATAAATCGATATTGATAGTAACCGACGAAGGCAATATCAAAGTAGCCGAGAAAATCACGGTAAACGACGGCTCCATAACGATAATGACTATGAACGGCAACATAGACATTTACTCTGACATTAGGGCGCAAAACAATTTGAACATTGAGACGGAAAACGGCGCGGTTGATATTGCGGGCAAAGTTGCAACGCGAGACGGCGACATAAACATATCGTCCAATCAAGGCACCTACACCCAAAAGGGCTTAACCATCAGCGAAACTGGCGCGATTTATCCTGCCAGAAATATTAATCTGGACGTGCAAAACGGCGATATTGAATTCAAGAGAATTTCGGCTAAGAACGTGGACCTTAAATCAATCAATGGCAACGTGACGGCGGACACGATTAGCGCGGCGGACACGATACGCATTGCCCTTTCTGGCGGCGACTTGTATTTAAATCTTGCGCAAAGCAAAGGCGTAGCGATTCTGACTGGCGATAATTCAAATTCGACGGTAAACACGATTAAGGCGGATTCTGTGGACGTTAGCGACGCGGTTAAAGTGGGGAAAGTTCTTCCCTATAGGAATAATTCTGTAATCACACAGCCGAGCGCACCGACAGCAAGCGGCGACTACAACACCAGCTATAGCGGCAGTTACAGCGGCGCATATAGCAACGCATATAGTAGCGGCTACAGCAACTTTGCGAGCAATCCGAGTTCTTTCGCGACTTTAGGCACTACGTACACGAACAACGGCTTGACCTACTGGCAAAATGCTACTTCCACTACTGCGCCGAGCTATACATTTAGCGAATTCACCACCTTAACGGACGATATTAGCCACATGCAGACGCGCAATTACTTTGAGGTTAAATTTATCCCCACGTGGCTTGAGCCGGAATTCATGAGCATTGACTTCGACTACAGCTTTGACGACTTCGGGATAAGAAATGCGACTGCGGACGAATTGACAATAGACTAAAGTCGCTAAGCTAATTTTGACTTCCTCCACTTGTTTTTCTCGACTCTTCTTCCTGTACATAAAAAAGCACCTCCCAAGCTCATTTTACTTGAAGATGCTTTTTGTCTACAGTCTGAAGCCCCGACAAACGTCGAGGCTTTTTTTATTTCTGATATTATTATCGGTTTTGGTCGGAGCAACAGGATTTGAACCTGCGACCCCCTCGTCCCAAGCGAGGTGCGCTACCGAACTGCGCTATGCCCCGACGTAAAAGGAATTTTAC
Source organism: Selenomonadales bacterium UBA7018 (assembly GCA_002448305.1). Lineage (GTDB taxonomy): Bacteria > Bacillota > Negativicutes > Selenomonadales > Selenomonadaceae > Quinella. The sequence continues at coordinate 59,640 of DJWY01000009.1, forward strand.
ACAATCGCCGCCGCTCTGTCAAGGAGCGTTTTATCTATTAATGTTAAAATAACTTCAATGTCGCCGTTAAAATCCTTAATCGTTCGGATTGCAACGTTAAGCGCGTCGGCGGGCGGATAGCCATAAATGCCGCTTGATATGAGCGGGAAGGCGATACTCTTCAAATTATTTTCGGCGGCAAGTTTTAAGCTGTTTGTGTAGCAGTTGCGCAGGAGATTTTCTTCGCCGAATTGCCCGCCGTGATAAATCGGTCCCGCCGTGTGAATGATAAATTTCGCGGGCAAGTTGAATCCAGGCGTTATGACGGCTTCGCCCGTTTGAATCGGCGCAAGTTTACTGCAAGCCGCTTGAAGTTCGCGATAACCTGCCGCACGGAAAATCGCGCCACAAACTCCGCCGCCCGCTAAAAGTTGAGTATTCGCCGCATTGACTATAGCGTCAACTTTAAGCGTCGTTATGTCCGCGTTCAGAAATTTAAGCGTCATAAAAATTCCTTTCTAAAAATTCAAACTCATAAGCACTTCGCCGGAATCAAGGTCGAAAATTTGAATTTTTTCTTCGTCAATGATTGCGACGCTAGTCTTTTTATCTGCGCGGTTTGAAAGATAAGGCGAGACGGTGCCGGGATTGAGGAAAATAGTATCGCCGCGCTTTTCCAAAACGGTCGTGTGGACGTGTCCGGAAATGAAAATATCTGCGCGGAATTGCTTAGCGATTTTATTCTTTTCGTCGCTGGTCGGCAGTTTATGCCCGTGATTAATGACAATGCGCTTGCCGTTAGCGAACACGTGAGCATACTCCGACAAAACCGGCACTTCCAAAACGAGTTGGTCAACTTCCGAATCGCCATTGCCACGAGCGATAACAAACGGGATTTTCGAGCCGTTAATCAAATTCGCTAAAGCTTTCGGGTTGTAATCATCGCCCTTGTAATTCGGATTGTTCGGACCGTGATAAAGTACGTCGCCGGCATGAAGAATAACTTCCGCGTCCGCAAAAAATTTTTCCATAGCAAGCGCGACCCTATCAATGTAGCCGTGCGTATCGGAAAGAACTCCTATTTTCATTTAAAACTCTCCCTTTTTAGTAGTTAGGTTATTAGGTTATAAGTTTCTCTTTCCCTAATTCCTTAAAAATTATAAATCCTGCGCCCGATACTGGCAAGCAATTTTCGCGGCGGTTTTTACGTTAAACATTTGACATATCCCTTGACAATCTATAAAATATCTTGGTATTCAATGAAAAAATTTGGGGGGTGAGTGTTATCGCTATTACTATCGCAGCAGTCATCATCGCAATAATTCTCGGCGCACTCGGCGGTTATACGGCGCGCAAACGAACTGCCGAAAAACAAATCGGCTCGGCAGAAGACGAAGCCCGACGTATCGTCGACGAAGCGCGAGAAAAATCTAACGCAGAAAAAAAAGAAGCCATTCTTGAAGCTAAGGAAGAAATTCATAGAATGCGGCAAGACCT
>DJWY01000009.1:61243-117261 GCA_002448305.1 Selenomonadales bacterium UBA7018
AAGGAAGAAAATCTCGACAAGAAATTGGATTCATTGGAGAAAAAGGAAGTTCTTCTGAGTAAGAAAGAAGCAAGGCTTAATGAATCACAAGCGCAACTCGACGCAATGCAGGAAAAAGAAGACGCCGAATTAGAACGCATTGCCGAATTAAGCAGAGACGAGGCACGCACTATTTTGTTAAACGAAGTTGAGGAGGGGCTAAAGCACGACAAAGCAGTTAGAATCAAAGAGTATGAAGCGCAAATCAAAGATGAGGCTGATAAAAAAGCGCGTGACATTCTAAGCACGGCAATTCAACGTTGCGCGGCTGACCACGTAGCCGAAACAACAGTATCAGTCGTATCACTACCGAGCGACGACATGAAAGGGCGCATTATCGGGCGCGAAGGCAGAAATATTCGGACGCTTGAGACGGCAACGGGCATTGATTTAATAATCGACGACACGCCCGAAGCAGTTATCCTGTCCGGCTTTGACCCTGTTAAAAGGGAAATTGCCCGTGTCGCACTCGAAAGGCTAATTTCGGACGGGAGAATTCACCCTGCGCGGATTGAAGAAATGGTTGAGAAGGCGACCCGCGAAGTTGATAACCGCATGAAGGAAGCCGGCGAACAAGCGACTTTCAAAGTTGGCGTGCATGGAATTCATCCCGAACTTGTCAAGCTGTTAGGGCGTTTGAAATATCGCACAAGCTACGGGCAAAACGTTCTGAATCACTCAATCGAAGTGGCGATGCTGGCAGGACTTATGGCAAGCGAACTGGGCGTTGACGTGACTTTAGCGAAACGCGCTGGACTTCTTCACGACATAGGAAAAGCGGTAGACCACGAAATCGAAGGACCACACGTGACAATAGGTGCGGATTTAGCTAAACGTTATCGCGAAAATAAAGTTGTCATAAACGCGATAGCCTCTCATCACGGCGACGTTGAAGCGACTTCAGTTGAAGCGGTTTTGGTAGCAGCGGCGGACGCAGTTTCAGCGGCTAGACCTGGCGCAAGGCGCGAAAGTCTGGAAATGTATCTTAAGCGGCTGAAAATGTTAGAAGAGATTGCCGAGAGTTTCGAGGGCGTCGAAAGGTGCTTTGCGATTCAAGCGGGTAGAGAAATTCGCGTTATGGTCAAGCCCGATAAGATTGACGACGCGGCGGCTGTCACCCTAGCGCACGACATTGTTAAGAAGATTGAAAAGGATTTAGAATATCCCGGACAAGTTCGAGCGACGATTATTCGCGAAGTTCGCGTCGTCGATTACGCTAAATAAGGCAATTATGAATGTGAAATTAGGAATGTGGGATTAAAAGAAAATCCCAATTCCTAATTCCTAATTGCTTTTCAAAGGAGGTTAGAGCGGTGTTTGAATTTCTGAGAAGGACGAAGAAACCCGACCCTGACGCGGGAAGGCTTTTAGCGTCGATTTTGGTAGTATTTCCTGCGGTTCAATCGGTGACTTACGATTCCAAAGACGAAACGCTTGCATTCTCCTTTGCATTGAACGGAAAATTTTCGCACGACGATTTTGAAAAATTTTTAAACTATGTCGCAGAGTCGTTAGAAACTTTTCATCACTTAGAGGGCTTGAGCGGCGCGACCATTGAACTTAACGTCGAAGGTATTTACGGCACGTGCTTTTTAAATGTAAGGCGCGACGTTGCAACGTTTACTAGTCGGGAGCTGTCACTTTTGACGGAATTGGCAGCGAATTATTTCGGCGACAAGCTGATTGAGGAATATGACGAAAATGTTCCCGATGAAGAATATTTAATGGCGCAGGAAGATTTTTTAGAGCAGTGTTTAAATAATATGCGACAACTTCGCGTAGAAGGGCGATTCGTTGGAGTTCGCGAGCGCGAGCGCGTTGTAATTTATGCCCGTTAAGGAGAGGATTATTTGCGAATATTGATGGTTGGAGATGTTGTCGGCAGACCCGGCAGATATTTTTTTATGGAGCAAACCCCAGAACTTAAACAAAAACTTAGACTAGATATGGTCGTAGTCAACGGGGAAAATGCCGCACACGGCAAAGGCTTGACGCCGACAATTTTCGACGAATTAATTCGCGGCGGCGCAGATGTCGTAACGACTGGAAATCACATTTGGGATAATCCTACTGTCTTGCAAATTATCGACACGGAGCCATTTCTGCTAAGACCCGCCAATTATCCCGAAGATACGCCCGGCAAAGGCTTTTGCATTTATCCTGTCGGCAAAAAAAAAGTTGGCGTAATCAATTTGTCGGGCAGAACTTTCATGCAACCGATTATGGACGACCCCTTTCGGCTCGGCGATAAAATTCTAAGCGTCATAGAGAAAAATTGCGACGTAATCTTGATTGACTTCCACGCAGAAGCTACTAGCGAAAAACTTGCTCTTGCGCATTATTTCGACGGACAAGTTACAGCAGTTGTCGGCACGCATACGCACGTTCAGACGGCTGACGAAAAAATTTTGCCGAAAGGTACAGCTTATATCAGCGATTTAGGCATGGTCGGTGCAGAGAATTCTATTTTGGGTGTAATGGTTGAGCCGGTGATTAAAAAATTTCTGACGGGGCGTCCGAGCAAATTTGAAGTCGCCGAAGGTGCCGCAATCTATTGCGCTTTTCTCATTGAAACCAACAATAAAACTAATAAAGTCGTTAATGTCGAGCGCATTTTTATCAAGTCATAAACAAACAATATTGCATACACCAATAAAATATATAATAAAAACCTAACGTGCAGTGAAGGATTTAAATTAAGTTTGAAGAATTAACAGGGAAGACATTTTAGACGCAGAAGGAGCCGCAGCAGGTAGAAAACAACTACAACACCAAAATGCAACAAGAGAGGAGGAACAATCATGGAAATTCTAAAGGTATCAGCCAAATCTAACCCCAATTCCGTCGCCGGCGCACTAGCTGGAGTTATCCGCGAAACCGGAAGTGCCGAGATGCAGGCGATAGGTGCTGGAGCGCTGAACCAAGCGGTTAAAGCAGTTGCCATTGCACGCGGCTTCGTGGCACCGCACGGCGTAGACCTCATCTGCATTCCTGCATTTACGGACATTGAAATCGACGGGAGTGAACGCACTGCTATTAAGCTCATAGTCGAACCGCGTTAATTCCTCGTCTCGGCAATCATTATCATCAAAAATTAAAGGCGGACATTCAGTCAACGGAGGGAAAGCTCAATGGCGAGCGATTTGCATACTCACACGAATTTTTCCGACGGTTCATATTCTCCGGAAGAACTCGTCGTGGCAGCTAAAAAAATCGGTCTGCACTATCTGAGCATAACCGACCACGATACTATTGACGGCGTCCGTTACCTGTACGAAAACGGGCTCTATCCGGGCAGAGGTATTAATATCATTCCCGGCGTGGAGCTAAGCGCAAATCACCCCGAACGGGATATTCACATTGTCGGTTACAAAATTGACATTTACAACGAAGCACTCTTAGAGATGATTGACAAAATTATTGAGTCGCGCTGGGAACGATTCAGCGAAATTATCAGCACGTTGCAAGCCAATAAATATAATATTCACGAAGCAGACGTTCTGAAAATCGCGGGCACAAGTCGTTCAATCGGGCGGGCGCACATTGCGCGAGCTTTGATTAAAATTGGCGCGTTTAAGAGTGTTCGAGAGGCTTTTGACAAAATGCTAGGCAAGGGCAAACCGGCTTACGTCCCGCGTTATCTGCCCGAAGTCGACGAAGTAATTGACGTTATTCATCAAGCAGGCGGTCAAGCTGTCTTGGCTCACCCGAAACTCGTTGGCGACGACGATTTAGTCGAAGAACTTTGCAAGAAAATGGACGGGTTAGAAGTTTATTACCCCTACCACAAGCCGGCGGAAGTTCAGCACTATTTTTTCCTAGCGAAGAAATATAACCTGCTAATAACTGGCGGTAGCGATTTTCACGGAACGTCGTCCAGATTCGTCAACGAGCTTGGGGAATTCACGATAAGCGACGAACTTGCCGCAAATTTTTTCAGCGAACCTAAAAGTTAATAGCGTGTGTGTTCAAATAAAAAATTATCCCTCTCTAAATCGAGAGGGAATTTTTTTGGAATCAATGGTTAATTATCTGCCGCCACGATAGCCGCCTTGCCCGCAACCGTAACGCCCGCAATATTCGCCGTCATAGGAGTCGCAATCTTGAGCGCAATAATAATTTCCGCGACAGCACATATTTTCTTGCTCTACCTGACTTGCTTCCGTAAACGCGCTGAATCCTAAAAGCATTACCGCCAACAACGCGCCTGATAAAATTTTCTTCATGATAAAAACCTCCAAAAATCTCAGTGGTGATTTTTCTTCTGATACCACCACGCCCAACCAATTAAAATTATCGCGAAGATAACCACGACGATTATCCGCGTGAAATCTTCCTCTTGCAAAATTGCATCGTGTCCGATTATCGCTTCAATTCCTGTCGACGGAAACTTTCCGACAAGCGACGCCAAGAAATAATCTCGTAAACTCATTGAGCTTAACGCGCCCGCCGCATTTAAAATCCCGCTCGGCACATACGGTACCATTCGCGCAATCAGCATTACTGTAAAGCCATTTTTCGCGCTGTACTTGTCGACGTTGCTTAGGCGTTTATTTTTCTTAATGATTTTCTTTGCACTGTCGCGGAAGAAAAATCGCAGTAGCTGAAAACTTATCGTCACGCCGACTGTCTCCGCAATGACTGATAAAACTATTCCCGGCATTATTCCGAAAATTAGCGTATTCGCTGTGGAAAAAATTATCGCTGGCGGAAAGCCTATCGCGTTGACGAAAAGTGTTAGCAGGAAACTAAACACCACCGCCAACGAGCCGTAACTTTTTATATATTCCGCCGTCTCGACGATGTCCCCGCGTGATAAAAGGTCGACGACTTCCGGCAAAAATTCCGGCGCGATAAGGTGTATTGACAAGAATAGCCCGACAATTAGCAGAGCGGCGGCAATTTTTACTCTGAACATTTGCCTATCCTTTCTATAAAAATCTTAGCGGCGATATTATATCACGTTTGGCGAAAATTTTTTGCAACGAATAAATTTTTTTGCTATCATGGACAAAAATTTTTGGAGTGTGATAAATGAATTGCGGCTTAATAATCCCGACACTCAACGCGGGAACTCAATTTAAAAAATTACTCGAACAGCTCGCCGCGCAGTCACTGCCAACGAAAAAATTAATCGTCGACTCGGAATCAACCGACGGAACTTTGACTTGCGCGGAAAATTTCGGACTTGAGGTCTTGACGATACCTCGAAAAGCTTTCAATCACGGCGCGACAAGGCAATTTGCGCTCGAGCACCTGCTGAAAAAGTTTCCGCTCGACGTTATAATTTTTTTAACGCAGGACGTTTTATTTCGCGACGAACAATCGCTTGCGATGCTAGTTAAAATTTTCGGCGAAAATGAATCTGTTGGCTTGTCCTACGGTCGGCAACTCCCGCACGAAGGCGCGACTAATGAGGCGAAATTTCTACGCGCTTTCAACTATCCGCCTGAAAGTCAACTGCGCTCCTTTGACGATAGAAAAACTTTCGGGCTTAAAACGGCGTTTGCGTCGAATTCTTTTGCAGCTTATCGGGTTGCGGCGTTGCAAAGTGTTGGCGGCTTTCCGTCAAATATTCCGCTTTGTGAGGATATGTACGTCGCGGCAAAAATGTTGATGAGTGGCTGGAAAATTTTCTATGCGGCGTCCGCGCAGGTTTATCACTCGCATAACTACACGGCGGCGCAGGAGTTTCAACGCTATGTTCAGATTGGAAAATTTCATGCGCAGGAAAGTTGGATTCGTGAAACTTTCGGTTCGGCGGAGGGCGCAGGGAAAAAATTTGTCCTAATGAAACTTTCCGAATTAGCTAAAAAAAATCCGCTTGATTGCGTCGGCGCGATTTTCAGGGACGCCGCGAAATTTTTCGGCTATCGGCTCGGTAGATTAAAATAATTATGGGAGGCACGTAAATGGCTTTTATCAAAGATTTAAATCAAGATGAAATTCGCGACGGATGGCTTGTTAAATCCGATATGAAAAAGGTTTGGAATAGGCAACTGGAAATTTGGCAAGAAATCGACAGGATTTGCCGTAAGCACAAAATACCTTACTGGGCGGCTTATGGCACGCTTTTGGGCGCGGCGCGTCATAAAGGTTTCATTCCTTGGGACAAAGATATGGATTTTTGCATGATGCGTCCGGATTTTGATTGTTTTCGTAAGGCTTTAGATGAGGAATTGAAAGACAGTTTGTTTGAAATTAAGAACGATAATTTTTCCTTTCTTCAAGTTTCTCATGCTCAAACGACGCTTATAACTACTGGCTTTCTAGATGTTGATATGAGATTGCCGAGCATAGCGGTTGATATTTTTCCCTTAGATATTGATTTAGACGATACTAAGGATGGTTTTTTGGCGTTTACCGCGCTTAATGAGCTATTGTTTACTATTTTCAATTTCCCTGTAATCGATAAGCACATTAAAGAGGGTGGCAGTATCGTCAACGATTGGTCGGTTATTGAAAAGCTTCATTCCATTTCCGACATGCGTGAGCAATGTAAAGTCTTCACTTTGTATGCGGAAGCGTTATTCAATCAATCTTCGCAGATAAACTGGCTCTTAGATTCAACTAAACGTCTCCAAAATTCTTTTCAAAAAGAATGGTTTAGAAGAACGATTTATTTGCCCTTTGAGACAGTTGAGTTGCCCGTGCCGATTAGTTATGAGGCGGTGTTGACGAGATGTTATGGTGATTGGCATAAATTTGTTCATGACGGAATAGAAAGGCTCGGAATCATTTACAGCGCGGACATTCCGTATAGAGAATTTTTGCAACGTATTAATTTTGAACTTATATCGCCAGAAAAAACAATCGGTAACTAAATTTCGGGAGGCTTATAAATGGCGTTCATTAAAGGTTTAAATCAAGATGAGATTCGCGACGGTTGGCTTGTTAAATCCGATATGAAAAAGGTTTGGAATAGGCAACTGGAAATTTGGCAAGAAGTCGACAGGATTTGCCGCAAGCACAAAATACCTTACTGGGCGGCTTATGGCACGCTTTTGGGCGCGGCGCGTCATAAAGGTTTCATTCCTTGGGACGAGGATTTTGACCTTTGCATAATGCGTTCGGATTTTAATCGTTTCAGCAAAGTTATAAAAGATGAATTGGCAGGCAGTCTATTTGAAATCGAGCGCAACGTTTTTTCTATAATTAAAATTTCTCATTCGCAGACAACTTTGCTCGCTGATAAAAATATTGATATCGAAAAAACTAGAGGTTTAATGATTGATATTTTTCCGCTAGACGTTACGTTTGACGGCACAAATGACAGCTTTTTTGCGACTAATGCGATAAACGAACTTTTAGGAACGATTTATAATTATCCCGCAATCGTTGAGCACGTGCAAAAGGGCGGCAAGACCGTCAATGATTGGTCGGTTATCGAAACGCTTCATTCTTTTAAGAATTTAAATGACCAATTTGAATTTGTAAAAATTTTCGCGGAGGGCGTTTTTGATTATTCTGCTAACGTTGATTGGATTGAGCAATTTGTTCGCATGGAAAAATTAATGCCGCAATCGAAATCCTGTTTCCGCGAGACTATTTATTTGCCGTTCGAGACGATTGAATTGCCTGCGCCGATTGGTTATGAGAAAATATTGACTAGCTGTTTCGACGATTGGCGCAAGCCCGTAATTGATAGAAGAGGCAGGCTCGGAATCATTCACAGCGCGGATATTCCTTACAAAGAATTTTTGCAACATATCGATTTAAACCTGACTACCGCAGGGACTGCGGAAAGTAAAGCCTGTATGAGAGGAAATAAGACGCAACAAAAGGCGCAACCTCGTTGATTCAGGAAGCTCCCGCCTCTATAGGCGGGAGTAGTTCACATAAATAAGCACAGACTATACGCTTACCTTTTCGCGGCTTGTAATCTTATGTCGACCTTTGATAACCGCAAAGCCACGAAAAAAGACCGCCATTGCTGACGGTCTTTTAATATGCGTTTGTTAGTTCTTATGCTCGAATGGCCATTGAACTGGCAGCCGCATCTCCCGCATTAGCAAAATTTGCGGCCGGAGTTATTGGAGTAAGTTGAGCGTAGCGAAAGCGTTCTGATTCGATTGCGCAAGCATGTACTGCGACGCCTGCATAAGAACGTTCCACTTCATGTAATTGGAAACCTCTTTTGCCATGTCAGCATCGCGAATTGCGGAGTTGGACGCTTGCAAGTTCTCGTTGATTGTGTCGAGAGTGTCCGCCGTATAGCCGAGACGCGCTTCCATCGCGCCAATACTCGTCTGCTGCTGAAGTGCCGCAGTAATTGCGTTGTCAATAACGCCTATGCTACCTTGTGCATTGTCTTTTGACTTTACATCGAGTCCGCTGATTCCGAGACCTTTCGAGCCCGCCGACATGTTCTCAATTGCCAAGTCGATTGACATACCGCTTAATTCGCCGATTTGGAACGACAAACCCCCATCTGTTTTTGCGTCTTTGCCGCGTTGTAGTACGGTATCAAAAGTATAAGAAAGCGACTTGCTTGGATCTGTATTGGATACAAGCTTGATTGTCAAACCGCTGAATCTAGTTGAAGCACCCGCTGTATCAGCAACCGCAACGAATCCGGTTTCATTAGTTTTAACAGTTTGATTAATTTTGTCCTTCGCATCGGTATTAGCAGCACTACTACTAGTCCCTGCCACTTTTTTGATAGTGACATTAGTAACTTTATCACCTGCCGAAGTCATAATTTCACTTAACTTAGCACCACAAGCAAGAGTTGATATGGTTTTATCCGTATTTACCTTGCCTGTTGCGTCCGCCCAAGATACAATTGCCGTAGCTGTTTCACCATCATCAATAAGCCCCAATGCATTCAGAGTATCATCAGGGCTACTAACTACAGCCATTAAGGCGGTTTTTGTAGCACAACCAACTGATTCGTCGTAAGAGCCGTCGAGAAGAGTTTTGCCGTTGAATTTCACGTTTTGAGCGTTGGTGTTGATTTGCGCGATGAGCTGGTCGACGTCTTTTTGAATGTTGAGACGATCCGCATCGGTATTGGAGTCGTTGGCGGCGTCGATGGCCTTTGCCTTCAACGCTTTAAGAATATCGATAGTGTTGGCGATACCTCCCGAAGCGGTTCTCGTCAATGCGTTGTCGGTTTGAACGTTCTGGCTTGCTTGGTTGTTCGCGTTAATGCGTTCAAGCATTTTTTCGGAAATCGCGTACTGCGAAGCGTTGTCTTTTGCGCTAACGATTTTAAGACCAGTAGTGGCGCGTTCCATAGCTCTGCTCGCATTACTGGCGTTTTTATTGAACACGTTGTAATTGCGAACAGAATCCATGTTTGTATAGATTGTCGATTGCATAATCCTTTCCTCCTTGATATCCTTTTTAGAATAAAATCCATCCTGAAACGACGGTTTCCTTTCCGCCGCGCTGAACAAGTACGATTGCTTTCCGACCGTCGCCGGAAACCACACTTCGCACGCGTAACGAGTGCCTCAATCGTGACCTCGTCCTTGACTCTTGAAAAATTTTTGTTAAAACCTTGTTGATAAACGATTCGATAAAGAAAAATCTTCGTTTGGCATTGTATCAAGAAAAACTTTTGGTGTCAACTAAACGGCGAAGTATTTTTTCAGAAAATTTTTGGCTTGTCAAGAGGTTTCTGAAAAAAATATTAAAGCTCGGATTACTGGAGCAAGCTAAGGACCGCGTTGGAGTTTTGGTTAGCTTGAGCGAGCATAGCCTGCGCGGTCTGCGTGAGGACGTTAGCTTTAGTGTAGTTAGTCATTTCCTTAGCCATATCGGCATCGCGGATTACGGATTCGGACTCTTGGTCGTTGTCTCTGGCGGTGATGATATTCGACGATGTGTAGTCGAGGCGGGAGAGCACGGAGCCGATAGTTACTTGCTGGTCGAGAGTCATTTTAAGGGCGTTATCGAAGACGTTGATAGCGGCGTTGGCTTTTTCTTTGGTCGTGACGCTGACTTTTGAACCGTCGCTACCCTTTAGCCCCAAAGCATGCGTGCGCATATCGGTCAAGCCGACTTTGATAGCGACGTTCGCTTCCGGACCGGTATGGAAAGTCAAAGACTTATCGCCGGTTTTGTTTTCGGCGCGTTGCAAAAGTTTGAAATCATTGAGAACTGCATTTACATCTTTTTTAATATTACCTTGTGCGTCCGAGATACTGATAGTATAGCCCGCAATTTGACCTGCAGTACCCGTAGTCGGACCACCATAAAGGAAGAGAGCTTTTTCTTTGTTTGGAGAATACAAATCTTGATCAAATTTATCTTTACGAGGTGACTGATTTTTCTCATTACCGTTACCTTGAGATACGTTAATTTTGCTACTAACATTCATTATATTTTGCAGTGTTTGGTTTCCCACAGTTCCACTAGTTGTAGTGGTTGTGCCGTTCATAACATACGAAATGCTCCATGTATCAGTTGATTGAATACCGAGATTAACACCAAAAGAGTTAGTCAAATTTACCAATTGAGTACCCTGATTTTGATCTGCTGCGGTAGATATATTTCGATTGAGAAAAACAGTACATGTATCTGCAACAGCATTGTTTTTCGAGCCGTCGATGAGATATTTGCCGTTGAATTGGACGAGGGCGTTATCGTCAATTTGGTCAATGAATTGGTCGACTTCCTTTTGAATTGTCCGGCGGTCTTCGTCGGTGTTGGAGTCGTTGGCGGAATTAATCGCCTTCTCCTTGAGTGCCTTCAAAATTTCGATAGTACTAGAGACCGCGCCTTCAGCGGTTTTCATTAAAGCGGAATCGTTCTGGACGTTTTGATTGGCCTGTTCGAGAGCGCGAATTCTCATGCGCATACGTTCGGAGATAGACCACGGGGCGGCGTCATCCTGCGCGCTATTAATTTTCATACCGGTTGCAACCCTGCTCAAATGTTTTTGGAGCATGTTGTTGTTTTGGTCCAACAAATTGACGGTTCGTAGTGCGTCAATGTTGTTTTTAACTACCATACTCATAATAATTTCCTCCTTGACTTACGAAAAATGTAGGCGTTAGATTCCTTTTCGCCTCCCGTACCTCTTTAAAAATTTTATCGTTGACACATCGGAATGCTTAAGGGCACATAAAAATTTTTTTTAGTATACCAAAGAAAGTTCTTAGTTGCAAGAAAAAATCGCCGAGCCGTTTTGAAAGCGTCGGAACAGTTATGTGCCGTACTTGAATTAGTTTAAAAAAAAAACGTCGACTTACGCCGACGATTTTTTTAGTATCGAACATCATGCGCGTAATGCGCACACTTTTAGACTTTGATTGTATCCTCAGCTTTTTATGGGGATTACTGGAGCAAGCTGAGAACTGCGCTGGAGTTTTGGTTAGCTTGAGCGAGCATAGCTTGAGCCGACTGCAGAAGAACGTTATTCTTCGTGTAGTTGGTCATTTCCTTAGCCATATCAGCATCACGAATCGTGGACTCAGACGCCTGGACGTTCTCGCTAGAAGTCGTGAGGTTAGCACTGGTGTATTCGAGACGAGCTTCGATTGCGCCGATAGTGGTTTGCTGGTCAAGAGCTTTAGTGAGCGCGTTTTCAATGACGTTGATAGAGGCGTTAGCGTTTTCTTTGGTGGTGACAAGAATTCTTTCGCCCGAAGAGCCTTTAAGACCGAGAGCTTCAGAACGCATATCGCCCATACCAACTTTGATAGCGACGTTAGCTTCCGAACCGACATGGAAAGTTAAGGATTTGTCGCCGGTTTGGTTTTCAGCGCGTTGATATTGCTTGAACTGGTCGAGAGCCGCATTAGCCGCCTTCTTGACGTTGCCTTGCGCGTCCATAATGCTGATAGTGAAGCCGGAAACTTGATTGGTTACGCCGGCAGTATTAGCCACAAGAGCAATGCCTGCGCTTTTATCGGGCGTGTAAACGTCAACATTGAATTTATCCTTGCCGAGAGCGGTACTAGCATCTCCCACCGCAGTAGTACCGGCGAGGCTCAAAAGATTATTTAAAGTAGTATTAGCACCGACGTCAGCACTGGTTGTCGTAGTTTTGCCATTTATAACCCAAGAAACAGTATATTTATCGGTGGATAGAATTTCGAGAGAATCGCCCGCACGGTTCTTGAGATCCGTCAATTTGGAACCAACAGCAGTCCCAGTGTCCAAGAACTGGTTGAGAAGAATAGTTTTGGAAGAGGAGACGACATTGTTTTTGGAACCGTCGACGAGATATTTGCCGTTGAATTGAACAAGTGCGTTGTCGTCGATTTGGTCAATGAATTGGTCGATTTCCTTTTGAATAGTCTGACGGTCTTCGTCGGTGTTGGAATCGTTAGCTGCGTTAATGGCTTTTTCTTTGAGAGCCTTCAAAATTTCGATGGTGTTAGCGACTGCGCCTTCAGCGGTTTTCATCAATGCGGAGTCGTTCTGGCTGTTCTGATTTGCCTGGTCGAGCGAACGGATACGGACGCGCATACGTTCGGAGATTGCGTAACCTGCGGCGTCATCCTGTGCACCATTGATTTTCATGCCGCTTGCTACTTTCGTTAAGCTCTTCTGGAGCGCGGTGCTGTTTTGATTCAATACATTGAGCGTACGAACTGCGCTCATGTTGTTCTTTACTACCATTGCCATGGTTATTTCCTCCCTGATCTTTCCTAGAAAAATTTTTCCTTAGTCGACGGTTTCCTTTCCGCCGCCAAACAAACGAGCTTGTTGCCTGTCTCCGACCGTCGCCGGAAGACTGCGCCTCGCACGCGTAACGAGTGTTGCAACTTAGTACTCGTCATTGTCTCTTGTTAATCTTATCGTTTATCAACGTGGATTCATTAAGCTTTCCAGAAAAAAATTTTTTCCTGCGGCAGATTCTATCAAAAAAACTTTTAGGCGTCAATAAATTTTCAGCTAAAACGCATAGCCCCTAACCGAAAACTTTTACTTTACAAAATAACCAGATGTTTTGTTTCCGTCTGACATTTGTAAAACTGCTCGCCAATCTTTTTTGGATTCACCTTGAGTACTGCTTATGGCTACTTGCTCAAATCCGTAAGTCGTTCCCTCAATCTTTTCTTGATTACCTTTAATTAATGCTGAACCTGTCGGCGGTTTAATATTTTCGGCATCTTTTAAGTAAGGTGCCAACGTTGTGAGAGTGGGAGTTGAAGTTGGTTCTCCATTTTCCATAGTGTAAATCGCAATCGCCGTGTCGAGAGTAGAGAGGTCTGCTTGAATTTTGGCAGTGTTGGCGGCGGCAGTGACGGAAGTAAATCGCGGCACGGCTATCGACGCCAAAATTCCTATAACCATAACCATTAAGATGACTTCTAATGTTGCGAAGCCTCGCTGATTCATTTCAATCGCTCCTCTTTCATTTCTTGTCGTCAATTCCCCAAGCGTGAATTCCTTCTTTGTCCGGTATAATGTTTACGTCAAAGACCGGCTCTTCAACGCCGCGATTTTTCTGCGTAACGTAATCATCAAGCGCAATGAAAGCGTATTTGCACAGGCGAATTACCGCATAAAGGTTCGTCAAGCACAAAAAGCCCATAAATAAATCCGCCGCGTCCCAAACTAAAGCGAGGTCGGAAAAACTTCCAATCAAAACCATAGCCACGACGCCTAAGCGGAAAAGATTCATTGCGTGACGAGCAACTGAACTTGGCAAAAAGCCGGATTCGTCGCCCTCAAAGAACGCGATATTAACTTCGCCATAAAAGTAATTGCCGACGATTGAGCTAAACGCGAACAGGAAAACTATAAACGCAAGGACATGCGGCGCGTAAGTTCCATAGACGCTAGCTAAGGACATTTGAACAAGTGAAACGCCCGTCAACTCTCCACCGATTGCATATTCACTCGTCAGCAAAACAGAAAAAGCCGTAGCCGAGCATACAAGCCAAGTGTCGACGTAAACGCCAAAGCTTTGAATAAGTCCTTGCCGCGCAGGGTGCTTGCCACTAGCTGTCGCCGCCGCGTTCGGTACGGAACCTTCGCCCGCTTCATTGCTGAATAAGCCGCGACGTACGCCCGTCATAAAGACTGCGGCAAAACCGCCGCCGACCGCCGCTTGAGGACTAAACGCATCGTGAATAATAAGCGCGAACATTGCCGGCACTTTGTCAAAGTTCATTACGATTATTATAATCGCGCTCAAAAGATAAAGCCCCGCCATACTTGGCACGAGCATTTCAGCAAATTTCGCTATTCGCGTTACACCGCCGAAAATTACAAGAGCCGTCAAAGCCGCTACTGCAAATGCCGTTATCGCGTGGTCAATGCCAAATGCCGTCTCGACCGCTCCAACGATTGTATTCGCTTGAACTGAAACGTAAATCCAACCGAATGTCACGGAAATTAAAACCGCAAAAAGTTTCGCTAAGCCCGTCATGTGAAGGGCATTTTTCATGTAATACGCTGGTCCGCCGAAAAATGCGCCGTCGCCTCTAGGTATCTTGTAAATCTGCGCAAGCGTACTTTCAACAAAACCCGTCGCGCAACCGATAAACGCAATTATCCACATCCAAAAAACCGCGCCAGGTCCGCCAGTGACAATGGCAATCGCGACGCCCGCAATGTTGCCGACACCCACTCGCGACGCCGTAGAGACGCAAAACGCTTGAAAGCCACTAATTTCTTTGCCGGTCGTCTTTTGTCCCGCGCTCCCGAATATCAGCTTGAGCATTTCGCCGATTAAACGCACTTGTACAAATTTCGTTCTGAACGTGTAGATAATGCCCGAACCAATCAGCGCGATAATTATAACGTATGTCCAAAGAACGGAGTTAATATCGTTAATCACGCCGTGCAATGCTTCCATAAAATTCCCTCCTACTAATCACTTCGTGCATAAAATTTTCTCTACAAAAATTTTTGCCGATGCTAACATTTCGCGGGCATTTTTTATTGCGGTTGGTGATTCGTCGCCTGAAGCCATTCGCGCAATTTCTCTAACGCGCTCTTCTTTGTTTAGTAGTTTAACTTTTGTGACGGTACGCCCGTCGATTTCCAATTTTATTATTTGTAAATGAGTTTGTGCCATGCTCGCAATTTGCGGCAAGTGCGTTATGCAAAGAACTTGCCAACCTTGCGAAATTTGCGCGATACATTCTGCGACAGTTTTAGCCGTAACGCCGCCTAGCCCTGTGTCTATCTCGTCGAAAATCATTGTCTGGAAAAAATCGCCGCGCCGTTCCGTTGCCAGAACAATTTTTATTGCCAGCGCAATTCGAGAAAGTTCGCCGCCCGATACGACTTTTGACAGAGGCAATTTTTCTTCGCCTATGTTCGCGCAAAAAAATATCTCTGCTTTATCGCCACCGTTTGAGGAAAGTTTTTCGGTTGGCTCCAAGACAATTTCAAATTGCGCCCGCGCCATTCCCAAGCGTTGAAGTTCTAATTCAATCTTCGCACCCAGAATTTTTGCCGACGCCCGGCGCAGTGTTAAAAGTTTTTCTGCGCGGGATTTCGTTTGGCGTTCAAGTGTAGTGACTTCTGCTTTTAAGTCTTCAACGTCCGAATCAAAGTTTTCTATCGTCGCAATGTCGCCGCGAATTTTTTCCAACCGTTGCAGAATATCGTTGACTGACGCGCCATATTTTTTTTTGAGCGTAGAAATTATATCGGCGCGAGCGTGGAGTTCGTCTAAAAGTTCGGGCGAAAAATCTAAAGTTGCGCCGTAGTCGCGGATTTCGTCATAAGCTTCGCGCAGATAAATTTGAGCGTCCTCCAAAAGTTTCCGCGCAGAGTTCAATTTATCGTCGTAACGCGCCACATCGTCCAATTTCTTTTCGACCCTAGCCAATGCCGTTAAAATATCGGAATCGCCGTCGTTGAGAATCTGCGCGGATTTCTGGACGTTCTCGGCGATTTTTTCTGCATGCGAAAGTTTTTTTATCTCCGCGTCAAGTTTTTCGTCTTCATGGGGCTTGAGTGCCGCCGAAGATATTTCTTGTTCCTGCCAGCGCAAAAAGTCTAGCCGCTCCAGATTTTCAGCCCGCGCAGATTTTTTCTTTTCCAACGCCCGCGCCTTTGAAATCAATTTGCGATAAAGTTCCTGGAAAGTTTTCAGCTCAACAGAAATATTTTCGTCGTCAATCAGCTGATAAATTTTATCTTCGCGCAGGAGTTCCAGATTTTTATTTTGCCCGTGAACGTCAACTAAATCTGCGCTAAGCTTTTTAAGTTGCGCTAAAGTTATCGGCTTGTCGTCGAGCGTGATTGAATTTTTTCCTGTACGCGAAACTGTCCGCGAAATTCTCAGTCCGTTAGAAAAGTTCGCCGCGATGCGCAGATAATCTGCGCCCTTGCGAATTTTGCTTGCACCGATTTTATTTCCGAGAATCGCGCCGAGTGCCTCAATCAAAATTGATTTGCCCGCGCCAGTCTCGCCAGTCAAGATGTTCAAGCCCGCGCCGAATTCAACTGTTATATTTTCAATCAGCGCGAAATTTTCAACCGTCAAAGTTTTGAGCATTTATTTTTTACCCGTCGAGCCGCGTTTAGTCAGCGGGACGCCTTCTTTACACAGCGGGCAATCTTCGGGCTTGTAGGTCTCAACGTCCATGTGCAGGAGCGCGAAGCTAGGAACGTCGCCGAAATTAACTTTGCCGCCCGACCTATCGACAAGCATACTGACTGCAACCGGCACGCCGCCGAATTGCTTAACAACGTCGATAACTTCGCGAACAGAGCCACCCGTCGTGACAACGTCTTCAACAATCAAGACGCGCTCGCCTTCGTGCAACGTAAAGCCGCGACGGAAAGTCATTTTGCCCTCAACGCGCTCAGTGAAAATTGCGCGGGTGCCAAGAGCTTTGCCGGTTTCGTGCGCAAGAATAATGCCGCCTGTCACGGGACCAACAACAGTTTCAATATGCGCGTCTTTGAAATGTTCAGCCATAGCGCGGCAAAGTTTCTCCGTCATTTCGGGGTGCTGAAGCACATTAAATTTTTCGACATAATGCGGACTATGTAAACCCGACGTGAGATTGAAATGCCCAGTCATAATCGCGCCCGTCTCAACAAGTAAATCGTAAACTTCTTTTTCAGTCATATTAAATGCCTCTCATTTCTTTTAAAATTTTTTCTGCCGCTTCGCGGGGATTTTTAGCCGCCCGAATTGGTCTGCCAATAACTAAATGCGTCGCGCCGTTTTGAAGTGCCGACGCCGGTGTTGAAATTCGTTGCTGGTCGTTAATATCGGCTCCCGCTGGTCTTATGCCTGGCGTCACGATTAAAAATCCTTCCCCGCAAGTTTCGCGAATCAATTTTGCTTCCTGCGGTGACGCAACTACGCCGTCAAGCCCTGCCGCTTGTGCTTGCCTTGCGAATTCTGCGACTTGCTCCGAAATTTTCAACGCGCCGCACCATTCCGCCTGATTGATACTTGTGAGCACGGTTATAGCTATCAACTTCGGACACTCGACGCCGCGCAGTTCGGATTCTTTGTGCAAAGCCTCCGCCGCAGTTTTCATCATTGTAAAGCCGCCCGACGCATGAACATTTAAAATATTTGCGCCCAAACCCATTAACGAGCATAAGCCGCCCGCGACCGTATTTGGTATGTCGTGGAGTTTCAAGTCCAAGAAAATTTTCTTATCCTGCGCCTTGAGCCACTCGACCACACCCGCGCCCACTGAATAGAAAAGTTCCATTCCGACTTTGTAGAAATTTACGCTGTCGCCCAAATCGTTGACGAGCTTTTTTACGTCGTCCATTGTGTGCAAGTCCAGCGCGACTATCAGTCGTTCATCTGCCATTTAATGCACCTCCCAAAATATTCCTTGAAAAATTCTGTGCAAAGCTTTAAAATCCTTTTTGCAAACTAAAAGAGGAAGTGATAATGAAATGTGGCGCGGACTTTACACGGCGGCAACCGGCATGATTAGCGAAATGAAACGCACTGACGTTATCGCCAACAATCTCGCTAACGCCGCCAATACTGGCTACAAACGCGACGTGACTGTTCACAAGGAATTTCACCCAATGTTTATTAAGCGCGTCAACGACTTCAACGAGGGTAGCCTTTTGGGCGTGAAGGGTACGCCTTTAGGCTCAATGGCGGAGCTGAACACGTCGAAAGATGACGTTACGCAGATTAAAGGCTTTAGTGCTAATCCGTTCTATCGTCCAGGTATCGGCGAACTCGGATTAGGCGATTACATTGACGAGATTGCCGTTGACTATCAGCAGGGCGCACTTGAGTCGACGGGCAATACTTTTGATTTGGCGATTGTCGGCGACGGATTTTTTGCCGTTCAAACGCCCGACGGCGTCCGCTACTCTCGCAACGGCGCGTTCTTCAAAAATACGCAAGGTTATCTGCAGGACATTCGCGGCTATAATCTTCTTGACACGCAGGGCAATCCGATTCGCATTCCCGATAACATTTCCGATTCGCAAGTTTTCATTCCGGGCGACGGCGTCATTTCAATTCCTGGCACTGAAACGCGCCTTGACCCTATAACCAATCGTTGGACGGCAATAGGCGACTTGAATCAACGTCAGCAACTCGCGCAAATTCAATTTGTGGAGTTCGGCAATCGACTTGCTACGCAAAAGCAGGGCGATAATCTTTATTATCTCGTCAACGACAACGAAGGTAATCAGCCCGTACCGCAAGCTGTCGGGCAAAACGTTCAAGCGCGTATTATGAATCCTGACTTTCAACCGCGCCCCGCCTCCGGAGAAATTCTTCAAGGTTCTCTGGAAAAATCGAACACGGCGATTGTAACTGAAATGGTCGAGCTGATTCACAATCACCGCATGTACGAAGCGAACGCTAAGGCAGTTCAGACGCAAGACACTATGCTTGATACTTCGGTTAATCAAGTTGGTATGGTCAGCTAAAGGAATTTTGTAGTATGATAGAAATAAAAGGCTTAAAAAAATCCTTCGGGGATTTGCACGTCCTCAAAGGGTTACTTTTAGAAAGTAACCAAACAGTGTGCGCGTTGCAATGTTCCGACACTTTGAAGGTTATCGCCGTGCCAGAACGTTTATAAAGGAATTTTGCAGTATGATAGAAATAAATGGCTTAAAAAAATCCTTCGGGGATTTGCATGTCCTCAAAGGAATTGATTTACATATTGATGAGCGCGAAGTCGTCGTAATAATCGGTCCGAGCGGTTCGGGAAAATCGACACTTCTGCGCTGTATAAATTTTTTGGAGGAACCGACCAGCGGCACGATTACTGTTGACGGCATTCCGCTTGACAGCGACGCCAATATAAATAAAGTGCGCGAGGAAGTCGGCATGGTTTTTCAGCGTTTTAATCTCTTCCCGCATATGACAGTTCTCCAAAACATTACGCTTGCACCTATGAAGGTTCGCAAAATTGAACGTTCTCGCGCCGAACAGACCGCGCAGGATTTACTCGACCGCGTAGGCTTGGGCGACAAGGCGGATGCTTACCCCAATCAACTTTCCGGCGGGCAACAACAGCGCGTTGCAATCGCTAGAGCTTTGGCTATGAATCCTAAAGTTATGCTGTTCGACGAGCCAACGAGTGCGCTTGACCCCGAAATGGTCGGCGAAGTTCTCGACGTTATGCAACGGCTTGCTGAAAGCGGAATGACTATGATAATCGTTACGCATGAAATGGGCTTTGCTCGCGAAGTCGGGACGCGGCTTTTATTCGTCGACGGCGGTTATATCGTCGAGCAGGGCAATCCTAAAGAAGTTTTCGAGAACCCTAAGGAAGAACGCACGAAACTATTTTTATCAAAGATTTTATAGGAGGCTTAATTGATGAGGGTTGCTATTTGCGGTTATCCGCCGTTTGCACTGCAAGTTCAAGAGGGTTTGAAAAACAGCAACATTGAGTTTAAGTTTTTTATCCGTGACTTTGTATCAAATCGAGTGGGGGGGGCGAACTATCAACTAACCTTCCGCCGATAACTTTTTTTGAATTTAGGCGGCTCGTAAACGCGGGCGAACTTGACGGCGTGATTATCGCTGAAGATGGACGAATTCCCTTTACAAAAGTGATTGTTCAAACTTGCAAATTCTATGGCATTCCAAATATAGGAATTATGGATTTGGTTTTTCTCCATCCATTGATTCCGATTCATTGGCTAGATTCTGAAAAAGCATATCTCACTCAACTTGAAGTCAATATAACTGACGGTTGTAATTTAAATTGCAAAGGTTGCACGCATTTTTCCGGACTGTTTAATAAAAATGAAGTTTATCCGCCCGAAAACTTTCGTCGAGACCTTCGCAGAATTTCGCAAGTGTGCAATATTGTAGCTTTTTTCTTGCTCGGCGGCGAACCGTTTCTTTTAAAAAATCTTGATGAATATATAAAAATCTCGCGACAATATCTGCCGAAATCCGACTTACGAATTGTAACGAACGGCTTGCTCATTCCGTCAACATCGCAAAAAATTCTCGACTCAATTAGAGAGAATAATTTTTTTGTCAGTATTTCAAATTATCCGCCAACCGCCAAAATACTTGACAAGATAGAAACTGTTTTAAATACAAATAAAATTCTTTACGATATTAGAGGTTCGGCTGCTGATAAAAAATTTAGTGTATTCTTGTCAATTAATGCAGGACATAATCCAATGAAAACACGTGCTGTTTGTAATAATAATAATTGTCGTTTCTTGCGCGATGGTCGAATTTATAAATGTCCGATTGATGCTTTAAAGTTCAGATTAGCGGAAAGATTCGGGATAAAAAATTTCCCTGCGTCAACAAGCGTAGATATTTATTCACCAAATTTTTCGTCGCTACTCGAAATGCTCGATGGTAATGTTGAGATGTGCCATTGGTGCGCAGAACAAACACGAGTAATTAATTGGGAGCCTTCAAACAATCCAAAGCTCGAAGATTGGCTTGCCGACCCTGCGGAACTTCAAAACTTTCGATAAAAGCTTTTCCTATAACAAAAAAATCCCCTACGACTGCGCGGGGGATAATTTTTTTAAACTTTGCCGTTAAACCTTAGCGCAAACATTGTAATATCATCTGATTGCGCCGCCTCGCCGACGTGTTCGGCAACATCGCCACGAATATTTTTCAGCAACGTTTGCAAATCGGCGCGGCAGTCGGTTTCGTTCATGAATTTAATCAAGCGGTCGGGCAAATATTCTTCGTCTGCAACGTTCAAAGCCTCCGTTACGCCGTCGGTGTAAATGAAAATCAAATCGCCCGCCGCTAAAGAAATTTTCTGCTCGGCGAAGGGAATGCCGTCCATTGGTCCCATAACGAAATTTTTCTTAACATCCAAAAAGTCGCAATGATTTTCTGCGGCGTGGTAAATCACCGGCGGATTATGCCCCGCGTTGACGTAAGTAAATTCGCCCGTCTCCAAATCAAGCACGGCGATAAAAACCGTAACGAACATCATAGCATCATTATTGGCGCAAAGTTGCTCATTGGCGGCGGCGACGACCGGCGCAAGTCCGTTTTGCTTGTAGAAAGTTTCAGCAAAGTTATTGAGAATAGTTTTGCTGACGACCATAAACAGCGCGGCTGAAATTCCTTTGCCGGAAACGTCCGCAACCGTTATCGCTAAATGTTTTTCGTCAAGCATGTAGAAATCGTAAAAATCGCCGCCGACTTCCTTAGCCGCTTCCATAGTTGCAAAAATTTCAAAATCTGCGCGGGTCGGGAAATCTTTCGGGAGCATGCCGTGTTGAATATCCTTAGCAACGTCAAGTTCAGTCGCGATACGTTCCTTTTCGGCGGTTTCGATCTCCAAATTTTTCATGTAGGTTTTAATCTCGTCAGTCATTGCGTTGTAGCAAATCGCAAGGTGTTCAATTTCGTCGCCAGTGTAGATTTTAATTTTCTTATCGAGATTGCCGCCGGCAATTTCGCGCACGCCGTCAGTAAGTTCATTAATTGGCTTAACGAATTGCCGCGAAAGTTTCGTACTCATTAAGAATAAAATTATCAGCAAGAGCACGGGAATTATTACAAAAATCCCCTTCATATAGGAGTATTCTTGATTCATTCTTTTTTTTAGATTTTCAATCTGCTGAAGGAAATAATTATGGGTGCTTTTAGTCGATTTTAAAATTTCGTTTTCGGAAACAATCATGCAGAAAGTCCAATTAATGTCTTTCATTGGTGCGCAGGCTACATAATAATCTTGATTGTCAATAGTTATCTGAACAACTCCCGAATTG
Organism: Selenomonadales bacterium UBA7018; assembly: GCA_002448305.1. Lineage (GTDB taxonomy): Bacteria > Bacillota > Negativicutes > Selenomonadales > Selenomonadaceae > Quinella. Next base: position 83,372 of record DJWY01000009.1, read on the forward strand.
CCTTTATCAATAGCTTGAATAGTTTTAGTAAAAAATCTTTTATCAACGCTATCGGAAGTGAAGAGAACTTCGTTATATTCGTTCAGAACGAAATTTAAATCGCTTTTAGCAAAAGACTTTCTGTTAATCCATTTGTAAATATCTATATTAGAGTAATCAAGCCCGACAACACCCGCGAAGTTGCCTTTAGCGTCATAGAAGGGAGCAGACGCGCCAATTTGCTGATAACCTTTTTCCCCTTCGCCAGTCAGCGTCATGTATAAATCATTGATGACAGGTTCTTGAGCGGTGAAGGCTTTTTTATACCACGGACGTTTTCTGGGGTCGAAAGAGTAAATTCTTTCGCGAGAGAAGGGAATAGTTTCATTGAAATTGGCTTTGTCGTTTTTGTCTAAAACAACTCTGCTACATAAATACCAACCATTCTCCGAACCGACAAAAGCTGTGCAATTATACATGCTATGAGATTTAGTTATTTCTTCTAACATATAGCTGATATTGGAAGCAATAGAAATTTCCTGCATAAGTTCAGGCGTGACGTTATCGCGAATATCGGGAGCAAATATCAGATAAGTTTGCCCGTTCTTGACGGATTGAGTACGCGGGTCGGGCTTAGTTTTTGGCAAATAATTTTCTGGGTGCGAAATTATTTCGGTCATAGCCTCTGCCAAAGTCGCGGCGTCATCTCGCGTTATTACCAGTTCGCGATTAATGTATTCTGCCTTAGCTTTTGCTAGTTCGCCGAGTGTTTGTGCAAGTTCTTTAGCCAAAATGTCGTCGGTATAAGTCGCGCTTTTTTCGCCAAGTTCGTTACTCATCTTAGCCATATCTCTTTGAACTATTTCTTTGGACACGTAAGAAAAAAGACCGAGTACGAGGAACGTTGCAAGCCCCGTACCCAGCACCAATATCAATACTTTTTTATGAATGTTGAATTTCACGGTTTTAACTCCAAATCATTTCTTAACGAAAGCACCGTTTTTGACTTGATAAGTGTCGCTGTTTATGTTGAAGGTCGTCGCGGTATAGTCTTTAAACGTAACGGAGCCGCCGCTAAGCTTTAAGGTGATAGCGTCTTTCTTAACGTTAGAATCTCTTATCACGGCGTCTAGTGTCAGCGTATCGTTGTTGCTGAAACCGTAAATATAATCGTTGCCGTCGCCTTTGCTGTAAATGAAACTATCTGCGCCGTCATCGCCCCAAAGACTATCGTTACCTTTGCCGCCGGTCAAAATGTCGTTGCCGTCGCCGCCGTAAAGTTTATCACGTCCATTTTCGCCAGTCAAAGTATCTTTACCTGCGCCGCCGTAGATAACATCTTTGCCCTTGCCGCCCAAAATTGAATCATTGCCGCCCGCGCCGTAGAACGTATCATTTTTCTTGGAGCCGATAATTATATTTGCTGAACTGTTGCCCGAAATTTTGGAGGCCTTCTTGATGTTGGTAGCGTCGATTGTAACAGCGTTGATTGTCGTTGTAGACTTTGCGGAGAAAGTAGCGGAGAGTATCGCGGAAGTTGTGCCGGTATAAAGCACGCCGTCGGAGAAAGTTTTAGTCGTGCCGTCTTCGCTTAGGGTGATTGTTTTATCAGCCGCGTCTTTAACTCTCAATCTCTTGCCGTTGACTTTGAAAACGACATCATCTTTCTTGACGAAAATATTATCAATCGTCGCGCCTTCAATGCTAATCGTATCGTTCACCGCGTAATTTTGGATAACGTCTTTGCCTTCATTTTTCTTGTAGACGAAAACATCTTTGCCGGAATTGCCAACGAGCGTATCATTTCCCTTGCCGCCGTTAAGCGTTGAATCGCTTGTGCTTGCAAGGATTGAATTAGCTTTGCTATTGCCGGTGATACTATTAACTTTGGAAGCGGCGGTTGCGTCGATAGTTTTTATTTTCGTAGCTAAATCGCTTATAGTGTTATTGGTTGCGCCGGAAGTGAGTGTTACGCCGTTCCTACTGCGGTTGAAAATTTCGTGGTTATCGAACATGTAAGCAGTTGATTTCTTGCCGCCGTCGAGTGTGACTTTTCTATATTTCTTTGTAAGTTTTCCGCTAGAATTTCTGACTAAGTAGCCGTCCGTAATCGTCAAGGTTGAGCCGTTATTCATTGTCAGCACGGCGTTATTGCCGCTAATCGAAACGTCGGAAATAGTTGAAGCAAGGCTAACTTTATCGGAGCCGGTGCCGTAATCTGTGATAACGTCATTGCCCGCCGTGTGAACGAAAATATCTTTGCCTTTGCCGCCAGTTAGCTTATCGTTACCTGCCGCGCCGTTTAGCGTGTCATTGCCCTTGCCGCCGACGATTGAGTTAGCTTTAGCATTGCCGGTAATTTGAACGGGTTTAGTCCTGCCGAAAGAGATAATATTTTCGACGTCGGAGCCGACAGTAACGGGCGAGCTTATGTTGTTCGTTACGAGTTGCGTCTCACCGCCACCGGACAAAGAGCCTACGATATTAGTTGTTGATAATAAATCTGCGTCGTGAATAATTATGCTACCTTTGCCGACGGTGAGAATCAAAGCGTCGTCGCTTATCATGGAAGAATAAGAGCCGCCCGCAATGCTTAGCGAATCGCTACTGCCGAAGTTATAAAGGGTGTCGTTGCCGTCGCCCGCCGTGTAGTTAATCAGATTATTTCCCGGCGAAGTCAGCAAGTCAATAATATCGTCGCCCGTGTCGCCTGCGATAGTCGAATTTAAAACTTTTGCCCTGATTGAATCATCGCCTGCCGCGCCATTGATATAGATACCTTCTAAGCCCTTGATACTGCTAGCCGCGCCGACAGCTTTTATAGTATCGTCGCCCGCGCCGCCGTTAATTGTAACGAAGTTGCCGACGTTGTTAATGTAATTGCCGTTGGCGTCGGTTGCTTTGACTACGACGCTATCTTGACCGTTATAAATATAATTTTCGTCGTCTTTATGGGAGTCTGTGTCTGCAGGGTCTGAATAATCTAACACGTCAACTAAAGTTATCGAATCGTTGCCAACGCTGAAGATGATATTTCTGCCGCTTTGAACGCTGGAGTAACTGCCGCTAATTGAAATTGCTGACGTTTCGTTGAAACCGTAAATGGTGTCGTTGCCGTCGCCCGCTTTGTAATGGAAGGTAAAATTATTTCCCCAGTTTGCAATAGAATCTGCGCCTTCGCCGCCGTTGACTGTGACGTTGGAGCCGCTATTGAAAAGGGTATCATTCCCTGCGCCGCCGTCCATTGTGACGCTATCGCCGAAACTGTTGATATAATCATCGTCTGCGCCGCCAGAAATTGAAACGTTAGAACCGACGTTTGAGTTATAAATATGGTCGTTGCCTTCGTCGCCGGCGATTGTCGAATTAGCGTTATAGTTATTAATGGTATCGTTGCCGTTGCCGCCACTCGCGGAGAAATTTGAACCGGCATTAGCAATAGAATCGTCGCCTTCGCCGCCGAGCATTGTAACTTTTTCGGCGTAATTGATAACTAAATCGTTGCCCGCGTTGCCGTTTATGGAAATTGCCGAGCCAACGCTTGAGTTATAAATATAATCGTCTTCCGCGCCCGCGTCGATTGTCACAGAGGCGTTATAGTTGCTTATTGAATCAGCACCACTACCACCGTTGATTATGACGGAATTGCCGCTACTGAAAATTTCGTCGTTGCCTGCGTCGCCATTTAGCGTGACGTAAGAGCCGCTATTGACTAAGCTGTCAGCACCTTCTTGACCATTGATTATAGCGTTCACGCCGACATTTTGAACGGAACCATTGCCCGTGCCGCCTTCGAGTGTGAAATCAGAGCCATTGTTATAAACATAATCGTAGCCGTTAGGACAACTTACGGAAACGTTATTGCCGCTATTTGTGACGCTACAATTTTGGGCGAGCATTTGAATCATTATACTACTGACAGTATTGTTAACTGTGGCTATGTCTTCTGGATATTTGGTGACGTTATTATCTATGTTTTTTCCCGAAATATTGACGGAAGTTAAGCTAGCCGCGCCGACTAAAGTTATTTTGCCTGTGGAGGCTGTGACAATAACATCATTTCCGCTTTTTGTGGAAGAGTAAGTGCCGTCGCCGCCGCCAATTTGCAAGGACGAAGTTGAGTTAAAGCCGTAAATCGTATCGTCATTGGAAACTGCCGAAGTTTGAGTTTCTGTAGTGTACTGAACTAAAATGCTTGCCGCATCGGCACCCAAGCTGATTAAATCTCTGCCTGCCTCGCCGACGATTGAGACGTTTGAGCCGGTATTTATAATGGTATCGTCGCCGGCTCCTGCGCGAATTGTGCTATAGGAACCGGAATTTTTAATTGAATCGCTAGCCGAGCCGCTGTTGATTGAAACTTCATTGCCGCTGTTGTCGATAATATCTTCATCTGCGCCGGTGTTGAGTGTAGTTTTATTTCCGCTATTTGTAATTGAATCGGCACCGTAACCGCTATAGATTGAAGCCTGCGCACCGGTGTTTTTAATCACGTTATCCTTATCGTTAGCCATGATTGTGGCAGCAAGACTGTTATCAATAGAAACTACGCTGTCAGCAAATTTCATATCCAAACGCACGGCAGAAGTTGCGCCGCTTTTAATAGAGATAGTGCCATTGTTTACAGTTAAGAGAACGTCGGAAGAATTGACGGTTTCAGTTTTGTAGCTTGTTAAGGTGTTTACTATTTTGAGCGTTGTGGAATCGTTAAAACCACTGATTGAATCGTTGCCTTCGCCCGCAGTGTATTGAATTAGATTGAGTGAGGCGGCTGAACCTAAACTGATAAGGTCGTTACCCGCGCCGCCGTTTAATGTAACGTTGGTGCCGTTGTTGGCAAGAGTATCGCTATCGTTGTTGCCACTGATTATTACGTTGCTACCGGAATTGAAAATGTAGTCATTATTGTTGCCGCTATATATTGAGACATTGGAGCCGCTGTTAGAAATGAAATCGTTGCCATTTTCTTTTTCGCCACTTGCCGCGATTGTGACGTTATTACCCGTGTTGATAATCTTATCGTCGCCGTCATTAGCTTTCATTGAAACGTTCGAGCCGTGATTTTCAATGGTATCTTTGCCGTTACTGCCGCTTATCTGGACGTTTGTCGCAACGGTGTCGTTGTAAACATAATTTTCATCCGAGCCACTATCGCTATACTGAGCTTCGATTTTGAGATTAGAGCCGTAATTTTTAATGGAATCGTTGCCCTTGCCGCCTTCAACTGAAAGATTCGAGCCGTAATTTTCAATGGAATCATTACCCTCGCCGCCATAAACTGAAGTATAATCGCCTCTGTTGGTAATGGTATCGTCCCCCACATTACCAAGAACTGAGACAAAAAGCCCTCTGTTGAAAATGGAATCGGCAATACTTGAGCCGTAAATTGTCGCGCTGTTGAGAGCATTATTTATAGTCGTATTGTCTGCGGTTAAGCTGAAACTTCTTTTTTCGGAGCCGTTATATTGTCCTTTAATATTGTAGTAAGGCAAAGTCGCCGCGCCTTCAAGAGTTATCTTGTTTGAACCGACAGTAATAAGAACGTCTTCACCGTTTGTCTTTTCATCGTAAGTGGCTTTTCCGTCGCCGATTAGCAGGAAGGAATTTTCATTTAACCCTTTAACCGTATTGTTAGGACTACTATTTATACTGGCGAATTGCAGACAGACATTTGTCGCGCTTGAACCTAAGCTGATTACGTTATTGCCCGCGTTGCCGATAATTGTTGTATTGGAGGCGGTGTTATAAATGGTGTTGGTGCCCGCGCCGCCGTCGATTGAAACCTTTGATTTAGTGTTATAAATAAAATCGTTATCAGCCTCGCCGGAAATTGTGACGGATTCGGCGTCATTGGAAATTGAATCAGCACCTGCGCCGCCGTTTATTGTTACGGTTGAACCGCTGTTAGAAATTGAATCAGCCCCGTTGCCGCCTAGAATTGTGGTGTAAGAGCCTTCGTTTGAAATAGTGTCGTCGTCGTTGCCGCCGTCGATTGAAATTCTGTTACCTTTATTCAAAACGAAATCCTTGCCATTGTCGCCGGTGATTGTCACGTCGTTGCCGCTGTTTTCAATGTTATCGTTGTTGTCGTTGCCTGAGAGCTTAGAATTTGAGCTGACGTTATAAATGTAATCGTCATGTGCGCCGCCGGAAATTGTTGCGTAGTCGCCGCCGTTGGAAATGGTATCGGCACCAACAGACGCGATGATTGAAACGTTCGAGCCGGAATTGGTAATGGAATCGGCGGAATCATCGTCATTGCCAAGAATTGTAACATAGTCGCCGTAATTGGTTATGGAATCGCAACCTTGTTGACCGTAGATTGTTGCTTGAGAGCCGACATTATAAATCAAATCATCGCCCGCGCCGCCCCAGATTACCATTTTGGAGCCAGCGTTTTCAGCGGGTTTTACAATTCCATTTTCGTAAGTGTAGCCGTTGAAAATCGTATCGTTACCGCCGTTGCCTGAGAGCACGCCGTTACTACTAATACGATTGCCGCTGTTTATTATTATGTCATTATCTGTACCGCTATTCTTTTTATCGCCTTGAATTGAAACATTATCGGCGGTGTTAACGATAACGTCGCTACCAGTTAGGGCTTGAATCTTCGCGCCACTAATGTTGTTGTAAATGAACTGATTAACGTTATCGTTGCCTTCAAATGGAGTGCTCGCAACAGTAACTGAATTGTTGGTTGAGTTGACGATTGAGCTAATATCAAAATCTACCATAAACTATCCTCTCCTTTCAAAAAAAGAACCTTCGATTATTCGGCGATTATAGCACAAGTCGAAGGGCTTTAACAGTTTTATGCATTAAAATTTCATTTGAATAGGTTAGAAAATTTCTTGATAGTGTCATCTTTGTTTTCGAGGACTTCGGAATAATTAATTTTGATACCGTTATTAAGGGCGTCGACGGGCGCGGGCAGATTATATTTTTCGGGCATTTGAACATCTGCGCGGACGGGCACTGTACCGGCATTAGCGACCATTTGTTGAGCCTCTTGCGTCATAAGGTAATCGACAAATTTTTTAGCGTTGTCTTTATGGTCAGCGTTCTTGAAGATAGCGACGGGACTGGGAACCATAAGCAGTTCATGAGGATAAACCATTTTGAGCGGTGCGCCCTTATCGATTTTTCCGGCGGTAATGTAATCGACGCCCAAGCAAGCATTCAAAACGCCGTCAGCGGTATCGTCGACAACTCTGCCGGAACCTTTGCTTTTACTCGCGCCGTTGTCGTGCAAGCGAATAATATAATCCCAACCAAATTGTTTTTCAAGTAGCGCGATACTCATAAAAGCTGTACCGCTTAGCGCAGGGTCAGCAATGCCGAAAGAATTTTTATAAGTCGGGTCGGTGGCGATTGTTTCCCAACCTGCAGGGTCAGCCGTAACTTTGTTAGTGTTAATGACAATGCCGAGCGTGCCGAGACGAGCCGCAGTAAACGAGCCGTCATAATCGTCGAAAGGGTTTAAGAGTTCGTCGAAGCCGGCGGGCTGATATTTTTCGAGCAAGCCTTCATTTTTCATTTGGTAGAAGTCGGGCACTTCGCTTGTCCAAATTATATCCGCCATAAGATGCCCGCTTTGGCGTTCGGCGTCGAGTTTCGCCATAATCTTTCCTGCGCCCGCTGATTGCCAATCTACTTCAATTCCGGGATTTTTCGCCTTGAAACCTTCGACAATGCCGCCGATTAGCGATTCTTTCATTGACGTGTAAATCACTAGCTTATTGGCGGATTTTTTATCTTGCGCTTCCTTGTCGGCAGAATCGCCGCCGCCGCAACCTGCTATCAGCAACGCCGCGCAGATTAGCATAAAAACTTTTTTGAACATGAACTAAGCCTCCCTTAAAGCAGTTTTCATTTCGCGAACGTACTCGCCAACAAATTTCGGAGCCGCTTCGCCGTACTTAGCAATAATTTTTATAATCGCACTGCCAACAATCGCGCCGTCCGAAATGCTCGCCATAGCTTTTGCCTGCGCGGGAGTCGAGATACCAAAACCAATCGCGCACGGAATTTTAGTATTAGCCCGAACTGCCGCAACTATCGAAGATAAATCAGTTTTAATTTCACTGCGCACGCCCGTCACGCCCAAACTTGATACGATATAAACAAAACCTTCAGCCTCGCGGGCAATCTTCGCAATACGATTTTCCGAAGTCGGCGCAATCATAGAAATTAAGTCGACGTCATATTTTTTACACGTCGGTAAGAATTCTCCTTTTTCTTCAAAGGGCAAATCGGGCAAAATCAAGCCGTCAACGCCAATTTCTTTGCACGTCGAAATAAATTTTTCCGCGCCGTAGCTGAAAACGACGTTGGCATAAGTCATAAAGACGAACGGAACTTTCACGTCGCCGCGCAGGTCTCTTACCATGTCGAAAATTTTATCAGTCGTGACGCCGCCTTGAAGAGCGCGAACATTAGCCGCTTGAATCACGACGCCTTCGGCGGTTGGGTCGGAAAAGGGAATGCCAAGTTCGATTAAGTCGGCACCGTTTGCAACGGCAGCTCGGACTATAGCGGCAGTCGTTTTCAAATTCGGGTCGCCGCAAGTTATGAACGGGATAAACGCTTTGCCCTGCGCGAACGCTTGAAAAATTTTACTCATGATAATTTCCTTTCGTTTAACCAGCAGAATCAAAATTTTTTGAAAAGTATAATGCACGAAAGCGAAAAAATCAATTACAGAGTCTCCTCTCCTCAGCGACCTTAAACTTTAATAAAAAAAACTCGAAAACATATTGACTATTCTAAAGGTACCATGTATTATTTTTTACAGGGTACCTTGAATATTTTTAAGGAGGAATCGAAAGTGGCAGAAAAAAAAGACTTAACGAAAAGCCTGTTGGAAATGTATAACTTGTTGCACCGCTATCACCTTATGTGGTACGGGAAAAATTTCGGCGGACTCGACCCGTGGCAGGGGCAAGGACGTATTCTCAATGCGTTGCGCCGCATGCACAGCATTACGCAAAAAGAACTCTGTTATATCTTAGATTTGCGCCCGCAATCTTTGGGCGAACTCCTGCAGAAATTGGAGGCGAACGGCTACATAATTCGCTATCACTCCAAAGAAGATAGACGCGCAATGATTATCGAGCTGACTGAGAAGGGAGAAATTTTCCAGCAACAAAAGCCCGATTACGAAGAACTTTATGTCACCTTGTCCGAAGCGGAGCGCGAAGATTTTCAAGAATCGCTCGATAAGGTTACTTTAGAGCTTCGCGAGTGGATTCAACGCGAACTTGAAAAAGACGATTATTTTGAGGGGCAAAATTACCCGACGTTCAGAGTTTAAGCGCGAAGATTAATTTTTGTCGGCGTCCGTCGGTGGATTATCTTCGGGCGGTTCGTAGTCGCTTGATGAATCGTCGTTAGGCAGTTCGATAACGTCGCTGAACGGGACAATTTTTTCCTCGCCGTGTTCGTTATCGATATAGCGGAAACCTTCATCAGTTATGACGGCCTGGTCAGCCTGAAGAGCCGTTGCTAATGCCGCGCTTTGTTGGTCGATAGAAATTATTCCAAACGTGCTAAGGAGTTTTTTAAGGACAGTTTTTTTAGCCATAGCGTCAAAATTCGTCGACCAGACAGAAGATTTTTTGCCGGAGCGCAAATCGTAAGCGTAACTTTGCGAATATTTTTCGGCATGCGCTTGAAGTTCTTCGCTAGTCATGTACAAACTTTTCCTGAAACCGTTAATCAATTCCATGTAGGCGACGTAGCCGACGACGTTATCAGAAATTTTTTCGCCGCGAATAATTTCGCCCGTCACGAAGTCAATTTCTTTAATTTGACCTTCACAAACCGCGCCGGAATTGAGCGTGCGATATTGTCCGCTACGCATTGCTAGCTGAACGTAGCCGCGAAAACCGAGCTGGAATTGAGCTTGCGTTCCACCCTTGCTTTTATAAGGTACGATATGCGCAAAACCGAGCGAAGGATTTATGGGAAGTTTCAAAGCGGCGGCAATACCGGCGGCACTCAAAATAGAATTGGGCGAACATTCCTTGAGCTTGGGATTGCTATTAACGATTGTCAGTATTGACGAAATAAACGACGGCGCAGAATTGTCCAGAAGTTCTTCAAAACGGCGTTTGATTCCCTCCGAATTAAGCAGCTGTTGGAGCGAGGGCGTTTCTTGCCTCATGAAAATTCTCCTTTCAATTTTTTAGTTATTATAGCAAAAAAAAATCTGCGCGGCAATACAAAGTAGTCGACCCTTTCGAGCCGACTACTTTTTTCTATGTCATTGTACTTGATTCTTTTTAGTGAGGTTGCTCCTCAATCAATGTTCAGCTAATTTTTATTTAGGCGACGCTCGCTTTGAGCCGTCCCGATTTACTTATCGGCATTTTCTACCCAATTCCTTAAAGGAAAATAAAATCTAACCAAAATTTAATCAGGCGCGTTATCCTTGCAAAGCAAACAGCCGACCTTTTCGAGCCGACCGTTTTTTATGTCATTGTGCTTGATTCTTTTTAGTGAGGTTGCTCCTCAATCAATGTTCAGCTAGTTTTTCTTAGGCGACGCTCGCTTTGAGCCGTCCCGATTTACTTATCGGCATTTTCTACCCAATTCCTTAAAGGAAAATAAAATCTAACCAAAATTTAATCAGGCGCGTTATCCTTGCAAAGCAAAACAGCCGACCTTTTCGAGCCGACTGCCTTTTTCTATGTCATTGTGCTTGATTCTTTTCAGTGAGGTTGCTCCTCAATCAATGTTCAGCTAATTTTTCTTAGGCGACACTCGCTTTGAGCTGTCCCGATTTACTTATCGGAATTTCGGTCGCCCCCCTTAAAAGTTATCGAAATTTTAATCAACATTTAATGAAGAGCCTTCGTCGGACAAATTTTTTTGCAACGCTCGCAACGAACGCATTCAGCGGAATTAAAATCCTTAGTCGGGTCAAGGTCGAGCGGACAAACGCTTTTGCAACGCCCGCAATCAATGCATTTATCTTGCGCAAACTTTATCTGGTAGAAACTATATTTGTTAATCAAGCCGTAAATCGCGCCGAGTGGACACATCATCCGGCAAAAAAATCTGTGGACAAGGACGCAACCTACAATCACCGCGATAAGGATAAAAATTTTCAGTGTGAATAATTTTCCTAAAATGTCGCGATATTCTTCATGAGTTGCAATCAGTGGCAAGCCCGCTTCCAAAGTTCCAGCGGGGCAAATGTATTCGCAAAAAGTTGGCTCGCCAAATTTCGTCACGACAGGCAGAATCAGCACGAAAATTATCAGCAGAAAATATTTCACGCGATTGAACTTGCGCGGGAGAAAAAGTTTCGGCGACGGAATTTTATTCAGCAACTCTTGAATCAAACCGAACGGACATAAAAAACCGCAAATTACTCGCCCGAATATCAGCCCGATTAAAATTATAAAGCCAGCCGCATAAAAGCTGAACTTGCCGCCCGCGCCCCCGACCGCTTGCAATGCTCCAATCGGACAGCTAAAAGTTGCCGCAGGACACGACCAGCAATTCAAGCCCGGTGCGCAAAAGTTTTTCAGTTCGCCGCGATAAAGTTTCCCGCTCAAGAAATTTGCCGCGTGCGGATTAGTTAAAATTGTCGCCGCTAACTGAATCAATCGCCGTCTCATTAGCCAAGCCCAATGCATTCAAGACAAACTCGCGCCGCCTTTGCAAAAATTGTTTCCAATTCGCCGCGCTCAATCCCGAATAAAATCATTGCCGCGCTTGCCAAGAAAATTATTAGCCTATTCCTTGAGAAGTTTTTCGAGTTCATCTTTATAAGCCTCAACGTCCGCGCCGATAATCGCTCTGCCAACGACTTCGCCTTTGCTGTTTACAAAAATCGTCGTCGGCACCGCTTCAACGTTCTCCATAAATTTCATAAGTTGCGCGTCGGGGATAATGTTCACGAAATTTGCATTTGCCTCCTTTGTTATCTGAACTGCCTTTTTAATTTGCGAAGATTCTTCAGAGGCGTCGCAGACAAATCCGATAATTTGCGCGTTTTCGGGGAGATTGCGAGCCATTTCACCGAGTTCGGGCATTTCAGCGATGCACGGCGGGCAGAACGTCCCCCAAATGTTTACGACGCTGATTTTTTTCGCCGCGAAAATTTCATTGGTGACGGTTTCACCAGTGATAGTTTTTGCCGTGAAGTTCGGAATATTTTTCGCAACGGGCGAAGCTTGCGCGGTGCCTGAACTTTCAGTTTTGTCAGCGGAACCGCCGCAACCCGTCATTAGCAACGCCGCACAGATTATTATAAAAAGTTTTTTCATCATGATAATCAACTCCAATCATTTTGGAAAATTTTATCACGCAAAACTTTTCCACGCAATAAAAATTCCAAATTCCTAATTCCAAATTCCTAATTGCTTTTTTGGCAGGGGAATTGCGACGCGGGCAGAATAAATACTTACCATTTGAAAAAATTTTTTGAGGGTGAACATGAGAATTGTAATTTCCGGCTATTACGGCTCGAAAAACGGCGGCGATGAAGCGATGCTCGCGGCAATGCTTGAAGTTTTGCGCGAAGAAGTTTCAGATTTGCAAGTTACAGTTATATCGCTCAATCCAGAATATACGCGCTTGCGTCACAAGGTCGACGCGGTACCCATGCCGGATATTTTTTCTATCATTAAAAAAATTCGTGCGGCAGATTTACTAATTTCAGGCGGCGGCTCTCTACTGCAGAACGTGACGAGCGGGCGCAGTCTTTATTATTACCTTGCAATAATTTTTTTCGCGCTCATCTTGCGGTGTCCGGTTATGCTTTACGCGCAGGGCATTGGTCCTATTCGCGGCGCATTGGCGCATAAACTCATGAATCTAATTGTTAATCGCGTCGATTTAATCACCGTCCGCGACAGAGGCTCCCTTGAGGAACTTGCACGCCTTAAAATCACGAGACCAAAAATCTTCTGCACCGCCGACCCTGTCTTAGCAATAAAACCTGTGCCGCTAGAAATCGGCGAAGAAATTTTATCGCACCACGCGCTGAAAAAATCGGACGGGAAATTTATCGGCGTAGCTATTCGCCATTGGATGGACTGGGGACGTTTTCAAACTGAAATTGCCGCCGCTCTGGACAAAATCATTGAGGAGACCGGCGCGAAGATTATTTTTATCCCAATGAAATTTCCGGAAGATATTCGCTCCGCCGTGATGACTGCCGAACTTATGAAGGAAAAATGTCTTGTCTTTGAAGAAGAATTTTCGACGCAGGAAATTTTAAGTTTAGTCGGTTGCATGGATTTATTAATCGGCGTCCGATTACACGCGCTGATTTTCGCGGGCGTTATGAACGTGCCGCTTTTGGGCATTTCCTACGACCCGAAAATTGAACGCTTTCTTGATTCGATTGGCGAAAAACCGCTGGGCAATATGTCAGACGTGACGGCGCAAGAAATTTTCGACGCGACGTTGAAAAAGCTATCAGAGGATAAAGAATTTCACGACGACACGCTACTAAAAGAATTAAACGCGCTCGCCCGCCAAAATGCAAAGCTCGCCGTCGAACTCGTCAAAAGTAAATCGTAAGCAAAAAAAATCGACTGCCATAATCGACAGCCGTTTTTTTTGTTCAAATAAAAATTATTCCGCCGCTCGTGGCGTTAAGTCTGCGGGATTTAATTTGCCCTGCTTCTTACGTTCAGCAAATTCCGCCGTCGCCGTGAAAAGCGCGTCGCTTGATGAATTCAACGCCGTTTCGCACGAATCTTGCAACACGCCGATTATAAATCCTACGCCAACTACTTGCATCGCTATATCATTGTCAATTCCAAAGCTCGAACACGCTACCGGAATCAATAATAACGAACCGCCCGCGACTCCAGACGCTCCACACGCTCCAACCGTCGAAATTATGCACAGTAATAACGCCGTCGGCATGTCAACCGATATTCCTAGCGTATGCGCCGCCGCTAAACTCAAAACCGCTATCGTTATCGACGCGCCCGCCATATTTATCGTCGCGCCCAAAGGTATCGAAATCGAATATAAATCTTCGTTCAGCCCTAAACGTTTGCAAAGGCTCATGTTGACAGGAATATTCGCCGCGCTCGACCGCGTAAAAAAGGCGTATATCCCACTTTCCCGCAATGTAGCAAAAACTAGCGGATATGGATTTATTCCGAGCTTTATAAAAACGATTATTGGATTCATGATAAGTGCTACGCTGAAAAATGCCCCCAAAAGTACCGCCAAAAGTTTCGCGTAACCTAAAAGCGCGTCGACGCCGCTTGTTGCTATCGCGTCGGCCACTAATCCCATTATTCCGAACGGCGCAAACCGAATTACCCATTGCACGACCTTCGTTACCGCTTTTGCTAAGTCTGAAAGCACATTATGCAATTCATCTCCACAATTTCGGAACGCTAAGCCCATTATCACGCCCCATGCCAATATTCCGATGTAATTTGCCGTCGTCAGCGCGTGTATCGGATTATCTACCACGTTCATTATGACATTTTGCAGAACTTCGACGATTCCTCCAGGCGGCGCGATTGTCGCATCAGGATTTATTTGCAATTTTAACGTCGTCGGGAATAAAAATGACGCCGTAACCGCGACTAGCGACGCTAAAAACGTTCCGATAACATAAAGTTGGACTATCGGCTTCATTGTCGCGTTTGATTCCGATTTTTGACTCATCGCGTTCATTACTAGCACGAAAACTAATATCGGCGCGACGCCTTTTAATGCGTTGACGAAAAGTTTGCCGAATACCGCGATAACCGGCACCACTGTCGGCACAAATAACGCTAAAACAATTCCTATCACCAATCCTACGGCGATTAACTTTATAAGTGCTGTTTCGCCGTAGACTTTTGTTACTTTTGATAACAATTTGCTCCCTCCTCAATCCTTTGTAAAAAAAATACGGTTGCATTATACAACCGATTAACATAATCTGCAAATTTCATTTCTAATCAATCCCAATTTGTTCGTCGACCCATGCTGTTATCTCTTCGGGCGTCTTTTCGCACACGTAGACAAGCTCCGTTATCAAAATTTGCCTCGATAAGTCAAGTAATTTCTTTTCGCCGCTCGAAACTTTCTTTTTGCTGTTCTGCCTAGTTAAATTCCGCGCAACCGTCGCCGCGTCGAATATACTTCCCGTTTTTAGTCGCTCAAGGTTCATGTGGTATCTTTTATTCCAACTAATTTGTAATGATTCGCTCTCAGCTTGCAAAACTTTCGCTACTTCTTCGATTTGTTCCGGCTTTATTAGCTCTCGCAAGCCTACTTCTTCGACTTTGTCCACCGGTAGCATAAGTTTCATTTCGCCCACCGGCAAGCGCATGATGTAATATGAATTTTTGACGCCTCCGACTTCATTTTCCTCTATTTTCGTGATTTCGCCGGCACCGTGCATCGGATATACTAACTTATCGCCGATTTTCATCTCATGCTACCTCCTTAATTTTGCTATATTGTATCAAAAGCGGCGCGTAATGTAAAGAATCTTCGCGTTTATGGCGTAGACTATTTTTTTTTGCTAAAATCGGCTCGGAGGTGATTTTTTTGTTAAATATTAAAGTTTTCGGTATCGTTCAGGGCGTCGGATTCCGTCCGTTCGTGAAAAATCTTGCTGACAGTCATAAAATCTTCGGAAACGTCGCTAATCGCGGTTCATACGTCGAAATTTATGCTCAAGGCGCGGAAAATGACCTAAATAACTTCATTTCTGCCCTAAAAACTCAAAATCCGCCGCGTTCTACCATTTTGAAAGTCGATATTTCCACTTTTCCCGATAAAAATTTCTCCGACTTCCAAATTATCGAAAGCGTGCACGAAAAAGGCGATATTTTCGTTTCGCCGGATATTTCTATCTGCGAAAAATGCGCTGAAGAGCTTTTTAATCCCAAAAATCGCCGTTATTTGCACCCTTTTATTAACTGTACGGCTTGCGGTCCGCGTTTAACTATCCTAAAAAATATGCCTTACGACCGCGAACGCACTTCTATGAATGATTTTCCTATGTGCGACGCCTGCAAAGCCGAATATTTCGATAAAAATTCGCGTAGATTCGACGCACAGCCCATTTGTTGCAATGATTGCGGACCAAAAGTTTATATTTTAGGAAAAAATCTGCGCGGGCACGACGCGATTAAATTTGCTCGGAAAATTTTAGTTAGTGGCGGAATTGTCGCGATAAAAGGCATTGGCGGCTTTCATTTGGCTTGCGATGCGCATAATTTTAACGCCGTTGAACGCCTTCGCAACTCAAAAACCCGCCCGACTAAGCCTTTTGCCGTCATGTTTAGGAATATTTCTGCCGTTAAGCGCGAATGTTATCTTTCCGACGCTGAAAAATCATTTTTGGACAGTCCGCAGAAACCGATTGTACTTTTGCAGAAAAAAATTGGCTCAATCGCCGAAAATGTCGCTCCGAACATAAATAAATTGGGCGTTTTATTGCCTTATACGCCTTTACACATGCTAATTTTTGATTTTCCGGACGAAATTTCCGATTTTCCAGACGCGCTGATTATGACGAGCGGAAATCCTTCTGGCGTCCCGATAACCATTGATGACGACGCCGCAATTAAAAATTTTGACTTCTGCGACGCGATTTTAAGCCATAATCGGCAAATTTTGCTTCGCGCTGATGATTCTGTCATGGATTTTATAGAAAATCGCCCGTCAATGATTCGTCGCAGTCGTGGATTTGCGCCTCTGCCGATTTTTTTTAGTTCAAACAAAAAATCCGTCCTTGCAATCGGCGGCGAGCTGAAAAATACTTTTTGCCTAGCGAAAAATGATTTATTTTATGCGTCGCCCTATATCGGAGACGTTGGAAATTTGCAAACCGTCGAAGTTTTGGAGAAATCTATTGCCCGAATGAGCGATTTATTGGAAATTGAGCCGGAAATTATCGCTTGCGACCTGCACCCGCGCTATCAAACTACAATTTTAGCCGAAAAACTATCCGAAAAGCTTAAAATTCCGCTTGTAAAGGTTCAACATCATTACGCGCACATTTTAAGTTGCATGGCGGAGAATAATTTTGCTGGCGAAGTGATTGGCGTTGCTTTTGACGGCACTGGCTACGGTTTAGACGGAAAAATTTGGGGCGGCGAGTTTTTTTTATGCGATACGAAAAATTTTGAGCGTGTCGCGTCGATAAAAAGCTTTAAACAGGCTGGCGGCGATAAATCTGCGCGGGAAGGCTGGCGAATTGCGCTTTCGTTTATGAATTTGGATATTGCGCGGGAATTAAGGCTTGCGGACGAAAAAAATTTACGCGGAGTGAAATTTTTACTGGACAACGATATAAATTGCGTAGAATCGACGAGCGCGGGCAGAATTTTTGACGCGGCGGCGGCGATTTTAGGAGTTTGCAAGGTATCTAGCTACGAAGGTGAAGCGGCAATGCGATTGCAAGCGATTGCGGAGCGTTCGGAGCGAAAATTTGCGGCAAAATCCATGAACACGGACGAAATTTTAGGCGAGATGATAAAAATGCGGCTTGCGGGCGAAAAAATTTGCGATTTGGCGAAATTATTTCATGATTTGCTAGCGGAAATGATTTTCGGGACGGTTTTGGGCATAAGCGAGCGTTCAAAAATAAAAACCGTCGCATTGAGCGGCGGAGTGTTTCAAAATTCGCTATTGAGCGGTCTTGTAATGGAAAAATTGCGATTTGCGGGCTTGAAAGTGCTTCGGCATGAGTTGATACCGGCGAATGACGGCGGAATTTGTATCGGGCAGGCGATTTACGCGAAAAATTTAGTTTGAAGTGGTTTTGAGGCGCAAAAGCGAAATTGCAAATAAATGCAATTTTAACGTCTAGAAAATGGCGTGGTGACGCGGTTTTTGGGGGGGTACAAAAAAAGCCCCTATTTTTGGGGCAAATTTTTGCGGGTGAAACGGAAAAATGCATTTAAATGCAATTTTATCAATCTAAGTCGATACGGCATTCAAACATGCGGTGCCAAGGGTTAGAAACGACAAAACCATTCCACTGCGGAAAATGTTCGACGGCGAATTCATGCATAAGAACATTTTCGCGCTTGAGTATTTCGGATTCATGGTCGCCGAGATTTAAATAAATCGCCAAACCGTCGGGGCGTTTAGAAAGTTCGTCGGCGATAGCGGTGCGGACGTTGGCTTGATAAGCCCAGTCGTCAAGATAGCGCGTGGCAAGGAGCCGGTCAATCGAGGCGCGGCTCATTTTTTTTGCCAAAATGCCGGTCGAGAGCGCGAAACCGCTAGTATTAGTCGCGGTATTCCAGCCGCCGTAACTTTGGAGCTTGAAAAGGAGATTTTTATCGCTAAGTTGCGCCATAAGGAAATTATCGGAGCCGTTCGCGCAGATAATATCGGCAATTCCGACGGGCAAATTATTATTAACGGCATTTTCGACCATATCGGCGAAATTTTCAGCGTTGCGGGCGAAATATTTCTGCTGTTTTTTAGTCAAAACTTGCGGCGGGAAAGAATTATGGAGTTCAAAAGTATTGCCTTTAGGGTCGGAGTTGACAAAAAGGACAAAATCGGCGCGTTCGGGCTTAGGAACGAACATTGCGCCGGCGATAATAATTTCGTCGCGAATAGACTGCCCAATTTCCTCGTCGGAGTAATGCGGGATAGTTTTTGCGCCTTTTCCGCGATTAAATTGGACATTTACGAAAGGAATATGGCAATTTAAGTCATTAACGGCGCGAGTTAGGAGCAAAATAGCGAATTCATCAATTCCGGCGTGCGATTGTGCTTTAATTTTGGGAATATTTTCCATGTAGGCTAAAAGTTGGCGATTTTCGCGATGAGTTTGACAAAGTGGGGCGTTATCGTCGCGCCCGATTACGAAAAAATTTATAACGTCGTCGTTCGTTAAGTCTAAAAGTTTTATAGTCATGGAAAGATTTTTAACGCGGCGAGCGAACCAATTATCTAAAATTTCGTCTGGAATTTCATTTTCTAGGGCGGCGAGTTGCATTTTTTCGTTAGAATTAAGCTTAGAAGTCTCATTTTTATCCAAAAGTGCAGTGAGTTGGAAGATTTTCGCGCCGAATTGCCCATAATAGGCAGGTTCTTCGCGGTCGCCGGGCGTACCGAAAGACGGAGTGCGCATAAGCGAGCCGAAAGCGTATAAATTTAGGTTTGGATTATTATCGCGGAGAATTTTGAAGTTTTGGACGCGAGAATTGAGAATTTCGGCGGAAATTTCATGCGAACGGGACGGAATCAGCCCGCCATAAAGCAAAGCGTCGGAAGAAACGACAGCGGCGTTGACGAAGGGGGCATTTTCGTTAAACCAAGACCAAAGTTGGTCGGGATTGGTTAAAAATTCGGTTGGCGGGGAAATAATTTCGTAACCGAGCTGAGAAATAACGTCTGAGGGCTGTTGAGAGGAAACTGGGCGGTTGTCGTGGGGTATAAAAAGGATTTTTTCAGCGGAAACCTGCGCGGAAGTGGAAAAAATTATTAACAGAGCGATAAAAAATTTCAGCATGGGTAACACCTCCGAAAAATTTTGTACAGAATAGCACGGGGAAAAAAATTTAACAAGCGCGGCAGGTAAAATTCGTGTTTGCATAGAAAAATACATAAAACTTTAAGCGGAAGGAGATAGATAAGGTGGACGCAAAACTAGTGAACCCAATAATCGATGCATTCATGGAAGTAATGCCGCAAATGGGCTTTGCGATGCCGAAGCGGCAAAGAATTTACTTGCAAGAGAGAAATGTAATAAGCAGAGGCGTCACGATTAAAGTAGGGATAACGAAGCAACTGCGCGGGAACGTCGTATACAATATGACGGCGGACACGGCGAAATATATTGCGTCGACGATGATGTTAGGCGTGCCGGTGGAAAAGTTTAACGACTTAGTGAAAAGCGCGATACGCGAAATGGCGAACATGCTGACGGCGCGAGCGGCGACGCAATATGCGCAAATGGGCTTTGAAGTGGACATAACGACGCCGGAATTGATGATTGAGGAAGATTACACGATAAAAATCAGCGAGGCGCATTATCTGACGGTCGAAATGGATTTAGGCGGCAAAAGAATAGACGTTGCGCTTTTCGTCGACCGCGAATACTGAAAAAATTTTTGCAACAAAAAAACTCCCGACAAGGGAGCATTTTTTATTAGGAATAAAACCTTAGAACAAGCCAGGTAGAAAACTTTGGAACATGCTTAATATCAAAACTATAACGAGACCCGTTAAACCTGCGATAAATCCGCCGATAGTCCAAGTTTTCATAGTTTGCGGGAAGGTGAAGCCCGAAAATCTGTTGACAACCCAAAAAGCTGAATCATTAGGCAACGATAAGCCGACTGCGCCACAACAAATCGCTAAGCCGACAAGTACCGGCGAAGCTCCAACTGCACTGATTGACGGAGCAACTATCGCAGACGTTGTAATTAATGCAACTGTTGATGAACCTTGAGCCATTTTCAAAATCTGACAGAGGATAAAGCCCAAAATCATCAGCGGGACGTTAAAATCTTGCATGGTGCTGACAATGTAATCGCCAATGCCCGTCGCGTTGATAATCGCGCCAAATGAACCGCCCGCGCCCGTGATTAAAAGTATCATGCCCGCTTGTGAGCCGGCGTCAGTTATCATTTCTTCGGACGAGCGTTTGAAATACGGACGGAGCATGAATAACGCCGCTACTACGCCAATAAATAACGCGATATTTTTATCACCGATAAATGCGCCCGCCGCGCCTATCGCTGTTTCCTTGTCGAGCAACGCGCCCGCAATAGTCCCTATCAAAATTAAAGTTATGGGTAAGAGAATCAGCACAACCGCCAAAGAACCTGGACAACGGTCTTTTGAATCGTCAACTTCAAAATCTATGTTATCTTTTTCGTGCCCGCATTGCTCAGGGAAAAATCTTTGCGCCGTGAGTTTGGAATAAAGCACGCCGCCGATTAATGCCGCCGGTACGCAGATAATCAGCGAATACAAAACGAATGAACCCATTGGAGCTTCAACCGCGCCCGCAACTGCCATAGGACCTGGTGTCGGAATTATGATGCAGTGACCGGCAATCAAGCCAATGCTAAGTGCCGTAACGTAGCGCACAAGAGGAACTCCGGTTTTTTCGGAAAGTTGTTTAGCAAAGTTGACGAGTATAACAAATGCCGCGTCAAAGAAAACGGGAATTGCGACAATAACGCCTGTAATGCAAAGCGCAACGGGCGAATTTTTTACGCCGATTTTTTTCAGCGCAAGTCTTGCAATGCCTTCAGTGCCGCCCGTTTCGTAAAGTAGCTGACCTAAAATAATGCCGAGCGCGACAACAATTCCTATGCCACCCATTGTCTCGCCGAAACCCGAAGCAATACTGCCGACTATTTTCGAGACGGATAAGCCCGCGCCAAAGCCAATAATTATCGCCGTGAAAATCAGCGCGAGGAACGGATTTATTTTGAACTTTATGATTAGCAACATTAAAAGTGCTATGCCGAGCAGAAAAACGGCCATTAACATATAAATCACCCCTGCAAAGTTGTTTGCGGCGACCGTCCTTTTTATTACGCGCCGAGCATCTCGATGATATTTTTTAAAGTGTCAACGTTGCCGACGTTGCCAGGAAAAATTATGTAGCTCATGCCAGGAAATTTACTTTCCGCGCCGATTTTCCAGACGGGAACGCCCGCCGCCACTTGACCGAGCACAATAGCTTTTTTTACGCCTAAACCTTTGGTGCCGACATCGCTTGAAGTTATGCCACCCTTCGCGATTAAAAATTTCGGGCGAATACTTAGGCGATTAACGATACTGGTTAGCGCGTCGGAAATGTTCACGGACGCCGCAAGATTTTTTTCAGCGTTGCCTAAATCCAGAACTTTGCGGCTAGTATAAATTGCCGTCGTTTGTCCGCGAGAAATATTTTCTTCCGTCTGCCGAATAATTTTATCGACCGCGCCTAAGTCCGAAACATCAAATTCAATGAACGCGACCGAAGAAATTTTCTTGAGTTCGTCGAGTTGCGCAGTAGTCTTTTTGACGTGCGAGCCAACAATTATCAAGCCGCCATTAGGATTTTTTTCGTCGATAAGTTCAGCCTTAGTTAAAAGCGGTTTATCAGCGACGCCGCCAATAATTTTCGTGAACGCCGCCGCCGTCCTGAAGATAAAATTTTTCCCCGACCTAAGCAGAGCCAATGCGAAAATTTCAACGTCGACATAATCAACGGCATTGACGATAACTTTGTTGAAGTCGCGAACACTTGCGAGCCGCGCAGAAATTTTATCAACGTCGCCGCCGCGCAGTTCGTCAAGGCTAATGCACAGAACATTTTCCTTTTTGAACGCGCCGCAAGTTTTCTCTTCGACGTAAGCGGCAAGGTTAGAATTTTTATAGCCGAAAGTTTTATCCTTAGCAAATTCAGTTTCGCCGGCGGGCGTGAGGTAATCGCCTTCTTGCACGTAATGAACATTGCCGATAGTGAATCGCCCGCCCTCTTTGAAAAAAGGCATTAAAACTTCGCCGTCGATTTTTTTGCCGCAACTTTCTAGCGTTTCGCGCAAGGTTTGAGTTTCAAGGGGATAATGCCCGCGCAATGTCGAATCACTGCGACTAATGATTATAAAGTCTTTTCCGTTAGCCGCCGCGCAGATACGTTTAGCAATTTTTTTATGTTCGGCGCGAGTTTTTTCGGCGGAAAAGGCGCGAGAGTTCGTCAGAATAAAGAACATAGAATTTTCTTCAGCGAAACCGGCGGCGATACTTTCCAAAGTCCAATCAGTATAAACTGAAATGCCGTTGACAGTCTGAACGCCGGTCGGGTCGTCGTCAAGGACAATAATTTTTCGCTTAAAATTTTTCAGAGTCTCCGCAAGTTCGTCGCGGAAAATATTTTCGTCGACGCTAGAAATTTTAGCGAACAGCTCCGATTTCAAAACTTTAGCCATAGCTCAAGCCTCCTTCGTACTTGTATAGATTTTATTCCGCGAAAAATTTTCCTTCCCTTTATCGCGATAAACCTTTATAATAAGTTCGTGATTTATGACGGGAAATTCTCAAACAGTGAGGTTTTTGCCATGAAAAAAATTTTAATAGTTGACGACGTGGACGTTTTGCGAGAGATGACGGCGTTCATGTTGGAAGGGCAATACGAAACGTTCTGCGCAGGTTCAGCGGAAGAAGCAACGGAAATTTATCGCAGAGAAAAACCCGATATGGTGCTTTCAGATTTCCGAATGCCGGGTAAGACGGGTTACGAATTTCAGATTGAGTTGCAGAACGAATTTCATAAAAAAATACCGTTCATGTTCATGACGGCGGATAAAAGCGACGAAGTCGAGAGCAAAGGCTTTGACAATGGCGCAATGGATTTTATTCGCAAGCCCTTTCAGCCCGATGTTTTACTGCGCCGCGTCGCAAATATTCTGCGAACAGTCGACGAGATTCAAGACCTAACTAAAACTTCGACGACTGACGCGCTTACCGGTTTATTTAATAAGGGCACGTCGGAAGAAGAGCTTACCAAAATTTGCAAGAAATCTGTTGGCTCGCTGATGATGATTGACTTGGACAGTTTTAAACTCGTCAACGATATTCACGGGCACGCAATGGGCGATAAAATTTTGATAGCGTTCGCGGACATATTGCGGGCGGCAATGCGTTCGACGGATTTAATTGGGCGCATGGGCGGCGATGAATTTGTTGCATTTTGTCACGGCGTTGTTGATGAAAATTCTATCGCTACCAAAACGCAATTCATTAACGAGAAAATCACCGACGCGGCGAAAAAGTTGATGGGCGAAGATATGAATATTCCGCTGGGCGCGTCAATCGGCTGCGTTTTAGTTCCGCAAGCCGGCACCGATTTTAAGGAACTTTACAAAAAGGCGGACAAAGCCCTTTACATTGTCAAGCAGAACGGCAAGCACGGTTATAATATTTTCAATGAAGACGCCCCCGAAGAAAACGTCGAAACGGTCGTGACGCTCGCGCAAGTCGAAATGATTCTTTCTGAGCGCAACAAGGAGCCTGGCGCATATGTTCTACCTTTTGAGAGTTTTAGAAATATTTATCGATTTCTCAAGCGCACCCGCGCAGGTTACGGCAAGACGATTTGTATTGTATTGCTTGCCTTGAAAAGAACGGGCGACGATAAAAGCATTTCGTTAAAATTTGCGGGCGAAAAATTTATTGAGTGCTTGCATAGTACGTTGCGGCGCGGCGATATTGTTTCGCAAAACGGAACTAATCAATTTCTTGTTCTGCTGACGAATACTGACGGACACCACGACGTTACGCGAGCAATGAGTCGCGTTGTTGAGAATTGGGGCAAGCTTCCGGAGAGTAAAAATTTCTACTTTACGCATGAATGGTCAGTGCTTGACGCATGAATTACGAGTTCAAAAAAAGTCCACTTCAAATGAGGTGGACTTTTCTCTTTGTCGTCAATTTTTCTTGAGAATTTTTTCAGCGGCGATTAAAATTCCGGCGAGTAGCCAAAATTCGCGCATAATCGGGACTTGAATTATATTAGTATCAGTTAGACCTTCTAGTTGAAGACCGGCGAGGATTAGAAATGCGGTTAAGCCTGCGCCGAATGCAAAATTTTTCTCACGTTTGAATTGGGTAAAAAATTTCCAAAAAAAGTAGGAATAAAGCCCGATAAACGACGCCAAACCGATAATTCCGCCTTCGCTAGCGGCGTTCAGCAAATTATTATGCGGTTGAGTGTGTCCTTTTTCCTTAGCTTCGGGCGAAATATATTGCTCATTGTAAGCTTTGAAAAACATTTTTTGCCCGACGCCGCAAAGCGGATAATCCTTGAAAATTTCGGTGGCAGATTTCCACATTAAGACGCGCTCGGTATTGCTTTGGAAATTTTTATCGGTAAGTGTAGCGATTCTGTCTTGAATTTTGGGAGAAATTAGCGTAACGATTAGGAAAATTATTGCGAGTGCGGCGAAAATTTTTGCAGTGAACTTGCGATATTTTTTCTGGACAGCGAAGAAAATCATAGCGACGCCGATAAAAGCGAGCCATGCGCCGCGAGTCATTGATAAAATTAGGCAAATTAGAGTTAAAGAGACGGTGAAAATGGCTAAAAATTTCCAATTCGGCGGTAAAAAGTCGAGTTGAGTGATAAAAATTAGGATTGGCAGTTGAATCAACATAAATGAGCCGTAAAAAGTCGGCGTGTGGCTAAATCCGAACGCTCGCGGCTCGTCGAGAATAAAATATTGATAAATTCCTGCCAAATCGTTAATCAGAAAGGCAAAAAGCGATAAAATTAGCACGCCGCAGAGTTGTTCGCGCTTTTTTATGAATGTCATAGCGAAAATTAGCGGGAAAAATCTATGAAATTCGCCGAAAACTTCCCGAAAACTGATTATCGGATTCCACGACGCCGCCGCGATAAAAATTTGGCAAACTAGATAAACGGCGAGTACTTCAAGGATATTTGAATCAAATTGCGGAGAATTTTTTGTCTTGAGCGAGTAAAAGATGATAAAAATTGCTCCCAAAGCGACCGCGATACTTGCGGCGGCTGTTGAGAGCGGAATTGCGAACGCCATTAGCAAAATTATTGGATACATGGCGGAATCAAGCGAAATTTTTGCAGCCATTATTAATTCTCCTTGAGCTGAACGACCAATTCTGGCGGAATTATTTCGGGATAATTTTGCGCTAACCAATCAACAATTTTATTCCAATAGCGTTTAGCTTTCCAAGCGGCGGCGAAATCAAACCAATAAACGAGCGGAATTAGGACGGGTGTACCGATATTATCGACAATTCTGACGCGAAAAGAACCTTTTGTTGCCTCTTGAACCATAAAATTTTCAATATCGGTATCGACGATTGCAATATTTTCGCGCAGAAAATCAGACTTAAAATTTAGTAATATCGTCCAAATTCGCTGTAAAGTTTGGGCATCAGGTTTATTTTTGGGCAAAAAATCTCTTAAATCTTTGCTAGTTTGCCCGTTATAATCTAAAACGCGCTCAAAAACATAGCCAAGCCCTAAATTTGTATCGATAGTGCCGAAAAATTCGGTGACGAGCCGGGATTTTGCTAATTTTTTAGCGCATATTCTGCGATAGCGCATTTCCTTTTTAACGTCGCCGTCGTTGGGGTCGTGAGGAATTTTAATGCATTTTGTTTTATCAATCGGGTGAATATAAGTCGCATTATGCCCGCCCGCGCCGATAAAAAGCTCTTTTTTTATTTCTAAAATGCTCATAATTTTTTACCTATCCACTCTTCTAATTTTATGAACGCGCAATTTGTCTAACCACTGCCAAATTTTTAGCTGAATCAGGGCAAAATCGCCGATTCTGCGAATAATTATCCTGTCATAAATGCTAAAATCGCCTAAAACTTCTGCCGTAACGACAATTTCATTTTCCTTGCCGAAGTTCAAGATTATTTCGTCGTCAGTAAGAATTTCGGTTAAAATCGTCTCATCATGTGCCGTTGCAGTTATTTTTACTGGATTTTCGACGTGAAAACGATAAATTCCCAACGAAATTTTATCGACTTCGTAAGGTATGGCGTATCGATAAATAAAATTATCTTTGGAAATAATTTTAATAAAAGGCGGGATTTTCCTAATCGGCTCGATATTTGCAAAGAATTCTACTTCGGAAAGTCCGAAATTATTTTTAGGATTGATAGCGGTAATTTCAGCGAATTTTATATAAAATTTTTCAGTATCGAGTGCAAAAGGACAGCCGCGAGCAGGAATTTCAACGTTAAAAGTTCTAAAATCTTTAAAATCAGCGTTTGGCTTATCGAAAACGAGCCGCATGGAAATTTTTTCGGCAAAATCGTCAAGCGGATTGCCGTAAATGACGATTCTTTGAACTTGAATAGGCTCATTCCAATTGAAAAATAATTTCTTCTGCAAATCGTTGGGCGAAGGTTGCCAGAGATTATTTTCGATTTTCGGCGGGCAAATATCAACGTTTTTGGTGTCAATAATCTTAAAATCGCGAACTTTTTCAGCATCACCGGAAGTCGCAGTGACTTTTGCGGAAAAAGTTTGGCTATCAGTACGTCGCTCGAAAAAAATTTCGTCGGAATTCAAAATTCTAAGCGCGTTCCATTCATTTTTTTGCGATTTATGCGCAAAAATTGCCTCTGCAAGTGGATTATCCTTCAAAATAGTTTGTCGGCAGGATTCAGCAACAGGGAATCTTATTCGATTTTCCCAAACATAATTTGCACGGTCGATAAAGTCGAAATCGTAAGTATCAGTTTCTCCGAGCTTAGGTTTAGGCGTTGCGCGTAGATTTGTCGTGTAAAAATCGGGCGCGGCAGTAAAAGCGGTCGAATAAGCAAATTTTTTATAGACTTCGGGTCGATAATTGTTGTTTTCAGATAAAATTTCGCCTAAAGCCTCTTCAAAAAGTACAGAAAGTGTCCTATGGTCGGCGTGTGAATCGAAATCGACGCAAAAAATAATATTTGCGCGAAGTTCGAGAATTAAGCTTTTTAAATCGCGTTTGAAGTTATTTTTTGTATAAAAACTGTGTTTGCCGAACGTTTTTTTAGCATAATCGACGAAATCTTTAGGTGCATAGGTTTTTTTATATCCTGCAGGCGAAGTCGTAGGATTTTCAGCGGAAAAAATATGTGGGTTGCCTTTATTATTAAAAGTATCGCCGTAGCCAAGAAAAATGATTTTTTCAGCCGGAACGCCGAGAATTTTAAGGGATTCTATAGCCTCTTGAGCGCGAATATCGGCAGAAATATCAAAATCGCCGTTTGTTGAGTACACAACGAAAATTTCAGCCTTAGCCGCCGATAAATTTAAAATCATATTGCCTGCAACGTTAATTTCGTCGTCAGGGTGCGGCGCAAGGATTAAAATTCGCGTTCCAAAATAATTTTTATCGAAAAAAGAATTACCCGTTGTCAAAATTTCCTCTGCTTGAACTTCCGCGCCAACAAGCTCAAAAACGCCACAAGCTTCAGATTCAAAGATTTTTTTATCGTCCAATTTATCACCTCCTGCAGAAAATTTAAGCGATAAACCAAAAAAAGTCAACGCCTAATTTTTTTAGCGCGACGCAATAATTTCTGCAAGTTTTGGGATAACAATCGAAAAATCGCAGGTTTTGCGGATTAAATCGGCGGCATTTTCGCCGAAAAGCAGTCTTTGCTCGTCGTTTTCAAAGAGAATCGAAATTTTTTCGGCAAAAGCGGCGGCGTCCTCCGAATAAACACGGTATCCGTTCACATCGTTAAAAATAACGTCCTCGCAACCGCCAATATCGCTCGTGACGGCAGGAAGTCCGCTAGACATTGCCTCCAAAAGCGAAGTCGGCAAACCTTCATGCCGCGACGGAAATATATAAACGTCCGCCATTTGATAAAATTTTTGCGGTGCGTCAACCTCGCCGATAACTTTAATTGAATCGTCTAATTCAGCGGAAAGCCGCCTTAAATCATCCAAAAGTTCATTTAAACCGCCGCCGACAACAAAAAGTAGCGAGTCAGGGAATTTTTTATGCAAAATTTTCCAAACGTCCTGCAAAGTGTCAATTCCCTTGTCGATAACAATTCGGGCGCAAAACAGCAAAATTTTCCTGTTCGGCTCGATTTTATGAGCGATTTTAAGATTTTTACGGCGTTTTTCGTCCGACTTCGGATATTTATCAGTATCAATGCCGTGCGGAAGAATAGAAATTTTTTCGGGAGAAATTCCACCGCTTTTTATGAATCCGTCGCGAATTTCCTTCGTTGTGGCGACATAATTTGTACATTTCGCCAGAATTTTATTGCGCCAATTCTTATTCGCAGAGAAAATTTCAGCCTTGCCAGTCAGAGCCAACGTCACCGGCTTATTAAAAATATTCGCGAAAATAATCGCCCAAACAGCAAATTTCGGCGTCCCAATGATATAAAATGCGTCAATATTTCTGTGTGTCGTCAAAAGTCGCAAAAAAATTTCCAGCCAGCGGAACGGCGGGTGAAGTCTAATTAAATCGATACCATTTAAATTTTCGCGGGCTTTAGTGAAGAAAAATCGCTTTTTCGCCATGATAGTAACGCGATTTCCAAGCTTTATTAGTTGCAAAGCGTGATTTTCGCCGTGAATTTCCCCGCCGCTCTTCGTCGGGCGACCGTCAGGCAAAAATTTCTTCCCCATAGCAAAATCTTTTATTAAAAGGCAAATATTCATGTTAAATCCCCTAAAAATTTTATCGCGGCTTCTAAAACCTGCGCGGGCGTGACATTTTGCAAGCAAGCGGGCTTCGGATAAGTCGGACATTGTTCAGCTTTGAAAGTGCACGGGCAACAAGGTTCGCGGCTCGTCAAAGCGATTGCATTTTTATTAATCGGGTGCCAGCGGTCAGGGCTTGTGCAACCGTACATTGTAACCATTTTTACGCCGGTTGTCGCGGCAATGTGCGTCGCGCCAGTGTCCACCGTGATAAATAAATCTGCGCGGCGAAAAAGTTCAGCTAAATCTGTCAACGAAGTCTCGCCACAAAAATTTTCAACGCCGCCGCCCATTTCTGCTATAACTTCGTTGGCATAATCTTTGTCATTGGGCGAACCAACAATAAAAAATGCTGCATCGTAATTTTTCCTTAGCTCGCGGACAACTTCGGCGAAATATTCCTTGCTCCACGTCTTTAGCGGAAAAGTTCCCTTGACACAAAGCGCGATTTTATATTTGGCGTCGGGAAGACGAGCAAGCAATTTATCGGCAACATGAGAAAATTTTTGGGGGAATTTAGGCGTCTCGTGTCCTTCAATGTTAAAAAATTTGCGGACAATTTCTTGATAAGTTTCTGCTTGCAAAGTCTTGTTTAGGTCGTGAGAAATTTCTACAACGTCAGTATAAAGCAAAGTCACGCGGCTTTTGTTATCGTCGAAAACTTTGGACGGAACGACGCGGCGCGGAATTCTAGCAAAAAAAGTTATCAGCGCAGGACGGAGTTTCCTATCAAACGAAATCGACAAATCGAATTTCCGCCGCCGAATTTCGCTGATAAGCTTGCGCATTTTCTTAAACGAATTTTCCTTAGCCTTGTAATCAAGAACAATCACGTCGTCGACAACGGGATTATCAATGACGGCGTCCTTTACGACGGGCTTAACAAGCATAGTGATTTTAGTTTCGGGGAAATTTTTCTTGATGAGTGCAAGCGCGGAAGTCGTCAACACCACGTCGCCCAAATTTACCAGCGCGTTGACCAGAATATTTTTAAACATATTGCTTTCCTTTATAGAGAAATTTATTACAAAACTAGCGAAGTGCAACGGAGCGTACGAACGCGGCGATAAAGTTCAAATTATCGGGCGGCAAATCGCGTCCGCTGGGTCAAGCGTCACGCTTGCTCCGTAACGTGGACATTTTCTTTGCCGTAATAATAAAGCTTGACGTACTTAGCCATTGTATAAAAATAATGGAAGCCCGCCAAGATAAAACCAATCCGCCCGTCAAGAAAGCCGCCGCGCAAAAAATACATTCTGAAACTTGCCCAGAACGGGTGCAGAATCATATCCAAAATATTTGCCGATTTGCCTTGTTCATGCGCTTTTTTGGCGGCAAGCGTCGTGTACATGTTCAGCTTGTTGAAGTAGTGATTCCAATCGCGATAAGGATAGTGGACGAGATAAGCGGATTCGGCAAAGTCTTTTTCCTGGCAAATGTGATGAATTTGCGGATGGACAAAGCCCGTAACGTAACTGCCTGCCGTCGGAAAAAGGCGCGTGACGTAATCGGGGAACCAGCCGCCGTGCCTTAGCGGTTGCCCCCAAAAATAACTAAGTCGCGCCGTCCGATATGCAAAGTTTTTATCGTCACCCGCAAGAACTTTTTTAATTTCGGCGGCAAGTTCGGGCGTTGCGCGTTCGTCGGCGTCAATGAAAAATACCCAATCGCACTTCGCCTGTTGAATCGCGAAAGTTTGTTGACCGCCCCAATCGCCGTTTAGCCCGCGTTGAATTACACGCGCTCCCAAATCTTTTGAAATCTGCGCGGTCGCGTCGGTGCTGAAGTCGTCGATGACAACAACTTCGTCTGCAAAACTTTTGACGCTGTTTATGCACGCGCCGATAAATTTTTCCTCGTTCTTAGCCAAAATCAGCACAGATACTTTAGCCACGAATTTACCACCACGACTTCCACAATCTATCTAAAACTTTATTGCGTCTATGCATTTTATGCTTAGGTTTGGGCAGGGAATAAACGCGATTGATAAACGCTAGCGTCTCTTCATAATCGCGCTTGCGCTCTTCGCTGTTATACCACTTTGCAAATTCGGAATCATTTTTTAGAAGTTCGTTCTTGTATTCGTCGAAGGTTTTCATTTTTATCCTCCTCACGTTTAACATAATCTTCGCGGCGCGACTTTGCTAAATCAATTTCGGCTTTGTGGGTGCGTTGCGTTTTCTTGACAAAACCATTAGTTATAATTATTTTCTTGTCAACGTAGAAAAAATACAGCGACCGAGTTATATCGCTACCAACTTTGCAACGCAATTCAAAAATTCCATCTTCAAGCGATTTACTGTAAGGTTCGCGCAAAGAATTTCCCTTAACTTTGAGAATATCAATAGTCTTGAAAACTTTTTCGCGCATTTTTATTGGAAGACTGTTTATAAAATCCACGACAGGACATTTTCCGTCAGCAGTTTCGTAAAATATAATCTCAAATTCTTCCATAGTCTAGCCTCTTATGATTTTTTCAAGTCGCTTAGCGAAATTCACGGGCGAAAAATCTTCTCCTGCCGCCCGCAAATTTTTTTCGTACGTTGGGAAGTTTTTATCGAAGTCATTTATAAAAGTCTCAAGCACCCGCGAGAGTTCGTTAAGGTCGCCGCTTTGGAAAGTTTCGCCGACGCGATAGAGTTTGAAAACTTCGGGGTTCATATCGTTACTTGCGACGACCGGCTTGCCAAAGCCTATCGCCGTGAAAAGCATTCCGCCCCAATGATAAAGATAGCGCGTCGCGGAATACGGCATTAACAGCGCGTCGACGTTCAAAATAGCTTGTTGCCACTCTGCGCCGATTAAGCCTTTATGCAAAAAGCTTAGCCCTTCGACGCCGCGATATTGCGCGATAATTTTTTCAAAGTCCTCTGAATCCTCTTGGTGCATCGTCGAGCCTTGCACTTGCAATTCAACTTTGCGCGTGTAATTTCCTTTCAAGAAAACTTCAAGCAATCCGCGCAGATTTTTTTCGCGACGATATTGCCCAAAGAACCCAATTTTTAATATCTCCGATTTTTCATTCCTAATTCCTAATTCCAAATTACTAATTGATTTTAAATCGCGGGCGGTGTAAGTCGGCGGATAAATCGTATAAATATTGTCGCGCTGTTCGCCAAAAATGTTATCGGAAAAAGTCAGCACGACCGGCTTAATATTTTTATTCTTCGCGAGTTTATCAGCTTCCGCCAAAAATTTCGGAGCCTCTGTCGGATTAATGCCGTGCAAAATGAAAATCAGCGGCACGGAAATTTTCTTTAAGTCGCTATTATTCAATGAGCGCAAATATCTATAAGTCGAAGTCGGGACAATCAGCGCGTCAAAATTTTTCTGCGATAGCAAAAGCTGACTGTACCAACGCTGGCGATTAAATTCGCGCCGAATTGCCGAAAAAATTTTCTTCAGCCCGCGTGAATTCGTATAAGTCACGGCGTCGCCTCTTAGCCTTTTGACGGGCGTTTGATAATCGAACTGAAAGCGGAAATTTTCCGGCACGTAAAATTCTACCTCGTGACCAAGTGCGCGAAATTCCTCAACTAGAATTCTATCAAACTCGACCTCGTGCCCGCCCGGCGTCATTATGTTTTCAAATATCGCAAGTTTCATTTCTAAATCCTCGCAAAGTTTTTTCTATCGCCGCGTCTAAATCGTCAAGCAATGCAAATCGCCGCCGATATGCCGCCCGCTTATGGCTGGGAATTTCTTCAAAAGTTTTGCGCGTCTCGATAAGCGGCAATTCGTAAAATCTTTTGTCTTCAGTCGGAGTGCCGCCCGCTTCCTGCCAAAAATCGCTGAACGAAGTTTTCAATTTCCTGTCGCGGCGAACGTGATTATTTGCGTAATAGCCTTCGTTCGTGACGGCAAAAATTTTTTCAACACCTAAATTCCTTGCGACTGCCTGCGCGGCGTACAAGATTAAATTTTTCGTGCGGTAAGCGTGGCATTTTTTCGTAATGTGCTTGACAAGTTCCTTAGCGTCGTCGACGTTGGGTCCTTGCATCGCGCCTATAAACATTGCCCATTTGCTTTCGCGACTTCGCGCTATCCAGAACAAAATTTGATAAATGGGCGTATCGTCAGCTAAGGTTAGCATTATCGCCGCTAATCCTTCCTTGCGTTGCCCCGACTCCGCGCACATTACCAGGCGCATTTCCCCTAACGTTTCGTCAAGCGGCATTTTCCACAGCTCAATTTTCTTATCGCCGTAAAGTTTTAGCAGAAAATCTTCGTTCAGTCGCGCAGATAAAAATTGCATGTTCTCTTCGATTAGCCGCGCTCGCTCTTCGAATGTCGAACGATAATAAAAAAATGCCCGCGTTGCCTGTTCGTAGACAAACGGGTAGCCCGCCGCGATTTTCTTTAGTAGCTCCGATTGCCCGAAAAATTTTTCAAGGCGATTCATGCGCTTTGGGTGCAGACAACACCGCGCCACGAATACTGCGAACCGGTGCGCCTCTCGCGGATTATTCAAGTCGTAAATTTTTTTTCCAAGCTCAATAAAATTGCTCATTAATAATTTTCCCAATCGCTAGCAACGTGCTTGCCGATAATCGTTTTAATTCTTTCAATGGGGAAGGGGGCTTCCTCTTCGTCGAAGTAACCAATTTCGACAATTCGTGCTTGCGCAATGTCATTATTTCTCCCGACCGGCACATCAACGACATCTCCGACCGCTAAAGTTTCGTCTTCGGCGCGGTAGGTGTACGATTTATAACTGCCTTTGAATTGCACCTTGCAGAAAATATATTTG
>DJWY01000009.1:117337-146153 GCA_002448305.1 Selenomonadales bacterium UBA7018
CGTCATTTATCGGCGCGAAAATTTCAGCAGACAAATCGCTAGCAACGCCCTTAATCACTTCGATAAATTTCGTCAAACCTGGCAGATAGCCTTCGCTGTAAACCGTTTCCAAATTATCAACCGAGCGGTCGTGGCGCACAAGTTCAATTTTAATTTTGGGAACTTTAAGTTCCGGCGACGGTTCCATTTCGAGATTGTCAAAGAAATCCTGCGCGGCGTCGAAAATTTTATCTTCAACAGGCGTAATGTCGTAAATGTGCTTAGCATTAGTTTGCGCGTTCTTTTTATTAATCGTCAAAGTTTTCTCGCGGCGGTCAAGCGTCAAATCCTCAAAAATTTCGTAGCCGATTGCCGACACGCGATAATAATTTAACGTAACCTTTTCGAGTTGTTTGCGATTAACGAATTGCATTTGCGGAATCAACTTGTCGAGCCAATCCAAAAACCGCCCGAAATTTTCCGGATAAGCGTTGGAGCCGTGCCCGATATAACTTTTCTTGCCCCATTCGTAAATTAATTCCCATTGCGTGTCGTCGAGAATTTCGTTATTAGAATAATCCGTTTCCCATGACGAAATATTCAGTGCGTCGAAATCGGCAATCCATTGTTCAGAAAGTCCAATCACGCGAGAATTTTTCTTGTCGACGTCGTTTAAGCCGTTGCGCAAAATTTTATAGGAAACATTTTTCGTCCCGATAGCAAGTTCAACCGTCTTGTAGCCGCTTAAAACGCCGCCGATTGTAAATTTTATGTGCTTTATCATGATTCAATCTCCCAATAAAATTCCACAGTGTCGGACGCTTTAATTTCTTCGGGTTGAATATCGAACGAAGGTTTTCCCATTGGCACAGGCTCATAGTCAGCGCAAAGAACTTGTTTGTGACGGACGCTAATTTCGCTCCACGAATAATTTATATCGACGAGCCTGCCGAGTTTAACCTTAGAAGCCGCGCAGAGAACTTTAGCTTTGCGGCGGGCGTCGCGAGCGGCTGATTTTAAAATTTCGTCGTTGAAGGCGTCCATATCCTTAATCGTGAACGCAATAGAAATTTTCGGCTGCGACAGGCAACTTGCTATCGTATCAATCGCCTTGTTAAGCTTTTTGTTATCGAAATCGAATTTCAATTTAAGGTCGTGACGACACTCGAACGCGACAAAAATTTGACGGTAGCGTTTAGAGTTGCCGTCTCTATACTCTTCGTTTTCGTAAATCGGATTGACATTAAAATTGGTCGTCTTGAGGTCGTCGCCCTTAAAGCCAGCGCGGATAATCGATTCGCGGAGCATTTCAATTTGCTGACTGCCGATTTTCATTGCGGCGGAGTATTCTTTATTCTGCGCGGTCAAAGTCAGCGACAAAATAACTTGGTCGGGAGCTTGTTCAGCGTGCCCAATGCCCTTGATATGAATTGTTCCCTTTTCGCCCGAAATATTTTCTGTCGTTTCTTCGGTCGTGATATTTTCTTCTGCCATAAAAATTTCCTCCTATTCTTTCTGCCCGTAGTAAGCGTTCTTGCCGTGTTTGCGGAAATAATGTTTGTCAAGCAAGAACTGCGGCAATTTTATATCGGCTCGCGTGAGCTGCAAAGAATGATAATTCATTTCCGCGACGATTTCCAGTGTTTTAGCGACTTCGACGGCTTTCATTGGCGTCTTGCCCCAAGCGAAAGGACCATGTTGGCGGGCAAGGGCGGCGGGCACGGCGTCGGGGTCGATATTTCTTTCGCGGAAGGTGCGCACGATAACTTTGCCGGTATTTTCTTCGTAAGCGGATTCAATTTCCTCTTTAGTCAGAACGTCGGACACCGGAACGGCTCCGTAAAAAGCGTCGGCGTGTGTCGTTCCCAAAGCCTCAATGTCAACGCCCGCTTGCGCAAAAGCTGTTGCCCACGGCGAATGGACATGAACTATCGCGCCAATGTTCGGGAACTCGTTATAAAGCACCATATGCGTTAGCGTGTCGCTTGACGGATTCAAATTGCCTTCAACGACTTCGCCCTTTAAATTGACAACAACCATATTTTCCGGCGTGAGTTTATCGTATTCAACGCCCGAAGGTTTTATGACGAACAACTTTTTTTCGCGGTCGATACCCGAAACATTTCCCCACGTAAAATTTACTAAGCCGAGTTTCGGCAACATGATATTAGCCTCGTAAACTTCGCGTCTTAATTTTTCTAGCAATGGAATCATTCCTTCTCATTAAATTTTCTTCCGCTATAAAATTCCACACAAAAAAATTCCCCCCTGCTAATTTTCGCGGGAAGGGAAAAATTTTTATTCCAATGTCAAAGCAATCTCGTCACAATTCGCAAATTTTGGACAGTCAATGCATTCCTTCCAAATTTTATGTGGCAGTGATTCTTTAGTCGTCAGTTCAAAGCCAAGCGATTTAAAAAATTCCGGACGATAAGTCAGCGTAAAAAATTTCTTAACGCCGACGACGCGCCCTTCTTCCAAAAGTTTTTTTACGATAGCCGAGCCGATTCCCTTTCGAGAAAATTCAGGGTGAACCGCCATTGAACGCACTTCCGCTAATTCATTCCACGTTAAATGCAATGCGCCCACGCCGACAATTTTTCCGTCCTGTTCCGCTACGACGAATTCTCTTAGCGTTTCGTAGAGTACATTATAAGGCTTGGGGAGCATGAACCCTTGCGCCGCGTAGCCCGCGATTAAATTATAAATTTCGTCCACGTCCGCGAACGTCGGCTTGCGATAGATAAACATTCACAACACCTTCAAAAATTTACAGCTTAATTCCCTTAAAAAAATCCCTGTAAGAAATATCTGCGCTGGCGGCTATAGCATGATTTTCAAAAATAATCGGCTTGTGCCAGTCGCCATATTGCGTAGTCAAGCAATCTTCATAGCCGCGCGGCACCGGAAGATTTATCTCCTCAAAAGGCAGATAAACGACCTCTTCAAAATTCTCCCACTTAAAAGCTAAAGGCTTTTCGCCCAAAATATGCCCGCGAATATGCCCGACAAAATCAGACTTAGCAAAATTTTTATACGCAAATAAATCTAAAGCAAGAGCTTTTTTACTGTGCGGGAGTTTAATATATTGCTCCACAGAGTTTTTATCTAAGGCAAGCACTTTATTTTCTTGCAGTGCCTTTATAGCTGCAGCGGGCGATATAGCCGTTTTAAATAACAAGCTCTCAATCTCGAAAATTTTCTGCTGTTGCGCATTTGAAAAGGGCGGCACAGGGTCAAGCGGGAAAATATCAACCCAAATTCCTTGATGAACGTGCGGACGGTCTCTGTATTGGATAAAAGTTGTGCGATTGTCCTTGATTTTCATCATAACCCAAAACGGCCAACGGTCAGGATAAGTTTTACGTTGTTGCTTAGTCACGAATTGAAGAAAAGATTTATCCGGCAAAACTTTTTCTTCGTCTTCAAATTTATAATCGTGCCAAGCGTCGACGAAATAACAATCCTTAATCTCCTGCTTAACAACCCTTTTGAAGTTTTCGTAATCGGGGCGGAGCATAGCAATATCTAAATCATCGTTCCAGGGGACAAAGCCTTTATGACGAACCGCGCCAAGCAAAGTTCCACGACAAGCAAAATAATTTATCCCGTGCTTTTTGCAAATGCGGTCGATTTCGGCAAGGATATTTAGTTGGATATTCCAGATTCTTTTTTGATTAACAGTCACCAAAAAGCCGTTTCGAATTTCATCGCGGAATAAATCTTTAACTAAAATTTGTTCGCCGTCCAGCAAGCATTCTTCAAAGGGATTAGCATTTTCCAATTCGATAAGCTGTTGTAGCAAAATATTTTGTTGGTCGAGCAATTTGTTTTGTTGTTCCATTAAAAGGCTTAATTTATCCTCGCTCGGCTTTTCTAAAATATCTTCCAAGATGACAACTCCTTATTTTCCCAAAAGCGGAATGGGCTTAATTTGTTCAAAAAATTTCTTGTAAGAAAAATCCGCGCTATAATTTTTAGTATGCGAATTGAAAATAACCATTTTATGCCAGTCACCATATTGCGAAGTTAAACATTTTTCGTATTCAATGGGCGCAGGAATTTCTATCTTTTCAAACGACAAATAAACAGTTTTCCTAAAATTTTCTAAAGGATAATAATCTTTTATATTCGCTATAGCGTGCCCGCGAGCTTGTCCTACAAAATCTGCCGAAGAAAAATTTTGTAAAGCGTAGGAATCAAACACGCGAGCTTTTTCTCTGTGCGGGAGTTTAAAAAAATCCTTCATAAGCATATTATCCACTTTGAGCGCGTCATTTTTCTGCATTGCTTTTCTTAGGGCTAAAGAGTTTGTGATTGCGAGCAACATTAAACGTTCGTTTTCGTAAATTTTTTTGCTTTGCTCGTTCAAAAGGGGCGGCACGATGTCGAATGGGAAAACGTCGACATACATGCCTTGATTAACATGCGGTCTGTCTCCGTAAAGGATAAAAGCCGTGCGATTGTCTTTAATTTTTATGATTGGCCAAAAAGGCCACCACGTAGGGTGCGCCAATCGTTGATTTTTCTTGACGAGTTGTTGAAAAGATTTATCCGGCAAAACTTTTTCTTCAGTTTCTAGCTTGTAATCATACCAAGCGTCGACGAAATAGCAATTTTTAATTTCCTGCTTGACAACACTTTTAAATTTTTCGTAGTCGGGGCGGAGCATAGAAATATCCATATCATCATCCCAAGGGATAAAGCCCTTGTGGCGCACCGCGCCAAGTAAAGTTCCGCCGTAAGCAAAGTAGCGGATATTATGCTTTTTGCAAATGCGGTCTATCTCGACGAGAATGTTTAACAAAATATTCCAGAGCCGTTTTTTATGCGCAGTCACTAAATAGCCATTTCTAATTTCGTCGCGAAATAAATCATTAACCAAAATTTGTTCGCCGTCAAGCAAGCCTGCTGGAGATATTTTAGCCCTTTTCTTGTCGATAAGTTGTTGAAGTAAATTGTTCTGTTGCGCAAGCAAATTATTTTGCTGTCGCATTAAATTGCCAAGTTGTGTTTCGTTCAAGACGCTGACTCCTTATTTAAAATCGACTTCAAAATTTCGATAGTCTTTTTCACGCCGGAGCGCGTATCGTCTTTAGGCGTCCAGCCCAATTCGCGAAGTTTAGCGTTAGTCATTATCCCGTTGACAGATTTTGAAAAGCCTTTTGCTTGCATTTCGCTCGGAATCTCGAAGACAACTTTTTTACCGGAAAGCCCGCTGATATATTCGGCAATCTCGCGCAAGGAAAGAATTTCGCTTGAATCGGCAACGTTATAAGCTTCGCCGCATTTGCCCTCCAACAAACAATAAAGAATTCCTCTTACAGCGTCCGTTGCGCAACAGTAGGAAAAGCGCGGAACGCCCTGACTTTTTAAAACAATGTCTTCGCCGCGTACGCCGTTCATAATAAATTCGCTCATTGCCTTTGAATCATCAAGACGCATTGTCGCGCCGTAAAGCCTGGACAAGCGCGGAATGACAATGTCCATTTTATGTTGGCTGATATAAGCTTGGCAAAGGGCTTCGCCCGCACGCTTACTTTCGGGATAACCTGCGCGGGTCGTGTTGCAATCAATGTAGCCGCAATATTTTTCGTCGAAAATGTCTTCGGAATTGAGAGCCTTGCCGTAAACTTCAACGCTCGACGTGAAAACGAAACGCTCAATATTTTTCGCAAGCCCGAACTCCAAAAGATTATACGTACCAAGAAGATTAGTCGTCATAGTGCCGACAGGGTCAGTGGCGTATTGGTAAGGGTGGGTATTGCTCGCCGCGTGGATTATGAAATCAACAGGAGAATCAAAATTAATCGGCTCGTTGACGTTGAGCTTGATGAACTCGAAATTTTTATCGCCGAGATAATCCTCGAATCTTTCATTGGCGAATTTCTGATTGCGCCCCGCCGCGAAGATTTTCACGTTAAGATTATCGGCGCGATTTTTCTTCATAAGCGCATCGACAAGCACCGTTCCGATAAGCCCGCTTGCGCCGGTCAGGAGTAAATTTTTCCCCGCTAATTTTTCCCACGACAAATTTTCATTAGCGATAGAATTTATATCTTCGGCGTAAATTTTATGCTTTATATACATACTGCGCCCTCACTTAAGCCATTCGGTTTTTTTGGCGACGAGTAACGCCTTAAAAATTTCAATGTCCTCAACGGTAGTGAGCTTGATATTTTTTTCTGAGCCTGCCGAGAAATAAACTTGCTCGCCCAACTCGAAAAGCAAAGTATTCGACGACGTGGAATTAGTTATTCCGCGTTCAGCCGCTAAGCGATAAAGGTCGCAAATTTTGCCGATAGGATAGCCGTGCGGCGTATGCGAACGGCGCAATTTTTCACGCGGATAAAAATCGCAAGTCTGCATGCCGTCTTCAGTGCGCATAACAGGTTCGTAGCAGGGCACGGAAGAAATCGCGCTACCGTACTTTTTGGCGGTGATTATGCAGTCGGAAATAATTTCGGCGGAAACCATTGGGCGAATGCCGTCATGAATCAAAACAATGTCGTCGCGCCCGTAATGTTTTTCCAACTCGAAAAGTCCGTTGCGAATAGAAGCATGATTGCTTTCGCCGCCCGCGATAATGTGTTTAAGTTTCGTAATGTTGAATTGGTCGGCGTAAGCTTGCAGAACCGGTTCCCAACCGCCTATGCAGACAATGCCGATTGCGTTAATCTCGGCGTGGTTTTGGAAAGCCTCCATTGTGTAGACTATAACAGGGCGGTCATTAATCGTCAGAAATTGTTTCGGGATATTTTGATGCATACGAGCACCGGAACCGCCTGCCAGAATAAGAGCTATGTTAGCCATAACTCTTTTCACCTCCTAAAAAAATTTATGTTAGTTGCAAATCCTTCGAGAGCGTCTTGAAAATGAATTCGCTTGCAGTCATACCGTTTGCTTGAATGTAATTCATATTCTTATCGAAAAATTTTTGTCGCGCCTCGAACATATCGTCTTTGCCTTCTATAAAGATTTTCTGCATAAGTTCTGAAATTCCTTTCAAATTTTTGCCGTCGACGCGATAAAGTACTTTCATTAGCTCTTCGCCGAGCTTGTTAAATTTTTGCGTGTCGCGAGTCAGGAAAATTATCGGCTTATGCGTGTATTGATATTCTCCGAGCCACGAGCCACAATCCATAATCATGCCGTCGGACGTGGCGAAAAGTCCTTGATAATATGAACCGGTGAAAACTTTTGCATTGGGCAAATCGTCCCAAGCTTGCAGATATTCTTTGAACGCCGCCTCTGACGGAAAAACTTTGTGCCCGATTGCCGATGCAAATAACATTGGGTGCGGCTTGACTACCCAAGACGTTTCAGGGTGCGCCTTCGCAAATTCGTACATGAATTTATAGTTATGTTGAAAAGTCGCGTAGAAAATCCCGCTAGCAATCGACCAGTGCGGAGCCCAGATAATTTTCTTAGCGTCGGGACGCGCCATTTTCCAATCAAATTTAAGCGCGTCGGGATTTTTATAAAAAACGTCGAGTTTCGGATACCCACTGTAAAATCCGCGTGGCATTCCGGTCTTGCATTCCTTTTCCAGCAAGTCGATATGAAATTGCGTCTCGAAAAAAAGTTTCCAGCCAAAACGATAAATCGGCGTGTTGTAAATATTCCACGTTACCATATTAAAGCCATAAGGAATATAAGTCAGCAGAGTTTCCGCGCCGATTGACGACAGCGCAAAATTTTTAGGCAGATAATCAAAATACGGGCGCAACATAATCAAGACGTCCTGCGCGGGGAAAGTTTGTTCGTCATCAGTTACGTCAACAACATTTATTCCACGAGACTTAAAGCTTTCAACGCCACGATTAAAATCCGCCATAACTAATTCTCTTTCCCGCAAGCTTTTTTGCAGACAAAGGAAAAATGTCGTCTCGCAACGCTTATTGTTGGCAAAGAGCTTGAATAAGAAATCGCCGCACCACATTGACGAATCATCGCTGACAAAGCCGACGCGGATTTTTTTCTTAGCGCGAATTTTCTTAGCCGCAAGCTTGAAATATTTCTCTAAGCTGTCGTTGTAGGCGTCCTTCGCCAGAAAGTTCGAGACTAAAAAAATTTCTCCGTAGTTAAGACCGGCAATTTTATCGAGCGGCAAGAAATCTTTTCCGCGCAGTCTGAAATCAATCGCCAAATTTGCCAAAGCTACGCCCTTTGAATTCAAATGCGTTAAGTCACCAAAACAATCATAACCGGCTTGCGCGTCGAACATGTCAATAACTGTCAGATTGTAAATTTTTTCAAGCCGTAAAAGTTCGCGTTGAAGTGGCATTAAAATTTCTCGGCTGTAATTTTCCCTCAAAACGTCGGCGAACGGGAATAAAATCGCAATAGGTTTCGCGCCGTTATCAACGCAAAGTTTTACGTAATCTTCCAAGACGCGCAAATTTTCTTCGACAACTTCGGCGTCAAAATTTTTCGTCAAAGCGGCAAGTTCTTCTTCCCAAGCCGTCATATCATCAACGGAAATTCTTTTATCCCGCGCAGATTTAATCTTGTCGAAATTTAAATCGGCTTGTTCACTTGTCACGCTTGAGAAAATTTTCTTGACGCTGTCGCTGAGAAGATTAGCAAGCAATTTGCCATGATTATAATTGACAGTCAGATTTTCATGCAGGGCGAAGGCATAGGAAAAATCGTCCGCGCAGGTCGAAAAATTTTTACGGCAGTCGACGCGCAAGCAATAGGGCGCAAGTCCGATGAATACAAATTTAATCGCGCCGCGCTTAGCGTGCTTGAAAACGTGTTGAGCCGTCAAAAAACTCTGGCGCAAATCTTGATTAGCCATAGCGAGATTGACGCCTTTAAAGTCGGGGAATTTTTTAAAATCAAGTCCGCACTCGGTGAAGCTGCCGCCCGTCGCAAAACAATTAATCACGTGCTCTTCGGCGTAGCGAACATTAGCAATCCACGTCGAGTTAATCGGCGCGACAATTTCAAAGTTGACGATATTATTTTCGGGCACATCGTTAGCTACCAAAAAATTTTTCAGCTTAGCGGGCGCGTCTTTATCGGAACTTTTGCCGCAAAGGAGCCACAGAGAATTTTTATCGCGCCTGATAACTTGATTCAGCGATGCGAATGACAGCACTTGAATTTTGATTTTGCCGTTGACTGTCACGGATTTATTATTACCGTCCATTAAAATGACAGTTGGCTTTGCCTTATCGAAATTTAAAATCGTCAGCGCGTAATTCAAAGAATTTTTATCGAGCACGACGAGGACAACCCTAAATCTTTCCATTTCAAGCCTCCATGAAAATATTTTGCAAAGTTTAACACGTGCGCGGCTTTTTTTCAACGCGCGATTGATAAACGGCGCGGGAAATGTTATATTTGCAAGCAATCTTATCAAGGAGGATTATTTATGGCAAAAAATTTTCAGAATCAAACGCTTGACGAAAACGAATTGATAAAGATTCGGCGCGAAAAGCTTAAAGGTTTTATTGATAAGGGCGTCGAGCCGTTCGGGGCGCGCTATGAAGTCAGCCACCATGCGGCGGATGTTCGCGCAGAGTTCGGAGAGATTGAAGGCGAAGTAGACGCGGGCGAAGTTTCAATCGCGGGGCGTTTAATGGCAATTCGCGGGCACGGCAAAGCGAGTTTCGCAACTTTATCCGACAGAAGCGGCGCGATTCAAATTTATTTCAAGCTGGACGTTCTCGGCGAAGAAAAATACAGTGAGTTCAAACTTTTGGACATTGGAGACATAATCGGCGTGCGCGGGCAAGTTTTCAAGACGAAACGCGGAGAATTAACCGTGCGCGTTGAGGACTTTAAAATTTTGGCGAAGTCGCTCCGCCCGTTGCCCGAAAAATTTCACGGGCTTAAAGATGTTGAAATTCGTTACCGCCAACGCTATTTGGATTTGATTATGAATCCGGAAGTTCGCGACGTTTTCATTAAGCGCGATAAAACTATCAAAGCAATCCGCAAATATTTGGACGAGCGCGACTTTGTCGAAGTCGAAACGCCGGTTTTGTCGACGATAGCAGGCGGCGCGGCTGCGCGTCCGTTCATAACTCATCATAACGCCCTTGACGCCGATTTATATTTGCGCATTGCGACCGAACTTAACTTGAAAAGATTAATCGTCGGCGGTTTCGAGCGCGTCTACGAATTGGGCAGAGTTTTCCGCAATGAGGGCATGGACATTCGCCACAATCCCGAATTTACTTCCGTCGAAATTTATCAAGCTTACGGCGATTATCGCGACCTAATCGAAGTCACGAAAGGCATTGTCTGCGCGGCGGCGGAAGCTGTCAACGGCACGACGAAAATTAATTATCAAGGCGTCGAAATTGATTTATCGAAAGCTCCCTGCCTTAGCATGAATGACGCGGTTAAAAACAAGACCGGCAAAGATTTTCTGTCGTGTGAGACCGTCGAAGAGGCGCGAGCTATGGCTGATTCAATCGGCGTTCCCTACGAAAAACGATTTGGTATCGGCGGCATTTTGAACGCGGCATTTGAGGCGAAAGTTGAAGACGATTTAATTCAGCCAATTTTTATAATGCATCACCCAACGGAAATTTCACCGCTTGCAAAGAAAAATTTCGACGACCCGCGAGTTACTGACCGCTTTGAATTTTTCGTTTATGGGCGGGAACTTGCG
Organism: Selenomonadales bacterium UBA7018; assembly: GCA_002448305.1. Classification (GTDB taxonomy): domain Bacteria; phylum Bacillota; class Negativicutes; order Selenomonadales; family Selenomonadaceae; genus Quinella. The sequence goes on from DJWY01000009.1 coordinate 127,947, forward strand.
AACGGATTCACGGAACTTAACGACCCGATTGACCAGCGGGCGCGTTTCGAGGAGCAACTTAAACAGCGCGAAGCCGGCGACGAAGAAGCGCACGTTATGGACGAAGATTTTATCCGCGCTTTGGAATACGGCATGCCCCCGACCGGCGGGCTTGGAATTGGCGTCGACCGTTTAGTTATGTTCCTGACTGACGCGCCGTCAATCCGCGACGTTTTATTTTTCCCGACCATGAAAATTATCGCCGAATAAAAAATTAAACTCCCGCAAGAAATTTCTTCGCGAGAGTTTTTTTGGAGTAGAGTAAATGCACCAATTTTTATTTTACGTTGGCGACTTCCCGATTCGTTCTTACGGCGTGATTTTATCGCTGTCGATTTTCTTAGCGACGGGCGTAGGCTATTTTATGGCGAAAGTTGACGGGCGCGGCTACGAGAAATTTATAATTGACATTGGATTAGTAGGCGGCTTTTTCGGGCTATTGGGCGCGAGACTTTGGGACGTGTTCTTTTTCGACTGGGATTATTATCAAAATCATCTTAACGAAATGTTAAACGTCTGGCAAGGTGGAATGGCGGTTCAAGGCGGAATAATTTTGGGCGTGACGGCGGGCGCACTTTACGCACGGACGAAAAAGCTTGACGTGATTCATCTTGCTGACCTTATGGCACCGGCTATAGTTTTAGGACAAGCTTTGGGACGCTGCGCAAATCTTTTGAACGGCGATGCTTTTGGAGCACCGACCGGCGGCAACTTCGGAATAATTTATCCCGATACGACGCTTGCTTATCGAACGTACGGAGCGCAACCGCTTTTCCCCGCCGAAGTCTGGGAATGTCAGCTTGACATTGTGATTTTCGCCTTGCTACTGATTTTCCGTTGCACAAATTACGTTAAGGGGCAATGCTTCGCGCTTTACGTAATGCTTTATGCGGCGGCTAGATTTGCGTTGGAATTTTTGCGGGGCGATTATACGGAGCAAGTTTTCGGCTTTCTGAAATCCGCGCAGGTTACGAGCGTCGTAGCGTTCACAATAGCCGCAGGAATTTTTATCTGGCTAAGTTTAAGGCAAAAGCATTTGAAAAAATAAATTAAACAAATTGAAGCGCACAGGACGTGCGCTTCACGCCGCGCTTTTACGTGATGTAAAACAGCGGCGCAAACCAAGCTGAAAATTTTAACACGTTGCAATTAGCGACCTTTTCGCTCCACGCGCAGTGGCGAATTTCTTTGCTACTTTCTTTCTTCGCTGAAAGAAAGTAGATTCTAAACATAAAAATTTTCTAGGAGGACTGAACATGGCAAATAATTTAGACGAAAATATTACTAAGATGATTGAGCGTTACAACAACCCGCCAAATAGATTGCGTTCAGTGCAGGAGATTAACGCCCGATATAATCTTGCGCTTGAGACTTACAAAAAAATTTGCTTCACGTCGGGCGATGTTCGCGACCAGAAAATTGCCACGCACGCCGAAATTAAAATGCTCGGTTGGGTTTTGGGTAAGCCCGATAAGGACGTTATCAAGGACATTACAGAACATTCCAACCGCGTAGTTTATCCCGGACAATATCAAAAATGAACGAGCTAAGAAAGCTACAAGAAATTATCGACGAAGAGAAATCCGAGTTCCGAAAATTTTCGCGGAAGTTTTATTTCATAGCGTTTGCGGTATTTATATCGTTAGCGTTCGCGATTGTGTTATTTCCGAAGTCGGGGACGCCGCCAAGTTGGCACGAAGAAATTTTTCCGTCAAACGCGCTGAGCTACATAAAAGACGGCGAACTTGTCGCATTAACCGACGGCGATTATCCACTTGCAATGCCGCCCTATGGAACTTCGGTTGAGGGCGTCGCACCAATGTTATTAGTTCAAGTCAACGGCAGTTATTATCCGCTAAACATTGTCGACGATTCAATTATCCCGCGTCGCGGAAATACTTTGCCGCTGAAAATTTTATTCGGGTTCACGTCGGCGCACGCGGAAAATACTCTGACTTACAAAGAAAAAACCGGCAACGACCCCGTCGCCGATTATCGCAAAAAAGCTATTTATTACCTTGAAGTTAAAGGCGGTTATGGTCGCGTCCAACGAAAATTCGAGATTAAGGACGTGACAACTGCAGGGTTCAAAGATTAATCGTCTTCCGATTCTGATTCTTCCGGCGGAGGTTCTGGAGCCTCTTCCTTAGGCGGATTGTTATCTTGTTGTTCGTCGGGGTCGGGCATTACCGTATCTCGGAATTTCGACCAAAAGTCCATACGCTGGAAGGAATTTTCGTACGGATAAATTCTTTCAAAAGTTATTGCTTCGACATGCGAGAGGTCAACGAGAAATATTGCGCTGACTGCTGCCGTCGCCAATATTAAATTTTTCGCTAACCTTCTCATGGGGTTCAGTCCTTGTTAAAAATTATTTGAAGGTGTCCAATCTCCATTCAACATTAGAAAAAGGAAAGCAAGCGCGGGGCTGACTTCCCTTTTTTGTTATTCACTTTGTCGCGTGGAATTTACCATCTGTGGCGTGGCGGTGGTGGCATTCTATGCGGCGGAGGCGGCGTCCTGTGCCAATCGTCTCTGTAATGACCTCTGTAATAATCTCCGTAATGCGGCGGCGGATACCTATGCCCCCAAGCACCATGTCTAGGCGGCGGTTCATAATGGGGCGGCGGTCTATGGTGATGATGCCTTGAGACTTCTTGCGACTCTAATTCTGCCGCTTGCGCGTCGGTTGTCAGCCCAAAATTTAACGCGCCACAAATTATTAGAGCAGTCAAGCCTTTCAAAATCCTTTTCATGTGAATCACTTCCTTTAAACCAATTCTCGAATTAAAAATATCGCCAATAAGCCGCCGACAATTTCGTGTGGAGCATTAACAGCGACTCCGATTAGTGCCAATATCAGCGGCATTTCAATCCCTCCTCTGAAAAATTTTCGTACCTTATGTTGAAGCAATTCTACAAAGTTTTTTCTTGTTTGTCATTAAGGAAGGATTAAAATTAGATTTAAAATCGTTCTGTTAGAACCAGATTAAAAAATCGTTATAGCTAGATTAAAAATTATTTTGGGCTTATGGACAAGCGGAAAAAAATCGATTAAAATAGCGACAGGAAAAAACTTTCATTAATCTTTCATTAGGGGGAATGTCTCATGAAAAATAAAATCATCGTCAGCAAGTTACACGAAAAACTTCACTTCTACCTTATCTCAAATGGAAAGCGTTATTACCTGTTTAGCCAAGACTTTTCAAAGGGAGTTTACCAGTTTTTTAAGAGCGGTCGTTCTGAATCTGAATTGCATAAGTACAACCTTTGGAGAAAAAATCCCCGCTTAGACAAGACTATTGAGAAAATCCCGATGTATATGCGCTACGTTTTAAAGGAAGACGCCGCATAAATTCAATCAAAGCCCAAAAATTATCTCCCGTCGGAAAATCGGCGGGAGTTTTTGTTTTTTTTCAGATTACCACGGCTGAGGCGTCATTGGAGTAATTACCCCGAATTTATAGCCCCAGTCGCGCAGAAAATGTATTATGTCCGGTAAAGCCTTAACCGTCTCTTGCTTGTCGCTGTTGCAATGCATAAGAATAATTACAAACGGCGGCGGATTTTCACCCAGATATTTTAAGACATTATTAACTTGCGTAGATGCATTTGGCTTGGAAGGCGTCGCATCTTCCGTTAATGCGTTCCAATCATGCTCAACATAGCCGCATTCCTCAAGCATCGCCCAATAATTTGCGTTGAAATTGCTAATTCCGCCCGGCGCACGTATTATAAACGGTCGAACGCCTATAACATTCTTAATCGCCGTGTCCGTCTGGATTATTTGCTCCATAAAGCCCCACGGACTTTTATAAATCTCCTCGTAGCGGTGATTGTAGCTGTGATTGCCGATTGCATGTCCTTCATTGAAAATTCTCTTCAAAATATTTGGATTTGCCTCGACCATGTTGCCGCAAACATAAAAAGTCGCCTTCACATTCTCCGCTTTCAAAATATCTAAGATTTGCGGCGTAATTTTATCGTCGGGACCGTCATCAAATGTCAAATAAACCGTCGATTCGCCATAATACGGCTCAAGCGCAGGCAATGCTATCGGTAATCCCTTTTCTTGACGCTCCCAAATGATATATTTATCGTAAATTGGCTTCGTCGGGTCGTTCAGCTGAAGATTTGAGTAATCGTCCGCCGCTAATATGTAATCTGTGCCCGCTTGCGCCGTTATTTGCACTTCAACCGGCGCGGCTGGCTCTTCTTCGCCCTGCGGCTTTGAAAAACTCTCTCCAGTCGATACTTCCGTCGGAATTTTGTTCGGGTCTGTCGGTTTTTTCTCCGCTACGCAACTTGTCATCAATATCATCGCCAATAAACTCAAAATCAATATTATTTTCTTCCTCATAAGCTTCTCCTTCCTATTTTTTTTAATATAACCCAACCTGAAGCCAGAATCAAGCAAAAAAATTTTCTCGCGAGCTATAATCCGCTTTATGAAGAATTTTTGAAGACATATAGGAAATTTCGTGCTAAAATATCGAAAATTGGAGGTGAAACGCTTTTGGTAAATAATAAAACGAAAGCAACGGCTACTTTAGCCGCTAGCGCAGTCTTTGCAGTGTCAACTTTGCCGGAAATTTCCCCGCTTAGGTTTATTTTGCCTGGCGCGACCGGTTCTTTCGTGCTCGGCTTGCTAAATCACGGTTTTTTAGCCGCAACTATCGGCGGAATGGCTGATTGGTTCGGCGTAACTGCTCTTTTCCGTAAACCGCTCGGCATCGGCTTCCATACTGAAATTTTGCGCCGAAATCGCGCTAGAATCATGGACGCTATCGTTGATTTCGTTGGTTCTGACCTGCTAAACACAAAAAATATCATGGAAACCGTCCGCGACGAAAATATTTCAAAACTTCTTATCGATTATTTTGAAGAAAATAACGGCAGAGCGAAAACTAAAGTCCTCGTGCGAGAAATTCTTTCCGAACTCTTTAACGAACTCGATACTAAGAAAATTTCTTCAAATACCGCTCCGATTCTCGAAAACGAAATCAAAAATCTCGACGCGCAAAAATTTTTCGACGCCGTTATCAAAGTCGTAACCAATGATAAGCATAGCCGCCGAATTTTAACTATTCTTTTCGATACCGGGCATAAAATTTTGCAAAGTAAGCATATGCAAGCCGAAATTCTCAAGAAAATTACCGAATTACGCGAAGCTTACGAGGGCGACTCCGCCGGACGTGCTTTGGTGCTAAGTTCTATGGATTTAACCGACGAAAAAATTTTAAATATCCTAAATGAGACCGTCGATAAGAAAATTAGCGACGCTGAAAGAATTCTTAACGCAAAAGGCATGGTTGACGCCGAAACTGCCAACGCCGCTGACGATATGATTAAAATTTTTGGCGGATTCGTCAAAAATGCCGCCGGTAGCCTCAATACTAAGAAATTTTTCGACGATATTAAAAATCTCTTCCTGCAACGCTTCGATTCCGCGAATTTTATTAAAACATGGCTCGATGTCAACGTAAAAGGCGAAACCGACCCGAAAATTTTAGAAAAATTGCGACGTCAACAAGCCGCTAATCCAAATGTCAAGCTAATTGTCGAAGTGGAACGCAAACCAGTCATTTGGAAAGATGCCGCTGATTATATTGTCGACGCTAAGATTGACGAGTTCAAAAAAAATCCGGCGGCGCAACAAAAATTCGACACGCTTATAAAAGATTTCATAGAAAATTTGCTGGAAGAATATCGCGGGCAAATTCCGCTCATGATTCGCGAACGGCTCGATAAATTCAGTGATGACGAGCTTACAGAATTCGTTGAAGGACACGTCGCGGACGATTTGCAGATGATTAGAATTAACGGTTCAGTTTGCGGCGCGATTGTCGGCATGTTTTTATATATCGTCTCGCAAATCATAGAAAATTTAGTGCGATAAAGTAAAAAACCCGTCGAAATGCTCGGCGGGTCCGCACTTCTCTACTTTCGGAAAAAATTATGTTAGGCGATTTTCCGCAACTGATATCTTTGAGCGGATATTGGAGGCAAAAAAGTAAGGAAGTCAAATTTATTAAAGAAACTCAAAGCAAAAAGCCCGTCTCAAGATATCCCGAAACGGGCTTTGTCTACAAGCTGCGGCAGGCTTAATCGCCCGCCTAATTTTTTTGTCGTAAGGAGCAGTGTAAAAAATTATCTCTTAATAAGCTTAGAACCGCTAATTCTGTAAATGCTACCGTTGACATTAAAGCTTGAAGTATCGAAATTTTTCAGCGTGATAGCGTTGGAAGTGTTGCCAACTTTGAAAGCAATTTCGCCTTTCGAGCGATTATACGACGCGGAAAAAGTTCCAGTGATTTTCAACATGTCATCATCTTCAAAGCCATAAATAACGTCCTTGCCGTCACCTTTTGCGTAGACAAAAACGTTATCATCGTCGCCGCCCCAAAGCCTATCGTTACCTTTGCCACCGCGCAAAGTGTCGTTGCCGTCTCCGCCGTAGATATAATCGTTGCCCGCGTTGCCGACCAGAGAATCATTTCCCCTGCCGCCGTAAAGCGTATCGTTTTTGGAGCCGCCGCTGATTATGTTGGCTGAAGAATTGCCGGTAATTTTAATTGCCTTCGTCCTTTTCGAGGCGTCAGCGGTTTTCACGCCGGATTCAAGAGCGATAACGGACTTAGAAGAATTAGTAAGCTTGAGAGTTTTAGAAGTGCTACCGGTTGAAGTTTTAGTTGACGAATTGCCACCGACTATCGACGAAAAACTTTTGCCTGAAGAATCAATCAAACTAAGCGTTTTGCCCTTAGCATTCTTGACGGTGAGTGTATTATTTCCGACAGTCAAAATAACGTTCGAGCCGCTAACTTTCATCTTGGAAATTTTCCCACCGGAAATTTTGATTTTGTCGCCCGCCTCGTAGTCAGTGATAACGTCGTTGCCGCTGTTTTTCGAGAAAATGAAAACGTCATTGCCCTTGCCGCCGGTGAGCGTGTCATTGCCCTTGCCGCCGTCAAGCCAATTTCTACCGGAACCGCCAATAATTATGTTAGCAAGCCGATTGCCTTCAATCTCAAGATTATGAGTAACTGCCGAGCCGTCAATCGTCACCAAAGCGCGCCCGAAATCGTCAGCGTCAAATTCATCATCTCTGTAGCCGCTTAAAATTTGAGCTTTCTTATTCGAGTTGCTGAGTTTAACGTTTCTGCGCTTATTGCGGTCGTCAGCATCATCAAAATCGTCGTCATTGTCATCGCGGTCGTCATCGTCGTCAAAATCGTCGTCATTGTCGTAGCGGTCGTCATCGTCCCAATCATAATTATATGCCATTTAAATCGCCTCCCCCAAAATTTAATTTTCAACTATATATTCGTCGATTTTTTCAAATAGTTTTTAACAGAACTTAAAATTTTTATAAACTTTTACGGCTTGAACTTATAGCCGACGCCCCAAACGGTGATTAAATGCTTAGGTTTAGCCGGGTCAAGCTCGATAGCCTCCCGCAAGCGATTAATATGCACTGGAACAGTCGAAGTATTGCCGAAAGAATTCATACCCCAGATTCTGTCGTAAAGCGTCTCGCGGCTGAAAACGATATTGGCGTTTGTCATGAGAAATTCGAGCAACTGGAATTCTTTATTGGGCAAAACGACTTCTTTATCATTGACAAAAACTCTATGCGTATCTGATTCTAAAGTTATATTGCCTAGCATGATTTTATTGGCGTCGGCAGTGCCTTTTAGCCGTTCGTATTGGGCAAGTTGCGATTTAACCCTTGCGACGAGCACGCTTGGCGAAAAAGGCTTCTCAATATAATCGTCCGCTCCCAATCCCAAACCTTTTATCTTGTCAATGTCCGATTTTCTAGCAGTCAACATCATTATCGGTATGTCGATTTTATCGCGAATATTTTTGCAAACTTCAAAGCCGTCAATTTCGGGCAACATTATATCCAAGATAATTAAGTCAAAGTTGCCGGACAAAGCTTTTTTCATTCCGTCAGAGCCAGTCGCGGAAATTTCGACTTCATAGCCGCTAATTTCCAGATAATCCTTTTCAATAGCGGCAATGTCGCTATCATCTTCGATTATTAAAATTTTTTTGCTCATCAGTCCAGCTCCTTCAATATCGGCAATTCGATTACGACTTTTAATCCGTGCGGCTTTAAGTTTTCGATTTTTAATGCGCCGTTCATCATTTCCACTGCCCGTAAAGTTATCGCTAAGCCTAAGCCCGTTCCATTTTCTGTGTGACTTCGCGCTTTATCAGTTCTATAAAATGGGTCGGTCAATTTCTTCAAAGATTCTTCCGGCACGCCAATTCCATTATCGCTGACGCTTAATATAGCAATTTTTTTCTCAACCTTTAAATTGATTTTGCAGGCGAATTTTTCTTCCGAGCGATATTTTATGCTGTTGCCTATAATATTCGATAAAATTCTTTCCAGCAAAAGGAAACTGCCTATAATTTGCGCGTTCGATTCAATTTCCAAAGTAACTTCCGCTTGCGATTTTTGCCAGACGTAAAGATTTTCCGACACGAAAAATTCCAGCATGCTTTTCAGGTCGATTACTTCAAAGGGCACGGCTTTTTCTCCCAGCGACATTTTCGAGAACAAAAATAATTGCTCGATTAGGTTATTAAGCTCGTCCGCCTTTTTGTTTATGACTTGCAGATAGCGCAATTTTTTATCCGGAGTATCGGCGACGTTATCTAGCAAGCCTTCAACGTAAGCTTTAATCGTGGTTAGCGGCGTGCGCAAATCGTGGGAAATGCTCGCGACTAATTCTTTGCGGCTTTCTTCTTGCAACTTACTTTCCTTCAACGATTCGGATAATTTTTCCGCCATATGGTTTAGCGGGAGCAAAAAGTTGTTCAAAATGAATCGCGATAAAAACCAACTGGTCGCCAAAACGAAAATAATCAGCGAGCCGACCACAAAATAAATCGTATTCTGCAAAGCCTCTTCTAAATCTTCGTCTTCGTCGTGAATTGAGCGTCTGCTGACAAAATACAGCGAATAACTTTGCCCGTCGAAAATTTGCCGCTCAAAATATACAAAATCATTTTCCAAAGTGTTCGTGTAGGTGAATTCCTTGTCGCCAAAATTTAAATCAACGTCTTCAAGCAAAGTTTTCCCAATGCTTTGCAGTGATTCATTGCCGTAGCTGTAAATAATTTTGTTTTCTTCAACAACTCGGATATAATTTTGTTCGGGAGCCAATAAACCAATCAGCCAATAGCCAACGGAATTGTAATCATAATCGTCGTCATCATCGTCATCAAAAACTATGTAATGAATTGCTTCGCAAGCGTGCTGGAATTCCCATGCGCTTTCAACATAAATATGATTTCCATTTCTCGCGAAAATCAACAAACCTAAGCCGGAAATGATAATTACAAGCGCAGTCATCATCACCGGCACTATAAATACAATCACATGCGATATTATCAGTTTATGTTTTATTGTCATACATTTAAGCTCGAAGGGCAATTCATTTCAATTCGGTTAAGAATTCTTCAAAGGGCAATCCCCAATTCCATGCCAGATTTAATTTTTCCGCGTGAGTTATGCACTTTGCGATGAAGGACGCCGCTTTTTTTGTTGCGTCGAGTAAATTTTCGCCGTTGAGCCAAGACGCCGCCGTAACTGCAAAAAATACGTCGCCTGTTCCGGAACGGTCACCGCCTAACCTGCGCGAAGTCACGAAATTAATTTCTCCCCTATCGAAAATGAAATTAGCGATATTGGAGCCGTCGTCAAGGTCCAGAGTTACGCCGGTTATCACGACGCGCCCGCCGCGAGTTTTCGCCGCAATATTCGCCGCCATAGTCGCAAGTTCAGAATCAGAAATTATGCCGCCTTCAGGATAGGGCACGCCTAAAAGTTGGCAAGCTTCGGTTAAATTGGGCGTGACGAGGTCGGCGAACTCCAAAAGCTCGCGCATACGCCGACACATTTCCTTCGTATACGATTTATAAATTTTGCCGTGATCGCCCATAACAGGGTCGATAATCACGACGGCAGGAAATTTTTTTATGAAGTCGCGAACAATTTCAATCTGCGCGGCGGAACCTAGAAAGCCCGTAGCGATTGCGTCGAAGGTCAGATTATTTTTCTGCCAACTGTCGGCGTAAATTTCCATGCGGTCAGTGAAGTCGTCCATAAAATAATTTTGAAAGCCCGTATGCACACTCAATAGCGCGGTCGGCAACGGACAAACTTGAATTTTCAGCGCGGAAATTATTGGCAACTCGACAGTCACTGAACAGCGTCCAAAGCCCGTCACGTCATTAATCAGCGCAAGCCGCTTTTGCCTAAGCATTTGAATCAACCAGAATTTTTTTCGCGACTTCCTCAAACTCGCCGCGCCCGTAATTGACGAACGGGACGATTGAAATGCCGCCACGCACTTTGAAAAGCCCTTCCACTTCCAAATAACGCGGCTCCAAAAGTTTTATAAGGTCGTCGGCAATCGTGTTTATAACGTCTTCGTGAAACGTGCCGTGATTCCTAAAGCTCGTCAGATAAAGTTTAAGGCTTTTGCTCTCGACAAGCTTTTTGTCGGGAATGTAGCGAATTTTAATCGCGGCGTAGTCGGGCTGATGAGTTATCGGGCAAAGGCAAGTAAATTCGTCGCTAGTCAGCGTCACGAAATAATTTCTGCCGCTGTTCTTATTCGGTATCGCCTCTAAAAATTTGGGCGCGTAGTCGTATTTATAATCAGTAATTTTCCCAAGATTTTTAAGTTCCATAAAATTTCCTCACAATCCTAGATTTGGTACGGCGTTCAACGTCGAGTCAGCGAAATCTTTTTCAAGCGATTGATAATAGCCGCGACAAGCAATCATGGCGGCGTTATCGGTACAGAGAATTTTAGACGGGTAAAAGAATTCAAGCCCGCGACGTTGGCAAGCTGTTCGCAAAGTTTTTTCAAGGGAAGAATTCGCCGCGACGCCGCCCGCCAATACAATTTTATCTAGCTTAAATTTTTCCGCCGCCGCCAAAGTTTTTTCGGCTAAAGTATCGACGACGGTTTTTTGAAAACTCGCCGCAACGTCAGCAGAATTTATCTGTTCGCCTTTCATCTGCGCGGTATTCAGATAATTTAGAACCGCTGACTTAAGCCCGCTAAAGCTAAAGTCGTAGCCAGTAACTTTAGGGTGTGGAAAAGTTATCGTGTCGGGATTGCCAAGTTTAGCAAGTTTATCAATTTCGGGGCCGCCAGGATACGGCAAGCCCATAACCCGCGCAATTTTATCGAAGGCTTCGCCCGCCGCGTCGTCGCGACTTTGCCCTAAAAGTTCAAAGCTGTTATAGTCCGTCATTTTTATTAGCGCGGTATGTCCGCCCGAAACGACTAGCGATAAGAACGGCGGCTCAAGTTGTGGTGCGCTTAGGAAGTTTGCGAAAATATGCCCTTCCAAGTGATTGACGGCGATTAGCGGAATTTTCAGCGCGTAGGCTAGCGATTTCGCCGCCGATAATCCAACTAATAACGCGCCCGCTAAGCCCGGTCCAAACGTCACGGCAATTTGATTTATCTGGCGCAATTCGACGCCCGCTTTATTTATCGCTTCGTCGATTACAGGCATAATATTGACGATATGTTTTCGCGACGCGATTTCCGGCACGACGCCGCCAAATTTCTGGTGCAACGGAATTTGCGTCGAAATGACATTTGATAAAAGCTCGCGCCCACCGCGCAGGACTGCCGCCGCTGTCTCATCGCAACTCGTTTCAATGCCCAGTGTTAAAATTTTATCCATTAGCAAACCTCGCGATACAAGAATTAATTGGGACGCCCGCCGCGCTGAATTTATTTTCGTAAGCAGTGCGAATATTATCGGGCGGCTCGTCGGCGTGCAAGTCGTTCGTCACGTCGCGAACTTCAAGCCCCGCTAAAGCGAATTGCTCCAATGAAAAATCAAATAGTGCGCGGTTGTCTGTCTTGAAATAAATTTCGCCTTCTGGCTTTAAAATTTTCTTGTACATTTCCAAAAAGCGGACATGCGTCAAGCGGCGTTTAGCGTGACGCTTTTTAGGCCACGGGTCGCAAAAATTTATATAGAGCCTGTCAACTTCGTGCTCGCCGAAAAGTTCGCTGATGTTATTCACGTCGAAAACAATCAATCGGACGTTCGATAAATTTTTTTCGCGAACCTTCCGCGCCGCCGATAATACGCAAGTCTTTTCGACTTCAAGCCCGATAAAATTTATTTGCGGGTTGCGTTCAGCTATTTGCGTTATAAAATCGCCCATGCCCGTACCTAATTCAACGTAAAGTTCTCGCGTCAAATCCTTTTTTATCGGCTCAACTTCGCCGACCGTCACGAAGTCTTCAAACTGCTTTAATTTCTCGTCTGTGTGCGGTTTTTTCCTCAAGCGCAAAATTTCTCACTCCTCAAGACCGATTAAATTTTCTTCGCGCAGGAACGTCGACAATTTTTTTATGCCGCTCATAATTGAACGATAATGTTCGGGCGTCAACGACTGCGGACCGTCGGAAAGTGCGCGTGCCGGATTCGGGTGCATTTCCATCATCAAACCATCTGCGCCCGCCGCTATTGCCGCTAATGCCATTGGCTTTACCATGCGCCATTTTCCGGTTCCGTGAGACGGGTCAACGATTATCGGCAAATGCGACAGGTGCTTAACTGCCGCGACTGCCGACAAGTCAAGCGTATTGCGCGTGTAAGTTTCATACGTCCGGATTCCGCGTTCGCATAAAACTACATCGGGATTGCCCGCGTTCATAATGTATTCGGCGGCATTAAGCCATTCATCGATTGTCGCGGCAAGTCCGCGCTTCAAAAGGACAGGGCGTTTGCATTTTCCGACCTCTTTAAGCAATCCAAAGTTTTGCATATTCCTTGCGCCAATTTGCAACATGTCAGCATACTCGGCGACAGGGGCAATGCCTTCGACCGTCGTAACTTCCGTGACGATTTTTAAACCAGTAACTTCGCGAGCTTCAGCTAAATATTTCAGCCCTTCAATTTCTAAACCTTGAAACGAATAGGGCGAAGTTCTCGGCTTGAACGCGCCGCCGCGCAGGAATTGTGCGCCACCCTCTTTGACGATTTTAGCCGCCTTCAAAATTTGTTCGCGATTTTCGACCGCACAAGGTCCCGCCATTATGACAGGTTCGCTGCCGCCGATTTTCACGCCGTCAACATCAATAACGCTTGCTTGCGGATGAAATTCTCGACTAGCCAATTTATAACTCTTTGAAATCGCAACGGAACTTTCAACGCCAGGCAAAGCGTCAATCGCTACCGACGCCAGCTTAGTTTTATCGCCTATGACGCCAACAATTTTTTGCTGTGCTCCCTCCATAATCTTAGCGTCAAGCCCGACACTTTTTATCGCCTTTATGACCTCTTCAATATTTCTTGAAGTCGCCTCCGGATTCATTATGATAACCATAAAATTTTTCTCTCCTTAAATCTTTAATAATACAAAAATCAATGCGTAGCTTGTCTACATTTTGTCTGCATGATTTTCGTAAAAAAATACCCACGCTTTTGTAAATATGTGATTTGCCGACTTAATTTTATTTCCTTAGCTTCAAAGTCAATATCACTCCATGCCAAACCTAACACTTCACTTAATCGCATTCCCGTGTAATAAAGCAATAATAAAGCAATAATAATGGGATATACATTGGCGTGCCAAAAGGATATTTTTCAAATAAAGTTCGAAACTGCTCTGGCGTGATTGCTTCGCTCGTTATACCTATATCACTTTACATAAACCTTGTGTACTTTTCGATAACGGCGTTATATGCCGCGTCTTTTGTCGGATAACCGCCTTTTTCTATGACTTTGCGCTTGCCGTTGACTATTCCTGCTTCAAAAATAAAGCTCCACGTCTTACCGCGTTTTCTTGTCCTTACCTGCGCCATAATTTTCTCCTTAAAAATTTACCCCTGCTAGAGGGGCTTTTTACTTTGCAATCTTAACGTTATTGAAGAATTCGTATATAGCGAACGCTCTCGCCATGTCCGATAATTCTTTTTTCGTGAGTTCTAGCTCGGTAAATGACCTACCTTCAAGGCGGAACTTCGCGCCGCACTCTGGTTATAACTAAAAGTTAATTGCCCTATCATACTTCTTATCAGTTGTTTACCTTCGTCAGTCAAGGAACGGTAGCTATTAACAAGCTCTGCTTTGTCTTTATCGCGCTTTGATACTTCAGATGTCCAGCCCATTAAATATTCCGTGTCGTCGCCAACGCCTCTGCAATTTCCATTATTTTTGATTGTGGTAAGTCAGTTAAACCTAATTCAATTTTGTAAACATCCCCACGATGGCGGGGGCTTTCGACAATTAAAAAATTCTAATTCGTCGGGGCTGGTTTACACAGCCTCTATCCTGTAAAGCAACAAGGCTTATCAGGCTACATTTACGGAAAGATACACAAATCTCACCTCCCTTCAAGGGAGATTGTAACAAAAATTATCGGAGAAAGGAAGTGAACGGCGCGTTTCCTTCCCATAGCTAAAGCTAGGGGTTTCCGCCGCGCATTATTTTATGAATAGAAGTCCGTGACTTATAGCCAGCTTTTTTAGCGAGTGCGTCTTGCGTCATATTCAATTCCTCGCGTCTATGTTTTATTCGCCTGTAAAGTTCCAGCATTGCAATTCGCCCTCCCTCAAATATTTTTTGTCATTATAATTCAACGAGCTAGAAGTTTCAACTGAAATTTACTTCATAAAGTTTTTGTTGATTTTCAGTGAATAATGCATTGAAATGCACTTGTAATTTTAAAGTGAACAAGGAGTATAAAAATGACAAACACATTACTTTTGGAAATGGCAATTCGACGAGCAGGATTAACGAAAAAAGAAGTAGCACATAAACTCGGATTGTCATTTGCATAAAACTCTATTTAGGAGATTGAGGAAATGAAAATCATTCGGGAAGTATTAGCGGAGATACCGTCGGAATTGTTGTTCTTCGCGTTTATCGGCGGGATAATCGGCGGTTACTTAATCGGCTCTTTAGCGCAATGGAGGCTTAAATGATTTCTGAACTTGTTATCCAAGAGATTGAAGCCGCTTGAAGAAATCTGGCAATACAATGCAATGGTCAGAGGAATGCAAAACTATTACCGAATTGCTACGGATATGAAAAAGCTCAATGAATTAAGAAAACTCGTTGGAAATATTATCCTTTAGGTAGATTGATTAGATTGAAAGAAGTTAGCAAAGATGGAACGCTTTGTGCCGTGAAAATCGCTTGCACGGTGTGGAGTGGGTGCTTTTTGTATGGAGCGTCACTTTGGGAATTGGCGTATACAGTTCGCGATATGCGGCAAACGAAAAGGAAACTCAGATAAATATTTGCAATAAGCCGCCCTTAAGAATATAATTACTCGCGTAAAATTTTTAGTTTCAACGAGGTGTTAAGTTTGAAGAATTATACAAAGTACAGCAAGGGCTATTTCATGCCGCCCGAAATAATTTTGGATTGGGCGCGCAAAGAATATCCGACGAAAGCTCCGGTGTGGTGCAGTGTCGACCTGCGCGACGGCAATCAATCGCTGATTATTCCAATGAGCCTTGACGAGAAAATTGAGTTCTATAAAACGCTTGTTAAAATTGGGTTCAAGGAAATTGAAGTTGGCTTCCCTGCCGCTAGCGATACTGAATACGCGCTTTTGCGCAAGCTGATTGAAGAAAATCTTATTCCCGACGATGTAACCGTTCAAGTTTTGACGCAGGCACGGGAACATATTATAAAGAAAACTTTTGAGGCTCTAGACGGCGCGAAAAATGCAATCGTCCACGTTTACAATTCAACTTCAGTTGCTCAACGCGAGCAAGTCTTCCGCATGTCCAAAGACGAAATTAAAAACATTGCGATTGACGGCGCGAAACTTTTGCTTGAGCTGACGAATAAGGCGGGCGCAAATTATCGCTTTGAATATTCGCCCGAAAGTTTCACCGGCACCGAGCCAGAATACGCCCTTGAAGTTTGTAACGTTGTCCTTGACGTTTGGGAGCCTGTCATTGACCGCCGCCCGATTATAAATATTCCTGTGACTGTCGAAATGAGTTTGCCGCACGTTTACGCCATGCAGGTTGCTTACATTAATAAATATTTGAAGTTCCGCGATAAAGTCGTTTTGAGTTTGCACCCGCATAACGATAGGGGCTGTGGCGTCGCCGATTGTGAGCTTGGACTTTTGGCGGGCGCAGATAGAATTGAAGGTACGCTTTTCGGCAACGGCGAACGCACCGGCAATGTTGACATTGTTACTTTGGCAATGAATATGTTCGCGTTGGGCGTCGACCCTGAACTTGACTTTACGAATATGCCCGCGCTTGTCGAAATGTATGAGCGCGTAACCAGAATGCACGTTCACGACCGCCAACCTTATGCGGGCGCGTTAGTGTTTACGGCTTTCAGCGGAAGTCATCAAGACGCGATTGCAAAAGGTATGCATTGGCGCGACGAAAAAAATCCCGACCGCTGGACAGTTCCTTATTTGCCAATCGACCCGCACGATGTCGGGCGCGAATACGACGGCGATGTTATTAGAATCAATTCGCAGAGCGGCAAAGGCGGCGTCGGTTTCATTATGGAGCAAAAATACGGAATCGAAATGCCCAAGAAAATGCGCGAGGACTTCGGCTATTGCGTCAAAGCTGTTTCCGACCGCAAGCATAAAGAACTTTTGCCCGACGAAATTTATCAGATTTTCAGCGACCAATATGTCAATGTCGACAAGCCATATAAGCTGATTGAATTTCAACTGCGCAAAGAACCCGGCGGCGCGAGAGTCGGTAGCGTCGATTTGGAAATTAATGGCGAGCGCGTAACGTATATGGCGCGCGGCAACGGTCGTCTCGATGCAATCTCCAACGCATTGCAGAAAAATCTCGGCATAAACTATTCCAATTTGACTTACAACGAACACGCACTCGAAATCGGGCAATCTGCGCGGGCTATCGCTTATATCTCAATCACCGGCGCTGACGGAAAAGTTAATTGGGGCGCAGGCATGGATACCGATATTATCACCGCGTCAGTTCAAGCCCTCTTAAGCGCAATTAATCGAATGGTTGCTAAGAAATAATTTAATCGTCATAGAGCACTAAGCGTGGAGAAAAGTCTCCGCGCTTTTTTGCTGAATCTGCTTAACTGTACAGGAAAAAATTTCGATAAACTTTCGAGAGAGGTGAAGCTAAATGGAAACCAACGCGAATTTAATATCAATAGCACCGGTTCAATCAACGACATCTACGCGAACGACTTCGCACAGTGCGCAAGCAAAATATAAATCGCCGACGCGAGCTGGTAAGAAAAATTTCGGCTCGACGTTCGATAAAATCAACGCTAAACTAGACGAACTAAAACAAAGCGTCAAAAATTTATCTGACGCCGCGCAGGACGAAGAAAACGCTCAAAAAGTCGAAGCGGCAGGTACTAAACCGGCTCAAGGAAAGAGTGACACCCCGCAGGATGCAAAAGCAATTAGGAATGAGGAATTAGGAATTAGGAATGATTCAGAAATAATTGCTGATGAAGAGAATTCTCCTGCGGATATTTTTTTAGGCGCAAAAAATTTCCCCGCGATAAAAATTTCAGAAGCTAAAAAAGTCGCCGCGCCTAAAATTTCAAATGAAATTCCCGTCGCAGAAAAAATTCCTGATAAAGTCGAAGACGCTCCAGAAGTAAAAAACACTCCAGAAATTGAAGACGAACAACCTGCAACAAATTTATTTGCGGCGAACAGTATGGCTTATCTTTTTGCTATGAACTCTGAATTGCTCCTAAAACCCGTCGAAGTCGTCAAGGAAAATTCTTCCGTACAAAACTTGCAATCGCTCCTTCCGACAACCGACAATAACGCGCAATCAATGTTGCAAATGCTCAATGGCGGGTCGTGGCGCGGCAATGTAAAATTTTCTCTGGATAATACGTCGACAATGCCAGCGCAACCGGTAGAAATTCAAACTTCACAACCAATTTCAACGCAACCGGTAGAAGTTCAGACAGCGCAACCTATTTCAACGCAACCGGTAGAAATTCAGACGGCGCAACCTATTTCAGCGCAACCGGTAGAAATTCAGACGGCGCAACCTATTTCAGCACAACCGGTAGAAATTCAGACAGCTCAACCAATTTCAACTCAACCAACAGAAATTCAGACTTCGCAACCTATTTCAACTCAACCAGTAGAAGTTCAAACGGCGCAAC
>DJWY01000026.1:0-22993 GCA_002448305.1 Selenomonadales bacterium UBA7018
CTTTCGGCAAGAATAAATCGGCAACCTTCGGCGGCAAGAAAAATTCTAAGAAGCAAACCGCGATTTTCAATGATGATGAAGTTCCAACCTTCGGCAAACAGCAGAATATGACTTTCGGCGCAAAACAATCCCAAAACATGTGGGGTAATGACAAATTCTCCGGCGAAGATATTTTCAACGGTAGCAACTTCGATTTCAGCAAGCCGAGCGATATTTCAGGTATTGTCGGTAACGCAGACGCAAATATTTCCTTCGACTTCGGCGGGCAAAATAATAAATTCGGCAGTTTCAATAAGGGCGATATGATGTCCGCAACGTTCGGCGGGCAGGGCGGTCAAATGAACGCTCCGGCAAGTCGTAATTCGGGCAGAATGAGATAAATAAATACTTACCAACTCCAAGAGTCGTCAAAAATTTTTGGCGGCTCTTTTTGTTGCAAGAAACGCGCTTAGGTTGTAAAATTTCGCCATAGAATTTTAATCGGAGGTTTAGTTATGCATAGCTTTGAATATTGTTGCCCGACGGAAATAATTTTCGGGCAGGGCGCGGAAGATAAGGTTGCCAAGAAAATTCGCAAGTATGGCGGCTCGCGTGTCATGATTCTTTACGGCGGCGGCAGTGCTGTTAGGAGCGGGCTTATCGGCAAAGTCGAAAAACTTCTTGCCGGCTTTGAATTGAAAACTTTGGGCGGCGTCAAACCAAATCCGCGCTTGAGTTTCGCCCGCAATGCAATTCGTGAAGCGATTGACGCAAAGATAAATTTCGTCTTGGCAGTCGGCGGCGGTAGCGTTATCGATACGGCTAAAGCGATTGCGCTTGGCGCGGTTAATCCCGACGTTGACATTTGGGCGCACTGGACGAATAAAAATCGCATGGAAAAATCTTTGCCGGTCGGCGTCGTCTTGACGATTGCGGCGGCAGGTTCTGAAACTTCTGATTCCGCCGTTCTGACTGACGAAGAAAGCGGGCTTAAACGCGGCTCGATTACTCCGCGTCCGGTTTTCGCGATTATGAATCCGCAGTTCGCTTTGACCGTTCCGCATTACCCGCTTATTTGCGGCATTGCTGATATTATTATGCACACGCTCGAAAGGTATTTCAGCAAGATTGAAGGCAATGAATTTACCGATATGGTTGCCGAATCGCTGATTAAAAATGTTATGGCGCAGTCGAAAGCCCTGCTGAAAAATCCGCAAGACCTGCACGCAATGAGCGAAATAATGTGGTGCGGTTCGGTATCGCATACGGGCTTCACGGGACTTGGACGCGACAGAGATTTTTCCGCGCATAAACTCGGACACGAATTGAGCGGGCGTTATGATGTTCTTCACGGCGCGAGCTTGACTGCGGTTTGGGCGTCATGGGCGCGAACTGTTTACACCGTCAAGCCAGAACGTTTCGCCAACTTTGCAGAGAAAATTTTCGGCATAACTGACGGCACGATTGACGAACGCGCCCGCGCAGGTATCGACGCTATGGAGAATTATTTCCGCGAGCTTGGCACGCCAACGAATTTTTCAGAGCTGGGAATTGGCATCAAGAGCGATGACGAATTGAAAATTCTTGCGGACATGGTCACTTCAAACGGCACGAAAAAAGTTGCGACATTCCAGCCTATGGACAGAGATTTAGTTTTGAAGATTTATCGCGTTGCGAATCATTAAACATTTGGGGGAAAATTCATGAGCAGTCTTGAAGTTGGTATCGTCGGTTTGCCCAATGTCGGTAAGTCGACGCTTTTTAATGCGATAACGAAAGCGGGCGCAGAGGCGGCAAATTATCCTTTCTGCACCATTGAGCCGAATGTTGGCGTAGTCGCTGTTCCTGACCCGCGCTTAGAAGTCTTGACGAAACTTTATAATTCCAAGAAAACGACGCCCGCTAGTGTTCGCTTTGTTGACATTGCGGGGCTTGTCAAGGGCGCGTCGAAGGGCGAAGGGCTTGGCAATAAATTCTTAGAACATATTCGCCAAGTTGATGCCATTGCTCACGTCGTGCGCTGTTTTGAGGACGAAAATATTACGCACGTCGCTGACACGATTGACCCTTTGCGCGATATTGATACGATTCAAACTGAACTTTGCCTTGCTGACTTAGACATTGTGGAAAAACGACTTGCTAAGGTCGCTAAACTTTTGAAGTCGGGGAGCAAGGAAGCTAAGCTGGAAAACGAAATTTTAGAGCGCGTTAAAAATGCCCTAGACAATGCAAAACCTGCACGGAGTCTGAATCTTAG
Organism: Selenomonadales bacterium UBA7018; assembly: GCA_002448305.1. GTDB lineage: Bacteria > Bacillota > Negativicutes > Selenomonadales > Selenomonadaceae > Quinella. The sequence goes on from DJWY01000026.1 coordinate 2,237, forward strand.
CGACGACGAACTTTTCATAATTCGCGACGCAAATTTATTGACGCTTAAACCCACGCTTTATATTGCCAACGTCGCTGAAGACGAACTCACAGAGGAAAATTCACACGTCCAAAAAGTTCGTAAGCTTGCCGCGCAGGAAGGAGCGCAAGTCGTAGTTATCTGCGCGAAGGTCGAATCCGAAATTGCGGAACTCGACGCCGACGAAGCTAAGGAATTTTTAGCGGACTTGGGCTTAGATAGTTCAGGGCTAGATAGATTAATTCATGCGGCATTTGACTTGCTGGGCTTGATGACTTTCTTGACGGCGGGACCAGATGAATGCCGCGCTTGGACGATTAAAAAAGGCACGGCGGCAGTCAAGGCGGCAGGCAAAATTCATAGCGATATTGAACGCGGCTTTATTCGTGCGGAAATTGTCAACTACGATGATTTAATTAAACTCGGTTCAATCAACGCCGCCCGCGACAAAGGGCTTGTGCGCCTAGAAGGCAAAGATTATATCATGCAGGACGGCGACGTTACTTATTTCCGCTTCAACGTTTAAAAGTTTTCCAAAGTAAAAAACGGTCTCGATTTTTGAGACCGCTTTTTAGTTTCTTGTTATAATTCTTTACTTAGTCAGCTTAACGTTTTTGAAGACGCGACTGACGCCCGCTACATGAAAATCAATGCCCGTGACGAAAGGCGCGATTAGAAGGGAATTTGCGCTAGTGTAAAGCGGCGCGATAACAGCATTATCAAGGAGAATTTCTTCTGCGTCGTAAAGCGCATTCCAACGAGCTTCGTAATCTTCAACAAGACTGCCCGTCGTGCAATCGTCAATAATTTTGTCGTAAGCGGCGTTGCTCCAGTGCTCAGCAATTTCGCAACCGGTAGTTGTCCACAGCGTCAAGAAAGTCATTGGGTCGTTGTAATCGGGAACCCACCCAACCAAAGCTAAATCGTAATTGTTGGAAGTGACGTTGCTAAGGTATTCGGCTTTGGGCATGGGCTGAAGATTAATTTTCACGCCGGGCAAATTTTCTTCAACCTGCGACTTAATCGCCTGAACAATTTTTGTATTGGAGTCACCGTCGTTGGAGAAAATCAGATTGAGCGCGAATTCATCTTTGCCGAGTTCGCTTTTGGCAGTCTCCAAATATTTGCGGGCTTTATCAACATTGAAGCTTACAACGTCAGAAAATTGCTTTTGGTCTTCGGCGAAAAATTTACCGGTCTTAGCATTGGGCGCGAAGTCGAGCGGCACGGCGGTATAAGTTGCCTTTGCACCGTTGACAACGTAATTATCGACGAGCGATTCACGGTCAATAGCGTTGGAAATAGCGAGGCGCAAGTTGACGTTGGATAGTGCGCCCGCGTGATGATTTTTCGGGTCTTGGTTAAAGGAAAGATAATTGAGTTCACCCGACGAGAATGTTTTCAAGTTCTTAGAAAGTTGAGCATCTTGCTTGACGTGTTCGACTTGATTGCCGCCAATGCTGACGACATTAATCGTACCGTTTTTAAAGGAAGTCAGCGCGTTATCGGACGAAGAGACGACTTGATATTGGAAACCGTCAATGGAAATGTTGTCGGCGTTCCAGTAGGAATCATTTTTCTTGAGTTGAATATTGGCGGCACCGGGAATATATTCGCTTAACACGAACGCGCCATTAGAAAGAAAAGTATCGGGGCTTGTGCCGTAACTGCCGGCAGTGAGCGAGTTATAAAATTTTTCGTTAATGGGGTAGAAAGTGGGAAAAACCATAAGCGACGGGAAAAATGAAACCGGCGCATCGAGTTCAACAACAAAAGTTTTCGGGTCTGGCGCGGATACTCCCAAAGTTTTGGGGTCAGCACCTTTTATAACGGCGTCGGCATTTTTCACGCAAGCAACCGTATCGCCCATAATGTAGGAATATTCCTGCGACATTTGGCAATGACGTCGCCACGCAAATACAAAATCATCAGCGGTAACAGGGTCGCCGTTTGCCCATTTCGCGTCGCGCAAGTGGAAAGTATAAGTTTTGCCGTCTTCGGATACGTCGAAACTTTCAGCGATAGCCGGAATCGTTTTACCTTCAGAATCGAGTTGCATTAAGCCCTCCATACAATCAGCGATAACTTCAAAGGACGCAACGTCGATAGCCTGCGCACTGTCAAGCGAAACGATATTTGAACCGAGCATTACGCTTAATTTACCGCTATTGCCCGCTGAATCAGAGCCGCCGCAACCCGTGAAAATCATCGTCACAAGCAAAAGCAGTGCCGTAAAAATTTTTTTCATGTCGATTCTCCCTTTACATTTATTTTTTCATTTAAGCCTTACATTTTTAAAGACGCGATGAACACCCGCGACATGAAAATCAATGCCCGTGACGAAAGGCGCGATTAGAAGTGAATTTGCGTTAGTGTAAAGCGGCGCGATAACGGCATTATTGAGCAAAATTTTTTCCGCGTCGTAAAGCGCATTCCAACGGGCGTCGTAATCATCGGCAAGACTGCCCGTCGTGCAATCGGCAATAATTTTGTCGTAAGCGGCGTTGCTCCAATGTTCGCTCATCTCGCTACCAAAAGTTGTCCACAGCGTCAAGAAAGTCATTGGGTCGTTATAATCGGGTATCCAGCGTTTAAAAGCCAAATCGTAGCTGTTGGAATGAATGCAACTTAAATATTCTGCTCTGGGCATGGGCTGAAGATTGATTTTCACGCCGGGCAAATTTTCTTCAACCTGCGACTTAATCGCCTGAACAATTTTTGTATTGGAGTCGCCGTCGTTGGAGAAAATCAGATTGAGCGCGAATTCATCTTTGCCGAGTTCGCTTTTGGCAGTCTCCAAATATTTGCGGGCTTTATCAACATTGAAGCTTACAACGTCAGAAAATTGCTTTTGGTCTTCGGCAAAAAATTTACCACTCTTAGCATTTGGCGCGAAGTCGAGCGGCACGGCGGTATAAGTTGCCTTTGCACCGTTGACAACGTAATTATCGACGAGCGATTCACGGTCAATAGCGTTGGAAATTGCAAGGCGCAAGTTGACGTTGGATAGTGCGCCCGCGTGATGATTTTTCGGGTCTTGGTTAAAGGAAAGATAATTGAGTTCACCCGACGAGAATGTTTTCAAGTTCTTAGAAAGTTCCGCGTCCTGCTTGACGTGTTCGACTTGATTGCCGCCAATGCTGACGACATTAAGCGTACCGTTTTTAAAGGAAGTCAGCGCGTTATCGGACGAAGAGACGATTTGATATTGAAAACCGTCAATGGAAATGTTGCCGGCGTTCCAGTAAGAATCATTTTTCTTGAGTTGAATATTTGCCGTGCCGGGAATATATTCGCTTAACATGAACGCGCCGTTAGAAAGGAAAGTTTCGGGGCTTGTGCCGTAACTGCCGGCAGTAAGCGAGTTATAAAATTTTTCGTTAATCGGGTAGAAAGTCGGGAAGACCATAAGCGACGGAAAGAACGAAACCGGCGCGTCAAGCTCAACTACAAAAGTTTTCGGGTCGGGCGCGGATACTCCCAAAGTTTTGGGGTCAGCACCTTTTATAACGGCGTCGGCATTTTTCACGCAAGCAACCGTATCGCCCATAATGTAAGAATATTCTTCAGCCTTTTGGCAATGACGCCGCCACGCAAATACAAAATCATCAGCGGTAACAGGGTCGCCGTTCGCCCATTTCGCGTCGCGCAGGTGGAAAGTATAAGTTTTGCCGTCTTCGGATACGTCGAAACTTTCAGCGATAGCCGGAATTGTTTTGCCTTCAGAATCAAGTTGCATTAAGCCCTCCATACAATCAGCGATAACTTCAAAGGACACACTGTCGGTAGTGTTCGCGCTGTCGAGCGAAACGACATTTGAAGCAAACATGACGCTCAATTTTTTGTTGCCGTCCGCTGAATCAGAGCCGCCGCAACCGCTAAACAACAAACAAACCGCGCAGATTGCCGCCATTAAAAATTTTTTCACCTGATAATCCTTCCTTCCTTAAAGAAATGCTGATAATCTTTTTCGTCGGGCAAATCCTTGCCGCCCCATAAAAAACCGTGTGCGGTAAAAAGTTTGTAGCATAAATCGTTCTCATCAATCTTGTACGGAAAATTTTTCGTGCGGTCTTCAAAATCGTCGGCGTTTGCGGGCGCGATAATCTTTTTTCCGTCAACGCTTTTGATATAGGGATTGTAAAGCGGATTAATATCGACCGCGAGCCCGTAGCCGTGCAGGGAAATTCTATTGGTATATGAAACGTACCGGAAGTTGAAGCACGAAGAATTATTATCGCTCATAGAAAGTTCGTCGTCGGCGGCGTATTCGTCAATCAGCCGAATTTTTTCTATCGGATAATTTGCCTCATAAAGTTTCTTGAAAATGTCCAATAAATTTTCGGCAATGCTCACGTTGCAAATTAATTCGCCTTCCAAAGTTTTGCCGCTTAAATCCTTATGCAGGACATGCAAATAGCGCAATTCCTCTAAAGGCAACGGGCAATTTTTCTTATAGGACTTGCCGGCAATCTTCGCAAAAATTTTTTCATCTATCTCCGATATGTAAAATGATTCATTCAAAATTTTTGATACCTCCTAAACAGATTTTTTTCATAATAGCAGAGCCGGTGAAAGTCTGTCAAGTTTTTTACAGATTACTTATTGCTTTTGCGGCGATTACTGCCTCAAAAAAAGAGCCATTTGACGTCGGCAAGGTCGGTTACACCGTCACCGTTGAAGTCGCGCACTTTGCTAACGTCAAACCTTATCGCTGATTTTTTCTTGTCGAAGTTGGGATTTTCATTGGGCGTACCGAAAAAGTTGAGTTCAGTCTGGACAATGGGCGTATAAAATTCGTCCTTTTTAGCCTTAGCCGCCGTGTTGAGTTTTTTATTTTTCACCATGATATTTTCTCCCATTTCAAAACAAATTTCAGAAAGCTTATATATCATATCAGCGCATTAAGAAATATTTTGGAGGAGCTTATGAAAAATTTTTTAGCAATGATTTTGTTGACGGCGATTTTGTTCACGGGTTGCGGCGCGGAGAGTTATGAGCGCAGTGAAAAACTAATGGGCACGGTTCTTACGCTGAAGGCTGAAGGGAAAAATTCTCAAGCCGCCGTTGATGAAAGTTTTAAACAGATAGGAGAGCTTGCGAAAACAATTTTTGCGGACATGAAAAAGATTGAGAACGCGGCGGGTGTTGATTACGTCGAAGTTTCGCCCGATGTTTATAAAATTTTGGAGACCGCGCAGAAATATTCCGAGCTGACGGACGGAGCATTTGACATTACGGTTGGCGCGGCTATCAAGTTGTGGGGTATCGGCAGTGAAAATGCGCACGTCCCGACCGACGCTGAACTTGACGCCGTAAAAAATTTGGTTGGCTATAAGCATTTGCACCTGCGCGGCGGGAAAGTATATCTGGATAAGCGCGGCATGAAAATAACATTGGGCGGCGTGGCGAAAGGTTACGGCGTGGACATTGCGCGGAAAATTTTCGCCGAAAAGGGGATTGAGAACGGGCTGATTGATTTCGGTACGAGCACAATTTTTGCAATCGGCAAGAAGAAAATCGGAATAAAAAAACCCGACGACCCAAATAACCTTTCTGAAGTCGTCGAGCTTGAAAACTCTGCAATATCAACGTCTGGCGATTACGAGAAATTTTTTGTCGCCAACGGTCGCCGCTATCACCATATAATTGACCCGAAAACCTGCGCGCCGACTGATAACGGCATTTCTTCAATAAGCGTTATTGTGGCGGGCGACGTTGAAAATTGCGCAATGATTGCCGATATTTTGAGCACGTCATTTTTCGTTATGGGCAGTTCGGAAAAAATTTTGAAGTTTGATAGCCAAAGCTTAAAGCAAATTAATTCAGGACAAAATGCATACCGCTGACTTGATGCCACGAACATTTTTCATAGTCTACCTTGCTTGCGTCGTAGGGAATAAGGCGGCGATTTTTTTCGACAGCGGGATTAGGTTGCGGGACGGCGGACAATAAACTTTGTGTGTAGGGGTGAACGGGATTAGAAAAAATATCCTTAGTCGAGCCGGTCTCAACGAGATAGCCCTTGTGCAGGACGCCGATTCTATCTGAAATATATTTGACCATGCTTAAATCGTGCGCGATGAAAAGGTAAGCGCATTTAGTTTCGTCTTGAATATCCTTCATGAGGTTGACGACTTGCGCTTGAATAGAAACATCAAGAGCGGAAATGCATTCGTCGGCGATAATAAGTTTAGGATTCATAACGAGGGCGCGAGCAATCCCGACGCGCTGACGTTGACCGCCGGAAAATTGCTGTGGGTATCTTTCGGCGTGAGCGGGAGAAAGTCCGACTTTCTTTAAAATGTCGCCGATAATTTGATTACGTTCCTTGAGATTGGAATAAAGTTTGAAAATATCAAGCCCTTCGCCGATAATGTCGCCGATTTTCTTACGGGGATTCAGGCTGGACATAGGGTCTTGAAAAATCATCTGCATATTTTTTCGAAGCATACGGCGCGTCTTGTTATCGAGGTCGCCGGAAATATCGCTGTAGTTGAAAATAATTTTGCCGTCGGTCGGGTCGTAAAGGCGAATGATACTGCGCCCGATAGTAGTTTTGCCAGAGCCAGATTCGCCGACAAGCCCATAAGTTTCGCCGGGATAAATTTCAAAGGAAACGTTATTGACCGCCTTGACGGTAAACGAGCGCGAAATTTTGAAATGCTGACGGAGATTACTAACTTGAAGGAGGGGTTCATTCCTAATTCCTAATTCCTCATTCATAATTGATTTTCCGCCGCCTTTCTAGCGCGTTGCAATCGCGATTTTAATTCTGGTGGAAGTTCGACTTTAGGCGCGTCGGGGTGCAGGAGCCAAGTTGCGGCGTAATGCGTCTCGGAAATTTTGAACATAGGCGGCTCGGCTTCCATGTCGATTTTCATAGCGAATTTATTTCTTGCGGCGAAAGCGTCGCCCTTTGGCTCGTGCAAGAGATTGGGCGGGCTACCCGGAATTGAATAAAGCCTATCGTCGTCGGTTTCCAAATCGGGCATAGCGGAGAGCAAGCCCCAAGTATACGGGTGGCGCGGGTCGTAAAAAATTTCTTCGACCGTACCAGTTTCGATAATTTTGCCCGCGTACATGACGTTGACGAAATCGGCAACTTTCGCGACAACGCCTAAATCATGTGTGATATAAATGACGGACAAGCCCATTTGCGCTTGAATATCCTTAATTAAATCCAAAATGCGTGCCTGAACGGTGACATCAAGAGCGGTGGTCGGCTCGTCGCAGATTAAAATTTTCGGTTCGCAGGAAAGGGCAATGGCAATGACGACACGTTGACGCATGCCGCCGGAAAGTTGGTGCGGATAATTTTTCATGCGCTTTTCGGCGTCGATTATCCCGACGAGATTTAAAAGTTCGAGAGCTTTTTGTTGTGCGTCTGCTTTGGAAATTTTTTTGTGCAGGAACATAGCTTCTGTAATCTGGTCGCCGATTTGCATAGTTGGATTTAAACTGGTCATAGGGTCTTGAAAAACCATAGCGATTTGTTGCCCGTTAATTTTCTGGCGCAATTCCTTTTTTGGCAAAGTCAACAAGTCAATCGCTTTATAAAAAATATTTCCGCTGTTAATTATGGCGTTTGAGTCGAGAAGTCCGACAACGGCTTTCATAGTGACGGATTTACCGGAGCCGCTCTCGCCGACAAGCGCGACGGTTTTTCCGGTCGGCAAATAAATATCAACGCCGCGTATCGCATGAATATTTCCGGCGTTGGTGCGAAAAGTTATATCGAGATTTTTAATTGAAAGAATATTTTCCATTACATATCCTCTACTTTTGAAAAGTAGCAAACAGCGGACGCGTTTGACCGCCCGACTTATCGAACGGATTTGCCGCGCCGGTACACTACGTTGCACTTCGCTAGTTTACATATCCTCTAATTTTGGAGCTAATGCTTCGCGGAATCCGTCGCCAATTAAATTGAATCCGAGCATAAGAATTGCAAGGACGCATATTGGCGGCAAAATTTGATAAGGCAAAATCGTTATGTTGTTAAAGCCCGCTTCAATCAGCGAACCTATCGAACATTGCGGCAGGACAATTCCGACGCCGACGAAACTTAAAAAAGCTTCCGTGAAAATCGCGACCGGTATCGAGAACATAACCTGCGTTATTATCGGTCCGATTGTGTTCGGCAAAATCTGCTTAAAAATTATGTGGAAACTGCCCGCGCCGAGCGTCCGACTTGCAAGAACGTATTCGCGCTCCTTTAGTTTTAAACATTCCGCCCGCGCAATTTTACTCATGCCAATCCATTCAGTTATCAGTAGCGACGCGATAACAAGCCCAATTCCTTTCTCCATGAAAATTGCCAAAATCGAAATGATAACAAGCGTAGGAATTGAACCGGCAATTTCTATAAACCTTTGCAAAACATTATCAACGACGCCGCCGAAATAGCCCGAAATTAATCCGTAGCTCGTGCCGATAAGCATATCAATAAAAATCGCCACGAACGCAATTATCAAGGAAACTCGCGCCCCTTGCCAAGTCCTCGTCCAAAGGTCGCGCCCCATATCGTCAGTCCCGAAAAGAAATGTCCTGTCCGAAAAATTTTGCGCACCGTCGCCAGCAAATTGCGGCGATAAACTCTTAGCGGTGATTTCCTTGCCGCTTGAATCGGTAATGGCAACAATTTCGTCATAAGCGTAATTGCTCACGACCGGCGCGAAGAGTGCAAATAAAATTATCACAGTAACGAGAATCAATCCTGTAACCGCAAATTTATTCCGGAAAAAATGAACTGCGACGCCCTTCCAATAACCTTGCGAAGCAAAATTTTCATCAACAGTTATATCGCGGTCGGATATGAATTCAAAGTCAGCTTTTTCTGGCGCGTACATGCTCACCCTTCCTTTTTCGCCAATCTAATTCGCGGGTCAATTATTCCGTACAAAATATCAAGCACGAGCATTGCGCCAATATACAGCGCGGAAAAAACAATGCTCAATGCCAAAACGTAATTATAATCGACGCCCTGTCCGGCTATCGCGTCAACCATTAGTTTTCCCACGCCGTTTATCCCGTAAATTTTTTCAATAACCATTGCGCCCGTCAACAGGCTCACGACTAGCGGCGCGATAACAGTAACGATTGGAATCAGCGCATTTCGCAAAACGTGCTTGCGAATAAGTTCAAAGCCGTAAAGCCCTTTCGCCTCCGCGAGCTTGACGTAATCGCTATTCATTACTTCTATCATTTCATTTCGCGTAAAGCGTGCTATTGTCGAAATCGCAAATAAACTAAGCGACAACGCCGGCATTATCGACGACGCCATAAAGTTTAACGGGTCGAAAAAGTACGGGAAGAACGGAATTTTATACGAGAAAAAATATTGCAGGAAAATCATAAAGACATAAGACGGAATGCATACGCCCAAAATTGAAACGAGCGTACAAAAGCCGTCCAGAAATTTTCCGCGATTTAGTGCCGCAACAATTCCGATTGCAAGCCCGACCGCCGTTCCGAACAAAATCGATATAACGCCGATTTTAAACGAGTTCCAAAGACACGCCATTAATATTGGTTTAATCGGTGCGCCGTTGTAAAGCGAAGTTCCGTTGCCGAAACTGCCGCTTGCCAATAGCGACATATAATCGGCGAATTGCACTAAGATTGGTTTGTTTAGTCCGAGTTCTTCGCGCTTTTGCAAAATCATTTCGGCTGACATTCTCTCGACCGGGAACGGGTCACCGGGCATTATCCTTATCAGCACGAACAGCACGAAAACTATTATAAACAGCGTCAACACGGATATTAAGATTCTTTTTGCTATATATTTTTTCATGGTTTTTTAATATTACATTGCAGAACTTTTCTTGTCAAGAAACCTTACAAAATTTTTTCAGATTATTTAAGCGCGACTGAAATTAAATTATCCCCGCCAATTTGACGGGGATTTTTCACTTGGGTAGAAATTTACTGCTGTTGAAACTTCGCAAGCTCCCTTTGCAACTGCATAATTTGGAGCCGCTGAACATTAACGGTGTCAAACAAGTAGGACGCAAAAGCCGCGTCGTCAGGGTGGAATTCTTTCTTAACCAAAGGATTTAAGGAAAACGCATGAATTTGACTGTAAGCCGCCGTAATCTGCCGCCCCTGCTGAATAACTTTTTCAAAGAACCAATCTAACACAGCGTAACGATAATCAAGGTGTTCATCAAAAAATTTAAAACGATTCATAATTTTATTAAACTCATTAAAGCCGCTGTTGAAATTGCTTACCCACTTATGAAAAATTTTTTCTAAGTTTTGTCTGTTATTCGTTACGGAATCAGCGTGCACTCTGTAAACGTAATTAATATCCGGAATGCACAAAATTTTTTCTGCCAAACACAGGCAAGCAAAATTAACAGAAATATCATCAGTGACTAACATAAATGGGAATTTAATTTGATTTGTAATCAAAAAATCGCGTCGGCAGAACATAGCCCACGTTGTCCAATGATAATCGGAATTCAGCCAAAGTTGCATTCGTTCGGCAAAATTATTCGGAGCAAAAGTCGGCTTAAGCAAGCGCGGCGAATTTGGATTGCAAACTATGACAGGATAATTTTTTACGTTTAATAATTCTTCGGTGGAAGTAGATTTAAATTTATCTTCGTCTAAGTAAAAAAATCCGTCAGTATGAACGACATCAGCTTGAAATTCTTCGGCAAGGGTGGAAAATTCTTCAAGCGCGGTCTTGGTAAAAAGGTCGTCACTATCAAGGAAGGAAAGATATTTTCCGCGAGCTATTTGAATTCCAATATTGCGCGGAAAACCGGGTGTCCCGCTGTTTTCCGAAAGTTTGATAAGGTGAAGCTTTTCGCCGAAACGTTCAGCAAAATTTTTGACGATTTCAACGCTGTTATCGGTCGAGCAATCGTCAATCACAATAACTTCAAAATCTTTCATCGTTTGGTAAAGCAAACTTTCAAGCGTCTGCGAAATGAATCGCGCCGCGTTGTACATTGGAATTATCACCGACACGAGCGGGATTTTATTGGCGACAAATTCGCGTTGACGATTTTTAGTTTTTGCCATTGAATTATTCCTCGCCGATAATGCGGACTTCCGGCGCAAGCTCAATGCCGTAAGTTTCATTGACGCGCCGCGCAACTTCATCAATCAATTTCAAAACGTCTTGAGCGGTCGCGTGGTCGGCGTTGACGACAAAGCCAGCATGTTTTTCCGAGACCATTGCGCCGCCAATTTTCAAACCCTTTAAGCCCGCCTTATCAATCAGCGTGCCGGCAAAATTTCCTTCGGGACGTTTGAAAGTTGAACCTGCGCTAGGAAATTCAAGAGGCTGTTTACTTTCGCGTTGAGTAGTGAACTCCGCCATTTTATTTTTAATCGCGTCTAAGTCGCCGTGTCGCAACTGCAATTCCACTTCGCAAATCGCGCAATTATTTTCCTGAAAAATGCTGTGGCGATAGCTCAAATCTAAATCGCGCTTATCAAATTCGAGAAAAGACCCGTCGCGAGTAACCGCTTTGACGTTCGATATAACATTTTTCATTTCGCTACCGTACGCGCCCGCATTCATGAAAATTGCGCCACCGATACTGCCAGGAATCCCGCAAGCAAATTCTAAGCCCGTAAGCGAATTTTCCGCCGCAAACTTTGCAACCGATTTTAATTCCGCGCCCGCGCAGGCGATAACTTTTTCCCCTTCGCAACGTATATCGCCGAAAAATTTCTCCGTGAACTTCACGACTGCGCCTCTAATCCCCTTGTCGCGAACTAAAACATTTGAGCCGTTGCCCAAAACTGTACAATCTAAACTAAATAAATCTATCAGCTTGAAAATCTTCGAGACTTCTTCTGCGCTTGACGGGAAAATCAAAACGTCCGCCACGCCGCCAATTTTAAATGTCGTGTGCTCGCTCATCGGCGCACTAAAAATAAATTGGTCTTTCCTCAAAAACTTTTCAAGTTGCATTCCAAATGATTCTTCCCAAAACATAGCCTCAACCCCTTAGACTTTTAAGACCGCGCCTGTTGAAGCAGAAGTAGTAAGTTTGGCGTAGCGGGCAAGATAACCGGTTTTAATCTTCGGCTCCGGCTTAGTCCAATCAGCGCGGCGGCGGGCAAGTTCTTCGTCGCTGACTTCGAGTTCCAATTTGCGGTTGGGAATATCAATCGAAATAATGTCGCCGTCCTTGATTAAAGCAATCGCGCCGCCCTCCATAGCTTCGGGCGAAATGTGACCAATGCACGCGCCTTGACTTGCACCGCTGAAACGTCCGTCAGTTATCAAACCAACTTTCAAGCCCGCGCCCGTTATCGCCGCCGTCGGATTCAACATTTCCTGCATACCGGGACCGCCTTTGGGACCTTCGTAGCGAATAACAACAACGTCGCCATTGTGAATTTCGCCCGCCATTATCGCATTAATTGCGGTTTCCTCACTATCAAAACATTTTGCCGCGCCCTTGTAAACGAGCATATCTTCGCTAACTGCCGACGCTTTGACGACCGCATAATCCGGACAAAGATTGCCCTGCAAAATCGCAATGCCGCCCGTCGCCCTGTAGGGATTTTCTACCGTGTGAATAACATCGGGGCGAGTAATTTGCGCATTTTTAATCCGTTCGCCTAAAGTGCCTGTGACTGTCAGCGCGTCGAGATTGAGCAGATTTTTCTTGGAAAGTTCATGCATAACAGCGTTAATTCCGCCCGCCTCGTCAAGGTCTTGCATGTGGTGCTTGCCGGCGGGGCTGAGCTTTGTAATATACGGCGTCCTAGCAGAAATTTCGTCAAAGAGCGTCGCAGGAATTTTAATGCCGCACTCATTAGCAATCGCGGTCAAGTGCAAAACCGTATTCGACGAACCGCCAATGCCCATATCAACTGTTATGGCGTTCTCGAAAGCCTTCATAGTCAGAATATCACGCGGGCAAATGTTTTTCTCCAGCAAGTCCATAATTACTTTTCCGGCGCGTTTAGCCAAAATAAATCTATCGCCGGTATAAGCGGCAGGAATTGTACCGTTGCCGGGCAAAGCCATGCCCAACGCCTCGCTTAAGCAGTTCATTGTATTAGCAGTGAAAAGCCCCGCGCACGAGCCGCAACTCGGACAAGCATGCGCCTCAAGGTCAGTCATTTCAGTTTGCGACATTTTGCCCGCCGCGAATTTCCCTGCCGCCTCGAATGCTTGACTAACGCTAATATCTTTGCCGTGAAAACGTCCCGCAAGCATAGGACCGCCGCTAACGATTATCGACGGGATATTCAGACGCGCCGCCGCCATTAACATGCCTGGAACAACTTTATCGCAATTCGGAATTAAAATCAGCGCGTCGAAACCGCTAGCCATTGCGACCGCTTCGATTGAATCGGCAATAAGTTCGCGGCTTGCTAAGGAATATTTCATGCCGGTATGACCCATAGCAATTCCGTCGCAAACGCCAATAGCGGGAAATTCAATCGGAGTGCCGCCCGCCGCCGCTACGCCTAATTTTGCCGCCTCTGTTATTGATTTTAAGTGCATATGTCCTGGAATAATTTCGTTGAAAGAATTGCAAACGCCGATTAGCGGTCTACTAAGTTCTTCGACGCCGAAGCCGTTTGCATGAAATAAACTTCTGTGTGCGCAACGTGTCGCGCCCTTTTTAACTATGTCACTTCTCATTTTGTGAAACTCTCCTTGAAAATATTTTTGAAACGCCCGAACGCGGCGACTTGCTAAAATTTTCGTAACGTCGCGGCGCGTACACTGTTTGCCTACTTTTTAAAAGTAGGTTGAAAATTTCTTGAAAAGATTTTAACCCATTTGCCGCCGTCTTGCAATAAAATTTTTACTCGCGCTATTTGGTAAGAAAATCATTCCACAAGGTAAACTACACATAAATTTTTCGTGATAAAATATTTATGGAGGTGAGGAAATGGATAATCTTAGGAAGGAAACTTGCCGCGACGAATTGCAATATATTGGACTGCGCATATCGTATTTTAGAAAAATGAAAAACATGACGCAGGCGCAACTTGCCGAGAAAGTTCATATCAGCAAAAATTATCTGTCGCACATAGAAAGCGGCGCGTCGAATAAAGCGGTATCGTTGCCTTTGCTGATAGAAATTTCAAAGGCACTAGATATTCCATTATCAGTGCTCGTCGATTTAGATGACTTCGATAATTCAAAGGGAAAAATTCGTCAGCAATTCGGCGAGATAAAAACTATGTTTGAGGAAATGAAACAATTCAACGCGGAATTAGATAAGATGATGGCTGAAATGGAAAAAGTAAATTTGGAGCAATAAAAAAGCTTCCCTGTCAAACGGCAGGGAGTTTTTTGTTATTGGCTAAAATTTTCCTGTTGACAATGTTAAATCTGTGATACAATGCAGAAAAAATTTGGAGGCTCTAGTAAATGAATCCTTAAAACGAAGTCTATTCTTGCAGTGAACACAATTATTGTTATCGTGTGTATTCTCATGGGCGTTATTGGTTACTTTCGGGCGGGCGAAGTTTCGCTGAGGCTTTGAAAATGAAAGCGTCCGCCGATGTCAGCGCACTGTCCGAAATTTTGAACTATCGCTACGACGGCGATTGGCATTTGCAAAACGGAATTTTATTCAAAGGTTCTCAGCAAATGGACGGCGCGGACGAACTTGTTGATTCTCTTAGCCGAGTTTGCGGCGGCAAGGTTACAATTTTCAACGGCGATACCCGCGTTGCTACGACCGTTAAAAATGCTCAAGGTAATCGCGCAGTAGGAACAAAGGCTTCCGAAACCGTCATTGACAACGTCATAAATCAAGGGCGAAGTTTTTTAGGCGAAGCAATGGTTATGGGCGAGCAACATTACGCCGCATATCAGCCGATTAAAGATACGACTGGAAAGACAATCGGAATGCTTTTCGTGGGCGTGGGCGTCGCTGAAATGAATGATATGCTTATGGATTTAATTTTGTCATCAACCGCGCTGGCAATCGTCGTTATTTTGATTATATGCGCTGTAATATCAAATTTCTTTATCGGGCGCATGGTTGGTCAGCTAAATTCGGTCGCGGACGCTATGCAAAAAATTTCGGGCGGCAACTTGCAGATTAAAGATTTAGAAGTTAAATCGCAAGACGAAATCGGCATTTTGTCGGCGAGCGTCAACGATATGAAAACTAAGCTCAAAAAACTTTTAACGAATATTGCGCAATGCTCCGAGCGCGTCGCGGCGTCAAGTGAGGAATTAACCGCCGGTGCGCAGGAGACTAGCGAATCAATTAACATGGTCGCGCAGAATATGGAAGTTATGACGAGCGGCGCAGCTGAACAGGAAAGCACGATTAAAACTCTGGAAGAAAAAATTCAAATCATGCGCGAGAAAATGGACGACTTGCGCGAAACTTCAAAGGAAATGGAGAAAATAGCAGTCGATAGCGCGAGCAATGCGGCAAATGGTAAGGCGAAAGTCGACGCGGCTATTGACGTTATGAAAAACATTGAATTGCAAGTAAGTTCTTCGGCTAAAGTTGTCGGGGAACTTGGCAAGCGTTCAGACGAAATCGGGCAGATTGTTGAAACTATTTCGGGCATTGCAGGACAGACGAATTTACTTGCACTCAATGCGGCAATCGAAGCCGCCCGCGCAGGTGAACACGGTCGCGGCTTTGCAGTCGTCAGCGAAGAAGTCCGCAAGCTTGCCGAGCAATCAGCCGAAGCGGCAACGAATATTTCTAAGCTCATTGAAACGATTCAAAAGGATACAACTTCCGCTGTTGAATCAATCGAGCAGGGAAATCAAAGCGTCAAGGAAGGCACACAATCAATCGCCGAGACCGGTGAAGCTCTTATCGGCATTGAAAATCAAGCGACGAAATTAACTGCTAACGTCAGCAAAAGTTTTGATGATATTGTCGCGGTCGACGCCAGCAACGAGGAAATTTTAAAGGCAGTCGGGAAAGTCCGCGAACTTTCCGGCAAATCAAGTTCCAATGCGGATTCAATCAGCGCGGCTACTCAAGAACAGACTGCAACTATGCACGAAGTTGCCACCGCCAGCCGAACTCTTGCCGAACTTGCGAGCGAAATGAATAGCGAAATTTCTCACTTCAAATTATAAATTATTTTGCCGCCTATGCTGATTTGTGATACAATGCCTAAAATTTTTAGTAAGAAGGTGTTCGCTAATGGGGCTGAAAAGCAAATCAATTCTGGCGGTCAATGCGATTGTAATTGTGGCGTGCGTGCTTATGGGGATTATCGGATATATTCGCGCCGAGCAAGGTTTTGCTAAGGCGTTGGAGATGAAAGCCGCCGCCGATGTTAAATCGCTGTCGGAAATTCTCAACAATCGTTATTGGGGCGATTGGCATTTGCAAAACGGAATACTTTTCAAGGGCGGACAGCAAATTGACGGCGTCAACGAAATCGCCGATTTTCTAAGCAAAATTTGCGACGGCAAAGTTACGATTTTTAATGGCGATACTCGCGTTGCTACGACTGTTAAAGATTCTTCCGGAAATCGGCAAGTCGGCACGAGGGCTTCAGACGCGATTATTGATAACGTCATAAGGCAGGGAAAATTTTTCGTCGGCAAAGCGAGCGTTTTAGGTGAAGACCATTACGCCGCGTATCAGCCGATTAAGGACGTAACCGGCAAGACGATTGGCATGCTTTTTGTCGGAGTTAGCGTTCACGAAATGGACGACGTTGTTGAGGAATTAATTTTGTCGATTGCGCTGGCAGTCGTCGTGGTTATGATTATTTGTATTCTTGCGTCAAACTTTTTTATCGGGCGCATGGTTGGGCAACTAAATTCTGTCGTCGCCGCAATGAAGAAAATTTCCAGCGGCAACTTGCGCATTAACGATTTGGAAATTAAATCGGAAGACGAAATCGGGATATTGGCTGAAAGTGCTAACGATATGAAATACCGCCTTAAACATTTGCTAACGAATATTGCGCAAAGTTCCGAGCGCGTCGCGGCGTCTAGCGAAGAACTCACTGCCGGCACTCAGCAGACTAACGAATCAATTACGGTCGTTGCGCAAAATATGGCGGTTCTAACTAACGGCACTGCCGAGCAGGAAAAGACGATTGAGCATTTGGAAGAAAAAATTCAAGATATGAACGAGCGCATGGACGATTTACGCATGACGGCTAAGGAAATGGAGCAAATTGCAATCGATAACGCGAATAATGCGGCGGTCGGCAAGGAAAAAGTCGACATTGCTATTGACGTTATGAAAAATATCGCCGAGCAAGTCAGCTCTTCGGCGCAAGTCGTCGGCGAACTCGGCAAGCGTTCAGACGAAATCGGGCAAATCGTCGAAACTATTTCGGGTATCGCAGGGCAGACGAATTTATTAGCACTTAATGCGGCAATCGAAGCCGCCCGCGCAGGTGATAACGGTCGCGGCTTTGCTGTCGTCGCCGAAGAAGTTCGCAAACTCGCCGAACAATCAGCTTCAGCTACGGAAAATATTTCTAAACTTATCGCGACGATTCAAAAGGATACAACTTCCGCCGTCGAATCAATCGAACAGGGTAATCAAAGCGTCAAGGAAGGTACTAAATCTGTTGCCGAGACCGGCGCGGCGTTCCGCGATATTGAAATTCAATCCGCTAAGCTAAATTCTAACGTCAGCAAAAGTTTGGAAGATATTATCGCCGTCGACGCAAGCAATAAGGAAATTTTATCGGCGGTCGAACATGTCAAGGAAATTTCTATCAAATCTAGCGAAAACGCCGATTCAGTCAGCGCGGCGACTCAAGAACAATCCGCTACCATGCAGGAAGTCGCCAACGCTAGCAAAATTCTTTCCGAACTCGCTAACGATATGCAGGGCGAAATTTCCCAATTCAAATTGTAAGGAGCTAAAATTTTGAGCGTCGCGATTAAAGCTGAACATCTAACCAAAATTTATAAGATTTATGAGCGGGATATTGACCGCCTTAAGGAAACTTTCCACCCGTTCCATAAAAAATATAGCAAAGATTTTTACGCGCTTAACGATATTTCCTTTGAAATACGGCGCGGCGAAAATATCGGGCTTGTAGGCAAAAATGGCGCGGGAAAATCCACTTTGCTTAAAATTATTACCGGAGTTTTAACTCCAACCAGCGGAAATTTGATTGTAAACGGAAAAATCGCCTCTTTGCTCGAATTGGGCGCAGGTTTTAACCCAGAAATGACCGGAATCGAAAATATTTATATGAATGGGCTTTTAATGGGGCATACTCGCGAAATTATGGACGAAAAAGTCAACGACATCATAAATTTCGCCGATATTGGCGATTTTATCAACCAACCTGTCAAAACTTACTCCTCCGGCATGTTCGCAAGGCTCGCTTTCGCCGTTAATGCCTTCGTTGAACCCGATATTTTAATCGTTGACGAAGCTTTGAGCGTCGGAGACGCATTTTTTCAAAGTAAATGTATGGATAAAATGCGTTCGATGATTCAAGGCGGCGTAACGGTTATTTTTGTTAGTCACGACACTTTTGCAGTCAAAAATCTCTGCGAACGCGCCTTTCTTATGAAATCTGGCAAAATTTTAATGGATGCACCCGCTAAAGACGTCGTCGAAACCTATCGCAATATGCTTTTGGAGTCTCGCGGCGAACTTTCTCAAGAACAATCACAACGTCAAAGCGATTTTGTAGAAAATCTGCGCGGAAATACCAATAAACTTAGCTCAGAATCAATTTCTATCGAAAATTTGGAGCGCGGCAAGGATATTTTCGCCAAAAACGCTACTTATCAGCGCATCGGCGATAAACGAGCCGTTTTTGATAACGTTCAACTGCTAAATCTCGACGGCGAACTCATTTCTGAAGTTATTTTCGGTCAAGAAGTCGTTTTGCGCATGATTATTCGCTTTCAAAAGGACGTCGCGTGCTTGGGAATGGGTTATCACATAAGAAACGCTACCGGAATCGATTTAATCTACACTGATTCGCGTTTTAACGACACAAAAGCCATTTTCGACGCTAAATCCGGCGAGATTTACGTTATCGATTGGAAATTTAAGGTCGAATTGCGTCAAGAACTCTACGATATTGCCTGCGTCATCTCTACGCCCCTCGATGAGACGCTTAGTTCCGCTGAAATGTGCGATTTTATCCCTTGCGCCCTTCAATTTAACGTCGTTAGCCCAAATTCTTTCCTAAGTTTGCCCGGCGGCTACGTTCACTGGCATAATGACCTAAAAATTCGCCGCCTTAATTGAAATTTTAATTTTTTGGGTTATAATAAGCTGAATAAAATATGGAGGCGAAATTTTTGTGGAGACTTCGGAATTTTTAAACCTAAACCTTAAAAATTTTCTCTCGACGAAGGGCTTAGCGATTTTAGCGGCTACAATCACTGCTTTTGGCGTCGGCACGCTCGGTTTTTCAAATTACGTCGCCGATAGTGATAAAATCGTTCCCGGAATCCGTTTTGAAGGGCAATCCGTCAACGGACTCGATAAACGCGCCGCAGAAAAAATTATTTCCACCGTCGCCGCTCAAAAAGTTCATAATCTTACTTTCCGCTACGAAAATCAGGAATTTGAAATCACGCCCGAAGAAATTTCTTTAAATCCGCTCGTCGATAAGGCTGAACAAGAAATTTTCAGCTACGGGCGCGGAAATTCCCTGCTTTCTAACTTCAACGACCAAATTAAATGCTTTTTGAACGGGCGCAACGTCAATTTGTCCGCTGAATACGATTCAAACTTGCTCGCAGAGAAATTAAACGCTATCGCCGCGCAAATTAACCGCGATCCAGTCAATGCGGTTGTAAATTTCAATTCCGACGGCGCGATTGAGAAAATTCCTGGCGTTATCGGCAAAAAATTAAACGTCGAGCAACTTGCGGACACTTTGCGCGAACCTTTGACCACTTTGAACCTTCCAAACGGCGCAATCACCCTTGAACCCGAAGATATTCAGCCTTTCATCACGACAGAGGATATTTCCGCGATTGATTCGGTTCTTGGCTCTTTCAGCACTTATTTTTATCCCGGCGACAGGGGCGACAACATTTGGCTTGCCGCAAATGCCATTTCTCACAAGCTCGTGAAGAGTAGTTGGACGTTTTCTTTTAATGATACGGTCGGCGAACGCACTTGGGACGCCGGATACAAGGTCGCGGGCGTGATTATCAACGGAAGACCCGCTGAAGACTACGGCGGCGGCGTTTGTCAGGTCAGTTCCACGCTTTATAACGCCGTTTTGCTCGCCGGGCTCACTCCAACCGAACGCACACCGCATTTTTATCAATCTACTTACGTTGCGCCCGGTCGCGACGCCACAGTTGCCGACGGTTACCTTGATTTTAAGTTCAGAAACGATTTTCCGCACAATGTTTATCTAATCGCGGAGGCTTACGGCTCAACTTTAAGCGTTTACGTTCTCGGAACTAAAGCCGATTTGGGCGGCGCGGATATTTCCATTGAACGCGAAGGCTCCGATATGAAACCGTCCATTTATCGCGTCTGGTATAGCGGCGGCGAAGTCGTTAAAAGCGAATTTTTGCACACAGACGTTTACGAAACGCCTAAACCTCGACAAGATAACGTTTGAATCAATTTTCCCCGCTTCGGCGGTTTTTTTTGTGCCCATTTTACAAATTCCGCTATTCCGGAAAACGTAATTTGAACTTCCAAATCAGCCCCGATTTTTGAACCTGCCGAAAAAGCCGCATAATGGCGCGATACAAATTCCGCTATTCCGGAAAACGTAAATTGCTCCCTCAAACCGCCCTCAAAACCCGTTTCAAGCGTTCAAAATCACTTTCAAGCCGCCAAATTCACTTCA
>DJWY01000026.1:23181-36927 GCA_002448305.1 Selenomonadales bacterium UBA7018
TTCAAAGCCGTTTCAAGCCGCAAAATTTCATTTCAAGCGTTCAAAATCAGTTTCAAACGCTAAAATTGTCTTCAAATCGCTTTTGGTGTGTTATAATCGCTCGCGGAGGTGTTTTTTATGGAAAAAGTAGCCGTCGCAATGAGTGGAGGCGTCGATAGCTCGCTTGTAGCCGCTCTTTTGCTCAAAAATCGCTTTCAAGTCGTCGGAATTACTATGTTGCTCGCTGATAATCAAATTTCCGCCGCAGATGCTAAAAATGTTTGCGATTTTTTGGGCATAAAGCACTTTGTCGCCGATTTTAGGCAAATTTTCCGCGATAAGGTTGAAAATTACTTCGTCAATGAATATCTGCGCGGCAAAACGCCTAATCCTTGCGTCCAATGCAATAAATTTATTAAATTCGGTGCGCTCTTCGACTTCGCAAGCACTTTGGGCGCAAATTTTCTCGCAACGGGGCATTATGCCAGAATTATTTTCGAGGATAACCGCTTCAAACTAAAAAAAGCCGCCGATTTAAAAAAAGATCAGTCCTACGTCCTTTATAACTTGACGCCGGATAAACTTTCGCGAATTATTTTGCCGCTCGGCGACTTTTCTAAGGAAAAAACTCGCGAACTTGCCGAAAATTTAAATTTGCCCGTCGCTAATAAGCCCGATAGCCAAGAAATTTGCTTTGTGCCCAATGACGATTATAAAAAATTCATTTCGGAAAGAAATCCTGCCGCGCAGGCATTGCAAGCCGGAAAAATCGTCGATTTAAGCGGAAAAATTCTCGGAAATCATAACGGCGTTGCAAATTACACGATTGGACAGCGAAAAGGCTTAGGAATTGCCGCACCGGAGCCGATTTACGTCACTAAACTCGACGTTGCAAATAAAAAAGTCGTCGTCGGGAGCAACGACAACCTTTTTTCTAAATTTTTAACGGCAAATGACGTTCATTGGATTTACAAACCGATTTTGCCTAAGAATTTGCAAGCAAAAATTCGTTACGGTGCAAAATTCGCCGATTGCACGGTTTTTGAGGAAGAAAATTTGCTAAAAGTTGAGTTTTCGGAGCCGCAACGCGCTATAACGTCCGGTCAATCGATAGTTTTCTATGATAAAGACGAAGTTTTAGGCGGCGCGATTATCTATTGACAAAATCTGCGCATGATATAAAATTCTGGCATAAAATTTTAGGAGGAATTCAAATGGGAAAGATTTATAAGAGCGTCACGGAGCTAATTGGCAATACTCCACTGCTTGAGGCGAGCAATTTTGCGTCGAAAGTCGGTTTCAACGGCAAACTTTTAGTCAAACTGGAGTATTTTAATCCCGCCGGCAGCGTAAAGGACAGAATTGCGAAGGCGATGATTGAAACTGCCGAGCGCGAAGGCAAAATCCAGAAAAATTCTGTGATAATCGAGCCGACGAGCGGCAATACGGGCATAGGGCTGGCGAGTTTTGCGGCGGCGAGAGGTTATCGAGCGATTTTGACTATGCCGGAGACGATGAGCGTTGAACGTCGGCAACTTTTGAAGGCTTACGGCGCGGAAATTGTCCTGACTGAGGGCGCAAAGGGCATGAAGGGCGCGATTGCTAAGGCTGAAGAGCTTGCAAAGGAAATTCCGAATGCTTTTATCCCGTCGCAGTTCACAAATCCGGCAAATCCTGCCGCGCATAAGGCTACAGGCGCGGAAATTTGGAACGATACGGACGGAAAAGTTGATATTTTCGTTGCGGGCGTGGGCACGGGCGGAACTTTATCGGGCGTCGGCAAATTTCTTAAGTCTAAGAACCAAAATATCAAAATTATCGCGGTCGAACCGGCAACTTCGCCTGTTTTATCGCAAGGAAAGTCCGGTGCGCATAAAATTCAAGGAATTGGCGCGGGCTTTGTCCCCGAAACTTTAGACACGACGATTTATGACGAAGTTTTTCCGGTTGAGAACGAAGCCGCCTTTAAATTTGGCAGAGAATTTGCGCGTTCGGAGGGAATTTTAGTAGGAATTTCATCTGGCGCGGCACTTGCGGCGGCTTTTGAGCTTTCAAAGCGCGAAAATTTCGCCGGAAAGACTTTCGTAGTACTTTTGCCCGATACCGGCGATAGATATTTATCAACTGACCTTTTCAAAGACTAAAATTTATTTATAGTGGCAAAAAAAACCGGCGAGCGATTAAGCCTGCCGTTTTTTTTATATAAAAATGCCAAAAAAAAGCTCAAATTCCATGCCCTGCATACAAGGTTGCGTCCCAGATAACGCAGGAATGATGATATTCATTTTTAGCGGGGTCGTGGAAAGCGAAATATTTGCCGCGATACTCCGAAGGATTTTCCACAATACCGAAGACCGCCGAAGTAAGGTCGACGTCGATTTTTTTCCGGCTCAAAATTCTTTTTGTCGCCGCAACCAACTAAAAACATAGCCGCGCAGATGATTATCATAAATTTTTCATGATAAGCTCCCGAAATGATTGAGCGCGAGGCAAATTACAAATGTCAGCGCGTCACCTATCAAGGAAAAACATTTCAGCACCAAAGTTGAGTCCAAAAGCGACGAGCAAAGCGCAAACAGCACGCCCGCTATCAGCGCATTTCAGGTGTAAGGTAGAAGGGAATTTTGCGAATAATTTTGCCGTCCTGCGCGGGCTTATCGCTCCCGCATGCTGAAAAAACTCAATCAATCATTGTAGCCGTTTGGGTGCGACTTATGCCAAGTCCAAGCGGTTGCGATAATTTTTTCCATATCGGCAAATTGCGGATACCAATTCAGAATGGATTTTGCCTTATCACTGGAGGCGATAAGTTGGGCAGGGTCGCCAGCGCGTCGCGTTCCAATTTTGGTTTTAATTTTCTGCCCCGTAACTTTTTGAGCTGTAGCAATCATTTCTTTGACAGAAAAGCCTTTCCCGTTGCCGAGATTGAAAACATTTGATTTGCCGCCGTTGTGAAGATAGTTTAAAGCTAAAATGTGTGCGTTGGCAAGGTCGATAACGTGAATGTAATCGCGCAAGCAAGTTCCGTCGGGCGTGGGGTAATCGTCGCCGAAAATGGTGATGTGGTCGCGTTTACCGAGTGGCACTTGCAAAATTAACGGGATTAGATGTGTTTCGGGGTGGTGGTCTTCGCCGATTAAGCCGCCTTCGAGCGCGCCTGCCGCATTAAAATAGCGCAAGCTGACAAAGCGAATACCGTTTGCGCGGCTAACCCACTTCATCATTTTTTCCATAATTAGTTTGGATTCGCCATAAGGATTAATTGGTTGCGTTCTGTCGTCTTCCTCGATAGGGAATTTTTCCGGCTCGCCGTAAGTAGCAGCAGTAGAGCTGAAAACAATTTTATCAACGCCATTCTAACCATTGATTCTAATAAAATCTGCATTCCGTAAACGTTGTTGTTGAAATATTTTAGGGGCTTTTCGACGATTTCTCCCGCCTCTATGAAGGCGGCGAAATGAATCACGGCTTCGATTTTATTTTCGATAAAAATTTTGTCGAGAATTTTGGCGTCGCGAATATCGCCTTGATAAAATTTGGCGGTAGGATTGATTGCGCCGCGATGACCAGTTTGAAGATTATCGACGATAACGACTTCTTCTCTGGCTTTCACTAACTGATAAACCGTGTGCGAACCGATATAGCCCGCGCCGCCGCATACCAGAATTGCCATTAAAAACACTCCTTAAATTATTATTGAAAGTAGATTATATCACAGCTTCAAAATAATATCGAATGAAAATTTATACAAAAAAAGGGCTAAACTTTTTTTCAGAAGTCGCGCCCCAAAATTTGTTCGTTTATTATTCAGCGCGTTTGACGTCGTCGCCGAAAATGGTTTTAAAGTCGTTGCGCATGGAAATTTGCACCCAGCCATTTTTTTCAGCAAGTTTTATGCAACCATTAGCCTTGTCAAAGTTGCCCAGTTCGCGCTCTGTGTCGTCGCAGATAACGAAAAATGCCAAGCTCTTATATTTATTGCCCGTTATCGCGTAATTTAACATGGAAGTATCGCCGCCGCTGTTCCCGAACGCTAAAACTGGTTGCTTGCCGATTTCGTGCTCGATAACAACAACTTTATTCATTTTAAGATTTTTCTTCGTCAGTCCGCCGCGAATTAAATAATCATCTTTCGTGTAAGCGTAATTATCAGCGGAAACGTCGCCTTGATTCGCCGCTATTATCTCTGGATTCGTGCCGATTATTTGGTTATACGGTATTTTCAGCACTTCCGACGCCATAACGCGCATTGCCGGACGGTCTGAACCTGTTACAACGTACACGGTGAATTGATTCGCCTGCAAATATTTGATTACCTCGACCATTGGCAGATAAAATGCCTCGCCCCACTTCATATTCGTTAAACCTTCGACCGGTTTTTCCATAAATTTGCGCACGTACGCTTCATAGTCTTTAGGCGTCATACCCGCGAAAACTGATTCTTGCGATTTTGCCTCGCCTAAATCAATTCCCTTTGGAAATTTGCCCGTCATAAAGTGCCCTGCTTTAATTTCGGCGTCTACCATTTCCGCATAAGCTCTGTCTTCTGCCGACGGCGTATAATCCGGGTCATTTAGGGCGCGTTCAAGGTAAAGCATCCACTCGAAATAGCACGGCGCACTTTCGCAAATAAATGTTCCGTCCATATCGAAGACTGCGAGCCTATCTTCCACCGGAATGAAATTTTTGCTCTTCTTGTTCGTCACGTCGGTGACATATTCGACTAATTTTTGATTCGCGACCGAATTTTTCGTCCAGCATTTGAAATCCTTAGCTTTCTTAACCTGAATTTGTGCAATTTGGTCGCGCGGCATTGCGTCAACCGCTCCGAATGAACTAAACGTAATTAATCCCGCCGCGATTGCCGCTAAAATCTTTTTACGCATATTTTTTTCGCCTCCGAATATACTTTAGCAAAAAAAAATCCCTCCGTCAACGAATTGCGCAGACGAAGAGACTTTATCGCCAATTTATTCTTACTCAACGTCAGGATTTATTACTACGTCCTCAAAACTACAATCAATGCTGAAACCGTCATTAAATTGCTTATAAGCGGGGTCTTCTATTATAAAAGTGTAGTAAACTTCCTTCCCGACCGGAAGATTTAACGAAATATCTGTAAAATGAGTTGCTCCATCGCTAATAACTTTGCCAGTTAAATCCGTCGCCTTAAATTTTATCGTCATTTCATTTAACATCGTGTCGCGCTTGCCGTTATTCGTTATGCTAATGTAAAATTCCATTTTTCCGTCAAGGAGATTGAAATCATTAATCTTGTAAATGAAAAGACCGTTATTAGATTTCGTTTCAGTGTAGCTTGAAGAATAATTTACGCCGGACGAAGTGCTTACCTCTACCGAAGATTTTTGCTCAAAGCTCACATTACCTTCAGAACAGCCATTTATAATCAAAACTCCAAGCATAAGGCAACAAACAACCGCGAATTTCTTCATAAAGCTCATAAAATAAACCTCCTAAAACTATGCCGCCGCTTTTATTTATTTCTTGCTAATGTGGACAATGTTATCGTGATAATACGGGTCAGTTATGTCTATTCCTTCCGGTTGGTCGATATTCGCTGGAATTAACGTGTTGTCCTTCGGAACTGCTACCCAAAAGACAACGTCTGCGCCCTTTGAACTTAAAATTGACGCCCTCGCGCCGCTATCTATGCTAATCAGCTCGATATTTTTCCCAATTCGCTTTGAAACTTCCGATAAAACTGCCGTGCTAAAGCCTGTCGGCGTTCCGTCAGCTGAAATCATATCGAACGGTGGCAAATCGCCCGTTACCGCAACTTTTATCGTGTCCGCGCCTTCAATTTCCGAAATTTCAACTGCTGGCGGCTCTGTACCGCCTTTTATGTCAATTATGTACTGCTTTGACAGCTTAATTAACGTGCCGTCGGTCGTCATTTCCTTTATCGCCTTGTTTAAATCGTTTTTCAGCATTTTATCGCCCTTGCGCACTGCAAAACAGAATGAATCCGTTAAAATTTTATTGCTCGGCAAAAGTTCTTTGTCAGGAGATTTTTGGAGCATGTAATCGGCAACGCTTTGATAAGTGCTGAGCATATCAATTTGCCCAGATTCAAGCGCAAGTTGCATATCGTTCATTCTGTCGAAATATTTGTAAGTAGCGTCGAGATCTGCCTTTGACGGGCGATAACTTTTCTCCAATTTGCTCATAAGCTCATTATATTCGAGTTCGCTTGCGTTCAAATGCGTTATCACGCCGATTTTAGCATTTTCTTTGGGCTTAGGCGCATTTTCTCCGCCGCCGCAACCTGTAATCAGCAGACAAACCGCGCAGATTGCCGCCAAAATGGATTTCTTCAAGATAAATCAACTCCTTAAAATTATTTCGCCGATTATATCACATAGATAAAAAAAAATCTGCCTTGCGGCAGTAAAAAAACTTTTATAAACGCATTTATTTAACAGTGATTTACTTGAGTTGGGCTGCGACTTCCGCCGCAAAATCAGTTTCTTTCTTTTCGATACCTTCGCCGAGCTGATAGCGCGTGAATCTCAAAACTTTTTCTTTGCCGAGAATATCTTTGACAGTTTGCTTGCTACCAGGTTCCGCCTTAACGAAATCCTGTTCGACGAGGCAGACTTCCTTATAAAATTTGTTAATGCGCCCTTCAACCATGCGCTCAACGATTTTTTCGGGTTTACCCTCTTCGAGAGCTTGTTTGCGCAGAATTTCTTTTTCGTGTTCGAGTTCGGAAGCGTCAACGCTTGCGCGGTCGACAGCAGAAGGATTAGCCGCCGCAATTTGCATAGCGACATCTTTGCCGAGTTCGTCAGAGCCGCCAGTCATTTCGACAAGTACGCCGATTTTCCCGCCCATATGAATATAAGTCGTGAGCTTGCCTTGAGTTTCGTAGGTGACAAAGCGACGAATAGAAATTTTTTCGCCAATAGTCGCGGTCGCCTCCGTGACGAGTTCGGAAACTTTTTTGCCGTCAATAACGCTGTCGTTAAGTGCGTCGAGATTAGCGGGTTTAGTTTCGGCAATGTGTTCGATAACTTTCTTTTCGAGAGCGCGGAAATTTTCGTTGTTGGCGGTGAAGTCGGTTTCGCAGTTGACTTCCAAAAGAACGCCGGTTTTGCCGTCTTTGGAAATGTAAGCGGCAACGGCACCGTCAGCGGCAGTACGTCCGGCTTTTTTCGCCGCCTTAGCAATGCCCTTTTCGCGCAGCCAATCAATAGCCTTTTGCATATCGCCATCGGTCGCAGTCAGAGCTTTTTTGCAATCCATCATGCCTGCGCCGGTTCTTTCGCGCAATTCCTTAACAACACTTGCACTAATAGCCATTTATTTTTCACCTCAAAATTATTCTTCGTTTTCTTCGGACGCTTCAGCACTCTCCGCGCCCTGATTGCCTTCGAGCATAGCATCAGCAATTTTCGCCGTCAAAAGTTTCACAGCGCGAATTGCATCATCATTGCCCGGAATAACATAGTCGATTTCGTCGGGGTCGCAGTTGGTATCGACAATCGCGACAATCGGGATATTGAGCTTGCGAGCTTCAGCGACGGCAATACGTTCCTTGCGCGGGTCGACGACGAACAATGCGCCCGGCAATTTATTCATTTCCTTAATACCGCCCAGATATTTTTCCAGACGCGCCATTTCGTGACGCAGTTGCATGACTTCCTTTTTAGTCAAAACCTCAAAAGTTCCGTCCTGCTCCATAGTCTCCAATTCCTTAAGGCGATTGATACGCTTTTGAATTGTTTGGAAGTTGGTAAGCATGCCGCCGAGCCAGCGTTCATTGACGAAGAATTGACCTGCGCGGACAGCCTCTTCTTTGACTGCCTCTTGAGCCTGTTTTTTGGTACCGACGAAAAGAATAGATTTGCCCTCTTCGGCGACGGAGCGGACGAAGTTATAAGCCTCGTCGACTTTGCGAACGGTCTTTTGCAAATCGATAATGTAAATGCCGTTGCGTTCTGTGAAGATGTAACGCGCCATTTTCGGATTC
Organism: Selenomonadales bacterium UBA7018; assembly: GCA_002448305.1. GTDB lineage: Bacteria > Bacillota > Negativicutes > Selenomonadales > Selenomonadaceae > Quinella. The sequence goes on from DJWY01000026.1 coordinate 31,154, forward strand.
CAGCGACGAGTTTGGTGCCCGAAGTGCACGCCAGCTTCCAAAAGCTGTTTCATTGAGATAACTGCCATTTGAAAATTCCTCCTGTTTTTCAATCGCGGAACATTTTCGCGCCGATTAACCGCAAGGGAACAGGCGACGCTCCGATTCCGCGTGGATTTTGTTAAACGCGCCGCATTATATCACAAGAATTTTTTGACGGCAAGGCTAATTAAATGAAAATAACATTAAAGCCGAATTGACATATAAAAATTATGGTGCTAAAATTTTTGACGTTGACAGGTAGGAGAGGCAATCGCGGGGGAATTTTCCCACGAGGAAAGTCCGGACTCCACAGAGCAGCGTGCCGGATAACGTCCGGTGAGAGTAATCTTAAAGAAAGTGTCACAGAAAAGAAAACCGCTTGGTAAGATTGCAAGATTAAGAGATTGCAAGATTACAAGTAAGGATGAAAAGGCAGGGTAAGAGCCTACCAGCGGTTGAGTAATCAGCCGGCTTGATAAACCTCACGCGGAGCAAAACTAAATAGGAAAGGGTTGAGGTTGCTCGCTGACCTTTCGGGTAAGTTGCTAGACTTGGGCGGCAACGTTCAAGCAAGATAAATGATTGCCATTAACAGAATCCGGCTTATTGACTGCCTGTCAACATACTGCGAAATTAAAAAATGTCGTTGCGGGAAATTTCGCGGCGGCGTTTCGACTTTATATGGAAAATTTTTATCATTTAATTCAGGCAATAATCACGTCGAAAGATTATAATTCGCTTAGAAAACTAGAAAGGAAGTGGTCGGTTTTGAGGAGTTTTTTGCGAGCGTTAGTTATGGTGATGATGTTGCTATCAATTAGCGTTTCACAAAGCTACGCGGCAGGAGCTTACAGAGTAGGTGATCAAGGCGCGGAAATCGCGGAAATTCAAGGCAGACTTGTCATTTTGGGCTATGACGTTATAGCTGACGGGGCATTTGGTCCCGCAATGGCTGACGCCGTTAAGGAGTTCCAAAAATCTCAAGGCATGAAAGCAGACGGCATGATTGGTCCAGCAACTTATTCTGCACTTCTCGGCAAGGAAATGCCCGACATTAGTCGCGGCATGAATTTCATCTCCCGCAGAATTATTTCTAATGCTATGGATTATCTCGGCGTCCCCTACGTCTTCGGCGGCACTAGCCCTTATGGCTTTGATTGCTCCGGCTACGTTCAATACGTTTTCGCCAATGCTGGCATTTCGCTACCGCGCACCGCTGATGTTCAATACGAAGTCGGCACGCCCATTTCTACTACTGAACTCGTTGCGGGCGATTTGGTCTTCTTCTCAACCTATACTTATGGCGCGTCGCACGTCGGAATTTATCTTGGCGATAACAGTTTTATTCACGCCAGCTCAAGTCGCGGAATTTCCGTCGATTCGCTCGGCAGTTCTTATTGGAGCTCGCACTATATTGGCGCACGCAGAATTTTATAAGTCGAATACGACTTCACAAGACAAAAAATGTCCTTCGGTCAGCCGGAGGGCATTTTTTTTGCAGGAAAATCTTTTTGCCAACAGAATAAATCACATTAATTTTTCTATTAGCTTTAGTTTTACGGAGGAGTTTTGAATGTCGCAATTTGACAAAAGAAATTTATCCATGATGATGGATTTCTACGAAATGACAATGGCTAATGGCTATTTCGTCAACGGCGGCGAAAATACTCGCGTGGCGTTCGATGTATTTTATCGGCGCAACCCTGACGCGGGCGGCTTCGCTATCTTTGCCGGGCTTGAACAAGTTATCGAGTACGTAGAGAATATGCAGTTCAGCGCGAAGGATATTAACTATCTGCGCGGGCAGAAAATTTTTAGCGAAGACTTTCTCGATAGCCTCAAAGATTTTCATTTTCGCGGGGACATTTACGCTTTCCCCGAAGGAACGATTATGTATCCGAATGAACCTTGCATAACGGTCGTTGCTAATCTGATTGACGCGCAACTTGTCGAGACGGCGATTTTGGCGCAGATAAATCATCAATCGCTAATCGCGACTAAGGCAAGCCGAATAGTTCGGGCGGCGGAAGGACGTTTCGTTTCTGACTTTGGTGCGCGTCGCGCTCACAACATGGACGCCGCAACTTACGGAGCACGGGCGGCATTTATCGGCGGCGTAAACGGCACAGCGACTGTTAGCGCGGGTCAGCTGTTTAACATTCCGGTTAATGGCACTATGGCGCATAGTTGGGTTATGTATTTCCGCGACGAGTTTGACGCCTTCAAACGTTACGCCGAAGTTTATCCCGATTCTACGACGCTACTTGTTGATACTTACGATGTTATTCACAGCGGGATTCCCAATGCTATTCGCGTCGCTAAGGAAGTTTTAGAGCCACAAGGAAAACGTCTGCGCGGCGTGCGGATTGATTCGGGCGATTTAGCTTATCTGTCTAAGAAAATTCGCAAAATGCTTGATAACGAGGGCTTAACAGATTGCAAAATTATCGCGTCCAATAGCCTTGACGAATTTACGATAACTTCTCTGATAAGTCAGGGCGCGGCGATTGATAGCTTTGGCGTCGGCGAACGGCTGATAACTGCCAAGTCGGAGCCGGTCTTTGGCGCGGTTTATAAAATCGTGGCGGTTGAAGAGGGCGGCGAATTTGTTCCGCGTATCAAAGTCAGCGAGAACGTCGAAAAGATTACCAATCCCGGCTTGAAAAATATTTATCGCGTCTACAACGAAGACGGGCACGCGGTCGCCGATTTAATCGCGTTGGTTGATGAGCCAGTTGATATGAATAATCCTTTCCGTTACGTCGACCCCGTTAAGCCGTGGAAAAATCGCCGCTTTGAAAATTGTACGGCTAAAAAGTTGTCGCGACTTTACGTAAAAGACGGGCGGCGCGTTGAAAATTTGCCAACGCTCCATGAAATTCGCGATTACGTTAAAAATCAGCTTGCTAACGAAATTTGGCAGGAAGAGCAACGCTTTGAGAATCCGCACAAGCATTATCTTGACATGACGCCCGATTATTATGATATGAAAATGTCCTTGCTCCACAAAACGCGCATAAATATGGAAGGGTGAAAAATTTTGTCGTCAGTCGCTGTCGTCATTCCGATTTACAAGGAAAAACTAAACGAGCTTGAAAAAATTTCGCTCGCGCAGTGCAGGAAAGTTTTAAAAAACTACCCGATTATTTTCGTTGCGCCCGAAGGTAAAAATTTCTCCTACATTGCGCCCAATGAATTTCTTGTGCAATTCCCGCCGCAATATTTCCAAAGCGTCAAAGCTTACAGTCGACTTTTAATGTCGCCGATATTTTATGAGCCGTTCTTGAGTTTCGACTACATGTTAATTTATCAGCTAGACGCCTTTGTTTTCTATGACGCGTTGGAGGAATTTTGTCGGCTTGATTATGATTACATTGGAGCGGCGTGGCCTTATTATGCTTGGCACGGTTTAAGGCTGGAAAAAACGCCACGAGTTGGCAACGGTGGCTTTTGTCTTCGTAAAGTCTCGGCTTGCCACAATCTTTTGACTGAATTGAAACAGCTATCTAATTGGGAAAAAATCACGGATGATGCAATAGAAGATGGCGTCTTTGCTACTTGTGGAATTTCTGATGAAACGAATTTTAGTGTCGCGCCCGTTGAAGTCACCAAACTTTTTTCTATGGAATGGTATCCCGACCGCCACATAAAAAGATTAGGTAATAAATTGCCGTTTGGCTGTCATGCTTGGACAAAGTTTCATGCTGATTTTTACGTTGAACTTTTTGCTCAGTTGGGTTACGATTTGCGCCCGTTGCGTGCTCGAATGCGCAATGATAATGAATTACTCTTGCCGCAATATTTAGAAGGCGTGGCAATGAAACGTTTGGAGCTCAGAATTGAACATGAAGTATCACTCCTTAAATATTTATCGACAAGAAGATTCGCCTCTATTCGCGTGATTAAATCTCCCGACGCTATGAAAATCTTAGCGCGGCTATTGACGGAGGAAAATTCCCTCACCGATAAAATCTTTATCTACAACGAAAAAGATTTCCGCAATTTGATTTGTGACGTGTCGAAAGAAGATTTGCCGCATCTTGTACTTTGCATGGATTACGACGAGTCGCTGATTGCGGCGATTGAGCAGAAAGGTTTAATTTACGGCGAGCATGTCATTTCTTTTAGGCAAGAATATCTTAAAGTTCAAGAAAAATTATTCCACAATCTAGGGAGGTGATAATTTTGTCGACTAAAGTCGCCGTCGTCATTCCCAACCATAAAGAAGAATTATCAGAGCTTGAAAAAATTTCGCTTGCACAGTGCAGGAAAGTTTTGGGAAATTACCCGATTATTTTTGTCGGTCCAGAAAATATAAATTTTTCCTACCTTGAGCCGGGCGATAAGGTTGTTTATTTACCAAAGGAATATTTCCAAACGCTTAAAGGCTATAATATTCTGTCAATGTCGCCGATTTTTTACGAGCCGTTCTTGAATTTCGACTACATGTTGATTTACCAGCTAGACGCGTTTGTTTTCTATGACGCGCTGGAGGAATTTTGCCGGCTCGGCTACGATTACATTGGCGCAGCGTGGCCCTATCTTGCTTGGCACGGCGTAAGGCTGAAAAAAACGCCGCGAGTTGGCAACGGTGGTTTTTGTCTTCGCAAAGTTAAGGCTTGTCACAGACTTTTATCCGAAGCAGTGCATTGGGCGAACATTGAAAATATCCACAAGAATTATAATGAGGACGCCTTTTTTGGTATGTGCGGTGTGGCTGAAGAAATAAATTTTAACGTCGCGCCGGTCGAAGTGGCTAACCTTTTTGCAATGGATTGGTATCCTGCCCGCCACGTAAAAAAGTTGGGAAATGAGTTGCCGTTTGGTTGCCACGATTGGACGAAATTCAGCGCGGATTTCTACGTTGAGCTTTTCGCGCAGTTTGGCTACGACTTGCGACCATTCCGCGACCAAATGCGAACAAACGATTACGAAATTCAATATCCTCTTACTTTGATAGAATTAGCGATGAAACGGTTGATTCGCGACCTTGACCGCAAAAAATCTCTGCTTCAATATTTGCCGAGAAAAAATTTCGCGTCTGTTCGGGTGATTAGGGCTTTTGGCGAAATGAAAATCCTATCGAAATTGCTTGTGGAGGAAAATTTTCTTGCCGACAAAATTTTTATCTACGACAAGAAAAATCCCCAAGAATTGATTCAGGATTTAACGCGCGAACCTTTGCCGCATCTTATTATCGCCCTAAAATACGACGACACGCCATTACTTGAGGAGATTGAGCAGAAGGGCTTAAATTACGGCGAGCACTTCATTTTATTTCAACACGAGTACATAAAATTTCAAAAGAAAATGTTTCACAATTTGGGAAGGAGTAATGGAAATGGAAATTAAAAATCCGAGTGTGTTTGAAGTGGGCAAGCCGTTGCCCGAACAGTTCAGCAAATATTTTATCGGGCAAGCTTATCTGAATCCGCTGACGAAAACCGGCGGCGCAATCGCTAACGTGACGTTTTCGCCCGGCTGTAGAAATAATTGGCACGTGCACCATAAAGGCGGGCAAATTTTACTCGTGACGGGCGGGCGCGGTTGGTATCAGGAGTGGGGAAAAGCTCCGCAAGTCCTCAAGCCTGGCGATGTCGTGAATATTGCGCCCGAAGTCAAACACTGGCACGGCGCAGCGGCTGATAGTTGGTTTTCGCATTTAGCGGTTGAAATTCCTGCTGAAAATGCTTCCAATGAGTGGCTCGAACCCGTCGACGACGAACAGTATTCCAAGCTTTAATAGTTCAGCT
>DJWY01000026.1:37013-37134 GCA_002448305.1 Selenomonadales bacterium UBA7018
CCGACTTTTGCCGGAGCTTTTTTTCTAAACTTCTGCTGGGTCGTCAAAGCCCAAAATCCATGTCGCGATAGGCCCCGCGATATACGACGTTATCAAGATTCCAAGCTTTAATAGTTCAGCT
>DJWY01000026.1:37251-125033 GCA_002448305.1 Selenomonadales bacterium UBA7018
CCCGACTTTTGCCGGAGCTTTTTTCTAAACTTCTACTGGGTCGTCAAAGCCCAAAATCCATGTCGCGATAAACCCCGCGATATACGACGTTATCAAGATTTCAAGCTTTAATAGTTCAGCTAAATATAATTTAAGCTCCAACTTTTGCCGGAGCTTTTTTTCTAAACTTCTGCTGGGTCGTCAAAGCCCAAAATCCATGTCGCGATAAACCCCGCGATATATGACGTTATCAAGCCCAAAAAGTAAATCGGAACATTATTCGTTGTCGCCGCTAATGGCAATCCAGAAATTCCTAACGTCGCCGCGCCAACTGTGAACGCTGCTATAACCGCTCCGCCAAATGCCCCGCCTATGCACGCCCCGATAAACGGTTTGAACAAGGGGAACGTTACACCATAAATCAGCGGCTCGCCAACGCCCATCATACCGACCGGCAATGCTGACGCTATCGTTTTCTTTAGGAATTTATTTTTAGTCTTGAAGTAAACCGCGATTGACGCACCGACTTGCCCCGCGCCCGCCATTGCTAATATCGGCAACAAAATCGTTACGCCGAATTGCGAAATTAAATCGACGTGAATTGGCGTCATTGCTTGATGAATTCCTAGCATTACAAGCGGCAACCATACACCTGCTAAAATGAATCCAACGAACGCGCCGCCCGATTGAATAGCCGTCGTAGCCGCCGCACCGATTGTGTCCGATACCACGCCGCCAATAGGTTGCAAGATGAAAATTGCCGCCGCGCCCGCTATTAAAACCGTAACTAGTGGCGTCAAGAACAGGTCGAACATTTCAGGGATTATTTTATGTAATTTGCTTTCGAGCCACGCCGCAAACGCCGCAACGATTATAACCGAGATAACGCCGCCGCGACCTGGTACAAGTTCCATATCGAAAAGATTTATATTGGCAAGCGCGGGGTGCGTCATTAACGCCGCCAATACGCCGCCCAAAATCGGAGTGCCGCCGAAAATTTTTGCCGCATTTATCCCGATGAATAAATTCATGCCCCAAAAGACCGCGTTACCCGCCACCGATAACAGCTTAATAATCTGCGCGTCGGCAAGTTCCGGAGAAATTTTAACCGCTAATCCAACGCAACCTGTAATCAAGCCGCAAGCGATAAAGCCGGGTATCAGCGGCGTAAAGATACTTGAAATCTTTTTGAAGAAAAGTTTAACGGGCGTAGCATTTTTAGCGCGAATTTTTTCATGCAAAGCCTTAGCATCACCGATTTTGACTGTGCCGACTTTAACAGTGTTGGTCTCTTCCAAAATTTTATTAACCGCGCTCGTGACGGTTGTAGCCCTGCCCACGCCCAAAATTACTTGAACTTCGTCGCCGTCTTCATTGACGCCCAAAACGCCTTCGATTTTCTTCAAAGCCTCAATCATATATTCATTTTTCTCGATTAGCTGAAGTCTAAGGCGCGTCATGCAATTCGTCGCTTGAATCACGTTGGAATAAAGGACATTGCCTGTGCCGCCGACAGTGTTTAAAATAATTCTTGCAAGTTCTTCTGTTCTGTCTGTCTTACTAATTGTAATCGTCTCCAATCAATAAAAAGGCTCGAAATATCCCCAACGTACCTCTGAATCATAATAGGCACCGGGCGTGTCGTCATAAGTCACGCAAAAGCGATAATAACTGCTTCCGCCAATATTGTCATCAATTTGCGGGTCGAAAACGTATTCCACGCCGTCAATAGCAATCACGCACCAAATATGCCCCGTGTAGCCGCCGTCAGCACGAGCCGTTTGACCGTAAACCGTGTAGCAATTCAGCCCGATAGCCCGTGTCAGCGCGGCGAATGCACAAGAATAATCGTCGCAGGCTCCCACGTGCCCAACCAACATTCCATAAGCGCGAGCCGTGCCGTTATCCTCTGGGAAATCCAGCCTTAAAACGTTGTCGCCGTAAGTGCAGGTGTCAACCAGATAATTATAACACGCCAAAACTTTATCGTAAGTGGACATGTCCTCTGTTATAATCTGCGCGAGCGTCTCCAAAACAATTTCGTCGCAGTATGATTCGCCCGTCAAAGTCGGGTAAAGTTCAGCGTTGTTTAATACGTATTCTGCTTGCGCCGCCTTTGCCGAACTCGACATAAGAAAGAAGACCGCCGCGCAGGTTATAAAAAATTTCTTCATCGCTTAATCTCCTTGAGCCACTCGCTCCAAGTTAAGCCGATTTCTTCCGAGCGCGTCCCTTGCGCCCAGCCATAGAACAGCCGAATTTTTTCTGTGCGGTCGCGTGCCATTTTGGAATACCAATCGTTGCCTTCAGGTTCAAGCAAAAGATTAGTCCCGCCCAAAAGATATTGTCGGCGGCAAATTTCCTCAAGCGTCAAGTCCGGATTTTTCATTATGTCATACATAACAAGAAAAGTTGTTGTGCGCCCGTGCCCCGCGTGGCAATGAAAATGTAGCCAAGCATTGTCGGGAAGATTAGCGACGAAAATTACAAAGTCGTCGACAACTTCGGGCGCGGGGAATTGCATATCAGCCGCCGCAAATCTCTCGTACGTGAAACCAAGTTTTTCCGCCGCTTCGCGCTCCGTCACCATGAATCGCGGCATTATCGTTACCGGCTTTAATCTTTGCTTATCGGAATTGCCCAGCGGCTCAAATGTCGTCTCGTTTCCGCGCAAATTGTTTAGCCGTTCCAATTCGTCGCGCTCAACTTCGCGGGAATTTTTGCCAGCATTGGCGGCGTTATGCTCAATATACCAACTGATAGGCACAGAGTTTGCAAAGCCGTGAGACTCCTGCCGCAAGTCAATCAGAAAAATTTTTGCGTCGGGTTCATGCTCGCGAAGTTTTCCGTAAAGCTCTTTGAGAGCGACTAGGGAAGGTTGCGCACTCGCCGAAGCACGAAGATTTTCTAAGCCTTGCCGATTAGGTTCGCGCCCGCGTGAATCGTTTCGCAATTCGTCCGTCATCAATCGGAAATTCCGCAATTCGTCCGTTGCACTCCCGTCGAGCCGCCATACGCCATCAACTTTTTTAGCACTAGCCACAGAAAAAATCATTAGCAATACCAGCACGCCGAGAATCAATTTCTTCGCCAAATATATTTCACCTCTTCAATTTATTTTCATGCAGTTTAACAATTTATTTCTATTCGGTCAACTAAAAATGGCGAGAAACTTTTTAAAAGCTTCACGCCATTAATTTTGTCCCTAATCTCCCTTAACTAGTGAAGATCATGTGCGCGACCGGTGCCGCAATTAATAAACTAATAATCGTACGCTCAAGGAACAGGATAAATAATTCCGGCAAGTTCACAGGGATTTTCGAGCCCAAAATTAATCCGCCGACTTCCGATAAATAAATCAGTTGCGTTACAGAGATAACCGCCACGATAAATTTCGCCATTGGGCTTGTTATCGTGCCCGCCGCTAAGACTGACGGTGTAAACATATCCGTAAAGCCAACTATCATTGTTTTTGATACCGCTTCTGCTTGCGGCACGTCCAAAAGTTGCAACAGCGGCAGGAAGGGCAATCCCAACGTGTCAAAAATCGTCGTGTGGTTCGCTAAGACTAATGCCAAAGTTCCTATGCACATAACGACCGGCAATACTCCAAACCACATGCCCGCCGCGTTTTTAAATGCGCCTTCCATGAATTGTTCAAAACCTCTATGTTCGGCGACACGCTCTTTTGCCAGTGCAAGCCCGTATTGAAATGACGTTGTATAACCTTCCGGCAAACTTTCGCCCATTGCTTTGCCAGGTACTAAATATTCGTCCTTCTTCAGGCTAAGCGGTGGGATTCTCGGCAGGATTAACGCGCAGACAATCCCTATCGCGCAGATTAAAAGGTAATACAGCCCGAAATACTCCATTAAATCGACTTGCGCTAACACGACGATTGAAAAAGTTATCGAGACCGCTGAAAATGTCGTTGAAATGATTGCCGCCTCGCGCTTTGAATAATAGCCGCCTTCGTATTGGTTAGCCGTGAGCATAACCCCTAAAGTGCCGTCGCCAATCCAAGAGGTTATGCAGTCGACTGCGGCGCGTCCAGGTATCGTGAATAGCGGACGCATAATTTTTGTCAGCATTGCGCCAATAAATTCCAACAGCCCGAAATCCAATAAAAGCGGCAAAAGTAGTCCCGCTAAAAGGAAAATGACGACCAAAACGCTTAGCAAATCATTCAGAACAAAGCCGCCATTATCGCCGCTAGTTATCAAGCTGATAATTCCTGCGCCGCCTTCGCCCGATTCAATGCCTAAATAAGTCAGCCAAATAAAAATCGCGCCGAATATCCTAATCACGACCCAAATAGCCGTCGTCGAAAAAGTATTTGCGACAATAGGATAAGTTGCGATGAAATTTGGTCTGCCTAAAAAAATTATGCCCAGAATAGCCGACAACGTAACTATTCCGACACATAAAGCCGGAAGATATTCGCCAATCGCCGCAGAAATTAAATCCGCTATGATTTTGACGACGATTGTCCAACTCCCGTCGTATTGCACTGGAATCATAAATAAAATAATCCCGATGATTGACGGCACTAAGAAGCCCGCCAGTGAACCTTGTTGTTTGTTTTCCATTTCAATCTCCTTCGCAAATAATATTAGAGAGAAACTGCCGAAACAAAATACAGGTTATTATAACATTAATTGCAAGACTTTCAACAAAAAATCCCAACTAAAGTCGGGATTTAATGACGACTTACTCGCAATCTACGAAATCAACTAAAAGTTCGCGCCCGCTCTTTAAAATCAAAATTCCGTCGCACTCCGGACAAAAGAAATTGTAATTGGCAAGCCGAAAACTTTTCCCGCACTTATTGCACGTCGCTCGAATTGGGATGCGATTAATCACAAGTTCCGCGCCGTCAGCTGGCGTATTTTTTTTCAGTACGTCAAAAGATAACGTCAAAGCTTCGACTTCAACGCCTGCCATTTCTCCTAGCGTCAAGCCGACCTTAAAAATTTTCGTCGCGTGATTCTGTTCAGCCGCCTCAAGCGCAATGTTCAAAATATTTTCCGCAAGCGTCGCTTCATGCATTGTTAAAGAACTCGTTTTCCGCCGCAAGGCAAATCATGTGATAAATCGGCAAGTGGAATTCTTGAATTGTATGTGATGAATCCGCCGGCACGCAAATTGAAACGTCCGATAAGTGACGAAGTCTGCCGCCGCGCCGCCCCGTCATAGCTACAACCGTTATTCCCATAATCTTTGCGACTTCCACGCCGAATAAAACGTTATCCGAATTGCCCGAAGTCGAAATCGCTAACAAAACGTCGCCGCGCCGTCCGAGTCCGAAAATTTGTTGCGCGAAAATTAAATTGGGCGATACGTCATTGGAAAAGGCGGTTATCAGCGATGTTTCGCCGACTAAGCTAACTGCAGGCAACGCGCCTTGCAAATTTGCTTTGAAAAATTCTACATCGGAAGGGAAAAGTTCTTGCGCCCGCTCGACGAATTCCGGATTAAATTCCTCAATCTTGCGCGGCAGGATAAATCCTTTCATCAGCTCGCCGACAATGTGCATAGCGTCCGCCGCAGAGCCGCCGTTGCCGCAAGTTATCAGCTTCCCGCCGCCGCGAAAGCTGTCGCAAATTTTTTCGACCGCCATAAATAAACTTGCCCGACAAACTTCCAGCGCGGGATAGCGTTTAAGCACTTCTTCGATTTTTTTAGCCGTTGTCTTCTTAATTTTAATCGCTCCTTTACACGAAAAAGACTGCCGATTGTGACCGACAGTCAAAAGGATTTTACGCCGCTTGAAAGAAATTACTTGACATCAACGACAATGTCCGCTTTGTCGTCGCTTTCAACGATTGTTGCGCCGTTGTCTTTGAGAATCAGCGCGATTGTTGCGCAGATAGTTTTATCATCGCCGACAATCACCGCAGTTTTGCCGCTCAGTGCCGACGGATTTTCTTCGATAATTTCAATCTCGTCGCCGATACGAATTTTCGGAATGGGTTTATCTTCGACGTGAATTGAGCCTTCAAGCAAGTCGTCTTTGTCGTCATTGAATTTGATAACGATATGACCGAGATTTTTGATATTGTTGTTGACTTCGCCGCCTACTTTGAGAATTTTAAATTCGGAATCGGCAATCTTGAGAACGTCGCCGGCTTTAATATGGTCGGTGAGTTTATTGCCGCTATGGAGAACGGAAAATTCGCGCAGTTCCGGCAGAACCATTGAATCATCGAAAATAACAATCATCTTGGCAAGGCGACTGAACTTTTCAGCCTCGCCACCGACGCCTACAACTTTCGTGCTATAATATTTCTTCGCCATTGAAAGCCCTCCCATATCAAATGAAAATTTCAACAAATTTTTGTAAGAATTCTGCAAGGCGGCGATTTATCCTGCTGAATTTTAAAAATATTTTGAGAGACAAGGAGACTGATAACTTGATAGAACTTTTAGCACCGGCTGGAAATTTTGAGGCATTGAGAGCGGCGGTTGAAGCTGGCGCGGACGCGGTTTATTTAGCGGGCGAAAAATTCGGGGCGCGAGCCTACGCAGAAAATTTCGCGGGCGAAAATCTGATTCAAGCCGTAAAATTTGCTCATCTGCGCGGAGTCGCAATTCACGTCACGGTTAATACGTTGATTGCCGATGAAGAGCTTGACGAGTTCGCCGAGTACTTAAAATTTTTGCGGCGGGCGAATGTCGACGCGCTTTTAGTTCAAGATTTAGGCGCGGCGGCATTGGCTAAAGAAATTGCGCCCGAAATCCCGTTGCACGCCTCGACGCAAATGTCAATTCACAATTCCGAAGGCGTCAAAACCCTAGCGAAGTTAGGATTTGCTCGCGTGGTTCTAAGTCGTGAGCTAACTTTGGACGAAATAAAAAAAATTTGCCGCGAGTCGCCGATTGAGACCGAAATTTTTATTCATGGCGCGTTATGCGTGTGTTGGTCAGGGCAATGCCTTATGAGTTCGTTAATCGGCGGGCGCAGTGGCAATCGCGGAAGATGTGCGCAACCTTGCCGCCTGCCTTATGAACTTGTCGACGCAAGCGGGAAAAATCTTTTAAGTGGAGCGGGGAAATATCTTCTTAGCCCGAAAGATTTAAATACGCTTGAACTTTTGCCGCGTCTGATTAATACTGGCGTCACGAGTTTAAAAATTGAAGGGCGCATGAAACGTCCGGAATATGTCGCGACGGTCGTCAAAGTTTATCGCGACGCTTTGGACAAAAATTTTTCGACGCCCGAAGAACGCCGCAAGCTTGCGCAAATTTTTAATCGCGATTTCACGACGGCTTATCTTGAAAAGAATCCGGGCAGAAATTTAATTAGCGACATGAAACCGAATAATCGCGGCATATTGGTCGGGCGTGTCGTCGAAGTCGAGCGCGATAAAATTACTTTGAAGCTTTCCGAAAAAATTTCTGTTGGCGACCAGGTCGAGATTTGGATAAAAGTTGGCGGGCGCGTTACGTTCACTGTTGAGAATTTTGAACTGCGCGGCGACTTGTGCACGATTAAAGCTCCAACTAAAGGAGTTCGCGTTCACGATAGAGCATTTAAAATTTTCGACGCGGAATTGACTGCCGAAGCGCGGAAATATTTTACTGGTGCACCCGTCCGCAGAATTTCTGTCGCGGCTGAAGTTAAAGCTAAATTAGGCGAACCGCTGACTTTGACGCTGACTGATTCTGACGGCAACGTTGCAACTGCGCAGACAAATTTTGTCGCTGAACCTGCTAAAAATCGCCCGCTGACTTTGGACACGCTAAAGAATCAAATCGGGCGTCTTGGAACTTCGATTTTCGCGCTGGATAAAATTTTTGCTGACATTGACGGCGATTTAATGATTCCGATTAGCGAAATTAATGACGTTCGCCGCCGCGTCGTTGAGGAATTGGAAACGTTGCGCCTTAAAAAATTTGGACGCGATAAAATTTCCGTTGCTAACTTAAAAATTTATCCGCCCTGCGCGGTCGCTGAAACTAAACTTGTCGCGCATGTTGATACACTGGAAAAATTAAAAGCCGCGCTTGACGCCGGCGCAGATGAAATTCTTTTCGGCGGCGAAACTTTTAAGGCAATTAGGAATTTGGAATTAGGAATTAGGAATGGAATTGAGATTGTTCATAAGCGCGGAAAGAAAATTTCTTTGGCGACGCCGCGTCTTATCCGCGAAAATGAACTTGCCGCCATTGAAAAAACTTTGTCCGCCGAAGTCGACGCGATTTATATACATAATCTTGCCGCGCTCGACCTTGCTAAAAAATTTTCCAGCGTCCGCACTGATTTTTCTTTGCACGTCTTCAACAACGCCACGATTAATTTCTTAAAAAGTCTCGGCGTCGAAGGCGTAACCCTTTCGCCCGAATTGAACTTGACGCAAGTTAAAGCCCTCGCGAAAAAGTCGCCGTTGCCTGTCGAATGCATTGTTCACGGGCGGCAAGAACTCATGATTTCGGCGTATTGCGTTCTCGGTAGCTTTTTGGGCGAACTGGACAAAAAAAATTGCCCGCATGTTTGCAGGACGAATAAATTTTATCTGCGCGACAGGAAGAACGAACTTTTCCCCGTCGTCACCGACCAATTTTGCCGAATGCATATCCTTAACGCTAAGACTCTTTCCATGATTGAACACCGAAAAGATTTTGACGGCGTCGCAAGAATCCGCGTCGATTGCCGCGCTTTGACTTTGGAAGAGACCGCGCAGATTGTTCACGCCTATAAATTCGGTGGCGTAGAGATTGAAAATTTCACTCGCGGTCATTATTTTCGCGGCGCGATTTAGTTTTCATTTCAAGTTCAAATATTTATCAAGCCATGCGGCGACCGCCTCGCCGATTATTTTTTTGCCTTCGGCGTCAGGGTGCAAACCGTCAACTGATAAACTTTCAATCAAATTGCCGTCAGCATCAGTTAGCTTTTCGTTCACATCTATGTAAAATTCCTGCGACTTTATCCAATCGCAAATAAATTTCTGATGTTCTTGCCAATCGACCGGCGGCAATTCTACGAAATTAACTTTCTGAATCTGCGCGGGGTTGAGCGGCGTCGGCGTCATAAATACCGGCTTGATTCCGTTGCGCTCGCATTTGTCCCGAAGCAACGACAAATTTTCTACTGACTCCCAGCCCAAAATATTTGCGCGGTAATCGTTGACGCCCGCCATTATGAAAAGCACTTCGGGGCGAAATGGCAACACGTCATTTTCAAAACGCGCTAAAAGTTCTGCTGTAGTGTCGCCGCTTCTGCCTAAGTTCTTAACCGGAATAGCGCAATATGTTTCCCAATTATAAATTGCGGTCGAAGGTGGAACAGAAATTGAGCCGCCGCCGTGCGTTATGCTGTCGCCCAGTGCGCAAAATCTTATCTGATGCTTGACTGCGAAACTGTTTGAAGAATTTTTATCAGACCAATTAGTTAGCGGCTGATTGTCGCTAGTTAGCGCACGCACCCGCCAAAAATATTCTCCCTCATCTAAAACGGGCGTCTTATCGTATAAATCAAAATCGTCGTCGCTGGAGTTCGCGTCGGTAAAATAGCGACGGATAATTTTATCGTCCTTTATGAGTTCAATTTCGTAATGATTCGCGCCGCTAACCGGTATCCACGAGTACACGGGATAAATCGGCGGATAATTCATTTTATCAAATTCGGTCGTTGTGCGCGGGCTTAGCGGGTTGGTATCAATATCAGTAATCGGAATTTTATTTTGTAGCGTCGTACCGTCTAAAGAAATTGCGTTGACTTGGAATTTTTTGTGAACGTCATCGATAGGAATTTCAATGCCGTTGGTGTAAGCGTAAAGCGTCGCGCCGTCTATCAGAATTTCATACTTGACGGCGTTGGGGATAATCTCCCAGTAAAGCCGCAAAATATTTTCGTCGCGCTGAATGACTTCGCCTAAAATTTCTTGCGCTGAACTTTCCGTTAAGTCTTCAAAGTTATAAACTTCGTTAATCGGGGCGGCTTGAGCGTTTTTATCTTGGGTCAAGTGATTGCGTGGCGCGTGGTCGTCGACGAGTTCATTTTGATTAGCCGAATGCCCGCCCATAAAGCCTAGATTGGAAAAGCAAACTATAAGGGCAAGGACAATCGGCACAATTCTCAGCATTGCAATTCCTCCCTACTTTTAAAAAGTAGCAAACAGCGTACGCGATTAAACGTTACAACAATTTGAAGGTTATCGCCGCGTTCGTACGCTCCGCTGCGCTTCGCTAGCTTCGCAGGTTTTAGCTGTGCTCGGACATTGTTCGTCAGCATTGCAATTCCTCCCTACTTTTAAAAAGTAGCAAACAGCGTACGCGATTAAACGTTACAACAATTTGAAGGTTATCGCCGCGTTCGTACGCTCCGCTGCGCTTCGCTAGCTTCGCAGGTTTTAGCTGTGCTCGGACATTGCTCGTCAGCATTGCAATTCCTCCCTACTTTTAAAAAGTAGCAAACAGCGTACGCGATTAAACATTACAACAATTTGAAGGTTATCGCCGCGTTCGTACGCTCCGCTGCGCTTCGCTAGCTTCGCAGGTTTTAGCTGTGCTCGGACATTGCTCGTCAGCATTGCAATTCCTCCCAGCGCAAATAAAGTTCATCTATCTCTTTCAACTTCGTGACGTGCGCCGCCGCTAACTCCGTCAATTTTTGCGGGTCGCTCGCGGCGTTTATTTCTTGCTCTATCATTTTTAATTCCATTTCCGCCATTTTTATTTGCGCCTCGATTTTTTCTAATGCCTGTTCGTTTGGAGCTTTGAGCTTTGAGCTTTTAGCTTTTGGGGCTTGCGGTTTTATTTTTACATTTGCCCGCGCTTTTTCATTTCTAATTCCTAATTCCACATTCCTAATTGCTTTTGAGAATTCTATTATTCGCGAAGTTACTTTGTCAAGTAAATATCGGTCGTGCGTGACAATTAGAATTGTGCCGTCAAAGCTTTGCAACGCCGTTTCGATTGCTTCCCGCGCAGGTAAATCTAAATGATTTGTCGGCTCGTCTAAGATTAAAAAATTCGCGCCCGTCAAGATTAGTTTTGTCAAAGCTACGCGAGTTTTTTCGCCGCCTGATAAATCGGCAATCGGTTTTTCTACGACTTGCGCGAATAAATTTAGCCGTGCCAATTCCGACCGCGCTTGACCTTCAGATAAGCCGAATTCTTGATTCAATTCCTCAAGCGGCGTGCGGTTTTCGTTAAGTTCCTCGTGTCCTTGCGAAAGGTAGCCGATTTTAACGCGGTTGCCGATTTTAATTTCGCCGCTGTCCGCTTTAAGTTCGCCGACGATAATTTTTAGCAACGTTGATTTGCCGACGCCATTACGCCCGATAAGCCCGACCTTTTCGCCCTTGAAAATTTCCGCGCTGAAATTTTTTATCACGGTCTTAAAGGAAACATTTTCCAGAATCAAAACGCGATTAGCTGATTCGGCGGCGTCGTTTAGTCTGATTGCGGCAGTTTCATTGGACGGCGGCTTTTCTAAGCGTTCCATTTTATCGAGTGCAATTTGACGACTGCGAGCGCGTTTTGCCGTTGAAGCGCGAACTTTATTGCGCCGGACAAAGTCTTCAAGTTTAGCAATTTCCGCCTGTTGCTTCTCGTAGGCTTTAAGCTCCGCCTCGCGCCGCTCACTTTTGAGCCGAATAAATTTTTCGTAGTTGCCAGGATAAAGAGTCACCTTGCAATTCTCCATGTCCAAAATTTTCTCAACACAATTCTGTAAGAAATGCCGGTCATGCGTGACGGCAATGACTGTGCCGCGATAATTTTTCACGAAGTCTTCTAAGAATTCAATCGCGTAAATGTCCAGATGATTTGTCGGCTCGTCCAAAATCAAAATGCGCGGCTCATTTATCAGAGCTTTCGCCAAAGAAATTTTAGCCGACTCGCCACCGCTGAAGTGATTCGGATTTTTTAGCAGTTCCGCTTCTGAAAATCCCAGTCCGAATAAAATTTTCCGTGCCATAAACTTTTCCGCGCCTTCAATCGTCAACAGTTCGTCAAGTAATGTCGTTGCGGTAAAGTGCGGCGTCTGTTCGACAAAGCCAATATCTTCCGCCCTTAGTCCGCCGATTGTGCCTGCGTCGAATGGTTCTGCGCCCATCATTACTTTTAACAGCGTAGATTTCCCTGCACCGTTCTTGCCGACAATCCCGACCTTTTCGCCCTCAGCAATTTTAAACGTCACGTCGGAGAAAATTAGCCGTTCGCCGTAATATTTTTTCACATTCTCAAGTTGAATCATTTCTTCGCCTCGAAATTTTTCTGCCATAATAGCAAAAAGAATTCTCCGCCGCAAATTTTTTATTTCTCGCCGCTGTGTTATAATGCCTCAAAAAATAGGAGGGCTTGAAATGAAATTTTTTAAGATAATAATTTTCGCATTGTGTTTAAGTTTGCTGACGGCTACGACTTATGCGGCTCCAGCGTGGCAAATGCCTAAGGCAGGAAAAACTTTCATCAACAACGCCGCTAAGCAAGCTTACATTAAAGACTATATGACAAAATTTTTCAACAAAGAAATTCCGATGACTTTTGAAGTGCCGGATAAATGGACTTACGAAAAAATTTTGTTTAACGGCGTCAAGGTTGAGCGACTAGCTAATCCCAAGCAAAAAAAATCTGCGCGGGTGGCGTTGCAACTTCATGGCGGCGGCTATGTCGGTCATTTGAGTAATTGGTATCGCGATTTCGCAATCAAGCAAGCAGTTATGATTGATGCGAAGGAAATTTACATGGTTGATTATCGCGTTGCGCCCGAAAATATTTATCCCGCCGCGCTCGAAGACACCGTTACTGCTTACCGCGAACTTTTGAACAGGAAGATTGACCCGAAAAATATAATCGTCTTCGGAGATTCGGCGGGCGGAAATTTAGCTTTAGCTTTTGCAACTTACCTTAAGGAAAATAATTTGCCGCAACCCGCTATGTTGATTTTAGTTTCTCCTAGAACGACTTTTGAAAATAATTTGCCGTCACGTACAGAAAACGCCGACCGCGATTTAATTTTGGGCAAATTTAATAAGAAAATGTATTCCGAAGTTTCCAAACCGAAATACGCCGGCGATATTCCTTTGAACGACCCGCGCCTTTCGCCGATTTATGCCGACCTAAAAAATTTGCCGCCAACGCTGATTCAAATTGGCGGCTATGAACTTTTCGTCGACGACGGGATTGAACTTATAAAGAAAGCGACGGCGGACGAATTGAATGTAACTTTGTCGGTTTACGCCGGAATGTCGCATGATTTTTCGATACTCCTGCCGCAACTCGACGAAAGCGTTAAATCTTTCATTGAGATTAGAAATTTCGTCAACCTGTACTGCCCCGCGAAATAAATTTTCAGAGGACGCCCTTTGTTGAGGGGACGTCCTTATTTTTTTTGTCGACAGCGACGGCGGCTCTAAGCGCATGCCCTAAGGCTTTGAAAATCGCTTCAACTTTGTGATGAGAATTTTTGCCATATAAAATCTTAACGTGAAGAGTAATCCCCGCGTTGAAGGCGAACGCCCGCAGAAATTCTTCGACAAGCTCAGTATCAAAATTTCCAATCGCCGGAGCTAATTCGCCGAGTTCGCAAACTAGAAACGGTCGCCCGCTTATGTCAAGACTGACAAGGGCTAAAGTCTCGTCCATAGGCAAGAAAAAAGTTCCGTAGCGTACAATGCCGCGCTTATCGCCTAAAGCATCTTTCAACGCCGCGCCCAACGCAATTCCAATGTCTTCAACGCTGTGGTGTCCGTCAATTTCTAAATCGCCCTTGCAACTGACTTTCAAGCCGAATTGCCCATGCGCCGCGAAAAGATTCAACATGTGGTCGAAAAAGCCAATGCCCGAAGAAATTTCAGCCTTGCTTTTGCCGTCCAACTTCAGCTCAACTTTTATTTTAGTTTCCTTAGTCGTGCGATTAACTTTGCCGATTCTCATTGCGCCGCCTCCAAGAAATTTTTTATCGCGGAAAAAATTTCGTCGTTCTCAATGCGCGTTCCGATTGATACTCGCAAGCAATTTTTCAAGCCATATGAGCCAGGCGAAAAATATCTTATGCCAATGTCTAGCGATTCCAGATAATTTTTCAGTTCCTCTGCGCGGTCTAATCTGAACAATATAAAATTTGCTTCCGACGGAAAAATTTCGACGCCAGGCAATTTTTCAAGCCGCTCGAACATTCTTTTGCGCTCGGCGATTGTCATTTGCAGACGCGGAACAAATTCATCGCGCATTTGATAGACAATATCCGCCGCCGCCAATGTCAATACGTTCATATGATACGGCATAAAAGTTTTGTTAATCATGCGTGTGACTTCAGCTTGAGCAATCATGTATCCGACACGCGCTCCCGCCATACCGTAAGCTTTGGAAAAAGTGCGGGCGACGATTAAATTAGGATACTTCGCGACGAGATTGACTGCCGACCGCCCGTAAAATTCTACGTAGGCTTCATCAAGCAAAAAGGCGCAGTCAATCGACTTGGCAATTTTTTCAATCTGCGCGGGCGTCAAGACGTTGCCGGTAGGGTTATTCGGGTTGCAGACGACAGCAAGACTTGCGCCGACTTCGCGAATTTTTTTTATGTACTCGTCGACGTTGAGATTAAATTTCTCGTCTAAATCGAAGGGCACGCCGTCAGCTTCTGCTGCCTTCGCGTAGATTTTGTACATAGAAAAGCTCGGTTGCGGATAAACAATTTTCCTGCCCGCGCCGCCGAATGCATGGAAAACTTTTTCGATAATTTCGCTTGAGCCGCTCCCCAATAAAACTTGTGACACGTCGACCGAAAAATTTTTAGCTATCTGCTCGACTAAAGAATAATATTCTTCATTCGGGTAGCGATTGAACGCCAGCATTGCCAGCCGATTTATTACGCGCTCTTCGACAAGCGGCGGCAAATTCAGCGTTGATTCATTCGCGTTGACTTTTATTCGATAACTTTTCTCTACTCCGTCATATGACGGCATTTTGTCCAGTTCGTTTCGATAATTCAGCATTGGCAAAACCCCTATCAGTCGAACATTTCGCACGCGCTGAAGAAAATCGGAATTTCCCGCGCCGCGCTAGTCGTGCTGTCGGAGGCGTGAACGGCATTTTTAGTTTTACTTTCGGCGTAGAGTTTGCGAACAGTGCCGTCAGCCGCCTCAGCGGGATTAGTCGCGCCATTGAGTTCGCGAACTTTTTTTATCACGTCGTCGCCGCCGAGTACCAAAGCCATAATCGGCGCACTCGTCATAAATTCGACCAGCGCGGGATAATACGGACGCCCAATGTGTTCGACGTAATGTTTTGCGGCAAGTTCCTCCGTCATCTTCATAACTTTTGCCGCCAAAATTTTAAAGCCCGCGTCCTCGTAAATTTTGAGAATATCGCCCGCGTGATTTTTCCCGAAGGCGTCCGGCTTAATCAGAACCAATGTTTTTTCCATTTAAATTTTCTCCTCTCTATAAAACTTATAAATATCTTGCGCGGACTTTATTCCGTACTGCGCGAGATTGACGGCGCGAACAAAATTTTTCGTCCGTTGCCGATACCAATTCATAACGTCGCGCATTGTCGGCGCGTTCAAGTTCAATACTTCGGTAAATTGAAGAAGAATATCCAAACCGAATTCAAAATCGCATTTGAAGTAACGATTATCATAATCCGGCAAAATACCTTGCGGCGTTTCTTTGAACGGCGATAAAATTTTACTCAAGGACGGAATGCTCCGGATTTTTTTAGTCAGCGCGGATACGGTATCGCTTTCGTAATAAATTTTCAGCGAGAGCACCGAGCTTAAATCAATTTTCTTAAGCGCACGGCAAATCGCTTGAACTTCCGAATCAAGCTTGAATAAAACTTCCGAAGTAGCATCATTCCAATCGGCGTAGAAAAATTTATTTTGCTCAATCGCCGAGTCGTCGTCCTTCAACATTGAGTAAAGCCGCGAAGTATGCAAAACGGGGTTGGAAGGCGTCAAGGTAATGCAAAGATAGTTATCCAAAATTTCGCAGGGCATGGAGAAAAGTTTTGTCATATCGTCACGAATCGAATCAACGTCCGCGTCCGCGAATTTCACCATTTGCAAAGAAGTTTTCCTTTCAAACCAAACGCTTTGTCCATATTGCTTAAGCCGAGCGATGAACAGTACGCGCTGAAAACCAAAAAGCGACGCGCCCCTTTTCAAAATCGGTTGCATAAGAAATTCCGCGCCGCCAAAGCCAGGCACCATTACGAATTTCATTTTGTCGCTTACTAGGGGAGCCGCTCTTTTAGCAAAGTCGCTCTGAACATGCGACGGCAACGTCACGAAAATATAATCCGTTCCGGCGAAAGCTTCAGTTGCGTCAGCCGTTACCATGTTCAATTCAGCATTTAACGATAAGCTACGTCCCCACCCACTCCGAAGCATTTCGACAGCGGAAATATTTTTTGTCCAGTCATGGGGACGCGAAGTCAAAATATTGACTGTGTGGTTTTTCGATGCAAAATCAACTGCCATAGCTGTGCCGAGATTGCCGCCGCCAACAATGCAAATCTTCATGAAGCTAACTCCTTTTTCAGTACGTCAAGCAATTTGTTATTGTCCTTAGTTGCTCGCACTGCAAAGCGCAGATAATTTTTGCCCGCGATTTTATTCGACAAATCCTTGACGAAAATATTGTAGCCGATAAAAAGTTTTTTGCAAAGCTCTTTAGAAGAATTGCCGATAAGCTCCACCATAATAAAATTCGTCGCACTCGGCACGACACGGACGCCCGAAATTTTTTCAAGTTCAGCAGAAAATCTTTCGCGCTCCTTGCGAAGTCGGCGCAACGATTCAACATAAGTCTTTTTGTATTTCTCGAAAATTTGCATGTAAAATTCTGCGAAAGAATTTATATTCCAAATGGCAACGTCCTTTTTCAGCGCGGCGATTAGTTCTTGATTGCCCGACGCCATAACGCCAAGACGCAAGCCACCAATTCCGTGCGACTTCGACAAGCTCTTGACGACGCAAAGCTTTTTATTCGTGTCCAAAATTTTCTGCTCAATTAAAGTTTCGTTTTCGTCCGCAAAGTCAACAAAACTTTCGTCGATAATCAGCCCGATATTTTTTCCCGCCGTCCAATTAATCAGCCGAATCAATTCAGATTTCGGAATGAAATTGCCTGACGGGTTATCGGGATTAACCACGACCAGCGAAGTTATTTCCTTGTTGCTGAAGAAATTTATAAGGTCGTCGACATTGTAGGAAAAATTTTCATTTGGCGGCGTGAAGTAAAGCGAATCGTCTTTAGCGTATCGGTTCGGATATTCTTCAAACGTCGGGCGCACAAAGCCAACTTTCCCCGACAATTTTTCCATAAGCGATTTAATCAGCTCCGCCGCGCCATTGCCTACCAAAATATTTTCCTTGTGCACGCCGAAATTTTTAGCCGCAAGCAAAGAATTTACTTTCATGCCCGAAGGATATTGCGTCAGAAGATTTTTAGCGGCGGCAGTAATCTCGTCAATCAATTTTTCTGGCGGGAAGTAGGGATTAACCAAATAGCAAAAATCAATCAGCTTGGGATAACGCCAATAGCCGCCGTAACGCCGCTGAATCATTGAAACTTTTTCGTCTTCGTCAGGCGCGAACATTGACTCGGCAATATCTAAATCTTGCTCGTCGTCAATCTCGTACCAGCGCAAAGCTTTTTTCCTGTCGCGAAGAGTATTCAAACGCTTAGCGCGAATTTCCGGTTCGTCAAGAATCATAATGACGCGCAAAACTTGTTCATAGTATTCGTTATTGCCCAAAGCTTTTGAATAGGCGTCGAGAAATGGCACGTAGAGATTTTCGGAAAAATGCTTGCCGAATTTATAAATGTTGACGGTCTTATAACAGCCGGCGGTTTCCTTGAAATCAAAATTTTTCCCAGAAATAAACGCCGTGATTCTGTCGTCGTCGGTAACTTTCATGCAAGTGCCGTCCATCCAGCTTTCGTACTTGTCGACAAGCGCGAGCGTCTCACGCGGGTCGCTTAGCAATTCCTCAAGCAAACTGTCTTCAAAAATCAAATCGGATTCAAGCAAAAGTGTATCTTCCTTGCAAAGATAATCCTTCGCCAAAAAAGCGAGTAAATATTATTTGTCTTATCGTAAATCGGATTGTTGACGTAAACAATGGGCGTTTGAATATCGAGCGTTGCGATAAAATCAATTAATTTCTGCCCCTTGTAACCGACGACGATAACAATGCGCGAAAGATGTTGCTTTTCGAGTTGATGAAGCATTCTTTCAATCAGCGTGACGCCGTTGACTTTGACCATGCATTTAGTATTGTCCTGCGTCAATTCCTTAAGGCGTCTGCCCATGCCCGCCGCAAGAATTATCGCCTGCATTTAAATTCTCCTCTCCATGAAAATATGATAGGTAAAAGGCGCGTTGCCATAATTTTCAAGCTCATTTTTTGCAAAATGGATTGATAATTCGTGACGAGCGGCGAAGTCCTCAAAGAAACTGCGCGGGTAAAAAAGCTTAGGCAAATCTTTATAGCGTTCCTCGTAATTTTCAATGGTGCGCTTGCGTTCGGCAGTTAGTTCTTCTTCAAAAGCTTTATCGTAAATGTCAAGGACGGCAACGGCACGGCGACTTTTTACATACATTTTTTCCAAGACGCGCTCGGCATAAGCAAGGTTGTCGAAATAAATAAATACTCCGTTTGAAAAGACCGCGTCATATTTTTTATCGGTCGGGAGTTCGTCCGCACCCGCGCAGATTAATTCGCGTGTGTCGGGAAGAATTTTTTTCGCAATGGCAATCAGCGTTGAAGAGTAATCAAGCCCGCCGACTTCAAAGCCGTCACGAGCGAAAAGATAGAGATTGGCTCCCGCGCCGCAACCGACTTCAAAAATATTTTCGCCCGCCGACAAGTTCAGCGCGACTTTCAAATTTTCGTGCTGGCTAAGTTGCGAATCCAGAGTTACGCCGCCGTTTAAATCGAATCCGTCAATCCTTTTAAGCTCGGCGAAGACTTCACAATAATTTGCCCTGTCGATTTTGGCGAGATTATCTTTGCGGCTCTCCCAAATTTTTTTCCAGTTGTTCATTTTGTTATCCCCAATTCGTCTGCAACGTTTTTGAAAATAAAATCGCTAGCCAACATACCATTAAATTTTTTATAGTTCAATTCCTCGTCGAAAACCTTCTTACGTTTGGCTTTAAGCGGGTCGTTGCCTTCGATAAAAATTTTCTGAAGGGCAGCGGCAATTTGTTCAAGATTTTTCCCGTCAACAATGTAGGAAGCGTCCAAAATTTTTTTGCCAAGCTCGGTGAATTCTTCCTCATCGTTATTCATCAAAAAAATCATGGGCTTGTTCGTGTATTGATATTCGGCAATGAATGAGCAACTATCATGAATCAAGCCGTCGGAGGTTGCAAAAATTTCTTGATAATAACCGCCGGTGAAAACTTGCGCGTTCGGCAAATCGTTCCATTTCTGCAAATACTCTTCGTAAGCTTCAACGGAAGGGAAAAGCCCATACTTTATAGCCTCAAGCATTAATCTGGGGTGCGGCTTGACGACCCAAGACGTTTCGGGGTGCGCTTTTGCAAATTCGTACATAAGTTTATAGTTGTAAGGGAACGTACTTACTGTTTCTCTTTTCTCCTGTAGAATAAAAGACCAATGCGGTGCCCAAATAATTTTTTTTGCATTGGGTCGCGTCATCTTCCAAGTGAACGAGATTTTATTCGAGGCTTTGAAGAAAAAATCCATTTTGGGCAAGCCGCTTATCCCTCCATGAAAAGTTCCAGTTTTAGAATTCTGCTCAAAAACTTTCAAAGCAATTTTAGAATCAAAGAAATATTTCCACGCCAAACGGAATATAGGCATATCATAATAATTTGGAATAAAGGACTGTGCCGTTTCAATATAATAAGGAATATAAATGCAAAGAGTTTGCGGCGTCAACACGTTGAATTGAAAATTTCTAGAAAAGTTATGAAAGTAAGGTCTAAGGAAAAAGATAATATCTTGCGGCTCGGTTTCTTCGTTTAAGTCGAAAACGCCGACAACATTTAAGCCAGCAGATTTAAATTGTTCAAAGTCGTGGCGGGCGTCCTCAAGCGTAGATTCATTTTTTCCCTTAATCATAAATAGCGTCGTCTCGAAGCGGGGATTCTGGTCGAAAAGGTGATAAAGCCTGTCGCCGCACCAAGTCGCCGCGTGGTCAGTTACAAAGGCGACTTTAATTTTTTTCTTGCGACGAATTTTTTCTACACTGTAAGAAAAAACTTTCGACAAAATCATATTAAAATTTTTCCTGTTCATCATAAAGGAAGATAAGTAATAGAAATAAAAATAACTCATCTGGGAAAAATCTTCTTCAGAAAAAATTTTGTAGTCGTAAAAAGTTAGCGTCAAGTTAAGGCTAAACTTCAACGCGCCTTCTTCTGTTAAATGTATTTCGTCCGAAAAATTTTCTTCCGGAAGTTCAAGGTCGAAGAAATTGATAATTTTAATTCCAAACTCGGCAAGAATATCCAAGAGCGGTTGCAAAAAACTTTTCCTGTAACGTTCGCGGACGCTGGGCGCAAAAGGCAAAATTACGCCGATAGGTTTCGCGCCGTTGTCGTAACAAAGTTTTATATAATCATTCAAGGCTTGAAAATTTTCCTCGAAAACGTCTTTTGTTAGATTTTCATTATCGTCGCGAAATAAATTGTCGGCAGTAAGCCCGATTAAAGCGAAATTTATTTTGTCCTTGCCGACGAGCCGAAAAATATTTTGCGCGATTGAATAGCTTTGTTTTAAAGTTTGTCCCTTGCTCGCGAATTTTCCAGCTTTAGCATTCACGGGCGAAATAAAATCTAAGTCAAGTCCGGCGTCGATTGCACCGTTACCAGTTATGAAAAAATTCATCTTATCGCCTCCAATTTTATTTAAAATAGAATATACGCTGTAATTGCTTGACGGTCAACAGCAAAACATATAAACTGCCAAAAAAAGCAATTTTAGGAGGAAAAATTTTATGCAAGTGACTAAGACAGATTTGGACGGCGTATTGATTTTGGAGCCGAAAGTTTTTGGAGACGCTCGCGGCTGGTTTATGGAGACGTGGTCGGCGCGAAAGTTTGAGGCGGCTGGCTTGAATTTTAATTTCTTACAGGACAATCAATCCTACTCCGCGCAGAAGGGCACGCTTCGCGGCTTGCACTATCAGACGGCACCTTTTGCCCAAGCTAAGTTAGTTCGTTGCACTCGTGGCAAACTTTTGGACGTGGCGATTGACATTCGCGAAGGCTCGAAAACTTTTGCTAAGTGGGTAGCGGTCGAACTCACTGCCGAAAATAAAAAACAGTTGCTTATTCCGCGTGGCTTTGCTCATGGCTTCTTGACGCTGACTGATGATGTTGAAATTCAATACAAGGCGGATAATTTTTACGCGCCGAATTGCGACGGGAATATCATTTGGAACGACGCAGAAATTAAAATCGATTGGCCTTTCGCCCCGACGATACTTGCCGATAAAGATGCTAAAGCTCCGACGCTCCGCGAACGTTTGGAACGCGGCGAATTAAGGTTTTAATTATGGAGCTGACGAAAGAACAACAAGCGGCAGTTGAGGCTCGCGGCGAAAATTTATTGATAGCGGCGGCGGCAGGTTCGGGCAAAACGCGCACACTTACAGAGCGCGTCGTAAGTCTGATTGAAGAAAATTCCTGCGAAGTCGACGAAATGTTAATCATGACGTTCACCAATGCCGCCGCGCAGGAAATGCGCTCGCGAATTCAAGCGCGATTATCTGAAAGCCTTCAAGCCGAACTCGACACGGACAATCAAGCACGATTGGAAAAGCAGATAATTCTTTTGAGCGGGGCGCAAATTTCGACGTTCGATTCATTTTGCCAATCGGTTTTGAAAAGAAATTTTTCGCGAATAGACCTTGACCCAAAATTCCGTACGGCGGACGATAACGAACTTTCCGTTCTGAAAAAGGAAGTTATCGAGGAGCTTTTCGAGGAGAATTATAAAGACGGCGGCGACTCTTTCAAAAATTTTACAGACACATTCGGCGGCACGGTTCACGGCGATGACAAAATCCACGAGATGATTATTGAACTGCATAACTTTTCGCTGAGCTTGCCTTATCCCGAAAAGTGGCTTGATTCGCTCGCCGCGCCTTACGACTTGCCCGAAAATATTCGCCTTGAAAATATTCAGTGGTTCAAAGAAATTATCGCGCCGCATATCGCCGAGACGCTTAACAAAATTTTCGACGACTGCGCGGAAGCTAAAACGCTCGCCGAAGAAAATAATATCGCCGTCAAAACTATCAACGACGACGCCCGCCAACTTGCTCCGATTAAAACTGCCGGCGACGATTGGAATAAACTTTACGACGCGATTTGGGCTATTAAAAAATTCGCCACGTTCAGTGCGCCGCGAAAACTTACCGACGACAAATTAGCTATCAAGGAAACAATTCAGAACTTGCGCGATGATTACAAGAAAAAACTTCTTGCCCTGCGTGATAATTATTTTCTTGCGCCCGAAGCCGAAATGATTAATCACGTGCGCGAACTTTTCAAGCCGATTCAAGAGTTAATCCGCGTGACGAAAGATTTTGCTAAAAATTTCGCCGAAGCAAAGCGCGAACGCGGCATTATTGATTTTGCTGACATGGAGCATTTCGCCCTAAAAATTTTCGACGACGCGCCCGAAGTCGCCGCCACCTATCGCGATAAGTTTAAATTTATCATGGTCGACGAATACCAAGACACTAACGGCGTGCAGGAAGCGATTGTGCAAAAAATTTCTCGCGGCGATAATCTTTTCCTTGTCGGCGATGTCAAGCAGTCAATTTATCGTTTCCGCCTTGTCGATTCCGCGAACTTCAAGGACAAAATGACTTCCTATCGCTGTATAAATCTTTCCAAAAATTTCCGCAGTCGGGAAAAAATTATCTGCGCGGTCAACGAAATTTTTAAACGGCTCATGAATAAACAGGCAACCGAAATTGACTACGACGCTGCGGCGCAACTTCAATTCGGCGCAAACTTTGAGACCGGCGAAAAATATTTCGACGAACGCCCCGAATTTTTCTACATTAAAACCGACCGCAACGACGACAACAAAAATATTGAAATTGAAATGCGCTTTATTGCGGGCAAAATTCACGAGCTGATTAAATCTAAAAAGCTTGTGCGCGACGGCGATAAATATCGGCAAGTTCAATTCAAGGACATTGTTATTTTGCACCGCTCGCCCAAGACGCAAGCCTTTGATATTCTCGACACGCTGAAAAAATTTGGCGTGCCCGCTTACGTCCCCGACGAAGAAAATTATTTCCAGGCAAATGAAGTTCAAGTTATTATGAGCCTATTGCAAATTCTGGACAACGTCCGCCAAGATATTCCGCTTGCCGCCGTCATGATTAGCCCGATTGGAAATTTCACGGCTGAAGAACTTGCCGAAATCAGAATTGATAATCCCGACGCCGATTTTTATACGGCGGTTAGTCTCGGTTCCGACAAGTGCAAAGAATTTCTGTCGAAAATAAATCTGTGGCGCGATATGGCGCGGCAAATGGGAGTTCCCGAACTTTTGAGCACGCTTTATCGCGAAACGGGCTATTATGATTTTGTCGGCAAGGAAATTCGCGGCGACGCTCGGCAAGCTAATTTGCGCATACTGATTGACCGCGCCACAACTTTTGAATCAAATAACGCTCGCGGCTTGTCTAGGTTTATCGAGTTCATAAAAAAAATTCGCGACCTGTCGAAGGATTTGCCGACCGCGACAACTCTTGGCGAAAATGAAAACGTCGTGCGCGTCGTCACCATTCACAAAAGCAAAGGGCTTGAATATCCTGTGGTATTCGTGGCGGGTGTCGGCAAGGGCTTCAATACCGAAGATTATACGCGCAGTAACCTTTTCATGCACCGTGAATTTGGCATTGGTGCGCACAGGACGCCTAAAGGTTCTCAGCTAAGAGTTAAGACGCTGGCAACGCAAGCCGTATCGAAAAAAGTTGCTGATGAATCAATCGCCGAAGAACTCCGGCTTTTATACGTGGCGTTGACGCGGGCGAAAGAAAAATTATTCCTAGTCGGGACGACAAGCCAAACGGCACTCAACAATTTAATTCCGGTCGACACGCCGAGCGATTACGAAATATTATCTGCGCGAAAATTTATGGATTGGCTGTTGCCGATAAAAGACGCGCTAAGCCCCGTAATTGATTCGCGGCTGGTGGAAACGGAAGAAGTTCTGCAGATAAAAGAGCAATCGCTTGACGAGGCGCAGAAAAAAATCTTGCAAGCCCCAGAAAAACTTTCGCCAACGCCATTAGCTAAAATCCCCGCGAAACTTTCCGTCACTGAACTTAAACGCCGCGCAGAGGAAGACGAACCGCCGCAACTTGTCGACATTACGGCGAAAAAATTTATTTATCGTCGACCAGATTTCATGCAGAAAAAAGAAATATCCGGCGCGGAATTCGGCTCGCTAATGCATAAAGTCATGCAAAGTTTGAACCTAAGCGGCGACTTGTCAGCAAGCGGAATTTTTAGCCAGATTGAGGAACTCGCACGCCGCGAAATAATTCCAAAAGAACACGTCAAACTAATCAAGGCGGAACGGGTCGCGAAATTCTTTGCAAGCGAACTCGGACAGCGGCTCATAAAAGCGCAAGAATTTTATCGCGAATTGCCATTCAGCCGACTAATTGACGCGCAAAAATTTTTCCACGTCGACGAGAAAATTTTTATACAAGGGATAATAGATTTGCTATTCAAAGACGCGGCAGGGAATTGGATTCTGCTTGACTACAAGACCGACCGCGATTCAGAAAATATCGGCGAACGCTACAAAGTGCAAATAGAACTTTACGCGGCGGCAGTCGAAGCTCTGCTTAAAATAAACGTCGCGGAAAAATATCTTTATCTGATAAACGGCGGGCGATTCGTGAAAATGTAGGAGGCGAAATCTTGAACGCTAAACGCAAAGTAATTTCTTTGTTGACGGCATTGGCAATTTGCTTGACGGCGTCCATAACTTCAGCCGAAATTGACGCCGCGCAGAAATTTAAAGACACTTATAACCTTCAAGCACATTCGGAGGGCGGTTGGTTCGCCGAAATTTATACTGCGCCTTTCAAGCAAAAAAAGAATAGAGCCACCGCCGGCAGTATTTATTTCCTGCTCGACAAGGGCGACGTTTCCCATTTCCACCAGCTCGACTGCTACGAAATTTGGTATTATCATGCGGGTTGCGGAATGAAAATTACTGTGCTCAATGACGGGAAAATTGATGAAGTCCTGCTCGGCATTGACACTGAACAAAATGAACAGCCAATGATTGTCTTGCCTGCAGGCGCGATTTTCGCCGCCGAAAATATTGACAAGAACGGTTACACTTTCATTTCTTGCGCAACGACGCCGCGCTTTGATTACAAAGGCTTTCGGCTGGTGACTAAGGCGGAATTGCAGAAAATTTATCCAAGCTTGCCCGAAGAAATTTTGCGGCTCGCTTACGAAAAAATTTAAGGAGGCTTTTACAATGATTAAAGTTTTAGTTAATGGCGCATTGGGTAGAATGGGGCGCACGGTTTGCGGCGCGGTCAATGCTGATTCGGAATTGGAATTGGTCGGCGCGGTCGATGTTTCTGCGGGCGAAGTCGAAGGAATCAAAGTCGAAACTAATCTTGATGCCGCATTGAAGAAATTCGCGCCCGATGTTATGGTTGACTTCACGCGCCCTAACGTTGTCTTTCAAAACGTTATGACTGCGCTTGAAAATAAAGTTTCGCCAGTTGTCGGCACGACCGGTTTAAGCGACGAAGCTAAGGAAAAAATTCGCGAAGCGGCAGAACAATTCAACACGCCCGCATTTATCGCGCCGAATTTCGCACTAGGTGCCGTGCTCATGATGTTGACTGCGCAGAAAATTGCAAAGTATATGCCCGACGTTGAAATTATCGAACTGCACCACGACAAAAAACTTGACGCGCCGTCCGGAACCGCTGAACTTACTGCCAAAATGATTTCCGAAGTCCGCACGCCACATAAGCAAGGACACCCCGACGAAGTCGAAAACCTTCCGCACGTGCGTGGGGCTGATTATGACGGCATAAGAATTCACAGCGTCAGATTGCCCGGTTACGTCGCTCATCAAGAAGTTATATTCGGCGGGCTGGGACAAACGCTCACTATCCGCCACGACTCAACCGGCAGAGATTCTTTTATGCCTGGCGTTTTGTTGGCTTGCAAAAAAGTTCGCAACCTGCGCGGCTTGACAATCGGGCTTGATAAACTTTTGGACTAAGGCGGAAAGGGATAAACAATGCCGCAAGATAAAATTAGCGTCGTCGGAACGAACATAGCAGAAAAAGCCGCAATGATTTGGAACGTGGCAGACATGTTGCGCGGACCTTTCAAGCCGCATGAATACGGGCTAGTTATTTTGCCAATGACGGTCGTCAAGCGTTTTCATGATTGCTTGCTCCCGACGTGGCAGAACGTTCAGGACACTTACGAAAAGACCAATGAAAAGATTAGGGAAAATGTAAAGTTTTTTGAAGTGCTTCTTTCTCGCGCTTCCGGATACCGTTTCTATAATATCAGCAAGTTTACTTTTAAGAAACTACTTGATGACCCAGAGAACATTGAGGCGAATTTTCGCGACTATCTGGCGGGCTTTTCCTCCAACGTGCAGGACGTCCTTTCAAAGTTCGATTTCGATAACGTCATAAAACGCATGGTCGATAGCAACACGCTTTATCTAACTATCAAGGAATTTAACAGCCCCAAAGGTTATCTCGGCGCGGACAAAATAAGCGCGGTCGATTGCGGCTATATCTTTGAAGATTTGGTGCGCCGTTTCAGCGAAAGTTTCGGCGAAGAAGCCGGAGCGCATTTCACCAGCCGCGATATTATCTACCTTATGACCGACCTTTTACTTTCCGGCGCGAACTTGCCCGACGAAGGCTCCGTTACCGTTTATGATATGACTATGGGCACAAGCCAAATGCTTTCCTGCATGGAAGAGCGCATTAACGAAATTAATCCGGCTCTCAGCGTTCTTTGCTTTGGGCAGGAGTTCAACCCGTCAACTTTCGCTATTGCTAAGGCTGATATGATGATTCGCGGCGGCAACCCTGATAACATGCGCTTTGGCGACACGCTCTCTGACGACCAGTTCAGCGGCTACACTTTCCGATTTTGTATCAGCAATCCGCCGTTCGGTATCGATTGGAAGCGCGAACAAAAAGCCGTTGAGGCTGAACACAAGCGCGGCGAACTCGGACGCTTTGCGCCTGGCTTGCCGAAAATTTCTGACGGGCAACAACTTTTCGTCCTAAACGGTCTTTCTAAGTTGGAACCGACCGGCAAAATGGCTATCATTCAAAACGGCTCGCCGCTCTTTTCCGGCGACGCGGGTAGCGGTTCCAGTGAAATTCGCCGCTACATTCTCGAAAACGATTGGCTTGATGCTATCGTTCAGCTAAGCACCGACCAATTTATGAACACCGGCATTTCAACTTATATCTGGATTTGTTCAAAGGACAAGCCCGCACACCGCGCAGGAAAAGTTCAGCTTATCGACGCAAGCCACTGCTACGAGCCGCGCAGAAAAAGTATCGGCACCAAGCGCAACGACATAACCGACCTTTGCCGCAGTCTTATCGTTCAGGCTTATGCCGATTTCAAGCACGATACGATTTACGGCGACAAGGGCGGCGTTTACTGCCACAGCAAAATTTTCAGCACGGAGGATTTCGGCTATTATAAAATTTTTGTCGAAAGTCCTAATCTCCGCGACTCTGAAAATGTCCCGATGACTGACGACATTGAAGAATATTTCCGCCGCGAAGTTTTGCCCTATGCGCCTGACGCCCGAATAAATCACAAGAAAACTAAAGTTGGCTACGAAATCCCCATGACTCGCTACTTTTACGAATATCAGCCGCCCGAACCCGTCGAAGATATTTTGTCGCGCATTACGGCTTTGGAAGCGGATATTTCTGACGGCTTGCAAGTGTTGTTTCATAAGGGAGCGTGAAACCATGCCTCGACCTATGAAACAAAGCGACGTTGAGTGGCTCGGCGAAATTCCTGCCGATTGGGAAATAGTATCAGTAGGCAGATTATTTACTATATCAGCAGGCGGAGATGCTAAACCTGAGTATTATTCAGATGTACAAGACAACGCTCATCCTTATCCAGTGTATACAAATTCAATGAATAAAAATCAAGTTTATGCGTATACTTCCAAACCGATTTATTCGGCAAATACTATTACTGTAACAGGACGAGGGGCAATCGGTACTGCTTTTTATAGAGATACTCCTTATGACGCAATTATTCGATTGTTAAGCCTTAGCCCAAAAATGGATTTAGATTGTCGTTTCTATGCATATTGGATTAGCAATGTCATTCATTTTTTCACTGATAGTGCTGCAGTCGGTCAATTATCATCTGTTCAAATGTCATCATATAAAACGGCTTATTGTTCTAAAGACGAGCAACAGCGCATAGCAACTTTCCTAGACGGCGAGTGCGCCCGCATTGATTCAGTTATCGAGAAAACCCGCGCTTCTATCGTGGAATATAAAAAGCTAAAACAAGCTGTCATTACGCGAGCCGTTACTAAGGGCATTCGTCCTGCCCGACCTATGAAAGATAGCGGCGTTGAGTGGCTCGGCGAAATTCCTGCTGATTGGGAGATTATTAAAATTAAATGGCTCCTCAACGAGAGAAATGAACGTTCAGAAAATGGAAAAGAAGAACCTCTTTCTATGAGCCAAAAATACGGTCTCATTCCGACAAAAGAAATGGATATTGTTCCTAATATGGCGACATCTTTTATTGGAGCAAAACTTTGTTATAAGAACGACTTAGTTTTTAATAAATTGAAAGCACATCTCGGCGTATTTGCAGTCTCAAAATATTATGGTCTTGTAAGTCCAGATTATTCAGTTTATTACGCTAGCAACAATGTTAATCTGAAATATTTAGAATACTTATTCAAGACGCCTCAATATATTGGTGAGTTTAGAAAAAAATCTACTGGGGTTGGTGCTGGTCTAACTCGTTTATATACTGCAGGGTTATATTCAATTTATTGCTTATTCCCGCCAATGGAAGAGCAAAAAGAAATCGCGAAATATCTTGACGAAAAAACAGCGGCGATAGATTTGCTGGTAGAAAAGAAAAATCAGCTGGCGACAGAACTGGAGCGGCTGAAAAAGTCGCTAATCTTCGAGTACGTGACGGGGAAAAAGGCGGTGGCGCAATGACAGACGAGATGAGCGAAAAGCAATTTGAATCGGATATAGAAGCGGCTCTGCTGTCGCCCGCAGGCGGCTACGTCAAAGGCTCTGACACCTACGACGCGAAAGCTGGACTTTATGTCGACACGCTGATAAATTTTATCCGCAAGACCCAGCCGCGAGAATGGGCGCGCTTTGAAAACGTCAACAAGGCTGATACCGTGCAAAAATTCTGCGCGGCGTTCAACAGTGCTTGCGAGGCGAGCGGGCTTGTTTATGTTTTGCGGCACGGCTTCAAACATCGCGGGATAAATTTTCGCGTCTGCTACTTCAAGCCCGAATCGTCATTGAATCAAACGGCGGCGGCGCAGTACGCCAAAAATCATGTCGCTTGCTATCGTCAGTGGCATTACAGCGCGGAGAATAACAAAAGCGTTGACATGGTGCTTGTCCTAAATGGCATTCCGGTTTTTGCGTTCGAGCTGAAAAATCAGTTCACGGGGCAGAACGTCGACGACGCTAAAAGGCAATGGATTAACGACCGCGACCCGCGAGAAATTTGTTTCCAATTCAACAGGCGGATTCTAGGATTCTTCGCGGTTGACCACACGGAAATTTATATGACGACGGAGCTTGCCGGACAGGCGACAAATTTTCTGCCGTTCAATCAAGGTAGCAACGGCGCGGGGCACGACGGCGGCAAGGGCAATCCCGCGAACCCCAACGGCTATCCGACAGCATATCTTTGGGAGCGCGTCTTGCAAAAGGACAGCATGATTGATATTTTGCAGAAGTTCATACACGTCGACGGCAAGCGGCTAATTTCCCCGCGCTATCATCAGCTTGACGTTGTGCGAAAAATTATAGCGCACGTCAGCGAACACGGCGCGGGGCATAATTATTTAATTCAGCATTCAGCCGGCTCTGGCAAATCGAATTCAATAGCTTGGACGGCTTATCGGCTCGCCTCTCTGCACGACAAGGACAGCCGCGCAATTTTCGCAAGCGTAATCGTCGTGACTGATAGGACGGTTCTTGATGCGCAGTTACAGGAAACTATTTCGGGCTTTGACCATACGTTAGGCGCGGTGGAGACTATCGGCGAAAATAAAACTAGCCGCGACCTTCGCGACGCTATAAACTCCGGAGCGCGAATTATCGTTACGACCTTGCAGAAATTCCCCGTCATATATGATAAAGTCGACAGCACGCAGGGCAAAAATTTCGCGGTTATCGTCGACGAGGCGCACTCTTCCCAGACCGGCTCTTCAGCTATGAAAATGAAAGCGGCGTTGGCTGATACCGAAGACGCTTTGCGCGAATATGCCGAGATTGAAGAGGACTTCGACCCGACGGATAAATTGATTCAGGAAATGAGCATACACGGCAAGCATAAAAATTTATCGTTCTTTGCGTTCACGGCGACGCCTAAAGATAAGACGCTTGAAATTTTCGGGACGGAGCAAGCGGACGGAACTTTTCGCCCGTTCCATATTTATTCAATGCGGCAGGCAATCGAGGAAGGATTTATTTTGGACGTTCTGCAAAATTACATGACCTACGAAACGTGCTTTCAGATTGCCAAGACGACAAAGGAAAATCCGGACGTGCCCAGCTCCCGCGCCGCGAAAGTTATCCGCAAGTTTGAAGAGTTGCACCCGCATAACATTGCGCAGAAGTCGAAAATTATCGTTGAAACGTTTCAGGAAACGACGCGGCATAAAATCGGCGGACTAGGAAAAATGATGGTCGTAACGTCATCGCGGCTTGCGGCGGTGAAATATTATCATGAATGCAAGCGTTATATCGCGGAAAATGGTTATGATATAGGCGTTCTCATGGCGTTTTCCGGAACTGTTCAGGACGGCGGCGCGGAATATTCCGAGCATAAATTGAACACGCGCAAGGACGGCAGCCACATTAGCGAGGCACAGACTAAAGCCGAGTTCCATAAAAATTTTCAGATACTGATTGTCGCGGAGAAATATCAGACGGGCTTTGACGAACCGCTTTTGCATACAATGATTGTCGATAAGAAGTTGCGCGGCGTCAAGGCAGTACAAACTTTGTCGCGGCTTAATCGCACTTATCAGGGCAAGACCGATACTTTTATTTTGGACTTCATAAACACGCAGGAAGATATTCAAGAAGCGTTTCAGCCGTTTTATCAAGAAACTATGTTAGCGGGCGAGCTGAACACGGATTTAATTTACCAGGTGCAAAAAAATCTGCGCGGCTACGCGGTCTATACTGATAACGACATTGACGCCTTTGTCAAAGAATATTCCCGGCGCGGCAATCGTATGGGGCGCATGACAAGCACGTTGCAACCCGTCGCCGACCGTTATAACAAGTTGACTCCGGACGAGCGATATAATTTTCGCCGTCAATGCCGCAATCTTGTTAAATGGTATGGATATATTTCGCAAGTCGTGCGCATGTTCGATAGGGATTTGCACAAGGAAAATATTTTTCTAAGCTATCTGTTGAAACTTCTTCCGGCGGAGAAAACGCAACTGGTTGACCTTGCAGGAAAGTTACAACTTGAGTATTATAGATTGCAAAAGACATTTGAAGGGGCAATCGAGCTGAAAGACGAAAGCGGCACTTACACGCCCGCCAAAGCTAAAAGCGACGCTAAGCCCGAAGAGAAAACGCCGCTTGATGAAATTATCCGGAAGATAAACGAGCAATACAAAGGCAAATTCACTGCCGCAGACAAAGTGCTTGTGGCGACGCTTATGACAAAACTTATGAGCGATAGCAAATTGCAGAGTAGCGCGAAGACTAGCGACCCGCTGATTTTTGCAGAAAGTATTTTCCCGACCGCGTTTAATACGGTGGCGAACGATAGCTATATTGAGTCGCAGGAAGCCTACGCCACGCTTTTTGAGGATACAGCCAAATACAATGCAGTTATGCGCACGCTTTGCAGTCACATATATGGCAAAATGAGCACGACTTCGCAAACAATTTAGGGAGGTTTTATCATGAAGAAAATTTTTAGCACGATTCTTGCAATGTTGACGATTTTTATTTTCACAGCTTGCGGCAGTTCAGCAGAGAAGACGCCCGAAAAAACTTCCGAAGCTCCCGCGCCCGCTGATAAAATTTTAGTCGCGTATTTCTCCTGCACCGGCAATACCAAAAATGCCGCTATGGAAGTCGCCGAAATTCTGAACGCTGAAACTTTCGAGATTGTGCCCGTCGAGCCTTACACGCCCGCCGATTTAGATTACAACGTTGAGGACTGTCGCGCCAATCTTGAACAGAAAGATTTAGCCGCCCGCCCCGCGATTAAAAATAAGATTGATAATTTCGCGCAATACAAAACGATTGTGATTGCTTATCCGATTTGGTGGCACGAAGAGCCGCGCATTATCGATACTTTTGTTGAAAGCTACGACTTTTCGGGAAAAGTTATCGTTCCCGTGTGCACTTCGGGCGGCAGTGAGATTGAAGCAAGCGTTAAAAATCTGCGCGATGCTTGCAAGGGTGCCGACGTTAAGGACGGCAAAAGGCTTGGAATTATTTCTAAAGACGAAGTTAAAGCTTGGCTTGATTCCCTTAAGTTATGAGAAACTTTTTAGTTGACGCAATTTTATTGGCGTTATTCGTGGCAGAATTGAGCTTTCATCACCTGCCAAAAATTTTGCATGAAGTTTTAGGCGTGGCAATGTTTGCGCTAATAATCTTCCACATCGCGATAAATTTACGGCGCGTCGGGTCGCTTACAAAAAAAATGACGCCGCGAAAATTTTTCTGCCTAGAAGTAGATGTTGCGTTATTGCTTATCACGGCAATAATTTTCGTAACGGGCGTTTGCATGTCGAATCATCTTTTCCCCAACGTAGCAAGCTCGGCATTGCGGCGCAGCATGACAATTCATCAACTGCACGTGTCCGCGCCCTATGTCCTAATGATTTTAATCGGAATACATTTGGGATTTCATTGGCGCGAATTTTGGCAGAGATTTTTAAGCTTATTCGGGCTGGCGGAACTTTATCAGCGGCGGAAGGAATTTTTCCACACGGCGATAGTATTTTTATCGTTAATCGGCGTGGCGGGATTTTTCTTGAATCGGCTTGCGGCGCGGCTTACAATGAAGCATATTTTTTCGACGCCCGCGACCAATTTACCCGCCGCAATTTTTATTCTGCTGATTGTAGGCGGAATAACGTTTTTTGCAGTGGTAACGTTTTTCATTGATAAAAAATTTTTCGTTAGGAGGCATGATTAATGGACGCAAAAATTGTAAGGGGAATGCTTTTGGGCTTAGCGGCAGCCGACGCGCTAGGCGTTCCTGTTGAATTTGAATTCCGCGAAGATTTGAGGAACAACCCCGTTAAAAATATGCGTAGCGGCGGTTCGTGGGGACAAGAGGCGGGCACGTGGTCGGATGATACTAGCATGACGATTGCGGCAATGGAAAGTATTTCTCGGCTCAAGAAAATTGACTATCGCGACGTTATGGAGAATTTTTTAAAGTGGTACGAGCGCGACGCTTTCACCGCAACAGACGAATGTTTTGACATTGGCAACACGACCCGCGCCGCTATCGTTAGATTTTCCAGAAAAATTTTGCCGCCAACTAAATGCGGCTCAACCGAAATCAATTCTAATGGCAACGGCTCCTTGATGAGAATTTTGCCTGCGACGCTTTATCTTTACGCAAAAGGCAATGGCAAGCTCAATGCCGACGCGCTGGAAATTATTCACGAATTCTCCGCGCTGACTCACGGGCACATTATAAGCAAAATGTCTTGCGGAATTTATTCCCTAATTGCCGCGCAACTTTTGAACGGGAAAAATATTTCTGAAGCATTTTCAAGCGGTATGGCGGACGCGAAAATTTTTTATGGC
This sequence comes from Selenomonadales bacterium UBA7018, assembly GCA_002448305.1. Taxonomy (GTDB): domain Bacteria; phylum Bacillota; class Negativicutes; order Selenomonadales; family Selenomonadaceae; genus Quinella. The sequence goes on from DJWY01000026.1 coordinate 71,268, forward strand.
ACGGACGAAACTTTTAAAAAGTTCTCGCGGCTCTGCGACGAAAATTTTGCCGCGCTCCCCGAAGATAAAATTTCAAGTTCGGGCTATGTCCTTGACTCTTTGGAGGCGGCTTTGTGGTGCTTGCTCAATACCGACAATTATAAATTGCTCGCGCTTAAAGCTGTCAATTTGGGCGGCGATACGGATACTGTTGGCGCGATTGCGGGCGGACTTGCCGGAATTTATTACGGCGCAGAAGCAATCCCTACCGAATGGCTTGCGACTTTGAAACGGCGCGATTATCTCGAAAAAATTGCTGAAGACTTCGCCACTGTCCTATAAAAAATTTAAGCTCTCCGCCGGCGATTGTTGGAGGGCTTTTTTTATCATACGCGCCGTAAGATATATAAGGCGCACGTTGCGTTTTGAATTTTAAACGTAAAAGGAATGCAAAGACTTTGGGGCAGAAAAATTTCAGATTTAGTTTTTAGCGATTTCGTGAAAATATTAAAGTACGAGGCAAGCAAATTCGGTACGGTTGTAATTGAAGTGGAGAGATAACTTATGAGTAAAATCAATCAATATCCCACAGATGAGGAAGCAAAAAAAATGATTGTGGAAATCGGACGGCGCATGTACATAAAGAATTTTGTGGCCGCCAATGATGGAAACATTTCTTGTAAGGTTGACGATGAAACAATTTGGACAACACCTACCAGAGTTTCAAAGGGTTTTATGTCTGAAGATGAGATAGTTAAAATGCGTCTAGACGGAACAATTATAAATCAAGGGGAACGAGCTCCTTCCAGCGAAGTAAAAATGCATCTTCGAGTTTATAATGAAAGAAAAGATGTTATGGCAGTTTGCCATGCACACCCGCCCATTGCCACTTCTTTTGCTATTGCCGGAATGGCTTTGAATCAAGCAATTTACCCCGAAGCAATAGTAAACTTGGGAATAGTTCCTTGCGTTCATTATGAAACACCGGGTTCTCAGCAACTTCCTGATTCTATTGCACCATATATTCGGGATTACAATGCCTTATTGCTGGCGAATCATGGTGTAGTTACTTGGGGGACTTCTCTAATAGAAGCCTGGTATAGGCTAGAATCCACTGAACATTATGCCATGATTACCATGTACAATATTAACTTTATCGGAAAGGCAAATGTTCTTTCCTGCGATCAAGTAAATGAGCTGATTCAAATTAGAAAAAAATTGGGCATAAGTTCTGGCGGCATTCCGTCTGGCGTTGTCAATCCCAGTAATCTTATAGACAAGGTTTGAAAATTTATGCTTCCACTTTTTTATTAAAAATTTCCTTAAGACTTTTAATGTAAGGCGGTCGAGCGATTCCATATTCCGTCACAATGCCGGTTATCAACTCGTGATCTACAAAATCAAAAGCGGGATTGTAGACCTTAACGCCTTGAGGTGCCATGCGCTGTTTGTACCACATATCTGTAATTTCTTCCGGAGGTCGCTGTTCAATAATAATGTCTTCTCCCTTTTCAATGCTCATATCAATTGTGGAAGTTGGTCCTAATACATAAAAAGGGATGCCATAATATTTTGCCAAAATCGCCACGCCGGAAGTGCCGATTTTATTGCAAACATCTCCGTTGGCAACGACCCTATCGCAACCGACAAACACCACATTTACCCAGCCGTTTTTCATTACTTGAGAAGCCATATTGTCACATATTATGGTAGTATCGACGCCGTCAGCTATCAATTCAAAAGCTGACAGCCTGACGCCCTGCAGAAGCGGACGAGTTTCATTGCAGAAAACGCGAAAGTTCATTCCGCGCTCCAAGCCTAAATGTATCGGGGCCAGTGCAGTACCATATTTTGAGGTTGCCAGCTGACCGGCGTTGCAGTGAGTCAAGATTCCGTCTCCGTCCTTGAGAAGCGTTAAACCATTCTCGCCAATTTGACGGCACATCCAAATATCTTCTGCTTTTATTTTTTTACTTTCCTTCAGTAACAACGCTTTGATTTCTGGAATTGATTTGTTTCTGTTGTCAATAGCTAGTTGCTCAATTCGATTCAGTGCCCAAGAAAGATTTACTGCAGTGGGTCTGGAAGAATTCAGATATTTTTTAGCTTCATGTAAAGGCTTATAGAAGTCTTCCCAAGTTTCCGCTTTAATATTCTTTGCTAACAGATACAGAGCAAAAGCCGCAAACACGCCGATAGCTGGCGCACCGCGCACTTGCAACAAATATATGGCCTGCCACATGTCTTTTTGCTCCTTTAGATGAAGAAACTTTACTTCGTTAGGTAGCTTTGTCTGATCTAGAATGACAATAGTCCCTTCCTCCTCATTCAGATATACAGTTTCATAAGACATGATATTTTTATTATCCAAATTTTTATCCTCCTTTTCTCTCATCGTTTCTTTTATAAGAATAATATCAAACTAAATTACATAATTCAACTTTAGATTTATATTCATGATTGCTTGTAAACTGCTATAATTTTATAAAAATTTTTTTGTTACACTTGCATTGTATACTCACGGCATAAAAAAAGCATTATAACGCCATTTTCTCAACACGTAAATTGCATATATTTGCAATTTACACTTCACCTTTTCAAAACGCCTTTCAGACCTTTAAATCAAAATTTTCGTGTGCTATAATGCCAAAAAACGTTTTGGAGGCGATTTTTTCGTTATGAAACTACTTCACACCGCTGATTGGCACTTAGGAAAGACTTTGAATGGAAAAAATCTTATCGATGACCAATATTTTATCCTAAATCAGATTTTCGACATCATAAGCGACCAAAATCCCGCTGTAATTATCATTTCCGGCGATATTTACGACCGCGCTGACCCTTCTATCGATGCAATCAATCTTTTCGACGAAATTATCTTCAAACTCACCGAAAAAAAGGTTCCTGTCCTCTGTATCGCAGGAAATCACGACAATTCCGACCGTTTGAACTTCGGTAGCAGGCTTTTTGCTAATGAAAACTTCTTCATCACCGCTAAAACCGGTTCTAAGCCTAAAAATATCGTTTTGCAAGACGATTTCGGCGAAATTTTCTTCTCTCTTATCCCTTATTTCGCTCCGGAAGAGATTAAATCGGAATTTCTACCCGAAAACGATGATAAAATCACTTTCAACGACGCAAATAAGTTTTATATCGACCTCGCACGCAAGAATATTCCTAAAAATAAACGTAGCGTCGCGATTGCGCATGTTTTCGTTGAAGGCGGCGAAGAATCCGATTCAGAACGTAAATTTGTCGGCACAACGGGCAAAGTTAGCGCGGAAAATTTTTTTAGCTACGATTATGCCGCGCTCGGTCATCTTCACAAGCCGCAAAGCATTTCTTGCGATAAAATTCGCTATAGCGGCTCGCCAATTAAGTATTCCGCTAGAGAATCCACTCATAAAAAAGGAATTACGCTCGTTGAACTCGGAAAAAATGGTTTTATTAGCGCGGAAAATATTTTTCTCAAGCCTAAAAGGGATTTAATAGAAATTTCCGGAACTCTCGCTGATTTTTTATCGCAACCTGTGAATTATGCTTATGCTTACGTAACTTTGACAGATAATAAATTCGTTTACGACGCGGCGCAAAAATTACGTACAGTTTTCCCAAATTTAATGGAGGCGAAAAATAAAACTCGTCCGAAAGGCTTTGTAGAGGAACCAGCGCGGAAATTCAGAGAGAACGCGACGATTTTTGAGCAATTCGAGGATTTTTTTATGGAAATGACGAACAGGCAGTTAAATTCGGAGGAAAAAACAGCTTTGAAGGAAATTTTTGGGGGATAAAGTAATGAAACCGATAAAATTAAAGATGAAAGCGTTCGGCGCGTATATTGAGCCGACAATAATTGATTTTGAAAACGGATTAGGCGATGAAAAAATATTTTTGATAAATGGACAGACGGGCGCGGGTAAAACTACGATTCTTGACGCAATTACCTACGCGCTTTACGGCGAAACGTCCGGAAAAATTCGCGATGTAAGGGATATGCGCTCGAAAAGCGTTGCGGATAACGTTCCGACGGAAATTGAGTTTAAATTTGCGCTTGGAAATAGTATTTTTCGTATTGAACGCGAGATAATTTATCACCCGAACAAAAAAGATAACAAATATGAGAAACGCGCCGTGCTTTTTTGCGATGAAAAGCCAATAGAGAGCAAAGAAAATGCGGTAAAAAATAGAATTACTGAGCTTTTGGGCTTCAATGCGGAACAATTTAGGCAAGTAGTGCTTTTACCGCAGGGCGAATTTAAAAAATTTCTATCGGCGGACGCAAATGACCGGCAAGAAGTTTTGAACGTCCTTTTTGACAGCACGCCATATAAAGAAATAGAAGATGCGCTAAGCGAACGCGCAAAAATCACTGCAGAGAATGTAAAAGTTTTAGAAATGCAATGTGATACGCTTAAAAAGCAATTAAACGGCGCGGATTCTCAATCGGTGGCGACAGTTGAAGAAAATTTCGCTTCAGCGCAGAAAAAATCTGCCGAGTTCAAAAAAATTTATGATAATGCGCAATCGGAACTTACAAACGGAAAACTTTTAATTTCAAGGTTCACAGAGCTGAAAAAAGCGAATTCTGATTTAAAATCGGAGCAAATACAGTTCGCGGAGTCCGAAAAATCGTTTTCATTAGCACAAACGGAGTATAAAAAGCGCGAATCGGAAGAAATTCAGCGTAAAGAGCTTGATAAAAAAATTATCGAGCTTAAAGAAATAAAATCAGCGCGAGACGAATTAGAAAATAAAAATAGCGTTTTAACGGCTGAAAAAGCTAAATTAGAGCATGCAGAAAAAGCTTTTAGCATTTATGACGGACGAGATAAAAGATATAATGCGCGACTTGAGGAATTGAAAGCGGAAAAAGCAAAATTAGCAGGCGCGGACGTAAAATTTGAGCAGGACAAGCAGATATTAGAAAAAGCGCGGAAAAATAGCCGAATTTTGCGCGAAATCGCCCGACTTAATGCGGAATTAGCAATGGAGAGCGAAAAACTTTCCGCCGTAAATGAAAAATTGAAATCGGCGCAGGTTGAATTGAATCGCTTGCAAATAGTCGAGAGCGCGGCGCGTTTGGCGGCACATTTAAAGGAAGGCGAACCTTGTCCGGTTTGCGGCTCGCTCGAACACCCAGCAATTTCCGAAAATGCAATTCCGACAGCCGGCGAAATAAAAAATACGGAAGAAAAAGTAAATCGGCTCACAAAAGAGAGCACACAGCAGGAAAGAACGGTTGCGCAAGTCAAAGGACGGCTTTTTTCACAACAAAAATTGCTTGAAGACTACGTAGGCGTTCCGAAAGTGGAAATTGCGCAAAAAAATCTCGACGAATCGCAAAAAAAAGCCGCCGCGCTCGAAAAATGCCTTCAAAATCTCGATAAGGGCGATAAATGCATAAAAGAAAATCGCGATGCCTTGACGAAAGCCACAAATGAAAAAAATTCGGCTACAGCGACGGTTGCGAAGTTGGAAGGGGTAATTTTGGAGGCAAAAAAGAAATTTCCGGAAAAATATTTGGAAAATCCGGAAGACCTCGACGAAGATTTAGCATTAGCAGAGAAAAATTTCAAGAATCTCGACGAAGCGTGGAAAAATGCGGATAAAAATTACCATGACGCGGACAAAATAAAATCTGCGCGAAAATTAGCTTTAAATACTGCAGAAAAGACTTTTAACGAAATTAAAATGGAACTTGACGGTAAAAATCCGCCGGAAATTGATATTTTGGAGCAAAAATCTACCGAATCGCGGCAAAATTACGACGCGGCACTTGCTGAAAAGGCTAAGCTCGAAAATATTTTAAACACGCTGAAAAAATTTTCTACTGATTTAGATAAAACGCAAAAAAAGCTTGATGAAGCAAAAAAAATCGCCGATATGTGGCGAAGATTATCAGATGTAGCAAATGCGACCGGAAAAGGTGAATCCGAGCTGAAAATTTCGTTTCAACGCTACTATTTATCGACAATGTTTAAAGATGTCGTCGACGAGGCAAATAATCGGCTAAAAAAGATGAGCAATGGGCGTTATTTGTTCCAAATGAAGGACGCGGGCAAGACAAAGGCGCAAAAAGCCGGGCTAAATCTGGAAATTTTCGACGAATACAGCGGCGCATTTCGTCCGGTTGAGACTTTGAGCGGCGGAGAAAGTTTTTTGGCGTCATTATCGCTAGCGTTGGGTCTAGCGTCGGTCGTTCGCAATAAAGCCGGCGGAATAAAGCTTGACACGATATTTATTGACGAAGGTTTTGGCAGTTTGGACAATGAAACGCTTGATTTTGCGATTTCAACGATAATGGAGCAAAGCGGCGGGCGATTAGTCGGTATAATTTCGCATATTGAAGAGTTGAAAAGCCAAATTCCCGTTCGGCTTGAAGTAACGAAGAAAAAAACCGGCTCGACTGCCGAATTTAAAAGTTTAAATTAGAAAGAATCGCGACTCCCGCGCAAATTAAAATTATAAACGCTGTCGCATAAAAATCTAAGCGCGTAAATCGAAGTTGCTTCATATGCGTGCGCCCTTCGCCGCCGCGATAACAACGCGCTTCCATTGCCATAGCTAAATCATCTGCGCGGCGAAAACTCGATAAGAATAGCGGAACTAAAATCGGAACCATCGCCCGCAATCTTTTGACAATTCCGCCCGAATCGAAGTCCAATCCGCGCGATTTTTGCGCCTTGATTATTTTGTCCGTCTCCTCAAGTAGCGTCGGAATGAAACGAATGGCTATAGTCATCATCATGGCTAATTCGTGCGAGGGGACGCCTATTTTTTTTAGCGGAGATAAAAGTTTTTCGGTCGCATCGGTTAATTTAAGCGGCGAAGTCGTGAACGTGAGCAAACTTGCCAACACAATCAGCAATACAAGCCGCAAACTTATTCGCACGCCGTATAAAATTCCTTCCGTCGTCACTTTGAACACGTAAAATTTCGCTAAAACTTCCCCGTCGTGGCTGACGAAGTGAATTAGCAACGTGAATAAAATTATCCAGCTAAGCGGCTTGACGGATTTTAAAACGGTTAGTGGCGGCACTTTCGATAAAAAAACTAATCCCGCCGTCAAAATCGTCAGAAAAAGATACGCCGACCAACCTTCCGCTACAAAAATTAAAATCATGAGCACGAACAGCAAAATTATTTTCGTGCGCGGGTCGAGCCGGTGCAAAATTGATTGTCCTGGAAAAAATTGTCCAAGCATTATGTTCTGTAGCATTTATCAGCCTTCTAAAAGTTTATTTGCGGCAAAAATTTTAAGCAGGGAACTTTAATTCGTCAAGCCTATTGGTTATAATGTAGAAAATTTTTAGGAGCGTGATTTAGTTGACGGAAAAAGAAAAAATGCTGTCTGGGCAGTGGTATGACGCAAATTTTGACCCGAAGTTGATAGAGGAACGCGCACTTGTCAAAGATTTATGCCTTGAACTTAACGCGACGCGCATGCAAGATTTAAATAGGCGCAGAAAAATTTTGCGTGAGATTTTGCCCAATGTCGACGCGGAAGCTATAGAAATTTTATCGCCGTTCATGGTCGATTATGGCTACAACATTTATCTTGGCACGGGAACTTTTTTAAATCACAACTGCTATCTTATGGACTGCGCGGAAATTCGACTGGGAAAAAAAGTTTTCGTCGGACCGAATTGCGGATTTTACACGGCGATACACCCGCTCGACTTCGTTAAACGCGCTAAAGGTTTAGAAATGGCGAAACCGATAATTATTGGCGACGATGTTTGGATTGGCGGCGACGTAACGATTTTACCTGGCGTAAAAATTGGTCGCGGCTCGGTTATTGGCGCAAAATCGCTTGTCACGCGGGATATTCCGGAAAATGTTATGGCGTTCGGCAATCCGTGCAAAGTTATAAAAAAAATCGGGCTGGAGACCCTTCTTGTATGAATCGCGGCAACGTGACGTTGCATCCAGTTGACGCGCTTGACCGTTTCGCAGTACGGACGAAAAAGCCGCGTTCGTACGCTCCGTTGCACTTCGCTAGCATACCTTTAGCGACTGAAATTAAGAGGAATTCACTTTGATTAAAACTGATAAAAATTTTTACTGGACGCTGTTTAAGTCGACGTTTATTGTCAGTATGTTCACGGTCGGCGGCGGCTACGTCATAATTCCTTTGCTTAAAGCCAAATATGTTGACGAATACCACTGGATAAGCGACGAAGAGACTTTGAACATGGTAGCGATTGCGCAATCGACGCCTGGAGTTATGGCGGTGAATACGGCGATAATGTTAGGCTATCGTATGGCGGGAGTTATGGGCGCATTAACTGGAATGTTCGCGACAGTTTTGCCGCCGCTGATTATAATTACAATCGTCGCAACGTTTTACGACCTTGTCGCCTCGAATGAATACGTTAAACTCGTTTTGAAGGGCATGCAATGCGGCGCGACGGCACTTTTGCTCAATGTTTCGATTGATTTGCTCAAAAAACAGTTCTCCAATAAATTAATCCTGCCGATTGTGATAATTTTGGGAACTTTCGTAGCGAATTTATTTTTCGACGTGAATATTATGTTGTTAGTGGCGATTGACGGCGTTATAGGATTTTTCCTTATGCGCGATAAGAAATACGAATAAAAAAACCCGCTTTAATCGGCGGGTTTTTACGTTCTGGCGCGGCAATTTACTTAAAAATCTTCGTAACGTTGCAACGCGCTTTTTATTTGATTGCTTTTTAAAAGTAACCGGGCTTTTTATTTAGTCAATGGAAATAATTTCGTAATTGGGCGTGCCCATTTCGTGTTCAGCCATAGCGGAGAGTTGGCGCAAGCCGTTTCGACTTTCAATGCGCGTGATTAAATCGTTTTTGCTATCGTCTGGGAAATTATAAATCATATCGACAGCGGCTTTATCGACGGCGAGAATATCGGTTGAAGCGAGAATTCCTAAATCTGGCATAACCGGCGCGGCGGCCCCCGTTCCCGCGCAGTCGCAATCGACGCTCAATCTTTGCAGGACGTTGATATAAACAATCTGCTTGCCGAAATGGTCGCAAATCGCCTTGCCGCTGTCAGCTAAATATTCCATGAGCAATTCGCCCATAATCCATTCGTCCTTATCTTTAAGCCCGTGAACTTGTGCCTTGCCCACTTTGCCCGACGCGCAACCGATTGCGATATTTTTCAGACTGCCGCCAAAGCCGCCCATTGAATGCCCTTTAAAATGTGTCAGGACAATCAGCGAGTCATAATTTGTTAGGTGCGAACCCATAGCGACTTCTTTAAGGTGAAAACCTTTGCTGACAGGAAAATTAACGTCGCCTTCTTCGTCGAGAATATCGACGGGGCAAAAAGTCCAGCCGTTCGTCTTCAAAACTTTTCTGTGACGTTCGGTCGTCGAGCGCGGTCCGGAATAAAGCGTATTAGTTTCAATGATAGCCGAGTTGGGAACTTGCGCTTGGAAAGGTTGCACTAAATCGGGCTGTAAAATGTTCGGTCCGTGCGGTTCGCCCGTATGAATTTTGATTCCGACTTTGCCGACAATGTTGGCATTTATTTTTTGATAAATCGCAATGAGATGTTCTGCGTCAATATGTTTTGTGAAATAAACTGTGGCTTTTTCGTTTATCGGAAGTTTATCTGCCTCCGCTATGTTTTTAGTCCCTGCTGATTTATCTGAACAACCCGCGATGGCTCCGGTGAGTCCAAACAATCCCGCAATGCCCGCGAGTTTGACAAAATTTCTGCGCGTGAGCTTCATGGCAAACGCCTCCTACAAATACTTCACAATCATTATAAATTATTGAGTTGACTGCAAGCAAGGACTTTATAAAAAATTTTTTAGTATAGGAAGCTTGCCAAATTTTTTAGCGATTAAAACCGGAAATAAAACGCCCGCCGAAGTCGCCGCAAAAATTATTCGGACGTCCGTCAAAAAAATTTCGGGATTAACTTTGGCGGCGTCGAGTATGTCATAAAGCGTCGCTATGAATAGCGGGTGCATTATCAAAATTATCATGCTCTGCCGCCCGCAAAGGTTCATTACGTCTGATAAAATTCCCTTGAATTTCGCCATCAACATGGAAATTTTTATTACAAGCAGAGTTCCTGCGATTCCGCCTGCGTAAAACAAAATCGGATTGCCATATTGGCGCAAATCCATTGAAACTAGTACGTCATTGAACTTGAACGCGAGCGACAAAATAATTATCAGCACCGCGCAGATTTTTAAATTTAATCGGTCGGCGATTTCAAATTTTCTTAGCAGGACGCCCGCCAACATAAAAACTTGCGCGACAAGGGCAATATCTGCGCCCATTGGTAGCACGAAGAAATTTTTCACGATGAAACCCGCGATTGCACAGATTGCGACTGCAAAAAAAATTCCCGCGCCGATTTTGCGGAAGAGGTTATACAGATTAATAAAAATAATTTCAGCCAAAAGCAATGCCGGCAAAAACCAAAGTTGCATTAAAAGTAGCGGCCCGTCATTGTGATTGCCTACGAAAATTGCCGCCAATGCCGCCAACGGATTTTCCACGTAAGCCCAACTCCACATATATTGTCCGAAGCCCGCTTTATGACAGAGGAAAAACCAAATCGGGAGAAAAAGCAATTCGGCGAGATAATACGGTATCAGCAACCGATTGAAAAGTTTCAGCAGAAATTTTTTGTAATTGTTCTTGCCGCCCCATTTGTCAAAATTCAGCAGGAAGCCCGCCATTATAAAAAAAAACGGCATGCGAAAGATTGCAAAGAATTGATTTTCGGGCGTGAAATGGAAAGTTGTATGACCTTCGACGACGGCTATCATGACGAGACCTTTGGCGAAGTCAATCCAATCAATTCGCGGCTCATTAGCCACCAAGCATCACGCTTTCAAAGTGCAAGCCGCAACGCGCCAAATAATATCGCTCGTTCTCAATCAAAACTCGGTCGGGAAAATCTTTGTCTATGAATAAATTATTCGGCAACTCGACCGGCTCGCGAAAATATAAATAACTGCCGCCCTTCATCAAAGTTAATCGGTGTTGGCTGTTAATGTGGTGCCCTGCCTCTTTCAAAATCTGATACGGATAAAGTTCGGCAAGACATTGCATTAAAGCGACGTAGCGATTTTTTTCATTTGCAAAAGGTCCGTAACGTTCGCCCTCCAGCACGAAAAATAAACTCCCGAAAATTTGCGGCTCAACTCGTCCGTAAGACGTCGCGTGTGGCAGAATGACCTTAGAATTTTTTTGCGGCTGAATTTCCATAGCGTCGAGAGCGGCTAGCATTTCTTCAATCGTCTGGTTGAGGTGGAGCACAGGCTTGGAAGGCAATTTGGAATTAGGAATGCGCAATGCGTAATTGTTTTGGGAATAAATCGGTTCGTAAACTTCGACTTGCATATTGATATTGCGGACACCTGCGCGGGTAAAAATGAATTTAATCGCCTTGATAATCTGATTTGGCGTGCGTTGAGTTTCCAAATAAATTATCGGCGCAATTCTTTTGGGGCGTTCCATAGCAATTGTATTTGTCCGCAAAAAAAGTATGCGAGTTGGGTCGGTGCTACAGAGGCTATTAATCGTGTCGGGAAATTCGGTATAAAGGCATTTTACAGCGATGAAAAATAATTCTTGCCAATCGCGGACGGGTGCTCTTTCTCCTAAATAAATTAGCGCGGCGGGCAATTCGTTTTCCTGTATCTCCTGCGACTTCGCTGCCAAGTCGATTGTCCTTGTCGGCAAAAGTCTCACTCCTTTTCAATGTGTTTTCATAATTATAATCAACTGCCCGCCGAATTGCAAATAAGTAGCATAAAAAATCCCTCCGTGCAGAAGGGATTTTTTATTCGTAGCTTAGCCAAGTGAAGATAAAAATTGCGATTGAGACAATGCCGTTGCGCATGAAATAGGCTTGAGTGACTTCGCGATAATCGCCCGCCCTAACGATTGAATGTTGATAGACCAGAGCCAACGCCGCAATCGCTACGCCGACAAAATACCATTTGCCCAAACCGAGCATAAGCCCGACGATTACAAAGCAAGTGATTGATATTACGTGCAAAATTCTGGCGATAAGAAGTGCTCCTGCCGCGCCGTATTTTGTCGCGAGCGAATGCAAACGCTGTGACTTGTCGAATTTTTCATCTTGCGCACCGTAAACCGCGTCGAAAGCTCCAATCCATAGCGCGACTGCCACGCATAAAATTATCATCGGTAGGGAAATTTTTTCAGTCAGTGCGACCCACGCGCCCGCCGGAGCCATTGCAATTGCCAATCCTAAGAACAAATGACACCACGCAGTAAATCTTTTCGTGAACGGGTAGATTATAAACGGTACCGCCGCGACCGGCAAAAGTTTTAGGCATATCGGCGGCAACTGCGCGACTGCTACGACCAAAACTATCATGCACAGCGTGACGAAGATTAAAGCTTCGCCCTTTGAAATTTCGCCGCGAACCATTGCCCGATATGATAGGCGCGGCTGGAGTTTATCGTACTTTAAATCAGCTAAGTTGTCTATTGCGATTGCCGCCCACCGCGCCGATGTTATCGCTACCAAAATCAAAATGACTGTCCAAAAGTCCGGCTTGCCATTCGTCGCCATAAATGAACTTGCCAACGCGAACGGTAAGCTAAAAATCGTGTGCGGCAACGCGACATTGTTTGCGTGGGCTTTGAGCTTTGAGCTTTGAGCTTTTAACTTTAAGGTTTTTGAATTCCTAATTCCTAATTCCTCATTCCTCATTGCTTTTCAAAGTCACCGTCCGGAAGAAGTTTCCAAATCTCGTCCGCCCGCGCAGAATTTTTCAAGACACGTTCGACATTTTTAGAATCGCTGAAGTTGTAGAAAGCTTCCGCCTCTTCGCGAGACTTGCCGCCCGCAATTTTCCTATTAATCAAGCGTTCGCGCAAAAGTTGCGGGTCGGCGTCAATGAAAACAGAGTAATCAGCTAATACGCGAACATTTGTCCAGCCCGTTTCCTTTAGCAGAAGATAATTTCCCTCAATCAGCAAAATATCTTCCTCGACGCTCCAATAATCCGGCAACACGTCATGAATTTTTCTATCGTAAATATTCCAGTTCGTGCCGTCCTGCCGCGCCTCGCGAATTTTATCAACCAATAAATCAATATCAAAAGTTTCCGGCGCGCCCTTAATGTTGCTCATCAAAACTTTTTCGCCGTCGTGCTCAATCGTCGCGATATTCATATAAGCCGCCGTGTAATGGTAGCCGTCCATTGGCAGTGCGCGAATTATATCGACTTCGTTAGAACGCTCGCGGCTAAGTTGCTCTAAAAATTTCGCCAGCGTTGATTTCCCTGCGCCGGGCGGCGCGACAAGATACGCGATAATTTTTCTGTCCATTGTCATTTTTAAATCGGTCAGCTCGCGCAGGAACGGCATAAAAATTTCTTCAATCGCTGCCTCACTAAATCTGACTTCCTGCCAAAGCCCGTTGACTTCCATGTCGTACGTTAAAAATTTCTTTTCCATTAGCCAAAATCACCTCTCTTGACTAACTCTCGCGCCGCCTTGCCCGTCAGATGTTCAATCGTCATAACGGGCACGACAAGCGCATTTAATCGGCTCAACTCTTTTTCGCGACGTTCGGGACTTGCTGTTGAAGAATATTTATCGGCTAAAAGTTCCAGCCCGCGCAGTTTATCGGGGTCGTCGTTATCCTCAACGATTTTAATTCGACCAAAAGCAATCGCGCTTGAAAAATACGTCGTGAACTCTTCGGCAACAACTTCATGACGGTCGACAACGCAAAAAGAAACTTTATCGTTATTCCTAATCGCGTCGAGTTTGTGACCGGTCTTCGCGCTGTGGAAATAAATTTTATTGCCTTCAACGGCGTAACTAATCGGCACGGCGTAATTATAGCCACCGTCGCCTGAAAGTGCTAAAACTCCGAAGTCGCCTTCGCGCAGAATTTTTTTAGCCGCCTCTGTTGACAAAATCTGTTTATTACGGCGCATTTCTCTAAACATAAAACGCCCTCCTCAACCTGCGCTGACACCGAGCCGAATAATTTTGGCGAGCCGGTCGCATTCGCGCTCAACGCTATCGATTTTAGCAACTTCGCGGCGGCAATCGGTGAGCATTTTTATCGCCGTGTCGATTTTTTTCAGCGAGAAATTTTCTTCATCTTCGGCGATTTTTTTCAGCGACTGACTGCAACTTTTAAGGAGTGTCGCTTTTAAATCGGCGCGATATTTTTTGCGATTATCGAATTCTGCTATCAAAGCTTCAAGTTGCGTCATTGAGTTAATCGCCGCAAGGTAATCGTATTTCATTTGCGGTGAGAGCGGTGCTTCCATGTCGTCGGCGTCGATGATTATGCCGCTCTCGACTACTTCTTTAAATCTATCAATCGTTGCCATTCTAATTCCTCCTTAGATAAGAAGATTACTAGTTATCTCCTAATCTCTTTATCTATCGCGTCTGCGTCTACCGTCGCGAGAATTTCTCAAGTCTTTAAAATCTTTAATCGTTCTGGATTCGCCACGCGGTCTATCGAAATTTCTAGGTCTATCGTTGCGCGGGCGGTCAGAATTTCTCGGATTATCATTGCGCGGGCGGTCGAAAGTTTTGGGCTTATCACTGCGCGGGGAATCGCCTTCCAAAATAGCGCGGTGACTTGCATTAATTCTGCCCTTGTCGTCAATCTCAGTGACTTTGACTTTGAGTTTGTCGCCAACCTTAACCGCGTCTTCAACAGTGGGGATTCTCTTATCTGAAAGTTGGGAAATGTGGCACATAGCCTCTTTGCCGATTAAAATTTCAACAAATGCGCCAGTCGGCATAAGGCGAGTAACAGTGCCCTCGAAAACTTCGCCAACTTTGACTTCGTGAATAATTTCTTCAATCATCTCAATAGCGCGGTCAATGCCCTCGACGTTGCGCGACGTGACGAAAACATTTCCGTCGTCGTGAATATCGACTTCAACGCCGGTTTCTTCGATAATTCTGTTGACCATTTTGCCGCCCGTGCCGATAACTTCGCGAATTTTATCAACGGGAACTTTAATTGTCCTGACACGCGGCGCATAGGGCGACAAATCGGCGGCAGGTTCGCTGATAACCTCAAGCATTTTGCCCAAAATAAAACTTCTGCCGCGTTTAGCTTGCGCCAAAGCGTCACTTAAAATTTCACGCGAAATGCCCGCAACTTTTATATCCATTTGAATTGCCGTAACACCTTCAGTCGTGCCCGCAACTTTGAAATCCATATCGCCGAGCGCGTCTTCCATGCCTTGAATATCGGTTAAAATCGTGTGCGCATCGCCGTCCTTGACAAGCCCCATTGCAACGCCGCTGACAGGACGTTTAATCGGAACGCCGGCTTGCATAAGGCTAAGCGTACTGCCGCAAACGCTACCCATTGAGCTTGAGCCGTTACTTTCCAAAACTTCGGAGACAAGGCGAATTGTATAGGGAAAATCTTCAATCGACGGGATAACCGGAACCAAAGCGCGTTCAGCAAGTGCGCCGTGCCCAATTTCGCGACGACCAGGACTCCGCGCAGGTCTAGCTTCGCCAACGCTGTAGCCGGGAAAATTATAGTGATGCAGATAATGCTTAGTATATTCGGGTTCAAGCCCGTCAATAATTTGTTCGTCGCCGATTGAGCCGAGCGTAGTTATCGTCAAGACTTGCGTTTGACCGCGTGTGAAAAGTCCGGAACCATGAGTACGCGCAAAAAGTCCGACTTCGCAACTTATTGGGCGAACTTCTTCCAGTTCGCGACCGTCGGGGCGAATTTTTTCATGCGTAATCATTTTGCGGACAACTTCTTTTTCGACTTTGTAGAAGACTGCGCCAATATCTTTTTCGGCGTTAGGATAATCTTCGGCGGGGAATTTTTCGGCAAGGGCTTCGACGACTTCAGCTTTGACTTCATCGAGAGCCGCCTCGCGTGCAAGTTTATCGGGGTTGCGAACGACCTTATCAATTTTTTCCGTAGCAAGTTCGCGAACCGCCGCGTCAATATTTTCGTCAGGCATAAAGAGCGTGACTTCCTTTTTCTCCTTGCCGACGGCGGCTTTTATCTCGTTTTGGAAGGCGACAATTTTTTTTATCTCCTCGTGCCCAAATAAAATCGCCTCAAGAACAATTTCTTCCGGCAATTCCTTAACGCCCGCTTCAACCATCATGACAGCATCAGCTGAGCCAGCAACGATTAAATCCATTTCGGAAACGTCGAGTTGTTCCTTAGTCGGATTGATAATAAATTCGCCGTCAATGCGCCCGACGTGCACACCAGCAATCGGCCCGCCGAAAGGAATATCCGAGACGCTAAGCGCGCAACTTGCGCCAATCATACCGGCGATTTCGGGCGCGTTGTCCTCGTCGAAGCAAATAACCGTTGCGATAATCTGAACGTCATTTCTAAAACCTTCGGGGAAAAGCGGTCGAATTGGTCTATCAATCAAGCGGCTTTTAAGGATTGCGCTTGTTTGCGGGCGACCTTCGCGCTTAATGAATCCGCCTGGAATTTTCCCTGCCGAATACATTTTTTCTTCGTAGTCGACAGTCAGCGGGAAGAAGTCGACGCCCTCTCTTGGTTCAGCAGACATTGTCGCCGCGACTAAAACTGCCGTGTCACCGTAGCGAACTAAAACTGCGCCATTTGCCTGCTTAGCCATTTTGCCGTGTTCGACGATTAATTTTCTGCCGCCGAGTTCCATTTCAAAAGTATCCAATATTTTTTCCTCCTAATCATTTTTCACGCGCTAACCTTTCGACGCAAAATGTATTCTTCCTTCAAAACGAAAACCGCCCTCAAAGTTTGAGAGCGGTTTTTTTATTTGGGACTATAAATATTACTTCAATTCTTTTGCGAGTTCCATGATTGCCTGAGCGGAGCCGTCGGAGCCGAGAACTTCTTTAATCTTGTGCGCAACGAGTTCTTTGATATATGCGCGACCGGGAGCGAGATATTGACGCGGGTCGAAGTGTTCAGGGTGTTGTACGAAGTGTTCGCGGATACCAGCAGTCAAAGCAAGGCGGAGGTCGGAGTCGATATTGATTTTGCAGACAGCCGATTTAGCCGCTTTGCGGAGTTGGTTTTCGGGAATGCCGACAGCGTCTTTGAGTTGACCGCCGTTATCGTTGATGATTTTGACGTATTTGGGGATAACGGAGCTTGCGCCGTGAAGGACAATCGGGAAGCCAGGAATTTTCTTTTCGATTTCGGCGAGAATGTCGAAACGGAGTTCAGGCGGTTCAAGAACGCCGGTTTCGGGATTGCGGGTGCATTGTTCAGGCGTGAATTTGAATGCGCCGTGACTGGTGCCAATAGCGATAGCCAAAGAGTCGCAACCGGTCTTTTCAACGAACTCAAAAACCTCTTCGGGTTTGGTGTAGTGAGCTTTGTCGGCGTCAACGCTAACATCATCTTCGACGCCTGCGAGCTGACCAAGTTCAGCCTCAACAACTACGCCGTGAGCATGTGCATATTCGACAACTTCTTTGGTCTTCTCAATGTTTTCAGCGAAGGAATAGTGTGAGCCGTCGAACATAACGGAAGTGAAGCCGCCGTCGATGCAGGATTTGCAAGTTGCAAAGTCGGGACCGTGATCGAGGTGCAGAGCAATCGGAATATCGCTGACTTCAAGAGCCGCACGAACGAGATGAACGAGGTATTGATGGTTAGCATACTTTCTCGCGCCAGCGGAGCACTGAAGGACGACAGGGCTTTGGAGTTCGGCAGCGGCACTGGTGATACCTTGAACGATTTCCATATTGTTGACGTTGAATGCGCCGATTGCGAAACCGCCCTCATAAGCTTTTTTGAACATAGCCTTAGTTGTGATTAACGGCATTTAAATTACCTCCTAAAAATATCTCATAAATTCGCGGGGCTTGCACCCCTTCTAAAACTGAATGCATTTTAACACAAGCGCGGTCAAAGTTGCAACAAGCAATCAAAAAATATTTTGACAATTTACGCCGCGAAATTTTATAATGAAAAAAATTTCTACAGGAGGAATTTTCTATGCAATCAATCGTAAAGGATATGTCGCTTGCGCCTTCGGGGCACTACAAAATTGAATGGGTCAAAAATTTTATGCCGGTAATGTCGGCAATCGACAAAGAGTTTTCGCAATCGAAACCGTTCGCGGGGAAAAGAATTTCGATAACGTTGCACCTTGAAGCCAAGACAGCTTATATGGCGGAAGTCTTCATGCATGCGGGCGCGGACGTTGTTATAACCGGCTCCAATCCTCTTTCCACTCAAGACGACGTGGCGGCGGCTCTCGTCGAAGACGGCGTGACGGTTTTTGCAATTCACGGTTGCACGCAGGAAGAATACGACGAATTTTTGAACAAAGCGGCTGACTTCGCGCCCGATATTTATATTGACGACGGCGGAGACTTTACAGAACTCATTCACACCAAAAGACAAGACGCGCTTAAAAATATTTTGGGTGGCTCGGAAGAAACTACGACGGGCGTTTTGAGACTTCGCGCTTTAGAACGTCAAGGCAAGCTAGCTTTTCCGATGATTGCTGCCAACGATGCCTATTGCAAATTTCTTTTTGATAATCGCTACGGAACAGGGCAATCGACATGGGATGGAATTATGCGCACGACAAATTTAGTTATCGCGGGCAAAACTGTCGTTATCGCTGGCTATGGTTGGTGCGGCAAGGGCGGCGCAATGCGTGCAAAAGGTTTGGGCGCGAATGTCATTATTACCGAAGTCGACCCGATTAAGGCGATTGAGGCTGTTTTCGACGGGTTCCGCGTTATGCCTATGATTGAAGCGGCTCCGCTTGGCGATATTTTCTTGACGTTGACGGGCGATAAAGACGTTATCACGGGCGAACATTATCCGTTGATGAAAAATGGCGCAATGCTCGCTAATGCCGGTCATTTCGACGTTGAAATTAATATTCCTGAACTTGCCGCGCAATCAGTCAGCAGAAAAACTGTCCGCAAGAACGTCGAAGAATTTTTGCAGCGCGACGGGCGCAAGATTTATCTTTTAGCGGAAGGGCGGCTTGTCAACCTTGCCAGCGGCGACGGGCACCCCGCCGAAATTATGGATTTAAGTTTCGCGGTTCAATTCTTCAGCGCGGCGCATATCCTCCACAATCACACAAAGCTTGATAAGAAAGTTTACCTTATGCCCGAAGAAATCAACACGAAGATTGCCGAGATTAAACTCGATTCAATCGGCGTTAAAATCGACACGCTCACCGACGCCCAGCGCGAGTATCTTGGTTTATGAAAACTTCAATCGACGGGCGGCAATTCGAGTGGGACGACGCCAAAAATAAAATCAACAAGATTAAACACGGTATCAATTTCAAGACGGCGGCAAGAGTTTTCAGCGACCCTTACCTTATTGAGGATATGATACATGGCACTCTATCGACGAAGACAGATAGAAAGTTATCGGTATGATTGACGATATTTTGTTTGTGATTTACACTGAACGCGACGAAAAAACAAGGTTAATTTCTGCTCGTGAAGCAACAGAAAGAGAAAGGATAAGATATTATGGCTACCGTATTTTACTTTCTACCAGACCCTCCGCCACCCTTGACGGAAGAGGAAAAAGCTGAACTCGCGGCATTAAAAGACCGCCCTATTGTTTTTGATGAGGATTGTATGCCGCTGAGCGAAGAATGTGAGCGGAAAAACGATTATATAATGCGCAAGTACAATACTCGTCGCGTCACGAAAGAACTTTGGCTTAAAGAATTTCCCGAAGATTTTCAAAAATACAAGGCGGAGGCGGCAGGATGAATAATTTTGTAATCAGCAATGTTAAAATGTTTAAGACTTCGGGCGAAGTCGAGACGGCTAATATTCACGTAAGCGGCGATAAAATTTCAAAAATAAGTCGCGGCGAAGTCACAGGCGCAAACGTTATCGACGGCAAAAATAAATTCGCGACGCCCGGACTTGTCAACGCTCATACTCATGCGTCAATGACTTTGCTCCGCAGTTATTCCGACGACAAAGCGTTAATGGATTGGCTCCAAAAAGATATTTGGCCTATCGAAGACAAAATGACGCGCAAAGATATTTATTGGGGCGCGGCACTTGCGGCAGTCGAAATGATTAAGGGCGGGACAACTGCTTTTGCCGATATGTACGGTCCTTGCATGGAAGAAGTCGCCAAAGTTGTTGACGAATCAGGCATGCGCGGGAGTTTAAGTCAAGGGATAATCGGCTTTGCTGACGGCGAAAAAAAGCTTGCGTCGAATATCGAGCTGTATAAAAATTGGCACGGCGCGGCGGACGGTAGAATTACCGTTATGTTCGGACCGCACGCAATTTATACTTGTCCGCCCGATTTTTTGAAAAAAGTTGCGGCGGAAGCTCAAAAACTCGGCGCGGAAATCCATATGCACATGAACGAAACTAAAACTGAAATTGAAGATAGCGTAAAAAATTACGGCAAGCGACCCTTTGAAGTCGTAGCCGAAACTGGGCTTTTGGATTTGGGAATGCTTGCGGCGCATTGCGTTTGGTTAAGCGATGCCGAAATTGATATCATCAAGGCTAAAAAAGTTCGCGTGGCGCATAATCCAGGCTCCAATATGAAACTAGCAAGCGGCATTGCGCCCGTAACTAAACTTTTATCAAAGGGCGTGACAGTTGCACTTGGCACAGACGGCGCGTCGAGTAATAATAACCTTGACATGCTGGAGGAAATCAGATTGTCGACGTTACTTGCGAAAGTCGAAACGCTCGACCCGTTAGCCGTGCCCGCCGCGCAGGCTCTGCAAATGGCTACTGAATCCGGCGCACAAGCTCTTGGCTTAAAGAATGTCGGACGCCTTGAGGAAGATTGCAAAGCCGATATAGTTTTATGGGATACGGGCGGCGTTGAGTGGCAACCGAATTATAATCCAACATCGCTTTTAGTCTATTCGGCGAATTCATCAGCAGTCGATACGGTGATTGTTGACGGGAAAATTTTAATGCAAGGTCGCCAGCTGAAAACTTTGGACGAAGAAAAAATTATCGCCGAATTCACAGCTTGCGCCAACCGTTTGACTAGTAAATAATGATTTTTTTATCTATGGCGTTGACAGCTAGCATTAACTGTAATAATATTTCCATAGGCAACAATAATCACGTTTATAAATTTAAGGAGCGTGAAACAAGAAAAAACTTTTCGCAATGCAAAACACAAAAATTTATAGGAGGAAAAATTTATGAGCAATGCAGAACTTGACCTTCAGGCTCTGATAAAAAAAGCCGAAGCGCAAGAAAATTTCCCAGAAGTCCCGCTTGACGAATTCACCCCGCCCACCTACGAAGAGTGGAAGCAAGCTTGTATTGAACTGTTGAAGGGCGCACCTTTCGAGAAAAAACTTTTCACCAAAACTTATGAGGGCATTACGTTTAGCCCCATGTATTTCCACGCTGACACTGAGCCGATTCAGCCCGCGAAATCTTATCCTGGCATGGGCGATTATCTGCGCGGCGTTTCCGTCAATGGCTACGTCAATGCGCCGTGGGGTATCGCGCAAGCTTGCGACGAAACTCTTCCCGAAGAAAATAACGAACTGCTCAAGCACGAAATCGAAAAAGGTAGCACAATTTATAACGTTAAAGTAGACTGCGCGACCCGCAAAGGCAAAGACGCTCGCCAATGCGAACATATCGGCAAAGGTGGTTGCAGCGTCACGACTCTTGCCGACGTTGAAACTTTGCTTAAAGGGCTTAAGCTCGACCAATATCCGCTGTACGTTTACGCGGGCGAAAGTGCATTGCCGCTTCTCGCGCTGATTATTGCGGCTGTCAAGAAAAATGGCGGCGACGTTGCAAAACTGCGCGGCGTCATCGGTGCCAATCCTATTGCTGAATATGTCGGTAACGGCAAGCTCAATCAATCGCTCGATAAACTCTTTGACGAAGCGGCAAAGGCGGCTAAATGGGCTATCAAGAACGCGCCTGAAGTCAAGACCGTTTTTGTTAAGAGCGACGTTTTCAGCAATGGCGGCGCAAATGATGTTCAGGAAGTCGCTTACACCGTTTCGGCGGGCGTCGCGTATCTTCGCGCACTTATGGAACGCGGCTTGACGATTGACGAGGCGGCAAGTCAAATTATGTTTGGTTTTTCAATGGGCGCGAATTTCTTCATGGAAATTGCTAAACTCCGCGCAGTTCGTCCGATTTGGGCGCAGATTGTCAAAGCGTTTGGCGGCAATGAAGAATCGCAGAAAATGCATATTCACGGACGCCCCGCAAAATTCTTCGCGACCATTTACGACCCGTATGTTAATCTCCTGCGCGAAACTACGCAACTTTTCAGCGGCGTAGTTGGCGGCGTCGACAGCTTTGAAAATTCGACTTTTGATGAACCCGTTCGCAAGGGCGATGAGTTCAGCCGTCGTATCGCTCGCAATATGCAAATTATCTTGCAGGAAGAATTCGGACTTCTTCAACCGATTGACCCTGCTGGCGGCTCGTGGGCTGTCGAAACGCTTACCAAAGAGATTAAAGAAAAAATTTGGGCGGAATTCCAAGTTATCGAAGGCAAAGGCGGAATTGTCGCCGCGCTCAAGGAAGGTTATCCGCAAGAACAGATTGCCGCAGTTTTGGCGGCTCGTTTTAAGGCGGCGGAAACTCGCAAAGACCGCATTGTCGGAAACAACATGTATCCGAACATGACAGAGGAACGCATTGACGCTCGCCCCGAAAGTCAAGCCGAAAATATGAAGGCTCGCAAGGCGGCGATTGAAGCTTATTTAAGCGGTGTTGATTCTGCCGCTGTCAAAGAAGCTCTTGCCGCTGTCAAGGACGGTTGCGCATGTTGCGCTATCGCGGCGGCTGAAAAGGGCGCGACTATCGCTGAACTTCGCGACGCTTTGGGAACTGCTGAAGTTGAAGAAATTAAAGCAATCGAACCGCACCGCTGGAGCGAACGTTTCGAGGCTCTTCGCTATAAGACTGAGAAATTTAAAGCCGAAAAGGGCGACAACGTTAAAATTTTCCTCGCTAACATGGGTCCGATACCTCAACACAAAGCCCGCGCAGATTTCACTACGGGATTTTTACAAGTCGGCGCGTTCCAAGTTTTGGGCAACAATGGCTTTGCAACGGTTGATGACGCGGCGGCGGCAGCTAAAGAATCCGGCGCGGACGCAGTTGTCATTTGTTCAACCGACGCCACTTATCCCGAAATCGTCCCCGCGCTCGCTCCCAAACTTCATGAAGCTTTGCCCAATGCGATTGTCTATTTGGCGGGCACGGCTCCTGCTGAAATGGTCGAGCCTTACAAGCAGGCGGGCATTGATGATTATATCAACGTCAGAGCGAATTGCTACAAGGTTATACAAAATCTTCAACAGAAAAAGGGGATGGCATAATTAATGGCAGAGTATAAAAATCCGGACTTCACGCAGATGAGCCTGAGCGATTCCCCGGCTTCTGACGCGGCGGAGTGGAAAGCTAAATTTGAAAAGGCCGCTAAGGCGGACTACGATAAATTGATTTATAAGACAATGGAGCATGTCCCGGTTAAGCCGTTGTATACCCACGACGAATACGCGCACATGAACCATTTGGACTTTGTCAGCGGCATTCCGCCTTTCCTGCGCGGACCTTATGCGACAATGTATGTTTTCCGCCCCTGGACGGTTCGTCAATACGCGGGTTTTTCTACGGCTGAAGAATCCAACGCATTTTATCGCCGCAATCTTGCCGCCGGTCAAAAAGGTTTGTCGATAGCATTTGATTTGCCGACGCATAGAGGCTACGACGCTGATAATCCGCGTGTTTTTGGCGACGTTGGCAAGGCGGGCGTTTCTGTCTGCTCAATGCTTGACATGAATATTTTGTTCAGTGGCATTCCGCTTGACCAAATGTCCGTATCAATGACGATGAACGGCGCAGTTCTGCCGATTCTGGCTTTCTTCATTCAGAGCGGCATTGAACAGGGCGTTGACAAATCGATTCTCAACGGCACCATTCAGAACGACATTTTAAAAGAATTCATGGTGCGCAACACCTACATTTATCCGCCCGAAATGTCAATGCGCATTATCGGCGACATTTTCGAGTACACGACAAAATATATGCCGAAGTTCAATTCCATTTCGATTAGCGGCTACCACATGCAAGAGGCGGGCGCACCGGCTGATATTGAACTTGGCTACACGTTGGCTGACGGTCTCGAATACATTCGCACGGGCATTAACGCCGGCTTGAAGGTTGACGCCTTCGCGAAACGTCTTAGTTTCTTCTGGGCTATCGGCAAAAATTATTTCATGGAAGTTGCCAAGATGAGAGCGGCTCGCGTTCTTTGGGCTAAAATCGTTAAGCAAATGGGCGGCACTCAAGCTAAGTCAATGGCACTTCGCACGCACTGCCAGACGTCCGGTTGGTCGCTGACGGCGCAAGACCCGTTCAATAACATTTCCCGCACGGTTATGGAGGCTATGGGCGCGGCTCTCGGTCATACTCAATCCTTGCATACAAACGCGCTCGACGAAGCGATTGCCCTGCCGACAGACTTTAGCGCACGTATCGCCCGCAATACGCAACTTTACATTCAGGACGAAACCAGCGTTTGCAAAATTATCGACCCGTGGGGCGGTTCCTATTACGTCGAAGCTCTTACCAATGAAATTATTCGCCGCGCATGGGCGCATATCCAAGAGATTGAACAACTCGGCGGCATGGCTAAGGCTATCGCGACAGGCTTGCCGAAAATGCGCATTGAAGAGGCCGCCGCTCGCCGTCAAGCTCGTATCGATTCCAATAACGAAACGATTGTTGGCTTGAATAAGTTCCGCCTTGATAAGGAAGACCCGCTCGAAATTCTTGCCGTCGACAATACGGCTGTTAGAAATGCGCAGGTCGAACGTCTTAACAAACTCCGCGCAGAACGTAACGAAGACGACGTCCGCGCCGCCCTTGAAGCTATCACCAAAGCTGCTGAATCTCGCGACAACGGCAATTTGCTTGAATGCGCTGTTGAAGCGGCTCGCGTACGTTGCTCGCTCGGTGAAATTTCTGACGCTGTCGAAAAAATTTCTGGACGTTATCAAGCGACGATTCATACAATCAGCGGCGTTTACTCCAGCGAATTTGGTCAGCAGACTGAACTTGACAAAGTTCGCGCCCGCGCAGATGAATTTGAAAAACTTACTGGACGTCGTCCGCGTATTTTCGTCGCGAAGATTGGTCAAGACGGTCACGACAGAGGAGCAAAAGTTATCGCATCGAGTTTCGCCGATATGGGTTGGGATGTCGACGTGGGACCGCTCTTCCAAACTCCGCAAGAAGCCGCGCAAGACGCCGTTGATAACGACGTTCATATTGTCGGATTCAGTTCGCTTGCGGCGGGGCATAATACGTTATTGCCCGAACTCGTCGACGAACTCAAGAAACTTGGTCGCGAAGATATTCTGGTTGCAATCGGCGGCGTTATCCCCGTTCAAGACTACGACCACCTTTACAAGAGCGGAGCCGTTGCGATTTTCGCACCTGGCACCAACATTCCGGAAGCCGCTATGAAACTCTTAAATATTCTCGTAGACCGCGCTCAAGAAGAAGAAGACGCAGGCTGAGAACTGCAATTAGGAGTTAGGAATTAGAAATTAAAACCGTCAGGCTCAAGGCTTGGCGGTTTTTGCTTTTTGTCAATGCGACGCATTTTGTGCTGTAATCTCAACAATGCTATCACTTCCAAAACTACAGCATAAATCTGACTTGGAAGGGAATGCTTTTTTATGCTTTCAATTTATCGCTATGTTTTAAAATTTCCTCGAACTTTCTTTCCAGATTGCGGCAATATTTTAAGGGATTAAGCGCGTCGGAGTTCAAAAACATGTGACGCAAGTTTTTATGCAAAATGTCAAGCGTCTCTGAATCGCTCGCTAAGACGACAGCGCGATTGATATAATCTCCCACGCTCCCAACCGACAGCTCGCCAAGCCCGACACTTTCCAAAATACTTTTGCCAAAGCGCGTACTGTGCCGCTCACCATAAAGATTTATCACGGGAACGCCCATATATAAAGCGTCCAAAGTCGTCGCGCCGCCTACGTACGGGAAACTGTCTAACATTATGTCAATCTGACTTATCGCCCTAAAGTAATCAAGGTCATCGACGGCGGGGCGGAAAAGAACCCTGTCCATGTCGCAACCTAAATTCTTCAATCGGCTATAAAGTTCGTCGCAAGTTCGGCTACTGATATATTCTTGCGCACGCATAATAAATTTGGCGTCGGGCACGCGATTTAGAATCTCTGTCCAAACTGTGAGCATATCGTCATTAATCTTTGAATAACGGCTAATCGTCCCGAATGTCACGTAACCATTTTTAACGCAAGCTGCGCCCTCCGACGCTGGAATCTTTCCGGGTCTATCGTAGCAAAATTGCGCGGGCATATACAAAAATTTTTCGCTGAAATATTGTTCGCGATTTTGATTGGGCGGGTCAAGATGTTCGTCCGTTATGAAATAATCAATCGCCTTTAAGCCCGTTGTCGACATGTAGCCAATTCCGCAAATTTGCACAGGCGCAGGTCGATACGCAAGAGCCGGCAAACCATTACTTCCCGTGTGCCCCGCTAAATCAAACGCAATGTCAATTTCATCATCATGAATTTTTTCGGCAAGCTCTCTGTCGCTTAAATCTCTAACGTCCACGAAATGTTCGGCGACATGTTTAAAAAGTTCCGTGTAGGCATCGTCAACTGTGTTTTTGCTGTAGCAGAAAATCTCGAACTTGCTTTTGTCGTGGCAGGAAATCAATCCTAAGATAACCGCTAACATTGCGTGCTTCCTGAAGTCGCCCGAAATGTAACCAACCTTTATTCGCTCGTGTGGCTCATGATAGCTCGAGAACGATTGCACGTCCTCGAAAAATTGCTGATAATTGAAATGCGGCTCGGCAATGTCTGCGCTCGAAATGTCAAGGAAATGCAAAGATAAAAGTATCGCGTCGTAATATTCAATCTTACGTTTCGGATTTTCGCAAATGTTAAATGCTCGCTCATAATTTTCTATCGCTTCAAGAGGATGTCCGTTGTCCAAGCTATATTTCGCCATCTTGCTGAAATATTCTGAGACGACGTCATTGGAAAGATTTTTCGCCTCATCGTAGGGCGGATAAAGTCGCTCAATCGCTTTGTGCATAATTTCATACGCGCCAACATTATCGTCCGTCAAAAATCGCCTATCAGCAATCGTCAAGAAAAGTTCGGCACTGTGTTTGGCTTCGCACTGCCCGGCAAGCTCGGCATAGTAAAGCGTGCGCTTAAAATCAAAGCGGCTCTTGAATTGGCTACCAGATTTAATTTCCAAAGGAAGATATTCTTCTGCCCGCGCAAAATATTTATCTGCAAGCTCTTTGGTAACGGGTTCCGGCTCCTGCGGGAAGTCAGGCAACGGTTGCTTATTAATCCACGCATTGAAAATTTTCTCGTAAGCTTGCTCAACTTCGCCCATGTAAATCGTATCGTTCATTACTGGCGACTCTTCCATTTTCCGCCGAATTGTCAAATGATATTCGCGCAGTCGTTCCTTATCGTTGGCAAGCTCGACCGCCTTTTGAATATATTCCGCTTCGCTGAAGGCGCAAAGCTCCCCTAAGCCCATGTTCATAAGCAAAGAGTAGCCAAAGCGCGAATTATGCCGCTCGCCGACCAAAGTTATAACGGGCACGCCCATATAAAGCGCGTCGCAAGTCGTGCCGCCGCCGGGATAGGGAAAAGTATCAAGCGCAATGTCAACGCGCTCATAACATTGAGCATATTGTAATTCAAATTTCTCAAAGTCGATGCGCTCAAGGTCAATGCCTGCCGCCGTCAAACGCTCCTTAGCAAATTCAAGACCTTTATTTTCAACGAAAGTACCTCCTTTAAGGTACAGTCGAGAATTGGGCACGGCTTTTAAAATTTCCGCCCAAGCTCTCAAAATTTCGTCCGTAACTTTTGGAAAGTTATTGAAACTAGAGAAGGTTACGTAACCTTTCTTAACGCAGGGCGCGGGCGAAGTCATATAAGGGAATTCTTTCCAGACGAAGCAGAAGTGGCTGTGCTGCAAGCGCAGAATTTTTTCCGTAAAAAACTTTTCGTTAAGCCCTTCAGGGTCGGTAAACTTGTCGGCAAGAAAATAATCAATCGTATCAAGCCCCGTCGAATCAAAATAGCCAATGCCCGAAATTTGAATTGGCGCGGGTTTGTACGCCATAACCTCAAGGCAATTATTCGCGCTATGTCCTGCCAAATCAACCAGAATATCAATTTCATCTTTGACAATCTGCGCGGCAACATCTTTTGCGGGCAAGTTCAAAATTTCGCGCAAGCCGTCGACGTTCTCTTTGAATTGATTTGTCACAATATCTACCTTGTTGTTGGCGTAAAGAAAAACTTCAAAGCGCGTCTTGTCGTAGCTCTCGAAAAGATGTTTACAGAAAAAGGCGACGACGTGCAATCTTATGTCGGGCGAAATGTAACCGACACGAATTTTTTTATGGTTAGCGTGCTTTCTGATATTATGCTTGTAGCGCGGAATCTGTAAGAAAAATTTATTGAAACCGCGAGTCCAGTCAAAAATCTCCCCACGACTTACGTTGAGATTGTGCAAGTTGAAAAGTAGATTCTGATAATCTTCGCGCTGAATTTTTTCTGCTTGCTTGTAGCGCGGAGAATTTTTAAGCGAACTTATATCAAGAGTCGCGTTGAGTTTGTAATAGTCGCAAGAAATTTTTGCGTCGCCAATAGCGCGATAAGCCTGCCCCAACGTGTTAATGATAATCATTTTTTCGACTAGACTGCAGTCATCAAGGGCAAGTGCTTGCTTAGCGAATTTTATGCAGGCAAGTTCATTATCTTTTAGAGAAAAATTTCGTGCCTGCAACAACAATCGAAAAGAATTCGCCGGAAAATTTTTTTCGATATAAGTGACGACTTCTTCCACTTGGTCTTTCATTTTGTAATCCATGAGAATAGAGGCGACTTTTTCCAAAGGTTCGGGCGTCGTGGGTCTCATTGCAAAAATTTTTTGTGCCAGCCGAAGAGTTTTATCTCTGTCTTTAAGAACTTCTACGGCGTGAACCAATTCTTTTTCCAAACTTGAAACTTCGCGGCTTTTTTCTTCGGGCGGAAGATTTTTAAGTTGGTCGTATAATTTTGCTCGCCACTGCCCCGAAAGATTTTGGCAATAATCGAAAGCCTTTTCGTCAAAGGTTGAAATTTCAAATTCGTTGCCGCCGCGCTTTGTCGCTTTATCAATCGCACAATTCATTTCGTCAATCGCCGCTTGATAATCGCCCTTTTCGCCTAAAAATTCAGCGAGCTTAACGGAGAATTCCGGCACGGTCGGATAACGCTTTATCGCAAGACGTAGATATTTTAAATAGTCGTCGCGCTTATCGGGCGTCTTTGACAAAAGCTCTAAAAGAATTCGCGTTGAACTGGTAGAAAGAGTTTCGCCCGTGTCGAAGTCGAGCCGAGCAAATTTTTCAGCGTTAATTTGGTCGTCCAAGCCGTGATAAGTTTCAGCAAGATAACCGTAAATTCTTTTGGGATTATCGGTTGTGGCGAGTTCTTCGAGAAGCGATTTTAAATTGCGTTCCATTTTCCCTTTGTGAATCGACGCAGAATAGCCCGTGTGCCAAATCGTCAACAAATCGGCGGGAACAGTCATTAAGCTCGTCAAAAGTTCCTTGCCGATAAAAATTTGCTCGTGAATTTTGCCGACGTAGTGAACGCCGGAAATATTTTCGTAGAGGCGCAGAACATAATTTGCGCCGATATTTTTATTGTCGTTATCGGCGTCGACGTTTACGAGGTTGACGAGAACACCGCGAATATTTTTTTCCTGCGCGAGTTTGATTGCTTTGCGCAAATTTCGTGCGGAATAGTCTACAAAAAATTCATCAGCGTCAAGGAAGACAATCCAGGAACATTTAGAGGCGTTTAGAGCGATATTGCGCGGCGTTGAGAAATCATTTTGCCAAACTTCGTGGAAAATTTTCGCGCCAAATTTCTTAGCGACTTCAACAGTTGAATCAGTCGAGCCAGTATCGACAACGATAATTTCATCAACATATTTAGCAAGACTTTCGAGCGAGCGCGCTAAATCGTTTTCGGCATTCTTGACGATATAGCAGGCGGAAATTGTCTGGCTCCAAGTCTCAATCAGTTCCAGAGATTTTTTTTCTTCCTTAGCGTCGAAGTCTGAATCAATGAACGTTTTGTCGCGTCTGTTGAATTTTTCTATAGCGCGTTTCATTTCGACAATCGCCGGACGATAGTCGTCTTGACTTGCAAAAAATTTTGCGAGCTTATCGGAAAATTCTGGGTGCTTAGGATAATTCTTGACGGCAAGTTGAAGGGCTTCGCGATAATCACTTGCGCGGTCGGGCGTTTTAGCGAGAATGTCCAGCAAAATTTTAAGCGGGCGCGTACTAAGGCTTTTAATCTTTTCGACGTGAAGACGAGCAAATTTTTCAGCGTTCGCGAAATCGCCTAAGCCATAATAGCAATCGACAAGGTAACTGTAAGTTCTTTCAGGCGTTTTGGAAGTTTCAAGCTCCTCAAGCAAAAGTTTCAAGTTGCGTTCAAACTTAGCGCGGGCAATCGTTTTGGAATAGCCCGTGTGATAGAGTGTCAGCAAGTCACCCGTCATCATTGTTATATTAGTTAAAATTTTATTGCCAATGTAAGGCGTCTCGTGAATTTTGCCGACGTAATGAAGTCCGGGAACGTTCTCGAAAATTCGGAGCGCGTAACTCGATTCAATAATTTTATTGCCGTTATCGGCGTCAACGTTAATCAAACTTATCGACAATCCTTGAAAATTATTTTTCTTAGCAAGCGCAATCGCCCTGCGCAGATTTTTAGCGGTGTCGTTCACAAAATATTCGTCGGCGTCAAGGAAAAGAATCCAGGAACATTTAGCGGCGTTCAAAGCAACATTGCGCGGGGTGGAGAAATCGTCTTGCCAAGCTTCGTGAAGAATTTTCGCGCCGAATTTCTTAGCGACTTCAACAGTTGAATCAGTAGAGCCGGTATCAACAACAATAATTTCGTCAACGTACTGCGCAACGCTTGCAAGCGACAATTCCAAATCCTTTTCGGCGTCTTTGACTATGTAGCAAAGGGAAGTTGTCAAGCTCCAAGCGTCAATCCGTTCCTGTGCGATTTTAATTCTAGTGGCGTCGAAATTGGAGTTTTCAAACTCTTCGCCGTAATTTTTAGCTTTTTCGAGAGCACGCCGCATTTCCGCAATCGCCTTTCGATAGTCGCCGCGCTCGGCGAAACAATCTGCCAACTTTGCGGAGAATTCCGGTACTTTGGGATAACGTTCGACTGCTAGCTTGGAAATTTCAAAGCACTCATCAGCCCGCGTAGGGTCTTTCTCCAAAATCTCAATCAAAATGCGTATCGGACGATTTGACGGATTTTTTCTGGCGGCAAGGTCAAGGCGGGCAAATTTTTCAGCGTTCTCCCAATCCTGCAAGCCGTAATAACAATCGACAAGATAAGCATAAGTTCTTTCTGGCTTATCGGAAGTTTCAAGCTCCTCAAGCAAAAGCTTCAAGTTGCGTTCGAGTTTGGAACGAATAATCGTTTTGGAATAGCCCGTGTGATAAAGCGTCAACAGATTAGCGGGCGTCATTACTTGCGCTAAAAGTTCGTCGCCAAGATAAATTTGCTCATGAATTTTACCAACGTAATGAATGTCCGCGATATTTTCAAACATTCTAATCACGTGGCTTGAATTAATAATTTCGTTGCCGTTATCGGCGTCGATATTCACCCAATTTAAAGAAAGTCCGTGCGCGTTCACCTTTTGCGCGAGCTTTATAACGGTTTGAAGATTTTTAGCGCAGTTGTTTACAAAATATTCGTCGGCGTCAAGGAAAACAATCCAATCGCCTTTAGCCTCACGAATTGCGACGTTGCGCGGCGTGGAAAAGTCATCTTGCCAGGGTTCGTGAATAACTTTCGCGCCAAATTTTTTAGCGACTTCAACAGTTGAATCAGTCGAGCCAGTATCAACGACGATTATTTCATCAACGTATTTAACTAAACTTTCCAGCGAGCGCGCTAAATCTTTCTCGGCGTTCTTGACCATGTAACACGCGCTGATTTTTATTGCGGCAGATTTTTTTGCTTTATACTTTGCCAAAACGTTCCCGCCTTTCTTGAAAATTTTTCAACATTGTACAACGGGCAAAAAAAAATTTCTACAGCAACGAGACTGCAGAAAAAATTTAGTAAAGTTTATTTTCCTTGCGCGATAAAATTCTTTTGATAGTCAAAGCATTCGTTAGCAATATCCTTGTTGAGAATTAATAAGCAAATCAAGTTCGGAATCGCCATCAAACCGTTCATCGTGTCGGAGAAATTCCAGACAACATCAAGCGTTTGAGTCGCGCCGATAAAAGTTATGAGGCTAAAAACAATTCTGTAGCCGATAATCACGGGACGAGCTTTGACGAGATATTCAAGCGATTTTTCGCCGTAATATTCCCAACCAAGAATCGTCGAGTAAGCAAACAGCGCAAGCGCAATCGAGACAATATATTTCGCGCCTTCTCCGTAAACCGTGCTGAATGCTAAAATCGTAAGCGGTGCGCCCGAAATCGTTTTGCCGGTTTCAGGGTCGACAGTTCCGAGAACACCCGAACTAGCGATAACTAAGCCAGTCAGGAAACAGATAATCATAGTGTCGAAGAAAGTACCGGTCATGTTGACGTAGCCTTGACGCGACGCATGGTCAGTTCTTGCCGCCGCCGCCGCAATCGGAGCCGAACCTAAGCCCGCTTCATTTGAGAAAACGCCGCGAGCTACGCCCCAACGCATTGCTGTCAACATGCTTGCGATAATCGAGCCGCCAACGCCGCCGGCAACAGCTTCAGTTGAAAACGCCATTTGGAACATAGTCACAAGCCCGCTAGGAACATTTCCAAAATTTTTAATGACGACTATCACGGTGAACAAAATATAGAAAAACGCCATACTCGGAACGATAAAGCTAGAAACTTTGCCGATTGAATGGACGCCGCGAATTAAAACCGCCATTGAGCAAACGACCAAAATTATGCCTGTCATTTCAGTCGACATACCCAAAGAGCTAAAAGCCGAGCTGATAGAATTCGCCTGCGTCATGTTGCCGATACCGAACGAAGCGCAGACCGCGAACAGCGCGAACAATGTCGCCATAAATTTTCCGAACGCGCCGCCAATGCCGTTTTTCATAGCGTACATAGGACCGCCAGCCATTTCGCCAACAGAGTTTGTCTCGCGATATTTGACGGCAAGAACGGATTCAGCATATTTCGTCGAAAGTCCAAACGCCGCGCTTATCCACATCCAGACAATCGCGCCGGGACCACCCAAAACCATTGCTGTTGATACACCGACGATATTACCTGTTCCGACCGTCGCCGATAACGCCGTCATGAGCGATTGGAACGGTGACAAATCGCCTTCTTTATCCGCCTTGTGTAGCATAATCATTTTGATTGCGTACCAAAGATTAATCCACGGCAAAAATTTCAGACGGACTGTTAAGAAAATGCCCGTGCCGACTAAAAACGCCAGCATTATCGGACCCCATACAAAGTCGTTTACGTCGTTTAGAAGTTGCGATAAATCCATAAAGAATTTTCCCTCCTACATAACTCCAAATGAAAAAATTTTTCGACGCATAAATTATATTTAACATAAGATAAACTGTCAATTTTTATGCCAATGAATACATAACACAAAAATTACCAGCGCAATTTTCTCTGCCACGCAAGCAAATCTTTTCTGCCCAGCGGCAAATCAATCGATTGTCCATTGTCATAGAAAAATTTTATACGAATCTCCTTCGCCAAAAGTAAATCCTTTAAACTCGACTTCGGAAAATGGAAAAATAATTTGTTCTCATTGAGCAAGCCCTTTTGCGTTTGTTTCGTGACTGCTTCAATTTCCCAAGGTGCGCCGTCCGTGAAAACTATTACCGTATTTAAAAGCCGCGCTTTGTCGTAGCGATAATCCCAAAGGCTAAGCGTCGCGCTCTCCCAATTCCCGTCAACATCTCTTCCAACTTGAAAATCCGTCGCTGCGTACTTGTCCAAAGTTTCCGCCTCGCGGTGGTCATGGTGCCAAGTATAACTCGCACCGAAAATTCCCAAGAGAATCAATACCACTCCGACTCCCATTAAAATTTTTTGCATAGCCGACCTCCGCTTTTGCTTTACATTTTGCTTGCGCTTATAGTACAATATCTTCGACATATTTTTCAATAATTTTTTCGGGGGGATTTTCATATGCTAAGACCGCGTTTTGAAGACGAAGACGAATATATTCCGGAAATAGGCGGAGACGGAGAAGATTTTAACGTTCATGACCGAATCCCGCATTCTAACGCCGGCATTGCACTGGGCTGGTCGGCGTTGGAACAGCAAATGTTTGATATGCTCCTTTTGAATCGTTTCGCCGCCGACGACCAAGAATTACTTGATGAGACGGCACGTACCATTTCTCGATTGGTTGAAACTTTTTCGGCGCATGAGATTGCCAGAATTATGGCGGTTGCTATGATGTCTTTCCAACTTGCCGCCGCAGAGGATAAATCTTTTGAAGACGAATACAATAAGTATCGCGAATATATCAAAAAGCATCCCGAAGATTTGGAAGAGATTTAACGCAATAAAAACTTGATTAAACGTCGCTGAAATTTTTTCGGCGGCTTATTTTTTGGTAACGCTTGAAAAATTTTTCCATGTAGATTATAATTCCTTTGCAAGATAAAACAAAAATGCCCTGCGAAATTGCAAGGCTCAAATTGCTTGAAGGCGGTTTAGCCCCGAATATATATGTTACTACGAATTAATAGGGATTACTTAGAACAGTCGCGTGAGTTTGGGGCTCAGGCGGCTGTTTTGCTAAGAAGGAGCAGAATTGCTCCTGTAAGCAAATGTCACGCGGATAATAAATTTTATCACGCGCATAATCCTCATCTCCTTTCTGGGGGAGACTACGGATTTAAACCGCCCTTGCCGCAAGGAACAAGCAGACGAATTATAAATCACGAGTTACAAATTCTCAAGTGCCTTTCATTTTTTGGAGTGAATACAATGACTAAGCTTGATAAATTGAAAGAATACCTGCGCGGACTAGGAAGCGTCGCGGTAGCATTTTCTGGCGGCGTCGATTCAACATTTTTATTAAAGGTCGCGCATGACGTTTTAGGCGATAATGTTTTGGCGTTGACGGCGGAAAATAGATTTGTTCCGCGCAGAGAGTTATCGGCGGCAAATAAATTTTGTACGGAAAATAAAATCCGACAAGTAATTTTTATGTCGGACGTTTTGAAAATAGAAGGCGTCAAAGAAAATCCCGTTAATCGTTGCTACCTTTGCAAGCGCGAATTGTTTAAAAATTTCTTGCGCCTTGCTGAGGAATATAATATGGCGGTGGTCGTCGAAGGCTCGAACATGGACGACACAAAAGATTTTCGTCCTGGCATGAAAGCGATTGCCGAATTGCAAATAAAAAGCCCGCTCATTGCCGCCGGACTTTACAAGGCGGAAATTCGCGAGCTGTCAAGGGAAATGAATTTGCCGACGTGGAATAAACCTTCAATGGCTTGCTTAGCGTCGCGCTTTGTTTACGGCGAAACTTTGACCGCCCATAAACTTGCAACGGTCGAAAAAGCGGAAAATATTCTACTAAAAAGGGGCTTAGGTCAACTGCGTGTGCGCGTTCATGGCAATCTTGCAAGAATAGAAATTTTGCCCGAAGATTTTCCAAAGCTCCTAAGTCTTCGCGAAGAAATTTCAGCGCGACTAAAAGCTTTATGCTTTGATTATGTCACGTTAGACTTGCAAGGCTTTCGCTCCGGTAGCATGAACCCGCTTTAAAAGCGGCGGAACAGTGGACGCGCCGTGTCGCCCGATAATTTGAAGGTAATCGTCGCGTTCGTACGCTTCGCTAGTTTATTAAATTGCGGACAGAATAATTGCCCGTGCCATCAAGATTTAATTCTACGTCGTGAAGTTTAAAGAGCGTCGAGCGATGACCCACGCTGACAACTGTAACTTTCGGGAGTTGTTCGCGCAAAAGATTATACATTTCGATTTCGCGAGGCTCGTCAAGTGCGCTTGTTGCCTCGTCTAGGAAAATATAATCGGGCGCGGATAACAAGACTCGTGCAAAGGCGAGCCGTTGTTGTTCGCCCAGTGAAAGAATTCTGCTCCAATCGTCCGCCACGTCGAGCTTATCGACAAGCGCAGGCAGGTCGACAAGTTGCAGAGTTCTTTTTAATTTGTCGTCTGGTGGAGAATCTTTTTCGGCAGAAGGATAAATCAAAGCGCGGCGCAAAGTTCCTAGCGGCAAGTAAGGTTTTTGCGGCAAGAACATTACGCGAGCATTTGCAGGCAAGGAAATTTCGCCCGATGCATACGCCCATATTCCCGCCAATGTTCGTAGCAAAGTTGATTTTCCACAACCCGACGAACCCGTTACCAATAGCGATTTTGCGTTCTGAACTTCAAGCGAAAGTTTTTTCAAAAGTTCTCTACCCGTCGGCAACGCAACATTCAATGCCGAAATTTTTAATTCAGGCGCGGTCGCAGTCGTGACTTTGCTTTGAATCTTTTTAGCCTCTTCCATATGTTCAGTAAAGCCCGCAAGACGATTTATCACGGCGGCGAGACTTGCTAACGTGTCGTATGAATCGACGAAGAAACTTAGTGCGTCTTGAACTCTTCCGAATGCCGAAGAAATTTGCATAAGCCCGCCTAGTTGAATTTCTTTGGAAAAATATCGCGGAGCCGCCATAATCAACGGTACGATTACAGCAAGTTGCGCGTAGCCGTTCACGTAGAAATTTAAATGCTTCGTCTTCTTCATCAGTTGCCAATAATTTTTTATGACGTCAGAGAACTTTAGGTTAAAGCCTTCAAGCTCCGCCGGTTCACCGCGATAAAATGCT
The DNA here is from genome assembly GCA_002448305.1 of Selenomonadales bacterium UBA7018. Classification (GTDB taxonomy): domain Bacteria; phylum Bacillota; class Negativicutes; order Selenomonadales; family Selenomonadaceae; genus Quinella. The sequence continues at coordinate 108,125 of DJWY01000026.1, forward strand.
ATGCTCTCCGAATTTTCGCGCACTCTCATCATGCTGAAACGGAAATCCGCCTCGTACTTTTGCTGGTCGAAATTTAAGCCTATAAGCCGCCGTCCGACTTTATGTGCAAAGAAAGTTCCAAGCCCCGAATACACGAACGAAAACCAAAACATATAGCCTGGAATAACAATTCCCATAAGCGTAATTGAACCGGATAATTCCCAAAGCACTACGCCGAATGCCGCAAGCGTCGTCAGTTGCCGCAGGAAACCGATTATTAACGTTAGCGAAATATTGACGAATTGCCCAATATCTTCCGAAATACGCTGGTCAGGGTTGTCTGCCGCGTCCTGCAGTCGGTAATAAATTTGCCCGCTCATCCACGCATTAAGATAATTTTTCGTCATCCACGTGCGCCACTTTATCTGCAACATTTGCCGAAGATAAACCGCATAAACCGCAATCATTATATAGGCAAACGCAATCGCGCTAAATTGCCCGATTAGCGGCCAAAAATTTTCTGCTTCATAATTCTGTAAAGCATTGTAAAAAACATTGTACCATTCATTGATTTTCACGAGCAGATAAACCATTGCGAAATTCAGCGCGATAACGAACGCTAACAGCCCGCGCGCCTTCCATTTTTCCTCACTCGACCAATAACCTTTGAACAGCGACCAAAAGCCGCTAAATAATTTTTTTGTATCCAAATGCAAAACCTCCCGCGCAAGTATAATTGTCACGGGAGATTTTTTCAAGTTCATTAGCTTTGCGTAGCGACGGAAATTATATCGGCGGCGGTGAATGCAATCGGCGTAAAAAGAAAGTACGCCGCAATTAACGACAGCGCGACGAATAATCCTGCGAAAACATTTCGTTTAAAGCGATAATCTTTGCCGAGATTTTCTAATTCCTCCGAACGCGCTTTAATTAGGAAAAATATTGTCGCCGCCAATAACATTAGCTCAACCGCCGCCGTTAAGAAAACTTTATCTTTGTGCCAGATTTTGAATCGCGCCTGCATGGATTTTTCCCCGCCATTTATCGCAATGTGCGCTAAGTGCCATTTTAAAAATTTGCCGCCGTCCGAAACTTCGTCGGCATTGGTCGTGTCGACCGCGTAGGGCAAATTGATTGTGGTATCAAGTACCGCTCGCGAAAGTAAAGCTTGATTAACCGTCGCATTAAAAGCAGTCTGCGCGGAAGAACTCGTCCAATAAAAATCAAAGTCGTATTCGTCGAAGAACCAACTTTTATGGCGCGAAATGCCTTTATTTTTTCCTTCGTGCGCCAAATATAATTTGCTCGCTGACTGCGCAAAAGTTTCTATGTCGGGATATTCCGTGACGAGTTCATAGCCGCGCAAATCGCCTTGCTCAATCGCCTTGATTTTTATATTCGGATTGAGTTTTTTAGCTTGATTCTTCCAATCTTCTATTGGTTGAGTTAATGCCGCCGTCCCTATGAATTTATAGTGCCCTATAACTGCGCCCGTGTCCGTGATTGTTAATTCGGAATTTACTTCAAAGCAACCCGCGCAGATTATGCACAGCAGACTTATCGCGACAATTAAAAGCTTTTTCATATTAAATTTTACTCTCGCTAACTTTGTCAAATGTTTTCAAAATATCTTGGCTTGGCTCTTCGGTAATTTGGCTCACCAAGAAAATTGCGATTATGGAGAAAATAAAGCCAGGAACAATTTCATACAGCCCGAAAAGCGCAAGCTGTTTCCAAACTAAAACCGTCACGCCGCCAACAATTATTCCAGCGATAACGCCAGCGCGTGTCGTGCGACGATAAAATAAACTCATCAGCAATGCGGGACCAAATGCCGCGCCAAAGCCCGCCCATGCATAGGCGACCATGTCTAAAATAAAGCTGTCGGGATTAAAGCCCAAGAAAACTGCTATCGACGCGATTATCAGAACCGAAGCGCGCGAAATCCAGACAAGTTCCGTTTGATTAGCATCTTTGCGGAGGAGCGTTTTGTAAAAGTCCTGCGCAAATGCCGACGCCGCAACCAATAACTGCGATGACGCCGTTGACATTATCGCCGCCAAAACCGCGCTCAATACTAAGCCCGCGATTATCGGCGGGAAAAGCTGATTAGTCATAAGCAAAAAGACTGTCTCAGCGTTGGTGCCCTCAAGCGTCTGCGATAGGTAAACCGTCCCGACCATGCCGACTGCGACCGCCGCCGCTAAGCTCAAAATTACCCACGTCATAGCGATATGCGTTGCTCGCGGAATTTCTTTAGTTGATTTTATCGCCATGAATCTAACCAAAATGTGCGGCTGTCCGAAATATCCTATGCCCCACGCCAACAGCGATATTAATTCGATAAAGCCCAGCGTCGACCCGTCCGGCTTTGTGAACGGCTCAAACATTGACGCTTTATAAGCCGAAATTGCAGTTACTGTGTCGCCGAAGCCGCCTAAACTCATTGCCGCGCAGATTGGCACGAGTAAAATTGCAAAGAACATCATCACGCCTTGAATAAAATCTGTGCGGCTGACTGCTAAGAATCCTCCTATTAGTGTATAGAAGACAACCGAGCCGGAACCTAAAAATATTGCGTATTGGAACGGCAAGCCAAAAACCGTCTCGAATAATTTCCCCGCCGCAACAAAGCCGCTCGACGTGTACAGGATAAAAAATATCAAAATGAAAATCGCCGGCACTATCCTCAATAGCCCACTCGTATCTTTATAGCGATTCTGTAAGAATTCCGGCAACGTCAGCGCATTGCCAGCAAGTTCCGTGTATTGCCTCAGTCGCGCCGCTACGAAATGCCAATTCGCCCAAGTTCCTATCGCTATGCCTATCGCTATCCAACCAGCATTCAAGCCCGCAAGATATGCAAAGCCGGGAACGCCCATTAGCATCCAGCCGCTCATATCTGATGCCTCTGCGCTAAGCGACGTAACCCACGCGCCTAATTTGCGATTGCCTAAAAAATAATCGCTCATGTTTTGCGTCCGCCGATAGTAGTAGACGCCTATTGCCATCATTAGACCAATATACAGCACGAACGCATTGATTATTATTAAATCATTTGTCAAAATAAAATCCTCCTTTCATAACGCGCCAATTATAACCGTGCAAAAATTTTTCTGCAACAAAAAGCCGCGCCGCTTAATTGCAAAAATTAAAAGCCCTTTTCATTGACGCGAAAAGCTAACTGGTTTAATATATGTGCGTGAAAATTTTAAATGCGGAGGTGAGCGACGTTTGAGCGTAGCAGAAAATTTTCGTGAGATAAAATCCAGGCTCAATGATAAAATAATTCTGGTTGCTGTGACGAAAAATCACGGCGTCGAACTAATGCGCGAAGCTATCGACGCGGGCGCAAAAAATATCGGGGAAAATCGCGTGCAGGAGGCGGCGGAAAAATTCCAAACGCTTAACCGCGAAGTCACGCGCCATTTAATCGGGCACTTGCAGACGAATAAAGTTAAGCAAGCCGTCAAGCTCTTCGACCTGATTGAATCCGTTGACAGCCAACATTTGGCGGCGGCTATCGACAAGGCGGCGGCTCAAATCGGAAAAGTGCAAGATATTTTGATTCAAGTTAATTTAGCGCGTGAAACGCAAAAATCAGGCGTCTTACTCGAAGATTTGAAAGCGATAATAAGTTTCGTTGACGACTTAGAAAATTTGCGTCTGCGCGGGCTAATGATGATTGCGCCCAATTTCCCCGACGTGGAGCAATGCCGACCGCTCTTCGCGCAAATGCGGAAACTTTTCGACGAGCTGAAAACTTCGCGTGATAATTTCGATTTTCTGTCAATGGGAATGACGCACGATTATAAAATCGCAGTCGAAGAGGGCGCAAACGTCGTGAGACTCGGCACAGCAATTTTCGGCGAGAGGAGTTTAACGAATGGAAATCATAGACAAATTTAGTCGAACTCTCGGACTGGATAAAGATTTTGAAAAAGAATCCGAGATACCGGAGGAGTTGCCAAAAGAGCAACCCGAACAAAATGAAATGCCGATTCAACCGCCACCAGCAAATATGACGGGGCATAATGTGGTTGATTTTAATTCGGCAATAGCGGCGAGGGAGAATTTGATGACAAACAATAATCCGACCAAACCTATGGTCAAAACGAAAATTACAACGGTGAGACCTAAAACTTTTGACGAGGACGCAAGGATAATCGCCGACTGCCTGCGCGAAAATATTCCGGTCATCGTCAACTTGGAAGAGACAGACCCCGAACATGCGCGTCGAATTATCGATTTTGCGCTTGGCACAACTTACGCGCTTGATGGCGACGTTCAGCAGGTTAGCAAATATGTTTTCGTCTGCACGCCCAAAACCGCTATGGTTACCTTCAACAGGGAAGAGATTAAGCAGGAACGCGACTTTTCTTGGCTTACGAAAAAACTTTAAGGGACTAGGGATATGCAAGACGCAAAAGAAAAAATTATTCGCTACTACAAAGGCACTGAGGGCGAGGCAATGGCGGTTAAGCTCGTCGACTTCGCCGCGCAGGCAATTAAAAATCGCAAGTGCAAAATCACGGGCTTTTTGACGCCCTTTGAACAGGAAATGGCAAGCGTCATTGCTAACAGCTTGGGCGAACTCAATGTTGATTTTTATGGCGGATTCAGCGGCTCGGAACGTCAACGCGCCGCCTTTTGTCATGCAGATTTTCAAGGCACGCCGAATTTTGAAATAGCGGTTATCAAGGCGGAATGGAATGGCGAATTTGCTCGGCTTAGTCATCGCGACGTACTCGGCTCGCTTTTAAGTTTGGGCGTCGACCGCGAATTTATCGGCGACATTATCGCTACTAAGGATTGCGCTAAAATTCTCGTTGATAAGAAAATGTGCGAATACTTCACGACAAATTTGACGCAGATTGGCGGCTCGTCTGTCACGACGACTGTTGATGAACTCGAAAACATTTCGCCCAAAGAAGAACGTACTAAAGAAATTCGCGCAACTGTCGCGTCGCTTAGGGTTGATTCAATCGCGGCGGCGGGCTTTGGCATGTCGCGTTCAAAGGCTGTGCAGGAAATTGCCGCTGAAAAGATTAAACTCAACTGGCAAACCGTCAAGAATGCGTCGCAGTCGATTAAGCAGGGCGATATTTTGAGTATGCGCGGGCGCGGACGTTTGGAAGTTGCCGAAATTCGCGGGCAAACTAAAAAAGGTCGTGTCGGCGTTCTGTTAAAAAGGTTTTTTTAAAAGTTATAAGCTAAAAGGGGGCTAATAACCTTGCCAATGACAGAGGAAGAAAAAAGTAAATGCCAAAAAATAATTCACGGACACGCGGCAGCGGCAGCGGCAGGAAATTTAGTGCCAGTACCGGGCGTGGGGCTTGCAGCTGATGTCGTCACAATGTCGACAATGGCAATGGCTTTAGCGGCGGTGTTCGGCGGCTCAATAACTGAATCCGTCGCAAAAAATATGGCGATTAATGCTATCGTCGCGACAATGAAAAAACAACCTATCAGAGTCATTACAAAAGAAGTTTCAAAAATCGTGCCTGTAGTCGGGCAACTTATCGGACCGGCAATTTCCGTAGCAATGTTGGAAGCGGCTGGCTGGATCTTAGCTGATGAATTAATCGCCGAGAGAGATAAAACAAAAAGTCTTGAAGAACCGGTGAAAGGCGGTCATTACTTCCAATACGAAAGAGATTTTGAACCGCATAATTCCGATGTTGAAATTCCGGCAACAATGAGTGGCGGTCACAATTTCCGCTATGAAAAAAAGTTTAAAACGCACGACCCTGAATAAAGTTTGGAGGCGATGAATTTGCTTACGCCAATAGATATTCATAATCACCAATTCAAAAAAAGTATTCGCGGCTACAATGAAAACGAAGTCGATGATTTTCTGGATAAAATTGTCGTCGACTTTGAAAAGCTCCTGCGCGAAAACGAACGACTCGAAAACGAGTTGAATTTAATCGCGGTCGAGATTGATAAATATCGCCGGCTCGAAAAAACTATGAACGATACTTTGCTTATGGCGCAAAGAACCGCTGATGATGTCATTTCCGCTGCAAGGAAAAATGCCGACGAGATGAAGGAAAATACCGCCCGCGAATGCCAAAATATTCGTGAACAGGCGCGCTTGGAGGCTGATAAACAACTCAAAGCCGCTAATGCTAAACGCGATGCCATTTTGGAAGATTATAGCAAACTTATCAGCGATAAAAATTCTTTCCTGCTCAAAATGCGCACTATGCTTGAATCGGAGTTGGCGATAACTAATCACGTTATAGAACTTCTGCCGAAACTCGGTGAAGATACTAAAATTCCTGCGCCCGAAAATAAGCTTGTCGAAAAAATCGCGCCTGTTGAACCTGCGCCTAAAGTCGAAGAAAAAATTCCGGCTCCCGTCAAGGAAATTTCGTCAAATATCGTCGACATTTCCTCAAAGCCCGCAGACGCTGAAAAAACAGTAACTGATGACACCATGACTTATGCCCCCGCCAAAAAGCTTGAAGAGGTGTCTTCTAAGTGAAAAGGCTCCTTAAAAATATTTTGCTGGTTGCCGAACTCATCTTAGCAATAATTTTCTACAATCGGGAAAAATTTTTATTCATCGGAGTAGTCGCGCTCGACCAAATCACAAAAGCAATCGTCATGCGCAATTTTATTCCTGGCGAATCAGTCCCGATTCTGCAAGACATTTTCCATTTGACTTACGTACTAAATCCCGGCGCGGCGTTCGGGATTTTATCGAATCAGCGAATGTTTTTAATGCTTATGGGCGCGGGGCTAATTGTGGCGACAATTTATTTTTATCCTATGCTGAAAAAATCGGATAGCTTTTTGCGATTCGGCGCAACGGCAATTCTTAGCGGCGCGGTTGCAAATTTAATCGATAGAGTTCAAACGGGTTACGTCGTCGACTTCTTTGACTTTAGGATTTGGCCGGTATTCAACGTCGCTGACATTGCGATTGTTTTAGGAATGGGCTTTATGATTTACGCGATACTTTTTCGGCTCGATATCGGCAAAACAGAAGAGGTTGGCAGATGAATTTCACGGTTGAAAAAATTTCGCCGCGCAGGCTTGATATTTATCTCAATGAAAAATTTTCCGAGTGGTCGCGGTCGCATATTCAAAAGTTAATCGCGGACGGCTTGATTACCGTTGACGGCGCAAAAGTCAAAGCTAGTTTCAAAGTTGCTGGCGGCGAAGAAATTTTTATTCAAGAGGTCGACGCCGCAGAGGTTGACTATCAGCCCGAAAATTTGCCACTCGATATTTTATACGAAGACGCGGATATAATCGTCGTCAACAAGGCGCGGGGAATGACGGTTCACCCTGCCGACACCGTCAAGAGCGGGACTTTGGTCAATGCTCTGTTGTATCACTGCAAAGATTTATCAGGGATTAATGGCGTAAAGCGTCCCGGAATTGTTCACCGGCTCGATAAAGATACTTCCGGCGTTATGGTTGTCGCCAAAACTGACAACGCACATTTGAGCCTTGCCGCGCAGATTAAAGACAAAATCGCGACGCGAACTTATTTAGCGATTGTGCACGGCGTGTTGAGCGATAACGCAGGAATAATCACCGGCGCGATTGGGCGCGATAAGGTCGATAGAAAAAAAATGGCGATTACTCCCGACGGCAAGCCCGCCGTTACTGAGTTCAAAGTCTTGGAACGGTTTGAAAATTTTACCTACGTCGAATGCAAGTTGCAAACGGGTAGGACGCATCAAATCCGCGTACATATGACGGCGATAGGTCATCCGCTTTTGGGCGATACGAAATACACGGCGCGAAAAAATTTTTTCGACATAAAAGGGCAAGCGTTGCACTCGCACACGCTTAGCTTGATTCACCCGACGACAAAGGAGCAAATGATTTTCACGGCTCCATTGCCTGACGATATAGAAAATATTTTATATAAACTTAGGGTTAGTGGTTAAAAAAGTTTGGAAAGGGTTGAGTAAGTTGTTATTTATTGAGGGGTTAGCACCAATACTATGGCTAATCGTCGCGCTTAGCATTTTAAAATTGCCGGCGTGGAAGGCGTGCCCCGTCGCGCTAATTATTTCCTTCGTCATAGCGTGGCAATGTTTTGAAATGCCGTTGCAAGATGCAGTAAGCGGCACGCTCGAAGGCGCACTTATGGCGATATGGCCAATCTTGGGCGTTATCGTGTCGGCGATATTTGCCTATAACTTGACGGTGCAAACAGGCGGCATGGAAAAAATAAAAGATATGCTCTCCTCCGTATCGACGGATAAGCGCATGTTGATACTTATAATCGCGTGGGGTTTCGGAGCTTTCCTTGAATGTATGTCGGGCTTTGGAACGGCGGTTGCAATCGGCGCGAGTATGTTGGTTACGATAGGCGTGCCGCCCGTCAACGCCGTTATCGCCTGTTTAGTTTCCAATGCGGCAATGAGTTCATTTGGCTCAGTCGGCTTGCCATTAACGACGCTTGCTAAACTCACAAATTTTGACCCGTTGCAAATCGCTACATATACAACTTTGCAACTGGGTGCTATGGTTATACTTATGCCGTTTATAATGCTCATCGCTTTCGACGGCATGAAAGCTTTAAAAGGTATGATTCCCGCATGTTTAATCGGCGGATTCGGTTTTTGTATTCCTTCAGTAATCGGTGCCGCCACAATGGGCGCGGACTTAGCAGGTATCGGCGGCGCAGTTTGCTCTATGGCCGCTCTCGTCGTCTACGCTAAAAAATTCCCCATTAAAGACCCTGACTACGAAATTGATGACTATAACGAAAATTTTTCTATCACGAAAGGCGAAGCAGTGCGCGCTTGGCTCGTCTTCTTGCTAATTTTCGTTTTCTTGGTTATATGCTCTATTCCTGCTATTTCTGCCGTACTGAAAACCGTAGTTACTAAAGTTATGATTTACACAGGACCCGACGCCGCGCCAACTTCTTTCCAATGGATAACGACTCCTACAATCCTTTTTGTATCTGCAGTAATCGCCGGTTTAGTCAACGGCGCGAGCTTTGGCGAAATGGCTAAAGTTCTGAACCGCACGGTTAAAACTTTGATTCCCACGTTCATTACAATTATAACGATTATCGCTACGGCGCGTATCATGGGCTACAGCGGAATGACTATGGCAATCGCTACGACTACTGTTGCCGCCACAGGTACATTTTATCCATTTATCGCGCCTGTCATTGGTTCAATCGGCGCATTTATCACAGGGTCGGCTACTTCAAGCTGCGTTCTGCTTAGCAAATTGCAAGTTGACTCGGCTGTAGCAATCGGTCTTAACGAAACGGCTCAAGCGTGGATTGCCGCCGCTAATGCTTCCGGTTCTTGCGTCGGTAAAGTCATTTCTCCTCAATCTATCGCTATCGGCGCGGCCGCCGTCGGCGCGTTCGGCGTCGAATCCCAAATTATGAAATTCGCTGTCAAAGTTTATCTCCCATTCATCATCATTATGGGCTGTATGGTATATTTCGGACAGGCTATGTTGTAAAAACTTCAATAAAACTTTCTCCCCGCATCGTCGCGGGGCTTTTTTTCGCCCATTTTACAAATTCCATGTACGTGGAAAATGTAAAATGCAACTCCAAATCGCCCCTGATTTTTGCACATGTCGAAAAAACCGCGTCACGGCACGATATACATTATCCCATATTTAGGATTTCGTCATTTGAAGGCTTTTCAACGTCTTTTTTCTGCTATAATCGCTCTCGGAGGTGAAAATTTATGTTTTTCGACGAAATTCGTACCCTAGAAAAAATTAAAATTGCGAACGTAGACGCCGCGAACAGCTTAAAAAGCAAAATCAATAAAAATTTAGAGCTAAGCTCCTTCAAAGAGCCTAGCCAGCTTTTTTATTGGTTTAATATCTTCAATGAATTTAAAATTTGAATTAGTAATTTATTTTTCGACCGAAATGTTATGAAAATGCGTTGCGAACTCTCGATAAATTTAAAATCGCGGCGAAATATCCTGTTTAACTCAATCAATCCCTGCGCGGAAATCGTTTTTATGTCGTTAAATACTATTTCTACTCGTAAATTATTTTCCTGAATCGATTTTACGCCCAAATTTTTAGCCGCTATCCTAATTCGCGTAACCAGTAATAAATTTTCGACTGGCTCAGTTATTTTCCCAAATCTTTCCGTTAATTCCTCGCGAATGTCATTTATTTCCACTTCTTCGCGCATAAATGCTAATCGCCGATAAATTTCTATCTTGTCGCCGGCATTTTCTATATATTCTCTGTCAATAAACGCCTCAACCGGCAAATTTATTATCGGGTCGGGATTTTTTACGCTCGAAACCGTTTTATTTTGCAATTTATTCACCGCTTCTTCCAAAAGTCGGCAATACATTTCAAATCCGACGCTCGCTATGTGCCCGTGCTGCTGCGCTCCTAATAAATTCCCCGCGCCTCGTATTTCTAAATCTTTCATCGCTATTTTAAATCCCGCGCCTAATTGCGCAAATTCTCGCATTGCTTGAAGGCGTTTTTCCGCATTTTCACTCAAAATTTTATCTGCGCGATGAACAAAATACGCAAAAGCCATTTTATGCGACCGCCCAACGCGCCCGCGCATTTGATAAAGCTGCGCAAGCCCGAAATTATCCGCATCATAAATAATAATCGTGTTCGCATTTGCCACATCAAGCCCACTTTCGATAATTGTTGTGGTCAAAAGCACATTAAATGCGCCTTCGTAGAAATTCATCATGATATTTTCCAAAAAATCGCCTGACATTTGCCCATGAGCGGTCTGAATTCGCGCTTCGGGCACCAATTCGGCTAATTTATCGCGCATTATGTCGATAGTTTCAATGCGATTATAAACAAAATACACTTGCCCGCCGCGCCGAATCTCCCTGCGCACCGCTTCAGCAATAATTTCGTCGTCATCTTCGATAACATACGTTTGCACGGGGAATCTTTCCGCCGGCGCGGTCTCAATCAGGCTCATGTCACGCGCTCCGACTAGCGACATATGCAAAGTTCGCGGAATTGGCGTCGCTGATAGCGTTAAAACGTCAACTCCTTCGCTCATTTCGCGTATTTTTTCCTTTTGTTTAACGCCAAAACGGTGTTCTTCGTCAATTATCAGTAATCCTAAGTCTTTAAATTGAATTTTTCGCGATAAAATAGCGTGAGTTCCGATTAAAATATCAATTTGCCCTGCACGAACCTTTTGTAATGTAATTCTTTGCTCTTTAGGCGTGCGAAATCGGCAAATTACATCGATAGTCGGCAAAAAACCTCTAAAACGTTCGGAAAAAGTCTGGAAATGTTGTTGCGCAAGGACGGTAGTAGGCACTAAAACGGCGCATTGCTTGCCATTCATAGCCGCTTTGTACGCCGCACGCAATGCAACTTCAGTTTTTCCAAATCCGACGTCGCCGCAAATCAATCTATCCATCGGTCGCGGGCGTTCCATATCTTTTTTGACATCTTCTACGGCGCGGAGCTGGTCTTTAGTCTCTTCGTAGGGGAAAGCGTCTTCAAATTCGCGTTGAGAAGCGTCATCAGGCGCGAAAGCGAAGCCGCTAGCCTTTTCGCGGCGAGCGTAAAGCTCTAAAAGTTTATCGGCAATATCTTCGACGGCGGCGGAGGCTCTCGACTTAGCTTTAGCCCAATCGCCCGAACCTAAACGCGATAATTTCGGCGTAGAAGTGTCGCCAGATATATATTTTTGCAGATAATTGACCTGTTCGACGGGAATAAATAATTTATCCGCGCCGCCGTATTGAATGTGCAAAAAATCTTTATGAACGCCGTTAAATTCTAGCGTTTCGACGCCTAAATATTTTCCAATGCCGTTTTCGACGTGAACGACGTAATCTCCAGGCTTAATATCGCTAAAAGAGCGAATTTTTTCGCCGGATTCGGCAAAAGTTTTAATGCGGCGTTTAATTTGCCCGCCGAAAATATTTTTTTCAGTTAGAACGGTTAATTTAGCGTTCGGAAGTGTAAAACCGTCAGTTAATGCGCCAATTTCTAAATTTATTCCGGTTAAATTGTTTTCGTAAAGCAATTTCATAATGCCATTAAGTTTTTCTTGACTATTAAACAGGATAAAAATTTTCTGATTAAGTTCTTGAAGGCGGTGCATTTCGTCGATAAAAAATTTAGTTTGCGCTTGAAAACTGGTAACATTAGCGGCGGTAATGCCGATAGATTCAGCCGGATTTATGCCGCGAATATTTTTCATCATCAATTCAAAGTGAATCAGCGAATTTGCGCGAGAATTTTTAAGTAATTGGTCGAATGAGAAGATATTTTTCTTAATATCGGCGTCTTCGCGGATTAAATTTTGAATAGATTCGTAAATTCGCGCGGGTTCGTCGAAAATAATAGTAGAATTATCGCTAGCGCAAGTCATAAATGGTTCAGAAGTTTTCGCGGCGATTTTAATAGGAAAAATGGTAATAATAGGCGTTTTTCGCCCAGAACGGAGCGTATCAAAGTTAATATAGCGAATAGATTCGACATTATCGCCGAAAAATTCGATTCTGTAAGGCGTTTGGGCGTTAATTGGGAAAATATCGACAATGCCGCCGTGCACGCTGAATTTTCCGATAGCGTCAATGTCGTAGGAATGTTCGTAGCCGAAATCGACAAGTTGCGAAATGAATTTTCCGCGCTGAATTTTATCGCCGGTAGAAATTCGCAGTTGAAATTTTAAAAAATCCTGCCGCGAGAAATCTTTTTTAACGGCGGCGGCGGTAGAGGCGAGAACGATAAAATTATCGCCGCGCAGGAGCCTTGAAAGAATTTCTAAGCGTTTCGCTTGCCTTTCAACGCCGATTGTACTAGCATTTACATTAATTAAATCGAGTTCGGGCAGTTCGACGACCTCGACATCGGGCAAAAGTTCTGCGAAATCGTTTTGCCAGACTGGAAATTTATCTCTATCGCTGGTGATGATGATAAATTGGCGCGGATTGAGGGCGTAAGCGGCGGCGGTGATGAAAGTTTTCTGCGAACCGGCAAGCCCATAGAGTAAAAATTCGCCGTTGGAGCAAAATTTTTTAGCTACGTCGCGAAAATTATCGTGGCGCAGTATTTCTTGTAAGATTTTATGCATAAAAATTCTCCCGAATAGTTTTTTAGCCATTATAACACTTTATGGAAGAAAATTTTTGTGGTACAATGCGGGAAATAAATTTAGGAGGTGTTTTCATGCTGAAAAAGTTTTTGGGCGTGTTGATTGTCGTAATGTTTATGAATTCGGCAATCTGCGCGGCGGCGGAGCTAATAATTTTCCATACTAACGACATGCACGCCAGAATTCAGAGCACGGACGATAGAGGGAAAAGTATAGGACTGGCGGAAATGTCAGCGGCGGTCAAAGAGGTAAAATCTAAAAATCCCGCAACGCTTTGGCTTGATGCTGGCGATACATTTCACGGAATGCCGCTGATTACAGTTAGCAAAGGCGAAAATTTAGTACCGATACTCAACGCGGCAGGAATTGACGCTATGACCGCCGGAAATCACGATTTTAATTACGGCTCTATTCATTTAGAAAAGCTTGCTAAGAAATTGAAATTCCCATTGCTCGACGCAAATGTTGTCCGCAAAAGTGACGGCAAAACGATTTTCAAGCCGTATAAAATTTTCAAGCTCAACGGAATAAAAGTTGGCGTATTCGGACTTTCTACGCCTGAAACGGCTTTCAAAACTAATCCAAATAACGTCAAGACGATAGAATTTAAAAATCCAGTTGAAGTATCGAAGGAAATGATTAAGCAACTGCGCCCGAAATGCGATGTATTGATTGCGATTATGCACATGGGGCTTGATGCCAGCTCGGAATTTACAAGCGAACGGATTGCCCGCGAGACGAAAGGCATTGATTTAATAGTAGACGGGCATAGCCACACAGCTTTAGCGGAAGGAATTAGAATTGGCGAAACTTTGATTGTACAAACGGGAAATTACGAGCATTATCTCGGACGCGCAACGATTAAAGTTGAGAATCATAAAATAATTTCCAAAAAAGCTGAACTACTCGACGCCGAAGACGTTAAAAATATTGCGCCGGTGCCTGATAAAAAAATTTTGACGGCTCTTTCCGCCGCTAACGTGAAAGCTAATAATCTTTTAGACGAAGTAGTTGCTCACAGCGATAAACATCTTTCAAGTTATCGATTGCTCGTTCGTCGCAATGAATCTGAACTCGGAAATCTTGCGGCAGATTCAATGCGTTGGGCGGCGAAGTCTGATATTGCAGTTATAAACGGCGGCGGCATTCGCGAAGACTTGCCCGAAGGCGACGTTAAAAAACGCGACACTACAGCAATTTTCCCGTTCGGAAATACATTGCGAGTCGCTGAAATTAAAGGCGCAACTATTCGCGAAATGCTAGAACATTCGGTTGAATATTATCCTGCGTCATTTGGCGGCTTTTTGAATGTCAGCGGCATGACTTTTAGCTATGACCCGACGCAACCGGCAAAAAATCGCGTCAAAGAAATTTTAATTGGCGGCAATCCGCTCGACGAAGATAAAATTTATACAATAGCTCTTTTCGACTTCCAAACCTATGGTGGCGATGATTACACTATGTTGACAGGTTTAAAAATTGTCGGCGAACTTGGCACTTGCGACGAAATTTTAGCCGATTATCTAAATCAAGTCGGCATGAAAGGCTATGAAGTGGGCAGAATCACGCGCCTTAAAGAAGTTCCTATTCCAGACGAAAAAGACAACTGATTTCTTGACGATTAGGCTTGATTTCAGCTAAAATATTTCAAAATCGCTATAGTTTTTCTTGAGTTATTGAAAGGAGCGGGTTTTTATGGCGGATACGACTTTTAATACCGACGACGAACAAATTATCATGGGAACGGAAGATGCCGACACGATAAAAAGGAATATCGGCAATGTAAAAATTCAAGGGCTTGGCGGTGACGATGACCTTCGCAATGGAGGCTATTATAATAACGGAATATATTGGCAAGACGGTAAGTCTTTCGTCACGATAGAAGGCGGCGCGGGCGATGATTACCTTTACAATGGCGGCACGAGTTCGGTAATTGACGGCGGCGACGATAATGATTATGTTTTAAATGATTATTACCCCTACGAAAGAGTTCAAGCTAATTACACTTCCATAAACGGCGGCGCAGGCGACGATACCATTATCAATCGCGGTAATTTCGTGACGGCTGAAGGCGGCGCAGGCGATGATTCCATTTACAACGGCGGATACTATGATGAATATTATGAAGCTTGGAAAAGTGCCAGCGCAAATTCCACACTTAAAGGCGGCTCCGGCAACGATTCAATCCGCAACAACGCCGAAAACGCTGTAATAATTGGCGGCGAAGGTGACGATACTATAACCCTTCTTGAAGGCAACGAGACCATGAACGCTGATAGCAAAAATGTTCTAATCTCCTACACCAAAGGCGACGGCAACGACCTTATTCAAGGCTTAAATGAAAATTCGACGCTCCAAATTAATGGAACTGTCGATAAGGCAGGTTCTAACAACACAGATATTTTTTTGACAGTCGGCGAAGGAATAATCACGGTGGAAGTGGCTTTTGGTCTCTCTTCAGTCAATATTGTTGACGAAATGGGCAACGCTATCGAATTAAACATTACGGAATTTGAATCCAACGGCACAGACGAAGCCGATAGTTTAATAAATGATTCCGATAACTTTAAATTTAACGCTCTTGGCGGCGACGATACTATTTCTAACAGCGGAACAGAAGTTACAATCGACGGCGGCAACGATAACGATTCAATCACAAATTACGCGGCAAATTCTTCAATCAGCGGCGGCAACGGCGACGACACCATTTTAAACAAGACAAGTTATTCCGACGTTAAAATAAGTTACGTAAAAGAGTTTGGTTTAGTCGAAGAGCCGATTTACGAGAAGCAAACACAAACTGTATCCGAAACTATCGGCTATAAAGACGTATATGATGATACTCTTGAACCTTATACGGCTTACGAGACAAGATACCGCACAAGAACAAGGCATATTACAGATTATTGGGGAATTGGAAAGACTGAAACTTATCAGGAACCTTATCAAGTAAGTGTTACAAAATACCGTAATGTTCGCGTAAAAGTGGATGAAGAACCTATCGTAAAAGAAGTTACAAAAGAAGTTGACGTACAAGTTGGCACGCAGTGGGTTGAAAAGGAATACGAAAAAGAAGTTGAGACGCCAGTAACGATACAGACTAATAATATCAATTCGACGCTTTCAGGCGGCGCGGGCGATGATTATATCGTCAATGAGGCGGCAAATTTTGTCTACGTCTACGCGAACGGCGACGGAAACGACACTATCGAAGGTTTTACAGAAAATTCAACGCTAAGCATTACGGGCGCGGAATATTCTTCGGTAAAGAGCGGCGAAAATACTATCGTAACGGTTGGCGACGGCTCGATAACTTTAATTGACGAGGCAAACGCCGATAATGACGATACGGCAGATGATTTTACCGACGACACGGATGGGGACGCCGATATTGATGATACCGCCGAAGAAAATTCAATAAGTATCAAAATAAACGGCGAAATCTTTAACGTAACGCTTGAGGATAATGACGCAGCTCGCGCTTTGAAAGAAATTTTGCCGCTTAAACTCGACATGAACGAGCTAAACGGCAATGAAAAATATTTCTACCTGGATAACGATTTGCCGACCGATTCAATTAATGTTGGGCAAATTCACGCTGGCGATTTAATGCTTTATGGCTCGAATTGCATTGTACTTTTCTACAAAGATTTTCCGACGAGCTACAGTTATACGCGGCTCGGCACGCTTGATAATCCCGAAGGCTTAGCAGAAATTTTAGGCGACGGCAATATAAATGTTACGTTCGCTGAATCTGCAGACAGTTTTGACGATACGGCAGATGATTTTGCCGATGATAGCGACGCGGACGCTGATATTGACGATACAGCAGATGATTTCGCTGACGATAGCGACGCGGACGCC
>DJWY01000034.1 GCA_002448305.1 Selenomonadales bacterium UBA7018
ATGGAATGTGCATTGGACAGAAAGATTTTTTTGCTAAATATTACGAAAGGACGAAATGTTGCTGGTATTGCAAGTCAGTCACCTAAAAGACACTTGCAATATGTACCCGTACGTTAGCGGGGAATTTACGCCTGTGGAGAGTTACAGCAAACGTGAGTAGCTTTAGCGAAAGCGGATTCTATGAAGCAGGAATGGGACATTAAAGTTTTTATAACTTTTTATAAGTTCTCAGTAACGGAATGAGCTATGGAATTGGCACCAGTTGGAGTGCAAATGACTTACGCCAACGCTAACAACGCGGCGCAGGTTCAGCACAATTTAAATCAAGCATCGGCTTTGCAACAGGACTTTCAAGCCGTGCGCGAGAAAAATGACGCCGAGCTTAAACAAAAACAAGTTCGCAATAAAGAAGAGGCTGAAGGCAGAGTTATCAAGGACGACCCCGAAAGAAATAAGCGCAACGGTGGCGGCTATTATGCTAGAAGTCGCAGAGAGCCAGAACAATTCGAGGACGAAGACGAAGTTTATGCAGTAGACCCAAGACGCGGACATTTCTTGGATATTTCGCTTTGATAGCCGCTGAATTGGTGATGTAATGATTATAGAATTAATGCTAATGCTAATCGTGGTCGGCGCGGGAATAGTTTTCGTTTCCTGGTCGAACACGCGCAGACGTAAACAAGACGCCCTAGAGCGTCGAGAAGTCGAAGGCTCAACCGGCAAACTTAAACAGGAATTGGAACGGACAGCCAACGAAATAATTGAGCGCATGGAAAAACACGTCTCCCATTTGGAAACTATGCTGGACGAATCCGAACGCAATCGCATGCAACTTGAAGGGCGCGTCGCTGAACTCAAAAAAGTTCTCAAACGCGCAGAAGGGCAGTCGGGCGAAATTAAAGACTTACTAGCGCGGCTAGAAGATTCAGGCGCGGAAGTCGATACCATGCAACGCAAAATGGAAAAGCTTGAACGCAGATTAAATGTTGTAATGTCAACGCCCTTTCCCGTTCAGCAACCAATTCAGCAACCAATACCGCAAATGACGCCGCCAATAATCAATCCGCTCATGACGCCGCCCGTCACCACGCCACCGCAAGTAACGACGGCTCCGCCCGCCCCGCCTATGAATCCTCTTGGACCAATCAAGATACCGCAACTTATTAAAACGCCGCCAATAATCGAAAGCGAGCCGGATAAAAACTTCGACAAAATTTTAGAAGAATCGCTAGCCGAGCCGCCTAAGCCCGAAGAAATTCCGCCGCGAGAATCAATCATCTTGTCGCCCGAAACTAAAAAGCCCGTCAAAGTAGTTGAGGCTGACCCCGTCAAAATCGAAGCGACACGCAAAAGATTAACTGAAGCATCAGCGGAAATGGCAGCGCACCCGCCCGAAGAAATTCCCGAAGTTGCGCCAAAACCTTCAAAGAAAAAACAATCAAAACGTCCAAAACGCGACGTGAGAAAAGCGGCAATCGAAGCAATAAAAGCAGTCGAGAAACAAAGCGAGCCGGAATCAAAGTCTGTTGTCGAACCGAAAAATTTTTCGCCGCCTGAAAAACTTCCGGAACGGCGCGACCTAAAATTGGAAACAACAG
This sequence comes from Selenomonadales bacterium UBA7018, assembly GCA_002448305.1. Classification (GTDB taxonomy): domain Bacteria; phylum Bacillota; class Negativicutes; order Selenomonadales; family Selenomonadaceae; genus Quinella. The sequence continues at coordinate 1,599 of DJWY01000034.1, forward strand.
ACTCATCGATAATAAAGGAAATGTTATTGGCAGGAATGTCAGTCGAAGAAATTTCGCGAGAGACCGGACTAGGCAGAGGCGCGATAGAATTAATTCAAGAGATGACCAGACGACAACTAAACAGAAAATAAAAACTCCGCTCACTTGGGCGGAAATTTTTTTGCTCTCTAATTCTTCCACCCACACTTAAGCCTCAAAGCTTGCCGAACCTACACAAAAGCGAAGGGGCGATTTCTTCTTGTATTAAAGCCTAAATTCTTGACAGATATATTTTAGCGTATAGAATAGTACAAAATTTTTGATAGGAGATGATTTATCATGGCGGACGTAACGGTAAGAGCTGGCGCAAATGTCGGCACGGAAAGCGACGATTATCTTTATTCGCTGGAAATTGAGTGGGTAGAATCATCGCAGACGAGATATTACAGATACTACAACGCCCTGCGCGGTCTTGGTGGCGACGATAGACTTACGAATAATGCCGAGCTTGAAGACTATCTCAACAACCTTGATGGCGGCGAAGGCTCCGATACCATTTCAAACTACAAAGGCATAAATCCCTTAATCGTCGGCGGTGCGGGCAATGATTCTATTCTTAACGGCGAATATAATAACAACGTCAATAACCCCACAATCGACGGCGGCGAAGGAGCCGATACCATTTCAAACTACGGCAATAATCCCTTAATCACGGGCGGCTCCGGCAACGATTCAATTTCTAACTCCGGCGATAAACCCACAATCATTAGCGGCATCGGCAACGATTACATTTCCAGTAGCGGCGACGACGCCACAATTACAAGCGGCGCAGGTTCAGACACCATTTCCAGTAGCGGCGACAATGTCACAATCGAGGCGGGCACGGGTAACGATTCTGTTTCCGCTTACGGCTCGGATATAACTATTCGCGGCGGCGCAGGTGATGATTCGCTGCACGGCACCGGCGATACCAGCGGCAGTATCGACTCGATAATTTTGCTCGACGACACCATAGGCAACAATTATTTTGAAATCAGTCACAGCACGAACGGTTCAATTATCGCGGGCGCAGGTGATGATAGCGTTCGCTCCGACAGTTTCAGTAAAAATCTTTTGATTGAACTCGGCGAGGGCAATAACTCCGTCTCCAGTCACTACGACACCAACGTCACGATAAACGCCGGCGGCGGCAACGATTCAATTTATTTCTACATCGGAACTGGACTTTCAATCGACGCGGGCGAAGGCGACAATTATATTTTCTCCTACTGCAGTACAAGCGATTTAGACATTGCAGACGTTACAGTTACAACGGGCGCGGGCTTAGATACGGTCGGAACTTACGGTAAACGCCTTTTGATTTCGACGGGCGCAGGCAACGATTCAATTAAACACGTCGGCGCAAATTCCACGATTTACGGCGCAGACGGCGACGACTATATTAACAATCACGACGGCGGGCGCGACTATGCAACCAATCCAACTATCGGCGCAAATAATTTAGTCGAAGGCGGCGCGGGCAACGATACGATTGAGAACGCTTGCGATAGCGTCACGATTGACGGCGGTATTGGCGATGATTATATAAGTAGCGGCGCAGTCGACAAAGCTGTACTTATCGGCGGCGACGGCAACGACACCATTTCCAACACAGCCAATATAAATCGCGAACTCGCAACCAACACGACAATTATTGGCGGGGCGGGCGACGATTCAATTTATAATATCGGCAATCAAATCACAATCACCGCAGGAGAAGGTAACGATACCATTTGGCTTGTCAGCGGTTATCGCAACAACGCAAGACAAGATAGCGGTAGCGAAAACGTCCTAATCAATTACACGGCGGGTGATGGCAACGACATTATTACCGGCTTCCGCGCAGATTCCACGCTTTCAATCGGCGGCGATAATTATTCTTCCGGCACTAGTGATAACGACGTTGTTTTAACTGTCGCTGGCGGCACGATAACTTTGACGGACGCCGCAACTTTGGACGCCTTAAACATTATCGGCACGCTCGAAAACGAAGGCAACATCATTAACAATACTAGAGACGAAATTATTATTGAGGGTTCAGCTTATGCCGACAATATCACAAACTCCGGCAAAAATGTTACGATAAATGCGCTAGGCGGCGCGGACATCATAGAAAACGGCGGCAACTCTTGCGCAATCTATGCGGGCGAAGGTAACGACTTTATCGGCAACACGGGCGAGAAAATCACAATCGATAGCTCCGCCGGTGACGATTCAATCAACAATCAAGGTAGCTCCGTCAGCGTTTCCGCCGGCGAAGGTTTGGACACTCTTTCTAATTCCAATGGCTCTAACGTCACGCTTTCCGGCGGCGCAGGTACAGACACAATTACAAATTATCTCGGCTCCGACGGCTTGCTTGACGGCGGCTCCGATAACGACTTGCTAAATAACAGCGGCGTAAATTCTACAGTTCTTGGCGGCGCGGGCGATGATTCTATTGTCAGTAGCGGCGCAAGTGCGATTATCGACGCGGGCGACGGCAATGACGAAATAGAAAACAGCAGCGAAAATGTCGTTATCAATCTCGGCGCGGGCAATGACGAAATAGATAACACTGCCTCAAGCGTTACAGTCGATATGGGCGCGGGCGACGATTATATTGAGAACACCGGCGCGAACGTATTTATTCACGGCAACAGCGGCGCAGACTCTATCGAAAACGGCGGCTATAAATATCCCGGCGTCGGTTCGTACACTGTGCGCGGCGGCGACTCCGTCACAATGACCGGCGGCGAGGGCGACGATTGGATTTCAAACCTGCGCGGCGATTACATTTCGATTGACGCGGGCATTGGTAACGATACTATTTCAAACGGCGGCAACTACGCCACGATAACTGCTCTAGAAGGCAATAACGAAATTCGTAACGGCGGCGGCGTAGATGCAGGCGGCGGCATTAGTTCAGCTATCACGACCGGCTCCGGCAACGACACAATTCTTGTTGGCGATTACGCCGATAACGTGACTGTCAACGCGGGCGCGGGTGATGATTACATAACCGCCGCGAAATATAATAACAGCGTCGAAGTTCACGCCGGAGAAGGCAACGACACTATCGGCGGTCTTTACTCCCATTACTCCACGCTAGACGGCGGCTCCGGCGATGACTTAATCAGCGACTATTCTAATAATAACTCAATCGTCGGCGGCAATGGCAATGACACTATCAGCATTTCTTACGGCGGCGGAGGAGGCGAAAACCTCACAATCGACGCGGGCGCAGGGAACGATTCAATCAGCATGGAAGGCAATAATTCTTCAATAAGCGGTGGAGAAGGCGACGATTATATTTACATTCGCAATAGCAACACAGTCAGCGGCGACGCAGGCAACGATTCCATTGAATTGCATATGTATGCCGAAGCTTTTATCAACTACGCGGCGGGCGACGGTAACGATATTATCGAAGGCTTCAGCGCGACAAGCACTCTAAGCATTGGCGGCGGCGAATATTCAAGCGTCATTAGCGGCGATAGCGTTATTCTCGGCGTCGGAGAAAATTTAATCACGCTTGACGGCGCGGCAAGTCTGGAGACGCTGAACATTATCGGCACTTACACCACAGTTGCGCCGGTCATCGTGACGGGCATAAGCATAAACAGTTCAATCGATAATACTTTGCTTGAAGGCTCGGATTTAAACGACACTATCACCAACAGCGGCAACAACGTCACCATTCAAAGCGGCGCGGGCAATGATTCTATTTTAGGCGCAGTCCGTTCCAATGAAAACGTCACGATAGACGCGCTCGACGGCAACGACGCTATCGAGAGTTGGGGCACGAACGTTTCAATCAATGGTGGCGCGGGTGATGATTCAATTCACATTTTCAACAATGAATTCGTCACAGTAGTAGCGGGCGCGGGCGACGACACGATTTTTAACACCGCCATTAAAACTTTGCTCGACGCGGGCGCAGGAAAAGATTTCATTCACAATGACCTTGAACTCGTCACGATAAATGCTGGCGCAGATGATGATACCATTGAGAATTACGGCGACAGCTTACAAGTCAATTACGCTTTAGGCGACGGCAACGATTTTATTGAGGGCTTCCGCGCAGATTCCACGCTGTCAATCAGCGGCGGAGAATATTCTTCTGTCACAAGCGGCGACGACGTGATTATCAGCGTTGGCGACGAAAAAATTTCTCTGATTGGCGCGGCGACTTTATCGGCGTTAAACATTGTCACTGGCGAAAGCGTTTCGACTGAAGGCGGTAGGGGCAAGGATACGCTCGAAGGCAAAGCAACTACTGACGACACTTTGACCGGCGGAAAAGACAAAGATTTATTCATCTATAGCGGCGGAAACGACACCATCACCGACTACGACAAGCAAGACACAATCGACACGGGCGAACTTGTTTATGAAAGCTACGCGATTAACGGCAAGGATTTAACTTTCAACTTCGGCAATGATAATTCCCTGACAATTCAAAATGCCGCGTCTAAACAAATTAATCTGAATTCAAACGCCAACTACTACACAGCCGACGGCGTACTTGATAAACGGAAAAAATCTATTACGCTCCTCGCTACGACTGAAAGCTTTGTTGCCGATTCCAAAGTTATGACGATTGACGGCTCGGCGGCAACTTCGGCTATAAATATCACGGGCAATAAGAAGAAAAATTACATAGTGGCGGGCGCGAACGGCTCGACGATTTCCGGCGACAAGGGCAATGATACTTTAGTTGGCGGCTCCGGCGCAGATTTATTCATCTACGAGAACAAAACCGGCAAGGACATTATCGAAGGCTTCAGCGCGGGCGATTCAATCAGCCTAGATAGTTCCGTTACGATTAAGGACGCTAAAGAACGAAGAGGCAATACCGTTCTAAAATTCAAGGGCGGCGCGTTGACTGTTAAGGATACGACTGAATTCAAATTGGGCGATACGCTTTATAGCGGCGGCGTTTTCGTTGCGGGCGACAGTGCAAAAGTTTATGGCTCGTACAGTGGCGCAGTCAGTCTTAGCAGTTATAGCGTTAATCACTTCGACGCCGCGCAGGGCAAGAAAAAATTGACGATAACCGGCACGGATTCAGCCAACTCGCTAATCGGCGGCAAGGGCAAAGATATTTTAAATGGCGGCGCAGGTTCCGATTCGCTTTGGGGCGGCAAAGGAAATGACACGCTAACTGGCGGCGCAGGCTCCGACATTTTCATTTTTCAAGCCGGTAATGGCAAAGATTTTATAACCGATTACGCGCAAGGCGACTTGCTTACGATTCTAAACAAGAAAGGCGAGGCGGGCACCTTCAGCAAAGCAACTTTCAAAGATGCTACCTTGACGCTTTCAGTTAAAGGCGGCGGAAAAGTTATCCTTGCGACCGACCAAACACAATTCAATATCAACAGCACGACTTATACCAGACAGGGCAATACCTTAGTTTAGAGTTCTAGCGCGGCAAAAATGGCGGATGCGTTAACTATAATGTTGACAAGTTACGGCGTCAAAGTTAGTATTAGAAAAAAATTCTAGAATCAAAGGAGGAGTTGCCTCTTGTCTTTATCAAAATTAGCGGAGAAACTTTATCCCGTTTTTATTAAAACTTCCGGTGAAAATATTATTGAGCCTTGCCGATTATTTCTTTCAGCTTCAAGCATGAAGGAAAAGGCGACGGTTTGTCATGCAGTTTGCGATACTCCAGAGGAAGCTTGGGAGACCGCTTTGGACAACTTGGAAAAAATTTTGGCGCAAAAAAATATCACGCCCGTCATTTTGCGAGCCGATTGGGTAATCAAAAGCGAAAGTAAAACGTGGGCGCAATGTCTCACCTTAGCGGGTGCAAAGCGGCGTAATTGGTTCCGTCAAGGCATTGCCCTCGACCCGAATTATAATCTTGCCTTCACTGAGCAGGAACTCAACGCCAATTTGTTTTTCTTCAATCCCGATAAGGAAAAAACTAAGGGCGAATTTCAACCCAATAACGCAGAATTTTATTGCCAGCAAAGATTTGGTCGTTCCTTCCCGCAAATGACTGACGCTAGCAAAGTTGAAATTTTCGACACCGCCGGAGCTTTTATTCAAGACGATATGTCCGCGCCCTTGATAATGACGGGAAAAGGGTTAAGCATTGGTCGAAGAAATATCGCGGCAGATAACAGCGAAATTTTCATTGATATGGCAATGAATGCGGCAAAATATCTCGTCACGCAATGCGGCTCCGACGGAAAATTTGTTTACGGGCTTTATCCCTGCAACGATTCCATTGCGCCTGGTTATAATACTCATAGGCATTTCGGAACGCTGTTTTCTATGGCTGAAGCTTACGAATTCTGCGCGGACGAAAACGAAAAAAAAGCTCTGGGCAATGCAATCGAAAACGGTTTGGAATACGGCATAAGAACCTTTTTGCGCAATGCTAAAAATTCAGACGGTCAAGATATTGCTTACTTCATTGAAGGTCGTGTAACGACAATCGGCATAAGTGGCTTATCGCTTTTAGCCTTCACGAAGTGGACGACGGCTTCCGGCACGCAAAAATATATCCCGCTTATGCAAGCCGTTGCACGCGGGATTCTTGCCGTTCAAAAACCCGAAGGAAATTTTTCTCAAATCCTAAACGCGACAGATTTTTCAGTCAGAAAGGATTTCAGCATAACTTTCTACGACGGCGAAGCACTTTACGGCATGTTACGCCTCTACGCCATTACGAAAGAATCATATTTGCTTGAAGCTGTAGAACGCGCCGTTCGCTATTTCCGCGACGCAAAATATTGGGAACACCATGACCACTGGATGCAATACACGCTAAACGAACTGACGATTTATAAGCCGAAGGCGGAGTATTTCCAATTCGGGCTTGATAACATTTCGTCCTACCTGTCGAAAATATCTAAGTCGACAGTTCACGCGCCAACACAACTTGAAATGGTTATGGCGGCGGAAAATATGATTCGTCGCATGAAGTCGCTACCCGAAATGAGCGAACTTGCTAAACGTATAAGCAATGAAACGCTTTATTCGACGGCAGATAAGCGCGCCGAAAGAATGGAAAATAGCTATTTCTGGTCGGAAGTCGCAATGTATTTCTATAATCCTGCGCGTATGGTCGGTAGCTTTTTTATTCGCGGCGATGCTTTTCGCGTTCGGATTGACGACGTTCAGCATACTATTTCCGGCTTGCTTGCTTATAACAAATGCCTTAGGGGTGAAAAAGTCCCCTTCGCGCCGGTTGAAGATATTGCAGAAGAAAAAGTTACGGAAGAAAAGCCCGCTGTTACCAGTGCAAATAATCGCACGGTGATTAAGGCGGGAAATGTTCGCGTGACTATCGAAGCCGCGCAGGCTGACCCAATAAAAATCGAAACCGACCAAGCTAGAAATGACTTTAAGGAATTGCTCCGAGTTGGCGTCCTTAGGAAAAATAAGCCGCGTGTTTTGGCTCCCGATTCTCCGCTATACACTATGTTTTATGTCGCTAAGCATTTTGATGTTGAATTGTTTATGTTTACGCCGAAGGATATTGACTTTGCAAACAAGACTGCCAATGCTATTACCTTAGAAGGCACGAAGAAAATTCAAAAGATTATTCCGTTGCCCAAAATAATTGATAATCCCGCTAGCATTTTCGGTGGTGACTATTCTAAAGAGTTGAAAGAGTTAGCAAAAGATTATTACTTCACGCGCTCCCCGATGAATTCTTCTAAGCAAAATATTTACAACATGTTATTGGCGGAAGGTCGCTTTAAAGATTTTTTGATTGACACTCATACGCTAAAAGACTTTGAACACTTCCGAACTTTGTTTGCGCAATACAGCAACGACGTTATCTTGAAACCAGCTGGCAGCAATGAGGGCAAGGGCGTCGCCAGAATAAGTCTTGACGGCGGGCAATACGTCATTAATCTCAAAACCGATAAAATTAATCTCAAGACTGTCGACGAGTTAAAAACTTTCTACGACGAGCATTTTTCCAGCGTCAAGTATGTTCTGCAACCTTATATAGTTTCGCGGACGCATTTGGGCAATCCATTTGATATAAGAATTCATACGCGGCGCGGCGCAGAAGGGAAATTCAAAGTTTTGCCTTACCCGCGAATCGGCAATGAAAATGGCGTTGTCTCTAATGTCGGCTCCGGCGGCTACACCATGAATTTGGATTCTTTCCTCAAGACGGAATTTGGCAATGACAGCGAAGCAATTTACAACGCGATAATGAATTTGGGGAATAATTTTCCAGAATACTATCAATCTTTCTTCAAGACTCAACTTTTCGACGTGGGAATTGATGTTGGGATTCAGAAACGCGGTAATTCCTACGAGTTAAAAATTTTCGAAGTTAATACCTATTGCGGCGGCTCATTTGTTAGAGTTGAGGACGCCATTACGCGATTTGAATATTTCCATTACATAAATCAAAAACTTCGTGACGGTTCTCTTAAATAATTGGAGATGGTTTAATGACCGAGAAGAATTTATTCCTTTACGATTTAGCGGTTGTAGCAATTTTCAAAGACGAGGGCAAATATCTGCGCGAATGGCTAGATTATCATTTGTTGGCGGGCGTTGAGCATTTCTATCTTTACAACAACGACAGCTCTGACGATTACGCGGAAGTTCTCGCGCCCTATGTCGAAAATAATTTGGTGACGCTGACTGATTGGTCGGGACGTTTTGTCATGTATTCTGCGTATAACGACGCGATTGCTAGACACCGTTTCGATTGCCGCTACATGGCGTTCATTGACTTAGACGAATTCATTTTTCCTAAGACGAATCAAAGCATTGTCGAAGTCGTTGACGAAGTTTTTTCTCGCGACCCTAATGCGGCGGCTCTTGGAATTAATTGGCAAATTTTCGGCTCCAACGGCGAGGAAAAAGCGGATTATTCACGCGGCGTCTTGGAAAGATTTACGCGCCGTGCTCCTAGCGATTGGGCTATCATCAAAGAAGACAAAGCCAACATTGGTAATATTTACATTAAATCCATTGTAAATCCGCGCCTTGTCGATTACTATTTGAGTCCGCATTTTGCAATTTACTTTAAAGGCTTGAAGTCAATAAATTCTGACGGCGCAGAAACTTGGAATGCTGGCAATCATCCCATTTGCGCCGATAAAATCGTTCTCAATCATTACTACACAAAATCAAAGGAAGAGTACGAGAAAAAGAAACTGCCTAAGGGTTCGCTTTGCTTTGTCGATAATCCTTATGTTATGGAAGGTTTTTACACTAACGACCGCAACGACGAATTCGACGACGAAATTTTGAAATATCGAGCCGTCCGCGCAGATTCTTTCGCCCTTGAAAGCGACGCCGATAAAATCAATCGCGTTGAAAAAGTGCTAATCGAGACTTTGACACAATGTTCACCTATTGACGCGCCTGCAGAATTTTTCCGTGATAAAATCGAAACTTTCTTGACGTGTCGCGCCTTAGCTGAAAAACTCGGTACGAAAATCGGAAATAAGACTGCGGAGGAATACGCGCTAGTTTGGATTTATCAAACGCTAATTAAAGTAGATTCGATAAAGCAAGCAGAGATTCAACAATTCGTGCGCGCCTTGCCCGAAATTTTAGCAAGACCTTTCCCGCTCTGTGAAAGGATTAAAACAATAACTCAAGATTTACTGATACCAGTCTTTTGCGAGCTGTTTAAAAATATTTTCGATGCCGAAGCGTATTGCGAAATGCTTCAACTGCAGAAATTTTTACGGCTGATAAAATAATCGGAGGTGATTAAATGGTCGACAAAAAATTTTTCCTGCACGAGTTGTCGATTGTAGCAGTTATCAAGAACGAGGCTCATTACCTTGAAGAGTGGCTCAATTATCATTTAGCGGCTGGCGTCGACCATTTTTACATCTACGACAACGATAGCACCGATGATACCGCCGAAATTTTGGAGCCGTATATTGAGGCGGAACTTGTCGATTATTTTCCTGCGCCCGGTAAGCTCATGAAAATTCCGATTTACAATGACGCCGTGCGCCAATTCAAATTTGCAACAAAATACATGGCGTTTATCGATTGCAACGAATTCATTTTCCCGAAAACCGGTCAAAGTATCGTTGAGCTTGTCGACGAAGTTTTTTCGCAGGACGAACGATTAGCAGGACTTGTCGTTAATTGGCAAGTGTTCGGTTCAAGCAATTTAGAAACGGCTGATTTTGAAAAAGGCGTTCTGGAAAGATTTACGCGGCGCGCCCCTAGAAATTGGTTTGAGTTGCCGACGGATAAAACTTCTGGTTTTGGAAATGTTTACGTCAAGACGATTGCTAACCCGCGCTTCATTCGTTCGATTGTCAATCCGCACTTTGCTTTTTACTTCGACGGGAAATTTGCAATAAACTCGGCGGGCGGGCACGTCCCTTATTGGGGTTGCGAGCCTGTAACCGACAAAATCGTTATCAATAACTATTTCACGAAGTCTAAGGAAGAATTTCAGAGTAAATCGAATGATACGGCTTTATTCGATAAGAATAATCGCAACGACGAATTTGACGACGACATTTTGAGTTATCAAGGATTGCGCGTAGAAAAATACATTCAGCCGCCGACCTTCGAGCGAGAAAACTATTTCAAACTCCTTGAGGAAGTCATATTGCCTGCGGTGCGCCTAGATGATTCAAACGATTTTTTTCAAGGCAAGCTGGAAACTTTTTTAACGTGTCGGGCTTTGGCGGGATTCCTGAAAGAAAATTTCCCTAAGGATAATCGCGGAAAGTTTTTAGAGGAAGCAGCGTTGCGCGTAATTAATCGCATTTACTTTACAGATTTAACCTTCGCCGAAACGTTTATGATGATAAATTCCCTGCCGCCGATTATTAAGTTGCCCTATCCCATTGTCGCGGAAATTCATCAAAACTGCATGCAATTTATTCAGCAAATTATGGACAACTTCCAAAATAATTTACGCTGGGAGGAATTCGTTGAGCTTGGGAATTATCTGGAACTGCTAATGGCTTTCGACAAAAGCACGCCTTGACATTTCCAACGAACAAAAAAGAGACTCATGCAATTTACATGAGCCTCTAATTTTTTTGCGTTATGTCAGTCGATTAGTATTATACGTTTTGTTCTGTGTCTGTTCAGTTTGGTTAACTTTGACCACCGCTAAGCGTTGGTTTTAACTTCTCAAACGTGCCTGTAATCTTAGTAGCGACACCCGCATTAACCAAGTTGGACGAGTAGCCCAAATCAATTATAGCATAGCCCGTTGTATCCGATTTCGAGACCTTGCTTTCAGTAGTGATTAAATTGCCAGCATTCGCCAAAACATTTCCGCTATCTGTGACATCTTCTTTCGCGAACCAATAGTAGGTGTTGTTCGCCTTGATAAGCGTTGAGTTCGGATTGAAAGTGGACGTATCATCTTTCTTGCCGTTAGTGTAAGACGCGGAGCCGGTGATTTTGAACGAACCGATATTAGCGGAATTTTTCCTGCCGTTATTCATGTCGAATTCAATAGCACCGCCATTGACCGTAATTTTTGTTATCGTGCCGCCCGCGATTTTAAGCTTATCTTTCGTGAAGTCGAAGTCAGCGATAGTTGTGTTGCCGCTGTCGCCTTTGGCGTAGAAGAAAATATCATTGCCGGAGCCGCCTTTTAAGCTGTCCTTGCCGCCGCCGCCTTTAAACGTTGTTTTCTTCGTGCCGCCCGATAAAGTTTCATCTGCCGACGTGCCCCTATATGTCAGATTCTTCTTGACCAAAGAGCCGTCAACGTTATTAACGCCGCTGTTCTTCAATCTGTAGGAGCCGCTAAATTCGCTCGTCAAGCTAACAGTGGTGCCACTAGCTATCGCGTTCTTTGCATAAGTATAATTTGGAGTATCGCTGATAAAAAGCGCGCCGCCCAAAGTTGAGCCTTTAGCAGGTTTAATCGTCAACGTATTCTTACTGCTACCGGCGAACTTGAATTTAATCGAACGACTGCCGGCACTAATCTTGGAATTCAAAAGATTATCCTTAAAGTCGCTACCGAGCGAAATTTGGTCATTGGAGCTGTAATTTTGGATAATATCCTTGCCGCCAGTGTAAATGAAGGTATCGCCCGCGACCGTGCTACCGATAAGCTTATCATTTTTCGCGCCGCCAGTCAGAGTGACTCCGCCATTAGATGCGCTAGCGTCAAGCGTCGTCTTATTCTTATCGCCCGCCACAATGCTTGCTCCGGTAATGCCGTCCGCTATGAATATCTTCTTAACGGTTGTATCTTCAGTCGCCGCGCTATAATTAGCACCGGAGTATACTGTCGCCATAGTCGGACGCTTTTCCTTGTTGAGAATAACGCCTTCCTGCTTAAAGACCATTTTTGTAAAGGAATTGCGTTTGCTGTCGGCGTGGTGCAATAAGACTTCTTGCCCTTTCATGCCTTTAAGGACGACAACATCACTGCCCGCGCCAAGCGAAACGTCTCCATTTGTTTCACTGCTGACCGAGAAACCACTAAGTGCCGCCGTGTTAAGGTTGAGTCTGTCTTTGCCCGCCTCGTAACCGCTTATCGTGACGTTGCCGCCGTTGTACTCGAATTGGTCTTTCTTCTTGTTATTTCCGGCGAAAGTAAACGTGCCGCCTTGCGTGCCGCCAATTAACGTTACGGTTTGTTTTGCGACGTCGGAAGCGTCAACGGCGTTAATGCTCGCACTTGCGTAAGGTGCCTCTGTCAAGTCGATTTTGCCCTTTGAACTCTCGAACAAGTCAAGCTTCTTGGTACCGCTTCCAATGCTAACAACGCCGTCTTTAGTGAGGAAGCCGTTGTTATCGCCACTTAGCGAAACTCTACCGATTTCGTCGCCGTCGCTGTTAAACGTGAGAACGTCGGATTTGCTGGTATTGAACGTGAACGCTAAGCGGGTATCGCCTTTGCTTGATTTTGCCTTAGAAATTTGCCCAATCCGCTCCGCCGTAATGTCCAACTTGTCGTCCGATTTAAAGCCGTCAACGGTATCTTTGCCTTCATCATATTTGAAGACGAATTTAGCAGGATTTCCGCCAGTAGTGATTCTTTCGGTCACGTCAAGTTTATCGTTGCCCTTGCCGCCAAAGATACTTCCGCCATATTTACTGCCGAATATTACGTTATTATTGTCGTTGCCCGAAATGGAAATTGCTCCAGTTTTAAGCGAAACATTTACCGCGTTAATGTTATCGAAATTGTCGCCCGCCGCGAAACTTCCGAGTGAATAGCCCGAAGTCAACGTTACGCTCTTGTCGTGCGATATTTTTTCTTTCTCGTAAACGTAGAGATTTTTCCCGCTCTGAATCGAAATGGGTACTTTACCTTCGCCGATAACGTCTTGGAAAATCAGACTGTCGCTCGTACCAAAGCCCAATTTAATATCATTTTCGGTAAAAGCGAAGTCCGCAGTTTCGAGATTTGCGGCGTTGCCTCTTATAGTTACTAAGTCGTTACTGTGATAGCCCTTGATTGAATCTACGCCTTCATTGTAAACGAACAGATTGTAACCCGCGCCGCCGAACAATGAATCAGAACCTGCGCCGCCTTCAAATCTCAAGCTCGCCGCGCCACTCTTTGCCGCCGTAAGCGTATCGTCGCCTTCGCCGCCTTCAAGCGTGCCGCCGCCTACACTGCTTGCGACAATATAATTTGCCTTGTCGTTGCCGGTAATGCGGATTGCGCTACCAACTCTTTCGGCGTCAATCGTCTTGTAGTCTTCGTTAGCGGTAGCCGCGCCATTGAAACGCCCACTGTAGCCCGAACCAAGCGATATGCCGTTGCCTTTGTGCGCAATATAATTCATATTGCCGTTGGTGTTGCCCTGATAGGTATAAACGTCAGTGCCTTTGGTAAGAGCAACTTCTGCCACACTCCGGAAAGTCAACTGGTCAGCGTCATTGAATTTGAAGACGAAATCGCTTCCGGTAAATGCATCAAAATCAATCGGGGCATCAACACCGTTTAAGCTGGCAATGTCAGTGCCGTGTTCGTAGTTGCTGATAACGTCTTTGCCCGCCGAATAAATGAAGGTGTCGATACCTTCGCCGCCGTCAAGCGTGTCGTCGTTTGCGCCGCCGTCAAGCGTTGAGCGTCTGTCGCCCGCCTTGAGTGAATCCTGACCTTTGCCGCCGATAATGTGCGCAAGGCGATTGTCCGTCGCGTCGACGTAAAGTCCGAGTGTTTCAGCTGTTCCCGCCGTGAGAGTAACTATCGTGTTGTCGATAATGTCCGTGCCGCTGATTTTTACATAAGTGTAACCTTCGCGCGGTTTAGCCGGCTCAATCGTTACGGCTCCGCCGCCGCTTGCGACAGTGTATTTTGCTAAGCCGTAAGGTTTTCTTACGTCAGCATTTATTGAATTCCATGCCGTTTCATATGCGCCAGGAATACCGAAAGTCTTATTGTCCTTGTCGTACTTGAAGTTTATAGAATCGGTATTGGCTCCAACTGTTACGGAAAGGAGATTAGTCTTTCCGCTTAAGAGATATTCATATTTTTTATCAGACGTCAACGACCAACCATTATCCGTGCTTTCAGTAACCGTGCCGTCTTTATTAACTTGGGCACCGTCAGCAACATAATCACTAGCACTATCGCTATCACTGATTTTGCCGCCCACGACTTGAAGGCTTTTTTTACCTTCGTCACCTGTAACCAATGTTTCTGTAGTGCTGTCCTTATTTTCCTTTTCGAGAACCTGAACTTTACCGGTAGTTGTACCGCCTGCCACAACTACAGTTGCGTCATTGGTATCTGTTTTAGCGTCCTTAACTTTGGAGACAGTGACATTGCCGCTAAGAGTACCGTTATTGACGGTGATAACAATATTAGCGTTATTGGCAAAAATAGCGTTGCCAGCCTGAGATGAGTCGCCAGTAACGGACGAAGTTTTAGAGCTAAGATTACCGCCGTCGATTGTCGCAGTAACCTTGCCTGACTTTGCACCACTATTACCTTGAGGATTGGCGACGCCAAGTGCGTTAAGACCAGATATATTGGTTGTGCCGCTGATATTGACGTCAATATTTTGTAAGGTAGTGTGTTGCGCAATGGAAACACCTACGCCATATGACGAGCCGCCGCTTTTAGGTAAACTAACATATTGTGTGGCTGTGCTTTCGATAGTGCCGCCCGAAATATCCAAACTACCTGCACGAATTTCAATGGCTGTTCCTGAGGAAGTAATCGTACCGCCCGAAATAGTAAGTTTAACGTTACCGGAAGCGCAAATGGCATTAGGATTGCAATCAGCAGTAATACCAGTAACTTTACCATTTTCGGTTACTATTTCTTTGCTTTCCGTTCCATTGTGCGCGATTGTGCCGCCGCTGACATTAATTATAGCGGGTTTCGCTAGAGCTTTCGCTTGCTCTTCGGTCATAGTACTATTGTTAGTAAACCAGCTATCACTCTTATATTTTGTAACGTTAGTATCTCCAACGTCACCAGCAACTTGGATTGCGGGAAGTTGTGACGTTGTATCGGTTTCGAGAGTGCCGCCATTTACGTTAATGGTGCCGCCGCCATGACTAAGGTTACCGTAGTAAACGCCGCAAGAATTAGTACTTCTTATCGTGCCGCCATTTACGTTAAGAACGGCATTATCTGACATGGAAACAGCCGTGCTATAGCTTTGAACGGTGCCGCTTTCCATGTTGAAGGTTGCTTTGGAAGTATCCGAAAGATTGTCTATGTATGATCCTACTTTTTGTCCGATTTGAATAGCAGCACAATGCCTAGCGGCTTTGATTGTTTTTAAGTCAGTAGCTGGTTTCCAAGTGTAATCTATTTTGCCGGTGCCTTTTACTGTGAAGTTAGCACCGTCTTGAACGACGATAGCCGAAGCTGAGGCTGAATTTTTCCATGCTATGCCGCTTACTTTAGCATTACCTGAAGCATCTTTACGTTCAACTGTTAAATCGTGAGCACCGAGATTGAGCGTGGCTGTCCCGACGACTTTAATAACGTTAGCTTTATCGTCACCGAGATTTACTGTAACGTCTTCTGAAAGCGTGATGTCGCCCAAAATTGTAATTTTGGTGGCGTTTTTTAAGGCAGCATTTTCACCGTTGCTTTTGAAGTCGTCAGCAGAATTGTAGTAGGTGTTTGTTGTGGTAGCACTTGTACCTGTGCCATTAGTTGTTGTTACGTAGAATACGGCACCGGCAGCTTTAGCGGCTTCTAATTCCGAATTATATGGTGTTGCGGTCTCGCTATTTTCGTAAAAATATTTCGTTTCTGTCTTGTCATCAACAGTAACCTCTTTAGAAGTTATCGTGACTTGAGCGAAACGCTGGAGGTCAAAATTAAATGCAATCGCTTCTGAGGAGGGGTCAAAGCGATTGGAGAAAAAGATATTTCCATCCATGTTTAAAGTCCCCTTTATAAGTTTTTCGACTGTCGAGAAGCTCTCCATAAAAATTTCCCTAAGAGTCATTGTGGGGGCAATGGTCTCGTAAAAAAATTTCCATTTATCATCTTGCTCGACGTAGTTAATGCTAGCCGCGTGCTTATTCCGTGTAGTCGCGGCTGTACGAGTACGAAGTTTTTATCAACCTCCTCTAAAAATTTTTATTTAGGTTCGACTCGCATGTTTAGTTTAAAATTTTTTATATGCTTTGTCAATCGTTGGCGATTAAAATTTTCTGAAAAAAAGAGGCCTATGCCGTCAAGCATAAGCCCTGAAGGATATAGAGTGAAAAATTTAATTGCTTTTAGCCATAGCGGCGGCTATAGCTGCGCCGAGACCGGAGCCGCCGTTATCAAGAATCGTATCGACGTTGGCGGCGTCTTCGCCGAGAAGTTCGCTTAAAGCTTTGGTGATATTTTCCTTAGCGTGCGGCATTTTCTCATAAACGGAGCCGTCAACCGCGACGTGCTGTTTAACGATTTTGCCTTTTCCGGCGCGTTGCCAAACAAGAGCGACAAAAGACGCCGCAACTAAACGCGCAGAACGAATTACAATCGTTTCGGCAAGCTTTTTAACTTTTGCAACGTCGTCAAAGTCAAGCTCGCGTCCAACTTTCGCCATAATAATATCGCTGGCTTTGGTGAGTTTTTCCGAGTCGTCAAGCATTATCATCGACATATCAACGGAAGTCAGATTATATTGCTTGCCCTTTTCGCCTAAAAGTTCAGCAATCGCCATGCCGAAAAGTTCGCCCATGTAGCGACCGGAAACCATTTTTTCAAAACGCTGTTCGCCTGGCTTTTCGGAGCCTTCGTCGTATTCTTTATCGAAACGATTGGGCGCGAGTTTGGAGAAATTGCCGCACTCAAGATTAAGAATCATGCCGCCTTCGCCGAAGCCGTTCGGGTCGTGAATGCTCGGTTCAAGATAGCAAGTGTTATGCCCAGTGGCGTAAATGGAGCCAATAAAAGTATCGGGCGTTTTATAAGCCGCGCTAAGCAAAACAGCAACGGTATCATTGAGCACGGCGACCGGCTCGACATTGCCCGCGCCGCGACGTTTCAAAGCCGCAACAAGTAAATCGTTAGCGATTTCGCCCTCAACGCCCTGCGTAGCGAATTCTTTTGTCCAGATAATCAGCCGCGCATTGTAGATATTATCCTGCGTGGACGGGAAAGAAAACGTGTGACCGAGATAATATTTGGTCTGGTGGTCGCCGTCAATGACTTCGTCGACAAGTTCGGCGATAAAGTCAAACATTTGCTCGGCGGTAGCGTCTTTGGAAATGTAATTGTATTCGCCAGGAACAATCAGCGGACGCCCGACGCGCTTAATAATTTCGTATTTGCCGCCGCCCTCAAGCCTGATTCTGAAGACGCGGATATTTGTGCCGCCGAAGTCCAGAGCAAGATAATCGCCTTTTTCGTTGCCGCTGGGCAGTCCGACATAAGATTTAAGCATGCGCATTGACGATAAAGTTACGTCGCGCAGTCCCAGTCGCAAATCCTGACGGAAATTCGCTGCGATTTCGTGCAGACGTTCGCCGCCGATTGTGAATTCAGCTAGAATTTCTTTGAATTGCTCTTCGTTAAACGCCATTAAAGATTCCCCCTTAAACACTCAAAAAAATTTCCCACGCGCAGATTATAACACGTAGGAAAAACTTTTAACATATTGTCAAAATATTTTTTCGATATGTCTTAATAGTATTTAACGTCCGTCTAAGTAAAGTTCTTGTGCCTTGACAAAATCCTCCCATTCCTTTTCGGTAAACGTTAAGCATTTGCCTTGCTTATACTGCTGTGTACTGCGTTCGATTTGGGCGTAGAAACGAGCGGCGTTAATTACTTTGGGAATGTCGAATTCTCCTGCCTTGAAATGTCTTTAAGCTCCAAGACGAAATATTTCCATTCAAGCGGCGTAAAAGTTATCGGTTTTCCTTCGTCAACGTTTTCGAGATTCAAAGCTTGAGATTCAATCATTTTTATCAGCCTCCAAAGAATTTATCGATAGCTGCCGCCACGCCGTCATTATCGTTGTCGAGCGTCACGAAGTCGGCGAGCTTTTTAATTTCGTCGGTAGCGTTGCCCATAGCGATTGCAAGTCCTGCGGTTTGCAAAATTTCCTTATCGTTATCGGCGTCGCCAATGGCAACGGTTTCGGCAAGGTCAATCTTCAAAAATTCGCAAAGTTCCTGAAGTCCCAACGCCTTAGTGACATTAGCGGGCGACATTTCCAGATTTTGCGCTTCGGCGAAAGAAATTGACAGATTTAATTTGCTTATGCGAGCGAAATTTTTATCGCGGGATTTTTTATCGCGGTGATAAAGATTTAGCTTGACGACTTCGCCCGGATGCGTGTGAACGTAATTTTTAAAATCGTCGCAACGGGTGCAGACGCGCTCGAACATATCTTGATAAATTGCCATATCGAACGCCGCCATATTTTGAATATCTTCCGTGCGGGCGATTGAGGCGCGGATTGTGTGCAGATGAATCATTGCTTTTTCTTCCAAGCCAAAATCAATCAGTTGCAAAATAGTTTTCTCGTCGACGGCGTGAAGTTTAATTGGCTTATCATTGATAAAATCGTAAATCAAACCGCCGCTGATTAAAATTCCGTATTGCATATTTTCAAAGTCAGTGCGATAGTCGCTTAGCTCGGCAAGTCCGCGACCTGTACTCACCACGACATAAATTCCGCGCTTTATAAGATTATCGATAGCGGCTTTGGTTCGCGGCGAAATTTTTTTCTGCGAATTCAAAGTCGTCCCGTCCATATCGATTGCCAATAATTTATAATTCATTTTATCTACCTCCGCGCAGATTTTATCACGTTAGATAACGGCTTAACAAGTTAAAATTTATCCTGTATAATGTCGGCAAATAAAAAAGTTGAGGAGACTTTTCATGAGCGTAACTTTTGACTTTAGGGGAAAAAATTTTGTAGTAGTTGGCGCGTCGTCTGGAATTGGCAAGCAGGTAACGCTTGAACTTTCGCAGAGCGGCGCAAATGTTTTAGCGATAGGACGAAATTTAGAACGGCTAGAAGCGTTGAGAATGAGTTCTCCAGTTAATTTGATTAAGCACCCATCGCGCATTTTTACGGAGCAACTTGACGTTTTGACGGCGCAAGCTGATGATTGGTCGGCGGTATTGGAAAATTTTACAAGCACAGTTGGCAGGATTAATGGCGGAGTATACACGGCGGGCATATGGGGCTTGACGCCGCTGAATTCCTTTGACGAGACGCTTGCGCATAAAATTTTCGACACTAGCTTTTGGGGCGCAGTTAATTTCCTGCAAGCGGCGACGCGGAAGAAATTTTCGGACGGCGGCGGCTCCTTTGTACTTATGAGTTCTGTTGCGGGCGATTTTGCCGCCAAAAGTTTATTCGCATATTCGGCGGCGAAGGCGGCAGTTCAAACGGCAGTTAAATCTTTCGCCAAAGAAATTATCCGCAATAAGCACAGAATAAATTCGGTAGCTCCCGCGCTTGTCAAAACCGAAATGACGCAAAATGAAATGTATACGGCGGCTGTTGGTGACAAAATCGTTTCAAATCAGCTATTGGGCGCGGGCACGGCTGAAGATGTCGCCGGCATGATTTTATTTTTGCTAAGCGAGCGCGCCGCCTGGATTACCGGACAAAATTTCTTCGTCGACGGCGGCTATATCGTCGGCTCCTACACGTGAAAAAAGCGCGGGGATTTCTCCCTGCGCTAATTTTTTTAGAATTTTTATCGTAGCATTATTCTTTGTAACCGAGTTCCTTAGCCTTCGCAAAGTCAGCTTGCGCCTTTTCATTGTCGCCGAGTGCTTGATAGCAAAGCCCGCGCACTTGATAAGTTCCAGCAAAATTCGGTTCAAGTTCTATCGCCTTGCTAAAATCTTGAATAGCAGGTTCTAATTTCTGCGAATTGGCATAAGCCGTGCCGCGATTGAAATACGCTAAGAAATCATTCGGATTCAGCTCAAGTGCTTTGTCAAAATCTTGAATCGACCGCTCAAACTGATTTAATTGCATATAAGTATAGCCGCGATTGCCATACGCTTCTGCAAAATTTGGATTCAGCTCAATCGCTTTGTCGTAGTCTTGAATCGCCTTTTCATATTGAGTCAAATTGACGTAAGCATTGCCGCGATTGTAATAGAATGCGGGAACATTCGGATTGATTTCAATTCCTTTGTCGTAATCGGCAAGTGCTTTATCGTATTGCCTTAAATCGGAATAGGCGTTGCCGCGATTGACATAAGAATCAGCGTCTTTCGGATTGCTTTCAATCGCTTTGGTGTATTCCTGAATTGCTTGTTCAGGATTATCCGCCGCAAAGCTAATGTTCGTCGTCAGCACACCCGCGACAATCAGAATAGCCGCCATTAACAATCGAAATACTTTTTTCATGTGGATTCCTCCTAAAAATTTTTATGCAAGTGTTGCGTTGAATTTTTCTATCATTTTTATCGGGCGATACGATTCTTTCGCCTGCCGCAAGCCGTCAATGCCCATATCCTCTTCCCGATTGATATAAATCATGTCCGACCACTCGTGCTCGACGAAATTTTGATTTATCGCCGCGTAACTTCCGCGAATTAACGGATTTGCCTTCTCCACGTGGATAACTGCCGTGTCTGAATTCAATCGCTCGCCAAACGTGAACGCTACGACCTTATCATTTATCAAAATCGCGCCGCCCTTCAACTTAAACCGGTCGAAGTGGTCAAAAATTTCGTGAATCGCCGCTTGCTCGTATCCTATGAATGGATTGTCGGGATTTTCGCGTTTACGCGCCTCCGCCCAAATATTTAGCTCCTCGCGGCACTTCGGAATAATTTCTTGCGTTATCGGTAAATATTTTGCGTCCGGATATTCCTTTTTGAACGCATTTAGATGATTTTTCTTCCTGTGAAACTTCCTGCCGCCTAAATTTATCAAATCCTGCGCAAGATAGACGTAATCGAAACGGTCGCGCTCGGTTGTAATGTTAAATTTCGCGTGCGGATAGCGTGCCAGCTCGTCGGCAAAAAATTTTTCTACTACTGCGAATTTAAATTGCTTTTCTCCGCGATTTTCCTCCGCCACACGCAAAATTTTTGTAATCGCGTCCTGCATTTTATCGGGTGCGCCAATCGGCTGCCATGCAGAAAAAAATTTGTCGTTCGTAGAGAAAATATAGAGTACGTCGTCTTCCTCCGACCAGAGATAATCACGCATTTTGCGCCACATGAAAAAATTCGTGAACGTGTAGCCGGAATTTTCGCAGTAGCGCGAACCAAAATGCTTATCGAACGTCGCTTTGTCTGTGCATGTCAATTTCTGCAGTTTAATTTCGCCCATCTCCCTTGAATAACAGTTCTGCTAAGTGAAAAGCCGTTTTGCCCCCTAATTTTAATCCGCGAATGCAATAATGGCAATACGCAATAACTTTTTCCGTCCGAATTTGTGCTCTTGCATGAGCGATTTTTTTTGCTCCGGCGTGTGTTCGCGGAATAATCCTTGCGCACCGTACAAAAATCTTTTCGGCGCAAGTTTAGGGTTGCGCGGCGATTGCGGCTGATATAAAGAATACCCGCAAAACTTAGTTTCAGCGTGATTTTCCGGCATTTCGATGATTTTAACGTTCATAAGCCGCAAAATTTCTCGAACCGCTTCTTGCTCCGAAAAATTTTCTTTCTGACGCCAACAATCTTGAATAGTTATCGCTTCGCCGCCTAAATCCGGATATTTAAAGCTTTTATCCGCCAAAATATATTCCCAAAGCGATTCGCGCATAATTTCCGGGTGCCGCTCCTCAAATATCGCCGCGCAGTTGTGACAAAGCGAAATCATCACTGAACCCGCCGGATATTTCTCGAAATGCTTAATCGCTCGCCACTCATCACGATAATTTTCCGGCATTCGCTCTTCAAATTCCGCGACTTTATATTTATCGACGCAACAACGGATTATCGGAACCGATTTTTCGCGCATATAATCGCAAATTTTCTTGCTAAGCGCGGGATATTCTTCCGTAAATACGCAACTCGCTACGTAAAATTTCTCCGCCATATAAATTCCTCCTACCAAATTATTCCGTTGCCCGATATTAAATCGCTCGCGTTCGCCGAATCAAGCTGTATGTTCATTGTAATTGGCATTTCTAATTCCGCCTCAAGATATTTTTTAATTCGTCCGGCTTCTTCCGCCGTCACGCGCTCTTTTACGTAAATTATTATCATAAATCGTTCTTCCGATAGAAATTCTCCGCCTTCTGCACGAATTATTTTAGGAAATGCCGCCGGTAATCGCTGATTTAACTTTTCTAAATGCTTTTTTTGCTCTAAATTCCGCTGATATATCGGATAATACGTCGCGCTTAGCGATTTATATTTTTTTAGCTCCGTCGTCTCCTGTTCGCGAATTCCTACGTATTTTTCGCTGTTCAATGTGCTTTGCAGTAGCTCATTTACCGCTTTTTCGTCCATTCCCGCGCTAAATTCATTCTGCACCACGTTTAATCGATAATTTTTCAGGTACGAATAATCTAGCATTTCTTTTTGCAAATAATCAATGTCCGCGTCGCTCGTTACCTGCCCAACCGATATTATTTCTAAAATTTCCTCCTGCGGATTCAATTTATACGATACCGCTTGCCGATTTTGCGTGTTAAATTTCGTTTCTACAAAGTTTTTTGTCTGTACGTTCTCTAAATTTTCCTCAATGCTTATGTGCGCCATGCGTAAACTCGGCAAAATTACTATCACGCCCAATATTATTAGATAAATCTTCTGCTGACGAAATTTTTTCTCTGAAATGTATTCTTTTGCCGGTACGCGCAGGATTTTTAGCACCGCAAACGCCGATAAACAGATAAAAAAGCTATTTATAAAGAATAAATACAGCGCACCGAGTAAAAATGTCGTCGAATGCGTCGCAATTCCATAGCCCGCCGTGCAAAGTGGCGGCATTAACGCTGTCGCTATCGCTACGCCCGGTATCACATTGCCTCTTTCTTCGCGTGTTAGTCCGATTATTCCCGCCGTTCCGCCGAAAATTGCTATTAAAACGTCCCAAATCGTCGGCGCGGTTCGTGCAATCAATTCCGGCGACGCTGTCGTTATCGGCGTCAGCGAAAAATAAATTGCCGACGTTAAAACCGATAAAAATACCTGAAATGACAGTTTTAAAAACGATTCTTTGACATATTGCGTGTCGTATGCCGCCATTCCGTAGCCAAGCGCGGTTATATTGCCCATGAGCGGCGAAATTAACATCGCGCCAATTATTACCGCCGTCGAATTCATATTTAGCCCTATTGACGCAATAAAAATCGCTAAAACTAGGATACACATATTTGTACCCTTCAAAACGCCGCCAGATTTTATTCTTTCGACGATTTCTGCCATTGATGCGCTATCTTCATGCAAACTAAATAGCTCGCCGAACGATTTTTTAAAACTTTCCATGCTTAATACTCCATTTTTACGAAAAATATTCTATTCCAGCCTCGAAAATTAGCTGATTTTTATTTTCGTCAATGTTTTTTGCGACAAAATTGCCAATTCGCTCCGAATGTCCCATTTTCCCAAAGATTTTTCCGCTCGCGTCGGTAATTCCCTCGATTGCCCACGCCGAACCGTTCGGATTAAAGGGAAGTTCGCTTGTCGGCGCGTTTTTATCGTCAACATATTGCGTCGCTATCTGTCCCGCGTCCGAAAGTCGCTTCAACCAAGCGTCGCTGGCTACAAATCGCCCTTCGCCGTGCGAAATCGGGATTGAATGCACGTCTCCGACCTTATTTTTCGCTAACCAAACCGATAAATTGCTTGTAATTCGCGTTTTTACGTATTGGCTGACGTGCCGCCCTAATGAATTGTGCGTTAATGTCGGCGAATCCTCTTCCAAGTCGCGAATTTCGCCGTAGGGCAGCAATCCTAGCTTAATTAACGCTTGAAATCCGTTGCAAATGCCCAAAATTAGCCCGTCGCGCTCTTTTAATAGCTTCATGACTTCTTCCGCGATTTTTGGATTGCGAAACGTCGCCGCAATAAATTTTCCAGACCCGTCAGGCTCATCGCCGCCACTAAATCCGCCAGGAATCATAATTATTTGCGCGGAATGGATTTTTTTCGCCATTATATCAATACTTTCTGCGACCGATTGCGGCGTTAAGTTGCGAACAACGAAAATATCAGGCTCGCCGCCCGCTTTTTTCCAACATTTCGCGCTATCGTATTCGCAATTCGTGCCAGGAAACACCGGAATAAATATTTTCGGCTTTGAAACTTTAATTTTGCTAGAAAATCTGCGCGGAACGTCATAAATTTTATTCGGGATAATCTGCGCGGAAGAATCTTTAATTTTTGTCGGAAAAATCTTTTCTAGCGGCTCGGAAAGGGCTTTTTTAACGTCGTCAAGCGAAATTTTTTCATCAGAATAAATTATAAACGGTTCGGAAATAGTTTCGCCCAAAAGTTTAAAATCAAGCTCGCAATTTGCCTCGACAATCAAATCACCGTAATTTTTAGCGAAAATATCTTCAACCGCGCAGATTTTAACGCCAATATCGTTACCAATCGCCATTTTAGCAATCGCCGCCGCAATTCCGCCGCTCTGAACGCTCATTGCTGAAATTATTTTCCCTGCGCAAATTAAATCATGAATTTTAGCGAAATTTTTCTTGAGTTCGTCGAAAATCGGCACGCCGTCAACGTCTCGCGGACATTTTATAAGATAAATTTTATTTCCTGCCGCTTTAAACTCCGGCGAAATAACTTTTTCCGCGTCGACAACAGCAACCGCGAAACTTACCAGCGTCGGCGGAACGTTTAAGCTTTCAAAAGTCCCGCTCATCGAATCTTTTCCGCCTATCGCCGCCACGCCAAAATTTTTTTGCGCGATAAATGCTCCTAACAATGCCGCAAGCGGTTTTCCCCATTTCTCAGGATTTTCGCCAAGTTTCTCGAAATATTCCTGAAAAGTCAGATATGCTTGCGAAAAATCCGCCCCGATTGCCACTAATTTTGCTAAACTCGACGTTACAGCGTCAATCGCGCCGTGAAATGGGCTTTTTTCCGATATTTCCGCATCAAATCCGAACGTCATAGCCGTTGCCGTCGTAGTTTCGCCCTCGCAAGGTATTTTAGCGACCATTCCTTCAGCCGGTGTCAGCTGATTTTTCCCGCCAAATGGCATTAAAACTGTCGCCGCACCGATTGTCGAATCAAATCGTTCTACTAAGCCTTTTTGACTGCAAACATTTAATACGCGCAGATTTTCTAGGAATTTTATATTTTTTTGCGTAGAAATTTGTTTTGGCGACGAAATTTTAGCCTTAATATGACGTTTAACGCCGTTCGTATCGAAAAATTCGCGGCTTATGCTAACAATTTCCTTGCCGCGCCAATTCATTATCAATTTTCCGCTGTCTGTGACCTCCGCAATTTCATACGCCTCTAAATTTTCATCATCTGCCAGCGAAATGAACTTTTCCACGTCATTTTTATCCAAAACTACCGCCATTCGCTCTTGACTTTCCGAAATTGCTAGCTCGGTACCGTCTAAACCGTCATATTTTTTGCGCACCGCGTCCAAATTTATATTCAAACCCGCCGCAAGCTCACCGACTGCCACCGCGACGCCGCCCGCGCCGAAATCATTGCAACGTTTAATCAATTTCGCCGCATTTTTATTGCGAAATAACCGCTGAATCTTCCTTTCTGTCGGCGGATTGCCTTTTTGCACTTCCGCGCCGCTTTTTTTCAAAGAATCAGCCGTATGAACCTTGCTTGAGCCGGTCGCACCGCCAATTCCGTCGCGTCCAGTGCGCCCGCCCAGCAAAATTACCTTATCGCCGGCTTTCGGACGACTTCTAACCACATTTTCAGCCGGAACAGCCGCAATTACCGCGCCGATTTCCATTCTTTTCGCCAAAAATCCCTCGTGATAGACTTCGCGAACCTGTCCAGTCGCCAAACCGATTTGATTTCCGTAGGAACTGTAGCCATTTGCCGCGCCGCGAGTGATTTTTTTCTGCGGAAGCTTGCCGGGCAACGTTTCAGCGAATTTTTTATTAGGATTATCCGCGCCAGTCACGCGCATTGCCTGATAAACGTAACTTCTGCCGCTCAACGGGTCGCGAATTGCCCCGCCAAGACATGTCGCCGCGCCGCCAAACGGTTCAATCTCCGTCGGGTGATTATGCGTCTCATTTTTGAACATTACAAGCCAATTTTCGTCGCGACCGTCGATTTTCGCAGTAATTTTTATCGAACAGGCGTTAATTTCCTCCGAAACGTCCAGATTTTGCGGTTTAATAATTTTCGCGCCGATTGTGCCCAAATCCATTAGCGAAATATCCTTTTTCGCGTCGTGAACGGCTAAATATTCGTCAAAAGCGCGTTGAATAACGGCGGATTCAATAGAAATTTCGTCAATCGCGGTCGTAAAAGTCGTATGGCGGCAATGGTCGCTCCAATACGTATCTATAACTTTCAATTCGGTAATTGTCGGCGGTCTTTGTTCAATTTCGCGGAAATATTTCTGGCAAAACTTTAAATCGTCGAGATTCATAGCCAAACCGCGCAGATTTATAAAATTTTTAAGTTCGTCGTCGTTAAAGCTATTAAAATCGGCTAAAATTTCAACGTCAGGCGGAATTTCGGCGGAAATTTTCAACGTCGCAGGGATTTTAAAGCTTGCCTCGCGTGATTCAATGGCATTTATTGAGTAGGATTTAATTTTTTGGAAATCGTCGGGCGAAATGTCGCCGATAATTGAAATAATCCGCGCAGAATGAATAATTGGAAGATTTTTAGCGGTGACGAGCTGAACGCATTGGGCGGCGGAGTCGGCTCTTTGGTCGAATTGACCTGGCAAATATTCAATCGCGAAAGTTTTTGTTAAATCGACGTCGGCGGGCAGTTCAAAATAAAAATTATCGACGTTTGGCTCACGAAAAACAATATCGCGGACTTTTTGGAAGTCAATTTCGCTCAAATCTTCGACATCGTAGCGCACGAACAGCCGCAAGCCGTCAATTTTAATGTCAAGCGTGTCTTTGAAGTCTTCGAGGAGCTGTTTTGCGGGCACATCGAAGCCAGAACGCTTTTCAACGTAAATTCTTTTAACCATAAGCGCACCTCCAGAGAAATTTTTAATGATTTTAGCACAAAGCGCGGAAATAAAAAAGGGCTAAGCCATTGAAAGTAATTTTTTGTATGATATAATTTATTTAGGAGTGATATTTTATGACAAAACATAATGAAATAAGAAGTGAAGTCACTTTTATTACCGCTGAGGACTGCGCAAAATGTAAGTACTGTTGTTCGTTTAAAAAATCAAGTTTATCGGAATTGCCGGTTATCAATCGTGAAGAAATGGAAAATTTAAAGGCAATATATCCGGAAATTAAGTTCAAAAAGGTAAAACGAAACGATTGTGACGGATATATTTTCGATATGGAAAATGATTACTCCGGTAATGACCCGTTAGAAGAAATTCCTTGCCCATTCAATAAAAACGGCTGTATTCTCGGCGAAAATAAGCTTTTTGAGTGTGCAGTGTGGCCTTTCAGAGCCATGAAAAAAAATAATGATATTGTGATTGCGTTTTGCGTCGATTGTCCGTTTTTTTTAAAGACAGATTTCCAAAAATTTGAATCTCTACTTAAAAATGGTCTCGGTAAAAAAATTTTGGACTACGCTAAGAAATTTCCCGCGTCTGTCAATAATTACAAAGAAAATTATCATGTATTCGGTAAAAATTATTAAGTCAGAGGAATTTTAATGCTAAAACTCGATTGGCACGAACCAAAATTCATTTCTCAACGAAATTTTTCTATCGCAAGCGACACTTCGACGGCTAATCTCTACCTTTTGCAAAAAATACAATATCGAAGTTGCGGAACTCAACGGAATTCTTTTTAGGCACTACAACGGCATAAATTTGAATCGAAATGGCTACGGTTTCCCACTTTCCAATAAAAATTTCGATTTTAGAGTTGCGATTGAACTTCTTAAGGCAGATTCTGCTTTGCGCGGAGAAAATTTGCGGTTTTGTCTTTGTAATGAGCATCAGCGAGCCGAAATTGACAAATTTATTTCTGTCGACTGGAATTTTTTCGACGGAAATAGCGATTATATTTACAAAATTGACGATTTAGCCGACTTGCAGGCAGAAAATTTCATGGCAAGAGAAATCAATACAACAAATTCATGAAAACTTATCCCGACGCTAAATATTTTCCACTCACAAAAGATTTATTGCCAGATGCTTTGAATATTTCGGAAAAATGGCTTTCAGAACATGATGACGCCGATATTTTTTTGCAATTTGAGCTGTCAAATATTCGTGAGGCGGTAAATAATTGGGAAAATCTCGAAATGCAAAGCGGAATTCTCTACGCTGACGGCGAACCTGCCGCAATGATTATGTTTTCTGCCTTGTCGGAGCAATGTATTGATGCTCATTTTGAAAAATCACAAAAAAAATTTGCGGAAAACGGAGCATTTGTGGCGATAAATAAATTTATTGCGTCCTCAAAAACTTTGGAACCTTATGAATACATAAATATGGAAGAAGACATTAGAATAGCGGGTTTGAAACAGTCAAAAGACCTTTATCGCCCTGTTTTCAAGATAAAAAAATATTATGGCGAGTTTTTTTGCAGATGAACGATACTTTTTGCGGTTTTCATTTAAAAAAAATGCTTTTATCATCGCTACTAATGATGTTGGCATCAAGTTTATCAAATATTGTCAATTATATCTTGGCAGCGCAAATTTTAGACGATAATGCAATGGTTGCGGTCAATTTAGTTACGCCGCTTCTTTATTTTGTAGGTTTTTTGTCAGCATTGATTGCAACTGGAACTTCTTATTTGTATTCTTTTGAAATCGGAGCCTTTCGGCAGGAAAAAGCAAATAAACTTGTAAGTCAAGGTGCAATTTTAGCTGTAACGCTATCAATTTTGCTTGCGGTGATATTTTTTTTCGGTCGAGATGTATTTTTTTCGTCTTTTGACGTTACGGGCGAGATTGAAACCTATGCACGAGAATATTATTCGTTATTTTTCCTGTCTATAGCGATAAATCCGATATATTTTTTAATTTATGTTATGGTTTATGCGGACGGCGGCGGGAAATGTGGAGTTATCGCGACTTTTTTAAATCTTTTTGTAAATATCATGGCGTCAATCGTACTCGGAATGAAATTTGGAATAGCTGGAATAGCTTTTGGGACGTTTTTGGGATATTTGGTATCAATCGCGGTTTTTGCAAAGTGGATTTTCTTTGAGTCGCAGACTTTGAAGCCGATTTTATATATTTCCGCGTCAGAAACGGTCAGAGGGTCGTGATAAGTATTATACAGTTAGCAGTTTTCCTTAAAGGCGTGTCAGAGGCGGCTGAACCGCTCATAAACATTTATTTGGGCGAAAAAAACTTCGACGGCATAAAAAAGTAATGAACATTGCGATAAAAGCGGCGTTATTTTATGGAGTGGCGATAATTCCGATATTTTTGCTGTTTAGTGAGGCAATAGCGGGACTTTTCGACATTGAAGACGAAATTTTATCCGAAACGGTCTTTGCAATACGCGCAATAGGCTTTTCAATGCCGTTTATCACGTTAATTTACCTGTTTTCGATGTATTATCAAATAAGTGGGCATATGAAAATAGCTATTTCGCTATCATTTTTCAAGGATTTTGGCTTTTATTTACTGATACCGATGATTTTAGGCTTATCGTTTGGAATTGAGGGATTTTTTATTGGAATGATGTTAGTATCGGTTATAAGTTGCGTGATATTTGCGATTTTCTTGCGCGTCCGCTATGGAAAACGCTTTCCGTTGCTGTTAGAAGAGTCAGATATAATATCGCGGGGCGCAAAATTAAATTTGGAGCGAGTTTTGGAGCTAAGAGACTTGGCGGAAGGCGAAATTTTAAAACGCGGCATTGATTCAAAGCTTGCGATGAGAAGTGCATTGATAATCGAGGAAATTGGCATGTTGATAGTAGAAAATAACACTGGAAATGAGCCATTAGCGTAGTTGACGCTGATTTTTGGTGAAGAAATGCGAATAATCATACGCGACAATGGAAAACGCTTTGATTTAACTGATGAGGCGGTAAATTCATTCCGAAATTTCTTTATATACAGCTTTTTGGAAGGTAGCAAGACGGCTAGAAGCTATTTGACGACGCAAAATTATAATCGGCATATATTTACGCTGATAAAATAGAAAAAAATAACGGGCGAGGCTCTTTAAAGGAGTTTCGCCCGATTTTTTATTGCTGAGATTGCTTTTTAAGCTGTTCGCGGCGTCTACGTTCTTTGTTTTTATCAATTTTGGCGTCATCGAGTTTAACGCGGCGGCTCCACTCGGCAATTCTAGCTTTACGGTCGCAATTATTCATCACGATATAGGGATTGACCATAAAATCTGACTCCAAAACTAATTTTAGTTCGTTGACGACGAAATTTTCCTTCAACCAGCGCAAAGAATTGAAAAAAGTAGACTTACCAAGCTTCAAATCGTATTGGAGCTGAGATTTTCCGATTTTGTAGCCGCAAATGCCGTCTTGAAGCTGTTTCATAGCGAGATAGAGAAACATTTTGATTGTAAAGTTGTTAGGAGCCTCATTAATTTTTTCTAGGGTGCGAATATCGTCGAAAATCATAAATTTTCACCTCCGCGAACAATTATAACAGAAAAAAGACGTTGAAAATAGAGCAAATTACATTTTCCACGTACATGGAATTTGTAAAATGGGCAAGAAAAAAGCCCCGTAGAGCGTTTGACGGCAGAAAAAATTTTTTGCTAGACTTTGTAACGAAAAAGAAACTCCAACGTATAAGCTACAGAAAACGAATTTAGCTTTCGGAAAACATAACACATATAAGCGCATGTATACCGGTCAATCACTCACGCAAGAACAGGCTCGGCAGTATGCAATGGATTATACCGGACACCACATGACGGAATCTGAGTGGGATTGGTAAAAAAAACTCGTCTTGGTAGCAAAAAAGCCCTTCGGCGAGTGTCGGAGGGATTTTTTGATTGATAACGGCGAAATTTTTTGCTAAAATCGGCGCGGGAGGTGTATTTGATGAAAATATTTAGTTTAACGTTGATGATGATGATTTTAATATGTTCAACGGCATTTGCGGAAGAAATTCCGCCGCCGATAATATCAGTAAGTGGCGAGGGAATAGTGGAAGCGACGCCCGACCGCGCAAAAATATCAGTTGGAGTGGTGACGCGCGAAAAAAATCCGTCTGAAGTGCAAAATTCTAATGCGCGGGCGGCAAGTTCGGTAATAAATTCGATAGTGTCGTTGGGAATAGAGCGCAAAAACATTTCGACGGGCAATTACAGCTTTAATCCGGTTTATCGTCACTTAGAAGACGGAAAAAGAGTTTTGGAAGGCTACGAGGCGACAAATTCAGTTACAATTATCGTTGACGACTTAAAATTAGTAGGAAAAGTTATTGACGCGGCGTTGAATCACGGAGCAAATCACGTTGACAGCTTAAATTTCGGTTTGCGCAATAAAACGGCGTATCAAGACGAAGCGTTAAGGCTTGCGGTACTCGACGCGAAGAAAAAAGCGGAAATTGTTGCTCGTACACTGGGAAAAAGTATTGTGAGCGTCAGAAATGTTTCGATTAATTCAAACAGAGTATCTGCGCCGCAAAATTATAAAATGGTGCGAGCGATGGCGGCGACAGAGGACGCGGTAGCATATGAAACGCCGATTGAGAGCGGAAATTTGCAATGTTCAGCAAGCGTTCACGTAGAATTTGAAATTAGCCGATGAAAAAGCCATATTTATTATCAATCGAATATATACGCGGCGTATCAATGCTAGGAGTAGTGGCGATTCATACGGGTTCGCAATATTTATCGCTAAATCCGACGCCGAACGTGCATTTAGTCGCGCTTTTTGAAATCGTCTCGCGATTTAGCGTGCCGATTTTCTTTTTTATATCGGCGTTTGGGCTTTTTTATAAAATAAATCTGTCAGAGCCGTTTTTTTATGGAAAATTTTTAAAACGGCGATTCAAAGCGGTATTAATTCCGTATTTAATCTGGTCGACGCTGTATTTAGTGCATGATAATTGGTTTTACGGCTATTCTTTATTGCCGGATTGGGATTATGGGCTGGAAATTTATTTTTTTGGGCTAGCGAAGTATCATTTATATTTTTTAGTGATATTGATATGGTTTTATCTGTTAATGCCGGTGTGGATAGAAATAATTAAGCGAATAACGCCGGCGAAGCTGATTTTATTGCTAATCGCGCAGATTTTATTTGATTATTGGTCGAGTTACTGCGCGGGAACGTCGGAAAATTTATTTTTCAAGTGGAGATTGAATTGGCTGGTCTTGCACTACGCATTTATATTTATTTTGGGCGGAGTTTTAGGAATTTACTCGGAAAAATTCTTTAAATGGTGTTCGGAGCGCAAAAAAATAATCAGCGCGACGTTTTTAATCACGCTGACGGCTTTATTAGCATGGTATTACGAATTAATTTACGAAAAAGGCTATTCTGCGTTATCTGCGGTGAATACGGCGCATCAATTATCGCCTTTAGGAATTTTTTACACAATAGGCGCGTCGATTTTCTTTTTTAAGCTATTTGAATATGGAAAATTACCTGCGCGGCTAAAAAATTTCCTAAGTTTACTTGGCAAGAACTCATATTTTGTATATTTGGCGCACCCGTTCGCGATACATTATCTATCGCTCGTGTTTAGCGAGTTAAATTTAGTTATGTCGGCAATTAACGCGCTAATTTTTTATTTTTTAATAGTCGCAGTGACTTTAGGGATAAAAATTACGTTTCAGCGATTTTTTCAAGCATATCGACGATAAATTTCACGTGCGGCGCGACGGTATCGAGATGAAGTCGTTCATTAGGGCTATGAATGTTTTCGTTGGTGGTGCCGATTGAAATAATATCGAGATTGGGATTTTTTTGGCTGAAAAAACTAGTTTCAAGCCCTGCATGAATAGTTTTTATTTCCGGCGTGCAATTATTTTGCTCTGAGAAGACATTTTCGGCGATTTTTAGCAATTTGCTATCGGGATTAAAGGACCAAGCGGGCGTTGGCAGTGAAAATTTCTTTTCAAAGGCGCAAAGGCGCGCTGCCTGGTCGAACCCTTCGATAAATTCATCAATAAGCGCGTCATCATTGCCACGCGGCAAAATTTTTAGCTCAACAATATTATCGTCCATGCGCACGACGCCCAAATTTGCCGACGCGATGACTTGCGCAGGATTTTCGGGCGACATGAGATAAACGCCGCTATGAATCAGCGAAATTAGATTCGACAGGCAATCATAATCCTTAATATGCAAAACTTTATCGGGTCGTTTGACGGTATCCGCTTCGATTTTTAAATTTGGCTCGGTGCTGTAAATTTTTTTGTACTTCGTTTCGAGTTCCGCGCAGATTTTCTGAACGGTCGTGATTTTTAAATCAGTAGCGAAAACAAATTCCGCACTGTCGGGAATCACGTTGAAAGCTTTTCCGCCGCTGAAGGAAGCCAGGCGAATTTTCCCTTGCGTTGTAATTTGGCGCATAAGTTGGGCGGCGACTTTAATTGCATTGATTCTTCCGCTTGAAATTTCTTCGCCCGAATGCCCGCCGCGCAACCCGCTAATTTTTATTTCGACATTGTAAGGCAATTTGGTATCGGGGCGGACGTAATGAAGTTCGCGCCAAAGCGTAGCGTGAACGGTGCCCGCACAACCAACAACAACTTCGCCGAATTTTTCCGAATCGCAGTTGATAAGAAAATCGGCGTCGGATAAAAATTTCTTGTCGAGATTCATTGCGCCGCTCATGCCTTGTTCTTCGTCGACCGTGAAAATTATCCGGAGCTTGCCGTGAGAAAATTTTTCGTGATTCTCAGCCAGATAGAGAATTTCCGCAACTCCAATGCCGTCGTCCGCGCCTAGACTCGTTCCTTCCGCCTCAAGAAATTTTTCGGTACGAATCAACTTTATCGGGTCGCTCGTCGGATTAAATTCGTAACCTTCCGCCGCCACGCAAACCATATCCATATGCGCTTGAAGAATCGTCAACGGCACATTTTCTTTGCCGGGAGTGGCGGGAATCTCGGCGATAATATTTTTAAAACTGTCCTGCAAAACTTCAAAGCCGTGCTGTTCAAAAAAACTTTTCAAGAAATTGCTGACTTGTCCTTCATGCTTTGACGGACGCGGTATCGCCGCCAGCTTAGCGAATGCTTTAAGGACTGCGTCTAAAATTTTTTCGCTCATAGTCATTACTCCTTCCCGAAATGCAACATTGTTTAATTCGGCTAAGGGCGCGAAAAATCCTGCGTTGTAGAAAATTCGCCGCCGTGATAAAATCTGCCTAAAAAAAGAAGGGGCAAATTTTAATTTGATTGCGCATGTTTTCGTTGACGCAGAAAATATTCCGCCTTCCGTCACGTTCAAAGCCGTTGAATATTTCGGCAAGCAACATACGATAACTAAAGTTGACATTATCGCCAAAGAAGACACGCTCCCTTCCAAGTATCGCGAACTTGATGGGAAAATTTATCGCGTGCAAAATTGTTTTTACGGGAAAAATTCTGCGGACACGTGGCTTTGTTTTGAAATGGTGCGGGCGATAATCGACGAGCCAGACCTTGAGTTGATTATTATAATTTCCAGCGACAAAGATTTTCTAGCCGCGATAAAATTTGCTGTCGACTTCGATAAAAAAGTTCTAATCGTATCGAACGGCGCGGGGCATAGAACTTTAATTGAGCAAATGAAAATTTTGAAAATAGACCCTGCTTGGGTCGAGCTGAAAGATTTCCGATTTAAATTCAGCGAAGTATCGCAGAAGCTACAGAAATTCTTGCCGCATTTCGGTTTTGAACTTAAAAAGTATCTGCTTGACCGTGAGGCGAGAGTTAAATTTATTTTCTTCAAGAAGGACGAACAACTTTTTGAGGTGCCGTTCGTTGCGGGCATGGGCATTTTGACTTTTAGGCGTATTCTGCGTGAATTAAATGTTATAGATAGAAAAGATTCGCTAAGCAAACTTATTGCCGGAAATTTTTTAAAGCTTTGGCGGGACAGAATTTATTTTCAGAGCGAAGAAGAAATTTCAGAGCCGACGCCCGCCGAGCAAATCGAAAATTATTTTGCCGACCATGCGACGGAGATTAAGAAAATTTTCATTAAGCACGGCGAAAAACTTTTTGAAATACCGTTCGTGGACGGAATGCCGCTTGAGCTTTTCGGGAAGTTTCTGCGCGAAAAGAAAATTATTGGGAAAACTGCTTCGCCCTTGCAGGTTGCCGAAAAAAATTTGCTCAAAGTCAGCGGCGATAAAATTTTCCTGCGCAATGAAGAGGAATTGAAAACCACTGGTAGCGATTCATTTAAGGCGGTCGATGATTATCTTACCCTGCACGCGGCGCAGCTAAAGAAAATTTTCATTAAGCATAGCGGGAAAATTTCTGAAATACCATTTGTGGACGGAATGCCGCTTGAGCTTTTTGGCAAGCTTCTGCGCGAACAAAAAGTTATTGGGAAGAATACTTCGCCCGTGCAGACTGCGACGAAAAATTTGCTAAAGATATTGGATGGAAAAGTTTATCTGCGCGGCGAAAAAGATTTAACGGCGGATTATGTCGATTCGCTTAAAAATGTCGACGAATATTTGAAATTTCACGCGGCGGAGCTAAAGAAGGTTTTGATAAAGCACAATCAGAAAATATTTGAGGTTCCCTTTGTCGACGGCATTTCGCTTGAACTTTTCGGCAAAATTTTGCGCGAACGAAATATAATCGGCAAAAGTACTTCAGCTACAAGCATTGCTAAGAAAAATCTGCTGGACGTTCGCGACGGGAAAATTTATCTTTGCGACGAAGAGCGATTGAGCGAACTTTACGCCGAAGCAACCGGCAATCTCGACGCATATTTTAGCGAGAACGAAAACAAAATTATAAAAATTTTCGTCAAGCGCAACGATAATTTATTTGAAATTCCTTTTGTGGACGGAATGCCGCTGACTTTATTTGAAAAACTCCTGCACGGAAGAAAAATTATCGGCAAAAATTCTTCGGCAGTGAAAGTCGCCGCGCAGAGTTTGCTTGACGTTCACGACGAGCGAATTTTTCTTTACAGCGAGGACGCATTGGAAAATATTCAGAATGATTCGCTAATCAACGTCGACGATTACTTGAACGCACACGCACTGGAAATTCGCAACGCCATTATAAATCACGGCGGGAAAAATTTTTCTATTCCTTTCGTGGACGGCATACCGCTTGAATTTTTCGGTAAACTTCTGCGCGAACGCAAAATTATTGACGTGACGACCTCTCCAGAAAAAGTCGCTAAGGATAATGGCTTTGAGATACGTGCAGGGAGAATTTTTATAGGCAAGGAGGAAAGTTGAATGAAAATTATTGAGCCGAGCGTTGAATTGCTTGACGACTTTGACGCGGCGGCGATTATGAAAAAAATTGAGCGGGCGGGGCGCGTCTGCTACAAGTCTGAAGGAAATATCAAGGACGATAGCGCGGAAAAATTTATTCGCGGGATAATTAAGCGCGGGCACGAATCGGTTATCGAGCACGCGGCGATTTCTTTTAAAATCATTTGCGACAGGGGCGTTACTCATGAACTTGTGCGCCATAGGATAGCTAGCTTTTCGCAGGAATCAACGCGCTTTTGCGATTACAGCGCGGGGAAATTCGGCGGCGAGCTGACTTTTATTAAGCCGTGTTTTTGGCAGGAGGACGACGCGAATTATAAAATCTGGCTTGAGTCAATGGAACTTGCCGAGAAAAATTATTTAGCACTCCGCGCAGGCGGTGCACGTCCCGAAGAGGCACGGTCAATCCTTCCCAATTCGCTTAAGACAGAAATTTTCGTGACAATGAATTTGCGCGAGTGTCGGCACTTTTTAAAACTAAGAACGGCTAAGGCGGCGCATCCGCAAATGCGAGAAATCGCGCTGAAAATTTATAAAATCCTAGTCGAGAAACTGCCGGTAATCTTCGATGACATTGAGCCGCAAAAATTTTGACAAACGTCCTATGTTGAAATATAATCGGCGCATAATTTGAAAGGAGCGGTTTGAATGAAAATCACAATCGGTAGCGATCACGGCGCGGTTGAACTTAAAGAGGAAGTTAAAAAAGTTTTGGCGGAGTTTGAAGGCGTCGAAGTCAAAGACGTTGGCACTTTCGGCACGGCGTCTGTTGATTATCCCGACATTGCCGAAAAAGTCTGCGCGGACGTTGTGAGCGGCGCGGCTGATAGAGGAATTGTCCTTTGCGGCACGGGACTTGGCATTTCGATTGCGGCGAATAAAATTCACGGTATACGCTGTGCGCTGTGCAATGACGTTTATTCAGCGCGAATGAGCCGCGAACATAACAACGCGAATGTTTTGGCAATGGGCGGGCGCGTCACGGGCTTTGGTCCTGCCGGAGAAATTGTTCGCACGTGGATGACTACCGACTTTGCGGGAGGAAGGCATGCTCGTCGCGTTGATAAAATTATGGCTCTTGAGAACAAATAAGAAATTTCCACGATAAAAAGTTTTCGTCTCGAAGGCAACTTCGGGATATTTTTTTGGCAAATTGGGGGTATCTTGTCAAAAAAAATAAAGCGTGATAGAATTTTGCCGAAAATAAAAAGGCTGGTGAGCAAATGGTTAGGGAAAATGCACGAGCGAAAATAAATTTGACGCTGGACATCTTAGGCATAAGGGCAGACGGTTATCACGAAGTGTCGATGATTATGCAGGAGATTGAACTTTGCGACACGGTGGAGCTTGAAAAATCTTCGGGCGGCATAAGCCTAAAAATGGACGTGGCAAAAATTATCGGCGGCGAAAATATTCCTTGCGATGAAAAAAATTTAGCATGGAAGGCGGCGATGGCATTTCAAAAATACTGCGGGAAAAATTTCGGCGTTGATATAAGCATTGCAAAAAAAATCCCTATGGCGGCGGGTTTAGCTGGCGGTTCGACTGACGCGGCAGCAGTTATTCGCGGCATGAATCGACTTTACGAAACTAACTTGACCGAAAACGAATTATGCAAAATCGGCGAACAGGTCGGCTCGGACGTTCCCTTTTGCATAATCGGCGGCACATGTCTTGCGGAAGGTCGCGGAGAAATTTTAATGCGACTCGCTCCCATTAAAAATTTCAGCGTCGTTTTGGCTAAGCCCGAAGGAGAAATTTCAACGCCTTGGGCTTATAAAACTTACGACGAAAACCCCGCCAAAACTCACCCCCCTAACAACGAGATTATCAAACAATTCGAGAAAGGAGATTACGACGCGGCTTTTAAAAATTTCTATAATGTCCTAGAAAACGTCGCGTTGAAAAAAATTCCCGCTATTGCTGACTTAGAAAGCAAAATGCTTGCCGCCGGAGCTAAGGTTGCTTTGATGAGCGGTAGCGGACCGACCGTTTTTGCTTTGACCGACGAAAAGAACGTTAAGAAAATTTCAGAGAGTGTCAAAGATTCCGGCGCACAAATTTTTATCACTAAAATTTGTTAAGTAAGGATGAATGAAGATGGGTAAGAGACTGGAACCGATAACTATAGATAGCTACCAGCCGCTTAGAGAAACGGTTTGCGAAGCACTGCGCGACGCGATAAGGCGCGGGATTTTGGAGCCTGGCGAAAGATTAATGGAAGTGCAACTAGCCGAAGAATTAGGCATAAGCCGCACGCCTGTCCGCGAGGCAATTCGCAAACTCGAACAAGAAGGCTACGTGATAATGATGCCGCGTCGCGGAACTTACGTTTCAGACGTGTCAGTCAAAGACGTTAAAGAAATTTTCGAGATACGCTCGGCACTTGAATCACTTTCGACGGAATTGGCTACAGTGCGCATTGAGCCGGACGAACTAGAAAAACTCCAAAACTTGCTGGTCGAAATCGAAGGGCATATCAAAAACAAGGACATTGATAAAATCGTCGCGACCGATATTGAGTTTCACGGACTGCTTTATCAAGTCAGCCGCAATGAACGTTTAGTGGCGATAATTAGCAACTTGAAAGAACAACTCGCACGCTTTAGGACGCTGTCAATGTCTTATCCTGGACGACTTCAAGAAACTTTGCAGGAACATCGCGCAATGGTCGAAGCGATAGCGGCGGGCGACGCAGAAGCGGCTCGCGAAGCAGCGGAACGTCACATGGAACAGGCGGAAGAAACTCTCCTTAAGGCAATGAGGAAAAGTAGAGATTAGAAGATTAAGAGGTATTAAAGTGAATTTGAAAAGCTACAAAGATTTTATCGTTTGGTAAAAAGCAATGGATTTAACAGTTGAAGTTTATAAACTGGTTAAACTTTTACCACGAGAAGAAACTTACACTTTATCAGGCCAAATGCGCCGTGCTACAGTTTCAATTCCTTCAAATATTGCAGAATGACAAGGACGTAATTCAACAAAAGAATTTGTTAAATTTCTTGCAGCAGCACGCGGTTCTCAAACAGAATTAGAAACTCAGCTACAAATTTGTCTTCGATTAAATTATTTCTCTGAAGAACAAGCAAATACGGCGTTAGGTTTATGTGATGAGATTCATAGGATGTTGAATTCTTTGATATTAAAATTATCGAGGGAAATAAAATGAATTCTATAATAAGTAATAATTCTTATAATCTCATTATCTCCTAACCTCATTATCTTTTAATCTATAAAAGGAGGCTTAACATGAATTTAGAAACATTAATATTAGCGGCGGGCAAGGGTACGCGCATGAAAAGCAAATTGCCCAAAGTCCTGCATAAAGTTTGCGGAAAACCTATGCTCCAATATGTTATAGAGGCGGCGAAAAGAACCGGTTCAAAGCGCGAAGTTGTAGTAATCGGTTCGGGCGCGGAACTCGTTGAGAAAACTTTTTCGGGTGTCGTTGAATTCGCAGTGCAGGAAGAACAGCTCGGCACAGGTCATGCAGTACTTTCAGCGAAGAAAAATTTTGCAGAATCGAAAGGCACGCTTTTAATTTTGTGTGGCGATACCCCGCTTTTGACAAGTAAACTGCTGAAAGATTTTACTGCCGCTCACGAAAAATCCAACTGCGCGGCGACCGTTTTAACAGCCGATATGCCTGACGCGACAGGTTACGGCAGAGTTCTTCACGAAAATAACGGCACGTTTAAAAAAATCGTCGAGGAAAAAGACGCAAACGACGAACAGAAAAAAATCCGCGAAGTTAATTCCGGCGTCTACTGCTTTGACGTTCAAAAACTTTTCGCCGCGCTAGAGAAAGTCGGTAACAATAACGCTCAAGGTGAATATTATCTGCCCGACGTCTTGCCGATTTTGAAGGCGGAAGGAAATAAAGTCGGCGTCTTCAAAGCTGAATATTGCATTGAAACTATCGGGATAAATACGCGCAGTCAGCTTGCCGCCGCTGATAAAGCTATTCGCATGAGAAAAGAACAAGCTCTTATGGAAGCGGGCATTACGATTATCGACCCGAATACAACTTTCATTGAAGACACTGTTAAAATCGGGCAAGATACGATTATTCGCCCCAATACCTACATTGAAGGCAATACCGTTATTGGCGAAGATTGCGAGATTGGTCCCAACGTCCGCCTAACTGATATGAAGGTCGGCAACAAAGTCAAAGTTCAATTCAGCTATTGCCACGAAGCCGAAATTCTTGACGGCGTCACGCTTGGTCCTTACGTCCATATTCGACCAGGTACAACGATTGGACAGAACGTTAAAATTGGCAATTTCGTCGAGATTAAAAATTCCAACATTGGCGAAGGTTCCAAACTCCCACACTTGCAATATATCGGCGATACGGACGTTGGCTCAAATGTCAATGTTGGTTGCGGAACTGTCACTTGCAATTACGACGGCAAAAAGAAATATCGCACGACGATTGGCGATAATGCCTTTATCGGTTGCAATACGAATTTAGTTGCGCCGGTCAAGGTTGAGGACGGCGCGTACATTGCGGCAGGCTCGACGATTACTAAGGACGTTCCGAAAGATAATCTTGCCGTAGCGCGTTCGCGTCAAGTCAATATCGCAGTCTGGGACGACAAGCGCAAATAGTTTAAGGAGGAAAAATTTTCTATGAACGTAGTAATTTGGGTGCAGTATGATACAGTCGCGACGCAAGCCAAAGCTAAGGGACAAAGTTTATTGAAACCGGCATTTGCGGCACTCGATAAGCCTAAGGGTTCGCTTAATCTTGTCGGCGTCGTTGAATCAGTTCCAATGCCGATTAACAAAATTCCCAATGTCATTGATAAAAAAGAGTTGGCAAGCGTCGATTGCGATTTAGTTTTAGTGACAGGGCATGATGTTGACCTTAATTCAGTTTTGGTGGAGGCAAAAGCTCTCGGCGTCGACACTGATAAATTTGTCCTCGACCGCACAGTTTTAATGCCTGGCTTTACGCTTGAGAAGTATAAGGAATTGAAACGCGCTAATCTGTCGATTTTGTCAATGGGTTGGTGGGCTGGCATTGCTTATCATAAACTCGGACTGCCGGAACTTTCGCCGACTGTAGGCATGTACACCAGCGAAGAAAATTTTATTAACTTCCTGCCGGAGGCGCGTTGGCATATCAAAAAGGATTTGCACTTTGAGCGCACGGAATATAATTACGATTTGGGCATTAACTACCCGATTTTCTGGCTTGACGGCACGCAATGGTTTATGAACGGCTACACCAGCGACGCCGAAGCTTTGGAGCTTTGGAACGAACGCAAAGATAAAATTAATTGGTCTAACGTCCTTGTCACAATGCACACGTCAAGCCCCGCCGTTTTGGAACGCTTTGATTGCTTGCCCTATGCTAAGAAGGCTTGCTTTGTACCTTTCGAGACGGAGCTTGAATCGGGCTTTTATATCAATCCTGCTTATTGCGGCGGAAATCTTTTGCACGCGGCGGAAGGAATTATCACTGGCGAAGTCGTCGCCTATGACGTTTGGGACTTGTTGCTTTACGGCAAGAAAACGCCGATTAAATAGAGCAAAAATTTTTTAGGGGAGCTGTTGAAAGTGAGCATTAACGGCAACACGAGTAACCTCTGCTTGATGACGGGAAATGCTAATCCCGAATTAGCTAAGAAAATCGCTGACCATGTCGGCGTTGAATTGGTCGATACTTTCGTTGGGCGATTCAACAACGGCGAGACGCAAGTCATGATTAACAGGAGCATTCGCGGCAAAGATATTTTTATTGTCAATCCGACTTCGCAACCTGTCAACGATAACTTAATGGACTTGCTGATTATGACGGACGCTTGCAAAAGGGCTTCGGCGCATTCAATTACGGCGGTCGTGCCCTATTACGCCTACGCCCGTCAAGATAGGAAAACTCGCGGGCGCGAACCCATTTCAGCTAAACTCGTTGCGAATTTAATCGTTGCGGCAGGGATAACAAGAGTTTTAACTGTCGACCTGCACGCGGGGCAGATTCAAGGCTTTTTCGATATTCCCGTTGACCACCTTAGAGCGGCTCCCATTCTCGCCGCGTATTTCAACGAGCAAAATTTCGGCGATGATTTAGTCGTCGTCTCGCCCGACTTAGGCGGCGTCACTCGCGCAAGGAAATTGGCGGATTACGTCAAAGCCCCTATCGCGATTATCGAAAAGCGGCGTCCGCGTCCAGGTGAAGCCGAAGTTATGAGCATTATCGGCGACGTTCAAGGCAAAGTCGCGCTTATGGTTGATGACATTGTTGACACGGCGGGCAGTCTCTGCGAAGGCGCGAAGGCTCTTAAGAGACTCGGCGCAAAGAAAGTTATCGCCGCTTGCACGCACGCTGTCTTGAGTAAAAACGCTGTTGAGAAAATCAACAACTCCGATATTGAACAGCTCATTATAACTGATACAATTCCTTTGCCGCCCGAAAAGCAATCGCCTAAAATTACCGTGCTCAGTATGGCGCAGGCTATCGGCGACGTTATCTTAAGCATTCAATCGCACCGTTCAGTTA
The DNA here is from genome assembly GCA_002448305.1 of Selenomonadales bacterium UBA7018. Classification (GTDB taxonomy): domain Bacteria; phylum Bacillota; class Negativicutes; order Selenomonadales; family Selenomonadaceae; genus Quinella. Next base: position 44,905 of record DJWY01000034.1, read on the forward strand.
GTTTGCTCTTTAAGTAAAGCTTTGAGGTTTGAGCTTTAAGCTTTAAGCTTACACCTTTAAGCTAATCTTCCAGGCGGTGAGCAATCGCCGCTAATTTTTTTGGAGGTAATAATTATGCCTGTTGAAAAGTTGCAGTTCCAAGCCGAAACAAAACGTCTGCTTGACCTTGTCGTCAATTCCATTTACACCAACAAGGAAATTTTTCTGCGCGAGTTAATCTCCAACGCAAGCGACGCCCTTGACAAACTCCGCATTGAATCCTTAACTAACAATGAACTTGCCGACGACTTCGAGCCGGAAATTTTCGTTCTTCCCGACGCCAATACCAAAACCATTACGATTTCCGATAACGGCATTGGCATGACACGCGACGAAGTCATTAACAATATCGGCACTATCGCCAAATCCGGCACCAAAGATTTTCTTGATAAAATTCGCGAATCTTCCAATGCTGCCGCGCAGGAACTTATAGGTCAATTCGGCGTAGGCTTTTATTCCGCTTTCATTGTCGCCGATAAAGTCGAACTCATCACGCGCAAAGCCGGAACTGATTCCGCTGTCAAATGGACTTCCGACGGCACGGGCGAATACGAAATCGAAGACGCTCAAAAAGATAATCAAGGCACTATAATCGTCCTGCACCTTAAGAAAGAATTTTGCGGCGACGACGAATACAATTTCACCGACGTTTACGAACTTGAACGACTGATTAAAAAGTATTCGGACTTCGTGCGCTATCCAATCAAGATGAATTTTGAAGTTAAGGACAAGCCCGAAGATGAACCGTCAATCGAAGTTCGCACCGTCAATTCTATGAAGCCCCTTTGGACGCGCAATAAGTCCGAAATTACCCGCGAAGAATACGACGAATTTTTCAAACAGCAACTACACGAGTGGGAAGCCCCGTTGGAAATTTTCCACGTCAAAGCAGAAGGCACCGTAGAATATACCGCGCTCCTTTGCATTCCTAAACGCGCCGCGCAAAATCTTTACTACTCCGACTACGAAGCGGGCTTGCAACTGTATTCGCGTCACGTCTTCATTATGGACAAATGCAAAGATTTCTTGCCGGATTGGTTGCGCTTCATGAAAGGCTTAGTTGATTCGCCCGATTTGCCGCTTAACATCTCCCGCGAAATCCTTCAGCAAAGCGTTGGCGTTAAAGTTATCGGCAAGGCATTGGAAAAAAATATCCTCAAGCAACTTTCTAAAATGCTCAAGGACGACCGCGACAAATATCAAGAGTTCTGGACGCAATTTGGCAAGTCAATTAAAATCGGCGTCTATAACAGCATGTTCGATACCAAAGCTAAAGACGCGCTGAAAGATTTGCTCCTTTTCCAAACGTCGAAGGAAGGAAAATTTTCTACGCTTGCCGAGTACGTCGAACGCATGCCCGATTTCCAGAAACAAATTTACATTGCGGCGGGCAAAGACGCGGCGGCGATTGAAGCTCTTCCGCAAATGGAACTTATTCGCGAGCGCGGGCTTGAGGTAATTTATCTGACTGACCCTGTCGACGAGTTCACGATTGAAACTCTGCATGAATACGCCGAAAAACATTTCCAGTCGATAACCAAAGAAAATTTCGAGCTTGATGACGCCGAGTCGCAGAAAGTCAAAGCCGAAGTCGAAGAGATTGCCAAAACACAAGGCGATTTGCTCAAGGACGTTAAGGAAGCTATCGGCGACGCCGTTAAAGAAGTTCGTTTGACTTCGCGGCTTAAATCTGGCGCAGTCTGCTTGGTGACCGGTGCCGATTCTCCTTCGCTAACTATGGAGAAAACTTTCGCCGCTATGAATAACCCACTTTTCAAGGCGACGCAAATTTTAGAACTCAATCCCAATCACGCAGTCTTCCATAAGTTGGAGAACCTTCACGCGCAGGGCAAAGATTCTTCCGAATTCAAGGACTTGTGCACGACGCTTTATTCCCTCGCGCTTTTGATTGAAGGCATTATGCCCAACAACCCCGCTGACCTCGCTAACAAAATCACCGACCTTTTGACCAGATAACACGGCGTAAATATTTTTAAAACTTGTACAAAAAACACCTTCCAATTATAATGCGGTTGGAGGGTGTTTTCTTTATTCTGTCATAATCACTTTGAAAGGAGCTTTTCGCCATGAATGTAAAAAATTTCGTCAAGCACTGGTCGAATCGCGGCTACGAAAAGGGCGAAGCGCAACCCTTTTGGCTATCTTTACTTCGCGACGTGTTCGACATCGCCGAGCCGGAAAATTTTATCAGCTTTGAAGTTCCTATCCCGCACGGCTTCATTGACGGCTTGATTGATTCAACCAAAGTTCTAATCGAGCAGAAAAGCTCCTCCGTTAATCTCGACGATGTAGAAATTTTTCAGCAGGCAAAACGCTATAACGATGCTTTGAACTTTTCGCGAAAGGCGCGCTGGATTATCACTTGCAATTTCCGAGAATTCCGCGTATTCGATATGGATAAAAAATTTCCCGAACGCGAACCGCTCAAAATCTCTCTCTTTGAACTGCCTAAAAAATTTGCCGCGCTTAATTTCCTTGCCGAACCGCAGGACAAAATTTCCTACGAACGCGAACTTTCAATTCAGGCTAGCGCAATCGTCGCCAAAATTTATAACGGACTCCGCGCCGAAATTAAAATCCAAACGCCAAATGCCCTTTCCGACCTCAATAAACTTTGCGTCCGCTTAGTTTTCTGCCTTTACGCCGAAAGCATCGACATTTTCGGCAAGCACAAAATTTTTCGCGACTATATGCGCGGCGCAAGGAATATTCGTCAAGATTTAATCGAATTGTTCAAAGTCCTCGACACGCCGCCCGATAAGCGTAGCCCTTATCTTGATGACACCTTGAAAAAATTTCCTTACGTCGACGGCGGGCTTTTCTCTGGCGAAATCGACTTCCCGAACTTCACGCCCGAAATTAAAAAGCTCCTGCTCGACGAGGCAAGCAGTAAGTTTAAATGGGAAGATATTTCGCCCACCATTTTCGGCACGGTCTTTGAATCCACTCTTGGCGACGACGTGCGCCGCGCCGGAGGCATGCACTACACCAGCATTGAAAATATCCACAAAGTTATCGACCCGCTTTTTATGGACGAATTGCGCACAGAATTTGAATCTATCAAAAAATCTGCGCGGAATCGCAAGGAAAATCTTCGTGCGTTGCAAAATAAAATCGCCGCGCTAAAATTTTTAGACCCCGCTTGCGGCTCCGGTAATTTTCTGACCGAAACTTATATTCAACTGCGCCGACTCGAAAACGAAATTCTAAAAGAATTGCTCGGTAGTCAGATTACGCTCGGCGAACTCGACGACCCGATAAAAGTTTCCATTCAAAATTTTTACGGCATCGAGATAAATAATTTCGCCGTGACGGTCGCGCAAACCGCCCTTTGGATTGCCGAACTCAAAATGAAACGCGAAACCGAAGAAATTGTTCATAAGAGCTTAGACCTTTTCCCACTCAAAAGTTATCCGAATATCCTGCAGGCGAACGCCTTGCATGTCAACTGGGCAAAAACCGATTACATTATCAGCAATCCGCCTTTTGTCGGCGCGAGCATGATGGACGCCGCGCAGAAATCCGACGCCGTTAAAATTTTCGGCAAGATTAAACTTTCTAACAGCATTGATTACGTCGGCGCGTGGTATCATAAAGCCGCAAAACTTATGCAAGGCACAAACATTAAAGCCGCGTTCGTCTCCACAAACTCAATCACGCAGGGCGAACAGGTCGCGCCTCTCTGGAAAAAACTTTTCGATACTTACGGCATGCAAATTATTTTCGGACGACGTACCTTCAAATGGGACAGCGAATCCTTTAAAAAGGCGGCTATTCATTGCGTGGTTGTCGGTATGGCTGATAAAAATCTTTCCGTCGACAAGAAAATTTTTGACGGCGAAGAAATTTCCCACGCTCAAAATATCAATCCGTATCTCGTCGACGCTCCAACAATTTTTATCGAAAGCCGCGCTAAACATTATCAAGACTTCGTTCCGAAAATTATTTGGGGCAGTCAACCCATTGACGGCGGCAATTTAATTTTAACAGTGGACGAACGCAAAAAAATTTTAAAACAAGAATCCGCGCTGGAAAAATTTATTCGTCAGTACATGGGCGCAGATGAATTTATCAATGGCAAGATTAGATATTGTTTATGGCTTATAAACGCGACGCCCAATGAAATTCGCAAAAGCAAAGAAATTTATCGACGTGTTGAAGCCGTTAAAAATTTTCGTTTAGCAAGTAAGAGAGCTGACACTAGAAAATTAGCCGAAACGCCAACAATTTTTGCTTATATTGCGCAACCGACGAACGATTATATTTTAATTCCGCAAGTTTCGTCCGAAAAACGCAGATATATTCCGATTGGTTTTATGTCGTCTGAAATTATCGCAAGCAATTTAGTTTCAATCATTCCCGCCGCGCAGATTTATCATTTCGGGATATTAACAAGCTCAATACATATGGCGTGGATGAGAGCGGTTGCGGGACGTTTGGAAATGCGCTATCGTTATTCGGGAAGCGTGGTATATAATAATTTTGTGTGGTGCGAGCCGAGCGCGGAGCAAAAGGAAATGATTGAGCAGACCGCGCAGGATATTTTAGACATTCGCGCGCGCTATCCGCAGTCCACGCTTGCCGACCTCTACGACGAACTGACAATGCCGAAGGATTTACGCGACGCGCACAAAAAAAACGACCGCGCAGTTGCCGCCGCCTATGGCTTTGAAAATCTTTTGGACAATGAGCCGGCGATAGTTGCCGAGCTGTTCAAGCTGTATGAAAATCTTAGCGAAAAAGATAAGAACTAAATTTGGCGATAATCCCTCCGCAAGTTGCGGGGATTTTTTTTATTGTGAAAAAATTTTCTGCAAACTGTTGACAGATTGATATTGTTAATGATACTATACGCGCAACTTAATCAACATCCTATGTTGGTTTAGGAAGGCGTAGAGGGTTTATTGAAGGAGGGGAGCTGATTTGAAAATGCCGATGTAGAAAAAATTTCTGATGTCGGTTTTGCTCATCTGCAGTTTGCTAGCCTTTAGCGGTTGCGGCGAAGAAGCCGCGAAGGACGAACGCAAAGAGGGCGAATATCAGAAAATCAAACTCGTCATGAGCGTCAACGGCACAAATATTGCGACTGATACGAAAGTTGAGATGAAATTTGCCGAGCTTATGGAAAAAGAGAGCGGCGGGAATATCACAATCGACGTTTTCCCGAATGACCAGCTTGCAGGCGGTAACGCCTCGAAGGGTATCGAAATGATTGCTGACGGCGCAGTTGATTTGGCGGCGTACGCGGCGGGCGTTATGGCGGTTATGGACGAACATTTACTTATCGCCACAATTCCTTGGACTTTTAACAACTATCAAGAGGCTCGTGAAATTATCGACACGACCGGCGGCGAATATTACAAAAAAATTCTCGCTGGTCAAGGTATGACTTTCCTCGCATCCGCGCATAACGGTTTCAGACAAATTACCAACGACAAACACCCCGTGTTAAAGCCCGAAGATGTTGTCGGTCTGAAAATCCGCGTGCCCGGCGGCGAGGTTTATTTTAAATTTTGGAGAACGTTTGGAGCTGACCCCGTAGCAATGAGTTGGTCGGAAGCTTTTACCGCGATTCAGCAAGGTACTATTGACGGGCAGGAAAATGGATTCAGCGTCACCAACTCCGCTAAAGTCAACGAAATTCAACAATACATGACGGTTTGGAATTACACTTACGAAAATTATTTGTTCGTCGCGAACACCAAAATTTTCGAGAACCTTGAGCCTAAGACACAAGAACTTATTCGCGCCAAAGCTAAAGAGGCTTGTGAATGGGGGCGCGACCTTGTCGAGAACGACGAAGAAAATTTGCGCAAGAAGTTTGAACAAGGCGGCATGGAAGTTATCGTGCTCAGCCCCGAACAGTTGAAACCTTTCCAGGATAAAGTTCAGGGCGTGCGCCAAGAGCTTATGGAAAAATACGGCGAAGAGGCTTGCAAAGCCTTCCGCATGAAGTAAGGAGGCAGTCGGCATGCGATATATTTTGGGAAAAATCGAAGACATAATCTGCGCCATCTGCCTAATCGTAATGACGGCTTTAACTTTCGCGAACGTCATAGCTCGTTACGTTTTCAGCGCGTCGTTTTCATTCTCGGAAGAAATTACAACTTATCTATTCGTCCTGCTTAGTTTAATCGGCTCGGCGGCGGCGGCACGGAGAAAAGCGCATTTGGGCTTCACCACGATACTTGACTTGTTGCCAAAAGGTTTGCAGAAAGTGATTCAGACAATGAGTTACGCGCTTGCAACATTTTTCTCGGCGGCTCTGTTCTGGTACGGAATAAGCATGGTGCAAAGTCAAATTTATCACGGACAAGTTACGGCAGGCATGCAGTGGCCGGAATGGATTTTCGGTTCATTCGTCCCGATTGGCGCGTTCTTTATCACGATAGAATTTTTGTTCATGTTAATTGACGCAGTCAGCGACAAGGGGGGCGACGCGAAATGATTGGTCCGGTAATTTTCTTGAGCTTTGCGGCATTCCTTCTTGTCGGTACGCCGATTGCGATTTGTCTTGGCGTCTCAAGCGTTTTCGGTATGCTGATTGACGGCGCGGGGCGTCCGCTCGATACGATTATGACAATGTTGCCGCGTATCTTTTCTTCGGCGACAAGTAAATTTGTTTTGCTGGCGGTTCCGTTCTTTATTTTGGGCGGTAACGTCATGGAGAAGGCTGGTATTTCCGAACGCTTAATCAATTTCGCGCAAAGTTGCGTTGGACATCTGCGCGGCGGTTTGATAGTCGTTATGGTGTCGGTTGCATGTTTCTTTGCGGCGATTTCCGGTTCGGGTCCTGCGACGGTTGCGGCTCTGGGCATGATTCTTATTCCCGCAATGGTTAAAGTTGGTTATCCGCCCGCGTTCAGTGCGGCATTGATGGCGGCGGCTGGCGCAACCGGTATCGTTATCCCGCCGTCAATAACGTTCGTCGTCTACGGTTCAGTTGCTGATACTTCAATCGGCAAATTGTTCTTATCGGGTATCGTGCCTGGCGTCATGATTGGCGTTGCGTTAATTATCGTTGCAATGTGGACGACACGAAATCTTAAAATTGAACTTCTGCCCAAAGCGACTTCAGAGGAGCGTTGGAAATCATTTAAAGAGGCGTTCTGGGGCTTGCTTATGCCTGGCATAATTCTGGGCGGAATTTATGGCGGTATTTTTACCCCGACAGAAGCGGCAGCGGCGTCCGCAGTTTACGGGCTGTTCGTCGGATTCTTTATCTACAGGACGCTTAAGCTTAAAGACCTCTACGAAATTTTTGTAAACTCCACGACGACAACGGCTGTTGTTATGTTCATTACGGCGACGGCTAGCTTGTTCGCGTATATTTTGACAAGGGCGCGGCTCGACCTTGCAATCAGTGACGGCTTGATTGAGATAACCGGCGGCAATTACATTATGTTCTTGCTTATCGCCAATATAATCTTCTTAATCGCAGGCTGTTTCATGGACGCAACTAGCGCAGTCTTAATCTTTACGCCGCTATTCTTGCCGGTCGCGTTGAGTTTGGGGATTGACCCGATTCACTTCGGCGCAGTTATGGTTCTGAACTTGTCAATCGGTTTGGTGACGCCGCCAGTTGGTATAAACTTATTCGTAGGGTGCGGCATAGCCAAAGTATCATTAAAAGATATTTCCATCGCTGTTATCCCGCTGATAATCGCTTGCTTAATTGTCTTAATGTTGGTAACATACATTCCGCAACTCCCGCTGTTATTCGTCTAGCGCGGAGAAAAATTTTGGGAGGTAGTTACCCATGAAAAAAACTTTCGCAGTGCTTATGCTCGCGGCAATGCTTTTCGCAGTCGGTTGCGGCAATCAAGCACAAGAGGCGGCTAAGGACGCTCAACAGAAAGTCGAGCAAACGGCTAACGAAGCTAAAGACAAAGCCGCCGAAATGAAAGACGACGCGACTAAAAAGGCTGAAGAAATGAAGTCTGACGCGGCGGCTAAAGTCGACGAAGCTAAGGACGCCGCCAACAAAGCTGCTGAAGATGCTAACGCCAAAGTCGACGAAATGAAATCCGAAGCCGCCGACAAAATGGACGCTATGAAATCCGATGCCGAGAAAATGGCTGGCGACATGAAAAACGCTGTGAAGGAAGGCAGAACGATTGCGCTTAACGGCATTATGCCTGGTGAATCGCTCGACGCCATCAAGGCACAATTCGGCGAAGCGACTTCAACTGCAGGCGATGTTATGACTTTCGCCAACGGTCTCAAAGTCAAGTTCGATGACGCTACTAAAAAGGTTAAGGAAATTTCCACGACTGATAATACGTTCACCACGCCCGAAGGTATGTACGTCGGCGCGAATGAATATCTGCTTAACGAATACTGCGGACCGGCGGACGAAGTCGAAAAGGACGATGACGGCGAAGTCGAGTACAAGTATTTCAGCAGTGATAAAAAATCAGAAGTCGTTTACACGTCTAAAAACGGCATTATCACCGAGATAACTTGCGCGGTTAAATAAAATTTTGCCAATGGTAACGGGGCGCGGCTCGTAAATCTGCGCGGTCGCGCCCTCTGTTTTAAAATAAGGAGGCTCAATCATGAAGAAAAGAACTGTCGAAGAACTCAAGGAGATTGCAAAGGATTTGCGTAAAAAAGTCGTGACGATGATTTATTAAGCGCAATCGGGGCATCCGGGCGGCTCGCTTAGCGCGGCTGATTTCGTAACGGCTTGCTACTTCCGCGAAATGAATGTCGACCCGAAAAATCCTAAATGGGAAGATAGAGACCGCTTTGTCTTGTCGAAAGGTCACGTTTGCCCGATTCAATATGCGGCACTCGGTACGCTCGGCTTTTTCCCTGAAGAAGTCCTGCACACGCTCCGCCAAGAAGGCTCGCCGTTGCAAGGTCACCCGAATCACCATTGTCCCGGCATTGATATTCCGACTGGTTCGCTCGGTCAAGGATTCGCCTGCGCGGTCGGTATGGCTATCGGCTTGAAAGTTGACAATAAAACTGCCCGCGTCTTTGCGGTTCTCGGCGACGGCGAATGCCAAGAAGGCGAAGTTTGGGAGGCCGCCGCGACCGCCAATAAGTATCAGCTCGATAACTTAATTGCCTTCGTCGACGTGAACAATTTGCAAATCGACGGCACGACTGATGAAGTTATGCCTAACCTTGACTTGGGCGAAAAGTTTAGGGCGTTCGGCTGGGAAGTTTACAACATTGACGGAAATGACATGGCGCAAATCGTCCGCACGCTCGATACAATCAAAATGCACAGCCACGACCACAAGCCCAAATGCATTATCGGGCAAACGACTAAGGGCAAAGGCGTTTCCTACATGGAGAACGTCGGCAGTTGGCACGGCGTCGCGCCCAATAAGGAGCAATGGGAAATCGCTATGAAAGATCTTGAGGAGGGTATTTGATATGGCACAAAAGGCAACTCGTAACGGCTTCGGCGATGAAATGGTCGTTCTCGGCAAGGAAAATAAAAATATCTTTATCGTTGACGCTGACATTGGTAAATCTTGCAGAACTGACGGTTTCGCACACGCTTACCCCGAACAACATATAAACGTTGGTATCGCTGAATAAAATGCGGCGGGCGTCGCGGCTGGTATGGCTACAACCGGAAAAATTCCGTTCGTCGTAACTTATGCAGTTTTCGGCTCGCTTCGTATGTGCGAAATGATTCGTCAAGAAATTGCCTATCCGCGTCTTAATGTCAAAATTGCTTGCTCGCACGGCGGCGTTACTCCCGCTAACGACGGCGCAAGCCATCAAGCGATTGAGGATATGGGCGTTATGCGCACAATTCCCAATATGACAGTCATTATGCCCGCTGATTATTGGGCAGCAAGAAAATTAACTCGCGCTATCGCCGAATATGACGGTCCTGCATTTATCCGCTTCACTCGCGACGCCATTCCGATTATCTACGACGAGAACACAGAATTTGTTATCGGCAAGGCGCATATCGCCCGCGAAGGCAAGGACATTGCGATTATCGCTAACGGCGACATGGTTTGCTACGGACTCGAAGCGGCGGAAAAACTCGCGGCGGAAGGTATTTCGGCTAAAGTCGTAGACATGCACACGATTAAACCGCTTGACGTTGATGCCGTCAAAGATTGCGTCGAAAATATCGGTAAAATTATCACCGTTGAAGACCACAACATTATTAATGGGCTTGGCTCGGCAGTGTGCGAAGTCGTCGCGGAAATGGGCAAGGGCAAAGTCAAACGCTTCGGCATTCAAGACCAATTCGGCGAATCGGCTCCTTATCATAGACTGCTTGAGAAAAATGGAATTACTGTCGACGCGATTGTTGCCGCCGCTAAAAATTTTTAACATAAACTTTAGGAGGATTTTAAAATGTTTGATTTCAAAGACCAAGTTGTTATCGTCACGGGTTCTGGTTCCAAACGCGGTATCGGGCGCGGTATTGCTAACATGTTCGCGGAGGCGGGCGCACAAGTCATTATCGCCGACATGAACGAGTAGGGCTGCAAAGACACTGTCGCCGAAATTCAAGCGGCGGGCTACAAGGCTGACGGTTTCGTTCTCAATATTGCCGACGAAGATTCCGTTAATGCGTTCGTTAAAAATGTCAAGGACAAATACGGCAAGATTGATGTTTTGGTCAACAACGCCGGCATTACTCAGCGCGTCACCGTTCACGATATGACGCTTAACGATATGAAGAAAATTTTCACAGTCAATATGTTCGGCACTTTCCTTATCACCAAAGCTGTTGTTGAAGTCATGAAGGAGAAAAAATACGGGCGTATCGTCAGCTTGTCTAGCGTCTCGGCTAAACGCGGCGGCGGCGTCTTCGGCGGTGCTCATTATAGCGCGTCGAAAGCTGCGCTTTTGGGCTTCAGCAAAAATCTTGCTCGTGAAGTTGCCGAATATGGCATTACCGTCAACTGTGTCTGTCCCGGCGCAATTAATACCGACATTCGCAAGAACATGAACGGCACTGAAGAAGACGATATTAAACTTGCGCAGGAAATCCCGATGAAACGTATTGGCGAAGTCTTCGAGGTCGCAGGACCGATTGTCTTCTTGGCTTCCAAAGAAGCTGGCTACATTACCGGCGAAGATATTGACATTAACGGCGGCTCCCACATGGATTAATTAGCGTTTAGTGGTTAGTGGTTAGTTTTTCTAATCACTAACCATTTTTTTAAGGAGTTGATTGAATGAACTCTGAACAATTCGAGGCTATGCTTGACGAGTACCGCGCCAGAAATATTCACTTCCTGCACCTTAAGTCGAACTTGCGCGATTGGTTCTTTGTTATAGACGACAGCTATTATCTGACGTACCGCGACGACAAAAAAGAAATCGTCGTGAGCTGGTTAGTTAAGCCCAAAGACGATAAGCACGAGGAATTTTATTTTTATAACACCAATAATCGTGGCTTTAATCAGTGGTACGGCGATGTTATCCACGATTACGAGGAAATGGACGAGCGCGAATTTTATCACGAGCCGTATTACGAAGACCTTTATATCAACTACATGAACGAGGAAGAAAAAGTTCCGCTGAAAGATTTTCTCGCGGTTGTTCCGAAAACCAGTTATAAACTTTTCGGCGACTTTCTTCTTTGCGATGAAATTGGCTCTGGCTTGGACAAGAAAGAACTACCTTATAAAACCGATAACTCGACTATTGCTAACCAATTCAAGTTTTGGCTCCGCATGGAAGATATTACGCCATTCAATTACGTTTTGCGCGATCCTGTGAAATCTCCGGCGATTAATCTTGCTGAAATTGAAGAAATTATTCCTGCGCATACGAACGTTCGCTTTGTCTTCGATGATGGCTCTGTTCGTGTATTAAAACAAATTCTTGCTGATAAAAATTCGGCAACCTAACTTAGCGGTCAAAAGATTTTTTGTTACATAGAAAGCCCCTCCGATTTTGGAAGGGATTTTTTGTTTAGCCGGCTTGATGATTATCTTGATTGGCAAGCGCGTTATTCGGCGTTAATCGCGGGAACGTTGGCACCGTTATGGTCGGACGCAATCACTGCGGCGAGCCGCAAAGCGACGGCTGGCAAAGTTGTCCTTTACGACAGCAATGATTACGTGCGGGCATGGCTAGAAAATCGCGGCGGCGAACTTATCAGCATGCTAAGTCGTGAAAGCCAAAAGGCAGTCGCAATGGTGATTCTTTTGGGGCAAAGCAACCGCATGGCTTCGCGAGACATAGCAAAGCAAGTTCGCCCGTTAATCGGGCTGAATGAGCGTCAAGCGGCGGCAAATCTGAATTACCGCGAAAAGGTTTATAATAAATATCGCGAACAGGGCATGGGCGAAGTTAAAGCCCGTGAACGCGCTGACAAGGCGGCGATTAAATATGCCGGTAAGCAACACCGTTTCCGCGCTGAAACGATTGTCCATACCGAATTAGCGTTTGCGTATAATCGCGGGGCGCACATGGGCGTTGGTCAAGCGATAGCCGAAGGCTACATGGGTCGATGCGCAATGAAATGGAGCACGGCGGGCACAAATCGCGTCTGTAGCCGTTGCCTTGCGCTCAAAGATACAATCGTGGGCTATACCGACGAGAGCGGCGTAACGCTTCCGCCCTTGCACCCGCGTTGCCGCTGTGCGATAATTTACGACGAAGATTTAGGTAGAGATAAGAAAAAGAAGCCGAATAAACCAAGCAATAATATTAGCGGTGCTGGGAAGCCACTGACACCAGCACAAATAAAAGAAATTCGTGACGCCGAAGACGCAGCTTATAATGCTAAAACAGGTGCGGATTTTGGTTTCAAAATGCGTGAACACAATAGTATAGTGAATTGGGCAAATGAAATAAGGTTTGCAAATGGTGATATAAAAAGTTTTGGCAGACAAATAAATTGCCAACGCTGTGTGGTGGCGCACGAAGCAAGAATGCGCGGTTATGATGTAATCGCTCGTCCAAGTTGGGGAGACGACGATACTTTATCAAAAATAGGTAATTGGCTGGAAGTGTTTGCAGAAGAAGACAAAAAGATTTATAATTGCAAAGGAACAACAGTTGCTGAAATTAAAAACTTTATCGCGGGTAAGTTGAAAGAATGGGGCGTTGGTTCAAGAGCATTTGTATGGTTTAAATGGAATGATTTTACTGATGGAGCAGGTCATGTCATTGTTGCACAGTTAAACGAAAAAGAATTTGTGCAATATGGAGACCCACAGAAGCGGAAAATAGGAGCGGAAGATAGTTTAAATGCTATAAAAATTGGTACTGCGAAGTTAATGCGGGTAGATAATTTGGAATTTACAAATGCGGTAAAACGCTGTTGTATGAATAAGGTGTGATAAAAATGACATTGAAAGACGCGATTAAAATAGCTGAAGAAATTCGTGGCTCTGAAGTAAGCATAGTGAAAGATTGCGGCGATAGGTGGGCTTTTGGTTTTAGAGCAGACGCTGACCGACTTGGTTCAGCTCCTGCTTTTGTATTTAAAGGAGACGGGCATTGTGAATTTTTCTTCGTTGGAGACTATATTGACGTTCTCCAAAGAGGAATTTATGTTGAATTGCCCAATTAGGAGTGATAAAAATGGAAACTTTAACGATTTACTTTGATAACAAGGGAAATTTGAACGAACGAGAAGAAAAAACCGCTCAAGAAGTAGAAAACAGCTTGAACGGTTTGACATTTTCAGAAGTTAATCGTGTACTTGCTCGCGTCATTTCTAAGGTGAATAACGCAATGTATTGGTCGAGCAGTGCAAATAAGCCGGTTCATTAAAGGGTTAATTTTATTTACGCCAATAAGATGGTTGCGTTGCCGTTATAGGCGGACCATAAGCTGAAACTTCTGGCTTTGGCAGGTGGGCTTCCATAGCTTGCTGAATGCGTTTGAATTCATCAGGCAGTGTCAAGCAGATTGTGTAAGTAGAAAAAATTAGCGGTCGAATTTATCAAATAGAGCGGCGAGGCGATCGTTCAAAAGCAGTTGATTGCGAACGAGCGACCAGTTGGCAACCGGACGGTCTGCCCACTTTTTTTGCAACTCTACCACTCTAAGATAAAGCAATTTGAAAACGGAATTGACGTTAGGAAATGCGCCGCGTTTTGTCACCTTGCGAAAACTGGAATTAACCGCCTCAATCGCATTGGTCGTGTACATAATCTTGCGAACCGCCGACGGATAGTCAAAAAGTTGCTCGACGTAGGCAAAACAACGTTTCCAGACAGCAACAGCACCGGGATATT
>DJWY01000014.1 GCA_002448305.1 Selenomonadales bacterium UBA7018
TTCGACTTTACCAACACGTCCTAGCAACAATGTCAAAGGCGCGACCGGGATTCCTACGGGCTTTTGGCTTAGTGAACTGACACACCCGCTGGAAAAATTCACTGCGGCTGGCATTGCGTTTGAATTGGCGTCGATAAAGGGCGGCAAGCCGCCGATTGACGGCGACAGTCTGGATTTTAGCGACGCGATTAACAAAAAATTTTGGGACGACGCTGACTTTCAATCAAAGCTTGCCAACACGATTAAGCTTGACGACGTGGACGCCGTAGATTTCGACGCGATATTTTTTGCGGGCGGGCATGGCGTGATGTGGGATTTCGCTGGTAGTGCGGCGATTGATAAAGTCACCCGCGAGATTTACGAGCGCGGCGGAATAGTCTCGGCAGTGTGTCATGGTCCTGCGGCTTTGGTAAATGTCAAGCTCAGTGATGGCAGTTATTTGGTTGAGGGCAAAAATCTGACTTCGTTCACAAATGGCGAAGAAGAAGCAGTTCAGGCGACAAATATTGTACCGTTCCTGTTGGAGACCGCGCTCAAGGAACACGGAGCAATTCATCACGCGGCGGCGAATTGGTCAAATCACGTGGTGGAAGACGGTCGGCTCGTCACGGGACAAAATCCAGCATCGGCAGGCGGTGTCGGTGAAGCCGTAGTTAAACTTTTGGAGGAGGAATAATCATGCCGTTAATTTCAATCGACGCAGTACACCCGACAAAGGAACAAAAGGAAAGACTTATTGCGGAGCTTACGAAAACCGCAAGTTCGATTCTCGGCGTGGACGAAAAATTTTTCTATGTGCTGGTCAAGGAGAACGACCTTGATAATTGGGGCGTGGGCGGTAAAACATTGACGCAATTTTTTGCCGAACAGAAGAAGTAAAAACTAAAATCGGAAGCCCGTCGCAGAAACTTGGCAACGGGCTTTTGTTATAAACGATTGAGGGGAGATTTTCCGATGAAAAAATTTTTTCTAATGATGATTTCGGCGATGATGATTTTATTACTGACGACATGTTCCAATTCGGATGCGGCAGTTGGCGATAAGTCGACGACCGAAGAAGTTTCCGGCAAAAAAAATCTTGTGGCGTATTTTTCCTGTACCGGTAACACCAAAACGCTTGCGCAAAACGTCGCCGGAGCAATAGGAGCAGACTTGTACGAAATTAAACCGGCAGTTCCTTATACCTCTAAAGACCTTGATTACCAAGATGAGACGAGTCGCTCTACTTTGGAACAGCGCGATGAAAATTCTCGTCCTGCACTTGCCGACAAAAATTTAAATATGACGCAATACGAGACGATAATAATTGCTTATCCGATATGGTGGGGCATTGAACCGAAAATTATTGACACATTTGTTGAGAGCTATAATTTTAGCGGCAAAACAATTATTCCGGTTTGCACGTCCGGCGGCAGTGACATCAGAGCAAGTGAGGATCATCTAAAGAATCTGGTCAGTAGTGCTAATTGGAAACGCGGCAAACTTTTCAGCAGAAATGCTTCGGGAACCGAAATTAAAAGTTGGTTTGATGGTTTAAAATGACGAAAAAAATTTATCTGGACGCGGCAATTTTCGTACTGTTCATATTAGTGATGAGCTTTCAATTTCTGCCGCGAATATTGCACGAGATACTTGGCTTGGCAATGGCGGCGGCAGTGTTTCTCCATTTGTTTTTGAATCGTCATTGGATTTTTTCGTTGGTGCGAGGAAATCGGACGAGCAGAAAAAAGTTTTTGATACTGATAAATTTTCTACTCCTAGCGAGTTTTCTGGTTACGATGATGACGGGGATTTTTATCTCAAACTATGTCTTCGATGACGTTTTAAGTTTGGAACTTCGCCGCAATGTTACTATTCATATTTTACATCACAGTGCCTCCTACCTCATGATGATTTTAATCGGCGTGCATTTAGGATTACATTGGCAGGAAATATGGGGGAGAGTTATTCGCCGTTTTGGTCTGCGGAAAAATGCTTTGAGTTACCAAATTTTTTGTCGGCTGGCTATAGCAGTCTTAATTTGTGTCGGTATTTATGGCTCGTTTTTGAATCAAGTTGGTGATAGAATTTTGATGAAGCATATTTTCGCGACTGCGGCAACAGAACTAAATTTTATCGGATTTGCTTTCTTCCTCGTCTTCAATGTGGCACTTTATGTCATTTTAAGTTACATGGGGGTGGAGCGAATTTTTAAGCGACTTGCGCTGTAACCTGTAAAAAAGCAAAAAAAAAGATTTTGAGAGAGTCTTCTTGTGTCAGAATAGGCGCAAGACCAGCTATGAAAAGTCAAGATTTCGAAATAAGTTGAATGACAACATTCGGCTCATAATCATCACATGAGGTTTTATCTTTTGAACGAAAAAAGTTCGTCGCCAAAGGCGGCACATTCCTTACTAAACGACCTGTTCACCAGTCATATTATTCGCCGGCTCTGGCAAAATCAATCCAAGACGCTACCCAAATTGGATTTCGCTTGCCTACATTGTCAGAATCAAAAGGAACTGACTTGTTTTTGTCGCTCGCTGACGCAATTCTCTTTGACCTGCAAGCAGTGCAACTGGTTGCTCGTTCCTACGGCAATAATTTGGAAATGGAAAAGGATTGGGAAATGATGTCCGACTCGATAAGGACGAATTTATTCGTAAGAAAATCATTCGCGAATTATAATTAGTCATTTTATGACGCAATGCTATTAGATACTCCAAAATTTGTGTTTGAAGAGCCTGAGAAGATTGGTCGCCCGTCGCTTAATCCTCGCACAGTTTTCAACGCTATTTTGTGGATAATCAAAAGTGGAGCACGTTGGCGTGATTAATTGGAACAGCATTTATCACAAGTTCCGCCTTTGATGTCGGCTCGGTTTGTTTGAATGGCTCCTCAAAATTATTAACGGTGAAACTGACAATGCAACCTTGCTTGAAATTGATTCCACTTTCTGTAAGGTATTTGCTTTGAGAATTTCATTTTACTCGCTACTTGTGTTATTCACTTTTAATTTACCAATAACCATGTCATAAGTGACATGCCACCTGGCGCACAACCCATCCAACTGATTAAATAAACCGAAGTCATGCGGAAGCTCAACCACGACGCGATTAACGACATAATGACGATTGAGCCTGTCGCAGACAAGACGCCGAAGACTTGGTGACTTAACTTGACAAGCGTCTCGAAACTGCAATCGCGTCCAATTTCGCAACCATCGACGCTCAACATCAAGTTACGCCACGCGGCAGGTCAATTCGTTTTCGGGTCGACAAAAGTTTTGCTGACGAACGTCACGACAATTCCGCCGAGCATGTACGGTATCGGAACGTTCAGCGTTTTGAATAAAAATCCAAGTACGCCCGCCACCAAAAACAGAATAATCTTTTGTCGGTTTAAATCTTTCATTCTTTAAACTTCACCTTAGCTTCGAGCGGCGTGTATTTTCTGTCGGGGCGCAGGCGGCTCAAAGAATTTTTCGCCGCAGAAAGTTTCGGGTCGGGCATGTGAATATACATGGAACCGCTCTTTTTGTAATTAACGATTGTAAGAGTGATAAGCGTAAGCGGCGAACATTGGGAACGTACTGATAAGTTCTATGCATTGGCGCAGAGAATTGCCGACGCTCGTGTCCAGCGTGTTGCTATCGTAGTAAGAGTATGCGGGGATACTGCGCATCATGGATTTCATAATGTCGCCGGTCGGAGCTTTAATGATAATATCACGGGTGTTACGCTTGACCGACAGAATTAAGGAAATAATCGTCCGTAGCGGCGAAAATATTGCCTACGTAAAAGTTTTGGGCGTACCGAATAATTTTTGGGGCGAATTCGTTTGCGCTTGCCTCAAAATAAAATCCACCGACTTCGATGAAAAAAAATTACGCATCTCTCTTGCCACGCGTCTCGCCAATTACAAAATCCCCGAGCACTTTTTGGTTTACGATAAATTTTGGATAATAATGGAAAAATGGACACAAAAAAGGAAATATAGTAGTGGACACAAGAGGAGTAATTATATGCAAGCAAAAAAGTATGACGAGGACTTTAAAAAGTCGATTGTAGCCTTGTACGAGAATGGTAAAACCCAATCAATCGCAAAGCAAAATACCATTCGGAAAAACAGCGCATACTTACTCAAATCGAAGAAATTTATCACTCACATAACGGCATCGACGGTTACAGAAAAATGAAAATATATCTTGAGCGTCGCAAAATAAAATTGAGCCCGCTTACCGTTCAAAAATCTGGGAACGGGGTGGATTGCCGTGTATCAAGACATGGTTTCAACTATTGCCGAATGGCATTAGCAGTGG
Organism: Selenomonadales bacterium UBA7018; assembly: GCA_002448305.1. Classification (GTDB taxonomy): domain Bacteria; phylum Bacillota; class Negativicutes; order Selenomonadales; family Selenomonadaceae; genus Quinella. Next base: position 4,301 of record DJWY01000014.1, read on the forward strand.
AACTGACGAAGGTAGACAAAGAGGTAAAGCACAATGCGGTTAGCAACTGGGAGAATGCAAAATCAACGCCGAACATAGACCAATTCGTAAAATATTGTCAGATATGCGGAGCCGACTTTGCTGAAATGCTGAATAAAGTCTACGGTGACCCCGAAAAAACGCGCAGGATTTTCAATGCACGCCTGCTGAATCGGAAATGATTCGTCGGTATCGCTTTATAAACAAGCAGACGCAAGGAACAATCAACAAGTTAATCGATGTCGAATACGAGGACGCACTAGCGTCTTTAGGCGAAGATTATCAGCATGCGACTGGTCATGGTTGAAAAACATAGCGAAAAAACCGAAATAAATTTGCGTTTTGACTAGAAATATTTTAAAATCCCTTTGTGAATTCAGAGGGATATTTTGTTAGGGGTGAGCTGAATGGAATTAGAAACGGTTGAGCTGACGGCGTAGGAAATAAAGCTGGTTGAAGTGTATAGGCAACTGTCGCCAGCGGACAGGGAATTGAGTTTAGTGATACTCGACCGGCTGAACGCGGACGGCGAGGCGGAGCATTTACTATTTAGAAATATTCAGCACGGCAAGAATCATAATTTCCAAATCAATAGCACGTATAATTTTCAAGCCGCAAGAGGCGAATAAAAAAAGCCCGCCCGAAGGCGGGGAGGTGACGAAATGGCTAAGGCAGGAAAGGTACGGACACGCAAGCGCGGCAAGACGTGGAGTTATATCTTTGAAGCGGGGATAGTCAACGTCAAGCGCAAGGTCGTCGAGAAGGGCGGCTTTGTGAGCGAGAAGGAAGCATACACGGCGGGCGTTGAGAAATACACCGATTATCTTCACGGCAATATTGGAATTACGAGCGAAGCAATCGCACTGGGCGATTTTATAACGAATTGGCTAAATGAAGTAGTCGCGCTCGATGTCAAGGCGAATACGTTACAGACTTATCAATCAATCTTCAATAACCGGATAATGCCGAGCTTAGGCGGATTAAAAGTGCAGGAACTGACACCGGCGATATTAGATAAATGGGTACGGAGTTTGCAAAAAGCAGGGTTGTCTTTTAAATCAATTTCGCTAATTCGCACGCTAGTACATCACGCCCTAGATTATGCGGTGCACCCGTCGCGGCTGATAACGTCCAATCCTGTCGATTATGTTAGGATGCCAAAAAATTTGCCGAAAAACATCATCAAGCGGCAGATAATTTCGCTAAAGAAGTTTAAATCGCTACTCGAAAAATATCCATTTGGCACAGCCTTTCATATACCGTTACTGTTGCTATATTACACAGGTATGCGGTTAAGTGAAGTGTTAGGTTTAAGTTGGTCAGACATTGATTTTCCGGCGAAACAAATCAAGTTAAGGCGGCAACTCATTTACTTAAAAAGGCGCGGATATTATTTCACGACATTAAAAAACGATTCGAGCAATCGTTTTGTTTTAATCAGCGATTGTCTATCAGGTGTCTTGCAACGTTGGCAAGTCCAACAAGCCGATAACCAAAAAAAATTTACTGGCAGTTATATTTACACTTACGTCGAAGGTGACGGGCATATTATCTTAAAATCGAAAGTTGTATCTTGCCGAGCTGAAAGAGTGTCGTTAATCTGCGTTCAAAGTAACGGGCAGTTGGTCTATCGCGGCGTATTTATGAAAGCGTTAGCGAAAGAAGGATTGAATGCTCATTCGTTCCGGCATGCGCACGCGACGCGGCTGATAGAAAGTGGCGCACAAGCTAAAGGTGTTTCAGCGAGGTTAGGATATACTAACGCGATGATTACGCAGAATTTATACGCGCACAATACACTAAAATTGAAAGAAGAAACGCTTGCCATTTTCGATAAAAATATGCAGATAAATGCTTAATGCAGACAAAGCGAACGGTAAGGCAAGCAAATATCAAGAACAATGACGAGGAGATATTTATGAGCTCAATCAATGTCGAAGAGGTAAAAAGTTGGATAGTATCAATCACGTCGGCAGTACTGGTGGCGGTACTGATTCGCTATTTTATTGTGGAACTGTACGTAGTGGACGGACCTAGTATGCAACCAACGCTCCAAGACGGCGAGCGATTGGTTGTCAATAAATTCATTTATCATTGGCGCGACCCGATGCGTAGTGAAATTGTTATTTTCCGCTATCCGAGAGACCATAGCCGAGATTTTATAAAACGAGTTATCGCGGTCGGCGGCGACACCATTGAAATTAAAGACGGTCATGTTTTCGTAAACGACGCGCTTGTAAACGAAGATTATATCGCTGAAAAGACGCGTACTGAATATCCTAAGCAAACGGTGCCCGAAGGTACGCTCTTTGTCTGCGGCGACAATCGCAGAAATTCTTTAGATTCGCGTTTTCCCGACGTAGGTTTTGTGCCGCTCGAATTAGTCAAAGGTAAAGCCGCGCTGATTTTTTGGCCGGTAGCCGACCTTGCCGCACTCCCTTAAAGGAGCAAGCAAATGATAATTGCTGAAGTCTGCGTGAACGTGACGGCAAATAATATCGTTCAGAATTATACATATCTTGTGCCGGAACGATTGAAATTTTTATCGCTGGGTTGGCGCGTAAGTATTCCATTTGGACAACGAACAACTGACGGCTTTGTAATAAGCGTGCGCGAAGTCGACGACAATAAAATTTTTCCCTTCGAGCTGAAAGAAATTTATGACGTAATCGACGACGAAGCTTGGTTTACGCCGAAAATGATAAGCGAGGCGCAATGGCTAGCCGAATTTTATTTGTGCCCGCTGTCGCAGACAATGGGATTATTTATGCCGGGTCGACACGGGAAAAAAATCGAAACGCGCATTGAAAAAATTTATAAATTGGCGGGAGTTTACGACGCTGGAAATTTCGAGCGGGCAAAAGCAAAATTGAGATTCTTAAAGATTTTAGAAAAGCGCGGCGAACTTCGGACATTTGAACTTGCCGAAAATAAAATCCCGTCGTCGGCAGTGAAATCGCTAATCGATTTAGGCTTAGTCGAAGTGGAAGAGCGACGAGTTTTACGCGATAGCTATTCAAAGATAAGAGCAGTGCCAAAAAGTTTCGAGCTGACAGTGGAACAAGTCGCGGCAATTAAAACTGTTGAGAAATTTTTATTGGCGCGAAAATTTCAAGGCTTCCTCCTGTATGGCGTGACGAGTTCGGGCAAAACGCAAGTTTATATCGAGCTAGCGAAGATAACGAGACGACTTGGACGGCGCGTAATAATTTTAGTTCCAGAAATTGCATTGACGGGGCAAATAGTTTCAAATTTCCGAGCGTATTTTTCAGACGTAGCAGTTTTGCACAGTCGCTTGAGCTTAGCAGAACGAAGCGACACTTTCCACAAAATAAGAAATGGCAACGTCGGAATAGTAATCGGGGCGCGGTCGGGACTCTTTACACCGGTTGACAATGTCGGGCTAATTGTCGTAGATGAAGAGCAGGATTATTCATACAAGCAGGAAAATGCGCCGCGTTATCATGCGCGAATAGTGGCGGAGCAATTTGCGAAATTTCATGACGCGACGATAGTTTTTGGTTCAGCGACGCCGAGCCTTGAAACGTTTTATCGGGCGCAGCAGGGAGAATTGATTTTGTTAAAAATGCCGCAACGAGTTTTAAATAATCCGTTGCCAAAAGTTGAATGCGTCGATATGCGCGGGGAATTGCGCTCAGGCAACAGGGAAGTTTTGAGCCGCGATTTATACAGATTGCTGAAAAAAACTTTAGCGGAAGGCAATCAAGCGATAATCCTTTTGAATCGGCGCGGCTGGTCGACAATAGTAATGTGCAGGTCTTGCGGCTTTGTCTGTGTCTGTCCGGATTGCGGCTTGCCAATGACGTATCATGCAGACGGACATTTACTTTGTCATCATTGCGAAATTGAAGCGATACCGCCGGAAATTTGTCCTGCTTGCGGAAGTAAGCACATAAAATTTCTTGGAACAGGTACGGAGAAATTGGAGCGGGCATTGAGAAAATTTTTGCCGGACGCAAGAGCAATTCGTTTGGACAGAGATTCTGCGCGTGAAAGATTTGGGCATAAAAAAATACTTGACGCCTTCGCTAAGCACGAAGCAGATATATTATTCGGTACGCAAATGGTCGCCAAAGGGCACGATATAAGCAACGTGACGACTGTTGGAATTTTGAATGCGGACGCCTCTTTAAGTTTCTCGGATTTTCGAGCGGCAGAGCTTTGTTTCGCGCTGATAACTCAAGCGGCAGGTCGTGCAGGTCGCGCAGATTTACCAGGCAAAGTTATCGTGCAAGCGTATAACGTCAACGCGCCGGCGATAAAATTTGGTTGCGCGCAGGATTACGACAAATTTTATGCCAGCGAACTTCCTCAGCGCGAAGAAATATTTTTCCCGCCGTTTTGCCGCTTAGTGAAACTTATTGTTATGTCGAAGGACGAAGCGAAAGCTAAAAGTTTTGCCAAAGAAATAGTCAAGGCGTTCAAAGCGGAAGTCGTGAAAAATTCTGCTACTCGTCAAGAAATTTTAGGACCGATTAAGGCGGCGATAGCTAATCTGCGCGGCGTGTTCAGATTTGCAGTTCTCATTAAGACGCAAGATTTATCGGCAGTCAGAAATTTTTTGCGAGTGCACGAGTTGCACAAACGAACCGATATTTACATTGACATTGACCCTGCAACGACAGATTGACATAAAAAAATCCCCTCAACGCATTGCTGAGGGGAAAATTTTTTTGGACTGAAAAAGGATTAGATATGAGCTTTTTCGCGGATATATTTACGAGCTTTGATAGCGTATTCGAGCGGATTAGCTTTGGCGGGGTCTTGTTCCGCCTCAACGATATACCAGCCGTCGTAGTTGCTTGCGTTGACAATGTCGAAAATGGGTTCAAAGTCAATGCAACCGTCGCCAGGAACAGTGAACATGCCTGCGCGGACGCCGTCAAGGAAGCACATATTTTCAGCTTTGACTTTGTCGCGAATTTCCATGCGAATATCTTTCAAATGGATATGGCGGATACGCGGGAGATATTTTTTGAGAATCGCAAGATAATCTTCGCCGGAGCAAACGAGATGACCGGTATCATAGAGGAGCCAAACTAATTCGGGGTCGGTCTCGTCCATAAGTCTATCAATTTCCTCGAAAGTCTGGACGCCTGTGCCCATGTGGTGATGATAAGTCATAGTCAAGCCGATTTTCTTCGCGACCGCGCCGAGTTTGTTCAAACCTTCGGTTAAAAGTTTCCATTGCTCTTCGGTGTTGTAGGGTTTATCAGCGAAAACAGCCTTATCGAATTTGCCTTGAATGCTGTTGCCCTGTTCAGCGACGTTGCAGAACTTCGCGCCCATAGTGTGAAGGAATTCGCAGTGCGCAATGAAATCTTTTTCGACTTGCTCATAAGGTTGCGTCAGAAGGAAGGAGCTAAACCAAGCGGAAGCAATCGACATGCCGCGCAGTTCGAGAGCTTTTTTGAGGACGTTGGTATCTTTGGGATATTTGCCGCCGACTTCGCAGCCGGTAAAGCCTGCAAGAGCCATTTCGCTAACGCATTGTTCAAAAGTGTTTTCTTTGCCGAGGTCGGGCATATCGTCATTAGTCCAAGCAATCGGCGCAATACCAAGTTTAATTGTAGCCATTCAAAACCCTCCTAAAAAGTTTTAAGCATTAGTCTTGTCATATTCTCTAAAGTCGTGTTCGATTTGTTCAAGAGAACGACCGCGAGTTTCTGGTACGAATTTAATAACAAACAACAAGCCGATTAAGCCGACACCCGCGAAGATAAAGAATGTTGCGGAAAGTCCAAAGCTGAAGAGTAATTGCGGGAAGAAGAAACCGACAAAGAAATTTGCGACCCATAAGCACAAGACCGCGCAACCCATACCCATGCCACGAAGTCTTACTGGGAAAATCTCCGATAGCAATAGCCACGTAACCGGAGAAAGAAATCCCTGTTGGAAGAAAAGAAACGCGACCGTCAAGGCAAGAACTATATAGGGAAGAGTTGCCGAGCCGTCAAAAACATCTGACGCAATACCAATCAGGAAGAGACAAAGTATCGTTCCAATTTGCCCCGTCATAACTAGCGGGCGGCGTCCGTGCCTATCTATCATCCAAATGCCAAAGAACGTTGCGCCAACAGAGATAATGCCGTTTGCAATATTGCCAATCAGCGCGGCTTGCGTAGAAAATCCTGCTTCCGTCAAAATTTGCGTGCCGTAATACATAATGGAGTTGACGCCGGAAATTTGCTGACAGATAGCGACGCCCATTGCGATAAAAACGATACGGCGAACCCAAGAAATTGCAAAGTCGGAATAAGTTGCATGTTTAATATTTTTTTCAAGTGCGATAGTTTCCCTGATTTCGTCGAGTTCTTTTTGAGCGCGTTTTTCTTCGCGAATCTTCTTTAAGACTTCGAGAGCCTCACCGACACGCCCTTGAACGATTAGCCAACGCGGAGATTCAGGAACGCCCAACATGCCAAGCCACAAAATAACTGCGGGCAACGAAGCGATTGCTAACATATAACGCCACGTGCTGCCCGTCGAGCTGTAGGAAATGCCTAATGCCGCGTTGATAGCAAAAGCCAATAGCTGTCCCGTGACAATCATTAAATGATTTTGAGTAACCATTTGCCCGCGCTGTTCGACAGGGGACATTTCTGCCAAAAGTGTAGGAATCGTAACCGACGCGCCGCCGACCGCGAGACCTAAAACAAAACGGAAGAAAATCAAGACTTCAACATTAGGCGAAAGCGCGCAACCGTTTGCCCCAAAGAAAAAGATAACCGCCAAGTAAAGAATCATTTTGCGGCGTCCGATAATATCTGCAACGCGCCCGCCTAAAAATGCTCCGATTGCTGCGCCCGCTAAAAGGCTACTTGTTATCATACCCGCCATTCTCGGTGATAAATTTAATTGGTCGGGCAATGACATAAAAGCAAGCGCACCGTTTATAACGCCGGTGTCGTAGCCGAACAGCAATCCGCCGAGCGTCGAAATGAGCATCACTCCGCGTAGATAATGATGATGAGTGATGTCATTAATCAATTACTAAATCCCCCTAAAAGATATTAAGCATTAGCCTTGTCGTAATTTCTGAAGTCGCGTTCGATTTGTTCAAGCGAACGACCGCGAGTTTCCGGAACGAATTTAATAACAAACAGCAAGCCGAGTAAGCCGACGCCCGCGAAGATAAAGAACGTTGCGGAAAGTCCAAAGCTGAAGAGTAATTGCGGGAAGAAGAATCCGATAAAGAAGTTAGTAACCCACAAGCACAAGACCGCGCAACCCATACCCATGCCGCGAAGTCTTACTGGGAAAAGCTCAGAGAGCAACAACCACGTAACCGGAGAAAGGAATCCTTGTTGGAAGAAAAGGAACGTGACCGTCAAGCAGAGGACGACATACGGAAGAGTTGCTGAGCCGTCAAAAACATTTGACGCGATACCGATTGCGCAAAGGCAAGCCATAGTTCCAATTTGCCCCGTCATAATCAGCGGACGACGACCATGACGCCCCATCATCCAAATGCCAAAGAACGTCGCAGTGACGGAGATAACGCCGTTAGCAATGTTACCAATTAAAGCCGCTTGCGTTGAAAAGCCCGCTTCAGTCAAAATTTGCGTGCCGTAATACATAATCGAGTTGACGCCGGAAATTTGCTGGCAGATAGCGACGCCCATTGCGATGAAGACGATACGACGAACCCACGGAACCGCGAGGTCGGAATAAGTCGCTTGCTGAACGCTACTTTCAAGCGCGATAGTCTCTTTGATTTCGTCAAGTTCTTTCTGAGCGCGTTTTTCTTCGCGGATTTTCTTTAAGACTTCGAGAGCCTCACCGATTCTGCCTTGAACGATTAACCAACGCGGAGATTCAGGAACACTTAACATGCCTAGCCACAAGACGATAGCCGGAGTCGACGCAATAGCCAACATGTAACGCCAAATGCCGCCCGTCGAGCCGAAAGTAACACCCATTGCCGCATTGACGACGAAAGCCAACAACTGACCAGTAACAATCATCAACTCATTTTGAGTAACCATACGCCCGCGCCGTTCAGCGGGAGCCATTTCAGCCAGGAACGCCGGAACCGTAACTGACGCGCCACCGACTGCAAGACCGAGTACGAAGCGGCAGAAGATAAGAACTTCAGCGTTGGGCGAAAGTGCGCAACCATTTGCCGCGAAGAAAAAGATAAATGCCAAGTAAAGAATCATCTTGCGGCGACCGGCAGTATCAGCAATGCGCCCGCCCATAAATGAACCGATAGCCGCGCCCGCCAACAGACCGCTCGCGACCAAACCTTCCATTGCCGGCGTCAAGTTCAACTGGTCAGGCATAGCCATAAAGGCAAGCGCACCGTTGATAACGCCTGTGTCGTAACCGAACAACAAGCCGCCGAATGTCGAGACAATCATTACTCGACGCAGGTAGGTTTCATGAGAAATACCCTGAGCCATTTGTTGTAACCCCCTCACATTTCAATGAGTTTTTATATTTTACCCCTATCCAACAAATGGCGATTTATCTTAATTAGGAATGAGGAAGTAGGAATGAGGAATGGAAATTTAATTCCTAATTCCTAACTCCTAATTCCTAATTGTTATCAATATTTTCTTGCCGCCGCAAGGTTGGGAGCCATAAGGTCAGTATAAATCTTGTGGATTTTTTCGGACTTGGAAACCTGCGCGACGCCAACACGCCACCAATCGCCGTAGCCGTGCACCATAGTTTTGGGCAGGACTTTAACGTCAATCAGCGTAGAAACTTTCTGTTTCTTAGAATCTTCGATAGCCGCTTTGAGTTCGTCGGCAGAATGAACGGTGTACGCAACACAACCATAAGAGCGAGCGTTCATAGCAAAATCAATCGGGACAAAGCCGCCGTCAAGACCAGTCTTGGTGCGGAAACGGAATTCAGTACCATAACTGCCTTGCCCATGTCCAATTTCCAAATTGTTAATGCAACCGTTCGTCATGTTGTCGAAGAGGATAACGTTAATCTTAACGCCTTCAGCAATCGATTGCGGCAACTCGGAATGAAGCATCATATAAGCGGCGTCGCCGACCATAGCATAAACTTCGCGGTCAGGTTCAGCAAGTTTGACGCCTAAAGCCGCGTTAACTTCGTAGCCCATGCAACTGAAACCGTATTCGACATGATAGCCGCCAACAGATTTAGCACGCCATACGCGCTGAACGTCACCAGGAATACTTCCCGACGCGGCAACCATGATTGCATTTTCATCGATAGTTTCATTGACAATGCCGAGCGCACGGCATTGCGGCAAGCTGGAGCCGGTAAGCTTGATAAATTCTTCGCTGACTTTGGCGAAGTCGAGACCGTCGACAACTTCCGGAACGAAATCTTTGCCAGTATATTCGACATGATAAACGCGGTCAACTTCAGCGTCATATTTTTCTTTGGAAGCTTTGACTTCGGCTTTGTATTCTTCGGAAACTTTCCAATCATTTTTTTCAAGCTCCGCGCTAAGAGCGTCAATGCCCGCCTGCGCGTCAGCGACGATTTGCAAACCGTCGAGCTTGTAAGCGTGGAATTTCGAGACGTTAATATTTATAAATTGCACTTCGGGATTGTGGAAAATCCATTTTGAAGAAGTCGTGAAGTCGGTATAACGGGTGCCGACGCCAATAACAACGTCCGCGACAGCCGCAATGTCATTAGCACCGCAACCGCCTGTTTCGCCGACGCCGCCCAAATTCAACGGGTGATTCCAAAGAATTGTCCCTTTGCCTGCTTGCGTTTCGCCGAACGGGATATTAAATTTCTCTGCAAACTTGCGGAAGGATTCTTCAGCCTCTGAATATTTTACGCCGCCGCCGAAAATAAGGAGCGGTTTTTTCTTCGTCTTAAGGAGTTCGACAGCCGCCTTGATTGCGCGAGCGGCGGGAGCCTGTCTGTCAATGTGATGAACTCTCTTTTGGAAGAAATATTCGGGATAATCGTAAGCTTCGCCCTCAACGTCCTGCGGAAGAGCGATACAAACTGCGCCGGTATCAGCGGGGTCAGCGAGAACGCGCATTGCGTTAATGCAAGCCGTCATCAAAATTTCGGGGCGCGTCACTCTATCCCAGTATTTGCAAACAGCTTTGAAAGCGTCGTTAGCAGTGATAGCTAAATTTGTCGGCTGTTCCATTTGCTGGAGAACCGGGTCGGGTTGACGGTCGGCATAAGTATCGCCGGGCAGGAACAGGACAGGAATACAATTTGCGGTAGCAGTCGCAGCGGCAGTAACCATATTCATTGCGCCGGGACCAACACTCGACGTGCAAGCGTACATTTGCTTACGGCGTTTTTGCTTAGCAAAGCCCATTGCCGCATGAGCCATACCTTGTTCATTGCGACCCATGCGCATAATCAAATCGCCGGCATCTTCTTCGAGAGCTTGCCCCATGCCGACAACGTTGCCGTGTCCAAAAATGCCGAAGATACCTTCAAACATTTTATTTTCCTTGCCGTCGAATTCAATGTACTGATTGTTGAGGAACTTAACGAGGGCTTGCGCCACCGTAAGTCTAATCGTTTTAGCCATTATAATTCTCCTTTGAATAGAGAAAATTTTTATACGAAACTAGCGGCGCGTACGAACGCGGCGAGTCGCTTTAAAAGCGGCGGAACAGTTGGAGCGCGGCGAATCCGTTCGAGTATTTGAACATTAAATCGCGCCCACTGGATGCAACGTCACGTTGCCGCGACCGCTGGGTCAAGCGTCACGCTTGGGTTGCCAAATTTTGGCGTTGGGGTCGAGGAGCCAAGTATGTTCGGGCAAATCGGTGCGAGTTTTCTTCCACGCGCCGCCTTGCTCGTCGGGCAGATGACGAATCATCCACGAATACCACATTGCATAGCCTGGAGCCGTAACTTGCGGGTGCATAAGTCCGCCGGAAATTTCAGACCAGCTGTTATGCGTAATCTTGAAAGCGTTATCGCCAATGAATGCCGCGCCGAAACCTTGCGGCTTGTCGAATTTATAAGTATAAACTTCGGGTTGCGGGTGATTGTGCGGAATATATCCCGACCAACGACCAGGACTGTTGATAACTTCGCCGTTGACTTGATTTGAGAACGGCGCATTACTGTAGTCAAAAATCGTGCGGACGGTGCGTTCAGCGGTTGCGTTCCAAAGTCCCGCGCCGAAAATGTCGCATTGAACATCTTCCGGACGATAGAACACGGGCGCAAAGTCGCGGTCGTTCATAGTCTTTTGAATCAAAAGCTCAGTATCAACTTTCGCCTTAATCCAAACTTTTTTAGCGCGGGGAACTTGCAAGCAGAAAGGATTTTCGTCAACGAGCGATTCGCGGCGCATAATTTCTTTCTTGTCGTCCCAGCGGATTTCAACTTCGCCCGTCAAGATAACAATCGCGCTCTCTTGGAACGGGTCTTCGAGTTCGATAATTTCGTTCGCGTCCATGACTTGATAGCCAATGTCCATAAGCATATCACTTTCGCGAGTTGTCATTGCGTTGTAGCCGTGTTTTAACTCTGTACCGAGTCTTCCAAATTTCATTGAAAGCCCTCCTAAATTTTCGTCTTCCAATCAATTTCCGTGATAACTTCTTCGTCGGCGTGCTCTTTAATGAAAGCTTCAATCTGCTCAATCGTCTGCATAGCTTCCGAGCAACTGTGACTTGCAACAACCATTGCCGCATGTGCCGTTGCGTGGCGCAAAGCGTCCGGAACTTCCAAACCTTCAAGCAAGCCGTGAACAAATGCGCTGGCATAAGCGTCGCCGCCGCCGAAACTCTTCAAAAGCTTGACGTGATAAGAATCGACCTTGTAAGCGTGGCGGTCTGCAGTGTAAGCGACTGAACCGCGCTTTCCGTGCTTAATGACGACGATTTTATTTCCCCACGACAAATATTTTTCTGCAATTTCATGGTCTGGCGGGGTCTCGGCGTCTTCGGGCAGGAGTTCAGCAAAATTAACTTCGTCGCGCGAACCGATAACGACATCACTAAGACGCGCCATAAGCGAATAGTAAATTGCAATTTCTTCCTTTGAACGCCACGTGTAAGGGCGATAGTCAATGTCGAAAATAATTTTAGTGCCATGCATGCGGGCATGTTGAGCCGCTGTCAAGCAAGCTTCGCGACTTGGAGCCGCCGCTAATGCAAGTCCGGAGACGATTAACGCTTTGGAGCCGGCGATATAATTTTCGCTGACATCTTCGGGCGCAATCTGCAAGTCGGCAACTTTGTCGCGATACATAAGGATTGAACTTTCGGTTTCGCTTTTAATCTCCGTGAAAGTCAAGCCCATGCGCTCGCCGTGTTTAGCGCGTGTCATTTGGGTTGTATCAATGCCGCGTTCTTTAAAGAAGTTGATAATAAAATCGCCGAACTGGTCATTCGATACGCAACCGATAAAGCCAACTTTTTTGCCGAGCTGATTTAAGCCGACGGCGATATTGCCAGGCGAGCCGCCCAGATACATTGAGAAAGTCTTTACCTTATCAAGAGTGCGATGAATTTCGTTCGGGTTAAAGTCTAAGGTTGCGCGTCCGATAATTACAACGTCGCGTTCCCTTTTCTGGTCAAAATCAATGAGAGCCATTTAAAAATCTCCCCTTAAAAGCAATTAGGAATGTGGAATTAGGAATTGGGAATGACAAAACAAACCTTAATTCCTAATTCCTAACTCCTAATTCCTAATTGAATTTTACACTATCATATATTTGCGAACGAGTTCGACGAGACCCGCATAACTGCCCAAGAATTGATTAATTGTGCGGAGGAACGCGCCATAGTGCTGGAATTCTTCAGGCTTCATGCCGTCGGGTTCATAAGCGCGGCGGAATTCGTCAATCGTCATGAGTTCATCAAGCCATTTTTGCGGAATAGGTTCGCTCATGTGCTCTTTGATTTCGACTTTGGTGCCGTTATATTTCTTCTGGAAATCGGAAGTAATCGTCAAGACGACGTCGCCGCCGATGAATTGTTCAAAGTGGTGCAGGTTACGATAAGCCGCGAACAAAAGTTTCGTGCGATAGCCGCGTTCTTTATAAATCTTGTAAGCGTTCTTGAAGACCGCAACGCCAGCCCATTCGAGTGCGTCGGGGTGAATAATATAATCTTTGCCTTTAAGATAAGCTTTCAAATAATCGTCAGTGCGACCGCCCATAATCGTGCAGACGGGGTGCATCCACGAAGTATCTTTGCCTTCAGCTTCGCGACGTTTCAAGCCGCGTTCGACAGCCTCAGCAACCGCGAGAGCTTGCGGCACAGTAAAGGAAACAGTTGCATTAATGGAGACGCCCTGATAAGTCATTTCCTCAAAAGCTTCGATACCGGCTTTGCTAGCGGGAGCTTTGATTTGGATATTGGGCGCAAGGCTAGCGAGTTGGACAGCGTGCTCAACGAGCTTTTCGGGGTTCTGATAGAATTTCGCATTAGCCTGGAAGGAAATTTTGCCGCGTTGCCCGTGATTTTGTTCGTGCATAGGCTCAAGCATTTTAGCGGCTTTAAGTCCGAGAGCTTCGATAACTTTCCAAGCGACGTCGTCTTCGGTGAAAGTCGGGTTGTCAGCGATGATTTTTTTGATAGTGTCTTCCCAGTCGGGGAGTTCTTTTTTCAGAACGTTGAAGACGATAGCGGGGTTAGTGGTTGCGCCGGACGCCGCGCAGTTGTCGAGAGCATACTGCAATTCTTTGCAGGAGCAAGAATCGTTCCAAACTTCCATTTGCGGGAAAGCCTTTACAGCCTCTTGAAGAGTAGTCATTATAAATTATCTCCTTTCGGAATTAAAAATGTGCATATGTTTCTTGACGTTTTCGCAAGTTCCTTGAACAATGGCGTCGCTGAAGTCGAAGAATTTAGCATTGGGATTAGCCGCGCAGACTTCGCGAATTTTCCGCGCCGAATTGTCATAACTTGCCGTCGCGATATTAATTTTCTTGATACCGTTGGCAATGCAGTTTTTGAAATCGTCTTCAGTCAAGCCGGTTCCGCCGTGCAGGACAAGCGGAGTTTTAACGGCGTCGAAAATTTCTTTAAGGCGGTCAATGCGGAGTTTCGGTTGTTCCTTATAATTGCCGTGCGCGGTGCCGATAGCGACTGCCAGAGCGTCAACGCCAGTTTCTTCCGCGAATTTTTTAGCCTCTTCGACGCTGGTAACTAAAACGTCAACGCTTTTATAATCGCCTTCCGCGCCGCCGACGCGCCCAATTTCAGCCTCAACCGCCGCGCCTTTAGCGTGCGCCATTTCGACGACTTCGCGAGTGCGTTTGATATTTTCATCGAGCGGATATTTCGAGCCGTCAAACATAACCGACGTAAAGCCCAAACTTAACGCAAGCTTAATCGTATCAAGCGTCCCGCCGTGATCCAAATGAACTGCCGCAGGCATTTTGCATTTCTTAGCGGCGGCAAGCATTATCGGTCCGAGCAAGTCGAGTGGCGAATATCTCAGCCGACCTTCGGCAATTTGTAAAATAAGCGGCGTTTGGAGTTCTTCGGCAGCTTTTATTGCGCCCATTGCCATTTCCATATTCGAGACGTTGAACGCCCCGACCGCAAACGACGTGTCATCGTGCGCCGCGAATATCTCAGTCATTTTTACGAGTGGCATTAATTTTCACCTTTCAAATTCCTTGACGAATCGAACTAAATTTTTTCTAATTGGGATATGTTGCGGACAAACTTTTTCGCACCGCCCGCATTTAAGGCAACTTGATGCCGGATTTTTATCGCGGGCGCGAGCTAGCCAACCTTCTCGACGACTTGCAAAAGTTTTGTTTTCAAACAGCGTCAGATGATTCAGCATTGCGAAGAATCCGCTTATCGGGAGTTTTTGCGGACAGACGGAAGCGCAATAATCGCAAACCGTGCAGGGTATCAGCGGAATTTTAGCGAGTTCGTCGCGTGCCTTGTCGATAACTTGAACTTGCGCGGGCGTGAGCTTTGTAAAATCTTTTAGCGTAGAAATGTTATCGCGCATTTGTTCTAAAGAATTCATGCCCGACAATACGACCGCCACGCCGTCAAGATTTGCCGCAAAGCGCAATGCCCATGACGCCGGAGATGATTCCGGTTCAGCGTCGCGCAAAATTTTTTCAATCTGCGCGGGCGGTGCGGCTAGCATTCCGCCTTTGACCGGTTCCATGACGACGACTTTTTTTCCGTGACGTTGCGCCACTTCGTAACAAGCGCGAGACTTTATCGCGGGTGCGTTCCAATCCGCCCAATTTATTTGTAGCTGAACGAAATCAACTTCAGGGTGCGCCGACAAAATTTTTTCGAGTTCTTCGGGCGTCGCGTGGAAAGAGAAACCCAAATTTTTAATCAAGCCCGCCGCTTTTTTCTCCTGCGCAAAGTCCCAAACGTTGAAGTCATCAAAATATTTTGTGCGGTAGTCGCCCATATTGTGCAAAAGGTAGAAGTCAAAATATTTCGCGCCCGTCCGTTTAAGTGAGTCATCGAATTGATTCAAAGCCTCGTCTTGAGTTTTAGCTCGCCACGCGGCAAGCTTAGTTGCAAGCTGAAATTTTTCGCGCGGATACCTTTCAACTAACGCTTGACGAATTGCGACTTCCGAGCCGGCGTAATACCACGCCGTGTCAAAGTACGTGAAACCCGCCGCTAAAAATTCATCAACCAACTTTTTGACAAGCTCAACGTCAATCGTACCGTCCGCGAGCTTTGGCAATCTCATCAAGCCGAAGCCGAATTTTTTTATACCGTCAAACATAAAAACGCAGTCCAATCAAAAGAGTTTTTTGTAAATCTCAATAATCTGTTCTTTTGTAGGAATGCGCATAGTATTTTGCGGACTGCCACTTTCGAGCGCGTCAGAGGCCATTTTGTCAAGATAAGACATGAATTCTTCCTGCGTGTGGTTGCCCTTCTTGAGCAATTCGATAATCGGAGGAATGCCGACTTCTTTGCAGAAACGCTCGACTTCTTTAACCATAGCAACTGCCGCGTCATGGTCGGGAGTATTTTCGTCGGCAACGCCCATAATGCGACCGATATGCGCAAAACGTGCGGTATTTTCTTCGATAGCAAATTCAAGGCAAGCCGGAAGGAGTACAGCATTGGAAACGCCGTGCGCAATGTGGAAAAGTGCGCCAATCGGGCGGCTCATGCCATGAACGATTGTAACGGACGCATTGTTGAACGCAATACCGGCTTCAAGCGCGGCAATCGACATTGCAAGACGAGCCTGTTCATTTTTGCCATCCTTGTAGCAAATGGGCAAGTTCTTATGAATTTTTTGGATAGCAGAAATTGCAAAGGTATCAGTAAGCGGTTGCGCCTTGCGGGAAGTATAAGCTTCAATCGCGTGGCAAAGTGCATCGATACCGGTCGCCGCAGTGACGCCAGGAGGCGCAGTCATTGTGAAAGTCGGGTCAACAACTGCCAATGCCGGAATAATCGACGGACCGCCGAGCAACATTTTGACGTTGTTTTCTGTATCGGAAATGATTGTGTTCTTGGTAACTTCGGAGCCGGTGCCCGCAGTCGTCGGAATCGCAACCAGATACGGAACGGGCATATCAATAACTTCATGCATGTAGGAATTAATCTTACGGTCGCCCGCCGTCGTCATAAAGCCGATAGCCTTCGCGGTGTCCATAGGGCTGCCACCGCCAAGCGCAATGATAAAGTCGCATTTCTCTTCCTTGTAAACCTTCAAGCCCGCCTCAACAATTTTGTCAGTAGGCTCAGTGTTCGCGCCGTCGAAAATGACGTAGGGAATATTGACTTTCTGCAAAGCCGCTTCAACCTTCGCCGCATTGCCGAATTTAACCATGAATTGGTCGGTAACGATAAGAGCTTTTGTGCCCTTGCCCGCAATGTGGTCGCCCAATTCCGAAATGACGTTGACGCCGGAAATAATTTTCGCCGGCACCATGAAAGTATAACCCATAAAATTCACTCCTCTAAAACAATTTTTTGATAAAGTGTTGGTATCTTTCTGCCCATAATCTAAATTATTTTGTGCACAAAGTCAATACTTAGTGGAAAAATTTTTTGCTCTTCTGAATTGTCAAAAAAATGCTTGTAAGTTCCCGAAAGTTAAATTATAATACCATTTAATCACCAAAAATTTTGTGTTGTAAAATTACCGATTGAACTAGAAAGGTTGAGCCGAGTTGAAAGCAGACCGCATAAATAAAATCCACGAACTTATCAAGGAACGTCAAATTATTTCCCTTGACGAACTTTGCGATATTTTTTCCGTGTCGAAAAATACAATCCGCCGCGATATCGCCGAGCTGGACGCCGAAGGAGTTATCGAGAAAGTTTACGGCGGAATCGTTCTTAGAGAGTCCGCTAACAGTGCTCCCGAACCTTTTGCAGCTCGCGAAATTCGCAATGTTGCCGAGAAAAAAATCATCGCGCAAATTGCTGCCGCGCTGATTCAGGACGGCGAAGTCATTTACATTGATTCGGGCACGACGACTATGCACCTTTTGCCGCATTTGGCGAACAGGAAACAACTGACGATTGTCACGGCGAATATTTATGTTATCGACTACGCCTCGCGCTATCAAAATTTGAACGTAATCGCGACCGGTGGTTATGTTTATCCGCCTTCAAATGCGCTTGTCGGTCCCGGCGTGATAAGTTGCATTAAGGCTTATAACTTCTCGAAAATTTTCCTGGCTAGCACGGGCATTTCCATTGAACACGGCGCAACCAACGCTTCTCCCCTTGAATGCGAAATTAAGCAACGTCTCGTTCAGAAATCTTGCCCAAAATATTTGCTCGTCGACGATTCTAAATTGGACGTGGCGTCGCTCATGACTTATTGCGAACTGAATGCCCTTGACAATATCATCATGAACACGACGCCGCCCGAAAAATATCTCAACTACTTTGAAAAAAATAATGTCCGGCTTATGACCGAATCGAAATAACGGAGGGAAAATTTTTATGCAGACACTTCAAAACGACATTTTAAAAATTACCGTAGCGAATCGCGGCGCGGAGCTTAAATCGATAACCGGACTCGCTGACGGCACAGAATATCTTTTCGACAGCGACCCGACTTGGTGGAAATATTCTTCGCCGGTGCTCTTCCCGATTGTCGGCAAACTCAATGGCGGCAAGTATCGCGCTGAAGGCAAGGAATTTGAATTGGCGTCGCATGGTTTCGCCCGCACAAGCGATTTTTGGCTCCTCGACGCAACCGACAATACTTTGACTTTCGCACTTGAATCCAACGCCGCGACCCTTAAAGTTTATCCTTACAAGTTCCGCCTTGAAATTTCTTATGAACTCATCGGCAACGAAATCAAGGTTACGTGGAAGGTTGCCAACGTCGACGACAAGGAAATTTATTTTTCAATCGGCGCACACCCCGCAATTTGTTGCCCAATTTCCTACAGGGAAAATTTCACGGACTGTTATTTGAAGTTCAATAAGCCGGAAAAATCTGCGCGGCTTCTCCTTGCGGCAAGTGGTTCGCTTACTCATGACAGAATCCCGACGCTTGACGGCACCGAACTTAATTTGACTTACGACCTGTTCAAGGGCGACGCGCTTGTTTTCGACGATTTAAAATCCGATGAAGTCTCGGTTTGCTCGCGCAAAAGTTCTAAGTCGCTGACCATTCGCGCTAAAGGTTTTCCGTACTGGGGCTTCTGGACTCCCGCGCAGGGCGGCGCACCGTTCATTTGCATTGAGCCTTGGCACGGACACGCCGATTACGAAGACTTTTCCGGCGAACTCAAGGACAAAGAAGGCATTATGAAACTCGCCGTCGGCAAAACTTTCCAAACCGAACTGTCTTTCATAATCAACAACTAAGTTTTAATCGACAACAAAAAATCCCCTTCCGCTTTGGAGGGGGATAATTTTTTCAGTCTAAATCCGAAGCTTTGCCCTTATACTGCGGCGGACGCTTCTCCAAAAAAGAATTAATGCCTTCCTTGTAATCGTCGCTCTTGTACACGCGGGCGCGATAAGCGTTAATGCGTTCAAAATTCTCCGCGCTGATAACTGTTGAAGCTCTGCTAAGAATCCGGAACTGCCGCTTGATAGCACTGATTGACAATACGCTATTGCGGCGCAGGGGATTAAGAAATTGTTCTTCCAAAACTTTTTCCAAATCTTCAAGTTCGGCGACGCGGTTAATAAGTCCGACGTTCAAAGCGTCATCGGCAGTAATTGGCATACCGAGATAAAACATTTCGCGAGCCTTATTCATGCCCAGCTGATTAATAAAGTGCAAAATTCCCGACGCATTGTAAGGAATGCCGATTTTCGCGGGCGTGATTGCAAAGGTCGCGTTCTTTGAACTGACAATCATATCACACGATAAGCACAAATCGCAGGCACCACCCCAAACAGTTCCACTGACACAGGCGATAACCGGAATAGGCGTATCTTGTACCTTGCGCAATAATCTTTCCATAGGTACGCCGAAATTTAACGGGTCGCTACCGTCTTGCGGCAGTTCGTGAATATCATGACCAGCACTCCAGACGCCGCGCTTTGTTTGCGCCTTAATAACAATCCCGACGCACTCGCTGTTATAACCTTGTTTCAATGCGTCAATCAATTCCTTGCACATTTCATCGCTTAGGCAGTTGAAGTGATTAGCGTCTTGCATTTCCAAATAACAAATACGGTTTTCAATAATGGTGTTTACCAACAATGTTCAATGACATCTCCAGTTAGAAAATATTTTCAAGTACAATCGTTTGCTCGCGATTAGCTCCGACAGAAACAATTCCGATTTTAATTCCAGTAACTTCAGCCATGCGCTCAAGATATTTCTTAGCGTTGGCAGGTAAATCGTCGTAGCGGCGAATTTTGCTAATGTCCGTTTTCCAACCGGCAAAATTTTCGTAGACCGGCTCAACCTTCGCCAAAACTTTCAAGCTGGCGGGAATCTCGTTAATAATTTCGCCGTCGAGTTTATAAGCGGTGCACATTTTAATTTCGTCGAAGCTGTCGAGAATGTCAAGGCGCGTAATCGCCATGTAATCAGTGCCGCTAAGTTGCCCCGCGTATTTGACGACGCAAGCATCAAGCCAACCTGTTCTGCGCGGACGCCCCGTGACAGTTCCGTATTCGTGCCCCGCCTCGCGAAGTTTATCGCCAATGGCGTTAAGCTGTTCAGTCGGGAAAGGACCTTCGCCAACTCGCGTACAATAAGCCTTGACGACGCCAACAACCTTATCAATTTTTTTCGGCGCGACGCCCGCCCCAATCCCGACACCGCCCGAAATCGGATGGCTACTCGTGACGTAAGGATAAGTGCCGTAATCAATATCAAGCATAGTCGCCTGCGCACCCTCAAATAAAATTTTCTTGCCCGCATCAATTTGCGCGTTAAGCAAAGTAATCGTGTCGCAAACGTACGGACGAAGCTTTTCGGCGTAGCCTTCGTACTCGCGCAAAATTTCTTCGGCGACAAGCGGCGCATGATTATAAACTTTTTCCAGAATCAAATTTTTAATCGGGAGAACTTGCGCAACCTTAGCGGCGAAATCTTCGCGGTCAATTAAGTCGCAGACGCGAATTCCAATTCTGTCGTCCTTATCCATATAGCAAGGACCTATGCCGCGTTTCGTCGTGCCGATTTTATTTGCGCCGCGCAACTGCTCGCTGAGTTCGTCGAAAAGTTTATGCCAAGTCATTACGACATGCGCACGATTAGAAATTTTTATGCCTGAAGTATCGACGCCGCGCTTTTGCATGTTGTCAATTTCCTCAAGCAAACATTGCGGGTCGACGACGACGCCATTTCCTATAACGCAAGTCGTGCCCTTGTACAAAATGCCCGACGGCAAAAGGCGCAATTTATACTCTTCGCCTTTTACTGTGACAGTGTGACCGGCATTGCTACCGCCCTGAAATCTGACAACCGTGTCCGCTTGCGCCGCAAGGTAATCGACAATTTTGCCTTTGCCCTCGTCGCCCCATTGCGCACCGCTTATAACCACCGTTGACATTTTCTGAATCACTCCTTATCTATTCTCCTTGACGTATTGGCGCATAAATTGAATAGTGTTATCGCTGATAACGTTGTCTTTTTTCTCGTAATTGATAATGCGGAAGAGCATACCGACGCGCTCGATAATGGGCTTGTTGCGCGTGCGGAAAGTTTCGCCGTTAATGGTGAGGTCGACGCTGTCCACAGAGCGCATACGATACGAGACGCCGAGCAAATCTTTTCCAACTGAACCGTCCGGCAACAATTCTTTAATAATATAGCGGTATTCCATGTCGCCAACCGCCGTATCCCAAGTCAATTCGCGGTTAAGTGCTTGGTGCGTCAACACGCCGATATACTCGCGAATAATTTCATGTGTCCTGGTATTCATAATGATTCCTCCTTAAAAAAATTCCTTCTTGAGATTTTTATCCTTAAGTTCAATCGTCTCCGCCATTTGCTCGCGATAGGCGATTAATTTTTTAGCAAGTTCATCGTCACAGAGTGCAAGAAGTTCTACGGCAAAAATCGCGGCATTTTTCGCGCCGTTTACAGCCATAGTCGCGACCGGAACGCCGCCGGGCATTTGCACTGTGCTTAAAAGAGAATCCAAACCTTTGAACGGCTCGGAATTAATCGGTACGCCGATAACAGGCTTAGTAGTAAGGCTCGCAACAACGCCCGCCAAATGTGCCGCCATACCCGCCGCCGCTATGAAAATTTGCGCGTCGGAGCTTTTAACGTAGTCGTGAACTTTTTGGGGCGTACGGTGCGCAGAAGCAACCGTAACATCAAAATCAACAGAGAAATTTTTCAGCGTTTCGACCGCCGCCCGCATTACTCCCCAATCGCTTGCACTGCCCATAATTATTGCAACTTTCATAACTGCTCCTCCATTATCGCTTGCTTTGCCTCGTTTAAATTCGGGAAGATAGCCGCGCAGAGCTTTTTTATTTCTTCAGTCGGCTGAACGGTATCTGGAATCATAATCGCCGCTCCGCCAGACGCCGCCGCGCTCCTTATCCCGTTAAAGCTGTCTTCAAAAATATAGCAATCGCTCGGCGCAAGATTCAATTCCTTAGCGGCAAGCAGGAAAATATCAGGCGCGGGCTTGCCGTTTTTAACTCTGTCGCCGCCAACTAAAACTTTAAAGTAGCCGCGCAGATTAGCTCGCGTCAAATTTTTCTCAATGACTGCAACGGGCGCACTACTCGCCACCGCCATTGGAACGCCTTTAGCTTGAAAGAAATTTAAAATGTCCTCAACGCCCGTCATAAGCTCAAGTTCACTTTCCGAAGCCCTGCGCACTTCAACAAGCACTCGCGCAAGATAAGCCGCCGCGTCGACGTTCGGATAAAATCTGCGTATGACTTTGTAAGATTCTTCGCCTAAATTTGTTCCGCTAATCGCCGTCGGCAACTCGTAATTTTTTTCCTCGCCGAACTCGCTTGCAACTTCTAGCCAAGCCTGCCGATAAAGTTTCTCCGTGTCGAAAAGCGTTCCGTCCATATCGAAAATCGCGCCTTTAAGCATTTTCAAAACCTCCCTAACGAATAATATCAAATTAGTTTTTGCACTGTCAATCAAGAAAAATTTTTCTGCGTTGTACGCCGCGCAGATATTTGCAATTCAGAAAATTTATGCTATCATTGGCAAGGAAAAATTTTCGGCGCAGAATTTGTGCCGGTTAAGGGTATTTTGGCAGGAGGGGATTCGGTTATGCTAAAAAGTATTGCGGTAATGACATCTGGCGGCGATAGTCCTGGCATGAACGCGGCAGTTCGTGCGGTAACGCGCACGGCACTGCATCACGGCGTTAGAGTCTGGGGTATTCGTGGCGGCTATCATGGTATGCTTGATGAAGAAATGTTCGAGATGCAATCAAAGGACGTTAGCGACATAATTCAACGCGGCGGCACGTTTTTGGGAACCGCTCGTTGCAGACGTTTCGCGACGCCCGAAGGTCGCGCACTCGGCTATAAAAATTTGGTCGACAGAGGAATTCAAGGTTTGGTCGTAGTTGGCGGCGATGGAAGTTTGCGCGGCGCGTCGATTCTTAGTCAGGAAACAGGAATTCCGATTGTAGGACTTCCCGGCACGATTGATAATGACGTTTGGGGCTCTGAATATACAATAGGTTGCGACACTGCCGCTAATACGATTATTGACGCGATTAACAAATTGCGCGATACTGCTTCGGCGCACCGCAGAACGATTGTCCTTGAGGTTATGGGACGTAATAGCGGTTGGCTCGCTATGGTTTCGGGCATTTCGGGCGGCGCGGAATATATCCTCGTTCCTGAAGAAGAATACGACCTTGACGAAATTTGCGAAGAAATGAAATCAGCTTATGACGCCGGCAAACGTTATTGCTTAGTCGTCGTGGCAGAGGGCGCGGGCAAAGGTCACGAAATCGGCAAGATTATTGCTGAAAAGACTGGGCTTGATACTCGCGTTTCCAAACTCGGACATATTCAACGCGGCGGCTCGCCAACTGTTATCGACCGCGTTAATGCAAGCCGTCTCGGCGAACATGCAGCCCTTGCAATCATTTCCGGCTTGAGTGATATTGTTTTCGGATTCAATCGCGGGCATGTCGTCTCAATCAACCTGCACGACGCCGTTAATAATAAAAAACAACTTAATCCCGAATTCATGCGTCTTGCTCGTGTTCTTGCATAAAATTTAATCATGGAAATAAAAAATCCCTCGCGACTTGCGGGGGATAATTTTTTTCATAGAATTTTTTTCAGAGCCTGTCCGGTGTAAGAATTTTCGACGCGGGCGACATCTTCGGGCGTGCCACAAGCGATAACTTCGCCGCCCTTATCGCCGCCGTCTGGACCTAAATCGATTATGCAATCGGCGCATTTTATCACGTCCAGATTATGTTCAATGATTATGACTGTGTCGCCGCGCTCGACAAGTCGCTGAATCACGTCAATTAATTTTTTCACGTCGTCGAAGTGCAGACCGGTCGTCGGCTCGTCCATAATGTAAATATTTGCCGCTCTTCCGGCAGGTCGCGCCAATTCGTAAGCAAGCTTGACGCGCTGAGCTTCGCCGCCGCTAAAAGTATTCGCGCTCTGTCCGAGTTCGATATAACCTAATCCGACATCGTGCAGGACTTGCAACATGCGCTTAATCGTCGGTACGTTCTCGAAAAATTCTAACGCCTCGTCAACAGGCATATTCAACACGTCGGAAATATTTTTGCCCTTGTATTTGACTTCCAAAGTTTCAGCGTTAAAGCGCGTTCCCTTGCAAACGTCGCAAGTAACGTAAACGTCGGGCAGAAAGTTCATCGGGATTTTCAAAACGCCATTGCCGCCGCAACTTTCGCAACGCCCGCCCTTGACGTTGAAACTAAATCTGCCCGCCTTATAGCCGCGCATTTTCGCGCCGTTCGTTTCGGCGAAAAGTTTCCGTATATGGTCGGCAACTCCCGTATAAGTCGCAATGTTTGAACGGGGCGTCCTGCCAATCGGGTCTTGGTCAATCATCGTTACTTTGCTTATACCCAATTCCGCAAGATTCATTTCCTTAAGGCGCGGATAAATAATTTCTTCAACGAGCGTCGACTTGCCGGAACCAGAAACGCCCGTTATCAGCGTCAAGGCGCGGAGCGGAATTTCAACGGAAATATTTTTAAGATTATTTTTATTAGCGTCGGCGAAAGTCAAAGTCTGCGAAATATCGCGGCGGGTCGCGGGCACGGGAATAATTTTTCTGCCGCTAAGATAATCGCCCGTTAAAGAATTTTCGACGCGGGAAATTTCGTCGGCAGTTCCCTGCGCGATAACTTCGCCGCCCGCCTTACCTGCGCCGCGTCCAATGTCGACAATTTCATCAGCCTCACGGATAGTTTCTTCGTCGTGCTCTACAACGATTAGCGTATTGCCCAAGTCGCGAAGATTTTTCAGCGTCGTCAAAAGTTTCTGGTTATCGTGCTGATGAAGACCGATTGACGGCTCGTCGAGAACGTAAAGGACACCGGTTAAAGCCGAGCCAATTTGCGTCGCAAGTCTAATTCGTTGAGATTCGCCGCCGCTTAACGTCGCAGATTTTCTTGACAAACTAAGATAATCAAGCCCAACGTCGCATAAAAATTTCAGCCGTGAATTTATTTCCTTGAGAACCTGCGCGGAAATTTTTTTATCAGTGTCATCGAGTTCAAGCGCGGAGAAAAAATTTCTGCAGGCGTCAACTGACATATCAACGACTTGCGCAATATTCTTTTCGCCGACAGTAACGCTTAAGGCTTCGGGCTTTAATCTGTGTCCGTGACAGGCGGGGCAAACGTCTTCGGGCAAATCAGTCATTTTGAATTCGTGAACGGCAAGCATCCATTCATACATTGTCGACCAGTCACGAACGTCGAAAATTTTGCCAAGCCCATTGCATTTCGGGCAAGCACCTTTCGGGCTGTTAAATGAAAAAAGTTGCGGTGTAATTTCAGGCAGACTTATTCCGCAATCGACGCAAGCATTTTTCTCGCTGAACGTCAAAGTTTTATCGTCCGTTTCAACGTAAACAATCCCATTGCCGAATTTTAGCGCGGTCTCCAGAGAATCAGCTAATCTTGAACGCACGTCGCCGCGATTAATCAACCTATCCACGACAAGTTCAATAGAATGCTTTCTCGTTTTGGCAAGTGAAATTTCTTCGTCAAGCTCGCGAATTTCTCCATTAACCTTAACGCGCACAAAGCCCGCCGCGCTTAGTTTCTCGAAAATATCTTTGTGAGTGCCTTTTTTCTGATTGACAATCGGTGCAAGCAAACTAAAGCGCGTACCTTCCGGCAAAGATAAAATCTGTGCAAGAATTTGGTCGACGCTCTGACTTTTAACGGGCTTGCCGCATTTTGGACAATGGGGCTTGCCAATTCGAGCGAAAAGTAATCGCAAGTAGTCATAAATCTCCGTGACTGTGCCGACGGTCGAGCGCGGATTGTTATTAGTCGTCTTCTGATTTATGGCAATGGCAGGACTTAAACCTTCGATTAATTCAACGTCCGGCTTATCGGGCAGCCCGAGAAATTGTCGGGCGTAACTCGACAGCGATTCCATATAACGGCGTTGACCTTCGGCGTAAATGGTATCGAAGGCAAGCGAACTTTTGCCGCTACCGGATACACCCGTTATCACGACGAATTTATCACGCGGAATTTCGACGCTGATATTTTTTAAATTATGCACACGAGCACCGCGAATTTTTATTGAATCCAAAATTATAGCCTCCAAAAATATTTTATACGCAACTAGCGAAGCGTACGAACGCGGCGAACAAGTTCAAAGTACCGAAATGTTTTGCGCGTCCGCTGTTTGATTACTTTTTAAAAGTAACCCTCCGAAAAATTTTCTAGTTTTGAAGTAACCAAATTATAACAGGACGCGAAAAATTTTTAAAGGAATTTTACAGGGCGCGTCGAAGTCAAAGTTGGCAAGCAAGCCGAAATGTTTTCGTGGAGGGATAAGTTTGGCATTTTTTTTGATAGTGCCGTCCGTCATGGTCGTCAGCATATTGCTGATTCACGCGCTTGCAAAACAATTAGGGCTGAAAATTTATTACAGCACACTCGTAGCGACAGCCATTGTATCATTTATGATTATTTTCGTAGCAGTTATCTTGTCGCCCGTTCCAGATAAAAAATTCTTCCTATACTTGGGCGGCTTAATTTTAGTGACTTCCTTTGTGCTAAATCTTATAAATAATTTTCTGATAAAAAAACAACGCGACGAAGAAAAAATTTTTACTGAACAAGTCAAAGCTGCCTATGCTGAAGAGGTAAAAAAGTCTGGCGGCGGAGAAAATAACGCGTTTTATAACACGCCCAATAAAGAAATTGTAGTCGACGACATGCCCGTTGAAAAAAGTGATTCATTTTACACTACGCCCGATAAAGAAAATATAATTAAATCGTCCAAAGAAATTGTTGCCGATGATATGCCCGTTGAAAGAAATGATTCATTTTACACTACGCCCGATAAAGAAAATATAAATGAATCGCCTAAAAAAATTGTAGTCGACGATATACCTGTTGGAGAAAATAGCGCATTTTACACCACGCCTGACAAAGAAAAAATAATTGATGATTCAAAACCCATAGAAGAATTCCCGCTAGAAAATGTCTTCAAGCCCTTAGACGAAGTTAAAGCAGAGGCAGTCGCAAAAGCTCTTCAAAATAAATCTGACGCGCCCTTTGACGAGCCGAAGCCCGAAGAAAATTTCCCTTTGCAAGAGGTCTTTAATCCTTTGGACGAAGATAAATCAGAGGCGACTAAAAAAGCTCTTCAAGATAAATCTGCTCCGCTTTTTGATGAACCAAAGCCCGAAGAAAATTTCCCTTTGCAGGAAACTTTCAAGGCATTAGATGAAGTTAAGCCCGATATATTGGAAAAAATTCAGTCGGAAGCAAAATCTTTAGAATTCTCCGAACCACCCGAAGAAATTTCACCGCCAGCAGTCGAAGTGGCGCAATCCGAATCACTCGAAAAAATTTCACCGCCAACAGTCGAAGTTGCGACGTCCGAACTGCTCGAAGAAGTTTCAAAACCGGTC
>DJWY01000015.1 GCA_002448305.1 Selenomonadales bacterium UBA7018
GAACGTTTGCTTGGCTCAATCATTCTCGGCGTCTTAGCAAAGATTACGAGCTGATTGTTTCTTCTGCCGAGACGATTATTAAAATTTCCCATATTCACACTTTACTCAAACGTTTGTGAACACTGGTTCTAAAGAGCTGAAGAGATTGCCAAGAGCGGCTATGCTCTTGAACGATGTCGTAAAAACAGAAGCGAAGGTAGCACCGCCTGCGACTTGTTCAGCGATTTCGTCGGGGATTTCGCCGTCGTTATCCTGAGCGGCTTTCAAGAGCGTGCCGATTGCTTTGAGGTCTTCGGCGGTAACGTTTGCGCCATTTTGCGCGAAGAGGGCGATTGCCGCGTTGTTGTCATCGCATTCAGCGAATTTCTTAACGAAATCTTCCTTCTGCAACAGCTCAGCCGCCGTCTTCAACGATTTTTCCTTTGTCAATGACGATAACGCGGTCAACATTCCGGATTGTGGAAAGTCTATGCGCAACGATAATTTGCGTGGCGTGCATTTTATCCAAACTGCGCGTGACGATAGCTTGAGTGCGGTTATCAAGGGCGGAAGTTGCTTCGTCGAAAATCACAATGGACGGTCTACCGGCAAGGGCGCGAGCGATTAAAATTCTTTGGCGTTGCCCGCCGGAAATATTCGTTGAGCCTTCGGAAATAATTGTCTGCATACCCATTGGCATATTTTTTATATCGTCAGTCAAGCCCGCCGCGTCAGCCGCCGCCCATGCGTCATTTTCAGTCAGCGCACTCGTCCCGATTATGTTTGTAAAAATACTGCCGCTCATAAGTTGTCCATTTTGCAGAACAACGCCCATTTGACTGCGCACGGAAGAAAGATTTACTTCGGCGAGGTCTTGCCCGTCGTAGAGGACGACGCCGCCAGTAGGTTTTTCAAAGCCCAGCAAAAGTCTAACAAGCGTAGACTTTCCGCCGCCGCTCCTGCCGACAATGGCGACGTGTTCGCCCGCCGCAATCCGGAAATTGACATTCTTTATAACTTCGGGCAAATCTTCGCCGTAGGAGAATTGAAGGTTACGAACTTCAATAGCTCCGCGCAATTTATCGGCGTCGGGTTTATCGTCCGATATTTCGGGAACTTCATCTAGGAAAATTTTCAAGTTCTCGACGAGCGGCTTAGCAAAAATCAAATTGCTGACCGAGCTGATACAGCCGCCGATAGTTGAATTGAAGGACGCGGACGCCGCTTGAAAGGCGAGGAATGACGCATAAGTTATGCCCTCTTTGACTATCGCGCCGGTTTCGGGGTCGACTTCATTAACATAATTCATCGTGACGAAATAAACTAAAAGCGTATGCAAGGAAATTTGAACGACGGAGACAATGCCTTGATAATTAAGATTCCAGCGCATTTTATAATTCCAACGCCATTCATCGGCAAAACGTTCGCCCCAAAGTCTGAAAGCATGTTCTTCAGCGCCCGCCGTCCGGAATTTAGCTAGCCCTGCAAAAAGCTGTTGGAGCAAAGCCGCCGTTTTGTTGTGGGCAGTAGTGAATTTCCTTTGCAAGCTGACTGATTTATAAACGAACAACGCGCTAATCAGCGTCAAAACGACACTGCTAAAAAGTACGAGCATAGCCAACTTGAAGCTATACCAGCACATAAGCCCGAACGACCAGAAGGAAAATATAAAATTAAAAACTTGGCTGACGATGTCGCCGGAAATGGCATTAACTACGGATTCCATTCCCATGAATCGGCTAGCAATTTCGCCCGATTGAAATTTTCGGAAAAAAGAAGTCGGCAAAGCGACGAGCCGCCCGAAAAGTGCGGATTCAACAGCAAGGTCGACATTTGTAACGAGGCGCATGACGGCGATTGAACGCACGATATTTATTGCGGCTATCGTGAACCCTGCCACCGCTGAAACTTGCGTGACGGTTGCTAAGCCTTGCCGGTCTAAAATCGGGATAATGTCTTGAAAAATCGTCTCCGTGATAATCGGCGTTATTAGTGGGATAATTCCCGCGCAGAAGCTAACTAAAATTATCGTCCGCCAATCCATTGCCCAACAATGATGAACATAAAGCGCATTACGTCGAAATTTGAAAGTTTCCGCGCAGGCAAGCCCGCATGAATAACAAAGGCGTCTTTGTCAATGTCGGCGGCAATTTCCTTTGTAATGGGAATTCCATTTGGATTATCCGAACTAATCATTGCATAAGAGCGCGGCGAATTTGGAATCAAAGCGACAAGCTTTTTCTTTTCGCCGTAGTAGCCTAGCATTATGCCGCAATCGAATTTATGCCAATCTTGCGAAAGTTCTACTAAGCGCATTTGCATATTGCCTTTGTGAACGAGCCGCCGAATTATGCCTAACTGGTCGAGCTTTTTGGTAATGTCCGCCGGTATGCTGATATTAGCATTGGGCATTTTCAACGCGGTCGCAATGCGCTTGATTAAAAAAGTTATCTCCTTGATATTTGAATCGACGCTACCGCCGCTATTTGCCGAACCTTGATAAAAAGTTGCCTCTTGACCGAGAAGTTTTGAAATAGTTTCGTCTACAATCTGGCGTTTATTTTCCTCACTGCGCTCAATGCGGCGAGTAAGTTTTTCGTCTTCTGCGCGGAATTTCATTCCAAGCAACATGGAAAGAATTTGTTCGTTGTCGGTAAATTCTTCCAGAAGGTCTTCGAGTTCGTCGGAAAGGAAAAGCGATTTAGTTCGCCACAGTTGCAGAACATCATCGCCCAAATCCGCCATTAATCTTAGCCACGACAACTCAACCAATTTAGCAAACCAATTTTGCATTAGCTCGCGAAGTTCTTGCGGCGGCAATTCATCTATGGCGATTAAATCAATTTCGGAATCGTCGACGGCGTAAACTAAAAAATCTATGTAGCCGAATTCATCTATAGCCGGAAAAGCAACGTCGCCTTTTGCCAGTTCCAAAAGAAAAATCTGCCGGAAAGATGATTCGTTGCGCGTTACGGCGTAAACTTCCAACTTGCCGCTAATCGCCCTGACGAGTTGATTTTCATTTTCCAGGTAGAAACGTTGCCCCGCAATCAATTTCATTACAGTTCCTCATTTCTGGCTACTATCCTCAATCAATTTGCGGTACGCGCCGTCATGTTGAATCATTTCGCGATGCGTGCCGCGCTCGACGACTTTGCCCTTTTCCAGTACGATAATTTCGTCGCAATCGCGAATTGTCGAAAGTCTATGCGCAATTATAAAGCACGAACAGCCGCGCCGCCGGATATTTTCAAAAATTTGCTGTTCGACCATAGGGTCAAGGGCGGAAGTTGCCTCATCGAGCACCAAAAGCGACGGATTGACAGCCAACGCCCGCGCAATTTCAATCCTCTGACGTTGCCCGCCGCTAAAATTTCTGTCACCTTCCGCGACTTGCGAATCATAGCCGCCCTTTAGCGCAATTATATCGTTATGAATGCAAGCGTCCTGCGCGGCACGAATTATATCCGAACGTTTCATTGAGTTATCGAAAAGCGAAATGTTATCCGCGATAGTCCCAGTGATTTGGAAAATATCTTGGTCGACGACGGCAACCGAATGCGTAATAACAGCGCGGGGAATTTCGCGGCGATTGACGCTATCAAAAAGGACATCGCCCGCCCATTGCTCATAAAGCCCCCGTGACGATTTTAGCCAGTGTCGATTTACCGGAGCCGGACGCGCCGATTATCGCAACCCACCGACCAGGCTTTAGGTGCAAATTGAAATTTTCCAAAAGTGGCGGATCAAGCGGACTGTATCCGAACGAAATATTTTTCAATTCAAGTTCGCCGGAAAGCCGGCTACCTTCAAAGGAAATTTTTTGTTTTTCGTCGGGATAATTTAAGCTGTCGACTTCGTAGCGGTTTATGTCGTCGAGGCGTTGCAACTGCATTTCGGTAGTCTGCAACGTTGTACCGAGATTTAAAAGTTTATTGAACGGCTCATTAAATCGCCCCATAAGATTTTGAAACGCGGTAAAAATGCCCGCCGTCATAACACCTTCCATAATCGAAAAGCCGCCGATTGTCATAATTAACGCGCTGTTCAGCCCCGACAAAAGATTTGGCAACATTTGCACATTGATATTAAAAAGCTTGATAGTTTGAGAAGCAACCACGACTTTAGCGCGATAGCCCGCCCATTTGGTGAAAAAATCTGCCTCTCCGCCGTTGGCTTTGACTGATTCAATCATTAAAAGCCCGTTCATTAACGTCCCGTATTCTTTTCCTTTGTCCTGCTGAAGGCGCATTGTTAAATCAGTCAGTTTGCGCCGAGTCAACATTAGCAACGCCAGATTAACTAGGCTGAATGATACGCCAATTAAAGTTAGCGGAACGGAATATTGAAGGAGTAGTAGCAAATAAAAAAGCGCGACAAAAAAATCCAATATGGCAGTCGCCGCCGAGTTTGATAGCACGCCCGCAACGGATTCATTAAACGTTATGCGCGAAGCAACTTCGGCACTGTGGCGTTGTTGAAAAAATTGTATTGGTAAGCGAATCAAATGCCAAAAAAAATTAGTTGAGTCGGATAGCGTCAACTTTTTCTGCCACGTAGTCAAAATGTACGAGCGCAAATAATTCATTAAGCAATTTATGACGATTGCGCCAATCATCGTTAAATAAATATTCGTTGCCCAATCGGGGTGCTTGTTCGTTAAAATGTCGTCGATAAAAATTTGATTGATAACGGGCGTTGCCAAGCCAGGAATTATCATGCAAAGCCCGATAATCAAAACAAAAAGCATTGCCCATTTGTCTTGCAGAAGTTTTTTGGCAATGACTTTAACGACGTTGTAACGGTGCCCCGCCGGCTTGAAATTTTCTTTTGGAATAATCTTGAGGCAAACGCCGGTATAAGACGTGATAAACTCATCAAAAGGAACTTGCCGCCGACCGAGCGCAGGGTCATTCAGATACGCGATGCCTTTTTTGATACCTTCCAAAACTACAAAGTGATTGAATTCCCAATGAATAATCAAGGGATAAACTTTGCGCAAAATGATTTTTGTAGCCGGCCACGTGTACGCTTTCGCCTCGCAACCGAGAGAGCGCGCCGCTTTTAAAATATTTCGAGCGTTGGAGCCATCGCGATTTACGCCGCACATTTGCCGCAATTTTTCTAGCGGTATCCAAAGATTATTATAAGCCAAAACCATTGCCAACGACGCCGCACCGCATTCGGTCGCTTCCATTTGTAAAATCGTCGGCACTTTTACTCGTTTGCCGCTGTCAAAAAATTTCCTTAGCGAATTTTGGCGCAAGCTGAATCAACATTCCGCTTTCTATCTGCTTGCCCTTATCGACCGGCACATAAAAAACGCCTGTCAGTTCGTCGCGGCTCTGAGTAAGTCTAACAGTACAAATAGGGCTACCGGAATTAATTATTGTGCCTTTTTCGATTAAAACAGCGTCAACAATGCCGTCACATTCGGAATAAATATTTTCGCTCGCGTTCTGCTGATGAAGTTTGGCGTCGTACTGATAAACCCTTGCGATAACGTCGCGGTCACTCGATGCAAGCCCCGCACCATATTGCGCCATTTGAGTATCTGCGACGCGCTCTGGTTGTTCCACACGCGCAATCAGTTGCCCCGCATAAACAGTATCGCCGGTTTTAATGTAAACGGCAGTGATTTTTCCCGCCGCCGCGTGCGAAACGTTAATCACGCCTGCAGAATCCATAATTAATCACATTCCGTTTGCTCGTTCGGTAAATGCTCCAAAAATCGACCAAAGGACAATCGAAAACATTAGCACGCAAATAGCAATCAGCCCGACCCAAGCTATTGGATTCGTGACGGGAATTAATGTATTAAGTTTTTCCGGCGAACGCAACTTATCAAGTGCTTCGCGACTAAAAATTTTTTCCGCGTCCATAATGCAATAAATTTTCTTTAATCTTCGATAGTCATAACTTGAAGAAAGCCCGCAAGCCGAATGATTTCTTTAACGGCGGCGTTGACGTGCTGAAGTTTCATCTTCCCGCCCTGACGACGCATAGTTTTTTCCATTGCAAGCAAAACGCGCAAACCTGCCGAAGAAATATATTCCACGTCAGTAAAATCTAAAATCAATTCTTTCACGCCGCTAACAGAATTTTTAAGCTCTTCTTCGAGAATCGGCGAGGTTTTAACGTTCAAATCGCCTTTTATATGAACATTAAGTGTTTCGCCGCTTATTTCCTTTGTAATTTGCAATTCAGTCGCCATTTTTATTTTCTCCTCTCAAATTTAACGGCAATCATAGTTATATCGTCGGATTGTTCCGCGTCTACTGAAAAATTTTGCAGTGATTCTTGAATATCCTCTAAAATTTTCTTAGCGGACGTTTTTTTTTCGCATTCGTTTAAAAATTGTTCCAATCGTTCAAGCGAATATAATTTTCCTGCCGAATTTGCCGCCTCTGTGACGCCGTCTGTGTAAAAAAATATCGTGTCGCCCGCCTCAAGTTGTATTTCCTGCTGAACGTATTGCCAATTTTCCCAGCCGCCAAGTACAAAATTCAATTCCATTGGCAATTCCTCAAAATTTTGCCCTCTGCGACGGATTAACGGCGGATTATGCCCCGCATTGACATAACGGAAAATCCCTGTCGTTAAATCAAGCACTCCACTAAACGCCGTAACGAAAAGTTCGCCGTCATTATTCATGCAAAGTCTATCGTTAGTATTTTCTATTGCAATTTTTAAATCGTCCGGATTTTTTAGCGCGGAAGTGTAATTTCGCAGATTAGTTATCGCCGCGACCATAAATAATGCCGCCGGAACGCCTTTTCCGGACACATCAGCTATCGTTATGAATAAATGGTCGTCGTCTAGCTTGTAAAAGTCGTATAAATCGCCGCCTACTTCCTTAGCCGCCTTCATCGTTGCATAAAGGTCAACGCGCTCATCTACTGAAAAATTTTTCGGCAACATGCTTAGCTGAATTTTTGTCGCAACGTCTAATTCTGTGGCAATGCGCTCTTTTTCCGCCGTTACTCGTGTTAAATTCGTCATTTGCCGCTTAAGTTCGTCCGTCATTATATTAAAATTCTCTGCTAGCGTCTGAAGTTCGTCATTTGTCCTTATATCAAGCTTTTTTTCGAGATTGCCCGCTGAAATTCTTTTACGCCGCCAGTTAATTCGTTTATCGGCTTGATAAATTTTTTTGTAAGGCGATTGCTTGCCGTCACCAGTAGCGCAAGTGTAATTAGCAAAAATATTGCTCCGATAATCGATAGCCGCGAATATTCATTTTCAATTTCGCCGCGTAAAATCTTGAATTGTTCTAAAAAATAATCCTGCGTTTTGTCAGCCATCTCTACTACTTCCGAACTTGGCGTTAAAATTCCCAAACTCCAACCGGTTGTCTCCATTGGCGCGTATGAAATATAAACTAGCTCAGAATCCGAATAAATTTCATCAACGCCAGTTTTGCCAGCAGTCATTTTTTTTGCAAGGTCGGCGATTTTTTCGTTCGGGCTTTTCGTCAAATCATTACCTTCGACAGTCACGGCAAAAAATGAATCGTCCTCCGAAGAAAGAATAACATTGCCCTCTTTGTTCAAAATAAAACAACTTCTGCCTTCGCTGACGACGGTTTTAACCAATAAATTATACCAAGTAGTTATATCGGAACCAATACCGACGACGCCAGCAAATTCATTGCCGTTATAGTAGGGCGCGGCGCAAGTCATAGCTTTATCGCCATTTTCATCAATATAAATCTGGCTGAAAGTAACTTTGTTGGCTTGTTGCGCATTTTTATACCAAGTTCTTTGCCGCACGTCGTACGGTTTGGAAATACTTTCGCCCTCAACTATAGTATCGACGCAAATGAAATATCCGTTTTTGGAAGCGACGTAGCATGAATTATTACTCGGCACGTAACTTATATGAATATCAATCAGCACGTCTTCAATATTGGTTGCAATGGCAATTTCTTCGTCAAGTGCGCGGCTCCGATTATAAAAAATATCTTCGCTGAACAGGATAAACGGGACATTAGGCGCAATTTCTTTGGAACTTAACGCATAAAAATCGCGCGGCATGTAATCATTCGGGTTTGAAATAATCCGCGTCATCGCTCTCGATACAAGTTCGGTATCTTCTTTAATTTTTTCCATTTCCGAATCCGTCTGCGCGGCGCGAGCTATTGTTAGCTGTTCGACCGCTTCCATTGTCTGTTCTCGCGCTTGCGTCCAAACATATTCCGAAGTTTTTTCGCCAAAATCCTCTCCCAAGCGGAATAAATCATCTTGCATTGCGGAGCGGAAATATATTACCACGCTACTTAAAATTATGAAGCTCGCGCATAAGCCAACCAGCAGTAATGTTAAAATTTTCTTGCGCATATCATTACTTAATCACCTCGCGTATGCAGTTTAGCAAAAAAAATTATAGTAGTCAACGAAAAAACCCCTCGACAACTGCCGAAGGGCTTTTTTGATATTCTTGCGATATTAATGCGGATTTTGTTCAATGTAAGGCGAAGGATTTTCGCTTTGCATCTTTGGCGGGTACATCTGCTTATTAAGTGCCGGCGGAATAAACGCACCGCCCGCAATTTGTTCGAGTTGCTCATCGCTCAGCTTTTCGAGTTGCTCATTGATTTTCTTAAGGTTTTCCTCTTTAGTTGCCATTTTTCATTTCTCCTTTAGATTAAATTTTGTTTTTTGTAACTTATACGTTGAAAATCTGATTTCGTTACAAAGTCTAGCAAAATTTTTGTCCAGTCAACGAAAAAATCCTCCGACACGTCGCCGAAGGGATTTTTTGCATGCGACTTAATAAGGATTTTTTTAGATAGAGAAGAAACCGAGCCTAGAAAGCAAAGTGATGAATTTTTCGACGTAATTCCAAGTGGTGAGCGGCCAGCTATAGCCAAGCCGGTAAAGTATTTGCATAGTGTAGAGATTATTTTTGGGGAAAGTGATAACTTGAGTATCCTTATCGCCGGAGCGGTAAGCGATACTGCTGGTGAGGATTTTAGCTTTATCGGGGTCATCTTCGGCGGCTTTCCAAGCGTTTTGAAAATTTTCAAGTTCAGTGAAGGAGATATTGAGCCCGCAACTTTGCATAACGCGAACGACATCGCCGATAGCGATATTATGATGATTAATTGGGTGGAAGATAACGCATTCCTTTGGCGTTTCGGACAAAAGCAGAATCGTTTTAGCGACTTCGTCAATCGGGGAAAATTCGATAAGATTATCCATTTGAGCGAAGGGGCATTGCCCGATAATGGCATAAATTTTCAACCTGCCCATAGAAGAATTGGTACCGGCGTTAATTTGGAATTCGCCATCGGAGTAGCGAGCGGAAAGAGTGCCGACGCGCATAATTTTAGCGTTGAGACCGTCAGAAATGGCGTCGAGAACGGCGCGTTCAGCTAAAAATTTGGAGTGAACGTATTTATTAGTAAGACTTTGGCGGAAATAGAGCGTTTTTTCGGTTGGAATGGTATTTTCGTCGACTTCGCCCTTGATACCGCTGCGCACGGTGCTCATAGTGGAAATTTGAATCAAGCGGAGGTTTTTAGCCTTGCAAATGTCGATTAAATTCATAACGCCGCCGACATTAACAGTTTCGATTTCGTTACCTGCTGAAAAATGTTTAACGAGCGCGGCGCAATTTATAATTGTGGACACGTCGTTGATATTTTTAATTTGTTCGAGGGTTTCTGGGCGCGTGACGTCGCCTTCGAGAATAAAAACACGCTTGCCGAAGAGTTCAGCATAATTTTGGTCGAAGTAGTAGAAAAGTTGAGCTTTAAGGCGCATTTCTGCGGGCAAATCCTTTTTTCCGCGCAGGAGGCAATAAATTTTGCCGTTATGATTTTCAATGAACTCGTGCAAAATATGAATGCCGAGATAACCGGTTGCGCCGGTCAAAATGATATTTCCGAGCGGCTGACGTTGCCCATTACGGAAATTATCCAAATTATTAGCGTCGAGAATTTTTTGGAGCTTAGAATAATCGAAATTAGCAATTTCGTCGTCGACAACAGCGTTTTTATCGATTTTTTGGAGTGCGGCGAGCTTGCGCGGGGTGCAATTAGCGAAAACGTCGGTGAAATTGACTTTGTAGCCGAGTTTTTGAGCCATAATGACGACGCGAGTAACCAAAAGCGACGTTCCGCCCAAATCGAAGAAGGATTCATCCGCGCCAACGTCCTCAATTTGAAGAATGGAGTCGAAAATTTTACAAAAGTCCGCTTCGATTTTATTTGCGTCCTTAGAAGTGGTTCCGCTACGGAAAATAGTAGCTTCGGGCAGAGATTTTAAATCAATTTTGCCGTTAAGGGTCATAGGCATTTTTTCCATTTGCAAATAAGCGGTCGGAACCATGTAATTTGGCAAAGTTTTCGCGAGTTCAGCCTTTAAATTCTCAATATCAATCAAATTTTCTGCGGTGAAGTAGGCGCAAAGGTGTTCGATACCCTTAATTTTGACGATTTTAACGACGGAAGACTTTATCGCGGGAATTTTAGCTAACGAGCCTTCGATTTCGCCGATTTCGATACGCAAACCGCGCAATTTAATCTGATTATCCAATCTGCCGAGAATTTCGACGTCGCCAGCACTTGTCCAGCGAGCATAATCGCCGGATTTATAAATTTTCATGCCGTTGAAGTCGATAAAGCGTTCCGCAGTCATTTTTTGCAGATTATTATAGCCTTTGCCGACGCCCGCGCCGCCGATATAGAGTTCACCGACGATTCCGGGCGGCAATTCGTTTCCGTCGCTATCAACGATAAATTCAGTGACATTTAGTAGCGGACGACCGACAGAAATTGTATTTGCGCAGGTTAAATCCTTCATATTTGCGGAAATAGTCGTTTCGGTTGGTCCGTAAGTGTTAATAATGCGTGCTTTAGTGATAGATTTTAATTTTTCAAGTAATTTTTCGGGATATTTTTCGCCGCCGCTGCCAATAAACTTAAAATCTTTTAGCGCGCTGGAAAAAGCGTCGGATTCGAGGTATTGATAAATTCTGGAGGGCGTAGCGTTAATAGCATCGCCATTAGTGCGCAAAATCAGTTCGGCGAGTTTATCTGGGTTATTTGCCTGTTCTTTATCGGCTAAAACGAGTGTTAAGCCGTTAAAAAGCGGCAAAATTATTTCCTTGAGGATCAAATCGAAAGAAAAAGTGCTGACGCTGACAAAATTCCGAACATTTTTAACTAGAATATCGACCATAATGTTTGCGGGGTTATTTGTGAAGAAATTTGCGGCATTTTTATGCGCAATCATGACGCCCTTAGGTTTTCCGGTCGAACCGCTGGTATAAATCAGATATGCGAGGTCATCGGGCGAAATTTCTACATTTGGGCGCGTGGAATTCTGATTTTCCAAAAGTTTTTCAACGTCCAAGTATTTTTCGCCGGAAATGCGGTCGGAAGTGGTAATAATGTAGGCGGAATTGGAATCATCGATAATTTGATTGATTCTTTCGGCGGGATATTCGGTATCGCAAGGAATATAAGCGCAACCCGCCTTTAAAACGCCGAAAATAGCCAAAATAGCGCGAGAAGTTCTTGGTAAAAGCAATGCAACGCGACTTTTTGGTTTAATTCCGCGTTCGATGAGTGAGTTAGCGATTTTATTAGCGTTTTGGTCGAGTTCTTTATAAGTAAGCGAGCAATCAGCGGCGATAAGGGCGATTTTATCGGGATTTTTAATGGCTTGTTCCTCAAAACCTTCGTGGAAGAAGTGATAAACCTTATTTATAGTGTTTTGGTCGGTATTTGAGCGGAATTTTGCTAAAATATGCTTGCGTTCGTCGTTTAGGAGGGAAATTTTTCTTACGGGCTGATTATTTTGTTCGATAAATTGTTTCAGAACGATATTAAAAGATTCAGCAAGCCCCGCAATTAAATTTTCGGTATAATCGGCGGAATTGTATTCGATAGAGAGTTTTGGCGCGGAAATATCGCCGATAATGCGAACAATCAGCTTAAATTTCGATTCTGCGTGCGAAAATTTTTCTACGCCGATAAATTTCGGGATATTATATTCGTCGACGACGCCGACTTGATATTCATACATAATTTTAGGAGCGAAGGAATAATCCGCAGCGATTTGGGAAAAAGGATAATTTTCGTGCTCAATGGTGGCAGAAAACATGTCAGAAACATTTTTTAGAAAGTTTTCAACGGAAATATCTTGCAAATCGGCGGCGAGCGGCAGGGTATTAACGAACATGCCGAAAGTATCGGAGAATTTAACGTTACTGCGCCCGCTAGAAATGGTCGTAAGGTAAACTTTTCGGTTGGCGGTGTATCTGGCGACGACGTAACTAAGAACGGCAAGACAAAATGCGGCGGGCGTCAATTTATTATCGCGGCAGAAGGCTTCGACGCTGTTTTTTATAGGAATTTCAAAGATTTTTATATCGCCGTGATTTTTTTTGTGAGAATCGGGAGTAATTTCGCTAGCGGAATCAAAATCTTTAAGCATATTCGGCGAAAAATTGTTTATTGGCGTCGAAATTTTGTTCTTCATCGCGAATAAAGTCGAAATAAGTTGCGTTTTCGGGTTCGAGGGAGCCGCCGTCGAGCAAAGTCTTTAAATTCGCAAAGAATAAATTCATAGACGCGCCGTCGAAAATTAAATGGTGAAAATCAGCGAACAAAGCGACCCGCGCAGGTGTTTTAACGATTTCAAAGCGATAAAGCGGCTCTGAATCGAGTTTAAACGGGCGAACGAAATTATTTTTGAAGTTGGCGAAGTCTTTTTCGTCGAAATTGTGGACGGGAATATCAATTTCTGCTTTTTTATTGGTGATGAGCATAATTTCATCGTCGCGCAACTCGAAATGAACGTTAATTGAGGGGTGAGCGGCTAAAATTTTCTTCACGGCGTCGGAAAGGGTGGAAATATCAATATCAGGCTCAAAATTGCAGATAAAAGGCACGTTATAGGAAGTCGACAGGGGATTTTTCATGCATTCGAGGTAAATACCGCGCTGAACGTTGCTGATTCGGCTTGAATTGACATTTGCAGCAGATTTTTCGGTAGATTTTTTATCGGAGAGCAAGAAAGTTAAAAGTTCGTCTTCGATAGACTCAAGAGAGCCGCTTAAAAGATTTTTGACGGGGATATTAACGCCGAAAGTTTTAAAAAGTTTGGTAGAAAGTTTAATAGCGGAAATGCTCGCCAAGCCGAGATAATTTAATTCAGTGGCGGTGCTGAATTCCTTAAGACCGATAACGGAGCCGATAATTTCAAGCAAGGATTTTTCCAGGATATTGAAATTTCGTTTGGAGTTATCATCTTTGGCGGCTTGCAATTCGGGCTTAGGCAGGGCGCGGCGATTAACTTTGCCATTTTGATTGAGCGGAATTTTATCAATTTGCAAAGTGACGGCGGGCACCATGTAAGGCGGCTTGCGTTCAGCGATGAAATTGTTCAATTCGTCGATAGAAATTTTATCTGCGCCGACAACGTAAGCGGCGATAAATTTTCCGCCGGCATGGTGGTCGAAAGCGGCAACGGTAGCGTCTTTGACTGCGTGAAATTCGCGAATAACGGCTTCGACCTCTGAAAGTTCAATTCTGAAGCCGCGAATTTTAACTTGCCCGTCGCGCCGCCCGATAAACTCAATATTGCCGTCGGCACGATAGCGCACAATATCGCCGGTGCGGTAAGCATTTGAATAATTTCCGCCGTCGAAAGGATTTTTGATAAAAACTTCGGCGGTTTTTTCGGGGCGATTGAGATAGCCCGCGCCGACTTGAACGCCCGCAGCTATCAATTCGCCCGCCGCGCCAATCGGTACGCGATGAAAATTTTGGTCGACGATATAAAGCTTAACGTTGTCAATCGGCTTGCCAATCGGGATATTATTTTCGACTTTATCAACTTCAAAGCGCGTTATCAAAATCGTGCATTCGGTTGGACCGTAGCCGTTTACTAATGTGAAATTTTTCGGCGGGTCGAGCGTAACGAGTTTTTCGCCGCCGACAGTCAAATATTTCAAGCCGTGATTGTCAATATCGGTTACGAATTGCCGCCCAACTTGCGTCGTCATAAAAGCATGCGTCACGCCGTTTTTCTCAAAGTAAGCGTTCATACCCTCAAGGTCAAGGCGCATATCTTCGGGCACAATGCAAAGAGCCGCGCCACTCGTCAACGCAGGATAGGTATCGAACATATTCGCATCAAAACCGAAGCTTGCATACGCGCCGACGCGGTGATTTTCGGTCAAGCCGTAAAATTTTTTATACCAGTGAATAACCGCGACAAGATTTTTATGCGTAAGTCTGACGCCTTTAGGGACGCCCGTCGAACCGGAAGTATAAAGTAGGATAAAAATATTTTCGGGCTTAACTTCCGGTAAGATAACTTTTTCTGCGCGGGGAATTTCATCAATGAATAAAATTTCGCCGTCAAAGTCGGTGATAAGCGGGCGAAGTTCCTTTGTCGTGATTAAAATTTTCGCGGCGGCGTCCTTAATCATAAAGTTCAGACGTTCGGGCGGGTAAGTCGGGTCGAGCGGCTGATAAGCGCAACCGGTTTTCAACGCACCAAGCGCGGCAATCGGCATAAATTCACAACGCGGAATCAGAATCGACGCGACATCACCAACAGAAATATTTTTGCTCAAAATGTAAGCGGCAATGTCATTGGACAGCGCGTCAACTTCGCGGTAGGAAATTTTTTTGTCGTCGAAAATAACCGCCGTGTTATTCGGAAATTTTTTAGCGGCGGCGTCGAACAGGCTAACAACCGTTTGCGAATCGTCGTAATCAATTTCAGTAGCGTTGAAGGCGTCGAGAATTTCAATCTGCGCGGCGTCGCACAATTCAATTTCACGGACGAAAGTTTTTGCCATAAGTTGGCGCAAAATATTTTCATAACACGCGGCGAAAGTCTCAATGAACTTTTCCGAATACCGCGCCGAATTATATTCAACGTGAATTTGCATACCGTCGGCAACGCTCATCAATTCAAAGCCCAGATTGTTGCCAGTAGTTTTTTTGTCGAGAATTTCTTCCTTGCAAGGCTTGCCGCAAAATTCGGAGACAGATTTAATCAAGCCGTGATAGGCGAACAGCGGCGTATTATTCATCGGGCAAATTTTATTCAAGTCCGCGTAGGAAAATAAATCGTTCACCCGCGCAGATTTAATTTGCTCGGTAACTTCGGCGAGAAGTTCGGAAATTTTTTCGTCGCCCGTCCAATGACAATAAACCGGCAAAGTTTTAACGAACATGCCGACAATATTTTTAGTTTTCTCGTCGCGCCCGTGATAAATCGTCGAGAAAAGTGACTCTTGCTGGTGAGTGTAAGTTCCCAAAACTAAAGCGAACGCCGCCGAAGTCAGAGCGGACGCGGAAATTTTATTAGCTTTGCAGAAACTTCTAAGCGTCGCGTAATCAAGCGGAAAAGTTTTCGTGAACGTGTCGAAGGAACTTTCTTTAGCGTCGCAATCCGGAATCGGTAAAGCTTCAATGTCCAAACCGCCGAAAGTTTTTTCATACCAATTTTTTGCCTGCGAAAATTTTTCAGATGAACGCGCTTTAGTTTCGTCGTTAGCGGCGTCGAGCGCGTCATAACTTTCCGGAGCAAGTTCGGTATCGGGGTCGGCATAAACTTTCTCCACGTCAGCAAAGAAAACATTAGCCGCCGAACGGTCAAAGCAAACGTGATGAGTTGTGCGCAGAAGATATTTCGCCTTTTCGGTCTGCACCAAATCAAAACGGAATAACCGCCCGCCGTGAAGTTCAAAAGGCTCAGCGACGAGTTCAGGCATTTTTTTCTGCCAAGCCTCTTCGGTCGTTTGCTCAACCGTCTGGTGATAATCTTCCGCGCTGAATTCTTGAAAAGGCTCGCCGTCTTTTTCAGTCACGCGAACGAAAATTGACGGGTGCGCCGCAACCGCCTTTTCAATGGCGGAGGCAAGCCGATTCATATCAATACTTTCGTCCAGCGTCAAAAGAAAATGTCCGTTGTATGCGCCTTTGTCCTGCATACTTAGGCAATCCGAATAAATTCCCAACTGAGTTTGAGTCAACGGGGCAATTTTTTTCATCGTACCACACTCCTAAATCTCAATTATCGTTTGGTTTAACGAAAGCACCCTGTTATAACTAATTTTTTTCGATAGAGCTTTGAGCATTGCGATATTATCAAAATTAAAATCGTCATTTGATTGATATTCCATAGGGTTAAAAGGTTTTCCATTGTCGCGGAAGGCGATAATAATTTCACCGCCTTCGGATTTTATTCTAACGTCCGCATCGATAATTTTTCCAGCGTTAATTTTCGCCATTTGAACGGTCATTTCTTCCAACGCCACGCCGACTTTTAGATAAATATTTTCGGCAATGTTATCGTTTTTCATAACGGCGACGGCTTCGGAATAAAGTTTAACGGCATTATCATCGTCAGCTTTTAAGGAAACGTCGTACAAAAGATTTGGATTGTTGCTTTCAAGCAGGAAAATATCATTGAGCTTGCCGCCCGAATTTTTGCAAACAATTCTTGTATAAATAAAAATCATTGCAAAGCCGGCAAGTTCCGCCAAAATGAACGCAAACCATATCCCGTTCAAGCCAAAAGTTTTCGACAAAATCCACGCGGCAGGGACTACAACTATAATTCCTTCCGTCCACGACAAAATATTTGCGGCGGTTCTGCGCTGAATCGTCGAGAAGTAATACATTGCCAGAAAAGTTATTGTGACGCCAATTAAACTTATCGAAAACAATCTTAGCGCGATTTCACCCGACGCAATCAGCTCGTCTGGCACATTGTAAATCGACAAGATAATTTGCGGAAAAAATATCGCGAACAAGACGAAAATTCCGCTCAAAGTCAGCGCGAATTTCAAAACGTATTTGATAAGAATTCGGACGCCGCTAAAATCTTTTTCGCCGTAAAGCATTCCGATAATCGGCATCATCGCGCCGTTGCAACCGGCAATGCACATTGAAATTACAGAAAGGCACGCCATGCAAATTGCATACAAAGTCATTGCGTCCGCGCCGCCCGTTTCGCCGAGTATTTGATAAATTGCCCAGACTTTGACGGAAATTAAAGCCGTGCCGCTCGCAATCGGAATGCCAGCTTTAATAATCTTTGCGGCTTGACCTATAAATTTGCCGAAATCCTTAA
Source organism: Selenomonadales bacterium UBA7018 (assembly GCA_002448305.1). Classification (GTDB taxonomy): domain Bacteria; phylum Bacillota; class Negativicutes; order Selenomonadales; family Selenomonadaceae; genus Quinella. The sequence continues at coordinate 17,088 of DJWY01000015.1, forward strand.
ACACCGGATAAAAACTTCGCGAACGTTCGTTAGAGGAAAAATATTTCTTCGCGACGTAACTCATTGCGATAATATCGCCGGAAATTAAAGCGATAGCCGCGCCCATTATCCCGAATCCGTTTGCAACGAGCGCGAAACTCAATATCACATTCGTAATTTGTCCGGTTAAAATACCCCGACTTACAACTTTTGCAAAGCCGTCTGTCCGAATTAATGTTTGCCACGTGAAGAACATTAAGTACAGAGGAACGCGCCAAACGAAAATTATCAAGTATTCGTGCACCAAAGCGCGCAAATCTTCGGCGGAAGACAAAAAAATTGACAGCGCGTAACTATTCGGAATCAAAAGAACTGCCCAGATTACTCCGACTAGTACACTTACTGTCACGACCGTTGAAAAAATATAATTTGCTCCGTCGTTGTCGCGCTTTCCTGCGGCTATCGCTATCAGTCCTGATGAGCCCATTGAGATAAGTACCGCCAAAGCATACGTGATTTGATTTAGCGGAATGCATGCGGATACCGCCGCCATTGCGTGCGAACTTATAAAATTACCAACGATAATTCCGTTTATTATTGTCCCCAGTTGCGCCGCCATTGATGATAAAACCGTCGGCAAAAAAATTCCTTAAACTTTTGCTTGATGAGAGTTCCGGTTTTATGATATGTCAGATTCAACGTGATTACCTCTCAAAAATTATTTTCCGGCATAATTCAACGAGTCTATCATTTTCCCTGCATGAACTGATTCATAACAGATAAAAACTTCTTGAATAATTATTCTTAATCTAAAAGTCATATCGGACGCCCGCGAACATTCCGTTTAAATCGAAATCGCTGACCTCGCCGCCGCGCCGCAACTTAAAATCAAGGCGTCGCCAGCCCGCACTTATCGAAAAATTTTTCTGCGGGAAATATTTCAAGCCCGTTTCAAAGTCGGAGAAATGTCCACGATTGCCAATAGTCATTCCCGAAAATTGAAAATAAATATCCAAGCGCGGGCGAATACGCATGTAAAAATTTATCCCGACGCTCGGCAAGACGGCAAATTTTTTATCGACGGCATTTAGCGCAACATTCCATTCAAGCCCCGTGCCCATTAGCGAAAAAATTTCCCTATCCGCCTTGACCTTGAAAAGATTGTCGCCGGCGTGTATCCAATCCGCCGAAATATTTTTGTGCTTGAAAATAAATTCTTTAGCTTTCTTGTCTTTAAAAAGGCGCGTCTCGACGTTGAAATCAAAAGTTGTCTGCTTGATTTTGGAAATGCCTTCGTCGACTTCGGGCGAAACTTCTTGCGCCGCCGCTGTATTCGTCAGCATTATAAAAATTATCGTCGTTAAAATTCTTCGCACTTAGAAAAACTTCTTCCTCTCGTTACCAATGGCAAATTTCTTGCTCGTAAATTCTTTGTCGTCCTTGCCCTTGATGATAACCTTGTCAACGTATTTATTCACACGTTTTGAAATAAGTTTCGCCGTCTTCTCGACCGACTTAAAATAAGCTTGCTCCCAAACGTCGCTGTAAGGTTTGCTCACGCTGTGCGGTCTAATTCCTTGCCCAACAAAATTTCCTTGCCAGAGTATTTGCCCCGTCTCGACGCTGATAAATTGCATGTTGACGACGTTGGTCAACGCTGTGCGCTCCGAATGAATAAAAGCACCAAGACCAATGCCCAGACCGACGCGCCGCAAAGTTTTATCGCGAGATTTATTGCCCGAACCGATTAGCGAAGTAATTGCACCCGTTGCGCCAAGAATCGTCGACATGGTTTTATCTTCAACCTTCGTTAAGCCCAGCGCAAGAACTTTGCAACGAATCAAGTAATCCGCGCCGAGATTTTTATATAAAGTCTGGTCGAATTCTTCGGGCGTTTCAGAGGGCGTCGGAAGTTCCACCACGTCGAAAATCAAAAGCTCGCCGAAAACTTCTTCGGGCGATTTTTTTTCGGCGGCAATTTCGACAGGAAGATTTTCCGCGCCGACGACGTTCACGAGATTTTTTTCGATAAGTTTATCTCCCAAAAATTTTTCAAGATTAGTTGCCGTGTCAAGTTCTTGATGTTTTGAACTGTCCGAAACTTCGACCGCAATATTTATCCGTTCTGCTTCCGGCAATTTTTTCGCGCTCGCCGCGCCTTGCAAGCTTAGCAAAATCGCCAAGCACATTAGCAAAATTTTCTTCATCGCTACCGCCTCCAAATGTTTTCTTGATGATAACAAAAAAAAATCCCTGCGACAATACAGGGATTTTTTCTAATCATCTGGACTTTTCTTTCATGGCGCGTTCAATGTCGCGCTTAGCGGATTTTTCATGAAGGGCGGCGCGTTTATCGTAATTATGCTTGCCGCTCGCCAACGCTAGCTCCAATTTCGCCCGACCGCGTTTGAAATAAATTTTTAGCGGAATAAGCGTAAAACCTTTTTCTCGCGTCTTGCCGAATAGCTTTAAAATTTCCTTCTTATGCATAAGCAAGCGGCGACGCCTCAACGGGTCGTGATTAAAAATATTTCCTTGTTCGTAGGGGCTAATGTGCAAGTGCTCAAGGAAAAGTTCGCCGTCCTTGACTTCAGCGTAACTGTCGCGAAGATTAGCCTTGCCCGCCCGCAAACTTTTAACTTCAGTGCCTCTTAGCTCAATGCCCGCCTCGAAAGTCTCATGAATAAAATAATCGTGGCGCGCCTTGCGATTTTCGCACGCAATTTTTATTTCGTCTTTACTCATATGAAGCCTCCCACAAAATTTTTCTGAAAGCCGTCTCAACCTCGCGAATATAATTTTCTGAATCCATAAGCGGCGATTTCTTCATCATGCCGCGCAGATTTTTTCTCAAGATAGCTAGCAAATCCCAATCGCCCGCTAAGGCAATCGCTCGCTTAACATAATCGTCATAAGAACTAACCGCCAATTCGTCAAGCCCGATATTTTTCAAAATGCTGAGACCAAAGCGCGTCCCGTGTCTTTTGCCGTAAAGACTGACGACCGGCACGCCCATATATAACGCCTCGCAAGTCGTGACGCCGCCAGTATAGGGAAAAGTATCAAGCGCAATGTCAACGTCGTCGTATTCGCGAAGATAATTTAAAGTCGTCGTAAAGCCGCGCATTTCCACCCGCAAAACGTCAATGCCGACCGTTTTCAATCTGTTAGCGACGAAACTTTTTCCGCTGTCCGTATCGAAAATTTTATTCTTGAGAATCAATCGGCTATTGGGTACGCCGTCAAGAATTTTTTTCCAAGCCGCCAACATTGAATCAGTCATCTTGCTAAACTGATTGAAACTGCCAAAAGTCACGAAATTTTTCCTAAGGCAAGGCGGCACGCTCAAAATTTCTAAGCGGGTCGAACTTTCGTAGCAAATATGACTATGCGGCAGACGAATCAATTTTTCCGTGAAGAATTCTTCGGAGCCTTCTGCGCAGATTTTATCGGACAAAAAATAATCAAAGCAATCAAGCCCCGTGCTGTTAATGTAGCCCACGCCAGAAATTTAAATGGTGGCAGGACGATATGCCGCAATTCTAAGACGATTGCCCGCCGTATGTCCCGAAAAGTCAAACAGAATATCAATCTCGTCGTCGCGAATGGCTTGCGCCGCTTCAGCGTCATTTAAATTTGAAACGTCGCGCCAATTCTCGACGGTCGCTTTAACATTTTTGGTGACAATGTCAAAATTTTTCCCGGCACTATAGCAATATGTCTTGAAGAAATTTTTGTTGAGATTGTGTATTAAAGTCCATGACCACTTCATAACAGGATGATTAAAAAAATCTGCAGATAAAAAGCCAACGCGAATTTTTTCATGCGCGTAGATTTTTTTAGGATAAGGCTTAATATCCGATAGATATTTTTTGTACACGGCATAGAGCTTTTTTAAATCGTCAACGGAAGTTTTTTCGGAAACGTTCGCGGCGAAAATTGCATTGCTTATATCTTCGCAAGCCTCGAAGTTGTCTTTGGAAGTTTCGCCCGCCAGTCGAAAAATTTCAACTGCTGATGCTCCCATACCCAATTTTGAACAAGCCATTCCCAGAATATTCAAAACGTCCGATAGAAAAATTTTTTCTTTGGGTAAATCAGCGTTGAAGAGTGGCAAAATTTTTTGAGCGAAAAGAAATAATTCGACCGTTTTTCCCTGTTCGCGTAAAATGTACGCCTCAAGCAGGAGTGGCTTTTTCCATTGCGGCGCGGCGGCTTTTACTTCTTCCAAAATTTTTAATGCCGCGTCGAAATTTTTTGCTTTGAATTGAGCAAGAGCTTCTTTGTATTTTTCTAAAGTATCCATATTCCTAAACCGTCGGGACATTGTGAAGAACTTGATAAAATGCGGGTTTGTTGCCGCGCTCAAAAAGCGTACCCTTTTTTACGAGTTGAATTTGAATAGCTTCCATTCGCAAACTTGCACCCGCCGAGCCAGCAGGTTCGCCATTTTTTGCCCAACCAAGCCAGCCTGCGTTCTGAACATGCGCCCGATAATAAATGTCATAATATTGTTCTGATTGTCCGGTAAGTTGGATTTTGATAGCCTCCATGCGCAAGCCTTGTCCGACAGTTCCCGCGATGCCGCCAGAATTTGCCCATTGTTGCCAGCCGATATTTTGAATGTGCGCGCTGTACTTTATGCCGTCGTCGAAATTTATAATCAAAGCTTCCATACGTCGACTTTCGCCGACCGTGCCCGCAATTTTGCCCGCTCCGACGGATTGCAACCAACCTATGCCCTCGACATTCGCTTGATAACTGAATTGCGCCGAGACGTTTTGCGCGAAAAATATTATCGCTGTCAAAAGTGTCGCCGCAAAAAGTTTTCTAAACATAAAAATCACCAGTCGTAATCGTCATAACGCCCGTATCTGTCGCGCCCATATCTGCCGCGATTATATCTGTCGCGGTCGTCATATCTATCGCGGTCGTAATCGTCGTAGTAATCATTTCTCTGCACAATGCGAATTTGAATTGCTTCCATGCGCAAGCCTCTGCCGGTTGTGCCAGCAACTTCGCCATTCTTTACCCAATTTTGCCAGCCGTCCCCTTCAATGTGCGCCCGATAATAAACGTCATATCTGTCAGCGTATCTGCCCGTAAGTCTGATTCTGATAGCTTCCATGCGCCGCCATTCGTTGACCGTGCCCGCGACGCTACCGGAATAACGCCAACCTTGCCAGCCAATGTCCTCAACATGCGCGTTGTACTCTATGCCGTCAAAATCAATTCTGAGAGCTTCAAGGCGCAAGCCTCTGCCAGTCGTGCCGGCAGTTTCGCCATCTCTTACAGAGTGCATCCAGCCATAATCTTGAACGCTTGCTTGATAAGTTATGTGCGGGGCGGCGTAAACATTTTGGGCAAAAAATATTATCGCCGTCATCAGCACCGTTGCCAAAATATTTTTAATCATCTCAATCACCTCACTACAATGATAACAACCACTCCGTTTTTTTGCAAATTAAAAATCACTTAATCGCGGTTTATGATTTAAAATTATCGTAACGTTAAATCGCGCTTACTGGATGTAACGTCACGTTGCCAAATTAAAAATCCCTGAGCTTATGCTGCGGGATTTTTTATGCTTACTTGTGAGATTTCAAAAAATGTTCGATACGATTCAACGCTTCGGAAATTTTATCAATACTTGTCGCGTAGGAGCAACGAACATGTCCCGCGCCGCATTTGCCAAAAGCCGTGCCAGGAACAAGCGCGACGTGCTCAGTTTGAATCAACTTTTCGGCGAAAGCTTCCGAAGTAAAACCGCTCGTTTCGATATTCGGGAAAATGTAAAACGCTCCACGCGGCTCAAAACTTTCCAAGCCGATAGTCTTAAAGCCTTCGTAAATCAAATGGCGTCGCCGGTCGTAGTCGGCAACCATTTTTTTCATATATTTTTCGCCGCGCTTGAGAGCCTCGACCGCCGCCATTTGTGCAGTTATCGGCGCACAAAGAATTGTGTACTGGTGAATTTTTGTCATCGCCGCGATAAAATCGGGATTACTAAGCGCGTAGCCAATTCGCCAACCGGTCATAGCATAAGCCTTGCTGAATCCATTTAGCAAAATCGTCCGGTCGCGCATTTTCGGTAACGCGGCAAAACATTCATGAACGCCGCCATAAGTCAAGTCGCCATAAATTTCGTCGCTGATAACAATCAAGTCGTGCGCCTCTGCGAAATTGGCAATTTTCAACAGGTCGTCGCGTTCCATAATCGCGCCGGTCGGGTTGTTCGGATAACCAATTAAAATCGCCTTAGTTTTGGGCGTGATAAAAGGTTCCAACTCTTCGGGCGTGATTCTGAATTCGTTTTCAATTTTTGCGGGCACACTGACTGGAATACCGTTCGCCATAAATGTGCATGCTTGATAGGAGACATAGCAAGGTTCAGGAATTAAAACTTCGTCGCCGGGATTTAGAATCGCCCTAAGTGCAAGGTCAAGGGCTTCGCTAACTCCAACCGTCACTAAAATTTCCGTGTCAACGTCGTAGCTGACATTAAATTTTTCTACGTAGTGGCGGGCAATTTCCTCGCGCAATTTCAGCATGCCGCGATTAGCTGTGTAACTCGTGTAGCCGCGCTCCAAACCGTAAACGCAACTTTCGCGAATCGGCCAAGGCGTCACAAAATCCGGCTCGCCTACGCCTAAAGATATTACGTCCTTCATTTTTGCAGCAATGTCGAAAAATCTTCTGATACCGCTTGGCGCAACGGATTTAACCGAAGTCGAAAGCTTATCTTGCCACGTCATGGCGCAACCACCAACCTGCGGTCGCGGTCGTCGTCTTCCATTATCACGCCGTCTTTCTTGTACGCCTTTAACATGAAATGACTTCGCGTCTGCGTCACGCCTTCTATCGGGGCTAGCCGCGTCGCTACGAAATTTGCCACGTCCTTTAGCGATTTGCCTTCGATTATGACTAGCAGGTCGAAGTTGCCGCTCATTAGATAAACCGTACGCACTTCGTCAAAGCGATAAATCCTTTCCGCGATTGCATCGAAGCCTACTTCGCGTTGCGGCGTCAAATTTATTTCAATCACCGCTGTAACATTGTCGTCGCCGAATTTTTCCCAATTAATCAATGCGCCATAAGATAAAATTATTTTTTCCTTCTCCAGAACGGCTATTTCCTTTTCAATCTCGTACTCCGACTTCTGTAACATTGACGCTAGCTCACCCGTTGTCAGCCGCGCATTGTGCTCCAATAATTCCAATATTTCCTTCATGTAATCACTTCCTCATTCAATCATCATCGAATAAAAAACTTCGGCGTCATGAAATGCGGCAAAATTCTTTATCGCCTCCATGCCGCCTTTGCTGTGGTCTAGTTTGTCATTCAAGGCGCACAATAACTCTAAAAAATCTTCCAATGTCAGCCGCGAACGCGAAATTGCCGTTAAAACCGTTGCGAACTCCAAAGCCCGATAAGCCGTAACGAATACCCGACAATTAAACTTCTCGCCATCACTGAACGCGCAGGGATAACATCGCATTAAAAATTCATTTACTAAATAATTTTCCAGTACGTCAGAAAAATTTTCGCGAAGTTGCCCTAAAATATCTTCCCTGCTCGCTTGATACGTCGCCGCTAGCTGATTTTTTTTACCTACTGTCAAATTTGCGTCGTACATTTCGCCGAAAATTTCTGCTAATGCCGCCGAATGGTTTTCCGCGTCGAAGTCAACTGGCACAGAAATTTTTTCGCCAAAAAATTCGCAAAGTTCCCTTAGCCGCTGATTTATCGGCAAGTCGCGCTGTTGCAAAATTTTTATCGCGGCTTGTTGTCGTGCTAAAAACTCTTCCGCCGCTGAAATTTTTTCTGTGAAGTCAAAAACTTGTCGCGCCTTGAGATTGTCTGTGACTTCAAAGCTTATCGGCTCATCTTGCAGAAGAATTAATAGCGCGGCGACCGGACAAGTTAGCGTCATTGCCTGCAGGAAAATTTCTTCGTCGAGCTTGTAAGTTACGCGCGGGAAACTTTGACAAATCGCCGGCAAATATTCTTCTCCGCGCTTAAGTTGCAACTTGCATAGAAAATTTTCGTCTAAAAATGGACACGCGCCAGATTTTTGCATTTTAAACGCCTGCGCGGATTCGTCAACGTGATTAAAAAATTCCGTGCTGTCAGGGAGACGCAGATATTTTTCCCGCGTCTCATCATCTAGCAAAATTCGCCAATCCCGGCAACATCTAGCGTCACATGCTCTGCCATCGCACTTAAATTCTTTAAAATAATTCGGTCGATAAATTTTCATCTGATAAAATGCGTTGGCGTCCAATTTTCTTTTTCCGGCAAGCCGTATTTCTCTTTTCCAAGCGCGATTGACTTCATAAGAAACGTCATATTGCGGGCTAGCGTGCGCATTGTCTGCAATCCTTCAATATCTTGCAAACCTTCGCCAGGTTCCATGCCATAAACCATATTCCAATATTGGCTCGTTGCTATCGTCATGCCCGTGTTGCCGAAATACTTATTGAACACGTCGTAAGCCGCACTGCACCCGCCGCGACGCGCTACAACCACGCCCGCACCAACTTTGCCGCTCTTGTCCTGCGTGAACGTGCTGTAAAACAGCCTGTCAAGAAAAGTTATCGCCGTGCCGTTCGGCGACGCAAAATATGTCGGCGCACCAATTACAAAGCCGTCCGATTCCATGAAAATAGGCGCAATCTCATTAACCACGTCATCGAAAACGCATTTGCCGCGCTGGAAACAACTTTGACACGCCACGCACCCGCGAATTACTTTGTTGCCAATGTGGAAATAGTTCGTCTCGACGCCTTCCGCCTCGAAAACTTTAATCATTTCCTTGAGCGCAATGCTCGTGTTTCCTTCGGCTTTCGGAGACCCGTTTACCAGTAATACTTTCATCTTAAGCACTCCTTTCATACGCTTAAGGAATATTTTGACACTGATAAAAAAATTCCTGTTGCAATAAAAAAAGCCGGCGATTGTCAGCTTAAAAATTTCTCAAGTCCGTTTGAACATTTTAGCTAAATCAGCGGCGGAGAATTTTATAATTGTCGGGCGTCCGTGCGGGCAAGTATGCGGATGAGGTGTCGCGGCAAGTTCTTTAAGCAAAATTTCCATTTGCCGCAAGTTGAGTTCCTGACCGGCTTTAATCGCCGCTTTGCAAGCGGTCGTTGCCAAAACCGCTTGACGAATATTTTTTGCTAGGTCTTCGGCATTGTTTACGCCGTTAAAAATTTCGTTAATGATTCCGCGCAGAAGATTTTCGGCGTCAGTGTCGGAGGCGTCGACGGGCACTTCAACAAGTCGGAATTCATTTTCGCCGCTCGGCTCCATAGTGAATCCCAAATCCGCGAAGACGCTAAGATTTTTTTCGATAAGTTCCGCCTCTTGAGAATCGAATTTCAAAACGCGGTGAATCAGCAAACCTTGCGCGGGAATTTTTTCGGCGTAGCCACTCAGCTTGTCGAATAAAATTCTTTCGTGCGCGGCATGTTGGTCGATAAGATATAAATCGTTGCCGCTCTGCGCCACAATATAACAGTGGGCAATTTGTCCAATCGGTTCAAGTTCAAGCGCGGGATTTTTAACTGGCTCAACTTTTTTAGACGGTTCGGCTTTTTCTGTCTTAGAAATTTCATTCCTAATTCCTAATTCCTCATTCCTCATTGCTTTTTCGGGCGGGATAATTATTTCGGGCCTTGAATCGTCTTTAGGCTTTTCCTTGCGTTCGGGTTTTTTCTTAGGCTCATCTTCCTGAAATTCATTGACGAGATTAATTTGTTCAAAGTGGGGCGTTTCGGGCGCGGCGGCTACTTCCGTTAAATCGTGTTCGCTAACTTCGCGCTTTCCTTCGACGGCTTCGCGAACAGCGTGATAAATCGTCTTGAAAATTCTTCCTTCGTCCTCGAATTTTATCTCAATCTTCTGTGGGTGAACGTTGACATCTATTGAATTTTGCGGCACGTCAATTTTTATGTAAGCGAACGGAAAGCCCGTCTTCGGAATCAGCGATTTATAAGCTTCGTCCAAAGCCTTAGCAATCGTCCTATTCTCGACGACGCGCCCATTTACAATAAACGTTTGCCAAGAGCGATAGCTTTTCAAAATGTTAGGCTTAGTGACGTAGCCGCGCAGATTTAAATTTTCGGCGTCGGTCTGCAAAGTCAAAAGGGAATCGGTTAATTCTGTGCCGTAAATGGCGGCGAGCGTATCAAGGACATTTCCGTTGCCGGGCGTAGCAAGAGCAATGCGGGTACCGTTTATGAATCGGAAGGAAATTTCCGGACGACTAATCGCGAGTTTGACAACGAAATCATTAATTCTATTTGCTTCGGTTGGCGTCGCCTTAAGGAATTTAAGTCGTGCGGGCGTATTGAAAAATAAATCTTCCGCTAAAATCGTCGTGCCGCTTTTGCAGCCAACTTCGTGAACGTCAGAAAGTTTCCCGCCGTCGATTGTTAGTTTCGTGCCGAGTTCATTATCTGCGCGGCGGGTCTGCAGAATAAATTTTGACACGGCGGCAATCGTCGGAAGGGCTTCGCCGCGAAAACCTAGCGTCGAAATATTTGTAAGGTCGGCGACGCTTGAAAGTTTGCTAGTTGCGTGGCGGCAAACAGCAAGCGCGGCATCTTCTTTAGTCATACCTTGTCCGTCGTCAGTGACGCGAATTAAAGCTTTGCCACCATTTTGAATTTCAATTTCGATACGCTTTGCGCCGGCGTCGATTGAATTTTCGACAAGCTCCTTGACAACAGAAGCCGGACGCTCAACGACTTCGCCCGCCGCAATTTTATTTATCGTGTTAGAATCAAGTAATTTTATCTTAGTCATTGGCTTTTACTTCCATAAAATTTTATCTTCCGCATTTATATATTTACCGGTCTGAACTTCTATAATTTTTAAATCCGTTTCTGCAATAATCGTGTGTTTAACGCCAATCGGAATTTTGATAATGTCACCAACATTAACAAGCATAATTTCGCCGTTAAGAATAACTTTTCCTGCTCCCTCGATAACATTCCAAACTTCGTCGCGGAAATTGTGACTATGATAGCTCATTTTGTATCCGGCATTCAGAGTAACTTTTATCGTCAAACTTTCTTTGCTAATATCTATAATTTGATAAAGTCCCCAAGATTTTTCAATCAAGCGAATTTTTTCATTGATATTTTCAACTAAAGGTTTCATGTAACTGGATTGCACTTTGTCTGCAACTAAAATTCCGTCAGAACTCGCTACAACGACAATATTTTTTAAGCCCATTGCGATAATAGGCATATCGGTTTCGTTAATGACGTGTGCATTTTGGCAAGTTTGGTCGAGCTGAACTTTTCCGACGCTATTTGTATTCATAACATCTGTTAAAGTGTTCCACGTCCCAACATCTTTCCAATCGCCTACATAGCGCAGAACTTTAATATCTTTTTCCTTCTCAACGACAGCATAATCAATCGAAATATTCGGTAGCTAGGAATAATTTTCTAAAAGCTCAACGTATGAATCAGACTTCAAAACTTCGCGGGATTTTTCGAGTATATAAGACAGCTTGCAAGCGAAAATTCCGCCATTCCACAGCCCGCCATTTTGAATATATTTTTTTGCCGTTTGGAGGTCGGGTTTTTCTTTAAATTCCAAAACGTTACTGACCTTATCATTTGTCGCCGGAATAATGTATCCGTATTTTTCGCTGGGATAAGTCGGAGAAATTCCCATTAAAATTAAATTCGCGGTGCCTACTAAATCAACCAAATTTTCAAATTCAGCAAAAAAATTATCCTCGACATAAGAATCGACAGGACAAATTATAATCGGTTCATTTAAATTTACTTTCTTTATATCGCGCAAATAAGCCGCAGTCAAAGATATCGCCGGAAAAGTATTGCGTCTGCAAGGTTCAACGGAAATATCAACGTCATTACCAACGTATTTTCTTAAAAGTTTTTCCTGAATTTTCGACGTAGAAATAGTTATTTTGGATTGCCTGGATATTTTATAGATTTGGCGCAAAACTCGTTGCAACATTGATTCGCGCCCCTTAGCTGTTTCAAAAATTTTTATGAATTGTTTTGAGCGTATTTCATTGGAGAGCGGCCAAAGTCTTTTTCCGCTTCCACCAGATAATAAAATTATTTGCATTTATATACCTTCCAAAAAATTATGAATACTCGTAATAATTCTGTCAAGGTCTTCCTTTGTTAGGCAGTGATGACACCCCACATAAAATCCTTTTTGATTTATCCACTCTGCAACGGGATAATTTTTCTCAAGTTCGCCGAATAATTCTATATAAATCGGCTGATTCAAAAGCGGCATCATTGGTCGCGTCTCAATATTATTTTGTTCAAGATAAGTCGTAATTTCCTTGCGCGAAAACGGAGCCGATTTTTTTATAACAATAGGATACATCATAAAGGCATGCTCGACGTAGTCAGGGTAATAGGGAAGCTGTAAAAATTCTTGCGTGTCGTTCAGATTCTTTGTAAGGTAAGCCGAATTTTTCCTGCGAGTATTTATTATGAAGTCGCGATTTTCAATTTGGTCTAAACCGAGTGCGCCTTCAAGTTCGCCAATTCTGTAGCTATAACCAAGCCGCACGAACATAAATCTTTTATCCATTTTAGTTTTCATACGGAGCGGACAAACTTTTCTAGGGTCTGACGCAACGCATTTTTCACAAGTGCAAGCGCGACCGTGAGCCAGAAGCGACCGGGAAATTTCCATTAACTCCCTATCATTTGTGGTAACCAGCCCGCCAATACCGGTTGTAATGGTATGGGCAACATACGTACTGAAAGCAGAGATATTGCCGAAACTGCCGCATTTCTTGCCCTTGTAAGTTGCAAAATGCGACTCGGCGCAATCTTCGATGATTTTCAGATTATATTTTTCCGCTATAGCAATAATGGCGTCCATTTCGCAAGGTTGCCCGAAAAGGTGCACGGGCATTATCGCGACGGTATTTTCATCAATCGCTTGTTCGATTAAATCCGGATTTAAATTGTATGTGCGCGAATCCACGTCAACAAAAGTCGGCTGAAATCCTGCATGAATCACGGAATTTGATGACGCAATGAAAGTTACCGCCGGCACGGGCAGTGTCAAGCAGATTGTGTAAGTAAGGAAAGTTAGAGGTCGAATTTGTCGAAGAGGGCAG
>DJWY01000024.1 GCA_002448305.1 Selenomonadales bacterium UBA7018
AACTTTACTTTACCACAACACTGATAACATTTCCGTTAAAGAATTCTTCGCGACTTTCGACCGCGCCGTTGAGGATTTCAAAAAACAATTTGAGGAGCTTAAAGATGAAAGTAATTGATTCCAAATCGTATCTAGTCGCCGAGCTTGCGTTGCCTTACGACCACACAAAATTTTTCAGGGTCTACAAGTCAGACCATTTGGGCTATCTCTTTCGCCCGATGAACCTTGCTAGCTGTCTCAACACCCAATACCCCACTAATAATTATTTCACTAAAAATGCTCGCAGAATGGTTTTCCCTAATACCAATGCTAATCGCAACCCGCTTTTTGACGAATGTAGCCTTAAACCGTTTAACAGAATTGGTCTCCCTGTATATTGATTTTTCACATGAGGACAATGACAAAATAACTATCGCAACTGAATTCAATGTTTGGGTTAAAGATAAAGTATTGCCGTTCTTCCTCGCCGATGAATCGCCAGTTAAAGTTAAGGAGCCGGCCGAACGTGGATTGCTAGAAAAGCTTGCCGAAGTAGTCGACGTGAGAACAGAGGATTTACTCAACGCTATTTTGCATTTGCGCGAAGATAATTTCCGCGAACGCCAAGCCGATTTAAAGGAGATATTATCATGATTGAAACTAGAGAAGATGTCACCCGCGTGCTTTTGGACGCTGGCTTTGAGAACTTCAGCACCGACCGGATTAGCGGGCAAGCCGTCTTAATGTTCCGTTGCTTTTGTATGGAGTATGGCGAAGAAAATTTGAAACGGGCGATTGCGGAAAGTTTCCACCGTTACTCCGGTCGCGATGACACTTTGCGCGAAGCCCTTTACATTAAATCCGCGTGGCATGATGTCTTCGACACGTTGCTTGATAATTTGAAACGCTCCAAAGTCAACATTCCGGCTTACAAAATCAATCCGCCTGGTCACGTCTACCACGACGGCGTTATTGATATTTTTCGGGCTGGTAATTCGTATCTTATCCGCTTAGATGACCTTAGACTTCGTTTGACGGGCATAGCTACACCGGAAGAGATTCGCGGCGCGGTGACTGTCGGCTACTTCGACGGCGATAGCTATTTTCTAGCCTTGAAGGACGTTACGGCGGTTCTTGGCAAGCTCAAAGGCACTGAAAATTTAATCAAATATTTTAGGTTAAAAATTCTTATGGAGCCGACGCCAGGCAAAGTGATTCCGGTTGACTTCGACATTAAGCCTTGCGAATTCGCGGATTATCGCGGCGGCGAGTTTAGGATTTATAAAGGTGAAGGCTTTGGAGAAAATAAATTCTTCGTGCGTCCGCAGGAAATTGCCGATTTGATTGAAGAGCGTCATTGGTTCGCGCCTAAACCTTTTGTTGAGACGGCTTTAACCGCTGGACTTTTCGAGCGCAAAGGGCAACAGTATTGCCGATTGAATTACGCTGGATATATCGTGCGACATTATCTGACGCGGCTGTGGAACGGCAAGAACGAAGCTAACGACTTCATTGTTAAGGGTTGGGCTTTTATCGATTGGTTTGAAAAGTTTTATCCCGACTTCCTTAAAAGGCACGTTGCCTACGTCTGCGGAGCGATTAAGCCGCCCGATACTGACTTTGAAGAGCCGGTGTGAGGAGTGAATTAAATGGATAAATACAAGGTGGCATTTTTTAAGCTGTATGAAGAGTACCGAGAAATAGGAGATTGCGGCGATTGCCCCGTTATCGATAACGGCGACGGCACTTGCCCCGCGCTTTATGCGGACGGCTCCGGCTCCGACGAATCACTTTGCCGCGAACAGATTCTTAATTGCTATATGAGAATGCAAAATGACTGATAACGAAAAGAAACTCCGTCGGGCGTTGGAATGGCTGATTAACCTGCACGAAGACGCTATCAACAGAGACGGCGACTATTGCCACGAATTTTGCCCCGTGCGCAATAAATCAGGATATTGCCTTGCAGAGACCATTGAAGAATATTTTGACGCAGAGCTTGACCATTGGGAACGCGACTATCAAAAGTGCATGGAATTGCAAGTGGATTATTACACGGAAAAAGCTAACGGATAGGGGGTTTGGAGATGTATCAAGAAAAAAGTTTCCAGACGACGAAAGGCAATGTCGGCGAAAAAATATACCGCACAATCCGCGAAAGCGACGGTTATACCTTAGCGCACATGTTCAAAGATTTTCCAAATGGCGCGGGCATTAGAGACGTTGATTTTATCTGTCAAAATGAAACGCGAACTTTTCTCGGCGAAGTTAAAGCCCATGACATGAAAACTTTTCACGGTGAGCCGGTCTTCTTCTTGAAAAAGCAGGAATTCACGCGCTCAACCAAATTTGCCAAGCAACAGGAAAGAGACATTGAATTTGCCTTTGTAGATAGCGTCACCAATAAAGTCTATATCGCTCCTGCCAAACGCCTTAAGCAAATTTTTAACTGTCACATGTTGCGCTTCCCTATGGAGACAAAGCTCCCCTATGGTGTTTGCTGGGCATTTCATGTCGGGCAATTCAACGAAGTCAGAGATATTCCCACACATCTTATTCCGGTTCTTCGCAACGCTCAAATACCTAATTGGAAATAAGGAGATGTTTTCATGAATACAGTTAATTTAACCGGCAACCTCACCCGCGACCCCGAACTCCGCCACACGCAATCCGGCAAGACTTTATGCCGTTGCGGTATCGCCGTCAATCGCACGAAAGACACCGTTGACTTCTTCAACCTGCTCGCGTGGGATAAAACCGCCGAATTTATTAGCCAATGGTTTAAGAAAGGCAATGGCATTGAAATCGTCGGGCGGCTTCAATCGTCGTCCTACGAAAAAGACGGCGTCAAGCACACTGCCGTTGATGTCGTCGTTCTTAGTGCTGAATTCCCTAAATCTAAACCACAAGATTCTGATTCAACGCCGCGCCGCGAAGATAAGCCGCAACCGCGCAGTAATACTCGTGACGACTTCGACGGCGAACCCATTGACCCTAACGACATGCCCTTTTAAGAAAATTCCCTTCTAATATTCGCCCACTTTCTTTTTGGAGGCTGAATCATGAAAAAGACCATAAGTCACGAAATGTTTTTAAGCTTAATCTCCGATATTCGCGTTGTCATCGACGTGCTTGTTGAGAACAACCTTATTTCCAACGCTGACTTTGTCGCCCGCCGCGATAAGGTTTATGATGAACTTGACAGTTTGTCCGTCCACGACGACAAAGAAAAGGATTTGCATACCGCTGACTAAGGGGGCTACGTAAACATCCCCACGCCTAAAGGCGGGGGCTTTCGACAATTAAAAAATTTTAATTCGTCGGGGCTGGTTTACACAGCCTCTATCCTGTAAAGCCGCAAGGCTTATCAGGCTACATTTTCGCAAAATATTCAATGCTCCGTTCACATCGGCATTCAGGACAAATCCTGTCGCCGATTTATATTGTCCGCGAGTAATTCTTCTGCCGCTAAATTTGTACGGTTGCGAATTATTTGCGTCGTAGGTCGGCAAAAAGTCATCGTCAAAGAAACTCGCCTTTGACGTGTAACTCTCTTCTTGCTCCACGTATCGAATCTCGTACAGTTCGCAAAGATATTTGAGTTTTTTACAGAGCTTGCCGTGCGGAATTTGAACGAAGTTTTGATTATTCTGCTTGCCAATATTAATTTCTATTTTCCAGTCGGCATTATAACCGACGACGATATTGCCAATCCGATTTTCAACGCAGTAATCGACGATTCGCCTTGCCGCAACGCTCATTGCGTGATTCACTCGCCGATTGCGCTTTCGCAGGTTCAAATATTGCCGTCGAGTAAAAAATTTTATCCCGTGTTTGTCCTTCTCTGATTGCAATCTTGCATTTTCCTTGTTGAACAAGCGGTTATAACTTTTGAGATTTTTCCCATCGACGATAAACGCCGACCCGCCGCTTGTAACACTCGTTGCCAGATTATCCAATCCTAAGTCGATACCCAAAAATTTATTGGGGTCTAAATCAGTTTCAATCGGTTCCTTGTCGTAGACCAATTCCAACTCAAAGAATTGAGCTTTGAACTTCGGGTGAATTCTGATTTCTTTAATCAATTTGCTGTCAATGTGCGGTGGAACTCGGAATTTCAGTGCCATTGGCAGAAAAAAAAAACCGTCTTTAGTGCCGAGCGATTTGTAATTCTCACTCTCTTTGCAAATGTGATAATTAGCCAAGTAGTTTAAATATTTTTTCTCGGCAAAGTAGAATTGGCGGACGCTATAGAGAGCTTCATTGTAGCATAATCGCTAGCTTTTTCAACTAAAAGCAAGAGCGGTAAACCTAATATTTTTTAAGGTTGACAAAGCAACTACGAGAATATATCATTTGCAACGCTGATTATATTCTTGTGGAGGTTTTTTGATGAAAACATTTAGCGTTAGAGAACTGACTTTTGCAGCATTATTCGTAGCATTGATAGTAATAGGAACTTTCGTAAGAATTCCTGTCGGCGGCGACTATTACACCTTGCAATTTTTGTTTACGTTGCTTGCGGGATTGGTTTTGGGCGAAAAACTCGGAACTTTATCTGTAACAGCGTATGTTTTACTGGGCTTGCTCGGTGTTCCGGTTTTTGCGTCTGGAGGCGGGCTTGCATATCTCTTTCAGCCAACTTTCGGCTATTTAATCGGATTTATTTTGCAAGCGTGGTTTTGCGGGCGATTTTCGCGAAGAATTTCCGACGTAACATTTAGAAATTTGCTGTTAATAAACTTCGGCGGCATGCTGATAGTCTATGTAATCGGAATGGCTTGGTTTTATATCGTCTCCAATTTTATAATCAACGCGCCAATAGCATTTTGGACAATGTTTTTCTATAGCTTTGTTTTACAGGTCGTGCCCGACGGATTACTTTGCGTCGCGGCGGCGGCTTTAGCTCTACGCTTTAATAAGTCGAATTTATGGTTGTGATAAAATGAGCAAAAAAATTTTCGTTACAGGAACCGGAACCGACGTTGGAAAAACTTTCGTAGCCGCTTTGATGATAAAAAAACTTCGCGAGGCGGGAATTTCTGCCGGATATTATAAAGCGGCGGCATCGGGCGACGAAATTGAAAATATTCCTGCCGATGCCTTTTATGTAAAGAAAATCGCCGGCTTGAATTGCGATATGAAAAATTTTGTCTCGTATTCCTATACAGAATCAGTTTCGCCACATTTGGCTGCTAAGATTTTTAATCGTCCAATAGAAATTTCCGTGATTAAAAGAGATTTTGCGGCGGCGGAGAAAAATTTTGATTTTCTGACGGTCGAAGGGAGCGGCGGCATAATTTGCCCGTTGCGCTTTGACGATAAAATTTTAATGCTTGATGACGTGATTAAAAATCTAAATTTGTCCGTCGTAGTTGTCGTTGATTCTAAACTCGGCGAAATAAATTCTGCCGTATTGACTGTTGAGCATTTGCTTTCTAAAAAAATTCCCGTCAAGGGCTTGATATTCAATCGCTTTGATGAAAAAAATTTGCTACACGTCGACAACAAGAACGTTATCGAAAAAATTACAAAGTTGCCTGTGCTTGCAACCGTGAAAAAAAATATCGCCGACCTTGATATTTCAATCGAAAAATTAACTGCAGTCTATGAATAAATTATAATAAAACTCCTGAACCTTTCGAGGCGCGGGAGTTTTTTTGACGCCAAAATTTTTCTGTGATAAACTGGCGGCGAAATGGAGGTTGAAATTTTGAACGATAAAAAAATTCACACGGAAGATTATGACGACGAGATTGACGAAGAACAACACGAAGACAAATTGCCCGACGTAATGCCCAAAGAAGATGACGAAGATGAGGAAGAGGAAATAGAAGCTCATTCTTTCGACGCGGAAAATGCAAAAGTCGAAGTTGTTATGGGCGATTACAGCGCGGACCAAATTCAGATTCTGGAAGGGCTGGAGGCTGTCAGACTTCGTCCGGGTATGTACATCGGCTCAACTTCGGAACGCGGACTTCATCACTTGGTTTATGAGGTCGTCGACAATTCGATTGACGAGGCATTAGCGGGCTTTTGCACCGAGATTAACGTAACGATTGAGGCAGATAATTCAATCACAGTCAGCGATAACGGGCGCGGTATTCCGGTCGACATGCACGAGAGCGGCAAGCCTGCTGTCGAAGTTGTCTTGACGGTTTTGCATGCTGGCGGGAAATTTGGCGACGGCGGCTATAAAGTCAGCGGCGGACTTCACGGCGTGGGCGTCAGCGTCGTCAATGCGCTTAGCAAATCTATGGAAGTCGAAGTTAGGCGCGACGATAAAATTTATCGCATAACCTTTTCACGTGGTCAAACCGTCAGTCCGCTTAAAGTTATCGGTACGGCGCAGGATACCGGAACGACCGTTCACTTTCTGCCCGATGACGAAATTTTCACAGTCAAGGAATTCAATTTCGACACGCTCAAGCATAGATTGCGCGAACTTGCTTTTCTCAACAGCGGCATAACTATTACCTTGACCGATAAGCGCGCGGGTGGTGAAGAAAGAATTTTTCATTTCGACGGCGGAATAAAATCTTTCGTCGAGCATCTTAATCGCAAGAAAGAAAAAATTAATCCCGCGCCGATTTACTTCAACGGGCGCAAAGATGACGCGGTTGTCGAAGTCGCTATGCAATATACTGACAGCTATCAGGAAAATATTTTTAGTTATGTCAACAATATCAACACTGAAGAAGGCGGCATGCATTTAATTGGCTTCCGCACAGCGTTGACGAAAGTCGCTAACGAATTTGCTAAGCGACATAATCTTTTCAAGAGTAACGACAATAGCTTAAGCGGCGAAGATGTTCGCGAAGGTTTGACGGCGGTTATCAGCGTCAAGCTTCATAATCCGCAATTTGAGGGGCAAACTAAAACTAAACTCGGCAACGTCGAAATTCGGTCGTTAGTTAGTGCTGTTGTTGTTGAGAGTCTCAGCGAATTTTTTGAGGAAAACCCCGCGATAACGAAAAATATTCTGGAGAAAGCAGTAATGGCGGCGCGTGCTCGTGAGGCGGCTCGTAAAGCTCGCGAATTGACGCGCAGGAAAAATGCGCTGGAAATTTCAAGCCTGCCCGGCAAACTCGCTGATTGTTCCATTAAAGACCCCGACAAAGCGGAAATTTATATTGTCGAGGGCGATAGCGCGGGCGGTTCCGCTAAGCAGGGGCGCGATAGAAGATTCCAAGCGATACTTCCTCTGCGCGGAAAAATTTTGAACGTCGAAAAGGCGCGTCTTGATAAAATTTTCGCCAACGCCGAAATTCGCACGATGATAACGGCATTTGGCACGGGCATTAGCGAAGACTTCGACATTAGCAAGCGACGCTACGGAAAAATTATTATCATGACGGACGCCGACGTTGACGGCGCACATATCCGGACTTTGCTCCTAACTTTTTTCTATCGCTATATGAAACCGCTTGTTGAGCGCGGACACATTTTCATTGCACAGCCGCCGCTTTATCAAATTCGCAAGGGAAAAGAGCATTGGTACACCTACAGCGACGACGAACTTTCTAAAAAACTCGACGAAGTCGGGCGCGACGGCGCAACTGTTCAGCGATATAAGGGCTTAGGCGAAATGAATCCCGAACAACTTTGGGAAACGACTATGGACCCTATGACGCGAACAATGCTCCGCGTTGAAGTTCAAGACGCAGTAGAGGCGGACGAACTCTTTACAATTTTAATGGGCGACCAAGTCGCGCCGCGTCGGCAATTCATTGAGGAAAATGCTTTGCTCGTCAAGAACTTAGACATTTAAAAAAGACTCCCGCAGGGAAAATACTTGCGGGAGTTTTAAATTTTATGGAGATGATTTAATCTTCGTCGTTGTGTTGATATTTCGTGTGGTAGTGAACGATATAAATTCCTTTGCCGGTGATGTGGCGAATGTCATCAATGTAGCAAAATTGGCGCGTCTTGGGATAAACCAAAATGTCGCCCTCGTAAATTTCTTGGCTATCGTTCATGATAAGCGTACTCTGTTCGGTCTCGCTGAAGAAAGCAGTAACGAGCGGCGGGACTTCGCGATTGTCGCGCACGTGCACGAAAACATTTGGTTGAAGTCCAGCGGCTCCCTCAAAATAGTCGTCCAAAACAATTTTCAAATTGGCGTCCATTACTTTTCCTCCCATATCATTTTTGGCGTATTTTATAGGAAATGCGTTGCCGTTGTCAAATAGAAAATGGCGTAGCATTCATTTCGAGTTTCGGATTGTTATCGCTTATCCAGCCCAGTGCCCATTCATTTTCGACGAGCAAAACCGGATTTTCTGCGCGGTCAAGGACGAACATTCCCCTATCAATTCCGCGCAGATTTGTCGGCAAAACTTTCACACCGTCAGTAAATCTAAGCCAACGCGCAACTTCAAACGGCAACATTGTCATTAAAATATCAACGCCGTATTCCGACTTCAGCCGATATTGCAGAACTTCAAATTGCAACGTGCCGACCGTGCCGACGACATAAGATTCAGTGCCCGCGCCAACTTGATTGAAAAGTTGAATCGCGCCTTCCTGCGTCAGCTGGTCGATACCTTTAGCGAATTGTTTGCGCTTCATAGTGTCCTTAGCTTGAACGCGAGCAAATTTTTCCGGCGGGAAGGTCGGGAAATCTTCAAACTTAAATTTATGCGCGGCGTCAGTCAGCGTATCGCCAATTCCGAAAATTCCAGAATCGAATAGCCCGACAATATCGCCCGGAAAAGCTTCGTCGATAATCTGTCTGTCCTGCGCGAGGAATTGTTGCGGTTGCGATAGCTTAACGAGTTTATCTGTCGGCGCGTGCCAGACCGTCATATTGCGTTCAAATTTTCCGGAACAAATTCTTATGAAGGCGAGCCGGTCTCTATGCGCGGGATTCATGTTGGCTTGAATTTTGAACACGAACGCTGAAAATTTTTCGTCTTCCGGCTCAATAACGCCGTCACTTGAAAGACGCGGCGCAGGTGGCGGAGCAAGCCGCAAATATTCTTCTAAAAAATTCTGCACGCCAAAATTCGTCATAGCCGAGCCAAAGAACGTCGGAGTCAATTCGCCCGCGTCGATTTTAGCTTTGTCAAAAATTTCACCCGCCTCGTCAAGCAACATTAAATCATCTTGGAGCGCGTCAAAATTTTCTTGCCCGACGCGCTTTATAACTTCGGGGTCGTCGGAGGCGAAAATTTCCGAAATTCTTTCCTTTTGTCCGTGCGTCGTATCTTCCGCGAAAAGTTCAATCTGATTTTTCTGCCGGTCGAAGACGCCCAAATATTTTCCGTCGGTGCCAATCGGGAAGTTCATGGGATAAGTTGGAATGCCCAAAACTTTTTCAATCTCGTCGAGAAGGTCGAGCGGAATTTTGCCGTAGCGGTCGAGCTTGTTTATAAAAGTAAAAATCGGTATGCGCCGTTCACGACAAACTTTGAAAAGTTTTTTTGTCTGCGCCTCAACGCCCTTTGCCGCGTCGAGAATCATAACCGCGCTATCGACCGCCATTAGCGTCCGGTAAGTATCTTCGGAAAAATCTTGGTGACCGGGCGTGTCTAGAATATTTATCCTGCAGCCGGCGTAGTCGAATTGCAAAACAGAACTCGTAACCGAAATGCCGCGTTGCTTTTCAATTTCCATCCAGTCCGAAACCGCATGACGTTGCGTTTTGCGCGACTTTATCGAGCCGGCAAGATGAATCGCACCGCCATAGAGCAAAAGTTTTTCAGTAAGCGTCGTCTTGCCCGCATCGGGGTGCGAAATTATCGCGAATGTCCGCCGCTTGTTTATTTCTTCAATCAGTGTCAAAATTTTTGGCTCCCTTCAAGTTTTGTTTGCCATTGTACACCAGAAAAACTTTTCGGGCAAAAAAAAACTCGACCGTAGCCGAGAAAAAATTTTCAGTAGTTAAAATTTATTTTAACAAGAATTGGTTTCCACATCGGTGGCAAATGTATGTATTGCGCCAGCGTTCATATTCTTTAGGATAAATTTCGTTATTATATTTTTCAGCGTCAATGCTTCCCTTGAAAAAAACTAAAGCAATCGCACCTAAGACAAGACCAGCAAGGAAACTATCAATCCCAAACAGATAAGCCAAACCTCCAAAAATCAGCCCGGCTACCCAAGACGTTTCCATTTTAGCTGGTGGAGCTACAGCTTGCGCTAAATCGGTTGCGGCTTGTCCTTCCGTCGTTGCTTCGTATTTTCCAAAAGTCGTCGTCGACGTATGACTAACCGTGCCGCTCATGTAAATCACTTCACATTTTTGAATATTCTCCGAACCGCAATGCGGACATTTAAATTCTCTCACAAAAAGTTACCTCCCATTTAAAATTTTCGGTAACAATTATAGCGAAAATTTTTTGTCCGTTGGTTAGCTGGCAGGACACTCGGAAAATTTTTTGTCAAATTCGTTTGCGTTTCTTCACAACGATTAAAATTCCCGCGAAGATTAATACCATGCCAATAATTATTTGCACGGTCAGCGGCTCGCCTAAAAATACCACGCCACCCAATACGCCGACAATCGGCGCGACTAATGCTGCGATTGACGCCGTGCTTGCTTCAATGTGCGTCAAAACATAATTCCACAGGAAAAACGCTAACGCCGACGCCAATGCGCCATTATAAATCACGCACAGCACCGCCGGTAAGCACCAATTTATTTCGCCTTGCGGGAATATCGATGAATACATTACAAGGCTTATCGCGCCGAAAACCATTTGCCACGTCGTCAGCTGAACCATATCACATTTTGTAAGCTTGAGCTTTACGACGATATTTGATACCGCCATAATCATTGCGCCCAAAATTATTATGAACGCCGCGCTTAAATCGTCGACGCCCTGCAAGCCCATTAGCACATACAAACCGAGCATTGCTAGAAACAGCCCGAAAAATTTTATCCGTGTGAGTTTTTCATTGAGCGCGAAATGTGCTAAAATTGCCGTCCAAAGCGGCGCGGTGTAATTCAAGACCGCCGCCATGCCCGCGCTTATCGTTTGCATTCCAACCTGCGCGGCTATGTTATTTAGGTTCAGTTGTAAAATTCCCGTCAAGATTATCCACGGCAAAAATTTCGCGTCGGGCAACGGTATCTTTTTCCAGTACGCAACCGCTAACAAAATCAATGCGCCTGAACTAAATCGCCACGTCACGAACAAAATCGGCGGGAAATATGTATTCGCCGTTTTCATAACAACCCAATTCAAGCCCCAGATTAACCATATCGTTGCGAGTGCTCGCAACATTTTATCACGACCTTATAAGGAAATCTGCGGCAAGATTAAAATAAATTTCCTGTACTGTCAAGAATTACGCGACGAAATAACCTTAATGACATTTTAATAAAACTTATGATATAATAACTAAAATCTTGGCGAAGGGAGGTCGCACCTTGAAGAAGAAAATTTTGGCAGGAATATTTATAGTTTCGTTAATCAGTTCGGCGTTGACTTTAGGCTTTGTATGTTTCTTGCTGGATTTAAATACCAAAAACGCTTTTGAGCTTGGAAGATTTTTCGCGGCGATGAGGTTTATAGAAGGGCATTACGTGCAGGAGGTTGAGCGCGGCAAATTAATTGACGGGGCAATAGGCGGCATGGTCAATTCTCTTGGCGACCCGCATTCAATTTATCTTGCGCCACAACTTTATAGCCAACTCCGCGCAGAAACTAGCGGCGCATTTGGCGGAATCGGCGTTTACATGAGTTTTAAAAATGGCGGCGTCCAAATTATGAACGTTATTCCCGACAGTCCAGGCTACAAAGCAGGACTTTTGGCGGGCGATAAAATTTTAGCTGTGAACGGTCAGCCCGTCGAAGAAATTTCTCCAGGCGAAGTCGCTATCAAAATTCGCGGTGAAATTGGTACGCAAGTCGAATTGCTAATCGGTCGCGAAGGCTACGAGGATACGACTTACATTTTGACGCGGGAAAATATCAAAGTCAAAACGGTTGCTGGCAAAATGATTGATGAAAAGCTCGGTTACATTAAAATTTCAAATTTCAGCGAGAACACCGGCGAAGAATTTAAGTCGACACTTTCCGAACTCGAAAGCGCAGGCATGAAAGGTTTCGTTCTTGATATGCGGCAAAATCCCGGCGGCGTTATAACAAGTTGCATTGAAATTGCGCGGGAACTTGTACCGGCAGGAACGATTGCTTCAGTGATTCAGCGCAACGGCGAAAAAGAAGTTTATACTTCTGATTTGGCGGCGGTGAAGTTCCCGATAATTATTCTGCTCGACAAAAATAGCGCGAGTGCCGCCGAATTGCTATCGGGTGCGTTGCAGGATACTAAAGTTGCGCTTGTCGTCGGCGAAAAATCTTATGGCAAAGGCTCCGTGCAAACACTCATTCCTATGATGCACGAAGACGGATTGAAACTCACAATCGCGAAATATTACACGCCGAACGGTCGTAGCATTGACGGCGAAGGCATTGCTCCCGACGTGGAAGTAACTTTATCGACGACGCCTAATCAAATGTACGAACTCGAACTTAACGAAGAACAAGACCCGCAACTTGCTACGGCGGAAAATCTTTTGCGGCACCAAGTCGACGCCGGAAAAATTCTATTCGACGACGGCTTTTGGAAAACGTCTTAAGACATGTTTTTAACCTACTTTCTTTCAGCGAAGAAAGAAAGTAGCAAAGACCCGCTTTAAAAGCGGGGGAACAGTTAGGACGCGGCGATAACGTTAGAACGGCGAAACGCTAAATCGCGTACACTGTTTGGTTACTTTTTAAAAGTAACCGCTGCTATTTTGCATCACGCAAAAGCGCGGCGCGAGTCGTCATCCATGACGGCTCGATTTGGTTGGTTTTTATTTTTCATTTTTAATTGGCATTATACAAAAAGCCCCCTGTGTGATTGCAGAGGGCTAATTTTATTTTTTCTTCCTGAAGTAAAGCCAGGCGATTATCAAAATGCTGACTATGATAAACGCTACGCTGAATTTATGTCCGAGTTCTAGCAGATATTCCCAATTATCACCGAGCAGGACGCCAGCATAGAGAATTAACGCTGTCCACGGCAACGAGCCGGCAAAAGTATAGAACAGGAACGGCGGGAATTTTACCTTAGCGAAGCCAGCTGGCAATGATATAAACGTTCTGATAATCGGCAACATGCGACTAAAGAACACTGCGCGGATACCGTATTTATCGAACCAGTTTTGCGCAAGGTCAACATGCGACTTTTTAATCAGAAAATATTTGCCGTACTTGTCAACGAACTTTCTGCCACCCGTCGCGCCCACGACATAAGCGAAAATCGAACCCGCCATGCCGCCAATCATACCGGCAATCATTGCGCCGGTAAAAGTCATTCGCTCCGCGCTGACAAGATAACCTGCGAAACCTAAAATCAATTCGCTTGGCACGGGGATACATGCATTTTCCATAGCCATTAGGATAGCAACGGCAAGATAACCCCATGAATCAATGAAAGTCAAAAAAGCTTGGGATATTTGCTCCATAGTTTAGAAATCCTTAAAATTTTCTCCGTAACCGTAATGCTCAATGACGTAATCCAAATCCTTATCGCCGCGCCCGCTCAAGTTCACGAGGATTGAGCCTTTGCCCATTTCCTTAGCGAGTTTCATCGCATAGGCGACGGCGTGTGAACTTTCAAGCGCAGGGATAATGCCTTCATAGCGACTAAGTTTGAAGAAGGCGTTGACTGCTTCCAAATCGCTGGCGACTTCGTATTTAACGCGCCCAATTTCGCGCAGGAAAGCATGTTCGGGACCGACACTAGGATAATCGAGACCGCTGGCAATCGAATAAACCGGCGCGGGTTCGCCGTTCGCGTCCTTAAGCATAATCGAGTTAAAGCCGTGCATAACGCCTTCCGAACCGTAACTCATTGACGCGGCGTGCTCGCCTAAAGTTTTTCCGCGTCCGAGCGGCTCAACGCCGACAATTTCAACCGGGTCATTAATGAACGGCAGGAAAAATCCAATCGAATTGGAGCCGCCGCCAACGCAAGCAGTTATCACGTCGGGGAATAATCCTGTCATTTCTTTGAACTGTTCGCGAGCCTCTTCGCCGACGACGTATTGAAAATCGCGAACCATCATCGGGAAGGGGTGCGGACCCACGACAGAACCAATGCAATAAATAGTTTCCTTGTAGTTTTGCAGATAATCTTCAAAGGCGGCGTCGACAGCTTCTTTTAAAGTTTTCGCGCCCTTGTCGACTGAAACAACATTTGCGCCCAAAACTTTCATGCGGGCGACGTTAGGAGCCTGTTTAGCAATATCGACTTCGCCCATATAAATTGTGCATTCAAGCCCGAAGAAAGCGGCGGCAGTAGCGAGCGCGACGCCGTGTTGACCGGCTCCGGTTTCGGCGATAATGCGTTTTTTGCCCATGAACTTTGCAAGAAGTCCTTCGCCCATGCAGTGATTAAGTTTATGCGCGCCGGAATGGTTTAAATCTTCGCGCTTGAGATAAATTTGGCAGTTGCCGAGCTTGCGGCTAAGATTTTCGCAGTGATAAACGGGCGTGGGTCTGCCTTGAAATTCGCGACGAATGCGGCGCAGTTCATTAATAAACTGCGACGAGTGGCAGATTGTCAGATAAGCCTGCGTAATTTCTTCCATAGCGGGAACGAGTTGGGGCGGAAGATATGCGCCGCCGTATTTGCCAAAAAAGCCGTCTTCCGAAGGATATTTTTTAAGATAAGTTGAGTAGTCCATTTTTAAACCTCCAAAAAATATTTCGCGTGCGATTGAATTTTAGCAAGCTGTCACGGGTGCCGAAGCACCCCACGTTGAATATTTTTTAGAGTAGGTTAGATGTTGCATAAGAAAACCTCCTAAAACAAAATGCCCTGCGTAATTCGTTGCGAAACTGGAAATTTCCTGCAAGAATTCAAATTTTAATTTTGACGGTGGTTTTAGTGTTCGGGCGGATTTCAAAATCGCGCTCGGCGGGAATAGAAATTTTGATAATGAATTTATCGTTAGGCTGTTGCTGTTCGGCGAACTCGTTAGGGATAGTCGGCGGCGCGGGAGTTTTATTTTTCCTGTACTTGTCGACAATCGCTTTGATTTTGGAATTGGTATCGGGATTTTCTACAACTTGCGTTTCAGCTTGAACGGCTTGCGGCGGCTCGGCGGGAGTTTCAGCGGGTGGAGGTTCGGTCGGCGGCGTTTCAGCAGGTTGAGTTTCAGCGGCTTGACCGTCGCCGATTAACTGCGCGGGTGCTTTTTCAGTCGTAGGGATTTCGGGCAATTCGATAGGCTCTGGAGCTTCTTTAACTTTTTCCGTGACATTGGGTTTAATTTTTTCAATGACGGTGCCGACAAGTTCTTTTCCGTCTATAGTGTAAGTTGCGAGCTTGCCGAGCGGGATTTTATTAAAAATTTCTTCCGTTACTTCGACTTCAAGCCAAAGTTCGCGACTGTCGCCGATTCTTGAAATGCTGTCACCGGCAACAATTTCCTCATCGACTTCGACGCCATAATAAATCGTTCCGCTGACCGGCGCGATAACATTATTTTCGCGAGCCTCTTGCTTAGCGGCGTTTAGAGACAATTCAGCTTGCTTTATCGCTTGGTCGGCACCAGCAAGAACTTCGGCGGGCGTCGCTCTGAACTCGTCGACGTATTCTGTATAATATTCGACAGTCGGCTCCGAATAGGACGGCGATTGAGATTCAGCGAGCGCACTTTCATAGGCGCGGCGGGCGGCGTCTCTTTGCACCGCGCTGACTGCGCCCATTTCAAAAAGCTCCGCCATACGATTTGCGCGTTCTTCCAATTTTGCCAAATTTCCTGACGACCCAGAATAGGAACCGGGCGGCGGCGTGATAACTCTTTCGCGCTGAACGGGAACTTTCACCCATTGTCCGGCGGCAAGTTCGGCGTAATTATCTTTGGCAAGTTGCACGGTATTTTCCAGCTGCTGAATTTCTTCTTCCGTGATAGCAACTTCCAAACGCGCAATAACGTCACCGGCTTTAACCTCTGCGCCGTCGTCGAATAAAATTTCCTTGACTTTGCCATTAGCCAAGACACGAACTGAAACCATAGTGCCGGCAACTTTAGCGTTGTCTAGCTCAATGACTTCGTCTTTATGCCAATATTTGTACTCGGCATAACCGATAATCGACGCCAGCACAATCACGCCAGCCAAGCCGAATCGAATTATATTTTTAAGGTTGTCAGTTATATCAATACGTTGCATTTCGTTAGCTCCAATTAAAAATTTGCGCCGCTATTCTACAACACGCAAAAAAATTCCACAACCCGCGCAGGCTGTGGAAAATTTTTATTCGGCGTCGTAAATTTCTTTCAGCAGAGTTTCTTTGCGAAGTTCTAAGCAGTGACAAAAATTTTTATCGGCGTCAATATTTTTAATCGTGTCTAGCAAAATATTTCCGATAAGTTGCGCGTCGTCGAAAAAAATTTCCTTCATGACGTTATGCGACCAAACGCGAATTCCTTCCCCGTAGTTGACGACGAACGACAAATTTGCATAGCATGCGCCGATTTCCCGCGCCAAATAAACTTCGGGAGCGAGACTTTGCCCGACAATATCGGCGTGCCCATTAAGCATAGAAATTTCCGCAGGGCTTTCAAAATGCCTCCCGTCCGTCACGGCATAAATCCCGCGCTCGAAAATCCGCCCGTCGAAAAGTTTCTTAGCTGAATCAAAAAGTTTTCCGCGCAGGTCTGGACAAAGGGCGTCGCGCATTATCAGCAAAAATTTTCCGTCAAGCTGAACATCTTTTCTATTGGACAAGTCAAGGTAATCATCGGGAATAAGCAAATCGCGAGGATTAAGCAAACGATTGACGGTGCCGACGCCGCCTTCAGATAAAATTTTTTTAACGCCGGCTTCCCTGAACGTCCAGAAAATTTGCCGCGATGAATCTGCGCGGGTAACGCCGCTCCGCCAGCCGTGCATTTTACACGTCAGAAAATTTTTCCCGCCGACTTCGCACAATCTGAACGCCGGACTTTTCCCGTAAGGCGTCTCGAAAAATAAATTGTCTGCTAAAATCTGCGCGTCCGCAAAATTTTTCGGAAAGTTACTGCTAAGCGTGCCCGACCCGCCGATTATTGCAAAATCACAAGTTGGAATATTCATGCTGATTCCTTAGTTAAGTTGACTTCATCTAGCGGCAAAATTTTTGGTTGCTCTTCACCATTTATACAAGCTTCCGTTATGACGATTTTACGCGGCTCGTCCGATTTGGGAATTTCAAACATGACATCAAGCATAACGTCTTCGATAATCCCTTTGAGCGAACGCGCACCGGTTTTGCGTTCGATAGCTTTTTTTGCAACTGAGCGCAGTGCTGCCTCTTCAAACTCAAGCTTGACATTATCCATTGCCAAAAGTTTTTCATACTGTTTGACGGGCGCGTTTTTCGGCTCGGTTAAAATTCTGAGCAAGGCGTCTTCGTCAAGTGTTTCAAGCGTGCAGATAACCGGCAAGCGTCCGATAATTTCCGGAATAATGCCGTACTTCATTAAATCTTCGGGGCGCACTTGGTGAATCAGCTCATTGAATTTTTTATTAGCGTCCTCTTTAGACGGAACTTCAGAGCCGAAACCGATAGCCGCTTCACCCTTCTTAATGCGCTTTTCAATAATTTTCTCAATGCCGACGAACGCGCCGCCGCAAATGAACAGAATATTTTTCGTGTCAACTTTAATCGTAGGTGCTTCAGGGTGCTTACGTTGCCCGCGCTCGGTGAATTCGACGACGCTACCTTCCAACATTTTCAAAAGCCCTTGCTGAACGCCTTCGTGTCCAGGGTCGGCAGTTATGGAATTATTCGCGCCGGACTTGCGAGCGATTTTATCGAACTCGTCAAGATAAATAATGCCGTGTTCAGTTTTGGCAACGTCCATGCCCGCCGCGTAGTAGAGATTGCGAACAGCAACTTCAACGTCCGCGCCGACAAAGCCCGCTTCAGTCAAGCTTGAGGCGTCCGTCACGGCGAAGGGAATATCCAAAAGTTTCGACAGGTGAGAAAGCATAGCGGTTTTGCCGCAACCAGTCGGACCGATGATTATGACGTTGGACTTGTCGATTTCGTCGGCAACGCCGTGATTATCAACGTCGTACTTCATGCGCTTATAATGATTGTACGCCGCAACGGACAGAATTTTTTTCGCGCGTTCCTGCATTATGATAAATTCGTCGAGATATTTTTTAATAATATGCGGCTTATTTTTAGCGAGCAGGTCGCCGAGATTGTTTTTAAAACTTTTCCTGCCTCTGTAAGTTTTGTTGCCTTCTTCGTCTTCGATGAAGTGATAAATATTTTTTATACAGCTTTTGCAAATGCCGAAACCGGTATTGGGGTCGAGAACGGGCATATCAGTGCGGCTCTGAATTTTTATGCGCCGCCCGCAAACGCTGCAATGATAACTGTCAAATGCCATTTAAAGAATCTCCTTTGTGCCGATAAAAAACTTGCAATAAAAAATTACAGGGCGTATAATACACCCTGCGCGGTTTTCGCGTCAACTGCATTTCAAAGGGGGTTCAAAGCATGAAGGAAAAAATTCACCCGCAGTACTTCGAGGCAACAGTTACTTGCGGTTGCGGCAATACGTTTAAAACCGGCTCTACGAAAAAAGAATTGCGCGTAGACGTCTGCTCGAAATGTCATCCGTTTTTCACGGGACGCCAGCGCGACGTTAAAGCGGGCGGGCGCATTGAGAAATTCAACAGACGCTATAAAAAAGCTTGAGCCAAAAATTTCAGGCAGGGTGAACGATTGCCCTGCTTGTTTTAATTCAAGGAGAAAATTTTATGGAGAAACCTTTAGTCGGCGGGCAAGCGGTTATTGAAGGCGTGATGATGCGCGGCTTTGGAAAAGTTGCAACGGCAGTCCGCGAACCCAACGGAAATATAAATGTGCAAGTCAAAACAATCACGTCGATAACTGAACGCTTCCCGATTTTAAAGCTACCATTACTGCGCGGCGCAGTCAGTTTATTCGAGTCGCTGATTTTGGGCATGAAGTCGCTATCATTTTCGGCGCAGGCGGCGGGCGAAGAAGACGAGCAATTAACCGACCGAGAATTAATCGGCACGATAATTTTAGCAGTGGCTTTGGCTTGCGGACTTTTTATCGCGATACCGACCTTTGCGGCGAAATTTTTCCACGAGCTAACCGACGACCCGATAATTTTAAACTTAGCGGAAGGATTTTTGCGGCTGATAATTTTTCTGGCGTATCTGTTCGCAATTTCGCGCATGAAAGATATTCAGCGCGTCTTCCAATATCACGGCGCAGAACACAAAACAATTTTCTGCTACGAAGCCGATTTGCCGCTAACCGTCGAAAACGTAAAAAAATTTCCGCGCCTGCACCCCAGATGCGGAACTGCGTTTTTGCTAATCGTCATGTTAGTTAGCATTTTCGTCTTTGCATTTTTAGGTTGGCCGGATTTATGGGAAAGAATTATTTCGCGAATAATTTTGTTGCCACTGGTGGCGGGCTTATCCTACGAGATAATAAGATTTTCTGCGCGGTCGGAAAATTCATTTGTAAAGCTGGCAACGTTGCCGGGACTTTGGCTACAATATTTAACGACCCGCGAGCCAGATGATTCAATGATTGAAGTTGCGATAAAATCTTTGCAAGCCGTTACTCCGCAATCTCCGGAATATTAACTTCGGGCGCGTCGAAAGTTTTATCAAGCTCCAAAATTTTATTGTCGACGACGTTATATTTGACGTGCTGATATTCTTCGCCGTCAAGTTTAATATCGTCGGCGAACTTCAATTTCTTATCCGCTTTGACCGTAACTTTGCCGTAGAAGTCAACAATTTTTTCTTTCCAATTAAAAACCGCAGTGTCTGAATTTATCGCGACACTTTTTTTGCTTTCAAAATTGACGTTGCCAATAACTTCAGCGGTGCGCGTCGCCCATTCAAGGTAGGCGCGGTCGCAACTAAAAGTTATATCTTCCTGCACAAGTTTAACGTTGCCTTGCGTCCAACACTTTTGATTGATAACGCTGACTTGCGCTTCGTCGGCGGTAATCTTCGCTTTAAAGCCGTGATTGTTTAGCGTAACTTGAACATTATCCTTTAGAACGTAGACGCCCTTGAAAATGTCAAAGTAAGTTTCGCCCGCTGAAATGTCCGGAGCTTCGGCGAAAGTTCTGCCCTGCGCAACCAAAATCATCAGCAAGGCAAGCACGAAAATTTTTACAGTCTTCATTTAAAATCCCTCCGCATTAACTGAATAAAGATTAACGTTGCGTCGACGACCGCCGCGATTAACACGATTAAAACGATTGAATCCATTTCTATGCGCCCCGACGAATTTAAAACCGGTGACGGGTGCAATGAAAAATACATGCGCGGAATTATGAATACTAGAAACGGAACCGTCAAGATGCTGAGCAGTGAATAAATTGCCGAGACTTTAGCGCGAACTTTTTCGTCAGCGACTGCCGCCCGCAACGTCAGATACGCGCCGTAAATTAGAATTAGTATAAAAATTGTCGTCTGGCGCGGGTCCCAATTCCAGTACGCACCCCAAGTCAATTTGCTGAAAATCGCGCCGCTTATCGTCGACAGTAGCACGAAGATAAATCCCAATCGCGCTGCTCTCTCGCTCAATTTATCGAAGGAAAAGTTAGACGTTCGTAAAAATTTCGCGGCAAAAAATGCACTCGCAAAAAATGCTATCACTGATACCCAAGCCGTTGGCACGTGGAAAAAAATTATCTTCGCCAAGTCGCCCAGCCCTTTTATCGGCGGCACTAAAAAAATAATCGCCGCGATAATTGCGGCAGTCAGTAAGATTAAAATTTTGTTCATCGAAAAGCCTCACAAATAATCGTACAGGATTGAAGACGCCGTTATTAAAATAGAATCGAACGCCGCTATCATGATAAGCGAACTCATATCGAACGCCGCGCTCGTGAATGATATTTCAGTCAGCGAGATTGCGGGCAGGAAAATCGGAAGCGTTACCGGGAAAAGCAAAATCGGGAAAAGTCCGCCCTTGACTGTAGCCGAAGTAGTCAGAGCCGCCGTCAAAGTTCCCGCCGCCGCCAAGCCGATTAGCCCTAAAAATATCGTCGTGAATAGCAGTAGAAAATTTTCTGTCGGCTCGTCGAACAAGATTAAAAATATCGGCAGGATAAAAATTGTCAGCGCGACAAGCGATAAGAATACGTAAATCATTTTGCCGAAAAGAATTGCTTGAGCGTCGGCGTAAAGTTTCAGCGTCGGGAGAGTTCCTGCGGTTGCTTCGTCGTCGAAGGTTCCCGCAATCCCTGCGCTCGCCGCGAAGAATATCACTACCCATAACAACGCCGCTAAAAATTTTGGTTCAACGAAAGCTCCGCCCGTCGATAAACTTAAACTCGCAGTAGCCGTCAACGCGAACATCATCATTGCCGCGAAAGTTGCGCGTTGCCTCATGCCGATTAGAAAATCTTTTCGCAAAATCGCTACGACTTGTTTAAAACGGGAGCTGAATAATTTCATCGCAAATATCAACCTCTGCGCGGTCGTTGGTCGCCAGCAAAATAATTTTATCGAACTTAGCGGCTTGAATCGCTTGGAAAAATTTTTCGCGCCCTGCGTCGTCAAGATTGGCAGTCGGTTCGTCGAGTAGCCAAATATCAGCGTCGACGCTAAGGAGAATAGCAAATTTCAGACGTTGCCGCATACCCGTCGAAAAATTTTCTACGCGAACATTGCCAAAAGTTTCAAGGTTAAGCCCGACGCGCTCGCCCAGTTCCAAAATATTTTCCGCAGATAAATTCTTCCCGCGCAGTTCGGCGAAAAATTTCAAGTTCTCAATCGCAGTCAAGTTGTCGTAGATTTTCATTTCGGGCGCAACCACTGCAATTTTTTTATCGGCAGGGAATTTAACTTCGCCGCTATCTGGTCTAATGATTTTCCCCGCAAGTTTAAGGAAAGTCGATTTGCCCGCGCCGTTAGCACCCGTCACGGCGATAATTTTCCCGCCGCGCAGTTCCAACGAAATATTTTTAAAAAGCTCGTGCCGTCCGAAACTCAAGCTCACGTCGTCGAAGGTAATCACTAAATTTTATCCTTGTTTAGCCGCATCCAATGTTCGCCGCATTCGACAATTCCCGCCGCTTGCATTTGCGAAATTTCTCGCGTCAAAGCTGAACGGTTGCATTCCAATTCTTTTGCAAGTTGCACGCGACCAGGCACGCGCACTTTTTCTGATTCTTGACGGCGTTCGCGTTGAAGCAGATATAAAATTACTCGTTCGCGCAAAGTTTTTTGGCTTAGGAGTTCAACCTTTTGCATCATCAAAACATTTTTTCGGCTAAACGTTTCCAGAAGATTTTTCATAACAATTCCGTGCACTCGTCCGAGCTTGGGTCCTGCAATCAGTAGCGCACGATATGGCAACCACATGATTGTTGAAGGCATAGTAAGTTGAACGCTTGTCGCAATTAAATCTTCGCCGAGAATTGCCGAAGTTGCTCCGAACATTGCGCCGCTTTCAAGTGAATGCCCGACTGATTCATTACCGAGCCTGTCTAGTGCTAAAATTTGCGCTTCACCCTTGACGATAATTCCGATATTAGCGTTGGACGCAAATGCTTCCAAAACTCTTTCGCCGCGTGGATAGCGTTTAATCGTCGTGCCCGTGAATTTAACGAACTTCTCAATCTCGTCCGGCAGTAAATCTTTGAAGAGCGGCACGCCTTGTAAATCTTCACCTTTCAACGCCGCTCACCTCCTATAAAAATTTTTCCGATTATATCACGGCGCATTTTACCACACTGTTATAAATGTCACAACGTCTTTTATTGACGGAGCAAAATTAACTTGCTAAACTTTTCGCGGGGTGAAATTTATGGACAAAGAAATTACAGTAATCGGGGCGGGCGTCGTGGACATTTTGGTTGGCGCGGTCGACGAAAAAATTTTTGCAAGCAGTTCAACGCCTATGGATTTTATAAAAATGTCCTTCGGCGGCGACGCGCTCAACGAAGCGATTGTTCTTTCGCGGCTTGGAAAAAATGTTCAATGGATTAGCAAAGTCGGCGATGACGACGCAGGGCGACGGATTTTAAATTACGCGACGGAAAACGGCTTATCGGTCGCGGGCGTGAAAATTGAATCGGGCTTGGAAACGGGCATTAGTATTGCTTTAATTGACGAGCGCGGCGAACGACGCTTTCTGACGAATAAGCAAAGCAGTCTGCGGAAATTGGCGACGGAGGATATTCTTCCGCACGTTGACGAAATGGCGCAGATAGTTTCTTTCGCGAGCATGTTTGTTTCGCCGCCTTTGAACATTGCGGCTATGGAGGAAATTTTCAGTAGGATAAAATCTGCAGGGAAAATTTTAGCGGTCGACGCGACGCGGGCGAAGAACGGCGAAACTTTAAGCGACTTGAAAAATTTACTTGCACAAATGGATTATTTCTTCCCGAACGAGGCAGAACTTGCGACCTTGACGGGCGAAAGTGACGTTTATAAAAATATTGCGGCGTTGTTAAGTTACGGCTTGAAATGCGCAGTTATCAAGCGCGGCGGCGACGGTTGCATAATCGCTACGGAAAATGAACGCTACGAAATTCCTGCTTGCCGAGTTGAAAAAGTTATTGACACGACTGGCGCGGGCGATTGTTTTGCGGCGGGCTTTTTATGGGCGTTGTCGGAAGGTTGGCGGCTTAAGGATTGCGGGAAATTTGCCTGCGCGGCGGCAAGCTGTTCAGTCGAAGAAGTCGGAGCGGTCGCGGGCGTCACGTCACTTGCAAAAGTTATGGCGCGTTACGGGAAGTGATTTTAAATGGTTGTCATCATAAATATAGTTGCGATTGTTTTATTTTTGGCACTTGCCGTGCTGTTGTCGCAAAACAGGCGGGCAATCAATAAAATAACCATCGCCAAGCTTCTTGCACTAAATATTTTTATCGGCTGGTTTTTAACTTCGTTCACGATTGGTCGGGAAATAATTATCGCGGTGGCGGACGTATTTACCGCCGTCGTGAGTATCGCCTATGAAGGCGTAGCCTTCGCCCTGCCAAATTGGGTAAACGTTCCGCAAATGAATTTTGTAACAGCCGTGTTATTGCCGCTGTTAATGATTGTGCCAATGTTCGACATCTTAAACTACGTCGGAATAATGCCATTCGTTATAAAGTGGGTAGGACGCGCCTTGAGTTTCGTAACGGGTGCGCCGAAATTTGAATCGTTCTTCGCAGTAGAAATGGTCGTGCTTGGCAATCCGGACGTTCAAGCAGTCTCGGCTACGCAACTGCAAAAAATTTCAAAGCAACGTTGTCTAACAATCGTGATAATGTCAATGAGTTGCGTATCGGCGGCGATTGTCGGCAGTTATATTCAAATGTTGCCGGCGGAATTCATCTTGATGGCAATACCGCTTAACGTCGTCAACGCGCTCATGATTTCGCACATTTTATGCCCCGTCGAAGTATCGCCCGAAGAAGACGACGCAATTTTCAACACATCAAGCGACGAAAAAAAATTGCCCTTCTTCAACTTTCTGGGCAACTCAATTCTCGGCGCGGGAAAGTTAGTTTTTATCGTTACGTGCATGTTTATTGCGTTTGTATCGTTAGCGAAGTTAATAAACGCTGGACTCGCGCTGATAAATCCCGCAATCAGTTTAGAAGCGGCATTGGGGTTAGTTATGTTCCCGTTCGCGTGGCTTTTGGTGCCTGACACGGCAGAAGCATTTCAACTTGCACAATTCATGGGGACAAAGCTTATTACAAATGAATTCGTCGTCATGTTGCAAGCTCAACCGCTCATCGAGACTTTTAGCCGCCATATGCAATGCGTGCTAACGGTTTTCGTAACGAGCTTTGCAAATTTGGGTACGGTTGGAATTTTGCTGGGAACTTTTAGCGGCATTGTCAGCAAAGAAAAAAACGAGCTGATTTCCAAAAACGTCAAGTACATTATAATTTCTGGGATAATGATATCACTTATGAGCGCGGGGATTGCGGGACTGTTCGTGCAATGATTCTTCAAACTCTTTTGCTGTCAAGTATGAATCCTGCGTTCCTTTACGTGTAACACTCAACGCGGCGTATTTAGAAGCACGCTGAATTGATTCCAAAATTTTTCCCGTCCTTGCGTAAGTTTCGACGAAACAGCCAATATAAGCGTCACCCGCGCCCGTGCTGTCAATCGCGTCAACTTTTAACGTCGGGATAAATTCCGCTTTACCGTTTGCCAACCAAATGGAGCCGTCCGCGCCGCGTGTAACGATAAGATTTTTTAAGCCGCGTGATAAAAGATATTCGCCCGCCGTAAGAATATTTTCTTCCGTATCAGCGGGCATGTTCGTCAAAACGTTTAGTTCAATTTCGTTGACAATAGCAAACTCGCACTTGCAAGCCATATCAGCTGAAAATTTTTTATTTATGGGCGACGGGTTTAAGAGTACGGGAATTTTATTTTCAACGGCAAAATCAATCGCGGCATAAACTGTCTCCAATGGAATTTCCAGCTGTATAACGAACATGCCGCATTTTTTAAGGTCGTCTGCTGCACTGAAAAAAATCTCTGGCGTCAGCGCGTCGCTTGTACCGCGATAAAAAACACTGCGATATTGTCCGCACGTTTCGACGAGAATCACAGCTACGCCGCTTGTCATATCTTTCGTCGCGATAACGTGTCGAGTATCGATATTGTTGCAGATAAAATTTTCCCGTGCCATTTTGCCGAAAATATCATTGCCAACCGCCGAAACCATTAAAACATCGGCACCTAGTCTGCTTGCCGCTACGGCTTGATTCGCGCCCTTGCCTCCGCAAGCGATATGAAAGCTTTTCGCCGTTGTTGTCGAACCGTATTCGGGCATTGTATCGACGTAAGATACCAAGTCAATCAAAGTCGCTCCGATAACCGCTATTTTCAACAAAATCTCCTCCAATTCAAGATTATCAATTAATTAATTTTACCATAAATATTTAGTGAATGCGAATTTTGACAAAGGCAAGCCGCTTTAATATAATTAACATGCAAATTTTCAGCAATCACAGTTAGCGTAGCGTAAATTTTTAATTACGCATTGCGCATTACGCATTACGCATTGAAAAGGGGTGGCGGCATTGGATTTCGGAATGACTTCAACGGGCGAATCGTGCGGGGTTTTCGGTATTTACGACCTCGACGGCGACGACGTAGCAACGACGATTTACTACGGGCTTTATGCTTTGCAACATCGCGGGCAAGAGAGCGCAGGCATTGCAGTTACGGATACGGCGACTAGGCGCGACAAAGTTTATTGTCATAAGGATTTAGGACGAGTCAACAAAGTTTTTAACGCAGAAAATATCGCCACGCTTGACGGCAATTTAGGCGTCGGTCATGTGCGCTATTCGACGGCGGGCGCGTCCACTCGCGAAAATTCTCAGCCACTTGTCCTAGCTTATATCAAAGGGACGCTTATGCTTGCCCACAACGGAAATTTAGTCAACGCTCCCAGACTTCGCAGGGAACTTGCGGCGGGCGGCGCGATTTTCCAAACTACGACTGATTCTGAAACTATCGCCTATCACATTGCCCGCGAGCGCGTTAAATCTCGTTCGGTGCAAGAAGCGACCGTCCGCGCTCTAAAGAAAGTTCAAGGTTCGTATTCGTTAGTCGTTGCCAGTCCGCGAAAATTAATCGGTGCGCGTGACCCGTGGGGTTTTCGTCCGTTAGTTTTAGGCAAGCTCGGCAACGCTTATATCATAACTTCGGAGACTTGCGCGCTTGAAACTCTCGACGCCGAATTTATTCGCGACGTGGCGCCAGGCGAAGTCGTGACAATTTTTCAGAACGGCAGAATTGAATCCAATATGGAACTTGCTCTGCCCAAAGAAAAAATTGCGCGGTGCGTCTTCGAGTATATTTATTTTTGCCGCCCCGATACGACGTTTGACGGAATGAACGTCACGCGCTCACGAATTATCGCCGGAAAACTTCTGGCGAGAGTTCACCCGATTGAAGCTGATTTAGTCGTTGGCGTTCCGGAATCGGGCAATATGGCGGCGGTCGGCTACTCTATGGAATCGGGAATTCCCTACGGCATTGCCTTTACGAAAAATACTTACGTCGGTAGAACTTTTATTAAGCCGCAACAGTCAAGCCGTATGCAAAGCGTCAAAATTAAGCTAAATGTTTTGCGCGACGTTGTTAAGGGCAAGCGCATTGTTATGATTGATGATTCTATCGTTCGCGGGACGACGAGCGGGCAAATTGTTTCAATGCTCAGGGAAGGCGGCGCGGCTGAAGTTCATGTGCGCGTATCTAGCCCGCCATTTTGTCACCCGTGCTATTTCGGGATTGATATTCCTAACCGCGCGCAGTTGATTGCGCATAATCGTTCGGTCGAGGAAATTTGCAAGATTATCGGCGCAGATTCTCTTGGCTATTTGCCGATAGGTTGCTTGCACGAGATGACGGGCGGGCGAGAGATTTGCACGGCGTGTTTTAGCGGCGATTATCCGATTGCCCCGCCGACTGAAGATATTCGCGGCGATTATGTAAAATAAATTTTTGGAGGAATAAATAATGATTTTCTACGAATTGGCAAAGGCGCGTTATTCGTGCCGGAAATTGACGGACAAAGCGATTGAGCCGGAAAAAATCGAACGGATATTGCAAGCGGCGATAGCGGCTCCGACGGCGAAAAATCTTCAGCGTTATACAATCTGGCAAGTTCAATCGCCCGAAGCCTTCGACAAACTTAAACAAGCTACGCCCTATACTTTCGGCTCGGCATTGGCATTTGTCATCGGCGCGAAAAAGGACGGCGCATTTGACCGCCCGTTCGATAACAAAAACTTTGCGGAGATTGATGCGGCGATTGTTGCAACACATTTAATGTTAGCAGTCCAGGACGAAGGCTTAGGAACGACTTGGGTTGGCTGGTTCGACGCGCCGAAAATGCAAGAACTTTTCCCCGAAATGCAAGGCTACGAACTGATTGCAATTTTCCCTGTTGGCTATCCTGCAGAAGGGGCGAAACCTTCACCGCGTCACGAAGACCGCCGCGCAATGTCGGAAGTAGTCGTTGAGTTGTGAGCAAGCAAAAAAGTTTAGGCAAGTTCGGCGAAGACTGCGCCGCGAAATTTCTTGAGGATAACGGTTATAAAATCGTCGCTAGGAATTTTCGTATTCGGTCGGCGGAAATTGACATAATTGCGCAGAAAGACGGCGTGATAATTTTCGTTGAAGTCAAAGCGCGGTCGAGTATTCGTCACGGCTTGCCGGTCGAGGCGGTCAACTTTCGCAAGCAGAAAAAAATTATCAAGGCGGCAGGCGTATTCTTGCAGGACGAAAATTTTAGCGACTGCGCCTGTCGCTTTGACGTTGTGGAAGTTTATTTGAGCGGCGAACACGTCGAGGAAATTAATCACATTGAAAACGCTTTTGAAGTCATTCAGGAGGTCTAAATTTTGTACGCGAGAACATTTGGAGCGGCGACGCAGGGTGTTGACGGGCTGATAATCGCCGTTGAAGTCGACAGCGCGAACGGTATGCCCGCCTTTGATATTGTCGGCTTACCTTCAACCGCCGTCCGAGAATCAAAAGAGCGTGTCCGCACCGCTATAAAAAATTCGTCGTTGAGAATGCGTGCTGAAAAAATTACAATCAACCTTGCTCCCGCCAGCGTCAAAAAAGAAAGCGCAGGGCTTGACCTTCCGATAGCGATTGGACTTTTAGCCGCGCAGGGAAGATTGCGCCCGTCAACTTGTGAAGAATTTTTATTCGTGGCGGAATTGTCATTGGAAGGAATTTTGCGGAGCGTGGCGGGCGTCCTGCCGATTGCGATAACTGCACGGGCGTCAGGTTTCAAAAAAATAATCGTCGCAAATGAAAATGTCAACGAAGCGTTATTGGTTGACGGAATAGAAGTTTACGCGCCGAAAAATTTAATGGAGCTAGTGGACTTCCTAGAGGGCGAAATAGAACTTAAACCCGCAACGCCGCAACCGGTCGATGCACCGGAAGGTTTTGTGGAATTGGTTGACGACTTCGCGGACGTGCAAGGACAATTCATGGCGAAACGCGCTTTGGAGATAGCGGCGGCGGGCGGACATAATGTTTTAATGGTCGGTGTGCCGGGTTCCGGCAAAACTATGCTAGCTAAAAGAATGAGTTCCATTTTGCCCGAAATGACACGCGAAGAAGCTTTAGAAGTTACGAAAATTTACAGCATAGCAGGGAAGTTGCCGCAAGGTAGCGGGCTTATGACGAAACGTCCGTTTCAAAATCCGAATCACGACGCCTCAACGGCGGCGATAATCGGCGGCGGCACCAATCCCACGCCCGGTCAAGTCACGCTCGCGCATAACGGCGTTTTATTCCTTGACGAGTTGCCCGAATTTAAAAAATCGACGCTTGAAGCTCTGCGCGAACCTTTGGAAGAACGGCAAATCACTATTAGCCGCGTCAATGGGACACTAACTTTTCCGTCAAGCATGATTTTAATTTGCGCAATGAATCCTTGCCCGTGCGGTTGGAGCGGCGACAACGACCACTATTGCCGCTGTTCAACCATTGACATTAAGCGATATATGCGCCGCCTGTCGGGACCTTTGCTTGATAGGATTGATATTCAAATTCGCGTGCCTCGCGTCAAGTACGAAGACCTTAGCTCAAAGCGCAGAAATGAATTGTCCAGTTCAATTCGCGAAAGAGTTTCAGCGGCGCGGCAAATTCAGACGGCACGCCTTGAAAAATATCATCTCTTCTGCAACGCCCAAATGACGCACGCGCTGATTCAAAAACTTTGCATTTTGGAACCTGCCGCCGAAAAACTCCTTAAGGAAGTTTTCGAGACGAAAAAATTATCCGCCCGTTCCTACGACAGAATTATTAAAGTTGGGCGCACCATTGCAGATTTGGACGGCGGCACGGAATTAATTTCTTCGCGCCACATTTCCGAAGCTATAAAATTACGGAGTGACTTTGAGATTGACAATTAGAAAGATTTGCTTTATGCACCAAGCCAGCATAGGCGATACGCTTATGGTTACGCCGGTTTATCGCGCCCTAAAAGAATGTTTCCCAAACTGCCGACAAGTCGTCGTGACGGGGCACACGGGCTACGAACTCCTGCGCGGCAATCCGCATATAGATACGCTTTTACGCTACGAAAAGGGCGACGCAGTCCTCCCGATTATAAAAAATATTTGGCGGGCTGATGCGTCGGTTATTTTCGACTATCACTACAGAAACGCGCTGTATTCTTTCCTCGCGCTCATTCCCAAAAGAATCGGCTACGGCAAAGATTTTATCAACGTCAAACTTTACGACGAACCGCTAGAAATGTACGAGCCGCTAAAATATTTGGCGGCAGTCAAGCAGTTGGGAATTCACACGGACGA
Source organism: Selenomonadales bacterium UBA7018 (assembly GCA_002448305.1). Lineage (GTDB taxonomy): Bacteria > Bacillota > Negativicutes > Selenomonadales > Selenomonadaceae > Quinella. The sequence continues at coordinate 30,302 of DJWY01000024.1, forward strand.
TTCTACATTAACGCGCCCCGTTGCGACCGAACAGGAAAAAATTCACGTGGCAGAAATTTTAGCCGAAATAAAAACTCCCGCGCAGAAATTAATTTTGTTCGTGCCGTTCTCGTTGGCAGCGATTAAGGATTGGGAACCGGCGAAGTATCGCGAAATAATTTCCCGCCTAAAAAGTTTGGGACATGCAACGGCGATTCTCGGCGGAAAATCGGAGGCTGAACGCATTGCTAAAGAATTCCCTGATGCCGTAAATTTGGCAGGAAAATTGAACTTGCGCGAAGCGGCAGAATTAATTTCCCGCGCCGATTTGCAAATTAGCGGCTGTACTGCTATGCTCCATATTTGCTCGACGACTGGCACGCCGTCAATCGCGCTTTATGGTCCGACTATTCCTGAGCAATGGGCACCGAAAAAAAATTGCACCGTCATAACGCACCGCTTGCCCTGTTCGCCGTGCTACAATATCGAAGGCAAGCCCCTTTGCCAAGATAATCGTTGTATAAAAAGTATTTCCGTCGACGAAGTTTGGAGCGACGCAGAAAAAATTTTGAGGTTTCGCAATGAAGATTGAACGACAAAAAATTTTTGGGCGCGAAGTCAACGACCCTAGCGCAGTCAATATAACTTTCGGCGTCGACGCGCCCTTTGTACCGATTATGGGCGTCTGTATGACTTCCATTCTTAAAAATAATCCCGCGCAAAAATTTACCTTCCATGTTTTCCTAGACGCGATTGATTCGCCCGATGAAAAGAAAATTGCCAAACTCTGCGCCCAATTCCCCGCGACGCAGATAATTTTATATTTCTTGCCGCCCGACCTTTATAACGAACTTTATCTCGAAGGCGATTACACCAAAGCGATTTTTTATCGAATTGTCGCCGCCGATTTTCTCTCGCAAAGTTTAAAGAAATTGCTTTACATGGATTCCGATATGATTTGCCTTAAGCCGCTCGACGAGCTGATTAATTTGCCTGTGGAAAAATTTTTCGTTGCCGCCGTCGCCGACCCTGGCATTGTCAACACGCCGATTCACAAAAATAATTTTGGTTTCAGCAATGAATATCTCTACTTCAATAGCGGGCTTATGTATTTAAATTTGGAACGTTGGCGCGATGAAAAAGTTTCGGCGCAAATGCTAAATATTATGTCGCTTCGTGAATACCCTTTCCCCGACCAAGACGCAATCAATCTTGTTGCCGACCTTAATGATTATCCGGTAAAATATTTGCCCGATAAATTTAATCACTTTTTCCGCATCAACGGCGTGGAACAACCTATGCGCGATGATGTCGTTATTCAGCATTTCACAGGACAGCTTAAGCCGTGGTTCCAGTGGTGCGAAAGTCCGCTGAAAAAACTTTACGATTCCTACCAAGAAATTTCGCCGTGGCGCGATTTTGTTTATCAGCCGCGAAATTATCAAGAACATAGATTAATGGGGCGGGCGTGTCGGCAAAAGGGCGAATGGCTTGAGGCTCTTAAGTGGTATTGGAGCTACTTAAAGCGGCGGCGCATAGAAAAAAAGAATAAACACGCTTAAAGCCTTGAAATTATTTTCATACTGTGTTAAATTATTTACGCTTTAAAAATTTCTAGGAGGTTTTTCTTTTATGGCAATCAGTTTGAAAAAGGGTCAAAAGGTTGACCTCACGAAAACAAATCCCGGCTTGAAAAATATTTTAATCGGTCTGGGCTGGGATACTAACAAATATGACGGTGGCAAGGACTTCGACCTTGATTCTTCCGTTTTCCTGCTCGGCGCGAATGGCAAAGTTGCTAGTGATGATGATTTTGTTTTCTACGGCAATCTCAAACATAAGAGCGGCGCAGTTGAACATCTCGGCGATAACTTGACTGGCGAGGGCGAAGGCGACGACGAACAAATTAAAATCGACCTTTCCAAAGTTCCTGCCGAAGTTGAGAAAATTGACTTTACCGTCACGATTTACGAGGCAGAAGAACGCAAGCAAAACTTCGGGCAAGTCGAGAACGCTTTCATTCGCGTTATGGACGCCACGAATAATAAGGAACTTATCCGCTATGACTTGGGCGAAGATTTTTCGATTGAGACGGCGGTTGTTATCGGCGAACTCTATCGCAACAAGGGCGAATGGAAATTTAATGCTATCGGCTCCGGTTTCGGCGGCGGATTAGCTTCGCTCGGCAAAAACTATGGTGTCAATGTGTAATCGTTAGGGACTAGGGATTGGGGACTAGGGACTAGTAGGAACTAGCCTCTAGTCCTTTTCGCTTGAAAGGAGAATTTAGAAATGTCTGTCAATCTTCAAAAGGGGCAGAAAGTTTCGCTCAAAAAATCCGACGGCAGAAAACTTACGCGCCTTATGGTCGGGCTTGGTTGGGACGCGACGGATAAAAAAAGCGGCGGCTTCTTCAGTCGGCTTTTCGGCAATTCGGATAGCATTGACTGCGACGCCTCTGTTTTCATGTGCAGGGGCGGAAAATTTGTCGACAAGGAAGACTTGATTTATTTCGGCAAACTTCATCACGAAAGCGATTGCATTAAGCATATGGGCGACAACTTAACCGGCGAGGGCGAAGGCGATGACGAGCAAATTTTTATCGACCTTGATAAAATGCCCGCGCATTACGACAAACTTATTTTCGTCGTAAACATTTATCAAGCCGTCGCCCGCAAGCAACATTTCGGCATGATTAAGAACGCTTATATCAGAGTAGTTGATTCAGACACCCGCGAGGAACTTTGCCGCTTCAATCTCACCGAAGATTATACCGATATGCTTTCAATGATTGCTGGCGAAGTTTATAAGCGCGGCGACGAATGGAAATTTAATGCTATCGGCTCTGGCACGAAGGACGCAAATTTAACCGAACTGGCTAAGAGGTTTAAATAAATGAAGAAATTTTTGGTGGCAATCTGCGCGGCGGCTTTGTTCTTTACAGCAATTCCCGCGCAGGCTGAAAATACTGGAATTGAAATTTCGGACATTTCGGCGGAAAAGTTTAACATACAAATAGAAAAATTTTATGCCACCTTGCCCCAAGCTAAAGGCGATTACAAAAGCAAAGTTCGCCCGATTGCGATTGAAGGCGCAATGAATACTGAGACTGAAATTTTGATTCGCGCCCTTGAAAAGCCCGTTGCCTATCGCGATTTGAATTATCTGTTCGTGGCGGGCACGTACAAAAATTATCCCGTCGTGATTGTGCGCACTGAAATTGGTATGGCGAACGCGGCGGCGTCGACGGCTTTGGCGATAAAGAAATTTAATCCGGTTGCCGTCATAAATCAGGGCACGGCGGGCGGTCACGACTCCGCGTTGAAAATCGGCGACATTATCATTGGTGCTAGCAGTTACGATTATACCACTTTTAGAAGTGATTACTCGGCGGCGGGCGCGGGAATCGATTTGACTAAGCAAGAAAATATCGGCACTTATGCTTACGACAAGGCAAGTGGGAAATTTCAAGCTTATATGAAATATTTCGCCGACCCGACGCTTTTAAAAATTGCTAAAGAAACTGCCGACGCGAATAAAAATTTCAAAGTCGTGACGGGCGTCATTGGCTCTGGAAATGCTTGGCTTGAATGCGTTGATTATATAAATTTCCTGCACGAAAAATACGGCTCCTCTTGCGAAGAAATGGAAACTAATTCCGCCGCGCAAATTTGTCAAAATGCGGGCGTGCCGTTCATAGGTATTCGCGTCCTTTCCGACAACGTCACTAACGATAATAAATACGTTCCTGAAACAGCGAAAATCTCGCAGGATTTTATTTTGCTCGTCGTTGAGAATTATATCCGCGACGTATTGAAAAAGTAGTTTGGAGGTTGAAAATTGAAAATCACAGGTTTAACAGATGCACAAGTCCAAGAAGCTAAAGCAAAGTTCGGAGACAACAGCATAACCGAACAGGCTCGCGAAGGTTTCTGGGACAAGCTCAAGGGGAATTTCGATGACCCGATAATCAAAATTTTAATATTCGCGCTTATCTTGAACGTTTTCTTTGCGTTCATGGGAAAAGCGGAGTGGTATGAATCGGTTGGCATAGCAATGGCGGTTTTGCTGGCAACGCTGGTTTCTACTTTCTCCGAATACAAGAACGAAAGCGCGTTTCAAAAATTGCAGGGTGAAGCGTCGCTTATAAAGTGCAAAGTCTATCGTAACGGCGTAGTTACTGAAATTCCTATCAACGAAATAACAATGGGCGATTGCGTCCTTTTGCAGACAGGCGATAAGATTCCGGCTGACGGCGTGATTATCGACGGCTCAATCAACGTTGACCAATCCATTTTAAACGGTGAAGCTAAGGAAGAGGCTAAAACTCCCGCGCCCGACGAAGCAACCGACGCCGAAGCCGCGCAGAGTACTGACTTCCTTAACCCGCATAAAGTTTTCCGCGCAGCAGTCGTGGCGGGTGGTTCTGCAACCATGCGCACTGTTACGCTCGGCGACAATACCGTTTATGGAAAAATTGCCGGCGAACTTCAGATTGACGAAGACCGCGATACCCCGCTTAAAATTAAACTTACTGACCTTGCCGGGCAAATTTCAAAATTCGGTTATATCGGCGGTATTTCGATTGCTATTGCGTTCATGTTCGAGCGCATTGCCATTCAAAACAATTTCGACGGTGCATTGATGGCGGCGTTTTGCTCCGACTGGATGAACATTCTTAACAGTTTAGTTGAAGCGGTTATGCTTGCCGTTATAATTATCGTTATGGCAGTTCCTGAAGGTTTGCCGCTTATGATTGCGATTGTCTCCGCGCAGAATATGGGCAAGATGTTAAAAGATAACGTCCTTGTCCGAAAAATTTCCGGCATTGAGACGGCGGGCAGTTTGAACCTGCTTTTCAGCGATAAAACCGGCACGATTACTAAAGGCTTGCTTGAGGTTGTCACTTTCCTTGACGGAACCGCAACTTTTACTGAAACTTTCGACAAGCTTAGCAGTAAATTGCAGGCGTTGATTTCTTTGTCTATCCGGTTCAATAACGGCGCAGTTATCACCGGCGATAAAATCGTTGGCGGCAACATGACTGACCGCGCCTTATTGGGCTTTTTAATCGGCAAGGATAATCCGCCCAACGTGAAAATTGATGATGCTGTTCCTTTCGACAGTGCGAAAAAATATTCTATGGCGAAAGTCAGCGGCGATTTCAATTTGTGGTTGATTAAGGGTGCGCCCGAACGTTTGCTTGATAAATGCTCCTACTACTACGACAGCAACGGGCAACAGCAAAAGCTTACGTCGACCACCGAAATTAACGCGAAGATTGACGAACTTGCTAACCGCGCTATAAGAACGCTTGCGCTTGTCACTTACGACGGTGAAGTTACTGACGGCAATATTCCTGACACGGGATTAACTTTCGTTGGCGTGACGGGCATTCGCGACGACGTGCGCCCCGACGCAATCAAAGCTATTGAACAAGTGCATTCGGCGGGCGTGCAAGTCGTTATGATTACCGGCGATAGAAAAGAAACCGCGCAGGCGATTGCTAAGGAAGCGGGCTTGATTGAAATTGATGACGCGATTGTTATAACAAGTGCCGAGCTTAACGAAATGAGCGACGACGAAGTTAAACAAAAACTGCCGAAGATTAGAGTTATTGCCCGCGCCCTTCCGACCGATAAAAGCCGCTTAGTTCGTTTGGCGCAGGAATTAAATTTGGTTGTCGGTATGACTGGCGACGGCGTCAACGATTCACCCGCGCTGAAAAAAGCTGATGTCGGCTTTGCAATGGGCGGCGGTACCGAAGTCGCCAAAGAAGCTAGCGAAATTGTTATCCTAGACGACAACTTTAAATCGATTGGCAAGGCAATTCTTTACGGGCGCACAATCTTTAACAGCATACGCAAATTTATTATCTTCCAGCTTACGATAAACGTTAGCGCGGTTTTAATTTCGTTCGTCTGTCCGCTCTTAGGTTTGGAAAATCCGTTGTCGATAACGCAAATACTTTGGGTTAATCTGGTTATGGATACTTTAGCGGCATTGGCATTCGGCGGCGAACCTGCTCTTGATAGATTTATGGAAGAAGCTCCGAAACGGCGCGACGAACCGATTATCAATAAATACATGTTCAGCGCGATTGGCACGGGGTCGCTTTGGTGCTTTGCAATGGGCTTAGTCTTCCTGCTCACCGACTTTTCACGCGAACACTTCCGCGACATTAACCCCGAAGGCGTCAATATTACTTTTGGCGGCGATAGCGTCTACGTTTTGACGGGTTACTTTGCCTTCTTCATTTTCCTGGCTGTGTTCAATGCCTTTAATGCCCGCACCGACAGGATAAATCTTTTCGACAATATCGGCGGCAACGCTGGCTTTTTGAAAGTTATGGCTTTAATCGTCGTCGTGCAAATCGCTATGACTTATCTTGGCGGAGCAATCTTGCGTTGCTACGGCTTGACGCTGACTGAATGGGCGTTCGTCTTAGCTATGGCGTTCACGATTATTCCTGTGGACATTGTTAGAAAATTAATTATTGGCTCGAACAAATAATTTTTCCTAAAAGGATATTTCGACGTTGCGAAGAAATTTTCCGTCGAAATATCCTTTATTTTTTTTGGAGGCTTTATCATGAACGAAAATTTTCCAAAAGTATCTGTGATTATCCCCGTGTATAACGCTGAAAAATATCTTCCCGTGTGCTTGGAAAGTCTTCTGATTCAGACGCTTACGGACTTTGAAGTTATCGTGGTGGACGACTGCTCAACCGATAATTCTTTAGTCATTGCTGAAAGTTATCTTGAACGTTTCGGCGGACGTTTGAAAATTATTTCGCTGGAAGAAAACACCGGCTCCGGAGCCGTCCCGCGCAACGTCGGCTTGGAAGTCGCAAGCGGTAAATACGTCTATTTTGTGGACGCCGACGACTTGTTGATTGACATTGCGTTAGATACGCTTTTCAACCATGCAGAAGAATATCAAGCACAGGTCGTTTATATGGAAAAATTTTTCTCTTGCGGCGAAGAACCTATTCCCGCTGAGGTAAATTTATCGGCTTGGTGTCATAAAAAATCTTTCGTCGAAGAGCCGACATTTGAGACAAAAAATCTTTCTGAGCGCGTTGAAAAATTTTTAGGCTCGATATTTTGTTGGTCACCTTGGGCGAAATTTTTACGGCGAGATTTCCTTATCGACAACGAAATAAAATTTCCGCCAATGACAATCGCTGAAGATGTCGTCCATACTTTCAAGATTATTTGCCTTGCCAGAAATTTCTTGCGCGTGCCGACGCCGCTTTATATTCATAGAGAAAACGATAGCTCCATAATGTTAAGAAAACGTTCGCCCGAACAAATGATAAAATTTCGGACAAGTCCATTGATAACCGGCTTAGATTTCCTTGATGAATTCATGCGAGGCTTGGATTTTTTCAAACAAAATCCCGTCGTCCGTCTGCAAGTGCTGAATTTCTTCGCTATAATGCAAATAGAAAACATGAAAGACGCGCTTAAATCATTTGAACCACAAGAACTTTACGAAATAATCTTGCAGGAATTTTCAAAGGCAGGAAGTACGCAACCTGCGTTGATTGCTTATCTGCTCGTTATGAACAATCTTTTTCGAAATGAATTGCAGACAAAATAAAAGTTGAGTTTTAGTTAACCGGAGGGCTTTTATATGTTCAAAGATTTATGGAAAAGGCGCGTGGAAATTGTCGAAACAAATTTGATTGAGGAATTGCGCCGGACAAAATCGCTCGACGAAAAAATAATGCAGGCAATGGAATATAGCTTAATGGCGGGCGGAAAAAGATTGCGTCCGATTCTTTTAATGGCGGCGGCTGATGCGTCGGGCGACAACGGCGAAAAATATCTGCAAGTAGCAAGCGCACTCGAAATGATTCATACTTATTCGCTGATTCATGACGACTTGCCCGCAATGGATAACGACGACTATCGGCGCGGAAAACTCACTAATCATAAAGTTTTCGGCGAGGCAATGGCTGTTCTTGCCGGAGACGGGCTTTTGAATCTTGCTTTTGAAGTCGCGCTAAGGCAAAAGGACGTTCCGCACGAAATTTTATTCAACGTTCTGGAAGAAATTATCAAGGCGTCAGGCGTCGCGGGCATGGTCGGCGGTCAGGTGATTGATTTGCTCTCCGAAGGCATTCAAATTGATTTGGCGACGCTTAAACTTATGCACACCGGCAAAACGGGCGCACTATTCAAGGCGGCTATTCGCTCTGGCGCGTTGTTAGCTCAAGCTCCCGCCGATAAATTGGACGCCCTAACGCGCTATGCTGAAAATTTCGGGCTTGCCTTCCAGATAACCGACGATATTCTTGACGTTGAGGGTGACGCGAAAATTTTGGGTAAAGCGACCGGCTCCGACGCCAAAAAGCATAAGTCAACTTATGTTAGCTTGACTTCGCTTGACGAAGCTAAAAAACTCGCTCAAGAAACCGTCAACGACGCAATCAACGCCCTTAAAATTTTCGGCTCCGAAGCTGACTTTCTGCGCGAACTCGTTCAATATCTAATCGGCAGAAAAAAATAATCACGAGCGAAAAGGATATTTCAATGCGCTTGCAGAATATTCTTGCCGTTTAAAAGATTTTTTTATAAGGAGTGTTTGTAATGAAAAGGGTTTTTTTGGCGACGTTGCTCGTTATCATGATGACTGCGGCGACGGCACTGGCGGCAACTTGGCAACAAATTTACACCGACCAGAACGATAACGAAATTTTATTCGATACCGATTCTGTGCAGGTTACTTCGATGACGCCAGACAGAGACGATGTCACTTTCAGCGCACAATTTCGCATGAACTACAGCCAAGCCGGGCGCGACGCTTTGATTGCCTGGTATCGTGATTACTCGATTATGCCGGAAGGTATCGAAAATCTTTCCTACGACGTATCGACGATTCAATTTAAAAAAGACGGCGACAAGAGATATTATCACATTTCGGAGCGCGTTTCCTACACTGCTGGCGGTTCGCAAATTTCGGGTATGCACTACATGAATTCGGAACCCAACTGGCAAGAAATTCCCGTTGCGTCGGTCGTCGACACTGAATATTTTGAGGCAAAGTTGATTGTTGACGGAAAAAAATACAAGAGAAATGATGCACAAGACCTTTAATTTATTAGACAGATAAAATTTTCGTGGCGACTTGACATTTTGCCGAGTCGCTTTTTCAATTAGGAGTTAGGAATGAAGGAACGGCTTGACGTTTTACTGACGGAGAAAAACTTTTTTGAAAGTCGCGCCCGCGCTAAGGCAATGATTATGGCGGGGAAAATTTTAGTCAACGGGCAAAAAGTTGACAAGGCGGGAACTTTGATTAATGTTGACGCAGAAATTAGGATTCTCGGCGAAGAAATGCCTTTCGTAAGTCGCGGCGGCTTGAAACTTCAAAAGGCTCTCGACGTGTTCAAAATAATTCTTAGCGGGAAAATTGCCGCTGACGTTGGCGCGTCGACTGGCGGTTTTACTGATTGCATGTTGCAACACGGCGCAAAAATGGTTTATTCTATCGACGTGGGCTACGGTCAGCTTGCTTGGAAACTTCGTAGCAATGTGCAGGTCGTCAACATGGAGCGGACGAATATTCGCAACGTCACGCGGGAAAATTTTCATTATGGTTTGCCAGACTTCGTATCAATCGACGTGGCGTTTATTTCACTGGAAAAAGTTTTGCCGGTCGTGTATGATTTACTGGAAACGGGCGAAGTCGTCGCGCTGATAAAGCCGCAATTTGAAGCGGGGCGCGAACACGTCGGGAAAAAAGGCGTCGTCCGCGATAAGAAAATTCATGCGGCAGTTATCGAAAAGATTTTGAACTTTGCGGCAGAAATTGGCTTTGAAATTCGCGGGCTAAGCTTTTCGCCAATCAAAGGTCCTGAAGGAAATATCGAATACTTAACCTATCTGACAAAAAATTTATCGGCGGGCGCAACCGATTTACCAGAAATTTTATCGGTGGTTGATTCGGCGCATGAGGAGTTGATGCGGTTATGATGCAAATTGCGGTTTTCCCGAATATGAGTAAGCGGCGGGCAGGGGAGATTGTCGACCGCATTTTCAATTTCTATCAAAATAAGGACGTGCGACTTGTTATGCCCGCGACGGAAGCTCGGCAATATCGCAAAGATGAATACGGCTTGCCGTGCGTTGAGCGCGTCCATGTCGATATGGCGTTGAGTATCGGCGGAGACGGGACATTACTTGGCGTTTGTCGGCGTTTCGGCGACCAAAGCGTTCCGGTTTGCGGAATTAATTTAGGGACGTTGGGATTTTTAGCTGACATTGAGCCGCGAGAATTGGAGAGCCGGCTAGGGAAAATTTTAGCGGGACAATATCGAGTTGAGCAAAGACTTTTGCTAAGTGGCTATGTTCGCAACGAATTGGGCGAAAAATTTTTGGGCAACGCCATTAACGACGTCGTGATAGCTAAGGGCGGCGTCGCTCGTATGCTTCGGCTCGGTCTCTATATCAATAAGACGCATTTAATGGACTACAAAGCGGACGGTTTGATTGTTTCCAGTCCGACGGGCTCAACGGCATATTCACTTAGCGCGGGCGGTCCCATTCTCAATCCGAATATTCGCGCCCTGCTACTTACTCCGATTTGTGCGCATACTTTCCAAATGCGCCCGCTCATTGTCAACGAAGACGAAGAAGTTTTGATTAAAATTTCCTCTATGCAAGATGTTATCGTCACGCTTGACGGGCAAGTCAGTCATAAAATTCAGCCCAATGACGACGTTATTGTCCGGAAATCGACGGCGACCGCGCATATTGTAAAATTCGATGACAAAAATTATTATGACGTACTTAAAGCTAAAATGTGGAGCTGAAAGGAGATAATTATATTGGCTATTATTACACCCCCCCCAACACTGGACTTGGATTATTACCGGCAAATGTATCCTGAACTGAATAATTTTCCCGACGTGGTATTAATGGAACACTACAAGCGATTTGCTGTTGAGCAAGGGCGTTCAACTTGCGCTTATGACCGCCGTGAATATCTTCAAGTGATGTTGCAAAATACGATAGACAATAGCCATTTGAAAACTTTGGAGATAAGCCCGTGGGATAGTCCTTTTTTGCGCGGAGATAACGTTAAATATTTTGAAGTTATGAGCGCGGAAGATGTGCGCAAAGCTACTGTCGGCGTTAAAAGAAATGTTGATACTCTTCCCAAAAAGATTGACTTCGTGGGCGCAAAAGGTGACCTTAGCGTCGTCAATGAAAAATTCGATATTGTTTTCAGTGCGCACGTTATCGAACATTGCCCCGACCTTATCGAACATTTCCGTAACGTCAGCAAAATTCTCAACGCGGGCGGATTGTATGTCTTGATTGTTCCCGACAAACGCTATTGCTTTGATTACTACCATTCCGAGTCGACGATTAGCGAAGTGATTGAGGCTTTTGCCGGCAAACGTAAAATTCCAAACCTTTCTACTGTTATCAATTTTGCTTACACGCGCACGCATAACAGTGCAATTTTTCATTGGTTTGGCGAGCACGGCGAACGTTATGGCTATAGAAAAATTCCGCCTATGGAGGGCGACGCTCGTGCCGAAATCTTAGGCGAATACTTTTTCGACGACGGAAGCGAAGTAGATTATCAAAAACTCGCGCGTTTGGTTAAAAAATATGCCGATGCTTTGAAAGAAAACGCCTATATCAGCGTACATAATTGGCGATTCACGCCCGATTCTTTCGGCTATATCATAAACATGTTGAATAAATTTAATCTAATCGACTTGCGACTTTTCCGGCTTTGCCACACTGTTTGGGGGCGGCTGGCATTTGTTGCAATGTTGGAAAAACCTTGAAGGAGGATTTATTTGAACAATAAAATTAGAAACTTTTCAATCATAGCGCATATTGATCACGGGAAGTCGACGCTTGCCGACCGATTGATTGAGATGACTGGCACAGTTGAAAAGCGCGAAATGAGCGAACAATTTTTGGATAACATGGAGCTTGAACGCGAACGCGGCATTACGATTAAGGCGCAAACTGTCCGCCTAAAGTACACCGCCCGCGACGGTGAAACTTATCAGCTGAACTTAATCGACACGCCCGGACACGTCGATTTTACTTACGAAGTTTCGCGCAGTCTTGCCGCTTGCGAAGGCGCATTGCTCGTCGTCGACGCTACGCAAGGCGTTGAGGCTCAAACGCTGTCCAATGTTTATCTCGCACTTGAACACGACTTGGAAATTGTCCCCGTCATTAACAAAATCGATTTGCCCAGTGCCGATGTTGAAAGGGTTCGTGCCGAAATCGAAGAGACAATCGGGCTTGACGCAAGCGACGCCGTGCAGTGTAGCGCGAAAACTGGCGCGGGCGTCGACGAAATTTTAGAGTCGATTGTACAAAAAATCCCGCCGCCCGAAGGTAGCGACGCGAAGCCCTTGCAAGCTTTGATTTTCGATTCTTACTTTGATTCTTACAAGGGCGCAGTCGCTCACGTGCGAATTTTCGACGGTAAAGTTAGGAAGGGCGATAAACTGAAACTTTTAGCGACGGGCAAGGAATTCGACGCGACGGAAATTGGAATTTTCGCGCCGTCAATGACTGAACTTGACGAGTTAAGCGCGGGCGAAGTTGGCTACATTTGCGGCAGTTTAAAAGATGTTCGCGACGTTCGAGTTGGCGACACTATCACGACTGCCAAAAATCCCGCTGAAGCTTTAGCGGGCTATCGTGCGCCGGTGCCAATGGTTTTCTGCGGACTTTATCCAACTGATAGCGTTGACTACGACAACTTGAAAGACGCGCTAGAAAAACTTCAGCTGAATGACGCCGCCCTTGTCTATGAGCCTGAAACTTCTGCCGCGTTGGGATTCGGCTTTCGTTGCGGCTTTTTAGGGCTTTTGCACATGGACGTTATTCAGGAGCGATTGGAGCGCGAATATAAACTTAAACTCGTCACGACTGCGCCGAGCGTCGTTTACAAAGTGCATAAAACTGACGGCGAAATTTTCACGATTGATAATCCCGCCGCGTTGCCGCCGCCGACCGAAATTAATTTCATTGAAGAACCTATGGTCAAAGCAACTGTGATTGTGCCGAGCGATTATATCGGCGCGGTTATGGAACTTTGCCGGGATAAGCGCGGCACTTATAAGAACATGGATTATATCGACAAGACGCGCGTCATGATTGTCTACGAAATGCCGCTCAACGAAATTATTTACGACTTTTTCGACAAGCTGAAATCAATGACTCGCGGCTATGCAAGCCTTGATTATGAACTTAGCGAATATAAGCAGAGCGACCTTGCGAAGTTGGATATTTTATTGAACGGCGATTTAATTGACGCGCTAAGCTCGATTGTCCATAGAAGCCGAGCCGCTAAAATCGGGCGAATTCTAGCTTTAAAGCTCAAAAGGATTATTCCCGAACAACTTTTTGATATTCCAGTTCAAGCGGCAATCGGCGGCAGGATAATTGCTCGCGAAACGGTCAAGGCGCGGCGCAAAGATGTTTTAGCGAAATGTTATGGCGGCGACGTGTCGCGCAAGAGAAAACTTTTGGAAAAACAAAAGGCAGGTAAAAAACGCATGAAAGCTGTTGGCAGCGTCGAGTTGCCGCAAGAAGCTTTTATGGCGGTGTTGACTGTCAGCGATGAAGAATAAAAAAACGCCTCGATTAAATGTCGGGGCTAAATTTTTGCTTATGAAAAGTATAAAAAGATGTGTTCACAGACGTTTAATTATAGCGTGTTGGTAAAGTGCAAAAAT
>DJWY01000033.1 GCA_002448305.1 Selenomonadales bacterium UBA7018
AATATCCCGGTGCTGTTGCTGTCTGGAAACGTTGTTTTGCCTACGTCGAGCAACTTTTTGACTATCCGTCGGCGGTTCGCAAGATTATGTACACGACCAATGCGATTGAGGCGGTTAATTCCAGTTTTCGCAAGGTGACAAAACGCGGCGCATTTCCTAACGTCAATTCCGTTTTCAAATTGCTTTATCTTAGAGTGGTAGAGTTGCAAAAAAAGTGGGCAGACCGTCCGGTTGCCAACTGGTCGCTCGTTCGCAATCAACTGCTTTTGAACGATCGCCTCGCCGCTCTATTTGATAAATTCGACCGCTAATTTTTTCTACTTACACAATCTGCTTGACACTGCCTCATTCCGATAAAAGCTTGTCGAGTTCCTTCCTATTTCTGTAATACAGCTTTGACAAGTCAACGCAATCAGGGGGAATTTATTGCCCGTTGTATTGACTTTTATTTTCCTTTATGGTAATTTTTTCCTACTTAATTTTAAGAAAGGAAGTCTTATCTTGAAGCGTTTACTTCTGGGCAATCTCGCTGCTGCTCAAGGTCTCTGGCAGGCCGGTTGCGACTTCATCTCTTCCTATCCTGGAACGCCTTCAACTGAAATTACTGAAGCTACCGCCACTTTGCCCGACATATATTCCGAGTGGGCACCAAATGAAAAAGTTGCCCTCGAAAGTGCTTTTGGCGCAAGTCTCGCCGGTCACAGAGCCGCCGTCGCTCAAAAACATGTCGGCTTAAACGTCGCGGCCGACCCGCTTTTCACCATGAGTTATACCGGCGTCAACGCAGGATTAGTTATCTTTGTCGCTGACGATCCCGGCTTACACTCTTCCCAAAATGAACAGGATAGCCGCAATTACGCTAAAGCCGCTAAAGTTCCTATGCTTGAGCCTTCAAATTCTCAAGAAATTTTAGACTTTACCATTGTAGCTTTCGACCTTTCCGAGCAATTTGATACTCCTGTCCTTATCCGCCTTAATACTCGCGTTGCCCATTCTCAATCTATCGTCACGACCGGCGACCGCGTTTCCTATTCTAAGCCCTATTCTAAGGACATTTCAAAATTCGTTATGGTTCCTGCTTTCGCTAAGGCGCGTCACCCGCTCGTTGAAAAGCGTATTCAAGATTTAGCCGCCTTCGCGGAATCTTCTAATCTCAACCAACTCGAATTCAACGATACTGATATTGGCTTTATTACTTCTTCTTCAGCTTATCTCTACTTGAAGGAAATTTGCCCTGATGCCTCTTTTCTTAAACTCGGTATCGTTCACCCTCTGCCCGATAACCTTATCCGCCAATTTGCCGCTAAGGTTAATCGTCTTGTTGTCGTTGAGGAACTCGACCCATTTATCCTTGACCACGTGAAAGCTTTGGGCATTAACTGCGTTAATATTAATCTTCCGTGCATTGGCGAATTCTTTCCTAATCTTCTCGCTGATAAACTCGGCAAACCTACTCCGCCGACTATTGAATTAGATGAGAATATCCCCGCGCGCCCGCCCGTTATGTGTGCAGGCTGTCCGCATAGAGGCTTATTCTATTCCCTCAAAAAAAATAAATGCACCGTTCTTGGTGACATTGGCTGTTACACTTTAGGAGCTATGCCGCCGCTTTCTACTATCGAAATGACGCTGTGCATGGGCGCAAGTATCGGAGCGACTCACGGCTTTAATAAAGTTCTAGGTACTAAAAGCGAAGGAAAAACCGTTGCTGTTATCGGCGACTCAACTTTCATTCATTCCGGTATGACAGGGCTAACTAACGTCGCTTATAATCAATCCAATTCAACTGTCATTATCCTAGACAATTCTATTACCGGTATGACGGGTCATCAGCAAAATCCCACAACTGGTTTAAACATAAAAGGCGACCCCGCCGGCAAAGTCGATTTGGAAGCACTCTGCCGCGCTATGGGGATTAATCGCGTGCGTGTCGTTGACCCTTACGATTTAAAATCTTGCGATACTGCTATCAAAGAAGAGCTTGCCGCAAAGGAACCTAGCGTTATCATTTCGCGCCGTCCTTGCGCCTTGCTTAAAAACGTTAAGCATAAACCCCCGCTTCATGTCGATAGCGATAAATGTATTGGTTGCAAATCCTGCATGAAAATCGGTTGTCCTGCCATTTCTATGAAAAACGGCAAGGCGGTCGTCGACCAAACTCAATGCGTCGGTTGCGAAGTCTGTAGCCAACTTTGTCCTAAAAAAGCTTTTGCAAGGGAGTCTTGAGCCGTGAAAACTAAGAACATAATAATTGTTGGTGTCGGCGGGCAAGGCTCTTTGCTCGCTAGTAAAATTTTAGGGCACCTTTTCGTTAATGAAGGTTTTGACGTGAAAGTTTCGGAAGTGCACGGTATGAGCCAGCGTGGCGGCTCCGTCATTACTTACGTCCGCTTCGGCGATAAAGTTTACTCGCCCATTGTCGACAGAGGACAAGCAGATTTTATCGTTTCCTTTGAACTGCTCGAAACTGCGCGGGCATTGCCTTTCCTTAAAATCGGCGGGCAAATCGTCACGAACACCCAGCAAATTGACCCTATGCCCGTTATTACCGGCGCGGCGACTTATCCGGAAAATCTCGTCGAAAAAATTCGCGCTAAGGGAATAAAAATTGACGCTATGGACTGTTTGTCTTTAGCTAAACAATCCGGCTCCCCTAAGGCTGTTAATATTGTCCTTTTAGGTCGGCTGTCGCATTACTTTGATATTCCGGAAACTTCGTGGCAAAATTCCCTTAAGGCGAATGTGCCGCAAAAATTTTTGGATATAAATCAACGAGCCTTCGCGCTCGGAAAGCAGTTTGTTTGAAAGAGGTTGTTTGAATGGGAAATTATTTTCAAGAGGAAATTGAATGTGCGCCGCTTGAAAAAATAAGAGCTTTGCAAGATGAGCTGTTGCCAAAGCAAGTGCGCTACGTGTGGGAAAACGTCCCTTATTATCGCAAGAAAATGGAGGAGCAAGGCGTCACGCCCGACGATATTAAATCGGCGGCGGATTTGCATAAGCTCCCGTTTTTGTCTAAGGCTGATTTAAAGGCGGCTTATCCTTATGGATTGTTGGCAGTTCCGCTGAAAGATTGCGTGCGAATTCAATCTACATCGGGCACGACCGGCAAGCGCGTTATCGTTTTTTATACGCAAGAAGACCTCGACCTTTGGGAAGATTGTTGCGCTCGTGCAATCTGCGCGGCGGGCGGCACTAATGAGGACGTTTGCCAAGTTTCTTACGGCTACGGACTTTTCACCGGCGGCGCAGGGCTTGACGGCGGCTCCCATAAAGTTGGCTGCTTGACTGTCCCGACAAGTTCCGGCAATACTGAACGCCAAATTATGTTCATCATGGACTTGCAAGCAACAATTCTTTGTTGCACTCCTAGTTATGCCGCTTATATCGGTGAGACTCTTAAGGAAATGGGTTACAAGCCCGAAGATATTCCGCTTAAAGCCGGCATATTCGGCGCAGAGGCGTGGTCTGAAGAAATGCGCCGCGACATTGAAAAAACTTTGGGCATTAAAGCTTATGACATTTATGGCTTGACCGAAATTAGCGGTCCTGGCGTCGCTTTTGAATGCTCTGAGCAACGCGGCATGCACATTCAGGAAGACCACTTTATAGCAGAAATTATTGACCCAAATACCGGCGAAGTTCTTCCCGAAGGCTCGCAGGGTGAATTAGTTTTCACGTCGCTTGATAAAAAAGCTTTTCCGCTGATTCGCTATCGCACCCGCGACATTTGCACACTTACCCGCGAAAAATGTTCTTGCGGCAGAACTCATGTTCGCATGACTAAGCCTAAAGGACGTTCGGACGATATGTTGATTATTCGCGGCGTCAACGTCTTCCCAAGCCAGATTGAAACTGTGCTTATGAATAACGGCTACGCGGCTAATTATCAAATTATCGTTGGGCGCGTCAATAACACTGATACTTTTGAAGTCAAAGTAGAAATGACACCCGATATGTTCACCGATAATTTAGGCGAAGTGCAAGCGCGCCGCAAAGTTTTAGAAGACGGCTTAAAAGCTATGCTCGGCATTAAGGCGAAAGTTACTTTGGTCGCGCCTAAGTCAATCGCACGCAGTGAAGGCAAAGCCGTCCGCGTTATCGATACTCGCAAAATTTAAGGAGGCGAATTTTTAATGAGCGTCAATCAAGTTTCCGTTTTCCTTGAAAATAAAGCTGGCACTTTGAATAAATTAACTGAAGTCCTTGCTGCTAATAATGTTAATATTCGCGCCTTGAGTCTGGCGGAAACTAGCGAATTCGGAATTGTGCGCATGTTGGTCAATGACGTTTTCGAGGCTACCAACGTTTTGAAAGAAAATAATTTCGTCGCGACCCTTACGCCCGTTCTCGCCTACGCTATTGAGGACAAAGCCGGCTACTTGAATAACCTTCTGCAAAATTTCAGCGCGGCGGAAGTCAACATCGAATATATGTACGCCTTCGCGGGCAAGGAACGCGCTTATATGATTTTCCGCGTCAACGACACAAAAAGGGCTGAATCCCTTCTCAACAGCAAAGGTTTAAAATCTCTGACTCAAGAAGAAATATCAGCAGTTTAAAAATCAATTAGGAATTTTGAATTAGGAATTAGGAATGATTTTGGAGAGGATTTAATTCCTCATTCCACATTTCTAATTCCTAATTGCTTTTTGGGGGGTGACGCTTTGTCTAGGTATAAACTCATAATTGATAATCCGAAAAATTTTTTCAGCGCATTTGAGGAGGCAAATTTAAATTTTAGTGGTTGCACTTTGCAAGATATTTTCGTCGAGCCGGAAGAAAATCTTTGGCAAATAGGAATTGTCACGGATAAAAATTTCGACGAAAAAACTTTCACGACCGCTACGGAATTTCTGCTCAAGCGATACGGCGCACACGTCGACTTTAAGCGCGAAGTATTAAACGATTTTATTCCAGAAAAAAAAGCTCCGCCTCAAAAAAATTTTCCCGCTAAAAAATCTAACGGTAAAAAAATTTCAGGCGAAGTCACCAAAATTATCGACGTCACTAAGGAAGGCGAAAACGTTATCATTCAAGGCGAAATCAGCGCGGACGATAAACTCGGCGTCAACCTGCGCGAATTCAAGAACGGTACTATCGCTGTTACATTTTGCGTTATCGACGATACCAACGGCGTTATGTGTAAGAAATTTTTTAAGAGCGATAAGAAAGCCGACGCTAAGCCCTTCGCCGACCAACTCAAGGCGGGCAACGTTTACAAAATTTCCGGTGTCACTAGGTACGACGACTACATCAAGGAAATTAATATTTTCGTCAATTCCGTTGAGCCGGTCGAAAGTGTTGTTGCCGCCCGCGAAGATACTGCCGAAGTTAAGCGCATCGAATTGCATGTTCATACAAAAATGAGCGCGATGGACGCCGTTATTCCTGTCGATACTCTAATTAAAACCGCCGCCGATTGGAATTGGAAAGCCGTAGCAATCACTGACCACGGAGTTATTCAAGCCTTCCCAAACGCCGCGCTCGCCGCCGAAAAGCTCGCTAAGCAGGGCAAGCACATTAAAATTATTTACGGAATGGAAGGTTACCTCGTCGGCGACGATTACAAGCAGAAATTCGCCAACCACGTTATCATTCTCGCTAAAAATAAAGTCGGTCTTGCCAACCTCTACAAGCTCGTTTCAATCAGTCAGATTAAGTACATGTATTATCGTCCGCGCATTCCTAAAACTTTGCTTAGCGAATTGCGCGAAGGTCTGATAATCGGTTCGGCTTGCGAGGCGGGCGAATTAATTCGGGCAATCGTCGCGGGCAAAGACGACGCCGAACTTGAGGACATCGCTAATTTCTATGACTACTTAGAAATTCAGCCGATTGGCAACAATGATTTCCTGATTCGTAGCGAAGATTTCCCGAACATTACGACTGATGAAGATTTGCGCAATATCAATCGCAAAGTCGTCGAGTTGGCAAAAAAATTGGGCAAGCTGATTGTCGCAACCACTGACGCCCATTTTCTCAACAAAGACGATTGGATTTGCCGCGCAGTCATTATGCATAATAAAAATTATGCCGACGCCGATTTACAACCGCCACTTTACCTGCGCACGACGCAAGAAATGTTCGCAGAATTCGATTACCTAGACGAGGCGACCGCTTATGAAGCAATCGTCACCAATCCGAATAAAATCGCTGACTCCGTAGAATTTTTAAAGCCAATACCAGACGGGCTTTACTCGCCGCAAGTAGATGGCGCAGAAGAAGAAATTCGCGAAACGTCCTACGCTAAGGCGCGAAAACTTTACGGGGAAAATTTGCCGCCATTAGTTGAGGCACGTCTTGAACAGGAACTTAAACCTATAATCGGGCACGGCTTCGCGGGTTTATATATGATTGCTCAACGGCTCGTGAAAAAATCTAATGATGACGGCTACCTTGTCGGCTCGCGTGGCTCTGTCGGTTCGTCGTTCGTCGCGACTTTAATTGGAATCACTGAAGTTAATCCTTTGCCGCCGCATTATCGCTGTCCGAAGTGCAAGTACAGCAAATTTTTCACTAAAGGCGAAGTCGGTTGCGGCTACGATTTGAAAAATAAAATTTGTCCGGTCTGCGGTCATCCGCTCATAAAGGACGGGCACGACATACCCTTTGCAGTTTTTCTGGGCTTCGACGGCGATAAAGTTCCCGATATTGATTTAAACTTTTCGGGCGAATATCAAGCGACCGCTCATAAATATACCGAAGTTCTTTTCGGCAAGCATAACGTTTACCGCGCAGGCACTATAACAACCCTTGCCGAGAAAACTTCTTTCGGACTTGCGAAAAGATATTTTGAAGACCGCAACTTTAAAAAGCACGCCTCTTTTATCGCCAGAATCGCCAATAAGTGTAAGGGCGTCAAGAAAACGACCGGTCAGCACCCCGCCGGAATTATGGTTGTGCCGCGCGATATGGATATTCATTACTTTACGCCGATTCAATATCCCGCCGATAACAAGGACGCCACGACCACGACGACGCATTTTGATTACCACTCAATAAGCTCGCGGCTCGTTAAGCTTGACATTTTGGGGCACGTCGACCCGACTATGATTCGTATGCTGGAAAATTTAACTCACCGCGACCCGAAAACTATTCCGCTTGACGATAAGCCGACGCTTAGTTTATTCAATTCGACAAGTGCGCTGGGCTTAACGTCTCAGCAACTCGGCACGAGGTCCGGAACATACGGCTTGCCGGAATTCCGAACAGGTTTTACACGGCAAATGATTGACGACACTAAGCCCGATTGTTTCAGCGATTTAGTTCGCATTTCGGGCTTTTCGCACGGAACTGACGTTTGGCTAGGAAATGCACAGGATTTAATTCGGCAAGGGCAATGCACAATCAAAAACGCCATTTCCGCCCGCGATGATATTATGATGTATCTGATTCATCACGGCGTTGACGCGCTGAAGTCTTTCAAGACTATGGAGAGCGTCCGCAAGGGCAAGGGTATTAAGCCCGACGACGTCGACGATTTAAAAGCGCATAACGTTGAGGACTGGTACATTGATTCTTGCCAGAAGATAAAATATCTTTTCCCGCGTGCGCACGCCACCGCCTATGTTATGATGGCTTATCGGATTGCTTATTGCAAAGTTCATTATCCGCTTGCCTATTACGCCGCGTATTTTTCAAAGCGCACGGAAGGTTTCGACGCCAATGACGTTATCAAAGGTCAGCATTTTATCAAGCGCAAGTTGGAAGAGTTGGAGAATTTATCGGACGAGCGCAAACTCGACGACGCGGAAAGCGATTTGCTTGCCGATTATCAAGTTGTCCAAGAATATTTTCTGCGCGGCTTCACGTTTGAACCCGTAAATCTTTATGAATCGGAAGTTGAGGATTTTATCATTCGGGGAAATTCTCTGCTGATGTCGTTTACTTCGATTCAAGGCATAAGTCCGGCGGCGGCAGCTAATATCGTTGAGGCGCGCAAGGACGGAAAATTTATTTCAATCGACGACTTGAGAAACCGCGCAGGCATTAATAAAACTTGCCTTAACGCGCTTAAAATTCATGGTTGCCTTAAAGACTTGCAGGAAACTAACCAAATAACTTTGTTCTAAATTCAATCGAATAGGCTAAGCTGACCGTATGGAATGATTTTCGGCGGCGAAGGATTTTTTAAAATGCCGCGTTGAAATTTTTCCGCAGTCGAATGCGCTAATTCGTCGCAACGCTCATTGAAATAATTTCCTGCGTGCCCTTTGACCCAATTAAAATTCACGGCGCGACTTGAAATCAATTCGTCAAGCGCAAGCCATAAATCTTTATTCAGTACGTGACTGCCTGTCGCGGTCGTCCAACCTTTGCGTTTCCAATTCGTGAGCCAACCTTTAGTGAACGCATTTTTAAGATAACTGCTGTCCGTGAAAAGTTCCGCGCTATCGCCCGCTTGAATTTTTTCCAGAGCTTTAATAGCCGCAGTCAGCTCCATGCGATTATTTGTCGTATGCTCTTCGCCGCCGAAAATTTCTTGCCGCTGGTCGTTCGCGTCGACGATAACCGCCGCCCAACCGCCCGCGCCAGGATTGCCTAAGCACGAACCGTCAGTGTAAATTCTAAACTTCATAACCAAACCTCCGAAAAGCAATTAGGAATTAGGAATGTGGAATGGATACTATTCAAGAAAAGTTGAAAACGTTGCCCGCTTCGCCGGGCGTCTACCTTATGAAAGATTCTCGCGGGAAAATTATTTACGTCGGCAAAGCGGTCGTTCTCAAAAATCGCGTCCGGCAATATTTTCAATTCAATAAAAATCACGGCGCGAAAGTCAAAGCTATGGTCGCTAAGGTCGCCGACTTCGAGACGATTATAACCGCTAGCGAAGTCGAAGCTTTGATTCTCGAATGCAATTTGATTAAGAAATATCGCCCGCGCTACAATATCAGCCTCAAGGACGATAAAAGTTATCCCTATCTCAAGCTGACTGCCGAAGATTTCCCGCGAATTGTTTTGACGCGCCGCGTGATTCACGACGGCTCGCGCTACTTCGGACCTTATACGAGCGGGCTTGCAGTCAAGGAAACTCTTCAGCTTTTGAAGAAAATTTTCCCGCTACGCACGTGCAGGACTTTTGCTAAGCGTCCGTGTCTGGAATTTCATATTAAACGTTGCCTCGCGCCCTGCGCAAATAAAATTTCCCGCGAAGATTATATGCGCTTTGTCAATGCCGCCGAAAAATTTTTAGAAGGACGAACCGCGCAGGTTGAACGCGAACTTTCTAACCAGATGACGGAGGCGGCGGAAGCTCTGAACTTTGAGCAAGCGGCTAGACTTCGCGATATTTTGTCGGCAATAAGGAAAGTCACGGAGAAACAAAAAATCGTTACGGATACGGGCGACGTTGACGCAATCGGGCTAGCGCGGCTTGACGGCGAAACTTGCGCACAAATTTTTTTCGTACGCGACGGCAAAGTTACTGGGCGCGAAAGTTTTCTACTAAGCGGGGCGGCGGACGAAAGCGACGCGCAAGCCGTCACGGAATTTATCAAGCAATATTATTCGCGGGCGCAAATTTCAGCGGCGGAAATTTTATTGCCTACGACTTTAGCCGACGACGACTTGAAAATTTTAAGCGAATGGCTCGGCGCAAAGTTAATCGAACCGAAACGCGGCGTTAAGCGTTCGCTTGTCGAAATGGCAATTCAGAACGCGGAAAAATTTTTAGCGGAAGAATCTGCGCGGAGTCAAATAAAAAATGCGCAGACGGTCGGCGCGGTCGAAGAGCTGAAAAATTTTCTTAACCTGCCCAAACTCCCACGTCGTATGGAATGTTTCGACATTTCGCACATACAAGGCGCGGAAACTGTCGCGTCAATGGTCGTTTTTGAAAATGGCTTGCCCGATAAGAAAAGTTATCGCCGTTTTAAAATCCGCTCAACCGAAGGCAAGCCCGATGATTTTTTATCAATGCGCGAAGTCACGACGCGCCGCTATTCTTCTACAGAAAATTTGCCAGATTTAATCGTTATCGACGGCGGGCAAGGGCAGTTGAGTTCCGCATTGGAAATAATTCGCGGCGCAGGTCATAGCGTGCCGGTCGTCGGTCTAGCCAAGCAATTTGAATTGATTTTCGTTGAAGGCTCGTCAATTCCAATCGAGTTGCCAAAAGATTCGCAAGCCCTTAAACTTATGCAACGTATTCGCGACGAAGCGCACCACTTCGCCATTACTTATCATAGAAAACTTAGGCGCAAACGCAATCTTAAATCTGAACTTGATAACGTGGCAGGAATCGGAGCAAAGCGGCGTTCGGAGTTGTTTAAAAAGTTCGGGACGTTGGCAAAAATAAAATCGGCTACGGTTGAAGAACTTGCCGCCGTGCCGAGTATGAATAAAACTGCCGCCGAGTCAATCAGAAATTTCTTTTCCCGCCCGCTTTAAAAGCAGCAGAACAGTGGACGCGATTGAGCATTTCGCAGTTCGGACATTGTCGCCGCGTTCGTACGCTCTGCTAGTTTCGTATCAAAACAAAATTTAAACTGAATAATTCAGTTGACCGTTGACTAAAGTTTTCTTGATATTGAAGTCGTCGTCAAAAATAGTTATATCCGCCGCCTTGCCGACTTCTAAACTGCCCGTCTTGTCGAAAATGCCCAATTCGACGGCGGGATTTTTTGTTACCATTTCGACGCCCGCCACAATGTCGGTTGAAGTGTTAGCGCAGAAATTTTTCAAAACGTTATTCATAGTCGCGACACTGCCGGCAATCGTCCCGTCCTCAAGCGTGGCAAGGTTCCCTTTGACGAAAACTTTCTGCCCGCCAAGTTCGCTGACACCGTCGCCCAATCCGCAAGCCCGCAAAGAATCAGTTATCAAGATAATTTCGTTGCGCGGCTTAATCTTAGCAACAATTTTCTGCGCGGCGGGGTGCACGTGAACATTATCGGCAATCAATTCGACAATCGCGCTTGAATCAAGAGCCGCTCCGACAATGCCCGGCTTCCTGTGATGAAATCCGGTCTGCGCGTTGAAAAGATGCGTTATGTGATTCGCGCCGCGTTCAATCGCCGCTATCGCCTGTTCGTAAGTCGCCGCGCTGTGACCGATTGAAACGATTATATTTTCTGTGCGGCAACGGTCGATAAAATCAAAGTCAATTCCCTCCGGCGCAACGGTTATGATTTTAATCGCGTCGGAAAAATTTTTTATCAGTTCAAAGTCAGCGGGCAAAATATTTTCTTCAGCCTGTGCGCCCTTAAATTTTTTGCTGATGAAAGGTCCTTCGACATTTGCGCCCAAAATTTTCGCGCCGCTAGTAAAGTTTCTTCCAAGCCGTATGCGCTCCAATGCCCGATAAATTTTTTCAAGCGGCATAGTCATTGTCGTAGGCAGAAAACTTGTCACGCCCATTGACGGCAAAAATTCTGCTAATTTTTTCAACGCGCCAATGTCATCGTCCATAGTGTCGAAGCCCGCCGCCCCGTGTATATGAATATTTATAAAGCCCGCCGACACGAAATTATTTTCCGCGTCGATAACTTCCGCGCCGCCTGCAGGTTCGCCGATTGAAATTATTTTCTCGTCGAAGTTCAAAGCACCCGCGTAGATTTTTTTCGGCAATATCAATCGCCCGTTAATGATTGTCTGCATAAAATCTCCTCCTAAAAAATTTTGAAACTAGCGAAACGCAGTGTAGCGTATGAACGCGGCGACAAAGTTAAAATTTCTAAACGGCAAAACGCGTCCGCTGTTTGGTTACTTTTTAAAAGTAACAGGAAGGATTTTTCGCCGTCGAGTTGAATTTTCTTCCTAAAAAGCAAAATAGTTCTTTATTTTTTCGCGCAAGCCATTTATAATGCTAACAGTTTTGCAATTATTTATCGAGGTGATTTTTTCTATGGAACATTCTCCGGTAACGACGAACCCGCTAATCATAATGATGATTAACATGACTGTCGTTTTCATTGTTCTGATAGCACTTATGTTTCTTATCAAATTAATTCACATTGTCGACCCAACTAAGGAACCCGAAAAACCCGCGCAGGTTCAAGAGGAAGAACCGCTCGTCGCTGTGAAGTCGTCATCTTCGCCAGCCCCATTGCCCGAACCCGTCGAGCAGGGAGTTTCGCCAGAAATTATCGCGGCAATTTCGGCGGCAATTACCGCTTACGGTTTCGCCGGTCAAGTCAAGGCAGTCCGCATTATCAACCACGAGGGCACCCCGTGGCGAGCCGCTGCTAAATTTAACAACGTTCCGCGCAAATAGAAAGGAGTGATTCATTTTGGAAGCTTTGAATGCTTTTTCGGTGTCGCTCCAAGCAGTTTGGAATGACAGCGGCTTTTCCGCCTTCACTATGGGCAACGGCATTATGATTCTTGTTGGACTTGTCCTTTTGTATATGGCTTTCGTTAAAGAATTCGAGCCTTTGTTGCTCGGTCCGATTGCCTTCGGTTGTATCCTTGCCAACTTCCCGAACACCGGCTTTTTCGGCGAAGAAATGAACGTTATGAAGGCTATCAATTACGGCATAACCTACGAAATTTTCCCGCCGCTAATCTTTTTAGGTATTGGCGCAATGACTGACTTTAGCCCGCTCCTTGCGCGTCCTACGACTTTGCTTTTAGGTGCGGCGGCGCAAATTGGCGTTTTCGTCGCGCTGGGCGGAGCTATGCTTGTCGGCTTCAACGTCCATGAGGCGGCGGCTATCGGTATCATTGGAGGCGCGGACGGTCCTACGTCAATTTATCTTTCAACGAAACTTGCGCCACATTTGCTCGGAGCTATCGCAGTTGCGGCTTATTCTTATATGTCGCTCGTTCCCATGATTCAGCCGCCGATTATGAAACTCATGACGACACAGGCTGAACGCGAAATCGTTATGAAGGAGCTTCGCCAAGTCACGAAATTTGAGCGCGTCGTTTTCCCGATTGTCTCGACGATTTTTATTAGCTTACTCCTTCCGCCGATTGCGGCACTTCTCGGTTGCTTAATGCTGGGTAATCTCTTCCGTGAATCGGGCGTTACTGACCGTCTTAGCGACACCGCGCAGAATGCACTTATAAATATCGTTACTATTTTCTTAGGCACCGGCACCGGCATGACTATGAACGCTGAATCCTTCCTTAAAGCTGATACTTTGCTGATTATCGGGCTTGGTCTCGTTGCGTTTATGGGCGGCACGGCTGGCGGCTTACTTTTCGGAAAGATTATGTGCAAAGTCACGGGCGGCGAAATTAATCCGCTTATCGGTTCGGCGGGCGTCTCGGCTGTTCCTATGGCGGCGCGTGTCTCGCAACTCGTCGGCATGAAAGCTAAACCAGGCAATTATCTACTTATGCACGCTATGGGACCGAACGTCGCGGGCGTTATCGGAACGGCGGTCGCGGCAGGTACCATGCTAGCAATGTTGAAGTAGCAATCAAAGTTGGAATTAGGAATTAGGAATGTAGAATTGCGTTGTTGTTCCTAATTCCTTTTTTTAACTAAATCCTAATGCACTTTTGCTAGCGCGGCTGTTATAATATAATTAAGGAAATCAATAATTCGTACGATTAATTTAGAAGAATAAATTCAAGGAAAGGAGAGCTAATTATGGATGATTTCATTTTCGATTTGCAACGCTTCAGTAACAAAATTTTTCCAACCGTCCTTACTGAATATGGTGAAATACCTCTTACTATTGGCGGTTTATCAATAATTATTGCGTCAGAAAGCGAAAACGCTATAAACGTTAGTCTTAATTCTGCTGACAGTAGCAATAGCCTAAGTGCAACAGACGCCGCATTAAGTCTTGCTGCAAGCGATGTATTTAATTTAACTGAATCAGATACCAAAAAACGTCATTATAGTATGCAAAGTCAAGTTGGTAGCAACGGCGGCATAGTTGTCACAGTAGATTCAAGCGCAAAGTCAACTGTCGGCTCGATAGACGAAAAAGATTTGTTTGTAGTCCATGATGAAGAATCTAATTCTGCAACCTATTCGATGACTAAAACAGGACTTTTGGTCGATTATAACTCCATTTCTAGCGGTTATGACGGTTTTGTTAAAAATGATTCGTTGTCAAGCGTAGTTTTAAATAATACATCTCTGGATAGCTCAACAGCAAACTTTTACAAAGTCATAGAGGTAGATGACAAAAAGCTCGTCATTGACGATAAAGACGATTTTTCTACAGTTGGCTATACAGGCAAAGTTGTTTACGCTATGAATACCAGTAGCGGTACGCCTTCGATTTACGCTAAATTAATATCAACTAATTCTGTTCCATATAGAGTTTCATCGGTTACAGGTTCGGAAAATAATACACTTTCAACTATTAAAATTAATTCCAATGACGTTTTGAGTAAGGGCATTTCTTTTAGTCCAAACTTTGCGGGAGCTAATGACAAAACTCCAACTCTGATAACGGGCAATACAACTTTCCACGTAGATAGCGTGAATGACAATCCCTTCTTTACGGTATCTGGCGGAAAAGATAGCCCAATCGCTTTAAAGGGCACAAATGAAGTATCTTTACTCGATGGCTCCATAGTCACTGCCATTAACGCTCAATCAATTAAGACAAGCTCTTATACCGTTTCAGGTTACGCAGACAGCAAAAATAATAATGACGGCGTAATCATATATTACGGCGGTAGCGGCACCGACGCTACTATAGGCGATGTTGATGTTGGCGAATCTTTTGTTATCGCTAATGGAACCTCCAACGCAACCTACTCAATGACCAACTTTGGTTTGATAAGAGATGGTAGTAAACTTCCATTAAGCATTTCGGGAAGTAACGGTTCAAGCTACCAGAGAATAACTGATGAAGCTTTATCCGTTTCCATGATTACAGCTGCTTCGGTAATGAGTAGCTATACTGATACCTTCCTTGACGCCACAAAGCCTATCACGCTTAGCGGTGGTAGCTCAACTCCCAGCCTTATTGCATATTGGGATAGCATTAATTCCAATGGAACCGGTGCTCTCGCCACTCTCACGACTGTTAGTGATAATACATATAGTTTAAGTTCAGGCAATACCACTTCCGCTCTTAATCTTGAAAAATGGGGTGGCATTTCTCTATCATCTGGCAAAAATCTTATTCTTGATAGAACATCACCATTTATAAACAGTGACTCCCCGTTGACAGTAATGGCGGAAAAAGCCACTTTTGGTTTTGCTTCAGTCAATGTTGATAATGTTACCATATCAGGTTCTATAGATATTATCCCTAATGATATTAATGCAGTAAAATTAATAAACGGCACTTTGAAAGTAGAGGAAGCTCAAACTGTTACATTGTCTGGCGGCAATGATATTGAGTTCGTAAGCTACGACAATAATCATCAGACATTAATTTCTGATAGTGGTAGCGGTGGTGCTACTATCATGAACGGTACAAACAATTATAGCGATTTTAAAGTTGGACGAGGAACAATACGACCTAGTATTCCTAATAACAGTATTACTGTAATAACAGATAGTATAGGTAATGCTCGCATCACTAATTTTTCAAAAGCTAATACTAATTTAATTTTACATAACAAAGATGATGATAATACTACCACTTGGCAACCTCTTATCGCTGGCAATGGTGTAATCCTTGTATACGGCAAGGAAAGCGGCACTTCCGTTACGGGTTTAAATGATGGTGATATTTTTCGTTCTACCGTATCATCTTCCAATTCAGTTAAAACTTATCAAGTCGTAACTAATACTGATGATAACAGCTTAGTATTGTTATCTTATGAAGGCACAGTAGTCAGCAACGATATACAAATTTTTGAATCTAACGTTGACTCTGAAACAGCATACGACCTAGCTACTACTAAATTCAACAACAATATGTCTGCCAATAACGGCGTAATATCAATTTCAAGTGAAAATAATTTTGAAAGCAACGAAACGCGCTCTATCATTGATATAAGTACTAACAATAAAACCGTCTCTGCCGTTTCCGGTAACTATGGCACTTTGGCTAAATCGCTTGGTTCTTACTACGTTAATCTTAATGACAAAAAAACGCTATCCGGCGTAGCGATTACCGATAATCTTCCTGTACATTTTAAATCGGGCAATTTCATCAATACAAGCATAAGTCTCGCCGCAAATAACGTAACCAAATATGCTTTCAAAAATTTAGACAATCCTACTAGTGAATTCCAGGTCGGTCTTAGAGACGACAACGAAACTTTTAGCATTAGCGGCGCAAGCAGTATAAGCTTGATTAGCGGCACTATCCTTGCTGATTCTCTTAGTCCGGAAATTCGATTGAGTGATGGTAATGATTCCTATATCGTCAGCAGTGAATCCATAGGTAGTGGAAGCGTCAACATTGGAATTTCCGTCAGCGGTTCCGGCAATAATCAAACATCAACTGCCATTATCGAAGACATTGATATTGGCGAATCTTTTAACGTAAATGGCAAAACATATACTCGCCAAAACTCTCCGCTGAACATAATGGCGGACGGCTATTCATATGTAGTTGATACTGTTTCAGGTGCTTGGAGTAAGTCAGATAGTCCGGTTGCCGTCAAAATCAGCGACTTGACTAATAATAATAATAGAAGAAAGATAATCGCCGCTGAATCTGTAAGCTCAATTGATTACGGCGATGGTAAATGGGTTCTATCACTCAGTTCAAAAAATACAGAAAATGCTATAATTGCAGATACTACTACTACCAGTTTGGTAAAAGCGGCATATGCTGACCTTAGTATTACCAGCGACAGAAATTATTACTTGGATACAATCGACAATGCAAAAACTGATAGTTGGAACGCTGACATAATCTCCATATCGGGCGGCACAGCTTCTATTAACAGTGCAGCAGTTGCAGCTTCTGTTGGAAAACAAAGCAGATTAATCGTCGCTGCCAGCTCGAAAACAGCTTTCAAAGTAAATGGTACGCCTACTCTTAGCGGCGGCTTTTTCATCGTAAACGGCAAAGATAGTTCCCCGCAATCAATCGTCGGCGCGACAGATTTAAATTTGATAAGTGGCTCCTTAGAGACCGCAAATCAGACAATTCGTTTTGGCGAAGATACAAATCCTGTAACCCTTAAAACTAATGCCAGTACAAATGTCGGTTACAAAGACTCTGTAGCAACTGTCGCTACCGCTTCCCTTACCGGTTTCAGTCTTGGCGGCAGTAGCACTTCAAGCAATAAAACCAACGGCTCTTATAGTGTCGTCAGCGGCGACGGCATAAATTTCAATGTTGATGGTAGTAGCGGCAACGTCACTGTAACCGGTTTCGACACTGATGATGTTCTTTATTTCAGGAGGAACTACTATTCTTTGAAGTCGGCCGGCTTAGTTAAAAAAGATGAAAACAATAAAGAATACCTTTGGGATAATGGCGGCGTTCACACTTTGCCGAATAGTTCCGTTGCGATTTCAAGTCTCACCTCAGGCACTTGGCGGAACATTTTGGCGTTAACAAACAACACGGCGACTGTTACGACAAGCGGTTTCAAAAATTCGGCAATTCTTATAGATGATAATTACACTGGGACTTACGGCAAGCTCTCCGGCTCTAACGGTTCTTACACACTGACAAAAGAAAATACAGATACGCTTCCTCTTTCAGTCGTTGCTGTCACTGGTGATAACGCAACTCTGACTTTGGACAAAAAATTTACCGATATAACGATACAATCTTCCACTAATAATAGCGTTGCGCCGGTAAGTTTTTCAACAAGTAATGATACCTATCAATTTATTCAAACTAATAATATCGCGGGCTTTTCGGGTGTGAAGGAAGCGTCACTATTTAGCGGCTCATTGTCGGCTGATAGTGCGCTTACTGTCACAGTTTCTGGTGATAACAATACTAGCGCAGTTGTTAATGCAGTAGGCGACGCTAACATAACTTTGACTGGCGGAACAAATGCCGCCGTTGTTCTTGGAACTGGAAAATCCGTTGTTATCGATAGTACCAACTATACTTTGGGTAGCCTCGGCTTGACAAAATCTGGAAAATTTTTGCCTTCGGTCGACGCAGACGGCGACGGGCAAAATACATTGAAGATTTCCGACATTAATAATTCCGATAGTTGGTATAATTTAATTACCGTAACGGCGGAAGGCGGAACTTTAAGCATAGATTCTAGTACGAGTGATAAAACTTTCGTCGTTAATTCGGACACCGCACCAAGTGAGCAATACGCAAGCATTTCCTCTACTACAGGTGGCTTTGTTTTGTCTACTCTGGGAACTGCTACTGATGACTGGTCTAACAAAAACACAATTTTTATTGGCAACCAAAAAACTGTCACCATAAGTAATAATTTCCTAGAAAACTCGCTTAAAACAAATAAGGCAGATTTTATCGTCGCAAGTAACAGTAATGGTAACGATTTTGTTGTAACCGATTCAAAATCCGGCGCGTCTATCTCCGATAATACCGAAGTATCTTTAGTTTCTGGCACCATTGCGACAGGCAATACCAATCAAACTATTTCCACACCTGACGGCTATAAAATTAAATATGCCAATGCTAGCGGCAACGACATAAAGATAATATATGATAGCAACGATGCAAGTATTTCCGCGCTTGATTCTTTGGACGTCTTTACTGTCGGCGAAACAACTTATTCTGTAACTTCAGATAATAAGAAACTCATTACTGCCGATAGCCTCTGGACTTCAACTATCAACAATACTATCAAAGTCGCCGACCTCAAATCTGTAAGTAATTGGCTAAAATACGTCACGATTTCCGGCGGCGCAATCACTGTAAACTCCGATGCTATAAATAATAATTTGTCAGGCGGCGAATCGGCTTACATTATCGACCAAAACGATAATTCCATGATTTACGGCAAGCTTTATAAGGATACCAATAATGGCTATCTTTTGAGCAGAGATGATTCGACGAGAGATTCCAGTATAACGAGCGTTACCATTAATGAAACTTCCGCGCCTATAAGTTTGACTTCCTATTTCGTTAAAAATACCGTCTCCATTAACGCTGGTAGCAATACCGCTTTGCGCGTTGGAGGAGCTAGCGATACTTTTACAGTAACTTACAATACTGACGATTATGCGCAAGTCGGCAACGCTACCATAGTTAGTTTAGATACGGGCACAGTAAAAACTTATGCCAACGGTCAGACTATAAAAGCGGCTGACTCTTCAAGTTCTATTCAAAATATTTACGCTGTCAGCTTAGGCGGCGATAGCGCCGCAATGTGGGTTAGCAATAACAACGCTTCAATCAGCGTCGGCGGCTTAGAAGCGGGCGATAAATTTGCTGTTGGCAGTGCCACTTATACTTATACTGATGTCGGCGTCATTTATCTTAATGGAAATAATAAAAAGATTAGCGATAATGCCTCTTTAGAAAACAAAGTCTTCAGCGTCGGAACTGCCTTCAGCAGAGATATTCTCACCCTAAATGATGATAAAGTTCTCGACCTTTCCAAACAGACTGTTGCGGCGGTCGTACTCGATAATGATACTCTTCCTACTACCAAAATTGCTGACCTAACTTATGATTCTACGAATTCTTATTTCAGTGTTGAAAGTACAGTTGATTCAATCGGCTCAATTTATCTGGGTACAAAAAGTAGCGTTTCTATCGATACCGATTTTAATACCGCGATAACAACAAGCCTTAATAGTTCGCAGCAAAACGTCTTGCAAACTATAGGCGTAAATGGCGACACTTACCTTGCTAGTAAATTTCCGCTTACTATTCAAGCGGGCGGCGCAAATGCCATAAAAAATAATTCTTCGCTCATAAGCGGCGCGGTTTCGCTCGGCTCTTCTTCTTTTAATACCGTCAGAACTTCCGCTAATACTGTTTCCGTAGGAAGCGGCGATTTATCTCTTAAGGCTGATAATAGCGATCCAGTCACCATTACCGGTTTGAACGAAGACGACATTTTCACAGCAGACGGCACGAGTTACAGTGTAAAAAGCAGTACGTCCTTACTTAAGAACAATCAAATTTGGAATAAAGATTTTAGTTCGGGCGTTCTCCTCAGCAATAGCGGCGGCAGTGGCTTAACCAATGCCGAGAACTGGAATTATTATATTTCTGTCGACAAAAATTCTGTCCTTGTCGTTCCGCCCAAAGATGATATTGATAAGTGGTTTATCCTAAGTAATGACCTTGCCTCAATTTACGGCACTATATCTTCTGTTAATGGTGGTTATAGTTTCGCCGCTAATGGAAATTGGAATACCGCTAATTCTATAATAAGCATTACGTCGGCTGCAGAATCTTTCATCTTCCCAGAGAACAATTTCCGAAATGCTAAAATTAAAACGAGGTTTTCAGGCGCAGAGTTTAGCGTCACTGATAATAAAACTTTCACTGTAACCGATAACAAAGCCGATAGAGAAGTGCTAGGCAACGTAAAATTCGCAAGTATAGCCGGAGCCGAAAAAATTTCTCAAACCGGCGGCACTATCGCGCTAACCGATTCTTTGCAGACAATCGAGCTAACTACAAATTCTACGACGCATCATAGTGTTTCTTTCATACAAGGCACCGACGGAATTTGGGTTAAAGTCGGCGGCACTAGCGCGAGCATCGGCGCATTGACTATCACTAAAGGCGTAGAAGATAAATTCAAAGTCGACGGTTATACTTATCAAATGCTTTCTAGCAAATCAATCAGACGCATTGACGACAAGAAATATTGGTTAGGCGATACTATTGCAAATGATGGTTCAGTCGATATTGATTCACTGACAAGCGATAGCAACTGGCTAGACTCAAGCACGATAAGCAATGATGTATTAAAACTTAGTCCCGGTATCCTTGATGATTTTACTCCGCCTTCCGCGTTCATCGTCGACGAAGACGACCCGACGAAAATTTACGGTCAACTAACTAGCGATTCAATCGGCGATAAATTTACCTTAGACGGCACGACCGCTACTGAAGGTTTATCTAGCATTGAACTTAGCAATTACATGCAGGTTAATTTGCTCGATGATGATTATTTGAACGTTTCAATCACGGCGGGCAATACAACTTTCACCGCGCTAAAAGAAGCTACAGCTGGCGGATTCTCGATAAGCTATACTGCTGAGAGTTTGGGAACTGACGCACCTTCCGTAAGCTTGATAAGCGGCGCGTGGGATTTAAGCGACACTAACCAAACGCTAAAAGCCGGAGAGCAAGTTATCCAAGTTGGCGAAAGTAGCACCGTGACGGCAAGCATAATTTCCGGCGGCGTCGATATTACGGGACTTGACACAGCAGACGAAATTGTAAGTATCAACTCTGGTGACAATAAAGCACTTAGTTTTAAACTAAATTCAACTACGGATAAAGGCATAAGCATTAGCCTTAACTCCGAGAAAGCCGCGACTATTAAAGATATTTCCGACGGCGATAATTTCAAAATCAATAACGATACCTTTATAAAGAAGTCGGCGGGCTTCATTAAGACCAACGACGCGAACACAGATAATTACCTTTGGATAAATGCTCTTAACGTGACGGGCGGCGTGTCAGCCGAAAGCCTTACTGGAAATAACGATAATAATTGGGCAAAAGCTGAAACCATTGGCGGCGGCTCGATAGTCATTGATTCAAAAATTTCTAATACAGCGATATTTATTGACAGCGTAGACAGTTTGACGAGCGTTTACGGCGTAATCACCCAAAACAGTACAAATAACTACACTTTGAATAATGAAAAGAGTGCCGCCTCTGCTAAGACTAAACCCAGTTTGATTACGGTTGATAAGGTCGGCGCGAGCTTGACTTCGTATTATAAAGATGTTCCGATTTATGCGGCGGGCGCGTCGTTTATCGTCAATGCTTTGTCTTCGACAGATTCATTATTCTATATTGACGCGACGGGTTCAAATGCAACGCTCGGAAATGTCGCAAATGTCAGCTTAGGTAGCGGAACGTTAGCCGACTTGACAAAGGCAACGACCGTTAAAGGTTCTAATCATACGATTGCGGCTCTGGACAATTCGACAATTAATATCGGGCTTAGCGATACATTGTTCACCTTAAGCAAATTGGACGACGGCGAAGGCTTCACTTTCGACGGAAACAAGTACGTTTATAAAGATGTCGGTATCGTCAAGGATAATGAAAAACTCTTCGTGAAAAATTCTCTAGCCCATTCCATTACAAGCGATTCTATTATGGGCGCGGATTATTTATCAATGTTCGCTAATGGTGGCACTACAACGCTTACTTTGCAAAGTAAAGCAAGTGGCGTTTTCGTTGATAATGCTGGCGATAGCGTCTCCGAAGTTTACGCTTTCCAAACTTACGACGATATTAATAAAGTTTATTCCATTACGCCCAATCTCCTTAACATTGATAATTACGTAATAAATGCGGCGTCGCTTGCGAGCGGAGCGGGTATCAGCGCGGCATTTAAAGGGCAAGTTATAACGCCCACAACCGGCACTTTCACAATCAACAATAAAACTTATAGCGCAGTCACTGAACTGGCTGTTGATACTACTACCGATTCTTCCACGCTGAATAAAGGAACTGCTACGCTTGCCGCGTCCGCAAGTATCGCTATGACTAATGGCGACAGCATTTCAGTTACGAGCGGCGACGGCATTCAAGTCACGGCAACGCCTAATTCCTACACTTTAGGCGAACTGGATAAGGGCGATGCTTTCGTAATTGGCGGCTATAGCTACTCTATGCTAAGCGATAACTATCTTTTCCGCACCAAAGACGGTACGCCCCAACTTTGTACGACGTCGGTTACGGGCGGCGCGCTTAGTTCGTCGGTTATCTTAGACAGTAATAATTGGGATAATTACGTTCTGCTCGAAAGGGATTACACCCTAAATCTTG
Organism: Selenomonadales bacterium UBA7018; assembly: GCA_002448305.1. Lineage (GTDB taxonomy): Bacteria > Bacillota > Negativicutes > Selenomonadales > Selenomonadaceae > Quinella. The sequence goes on from DJWY01000033.1 coordinate 22,746, forward strand.
GTGCTAGTTCGATTGATGACGGAACAGTTATTTCCTACGACTTGAGCAAAATTTATGCTGAAGTCACTGTCAACGGCAAGAAATTTACTCTCGACAAAATTGCCGGCGCGAACATTGCAGAAATTAGCAGAGTAAGTCTTGGCTCGGATAGCTCCACTTTGACTGCAGACTTTGCCACGACCGTTAGAACGACTTCAGGCACCGGCACTTACAACGTCAATGGCAATCCTTATACCGCTAAAAATTCTGAATTGGTGATACAAACTTCCACTGATAATTCTTCGATAATGTCCGGCGTAATCGCGCTGAATAATTCTCCAGAGATAACTACGGGCAATAACCATACAGTCGGCGGCACGGCTAATGAATTCGACGTTGTAAAAATGAATTTCACTCCGACAACAGGCGATAATTTCACAGTTGACGGCACAACTTATAAAATGAATACTGTCGGCTTGACGAAAAATGATTCTTATATCTGGACAAGGTCGAATGTTGAAAATTTCGTTCTGCCTGCGGCGGATAGTCTGTGGTCGGCTATGATGACGCTCAACAAGGACGGCACGCTTAATCTTAAAAATGGCGTTTCGGCAAGTAGCGTTGTTATCCTTGATAATGCTGTAACAAAGCGAATGGCTTTGCTAAATTATGCAACTAGCGACAACGCCTATAGCTTGACTTCCGAAGGCGGCAACTCTATAGCGACAATTCTACTGGGCGATTCAACTGACAGCATTTTGAGCTTTACCGCTAACTTTGATTCGAGTATCACAGCGGGCAATGGTCTTTATAAAATAAATGGCAACAACTACAGGGGCAACGGCTTCACGGTAGAGACGGCAGATAATGATTCTGCACTTTATGCGGGCACAGTCAGTTTAAGCGCGGGTACGGTTTATAATTCCATTAGCGACAGCCTCAATAGCTACGAGGTTACTGGCGGCGACGGTCTAACCGCGACGGCAACAAATGCTTCCATAACTGCGCTTGGCAATCTCAATAGCGGAGACACCTTCACGCTTAATAGCAAATATTATAAAGTGCTCGGTAATCAAACGCTCGTTCAAACCGATTCTGACGGCGGAACCCCATCCAAAATTTATAAAGATTTAATAGCGGGCGGCGCACTGAATACGGCAGACATTATCGACAATAATTTTGTTGACTTCGTGGAAATGGGCACTGACGGCGTCTTAGATTTAACAAGTGCACTGGGTACGGACGGTTGGTCGGCAGTAATTTTGGCTGATGATGATAGAGGCGACCCGACAATTAGAGTTGCTAAAGTCAGTTACACTGACGAAGGCGGTTATAAACTCGAAACGACTTCCGACGGCGACCCCTCAACGCTAACAGCTGTTAAATTGGGCGCGGCAGTCAAAACTTTCTCAACTACTATTGATACAACTGTTAATATCAGCGCGGTTGGCACTTACAACATTAACGGCCAATCTTTTACCGCTCAAAATGATTTAAAAATTGCGGCGTCAAATGGCGACGAAGCAACGCTGATAAATGGTGCAGTGACATTGGGCGAAGATGTCGAAGTCACGACGCGCCGGACAAATAGCGGCACGCAAACCGATGAGACTATCAAAACTACTTCGGGTTCAATCACCGTAACTGTTGACGAAACGGCAGGAACTGTGACGCTTAGCGGGCTTAATCCCGGCGAAAAGTTCACATTCGGCAACAATGAATACACCATGACGCCAATAGGCTTGCAAAATGGAACTAAGCTTAATACGACCGTAGCGACAACCGCGACCGTTCCGACGACCGATTTAGATTTAACCGGCGAGAATTGGTTGACGCTACTTCAGGCGACCGACGGCGCATTAATTCTGAATTCCAACACGGCTTCAAATGTCATAGTAGTTGATATGACTTCTTCGACGCAAGCAGTTAGATACGGCACGTTGACAAAGAGCGGCGACATTTACACCCTAACGCAAGACGATAGCGACGCAAAACTTACAAGCATTGCGCTAAACGGCGTCAGGGCAACTCTGGGAGCTAAGGCAAGCGACGTTGACATTACAACTAACGGCTCAACAACTTTCAGCGTGACGGCAACCGATAATTTCACAATCAACGCGGCGAGCGGCGGCAATCCTTCAGTCAGCGACGTTAGCAACGTTAGCGGAATTTATCTTAGCGCGGGCACGATTACGGCTCCGATAAATATTCCAGTAACGGCGAACGGCTACGCAGTCAAGGCGACTAATGGCGATATGAATATCAGTGTCGTTGACGGCGCGACGCAAATTAGCGGGCTTGATAGGGACGACACTTTCACAGTCGACGACACCACCGAATATAAAATGGTTGATATTGGTCTGCTCGACGTGACTAACCAACAACTGCGCACGCAGGTAGAAGACACTTTCACAATCGGCGAAGAATTCACGCGCATAATCGCAGTTGACGGAACTAATCTTGATATTAGCAACGAGACCAAAGACGCGCATGTTTACGACAGCATAAGCGAGCCGATAACGCAACTTGGCATTTTCACGATTAGCAAGGGCGTTAAGACTTTGGAAGCGGTCGACAACGGCGCAACGGTTATGCAAAGTGTTGACATAGCGGCGAAAGATAAATTGATAGTGACTTTCGAGACGCGAGTAAATTCGCCGGTCGGCACGGTTACAGTTAATGATAAAACCTACGCGGGGACGACTGCGCTGGCGATTGATAGCGACGGCACAACCTCAACGCTTTACGACGGCACGATTACCCTTGATATAACTAATCCTTCAGCGACCGATTCAAGCGGAAATTCTTTGGCGCGGGAAGTCGGGACTTTCACAGCGACGGCGGCGGACGGCAAATTCACGACGTTGACTAACCTTGATAACGCCGAAAGTTTCACCTATGGCGGCGCGACTTACACACAGAATATTCCCGGCTTAATCGATACGACCGGCAATGTTATTTGCGCTGACATTTTAGCGGGCGCGACGATAAATCTTCCCGATTTAAAGAACGCCACTTGGAATAATTTCACGGCTCCGGTTGACGGCGTCTTGGATATTTCCGGACTCGATAGCAATAACATTGTTTACGACAGCGCGACCACTCCGACGACGAAATATGCGACGTTGACGCTTGAAGAGGGTAAAAAGACTTTAGCGGGCGAAGATATTGCCGCCGAAAATATTAGCGAAATCGTGATAGCGGCGGGCGATAATTTAAGTGTCGACTTTGTGACGCAGGTTGATTCCCCGATTGGCTCCGTGACGGTTAATGGCAAAACCTATGCGGGCACGACCGAACTTTTGATTGATAGCGACGGCACAACCTCGACGCTTTACGACGGAACGATTACGCTTGACGGAACGAATACAACTGCGACGGATTCAAGCGGAAATACTTTGACGCGGGCAAATGGAAGCTTTACGGCGACGGCGGTCGAAGGGGCATTTACCGTAGTCAACGACTTGGATAATACGGAGAGTTTCACTTATGGCGGCGCGACTTATGTACAGAGCGCGCAAGGTTTAAGAAATGGTTCAAGGATTCGCCGCGACTTGACTGGCACGACAATTAATCTTAGCGAATTGGGCGGCGGCACGTGGGATAATATGCTTGCGCCCGTTAATGGCGTTCTTGATATTTCAAATTTCAGCGGTAATGCCTACATTTACAACAGCGCGACTAATCCGACTGTTCAGCTTGCGACTTTGGCAACTGCAAACGGCGTAAAAACTTTGACTAACACCAACAACGCGGCAGGTTCGATAAGTGCAGTTCGGATAGCGGCGGGCGACAAGTTAGCAGTTAATTTCGCGACGCAGATTAATGCGCCGATTGGTTCCGTGACGGTTAATGATAAAGATTACGTCGGGACGACTGCACTTGTGATTAATTCGGACGGCAAGACTTCGACGCTGACTGAAGGAACGATAACGCTTGCTGATAATGGCAATAAGGTAGCGACGACGGGCGGCACTGAAATAACTTACACGACCGAAAGCGGCGATGGCTTAACGATAGCGGTTGACAATTCGGGCGAAAGTGAAGCGGTAACATTTAGCGAACTGACAATGGGCGATACTTTCACAATCGGCGAAGGTGCATATAAAGTCAGCGCGGTTGCTCCGATGAATCCTGCTGGCGAGCTGTGGACGGGCGGCGACTATTCGGAAGGAATAACGCTTGCGCAGATTAATGACGCGGCGAACTGGACGCCAATGTTGACGGCACCAGACGCGGCACTTTCAATAAATGCTGAAACGTTAGCGGACGGCGGCGAAGTGATTATAGTTGACAATCTGACTGACCCGACGGCGATTTATAGCGATTTGACAAAGAGCGGCGAAAGTTATACGTTGACGCGCTCGACTACCGCCAATGACAATTTGACTTCGATAAATGTTAGCGGCGTAGCGATAGAACTTGCGCCTGATTATGCGGGCGTGAATTTCACAGCGAACGATTCAGCCTTCTCCGACGTGACACTTAATGACGCTGAAAACTCCTTCACACTCGACGCGACGAATAAGCCGAGCCTTTCCGATAATGTGAATGCACTGACTTTGACGGCAGGAACGATAGAGGCGGCAATCAATCAAACCGTCACGACGGGCGACAATGTTATCACGCCGACTGCGATTAATGGCGATATGATAATCGGCACGGAGACGATTAGCGGAATAGTCGAGGGCGACACCTTCACGCTTAACGATAAAGCCTATACCATGCTTAATACTGGCTTATTCAACGACACGGATAATAAATTGGTGACGAGCGGCATTGACGACGGCACATTGACAATTTCCGACATAGCCGAAACGCAACTTATCGCTATAAGCAACGGCAATCTCAACCTTTCAAATGCGGCGGCTGGTAATTCTCTTGTCGTCGACACCGTCGAAAGCCCCGCCAACATTTACGGCGCACTCAATAAGAACGAAAACTCCTATACCCTTGATAAA
>DJWY01000016.1:0-82397 GCA_002448305.1 Selenomonadales bacterium UBA7018
TTGCCGCCTTCGGGCGGCTTTTTTTGCTGTCTGCGCTTTTTCTGCAATCGCATTTGAAAAAGTTTTGGTGATTTTTGTTCTTGATATTTGCTTAAAGTAATGTTATTCTGCTCAATCAAAAATTTTCCTGCAGCTAACTTAGCAAACCGCGCAGATAAATAGAGGAAAGTCTACTCTCTTTTCCCTAAAACTTTTGACTTGACAATAATTTTCGTGTACAATTTCGTGATTGATTGAACTTTTATAAGGGGTTGAAAAAATTTGGTAATGATACTTGAAGGCTTGCTCGTCGCAGTATTGGCAGTCGTATTGGTGCTGTGGTTTTACTTGAAAAATCGGAAAGAAAAACTCGTCCCGAAATTGGATAGCCGCTCGCCGTTCAAAGTCGAACAACGCGACGAAAAATCCATTACACTTTCCACGACGATTGAATTTCGCAACGAAGGCACGCAATCGGCAATGATTGTTGACGCGATATGTCATCCGCTGTTGCCTTTTGAACAATATGACGGAATGAACGTGCGCGGCAAAGTTGAGCGCGAAGGCGTCCCGCGCGAAGACGATTATTTTGAGGCATTAGTTATTGAACATAAGGAGAGCGCAAATCTCGTGGCGAAAGTTATGCTGACTGCGCGGAAAAATCTTTCACTTGAAGAGGCGGTAAGCCGCATGGTAGATTTTCCGATTGAGTTAATTTATCGTGAAGTCGGGCGCACGCCAATGCATTGGTCGATAGCGCGAGTGATTTTAACTGCCGAAGAACTTGCTAAAATCGTCGGCGTTCAGCTTATCAAAGACTAAGGAGAAAATTTTATGAACGTAGAAATTTTGCCGATAACTACTAGGATTTTGACGCCTAAAGATGATATTGTTGACGTGATAGAAAAATATACTCGCGACATAATTACGCCCGATGACGTGGTTACAGTTGCTGAAAGTGTCGTTGCAATAACGCAGGGAAATATCATTCGCCCCGACGAAATGGAAATTAGCGACCTTGCGAAACTTTGTTGCCGATTTATTCCCGACTATGGAAGTTTAGCGACGCCACACGGCATGCAAGCCCTTATGGAGAAAGAAGGCGAATGGCGCGTTGCGTTCGCATTGGTTGCAGGCTTTTTGGGTAAGATTATCGGAGTGCGCGGGCTGTTCTATAAATGGGGCGGGCGACAAGCGGCGTTAATCGACGACGTGACAGGGACAATGCCGCCTTTTGATAAATGCGTCGTCTATGGTCCGGAAAATCCGGAAAAAGTTGTTGCTGACTTAAAGGCGCGACTGAATTGCTTTGGCGCAATGATTGCCGACGTAAACGACTTGAAACGCTCGCGAATTGTCGGAGCAACGCCGGGTATGAATGCTCAACTTGCGTCCGATTTGCTGATTGATAATCCTTTTGGTAACGCCTCGCAGAAACGCCCTATTTGCGTACTGAAAAATTTCCGTCAATATCAGGAGGCTCAATCATGAAACTTTTTAGGCGAATATTTTTGTTGACGCTGGCGGCAATTTTTATCGGCGGCTCGACTGCTCAAGCAATACCAATTCCCTTGCGCGGCGTCGTCGAAGGTTTTTATGGCACGCCCTGGACTTTCAACGACCGCGCAGATATTATCGACTTCTGCCGCCAAAATAATCTCAACTCCTACGTCTACGCGCCCAAAGATGACCCTTATCACCGCGAAAAATGGCGCAAACCTTATCCCGCCGATAAGCTTGCCAAAATGAAAAATCTAGTTGATGTCGCGAAAGAAAATGATGTCCGGTTTATTTTCGCCGTGTCGCCCGGACTTGATTTAAATTATAAGGGCTCGAAGGGCGACGAAGATTTTCGGCTCATGATTCGCAAGCTTGACGCAATGTATCAAATTGGCGTTCGCGATTTCGCAATTTTCTTCGACGACTTGAAAGACGATAAAGGGCGTCATCACGAGAACGGCAAGGCGCAAGCAGAATTTTTAAATCGTGTGCAGAAAAATTTGCATGAACGTTACAAAGACGTTGCGCCGCTGATTATGGTTCCGACCGAGTATTTTTATCTGGATATGCTCAAGGGCGATAAGCTTAAACCTTACACGAAAGATTTAGCCGAAAATCTCGACCCGCGAATTTTAGTGCTGTATTCTGGGCGCGGCGTCGTCTGTGACGGCATAACCGATAAGGAACTTGCCGAAGTCAATAAAATCTTTGGACGCGAAGTCGGTATTTGGTGGAATTATCCTGTCAATGATTATCCGTTGACGCCCGACGGCAACCGCAATGTTAAACTTGCACTGGGCGCGATTGAAAAACTTCCGACAGCACATATGACGGCTATATTTTTCAATCCAATGGGGCAAGTTCAGTTATCTAAAATTGCGATAGCGACGGGCGCAATTTACGCGAACAATCCCGCCACTTACAATGAGGCACAAGCTTGGGATAAAGTTTTGGCTGAACAATTCGGCTCACTTGCGCCGACTATGAAAGTTTTCGCGGAACATTCTCAACACATGGAAAATTCTTGGGCGAAAGTCGGAGCACCCGACGCGCAGGAATTTTCGACGGCGGCATTTAATCTCCTAAACGATTGGGGCAAGAAAAGTTTCGTTGACTTCGCGCCGCTCGAACAAAAGATTAACGAGACCGAACGCGCCGCAAATATTTTGCTTAGACGACTGCCACCAAAATATTTATCGGAATGCAAGCCGCAACTCGAACAACTTAAACGAATTGCCAACGCTGATAGGGTCGCGCTTGAATCACTCAAAGCAGGTAAGCTTGACCCGCACTTGAAAATTTTACGCGAAGAAATTTCCGCTAACGAAAAGCAAGCTATCATTTCCGAAGAAGCAGGCAGAAAATTTATCGACGATGTTATAAAAATTTTCGATAACCAGAATCAAGGCAACAAGAAGAAAAGATAAAGCGACAAATGAAAAGCGGGCGTTGACTCCAATGAGTTCGCCCGCAAATTTTTTTGTCAAATTTTTCTCTGTCCAAAATTAAAATCCCAACTCCTCGTGAATCAAAATAACTTCTACGTCACTGCGAAGCGGCGGTTCCCATAAAACCGACAGAGCACGACAAATTCTGCTCGGACTTGAGCAATCGTAGCATTTATCGCCCTTTTTCGCGCAGGGAGTTTTCGCCTTCATACGCTGAGCATTTTTCGGCGCGGCAATATTCCTAGCTCGCCAAAGTGCGGCTTGGAAATCCTTAGCGATTTTATTTTCGCCGACGAGCAGATAAACTTTTTCGTGACCAAAGAGAATCGAGGCGACGCGATTACAAGAGCCGTCAATATTGATAATTTCGCCCGTCTCGGCAAGCCCATTGACTGAAGAAAGATAAATCTGCGCGGCGTTAGCTTCCTTGCGAACTTGGTCGGGAGTTTTGCCGCCCGGTAAGCGATTATGATAAAAAACTTCGTTATTAAGCGCGAGCCTGTCATAAAGCCCCATTTGCTCAAGCGTTACCGAACCGCCAAAGCCAACCGTCTTGCCTTGAATTTTTTCATCAAGATAATCAGCCGCCGCTTTCGCCGTATCGAAACAACTGACGCCATAGCCAAGAGTTTCGAGTTTTGCCTTAACGTTATTGAAATCCACCATATTTACACCTCCTTTCAAGGTAGATTAAAAAACATATTAATACTTTTTATGCCGAATGTCAAAGCAAAAAAATCAGCCGCTCAAAATTATTCCTGAACGGCTTTTATATTAAGTGCTGTTGTTAATTTCAAGCGATTAGATATAAGCTTCCTCGTCGGGGATTTTCGACCAATCAATACCGAAAATTTTCGTAAGCAATTCTTCTTCGGAGTCGGCCTCTATGTCAGCGGCTTTGAAGAGAATTTGATTAAAATCGTTTTGTTCTTTTTCAGTCGGCTGATTATTTTCGGCTTCTTTCTTTTCTTCGGCGCGTTTTTGCTTAGCTTCTTCTAAACGAGCGGCTTGGTCTTCAGAAAGTTTTTCGAGCTGAGCGAAGAGTTTCATATTGCCTTCGTCATCAATGGAAACGGAAAGCTGCGAGAATTGGACGCCTTCGCCCAAATCCTTTTCAGAAATATTTTTGAGCATATCGACCGCTTTTCCGACGTTGCCCATAGTTTTTTCGGCGTATTCGTCATCTTCAGCCATTTTTTCTAGCTCTTCAGTCGTGAAAACAACGGAATATTCTTTAGAACTGCCGGTCGTTTGAGCGGTGTCGAGATTATCGGAGACGAAAAAGTCATAGTCGCCGTATTTCTTGCGAAGATTTTCAAGATAACTTTGTGCTTTGGCGGAAAGTTTGCTTTCGTCAGTCTGATTGGCGTTTTTCGATTGTTCCAAAGCGTTCAGACCTTCTTCGGAAATGTCGACAATAGTTTTTTCGGTGAAAGTTGCGGGTGCGGCGTTTACCTTATTGTAATTCGTCGAATTCATACCGATATTGCCAGCCTTTTGGTATTGGTTTAGATAATTCGCGCTGATTGTGTTTAACATGATGTGTCCCTCCCTAACAGAAACTCATTCCTTTTTGAGTGGCTTTATTATAGCACAATTTCGGCGAAGTCAACAGCATTTCTTATAAATATCATCGTGTATTTTCTATGAAATTTAAATTTGTTGCTCCCTCGAACTTAAAAAGTAGGCTCAACATAAAATTTATTATTGGAAGTCGAAAGGAAAATAAAACAGAAGGCAGAATCAAGGAAAGAAAATTTTAAGGAGAGATTTTAGTTGAGTAAATTAACCTTAGAAAAGGCACGGGAAATTTTGCAAAAACACGTTACAGAGCCGCATTTATTCGTACACGCGGCGGCAGTAAGCGCGGCTATGGGTGCAATGGCTGAACATTTCGGCGAAAATAAAGAACATTGGTCGGCAATCGGCTATTTGCATGACGTTGACTTTGAAAAATTCCCTGAAGAACATTGCCAACACGTTCGCGAGCTTTTAGAGCCGGAAGGAATCAGCGATGACGATATTAAAACCATAATTTCGCACGGCTACGGTTTGACAGGCGCGACGATTAAGCCGGAAACGCCTTGTCAGAAAAGTTTATTCGCAGTCGACGAGTTGACGGGCATTGTTCACGCTTACGCGCTTATGCGTCCCGAAAAAATGGACGGAATGGCGGTTAAGAGCCTGAAAAAGAAATTCAAGGACAAAAGATTTGCGGCGAAGTGCAATCGCGAAGTGATTCAGCGCGGCGCAGACGATTTAGGCATTGATTTAGGCAAATTAATGGAGCTTTGTATAAAGGGAATGGCGGAACGCGCCGACGAATTGCAACTTTAAGGAGGAAATATTTTGAACAGAGTTAGAACGAGATTTGCGCCCAGTCCGACGGGCTACATGCATATTGGGAACTTGCGCACGGCACTTTATGCCTATTTATTCGCAAAATCGCAGGGCGGCGACTTCATTTTGAGAATTGAAGATACCGACCGCGCAAGATACGTTGCCGACGCTGTCGACTTTATTGAACGGACGCTTGCGGCGGCGAAAATCATTCCGGACGAAGGACCACATCACGGCGGAGCGTTTGCACCCTACGTTCAAAGCGAGCGCATGGACATTTATAAAAAATATGCTGAACAGCTTGTCGCGGACGGGCACGCTTACTACGAGGAAAGCGAAAATGGCGTCGCTATTCGTCAGAAAATGCCGCGAGTTGGCGAAACGACGTTTTTTGACGTTCTGCACGGAAATATTACGATTGCAAATGCGGAATTGGAAGACCAAATCCTTTTAAAAAGCGACGGAATGCCCACGTACAATTTCGCAAACGTTATAGACGACCATTTAATGGAAGTTTCGCACATAATACGCGGCACAGAGTTTATCACCTCGACGCCAAAGCACGTTTTGCTATATCAATATTTCGGTTGGGAGTTGCCGACGTTCATACACCTTGCGCCGGTCATGGGAAAAGCCGAAGATGGTTCAATTTCAAAGCTGAGCAAGCGTCACGGCGCGACAAGCTTTAACGATTTAATCGAAATGGGCTATTTAGCGGAAGCGATAACAAATTACGTCGCGCTTTTAGGCTGGAGTCCTAAAAATTCTTGTCAAGAAATATTTACAATGGAAGAATTGATTAAAAATTTCAGCCTTGACGGTTTAAGCAAGTCGCCCGCCGTGTTCGATTATGCAAAACTCGATTGGATGAGCGGCGAATATTTTAAGGCTATGAGCGATGAAAACTTTGCCTGCGCGGCTGAAAAATATCTTGCGGACTTCGACGCGCCGCGAAAAGTTTTCCTGTCGAGCTTGCTAAAAACGCGCGTTGCTAAACTTTCCGATATTCCCGAAATGATTGCCTTCCTGAAAAATCTGCCGCCCTTCGACGCAGAACTTTTCACGAACAAGCGCAATAAAATAACGCCGGAAAAATCAGCAGAGATAATCGCGCCCGCGATAAAACTTTTAGAAGCGGTTGACGACTGGGAACTTGACGCGCTCAACGGAAAAATTTCGGCGTTCGTGCAAGAATCGGGCTTAAAAGTCGGAACGGTGATGTGGCCGCTAAGAATCGCGCTTTCAATGCAAAAAGTTACGCCGGGCGGCGTCACGGAAATTTTATACCTGCTCGGAAAAGAAAAATCACTTGCGCGATTGAATTTAGCGTTGGAAAAATTGCGCTAAGTCATACCGATAACGAAAAATCCCCCGCGACGTATGCAGGGGATTTTTTATTTCTGAACGATTTTAAAGCCTTCGCTAGACTTTTCTATTCGCCGCTCTTTGAAAAGGTGTCCGACGGCGCGTTTGAATGCCGCCTTGCTGATTTTGAACACGGCTTGAATTTTTTCGGGCGGGCTATTGTCATTTAATCCGAGTTCGCCGCCATTCGCCTGCATGAAGGCAAAAATTTTCTCAGCGTCACTATTCAGGGCATTTTCTTTAATCTCGCGCAGTGACGCATTAAGCCGCCCATCTTCTTCGCGCAAAAAAGTTACTCGCGCTTCAACCTCTTCGCCGATTCGCAACGCACGCGGAATTTCTTTCTGCGGAATGAAAACAATATATCTTTCCTCGCTGAACACGAACGCGCCCGCCTCAGTGATATTGAAGATTGCGCCCTTGACTTTATCGCCGCGCTTGACGTTGACAGCGGGCTTAGAGGCGCGGCGGATTTCGTCGGAAACTTTCATTGAGACTGCAAGCCGCCCCGATTTATCGGAATAAAGTTTAGCCCAGACAATTTCTCCGACTTTCGGACGCCCGCGCATTTCCGCGAACGGCATAAAAATTCCGCGTTCGGCTCCCACGTCGACAAATGCGCCGTCGCTCGTCACGTTGATAATCTTCAGACGGGCGATTTGTCCTTCGCACATTTTGGGGACACGCATACTTGCCGTTAATCTTTTTTTCGGGTCAAGGTAGAGGAAAACTTGCACGACCTCGCCGATTGAAACTTCCGTAGTTTGTTGCGCCTTATGCAGGAGAATATCTTGTGAAGTGTTGCCGGTGCCCGCGTCAAGGAATGCGCCCATATCGTTCATGCGGACGACTTTTAGCGCGGCGACCGTCATTGGTTTAAGCCGTAACTTTTTTTCAGTCTTCATAGATTTTTATTTCAGCCTCGCTCCAAAGTTGCTCAAGCGAATAATACTGGCGGTTTTCTTCCTTGAAAATGTGCGCGACAACATCGCCGTAATCTAACAGAATCCATTCGCCCTCGTGATAGCCTTCGCGGTGGCTAAAATGAATTCCTTCCTTGTCGAGTTCCTCTTCAATGTTGTCGGCAATCGCCCGAACTTGAGTAGCAGTCTGCGCCGAGCACACGACAAAATAATCAGTCGAGAACATAACCTTGCGCATATCCATTGTAATAACTTCGCTAGCTTTTTTGTCGCTAGCCGCCTTGCAAATTTTCTTCGCTAAATCGTAAGTCTTCAAATTAAATCGCCTCCAATTATAATTAGTTATTAGATTAGAAGATTACTAGTTATCTCTTAATTTCCTTATCTAATTATCTCCAATCGTTTCGCTATCGGCGTCGCCTTCTACCGATTTTGGGATAATATCTTGCAGTGGGAAAAGTTCCCTTATGCGCATTTCCAATTCGGCTTGATTAACGACCCATGCACCGTCCGAATTTTCCGAGCCTGGTAACATTAACGTTGTCGGCGGGTCTGAACTCATTCGCCTCAGAACGTTCGCTAAATGCGCCGAGTCGAAAATTTCTGCGCTAGTCTCCATTCTATTTCTAAATATATCGGCAATCGCAGGGAGTTTCGGAATAGTGTCTAGTTGAAGAACTTTTGCGTACAATGCCTTGATAAATTTCTGCTGACGTTGTACGCGCCCGACGTCGCCCAATTTCTCGCCGCGATACCTTAGATATTTCTGAACTTCTTCGCCCGATAAATGCTGATAACCTTGCCCGATATGAATTGATAATCCTGCCGCTTCGTCATCGTAGTCCATATTTTCCTCAACGTAAATGTCAAGCCCGCCTAAAGTGTCAATCAGCTCTGCGAAAGTCGCCATGTCAATAATTATATACTGATGAATCGAGACGCCCAAAAGCCGCGAAACTTCCTTAACCATGCGATTTGCGCCGCCCCAACCGTATATCGCACCAATTCTGCTAGAATTGCCGCGCATAACTATCCACGTATCACGCGGGATTGAAATAATCCTGCTTTTGCCGGTATCGTTGGAGAAACTTAAAACTAAAACGGTATCAGCTTCTTGCCGCTCGCTGTCGTCGACGCCCAAAATTAAAATGTTCGTATATCCGTCAAATTTCGGGTCGGTCGCACCAAGCCGCGCCGTTTTGCGGTCGTTGTAGCCTTGATACATTTCCGCGAACTCATTATAAACCCGACTGCCCGCGCTGTATATCCCATAGCCGACAAAAATAATCGCGGAGCCTATCAAGCATAAAACCACGAGCGCAAAAATCAGGCGTAAGGTTTTGACTCTGCGCTTACGCCTCATACTTTTGCGTTTCTTTTCGACATTTGCTTTGGTTTCGTTAGCCATAAGGTTTCCGCTCACTTTTTATCTATTGAGTAGCAAAAAATTTCTAGCGGCGACGGTTGAGGGGTGGACGAGCGAATTTTTCTGCACGACGAAAATAATAGTTTCATTGAACGCCGTTAATAAAATTTCGTCAAGGTCGGCGGTCTCGGCAAGGGCGCGAAGTTTTTCCACGCTGGGATAATCTCTGTTCGGCTCAATCATATCGGCAAAGTAAATAATTTTATCTAGCTTTGTCATATCGCGTGCGCCGACCGTATGCCGATAAATTGCTTGAGAAATTTCCGCATCGTCCACGCCGTAAATTTCCTTAATCATCTGTGCGCCAATGTAAGCATGTAGTAGTAAAGGCATAACTTCTTCGACTTCACCGATTTCAATTCCGCGAAATTTTGCCTGCGCGGGTAGCTCGTCATTTTCGTATTCTCTTGCGCAATCGTGGAGAAGTCCTGCGATATAAGTTTTGGTCTCATCGACGCCGAATCTTTTCGCAAGTTTAACCGCAGTATTCGCTACGCCGATTGAGTGTGCAAATCTCTTTTTATTTAGCCGCCGTTGTAGTTCGCGGCGCATTTCATCTATCGTCATGCAAATTTCACTCCGTAAGCTTCCATTAAATCTTTTCGTTTACTTAGCTGGCTTAAAAATTTTTGAAGAGTCGGCAGATAATAATTCCAAGCCGCTTCATTTCTCTGGTATCCATTTTGAGTTGAAGATTTAGAGTAATCAACGAACGCTTTAAAATCATTTTCGGAATAGCCGGTGAATTCGTCGCCGAAAAATTTCTTTAACTGCTCGCTGATTATAAAGCAGTAAGGACCATTCATGGTTTCAAAAATAGATAGTGTTGAATCAATATAAATTGCGTTTAGGTTGGCAATTTGGTCGATTATTTGTTGATAGCCGCTAAAGCGTTTAGCGGCGCGTGGAATGAAAATTGCTTCCGTGCCGTCGCGCAAGAAAATAGAATTATGCGAACATGAACCCAGCGTCGACGCAAAACTTTCTGCATTTATCATAAGATTAAGTTGCTCATCAAACGTCAATTTTTCTGGCGAAAATATTTCGTAGCCCTTAGAACGGAAATATTCTGCAAGATGTTCTTCACCAAATTGCGCCGTTCCGTAGTAGAAATAAACTTTCTTGCTTGAAGTCGGCGTCTGATTTTTCAGCGCAAAATTTTTTATTTGCTCAATCGTCTCGCGATATTCATTTGTAAATTTCCCATCGTAAAATGAATCGTCCGGCAAAATAATATTTTCAAATTGCACGGGGTGATAAACCGGCACAAGTTTATTAATATCAATTTCCAAAATTTCAAGCAGACGTTTAAAGTTTTGCATATAATCAAACGAAAACTGCCCCGCCCAAGGAATGTAGATAAGCTGACAATTTTTGAAATACGTTTTGAAAATATCGCTCTTTAAGAACCATAAGCGGCGAATGTTATCGGTTATGCAATGCCCCCAAACAGGATAAAATAATCCGAGATAAACGACGGTCGCTGGCGAATGAAAAATTTCTTCGGTCGGGGTATAAGCTCCGCCCGCGCCTTTGTGGACGAAACTATTTTCAACGAATTCATTTCTGGAATTGACAATGCCGCCAAAACCCCACGTCCACCCACCGTTCACGTAAATATTTTTATGCGGGAGAATCGTGCCGCGCTCAATGATTTTAAAGTGTAACTTATTGTCGACGAAATAATTTTTGCCGAAAATGTCCGACGCGGCATCCTTGTTATAAAGATAATCGAGATTGGTCACAGATAAAGCTCCTCTCGCAAAATGTACTCTTCGACGACTTCGGGCACGAGATATTTTATTGAGCGTCCGAGCCGAACTTTTTCTCTAATGTCTGTTGAAGAAATTTCTAAACCTGGCGTTGCGACGCGGTGAATATGTTCGGTTGCCGCTTCGCCGAAATAATTTTTAACTGCTGAAAAATCTATGTCTACGCCTTGCCGCGTTGTCGCTATAAAGTGGCATTTTTCAACAAGCATTTTAGCTTCGTGCCACTTTGATAAATCCGCTAATGAATCCGCGCCTATTATGAAGAATAATTCCGTTGTATCGCCGAAAGTTTTATGTAGTTCGGTCATTGTGTCGAGTGTGTAGGAAAGCCCCGTGCGTTTTAGTTCCATGTCCGAGACTTTGAAAAATTTATTGGAGCGCGTCGCCAAAAGCGTCATTGCTAATCTATGTTTTTCGTCCGCGACTTTTCTGCCGAGTTTATGCGGTGGGCGTGCGGCGGGGATAAATAAAATTTCGTCAAGTGTGAAAAGTTCGCGAACAGCTTCCGCCGTTGCCAAATGTCCTAAATGTATTGGGTCGAAGGTGCCGCCCATTATCCCGATTTTCATTGCGCTACCTCCGAATTATCAAGAAAATTATCATTGCTGTTAAAAGAATTATTGCAACTGCGCGGGCGTAATCTTTGAAGTCGTGTCGCGCCTTTGTAGTTTGAAAATAATTTCTAAGCGTCCGAACGTAGCCGAAGAAATTTTTCATTACTAATAACCTAACCACTAATCACCTAATCTGCCCGTTGCCGTCAACCAAATATTTCATGGTCGTTAAAGCCTCAAGCCCCATAGGTCCGCGAGCGTGCAATTTCTGCGTGCTGATTCCAATTTCCGCGCCCAAACCGAATTCAAAACCGTCAGTAAAGCGCGTCGAAGCATTAACATAAACCGTCGACGAATCAACCCATCTCCTAAACTTGCTAGCGTGCAATTTATCTTCAGTGATAATCGCGTCAGAATGATTGCTACTGTATTTATTAATATGTGCAATCGCCTCTTCAATGTCGTCGACAATTTTAATGGAAAGAATTAAATCGTTATATTCGGTCGTCCAATCTTCCTCTGTAGCCTCTTTCATGTCGGGCAAAATTTTTCTGCAAGCTTCATCGCCGTGCAGTTCAACATTTTTTTCGCGAAGAGCCGCCGCGACTTTCGGCAAAAATTCTTCGGCAACAGCTTTATGAATCAAAAGCGTTTCCATAGCGTTGCAAACCGACGGGCGCGAAGTCTTAGCATTAACGCAAACTTTAACCGCCATATCTAAATTTGCGGTTTCGTCAATGAAGGTATGACAGACGCCCTTGCCGGTCTCGATAACAGGAACCGTGCTGTGCTCAATGACGCGCTCAATAAGTCCCGCGCCGCCGCGAGGAATAATCACGTCGATTAAACCGCGTAATCTGCACATGACGACGACGGAATCACGGTCGATAATGGAAATGAATTCAATGACGTTTTCGGGAATGCCGTTAGCAATCGCCGCGTCGCGCAGAACGTCGACGATTTTTTTATTAGTGCGAATAGCTTCCGAGCCGCCGCGCAGAATGCAAGCATTAGCCGATTTAATGCAAAGCGCAATCGCGTCCGCCGTGACGTTCGGGCGGGCTTCGTAAATAATTCCGACGACGCCAAAGGGAACTCTAGCGCGACGAATTCTTAAGCCGTTGGGGCGCGTAATGTCAATGTCAAAAGTTCCGAGCGGGTCGGGGAGCTTGACGACTTGACGAATGCCTTCCGCCATATCCGCAATTCTTTTGGGCGTCAAAGTCAAGCGGTCAATCATATTTAGGCGGGTGCCTCTTTCCTTAGCCGCCTCAACCTCTTTTGCATTGACTTCTAAAATTTCGTCCTGGTTAGCTTCCAAAGCATCAGCCATTGCCAATAATGCGGCGTCTCTGACTTCGACTGGCACCCACGCCAGTTTTCGCGACGCCTCCTTAGCACGCCGCGCTTGTTTAGCTACGTGCTCTTTCATGAATAACATAATAAACACTCCTTAATTAAAAATTCCCGACGCTTGTAATCCGGTCAATAATTTCGACGTTGTCCTTGTTCTTGAAATGCAAATCGGTGACTAAAATTTTTCTGATGTAATTTTTAGCGGCTTGATTGTTATCGAAGGTGTAATAACTGCTGAGCGCGTGAATCGCGAGCGGTTCGCCGTTAGCGTCGTTGCCAAGATACATCATAACATGTCCCGGCACAAAAAGCAGTGCGCCCGGCTTCGCCTTCTTGATAATTTCGAGGCGTTGCGCGTGATTCATATTTTGGACGGAAATTGAATGCGTCATAACTTTTTCCTGGCGTTTTGTGTCGCGTGGAAGTTCAATTCCTACACTGCGATAAACATCTTGCACAAAGCTTGAGCAATCAACGCCCTTATCCAAGCCGCCCCAGCCGTAATCTTCGCCTAAAAAGCGGAATGCTTGCCGAATCAAATTATTCTCACTGCAAGCCAAAGCTCCTTTGACGACACCTTTATCATTGGGAATATTATAGCCCTGTTCAATGATTGTGCCGTTAGCGTCAAGCGTGGGCATAGAAATTGCCCAGCTGCCGTCCTTTTGCAAATCGTTAGCGCGGAGCAAAACTTTGCCGCCCATTTGATAATAAGCTTTGCCTTGCGGAATAGTTTTGCGGCTTGCTATGACGGTCAGATAATTTTGCGGGTCAACATACTTAAGCCATGTTTGTTTTTCGGTGAAGGCAATATCTGAAGTTTTAATCCAGCCGGTGTAGTAGCGCGAATCGACAAGGACGAATTGTTTATCCTTGCTATCGATGAGAACGGCGAGCGGTTCGCACGGGTCAAGAACAGTCGCTTGCAGTTGGTCGTAATGCTTATCGTCTTTTTCTGTGAACCAGCCGTCAGCTTCAGGTAAAAGTCTAAGGTTTGTGCGGTTGACAGTCAAGGCGTAGCGGACTTCGCTAGCGGCGGGGACTTCCTCAAGCCCGCAATTTTGCTTAGCGTGGTTGTAGCTGTATTCTGTCAAAGCCGCGCCGCCTTTAAAAAGTTTAGGAACTTCGGCATTTTGATAGCCGCCAATAGTAAGCGTCGCAGTGATTTTATTTTTAATCCATTGCGTGTAAACCTTATCGGGATATTTCGCAAGGTCGACGATAGTATTCGCGCTTTTCTGCATGATTTGCAAATTGAGCATATCTAAATCATTTGTCGAGACGAAGACGGCTTCACCTGGTTTATTTTTGCCGACCCAATAATCAGCGGTTGCGCGATTGTCTTCGATTGCGATTCCTGCCGCCTGCGCGGTCGCCGTGAATAACATAAAAATCACTCCGAGCAATGCTAAAATTTTCTTTTCCATGATAAGCCCCCTCAAAAGTTTTCTGCGAGGAAAATTTTATCTACGGCTTCGCCGCTCAACACCTCAACGAAAAAAACGATTGCCGATAACCAATTCACGGTCAATGTTAAAAATTTTTCAATCATGATAAACCCTCCTTGGGAAAATGGTTCCGACGACTTCGCCGCTTAAAGCTCGGCGCAAATTTCCGTTCGTGCTACCGTTAATGATTAGCATTGTTACGCCGTTAGTCGTTGCGAATTTCGCCGCTTGAATTTTAGTAAACATGCCGCCCGTGCCTAGCTTCGTACCTGCGCCGCCCGCGATTTTCTCAATCTCGGCGTCAATCTCCGAAACTTCATCGATTAGACGCGCAGATTTATCAATTTTCGGGTTGCCGTCATAAAGCCCGTCAATGTCGCTAAGGATAATCAAAACTTCGGCGTCAATGAGCGCGGCGACGATTGCGGAAAGGTTATCGTTGTCGCCGATTTTAATTTCATCGACGGCGACGGCGTCATTTTCATTGACAACGGGAATTGCGTCCATATCGAGAATTGCGCGTAGGGAGTTGCGGGAATTTTCGCGGGCGTGAGCATCGACGGCATTTTCACCAGTCAAGAGAACTTGTCCAATAGTTTGCCCGTACTCCGCGAAAAATTTTTCATAGATATGCATTAAGACTCCTTGCCCGATTGCCGCCAACGCTTGATTTTCGGGGATAGTCTGCGGCTTGATTTTTATTCCTAGCTTATTCATGCCCGCCGCGATTGCGCCCGAACTTACGAAGATAATTTCCTTGCCGGCGTTATGAAGGTCAGCTATCTCGCGAATTAGATGTTCTATCCTGTATAGATTTAACTTGCCGCTTTCGGCGTGAGCCAATGTGCTTGTCCCGACCTTTATAACAATTCTCCGTGCAGTTTTCAAACTTTCTCTTGCCTTGCTCAAGTTAATCACGTCCTTTTTACTTTCATTATAAATTCATTTTGCAATTTGCGCAAGGGAAATTTCTATGATAAATTAGTTAAAAATTTGGGAGGTGTTTAGCTTGGAAAGACGCGGATTAATAATCGTCCATACTGGCGACGGAAAAGGCAAGACGACGGCGGCATTAGGCTTAGCGTTGCGGGCATTTGGCGCGGGATTGAGAGTTTTAATCTTGCAATTTATCAAAGGTAAAAAAGATTCGGGCGAACTGAAAGCTTTAAAACTTTTGGGCGTCGAAATTAGGCAATGCGGATTAGGCTTCATCACCAAAGAAAATTTCGCTGAGCAAAAAAAATTTGCGCGGGCGGCAATTGAATTGGCGCAGAAAGAAATTTTGTCGGGTGCATGGGATTTGATAATCCTAGACGAAATAAATTACGCGGTGAAATTTGGTTTGATCAACGCGCCAGAAATTTTATCACTAATAGAAATTCGCTCGCCGGAATTGCATTTAGTTTTCACGGGACGCGACGCCCTGACCGAACTAATCGAAGTCGCTGACCTTGTTACCGAAATGAAATTGATTAAGCACCCGTTTCAAAAGGGAATTGTCGCGCAATCGGGCATTGAGTTTTAAGGCTTGAATAGTCAAGCTAATTGCAATGGTAACATCGTCGAAAGATTTTTTCAGCGAATCAAGAATTACCGCCACGTCTCCACTCGTTACGACAAATTGGCTGTTTGTTTTAAAAATTTCATTTTACTCTCTGCTTCTGTTATTCACCTTTAATTTACCAACAGCCCCTAGTAAAGGTCGTAATCAACTCCTAACTCCTACCTACTAACTTCTAACTGCTTTTAGGAGGAATTTTTATGGTAAAGGTTGGAATTGCGGGACTTGGTCGTTTGGGCAAAGTTCAAGCGAAAAATCTGTGTGTGGGCGTCGACGGTGCGCAACTTGTCGTTGCTTGTTCGATTGTCCCTGCCGAGCTTGACTTTGCAAGAGAAAATCTCAAGGTCGAGCAAACTTTTACGGACTTTGACGAAATGTTGAAGTCTGATATTGACGCAGTCGCAATCGTCACGACAAGCGAACTGCATTGCGGGCAAATTGCTAAGGCTTTGGACGCTGGTAAGCATGTTTTTTGCGAAAAATCGTTGGGCGTAACGGTTGAGGAATGCAAAATGGCTGAAGCGGCTGTCGAGCGTCACCCCGAAAAGGTATTTTTCTTGGGATTTATGCGCAGACTCGATCCGTCATGCGCTTACGCTATGGAAAAAATTAAATCTGGCGTGATTGGCAAGCCGTACATGGTAAAAGCGACGGGAATTGACCCTGAAGCACTCGTTCAAGGCGCAATTAAATTCGCTCCGACTTCCGGCGGCATTTTTATTGATATGGCGATTCACGATATCGGCGTTGCTATGTACAAATGCGCGAGCGGAGCGATTGGATTCGTTCATGTTGGGCGCACAGCTCCGCACGGCTACCACGTTGAGACAGAAATTGTCGGCACGGAAGGAATTTTGCGCATTAGTCCCGTTCCAGAAAAGAATTTATGCATGATTTACGACACTCACGGCGCAATTAAAGAATGCGTCGGCGGTTTTCCGGAAAGATTCGCGCAAGCTTATCAGTTGGAGCTGCAAGAGTTCATAAATTGCATTCGCGAAGGGCGAAAACCTAATGTTACGGTCTACGACGGCACAAAATCCACGCAAATTGCCTTTGCAACGACAAAATCTTATCAAACAGGCAAACCGCTCGCGATTGAGTACTAAAATTATCTACAAAACGGATTAGGGGTGATTTAAATGGCAGAAAATGCAGCAATGGCAATAGACGAGCGCGATAAAGTGCCGTGGCTAACAAGAGTAGCTTACGGACTGGGCGACACCGCTCAAAACGTTGTCTAATAACGTTTTTATAGGTTTTATTGCAGACAACATTTAAAATACTTTTTCGACTTACTCCGAATTTTTCTCCAAGTGCGCTTGCTCCGAATTGCGGGTCGCTAGAAATATGAATTTCGCGAATCTCTCTAACTTTTTCGGGTGATAATTTGAATTCCACCTGCGCATTGAAGGTTTGATATTTAGTGGCGGTTCTGTCTGTACGAAGATAGGTTCCGGCTTAACGGCGGCGATTTTAACGAATTTGCTTGCTTGGGCGGGCTATGTATCCTCCGCGACGGGTTCTGTTGAGTAACCGGACAGCGCAATTCAAATGATTATTCATCTTTACGAGTACGGACTAATATTAGTCTGATAATTATCCTTTTGATACTCTGGGCGTGGAAACCTGAAAAGATTTATCCGCAAATCATGAACGAATTGGCTGAACGCGAAGCAAAAGGCATTTTATAAGGTTTTGTATTGAATTTAATCGCGATATGATATAAACTTCCCAATAAAAGGAGGTTTTCCACATGAAAGAAAAAACATTTATCACCATTACGCGCCAATACGGTAGTGGCGGCGTCTCTATCGCCGAAGGTATCGCGAAAGCTACGGGCATTAAGTGCTACAACCGCAATATCGTTGCGGCGGCGGCTGAAAGTCTCGATACTTTTGAAGACGTTCAATCCGTTATCAAAAATTCCTACGACACGCCTAACGATTTTGTAGCGTCGCTTAGTGCGCTCGTCGGTCAAGGTGTCCCGCGTCAGAATCAAATGTACGTTCAACAGGCTAGAATTATCCGCGAGCTTGCTGAATGCGACGAATCTGCCGTTTTCGTCGGTCGTTGCGCCGATTTTATCTTGCGCGACGTGCCAAATCACTTTTCCTTTTTCATTTACGCCGATGATGACTATCGCCGCAAGCGTGCTAAGGAAATTTACAAAGATTTTTCGTTCCAAGACGTGCTCGACGTCGATAAAAAGCGCAAAAGTTACTACAACTACTATACTGGGCGTGTTTGGGGCGACCCGCAGAACTATGATTTAATGATTAACACGACGAATATCACGACGGAGCAAGCGGTTAAGATTATTCTTGATTATGTCGAGCTTAGACAAAATTAGGAATGAGGAAGTAGGAATGAGGAATTAAAAAACAATTCCTAACTCCTAATTCCTAATTCCTAATTAAAATAAGGAGGAGTTTTGATGATTAAAGTTGGTATTATCGGCGCAGGGCGTATCGGACACGTGCACGGCGAAAGTATTTCCAAATTTGTTAAGAACGCAACCGTTAAAACCATTGCCGACCCGTTCATGAACGAAAAGATTGAGGCGTGGGCAAAATCTATCGGCGTAGAAAAGACCACTAAAGACTATCACGACATTTTGAACGATCCCGAAATTGAAGCTGTTCTGATTTGCGCGTCCACCGACCAGCATTCCCCGCTGTCGATTGAAGCTCTGCGCGCCGGTAAACACGTTTTTTGCGAAAAACCTATCGATCATGACGTCGAAAAGATTAAAGAAGTCCTCGCCGTCGTTAAAGAGACCGGCAAAAAGTATCAAGTCGGCTTCAATCGCCGTTTCGACCACAATTTCCGCGCTATTCGTAAGGCTGTCGAGGCTGGAAAGGTCGGTAAGCAACAAATTATTAAAATTTCATCTCGCGACCCCGAACCGCCGCCCATTTCCTATGTTAAAGTCTCCGGCGGAATCTTTTTGGATATGACTATCCACGATTTCGACATGGTGCGCTATCTTTCCGGCGCGGAAGTCGATGAAGTCTACGCGGAAGGCTCAATCACCGTTGACGAGGAAATTGGCAAGGCTGGCGACGTTGATACCGCCGTTATTACCTTAAAACTCACAAACGGAGCTACTGCCGTTATCGATAATTGCCGCGCTTGTTGCTACGGCTACGACCAACGCGCCGAAGTTTTTGGCGATAAAGGTTGCGTCGCAATTTCCAACGACAGCGATTCAAATGCCGTTTACAGCAACAAAGACGGCGTTGTTGCCGAAAAACCTATGTTTTTTTTCCTTGAACGCTATATGATGGCTTATGCAACCGAAGTTGACGAATTTATTGAGGCGATTGTCAACGATAAAGAGACGCCCGTCACCGCGCAGGACGGTTTAGAGCCTGTTCTCATCGGTCTTGCCGCTACTAAGTCCGTTAAAGAGCATCGCCCCGTTAAAATCGCCGAAATTCGCAAGGAATACAATTTGTAACCCCTTAGCATTTCAATGACATAAATTTTACAAAATTAAAAGCCGCTCCAAATCGGAACGGCTAAGCTTTTAGATAAAGTCCGTTTCGGAATAACCTGAGGCGGGCTTTTTGCTTTGATTTCCTTTAATAAATTTGACTTTTTCTACCTGTATTTCTCGATTTTTCTTCCTGTAGAAAAGCCTTTCCCAAGCTAATTTTACTTGAAAGGTGATTTTTGTCTGCACTCTGAAATCCATCGCGACTTGCAGGGGGTTTTTCTTTTACCTGAGTTTACCAACAACCCCTAGTTGCGAACTTGCGCGGCATCCTGTAAAATATTAAAAGTTTCACAGGATTTTTTTTAGGATTTGCAAGGAGGCGATTAAAATGGATTTTGCGGTTATCGGGACGCTAAGCTCCTACGTCAAGACTAAGAATCTAGCCTTTGCTGCGAAACATAAAATCCGAACGGGGCAGACACTCACCAACGCTAACGGAAATTTTGTTTCGATGACGACTTCGACTTTCGACAAGCTCACTGAGGCGGCTAAGGCGTCAAGCGACAAGGCTAAACAGGCTAAGCTCCGCCGTATCAAGCAAAAGCTCATGAACGGTCGGAAAATTTCTGATGAGGAAATGGGCTTTCTGCGCGTCAACGATCCCAAGACCTACAAGAAGGCTAAACACGCTGAAGAATCTCGCGAAGAACTCAAAGCCGAACTCAAAAAGGCTAAGAGTAAATCGGAGGCTCGCGAAGCTATGACACGCGCAATGATTAAAGCGTCGACAGATGCAATGGCTGAACTCGGCGCGCTCGGTCAATGTAGCGGCGGGACATCTGGCGGCAATACTGGCGGCGTTGAGGCTGCTCCAAATAGCGACGCAAGCTCAATGAATTTTTCCGGCGGCGAAATTTCAGCGGAAGGCAACACGAATCTTTCCGGCGGCGAAGTTGTAGCGGAAGAAAATAAAAACGTCACAGAAAATCAAACGCTTAGTCAAGTCAACCAATCAATCACGGAAAATAATTCGGCTGAAGAATCTAAGGACGCCGACAAAAATTCTCCCGCGCAGAAAAATTCGGACGATGATAAAACGACGCCCGAAGATATTATGGAAAAATATATCATGACAATTCGTGCGCTCGAAGACGAATGGGCGCGTTTCACCAATTCCGACGAGTATAAAAATTTGCCCGAAAATACTTTAGACGATAAGCACCTCAAGAAAGTAGTTAAGGCACCCAAGCGCACTTATCTAAACGCAGTCGCAGATTATCGCAAGTCAATGCATTACCTTTTGTACACTGAATAAAATTTCTCGGCATAAAAATTTATCCCCTGCAAGTTGCGTGGGGATTCTTTAATAAAATAATTTTGAAAGAAGGAATTAAACTCGATTCGACGTTTTGCAAGGTGCCAAGAATTATCGCCACATTGCTTTTCGGTTTGATAAATTGGCGGTCTGCTTTCTCAATTTTGTATTACATTGCTTCTGTTGCTATTGCAGATTGCCATTTTGATAATACGATTTGCCGTAGCCGTTAGTTTGCCCGTTCTTGTAATTCCCTTCAAACTTCAGAATGCCATCGGGATAATATTTCTCCGTGAATCGTCCGAAAATATTTGCCTACCCAAAACTTATTTAGCGGTTGGATTGTCGGTTTCAGCGATATAATTTCGCGCCGCTTCCACAACAGAGTTTTTCAGCTCCAAAATAGGAACGTTCTTAACCTGCGCCCCCGCAACGTTCTGATGACCGCCGCCGCCAAATTTTTCCATTATGACTTGAACATTTAAATCGCCGCTCGAACGCGCACTTATTCCGACGGTATCATTTCGCATTTGAAAAAGAATAATCGTCATGCGCACGCCTTCAACCCTTAAAAGCCCGTCCGCCGCTTGTCCCGCGATTGCCTGCACGTTCGGAATAATGTCTGGGATATGCGACACGACAAGTCCGCCCTCGAAATATTCTGATTGCGCCTTCGTTTTGGCAAGCGATACTGTCGTTTCGTAATCCGATTTGAAAAGATAATTTACAACGACGGGGTCGGCTCCGCTCCTGCGCAGATATGCCGCCGCCTCAAAAGTTCTCGCGCCCGCTTGTATGGAAAAATTTTTCGTGTCGACAACAATACCGGAATAAATCGCAGTCGCCGCCAATTTCCCAATTTTAATCTTGTCATCGAAATACATTAAAAGCTCCGTGACCATTTCGCAAGTCGAACTAGAGCCAGGCTCAAGATAACTTATCGCGGGATTTTTAATCGTATTCTCACTGCGCCTGTGGTGGTCTATGACTACCACTTTTTTTATCCGTTCAAGCAAAACCGGCGCGGCGACTAGCTTTGGAATGAAAGTATCAACGACAACCAAAAGCGGCTCAAGCGCAGTCGAAATCGTAACGTCATTTGCGCTGACGAATAAATCTTTATAATTCTCGTCCTTGTCAAGAAGGTCAACAACTTTTTCGACGCTGTCAAGCCAGTTACTTAGGACGATATGCACGGGCTTATTTAAGTTCTTAGCCATAAGCGCGACGCCGACAGCCGCTCCGAAAGCGTCATAATCTTCGCGGGTGTGCCCCATAATGAAAATTTCGTCCGCCGCTTTCATAGTGTCGCGAATTGAATGAGACATAACGCGGGCTTTAACGCGGGTATTTCTTTCGACAGCCTTAGTGCGTCCGCCGAAGAATTGCATTCTGTCATTTATGTTGACTGCAACTTGGTCGCCGCCCCGCGCCAATGCCAAATTTAATCCCGCCATTGCCTTTGTCCCCAATTCGCCTATCGATTGTTCGTCGGAAGGTTTATCAGCGGCGGAGGCTCCCATTGACAACGTAACTTGCAACTGATGCTTGTTGACTAATTGGCGAACTTTATCCAGCACGCCAAATTTTTTCTCAATCGCTAAGTTCAAGGCTCGCCGCTCTAATACTACGATAAATAAATCGCTCGACACGCGGCAGATAAATCCCGCCAACGACGCTACCCACTCTTCCAAAATTTCGCTCACTGATAACATTAGCGAAGTCTTTTCCGCCTCGCTTAGCCCCTGCGTAACTTCATCGTAATTATCAACCTGCACATAAATTATCGACGTCCGGCTTTTCGCGTATTCAATTTTCAAATCTTCGTAAGGCGTCGTTTCCCGCGCAAATAAAACCATCATTCGCGAATAATCCGCATTGGCTTGCAAGTGCCGATACTTTACTAGAAAATGTCTGTGGTAATTTTCCTCTTCGCCGTCAGAATTTTTTCTGCGCCGCAACGATTTAACTTTGTATTCGCCTTCCATTGGCGCAGGCTCATTGCCGTTGGGCGTGAGCGATAAAATATCTTGCGGTACTAAGCCTTCCCAAAATTCGTCTACGTCCATGCCCTGTTGCGGAATCACTTCCGAAAATTCCTGCATAACCGAATTGCACCATTGAAGTTGCCCCGCCTCGTCAACGACCATTATTCCTTCCGGTAACTTCGTCATTGCGTAATACATCATGTCATTGAAATTGCCTATGACATTTTCTGCGTACTCCTTGAACTTTTTCTTGCGGTCTCTCTGGCGAACATACGCGAACCAAATTAGCAGTGACCAAACTAAAAACGCCATTGCACCCAAAATTTTATTGTACTGCGAGATTATCACGACCATTATAGACATAACAGCCAAATTTATTACAGAATCTGGCCACGCCGATAAATTTCGCGGTACCTCGTGCCCTTCCGAATGATTTTTCTGCACTTCCTTCCCTCCTACTTTTAAAAAGTAGCAAACAGTGGACGCGGTTGACTTTGCGACTTATCAAACGTTTAAGCCGCGTTCGTACGCTCCGCTGCGCTTCGCTAGTTTCGCTAACTTTAATCTTTGTTAAAAAATTTCTTCCTGTAATCAAAAAGCATATCAAGTAAACCCGTTATCGCTACTATTTGCAAAAGGAACATGTTCAAAACTGTTATCACGTATAAAAATCGCCGTAGAAACTTTGAAATTTTATAGCGGTCGAAAATAAACGATAGTAGCGAAAATCCTTGCAAAGCTCCAATTATTCCGGAAACGATTAGCAGGTTAAGCGATATTTCGTAAATTTCCGTCCAGCCGCGAGTAAAGCCCCAATATAAGCCAAGCCCGCCAATTATCGCCGTGTAAAAGAAGAGCGAAGGCAATTTCCATTGCGCAAAAGGCGGCAACGTCGGGATTTTCATTTGCAATTTCGGGAAAATCCAATGCGCTGTCAAATACGCCGCCACCGCGTTTATTAGTGCCGTCAACATTATCACTGTCGGCATTAAATATACCATTGCTTGCAACGCCGGCTCGACTTGCCCTTTCGCTTCGTCAATTCTCTCTTTTTCTACGCCTAAATCTTCGTAAAGTGCAAACGATTCGTCAAACGATTCGCGCACCATTTCAACTTGCATTTCGATTATGTTCACGTCCATTATCACTATCAAAAGCAATATCGAGACGACTTGACCAGCGGAAGCCGCTACTAATGTCGCAAAAAATATTCTGACAGCGTCGTAATTTTTCCGCACGCACCAACCAAGCGCAACTCCGCATATTCCGAAACTTAACACAAGCCTAATCGCTAACAACGGGCTGATTAACATTGATAGCAAAATAAATGCCACGACAAGCGCAGTTAAGCCTTTGCCCGCCCCTTGACGCGCCGTCAAAACTGCCAACGGTACCGCGCAGAAAAATTCCAGAAATGTGCCGATTATCGGGACGTAAACCGTTACAAGACCTAAAATTACTGTTATCGCGACCAATAAGCCGCCCTCTATCGTCGGCGTGATACTTTTACTCATTAATGCTCCTCCAATAAAAATTTCCGGCATTATATCAAAGCGTACGAATTTTTTCCATTGAAATAAAATTTTTCTTGACAATACGCGGGAAATGATTTAAGATAGCCGCGTTTTGGGGACGTAGCTCAGCTGGGAGAGCATCAGGTTCGCAATCTGGGGGTCAAGGGTTCGAATCCCTCCGTCTCCACCAATTAAATAAGAATTTTACAGGCGGGAGCTTAAAAACTTCCGCCTTTCCGCATTTCGGAGGCTTTATGGACAATTTTAATCTGCCGCAAGTCATTTTTAGCAAAATTTTCCGCGCAGTCGTCGAGTTCGAACTCATTGACGCGGACGATAACATTTTAATCGGCGTTTCGGGCGGCAAAGATAGCCTTTTTTTGACTTACGCTCTAGCTTGCCTCAAACATAGGACGAAAAAAAAGTTTTCGCTCTCCGCGCTGACTATTAATCCGAAATTCAGCGACGATTTCAGAGAAAATATTCTTGCCGTCAAAAATTTCTGCAATAACTTGGGCATTAATCATCAAATTCGCGATATTGACATCGCAGGCTTGATTCGCGAGCAAAATAATAAAAGTCCGTGCTATACTTGCGCATTTTTCCGCCGCGCCGTCATGAATCGTTGCGCAAATGAACTCGGCGCAAATAAAATCGCTTACGCTCATCATCTCGACGACGCTGTCGAAACTTTTTTTATGAATTTGCTATCAACAGGGCAACTTAGCACTTTTCGCCCCAAAACTTTTCTCGACCGCACAAATATAACTGTGATTCGCCCGCTCGTTTACGTTCGCGAGTCCGAAATTGATAAATTTGCGCGGCGACAGGGCTTTGACGTGCTAAAATCGCCTTGCCCCTTCGACGGCACGACTAATCGCCAGCGCGTCAAGGAACTTATTCGCGAACTTGAAAAAGAAAAAGGTTTCACAGACCTTTTCAGCCATTTAGCGGCGGCTATGCGGAAAAATTCTATCGGCGAGCTTTGGGACGCCCCTAAAACTCGTGACGAAATGCGCCAGACGTATTTTTCTTTCAAATAATGTGGTAAAATGCGCGTGGAAGATTTTTTGTGAGGTGATTCTTTTGAAATACGAAATTTTATATCCGGAAGCGTTCCCGGTCGTCGAATGCTACCTTGAACGCGGCGAAAGTATCAAAGCTGAGTCCGATGCTATGATTGCTATGTCTCCGACGATTGAAATTGAAGGAAAAATGGACGGTGGGATTCTAAGCGGCTTAGCAAGGAAATTTCTTTCGGGCGAAAGCATGTTTTTTCAAGAATTAGTAGCGCGACACGGCGCAGGCAAAGTAATTTTCGGTCATACATTTCCCGGCGGTATCATGGACGTTGAACTTGACGGCTCCTACGGTCTCACGATTCAAAAAAATGGATTTTTGGCGAGTACTCAGGGAATTAACGTCGAAACTAAGACGCAAAATCTTGCTCGCGGCTTTTTGAGCGGTGAAGGCTTCTTCGTTCTCAATGCAAAAGGGCGCGGCACGGTTTTTATCTCTAGCTACGGCGTAATTCACCCGATTAACCTTGAAAATGGCGAAGAAGTTATCATTGACAACGGTCATCTCGTCGCGTGGCCTGATTATATGGATTATAAAATCGAAAAGGCCTCTAGCGGCTGGATTTCGAGCTTCACTTCGGGTGAAGGTCTCGTTTGCCGGTTTAGAGGCCCTGGAGTTGTCCTTATTCAAACGCGCAACCCTGACGGTTTCGAGAATTGGATACGTTCAATCGTTCCTACGTCCGGTTAAATTCGGATTTCAAAGCGTTTGCCCTTGTTATCGTCCTTTTTCGGGAGGATAGTGGGTTTAGGCGGCGACGGTTTATCTGTCGTCGCTTTTTTTTCGTCCTCGAATAGCTGCGACTTAGTTAATGCGGGCTTTTCTGTCAGCAAAAACTTTTTGACGATAAAAAATGTCGCGATTGCCACGAAAATTATCGTGAATACCCAGAAAAATGCGCCGTTGCCTTCCTGATGAGTAAATTTCGGCGTAGAAGGCTGCGATTGCTCTGTTGAAGTCTGCGCGGGCGGATTATATGTCGAATTTTGCGTTTCGCTGGCGTCCATTTCTTGAAATTCCTGCAAAACGTCTTGTCCGCGCTCGTAATCCGGTTGAGAATCATTGACAAGCGGCGCATCGGGCGGAATTACTGTAACTGTCTGATTAGCAGGCGGATTTTCGTTGTCGCCCTTATCGACGGTGCGTTTAGTCAATGCTCCCGACCCGTTCGCGACGGCGTCCCGCGCCATATCCTCATAAACATCGTCCGAAGTTTTTTCCGTAGTGCCAGAATCCGCTTTAGCGAAAGGCGATTTATCAATATGCGGCGGAGTCGGCGGCGTCGGACGAATTGCGGGAGCGGGAGCCGTCGGTGGTTGCGGAGGTTCTAATTTCATGTTTTATAAAAGATGTGCGCGAAGTTCTGCGCCGTCCTGCGCGGACAAATACGCCGGCGCAATGTCAAATACAGTTTTGCAACCGTTATTGCCTTCCTTGTTGAGACGGAACGCGGCGCGGGCATAAGCAACTAAAACGCTCGTTGTAAATTCGGGATTTGAATCGAGTTTGAGATTGAATTCAATGATATGATTATTTTCCTTGTCCATGCCGGTTTTGCCGGAACGAATAACGAAACCGCCGTGCGCAAGTCCCGCATGCTTAGTCAAAAGTTCTTCTTCGCTAATGAAATTTACGACCGTATCATAATCGGCGAAATAATTCGGCATAGTTTTAATTGCGTTTTCGACTTCAGCGGCGTCTGCGCCTTCTTCCAAAACTACATAGCATTCGCGCAAATGTTTTTGACGTGTCGTAAGTTCGGGATTTTGCCCGCTGCGAACGGCTTCAAGTGCAGAATCAATCGGAACGGTGTACTGCTTAGCATTTTTGACGCCCTTGACGCGGCGAATTGCGTCGGAATGTCCCTGACTGACGCCTTTGCCCCAGAAAGTATAATCTTTGCCGTCCGGGAGAATCGCATTGGCATAGGCGCGGGCAAGGCTGAAAAGTCCGGGATCCCAGCCGACCGAAATAACTGCAACGTGCCCAGATTCTTTCGCGGCTTTGTCGACGTTGGCGAAGTGTTCGGGGATTTTAGCATGAGTATCAAAGCTATCAATGACATTGAACATTTTAGCAAATTCAGGAGTCTGCGTGGGCAAATCGGTCGCGCTACCGCCGCAAAGAATCATAACATCAATTTTGCCAACCCAGTCTTTAGCGTCCGCGACATTGAGCACGGGCACATTCGGAGTTTGAATTTTGACTTTGGAGGGGTCGCGACGAGTGAAGACCGCTACGAGTTCCATATCAGGATTTTCTTTGACCGCGAACTCAACGCCGCGTCCGAGATTGCCATATCCTACGATTCCTATTTTCATGATTTTTGCCTCCTGTGAATTACTTTCAATTACGTTGCGTATTATAACATAAAGGTTAAGGCATGCAATACTTTCTGTTAATGAATACAATATTATTGCGGGAAGAATATTTTCAGCGTCGCTTCGTCCGATTTTTTCCCCATATACGAGCCGATTAAAAATAATATCAGCGAACACGTTATCCCTATCGTGATTTGGTGCAAGTTCAGAATTTTAAAGCCTGCCGCTTGCGTCGCGCAATAAATTATCGTGCCGCCCGTCATCGACAACATCGCACCCAATTTATTCGCCCGCTTCCAAAATAATCCCAATAACAATGTCCAGAAAAATGCCGTCTCCAAGCCCCCGAACGCAAACATATTTATCAGCCATATTAAACTAGGCGGCGTCAACGCTATCACGAATACCGCCCCGCCTATTATCGCCGTCGTCGCCATTGATAATATTTTTACCCGCGCAGGCGTCACCGCATGTTTATTTTTCTCCGCCCAATGTAAATAAACATCCTTGATTATCGCGCTAGACGCCACTATCAATAATCCCGAAATTGTCGAGATTGACGCCGCTAATGGTCCGATTATCGCTAAGCCAACCAGCTCCGCCGGCATTGCTTTAACTATCGTCGTCGGAATTATGTTATCTACTCCGCCATAATCCGCCGCGACGCCCGGCAATACCCCATGCGCTAAAATTCCTGTAAAATTTATCCCGATATTCATAAATCCTACTACAACCGTGCCTATTAACATCGCTTGATGTAGTCCTTGCGTATTTTTATAGCTTATCCCGCGTACGACCGATTGCGGCAACGCGATTGTGCATATCCCCACTAGCAACCATTGCGTAAAATAAATCGTCCACGGCATATTTCCAAAACTAAACGGCTCAAATAGCTCCGGATTGTTCGTTTCTAGCGTCAGCATTATGTTTTCATAGCCGCCGCCCGCCGCCAAGACGTATTTCAACAGCAAAACTATTCCTATCATCATAATTATCGCGCAACATGTATCCGTTAGCGCGACCGCCCTAAATCCGCCTATCGACGTGTAAATTACTACGACTAAGCCAAATAAAATTAAGCCCGCTTCATAGCTGTAGCCTGTCACCGCCGCAAATAATTTCGCCCCGCCGACAAATTGCGCCGTCATCGTCCCGCAGAAAAATAAAACTATCACAAATGCCGCTACCGCCGCTAAAAAATCCGACTGAAAACGCGCTCGGATTATGTCAACGACCGTTACCGCATTTAATTTCCGCGCTAATAACGCTACGCGCTTGCCGAATATCCCTAGCACTAAAAATATCGCCGTTACCTGCACCACCGCCATATATATCCAGCCAAAACCCACTTGATACGCCATTCCTGGTCCGCCAACGAAACTTGATACCGAACTGTACGTCGCTACCGTCGTCATCGCCAATACAAACCCGCCTAATTGCCGATTTCCTATAAAATAGTTGCTCACAAAGTTTTTTTCCGCTTGCTTGTGCCGGACAAATATGCTTATCCCAAACATTATCGCCATAAAAAAAATCAACGGCATTAACGCCGATAAATTCCCCTCAGCCATCGTTATCGCCCCCTAAATCAACGTCCTTGAACAAAATTTTGCTCAAAATCGCGCTGATTATTATCGCGACAATCCATACGCCGATTGAACCGAGCACCGCCCATAACGGCAGGTGAAATATCTTAATTTCACTGCTCGCCGTGCCGAAACCCGCCATTAACCAAAAAATTATCAGCCCAGCTAACGCAATGCCCGTGTATATCGCCTCGCGCTTCACTAAGCTGAACTTTTGCGCCTCATTCATCGACGCAACACCTTTTTTTTTCATTGCTGAAACCTCCAAGTCTCGTCTGCTACCAGTACGAGCTTTTTTTCAGCGCAGATTTTATATCACTCTCTCCAACCTGTCAATTTACAAAATCCAATATATTGAAAAACGTAATTTGAACTTCCAAATCAGCCCCGATTTTTAACTAATCGTCAGTGTAAAAAATATCGTCTTCAACCTTGTTTTCTAAGCGAACTATGATAAATGACGACGTTATATTTCCAATTACACTTTGCGCAGTCCCAAACATGTCCAAAATTGGCTCAATTCCTATAAAATGCATAACTGCTGTCGCCGGAATTCCAAAACTGCTCAACATCGGCGGCATTATTATTAATCCTATTCCTGTTATCGCCATAAAAAATTCAATCAGGAAAAATGATAGAAAAAATTCGGCATTCATATCGATTTCAAACGTTTTCGCCAATATCATTGATATAACTGCGACATAATAGCCTGTTCCGTCCATGTTGAATTGTATTCCGACCGGAATTGTGAATTTTGTTAGTTTTTCGTCCATGCCGAGCTTTTCTGTGCAAAAATTTAGCGTCGCGGGTAAACATGCATTTGAACTACTAAGCGAAAATGGGATTATACTAAACTTAATTGCCTTTTTTACGAATATTATCGGCAAAATTTTATTTATAAGCGCAATAAGTAATGCTGAAATTAAAAAACAAATCAGAAGTCCAAGTGCTGAGGTTAAAATCAATCCAAAATATGAAATAAGTCCATTTATCCCTACATTTATCATTAATTTAGTCATTGAAATGCTTATAAGTAACGGAATAACCAAATTTAATACGTCGATAACGTCAATGGTAAAGCGACTTAGGAATTTTACGCCGTCTTTCGCCCAAGCAGCATATTCTCCTGCTCGATTTAACATTACTCCGAAAAAACATGCCAAAAATATCAGTTGCAGGATATTATTTCGGTTAAATGGCGTGACTAAATCGCTCGGAATTATATTTACGATTAAATTTCTAATCGAAACGCTTGTATTTTCATCTAATGACGAATTATCTTTGAGAATTGGCAAAAATTCGGGAATTCCACCGAATATATATCCTATAAAAAGCCCTAAAGCAACGTAAAACGCCAATTTTAATAGCGAAAAGATAATTAATCGCAAACCTATTCGCCCGATATATGTTGCGTCAGAGATATTTATAATCCCATCAATAATCGAGAAAAAAATCATCGGCGCGATTACCATTGTCAGCGCATTTATAAAAATTATCTGCAACGAATCAATTATATTCTCTATAATCCAGTCATTTACCTCAAAACTAACGAACGTTTTTAAAAAAAATCCGATAAGAATTCCTAAAATTAATCCTGTAACCGTATTTTTTATGTATTTATTATATGCCTCACGAATTTTTATCGAAATAATATTTTTACCTTTTGCTCTGGAATATTTGAGCTTATCAAGATTATTTTTCAAAATTTGAATGTTAAAATAGTCATCATCATCTATATTATCAGCTGAAAGATTTTTAAGCGGATTAAACGGCTCATCTTTTGAAGATACTTCGATATTTATATTGCCAAAACGCTTTTTAATTTCTATATTAGCATAAAAATTGTCAGGGTCAGCAGAAAAACTTTCAAAGCGTAAAAAAATTTCATCCACAAGAAGTTTAGCAAACATTATTTCTTGCTGATTTAAATTTAACGAGTCGAGACTTTCTTTAAACTGTTTTATTGCCTCTGAATATTTTTTTCTGAAATTATAAAGGCATTTTGCATAATTTTTTCCTCTTAATTCAAAGATAATGATTTAAAGCTGATTCTAGCAAAAAAAATTAGCCCCGACAAGTCGTCAGGGCTTTTTTTTAGCTTAAATCAAGATATGTAGTCGTAGTTTCGCGCTTTACCGCTCGTTTTATTTTCAAAAAGTCTGATTCAGCGCGGTCGCCTATGATTATATTTTCCGTCTATAATCATTAAAACTATCGGAACGATTTTTTCGTTGACCAAACAAAATTTTTCTGATAAATTTGTAACGAAATCGGATTTTGAACGTATAAATAATAGAAAACGATTTGAAGGTTGATAATATGGCAACTAGAGAGGAAAACCTTAAGAAAATCAATGACGAACTGGAAAAGCTCACCGACGAGGAACTTGACAAAATCGCTGGCGGGAACCGTCCATACATTTACGAGCCTGAACCGGAAAAAGATTTAAAACAGGTCATTGATTCAATAAAAGTATTTCAAAAGAATTAAAAACGATTAAAGCAAGCAAAACAGCCCTTCGGAGTCGTGTCGGAGGGTTTTTCGTTTGACGTAATAAAATTTTCTGCTAAACTATGTAACGAACTCGAATTTTGAACGTATAATGGACAGAAAGAAAAATTTAAGGAGGAAATGATAATGAAGAAAGCATTTTCGATATTAATGGCGTTAGTAATAGCAATATTTATAAGCGGGAAAGCGTCAGCGGCAAATTGGGAGGTAATAGACAGCGAAGAAACGGAAGATGGAGTGAAAATCGTAACGTCAATCGATAAAGATTCGATAAAACGCGGCACTGACTCGAAACAGTTGCCCAAGTTCAACAGGACAGACGGCTTTAGCGCAATAATGAAAATCGAAATTCTATCAACCAAATTTAAAATTGATGATTCAGTATTTCTGGTCAGCTTTTATGAGGAAAAAGGCGAGAGAATGTATTGCCTGCTAGACTATTACAGCAATGGACCAGATTATAAGGTTAAAGAAAGCGAAGTTACGCCAATAAATGTAGACATAGGCGGTAGTGTATGGTCAAAAGTTTGGAATTTTATCGAAAACAATTTGAAATGACAATTCGTAAGCAAAAAAGTCCTTCGGCGGACGCGTCGAGGGGTTTTTGTTTGACGCAGGAAATTTTTTTGCTAAAATATGTAACGAAATTGGATTTGGAACGTATAAGAGGCAGAAAATAAAATTTACCTAAAGGAGATTAATAAAAATGAAAGGCTTTAAAGAATTTAATGAAAGATTTATGAGCGACGCGGAATTTGCAAAGAAATTCAAAGGCGCGCAGACAGATGAACAGATAATCGCGCTGGCGAAGTCTGAAGGCTACAATTTAGAGCAACTCAGCGACGCGGAACTCGACAACGTGGCGGGCGGCAGTGCACTTGGTGAAAAGATTAAACAGGCTTGGGACTGGACCAATTAATAAGTTGCATAAAAAAAAAGCCCTTCGGCGGCGCGTCGGAGGGTTTTTGTTTGACGCAGGAAATTTTTTAGCTAAAATGTGTAACGAAATGGAATTTGGAACGTATAAGGAGTAGAAAACAAATTGGAGGTTGATAATATGGCTGTGGAAAACAAATTCGCGGACGAAATGCTCACCGATGACGAACTTGACCATGTCGCGGGCGGCAATCGCGATGAATTGGCACTCGACGTTAAACTCTTCAACGCAATGAACGGTAGAACGGAGTCATTTGATATCTACAAAATCAATAGCGTCAAAGGAATAGCGGAAAGAGTTAGTTGGCTCTACGGCAAGCTCGGAATTAGAGCACAGTACAACGATTCCGGAGCAAACAGATATTTCAACAAGAACAATCAACAGATTTCGCGCAACGATGCAGTTGTTGAAGCCCTTAACAAGGCTGGCTACCATGACATGGATCCAAAACAGTTCCAAATCTAAAACATTTAGGCTCAAAAACGCGGCTCGTCGATAATTCGGCGTCACGGTCGCAATCTGAACAAAAAAAGCCCTTCGATGGAGCGTCGGAGGGTTTTTCGTTTGACTGCGGAAAATTTTTTTGCTAAACTCTGTAACGAACTGGAATTTTAAACGTATAAGGGATAGAAAAAAGAAAGGAGCCTGATAAAATGGCAACACGCGAAGAAAACATCAAGAAAATCAATGAGGAACTCGAAAAATTGAGCGACGAGGAACTCGAAAAGGTCGCGGGCGGTGCCCATTTGATTGGTAAAATTAACTACAAAGAAGCTTCAGCTCAACAAAACCAAAACAACAACCAAAACAACAGTACGAAAAATATCTTTTTTAAATTACCTTGATTGGTTTTAAAATTTTCGCATCACAAGCCAAAAAAGCCCTTCGGCGGCTCGTCGGAGGTTTTTTCCTTTGACTGCGGAAAATTTTTTTGCTAAACTCTGTAACGAAATGGAATTTTAAACGTATAAGGGATAGAAAAAAGAAAGGAGCCTGATAATATGGCAACTAGAGAGGAAAATCTTAAAAAAATCAATGAAGAACTCGAAAAAATGAGCGATGAGGAACTTGAAAAGGTCGCGGGCGGTGCCCATTGGGTTGGTAAAATTTACGACGAAAAAGCTTCAGCTCAACAAAACCAAAACAACAGTACGAAAAATATCTTTTTTAAATTACCTTGATTGGTTTTAAAATTTTCGCATCACAAGCCAAAAAAGCCCTTCGGCGGCTCGTCGGAGGTTTTTTCCTTTGACTGCGGAAAATTTTTTTGCTAAACTCTGTAACGAAATGGAATTTTAAACGTATAAGGGATAGAAAAAAGAAAGGAGCCTGATAAAATGGCAACGAGAGAAGAAAATCTAAAAAAAATCAACGACGAACTGAAAAAGTTAAGCGATGACGAACTCGAAAAGGTCGCGGGCGGCTTTTATGCTCGTTCTAACGGCGGCGAATTTGAGAAAGACCAGGCAGTAAATATTGAGAATAAAAATAAGATAATTCATGTTACAGCTTGACTAACTCGAAAAAAATCGCGGCTCGTCGATAAAAATTCGGCGTCACTGTCGCAACTAAAGCAAAAAAGCCCTTCGGCGAGTGTCGGAGGGCTTTTTCGTTGACTGATATAAATTTTTTATTGAGCGGTAGCGGTTAGAACGTTTAAATTGCCGTCTTCCGCGATAGAAAATTTTATATCGCCTTTAATGGTCGAGCCGGAAGAATTTTCAGCGGTTAAATCGTTCATAAGAGCTTGAACGTCGATTTCTGGCGAAAAACTTTTAACAAAAGCGGTTAGAAGCCAGATAGTAAAGATAGATTCGTCTTTTTCTTCGGGCGTGGTGTAGTAGAGGCTAAGAATTTTGAAATTTCCATTAGGATTGCACGCGCCGACGAGCGCAACGCGATAATCGCCGAAAATATTAGCGAAAATATCG
The DNA here is from genome assembly GCA_002448305.1 of Selenomonadales bacterium UBA7018. GTDB lineage: Bacteria > Bacillota > Negativicutes > Selenomonadales > Selenomonadaceae > Quinella. The sequence goes on from DJWY01000016.1 coordinate 34,298, forward strand.
CCATTGGGCTTGCTGAAAGTCTTAGAATCCTTATCGTTAATTAAAAAAAGGTGTTCCATAGCGGAAACGTCGTCAGTTCCCATAGTTTGTTGTAAAATCGGCGTCATAATCGCGTTGAAATTGTTTTTAAGGGTTGCGACGTTAAGATTTAGCGTTGAAATGTTTTCTGCGGCTTCAATATCGATAAAAATTCTGTCGACCTGTTCGCGGCTGAAGGGAACGGCTTCGCCCTGCGCGGAAATCGCTAAAAAAATAGTCAATGCCATAAAAAATCTTTTCATATCGACTTACTCCGCAATAGAAGTTATGAAATTAATATTTTCGTCGGTAGCGATAGAAAATTTAATGCCGTTTTTGACGATTGGCGCATTTTTATTCTTCTCGAAGTCCTCCATTAAGGCAGATGCGCTTAAATCGGGCGAAATGCTTTTAGCGAAGGCTTCGAGAATCAGAACGGGAACCATAACTTCATCTTTGTCTTGAGTTTGGATTGTGAAGAAATTTATATTCCGCAAGGAGCCGTTTGCGTCCAATAAACCGACAATCGCGACCCGATTCATAAAATTTTTGGCTAAAAAGTTACCGGCGTCGGTTTGAACAATCATAGGCTCTTTAATGAGGAAAATTTCTTCCAAATTTTTAGCGTCATTGTCTTTAGCGTCTGTTTCTTTAATAAAATTTGTCATGAAGTCGTTAAAATTCTTTTGGAAAGTCGCGGCGTCGAGTGAAAGGTTTTTATTTTCGGCGTTAAGGGTTTGAGTGGAGATAGAAAGCATTTTATTGAATTGTTCTTGGGTGAATTCTGCCGCTTCGACCTTGATTCCCGCGCAGATTATCAAACCGACAATAATTGCGGCTAAAAATTTTTTCATGTTGTCGCCTCCTTAATTATTAAGCACATTTTGAATAGAATTTTTCATAAGCGCGATTTGGGTAGAAAGCCGAGCGTCGACGCCGCCGTTAGGGGTTTCGATAACGCAATCGCCGGGTTTTAGGGCGTCATCAGAAACGATTTCGATAATGGCGGTGCCGTCGGAGAGCATAGATTGAAATTCTGAACGCGCCATTAGAACTAAATCGTAGCTATAAGGCTCGACGTGAACTTTTATTTGTTTTTGGTCGCGAACGTGATTAATAGCCTCGCGGACGACGGGCAAAATGACTTGTGGGACGTCTAAGAAATGTTGCGGCAGGATTTTTTCAATCGCCATCATAACAATTTTAGCAATATCATCTTCAGCGCGGATAAAATATTCTGAAGTTTGTTCTTGAGCGTCCTGAAGAGTTTTTTCCGCCTTAGCGTTGACTTCTTTTATGACGTCGTCCATATCGTCCTGAATTTTTTTCTTGCCGTCGTCAATGCCCTGTTGTTTACCTTCGTCGTAGCCTTCGTCATAGCCTTCCTTTTGAACTTTTTCGAGTAATTGTTCTGCTTCTTTGCGAGTATCTTCGACGATTTTTTCTGCATCTTTATGCGCGGAGTCAAGAATTTCCTTTGCTTGCTTTTTAAGGTCTTCGGCTTGCGCTTTTAGGTCTTCAGCCTGCGATTTAATTTCCTTAGCTTCAATTTCGGCGGCGTTTTTAATTTCTTGAGCCTGAATTTTGAGTTCATCGGCATTTTTTTGGGCTAATTCCTTAATTTTTTCGGCGCGTTGTCTATTTTCTTGAGCTTCAAGCAAAGTTTTTTCGGTAAGTTTTTCTTTGCGTTCGATTTCGGCTATTTCGGCGAAGACTTTATCTAAAATTTCTTGCGGGATACCGCGTTTAGGTTCGGGCTTAGGTTCTGGCTTATCTTCGGGCATATTTTCTGGAAATTCTTCGGATTTTTCTTCTTTAGGCTTAGCCCCGATTATGACGGGTTCGCCGAAAGTATGATAACGCACAATATTTTTATACAACGACAACACCCCCGAAAATTAGACGAACATGCCTTCGCCCTGACCGCGCACGATAACGATTTCGCCTCTATCTTCGAGCGTGCGGATAATATTAACAATTTTAGTTTGAGCTTCTTCGACGTCGCGGATTTTGACAGGACCCATATAAGAAATTTCTTCTTTGAGCATATCGGCGGCGCGTTTGGACATATTTTTATAAATTTTGGCGGTGACTTCTTCGTTAGTGGCCTTCATAGCGAGTGCGAGTTCTTTAGTATCGACTTCGCGGACGACGAGCTGAACAGAACGATCGTCAAGCAGGATAATATCTTCAAAGACGAACATGAGTTGTTTAATTTCCTCAGCGAGTTCGGGATTATCGACTTCGAGGGATTCGATAATGGCGCGTTCTGTGGAGCGGTCGACGCGATTGAGGATTTCGACGACAGTTGGGACGCCGCCGGCGATAGTGAAGTCTTGAGTTGAGAGCGAGGACAATTTTTTCTCTAAAACTTTTTCGATTTCGCGGATAACGTCAGGCGAAGTTCTATCCATAAGGGCGATACGCTTAGCAACGTCGGCTTGCATATCGATTGAAAGTCCGCTCATGACGATTCCGGCTTGATCTGGCGAAAGGTACGCCATAACGAGCGCGATTGTCTGTGGGTGTTCATTTTGCAGGAAGTTTAGCAGTTGAGACGGGTCAGTTTTGCGCAAAAACTCGAATGGGCGAACTTGCAAGGTTGTAGAAAGTTTTTGGAGAATTTCTTTGGCTTTATCCGCGCCCAAAGCTTTTTCCAGAACGCTTTGAGCGTATTCGATGCCGCCGGTTGAAATATAATCGTGGGCTTGCATTAGCTGATAAAATTCGCTGATAATCTGAGTTTTCTTTTCGATACTGACCTGCTTATTATTAGCAATATCGAGCGTGATAGTTTCGATTTCGTCTTCGTCCATATGCGGGAAAACTTTTGCGGCGCAATCGCTGCCCAAAGCGATAAAAAGTATGGCGGCTTTTTCGTGAGCACTCATAGGTTTAGGCTCAGCGTACATATCCTCTAATTCTTCTGGCATTTAATCTCCTCCGTTCAATAAAAAAGGGAGAAGGGAAAAGTTTTTCCCATTCCCCTTTCCTAAAAAATTACTTTTCGTCCGAGATAATCCACATTTTGATAAGCCAAGCGACTTCTTCTGGTTTTTCCTCGATAAGTTTTAGAATAGCTTCTTTTTCCTTGAGATGTTGTCTTTCTTCGGGCGTGAGTCCGTCGTCTTCATCTAAATCAAGGTCATTTTCTTCGTTATCAGCCGCGCTTAGCCCGCCACGAGCTTTTTTAGCGGCGGCGACTACTGCGTCGGCTTCAGCTTCGGCTTCGGCAGCGGCGGCGGCGCGTTGTTGTTCTTCTTCAGCGCGTTGTTGTTCTTCTTCGGCGCGTTGTTGTTCTTCTTCGACGCGCTTAGCTTCTTCTTCGGCGCGTCTTTGTTCTTCTTCGGCTCTGCGTTGTTCTTCGCGAGCTTTTCTTTCTGCCGCAAGTTGTGCCTCGATAGCTGCTTGACGCTCTTTGCGTTTTTTCCAGCGATACATGAGGAACCCGCCTAGCAATAAGGCTGCAAGTAAAATCATAGCCGCAATCTCCGTGTAAAAAATTCTATCTTTGCGTAATTGTTCTTGCCGCGCCTCTTCCGCTAAACGGTCTTGAATGTCGGTATTGAACGGCAAGGGCTCGACCGATATTGTGTCGCCGCGTTCTTCATTGATTCCCGCCGCAGAACTTACAGCCCGAAGGAGACCTTCGCGTTGCAAGTCGGTTACGGTGTCATTTACCAGGACGGCGACCGTAAGACGGCGGATTGAGCCGGGCGACGCTATGATTTTTTGATTCTCTTCATTGATTTCATAGTTTTTAGTAGATTCTTTGCGTTCGTATTCGGCATTAGCGGTACTTTCTTCAGCGACGTAACCAGGAATATTACTTTGAATGCCCGCCGCGCCGCCTGGTGAGTTAGATTCGCCGTTATAGCTTTCGCTAATGTCCTGTTGACTGCGAATAATGCCGGATTCGTCAACTACGGGCGTAAAAGTTTGGCGGTCAATCGACTTGTCGTCGAAATCCAACTCGACGCTGACTCGCACAAAGGCATTTCCGACGCCGAGCGATTTATCTAGCATGGTTTGAATATTTTGCTGAATATGGTCGCGAACTTTATTAGTCATTTCGATTTGATTCAGCGTCCGCAAAGTTAGTTTTTGTTCCTTTTCTAGTTCGTCGTCTTCGTTTTTGTTAAGAATATTTCCTTGCTCGTCAACGATAGTGATATTTTCGGGCGCAAGACCTTGTACGCTGTGGCTGACCAAATTAACAATGCCTTTGACTTCAGGGGGCGTCAATTTTGTTTCCGGTTTAAGCATGAGGAGAATTGACGCCGTCGCGGGCTTTTCATTTTTCTTATAGAGGCTATCTTCCGGCAAGACGATATGCACACGCGCCTTTTCGACGCTGCCTAGATGTTCTATTGTGCGAGTAAGTTCCCCTTGCAGAGCTTGAAGATAATTTATTTTGTTTTGAAACTCCGTGACGCCCAATTTACTGTCGTCGAAGAGTTCAAAACCTTTATTACCGCGTGGCAAACCTGCAGAAGCTAATTCAAGTCGCAAATCGTGAACTTGAGTAGCTGGAACGAGGATAGTTGCGCCTTTTTTATCTTCAACTAGGTCGTAGGGGACGCCTCCTTCTTTGAGGGCGTTTACGACGTCGCCGGCGTCTTTTGTCTCCAAATTGGTATACAGCGGCACATAATCGGGCTTGCTACCGTACCAGAAACTGATTCCGACAAATAAAGCGATAAGTGCAAGAAGCCCGCCGATAAAGGCGTATTTATATTTTTTGTCGTATCGGTTCCACAGCTCACGGAGCCGCTCTCTCCAATTCGCCAATAAACTCAGTCCTTTCTAGGGAGAAGGCTTATCCCTATACTTGCATACGCATCATTTCTTGATATGCTGACGTTGCACGGTTTCGCAACTGGAGCGTTAATTGGAGTGCGATTTCCGCCTTTTGAGCCGCAACTACCACTTGTGAAACATCTTCTATTCTGCCCGCCGCGAGTGCCTCATTTAATTTTTCCGATTCTAATTCGAGTTCATTAACTTTCTTGAGTGAGTCGGCTAAAAATTCTCCGAAACTTTTAACGGGTTCATCTGGTTTTGTTTCGCTGATGTGACTACGCGCACTCATTTTGACGGGTGTCATTTCCAACGGTGTTATTTCCATATCTTCACCTTCCCTTTTTATCAATTAGGAATTTGGAATGTGGAATTAGGAATTATTTTTTGCTTTTGTCATTCCTCATTCCTAATTCATAATTACTAATTGCTTTTTATCCTCTGCCTATTTCCAAAGCCTTAGAAACCATAGCTTTAGCGGCATTTATTGCGGTTGAATTTGCCTCGTAAGCGCGTTGGGCAGTAATCATGTCGACCATTTCGCTAACGATATTGACATTAGGCTTTTCGACGTAGCCATCAGCATTAGCGTCGGGGTGACCGGGATCATAGACAAGCGGTCCGGGCTGGTCGTCCTCTTCGATAGCGACTGCGCGAACGCCTTCAGAAGTCTGGCGCGTTACGCCTAGTGCGCGTTTAAGCGTTTGCTCGAACTTTTTCGGCTCACGTTCACGCGGCTCAAAGACGACGTAACGGCGACGATAAGCCCCGCCGCGTTCGGTGCGTGTCGTGTTGGCGTTGGCTATGTTATTCGCTATAACGTCCATTCTTAGCCGTTCAGCAGTCAAGCCCGACGCCGAAGCATCAATTCCTAAAAACATTCCCATAAAGATTTCTCCTTGTTATCACTGACCATTACTGGTTATAGCGTTGCGCATGCGGGTAACGTGCCCGCTAAATTCTGTAACAAGCGCGTTGTAGTAAAGCTGATTCTTCGCAAGCGACGCCATCTCAATATCAATGTCAACGTTGTTATCGTCCACGCGCATAACCGTCGATTCATCCGGAACAATCTTTGGTTCAGCATGGAATTTAAGCGGCTCATAGGGCAAATGTTTATCGTGCGTCCTTGCCAATTTCAATTTTCCGTCCGGTTCTTCGCCGTAAATTTCCCGCGCTAACATTTCTTCAAACTCAACATTTGATTTCTTGAAATTCGGCGTATTGACGTTTGCGATGTTGTTCGCGATGACTTCCTGGCGCATATTTGCCGCCGTCATTGCTCGCGGTAGATAATTAAAGTTCGACGAATTAAATATTTGTTCAAGCACGCCTTATTCACTCACCTTTCTGCTTTTTACTTTCCCGATATTATTTCTGAAAAAATCCTTTAGCGATTGTACAACAGAAAAAAATTTCTTTCAACCTTAGGAATAAAAATTACCAATAAACCTTTCAACAAAATTTATGATTCCCCTTTAAGCTTTGAAAAAAATTTTTAACCGTGCCGGTTGACCAATCGGACGCGCCCTGACGTTGCGCCGCGTGAAACTTTTTGCTATACTCGCGGCAAAACTTTTGGAGGTTAGCTAATGAAATGTTTTGTTTGCGGCGGGGAAATGCGCCCGTTCATGGAGAAATTTTTTGGAATGAAAAATCTTGACGTGTGCGAATATGTTCGTTGCGAAGATTGCGGGCTTGTCGTCGCGAAAACGATTTACGAAATGCCGCAAAAAAATTGGGAGGCTCTCAACCGCGAATGCCACGCCGCATATCAAAATACGAATGAACTTGCCGTTGACCCGAATTGGCTAGCGCGACTCAAGGCGCAGGCGGCAGTTCTGACGGATTTAATAAAGTGCGGCGTTTTGGATAAAAATTGCAATGCTGTCGACTACGGCGCGGGCGACGGAAAATTATCTGATATGTGCGGGTCGTGGCTGAAAAAGTTTGATGCATATATGTCGCGCCCGAATGAAAATTATTTATCGGCGGAAGAACTTAAGCCCGCGAGTTTTGACTTTGTGATAACTTGTTCGGTCTTTGAGCATTTGCTCGGCGCGGGCGACGTTGAAAAAATTTTCGCGCTGTTGAAGGCGGACGGCATTGCGGCAATTCATACACTCATTTGCGAAGAAGTTCCACGCGACCCGAATTGGTTTTATCTCCAGCCCGTGCACTGTACTTTCTGGACAAATGCCGCCATGAAGAAAATTTTTGCGCAGTACGGCTTCAAGGCTTGCGCGTATCATGTCGGGGCGCGATTATGGCTCATGTTTAAGGACGCTGAAAAAATTTCGCGGCTCGAAAATTCCGATTGGATATTATCAGATGATTTTGTTGATTATTGGAAGGTTAAGCCCTACAGATGAAAAGATTCTACGCTTTTAAATCGCATAAAAAAATCTTCGGCGAAATCGCACTGTGTAAGCTCGTCGAAGGATTTTTTATTTTGCTCGGCGCGAAATTTTTAGTTGAATTCATTGATTCGCCATCGGAAAAAATTTTAGCGATAACGTTCGGGCTTTTCGCGGGGAGATTTTTTATTTCCGCGCTCGCCGATAAATTTTTCGCCCGTTTGTCAGCTACAATCCAATTTGACTTCCGCAAAATGATTCACGAACAAATTTTCAAGCGGGAAACGCCAAGCGGCGAACTCTTAACGCTACTTTTCGACACGTTGCAAGCTCTCGACGATTTTTTTATAAAGGTCGCGCCGCAAATATCTTCCACCGTAATTTTCTTGCCGATATTTTTAATCTGCGCGGCGGGCGTCGATTTTATCACGGCTGCAATTTTATTCGTGACATTTCCAATCGCGCCGATACTTTTATGGCTAATCGGCAAAGCAACGGCTGAAAAAAATGCCCGCGCATGGGCGCAACTTCAGAAATTGAACGGCGACTTCAAAGAAATTTTGTCGGCAATCACGACGCTAAAAATTTTCGGGAGAATCAACGCGGGAGCAAAAAAAATTCGAGAAAAGTCCCAACAATCGTCGCAATCAACGCTTGACGTGCTGAAGTTTGCGTTTATCTCGTCGTTCGCGCTGGAATTAATAACGACATTATCAATCGCGCTTGTCGCCGTAACTTTGGGCTTGCGATTGGTCGCGGGCACCGTCGAATTTCAGCCGGCGTTATTTTTATTGCTACTCGCGCCCGAATTTTTCTTGCCGATAAGGCGATTTGGCGTCGCCTTCCACGTGATAATTTCGGCGAAATCGTCTTTGGAACGCTTAAATATATTTCTGGACGTTGCGGAAGAAAAAACCGGATTCACAGGAAAAATTTTAATGCCACCAACAATTTCCGTTAAAAATTTGAGTTTCGGCTACCAAAAGGCGCAAGTCTTCAGCGATTTAAATTTAGAATTCAAAGCGGGAAAGATAACGGCTTTAACTGGCGAATCGGGCGCAGGAAAATCGACTTTGCTAAAACTTTTGGCGGGGATTTTAACTCCGACGGCGGGCGAAATCTTCCTTAACGAGTTTTCAAGCGCGAAAATCGAAAAGAATTCTCTGCAGTCAAAAATTTCCTACGTGCCGCAAGCCCCGCACATATTCGAGGCGACACTACAGGAAAATTTAACAATGTTCGGCGAATTGGACGACGCGAAGTTGAAAAATTTCTTATCGGAGCTGAATTTATCACTGGAATTAAAATCGCGGCAAAAACTAAGTCGCGGACAACTTCAGCGGCTCGGCTTGATACGCGCACTGCTAAAAGACGCGCCGATAATGCTTTTGGACGAACCGACCGCAGGTCTTGACGAAATCACGGAAAAGAAAGTCCTTGTGCTGATAAAAAAAATCTCCATGCGCAAAACGATAATCATATCAACGCATCGAGTAGCCGTGATTGAAATTGCTGACGAAATTTTGAAACTATAAAGCTATTTAATAGTGACGAGCGTTGCGCCGGTGCCGCCTTCGTCTTGGTCAGCGAATTGGAAATTGGCAACGGAATTATTGCCGCGCAAAAAATTATGTACGCCAATTCGCAACGCGCCAGTGCCTTTGCCGTGAATTATCAAAACTTGCTTGAGTCCAGAAAGTTGCGCATCGTCAATGAATTTGCCGCAAATTTGCTCCGCTTCGTCGACCGTCATTCCGCGAATATCGATACTGCGCGTAACGTTGGCGGTTTTCTGCAGAAGTCCGAGCGAGCCGCGATTTTGATTAGCGGGCGGCGAAAAATTTTCCTGCGAGCCGTGACTGACAAAGCGGCAGGAAGAAATTTTAACGGTGGTGCGCATTGCGCCAATTTGCACGCTTAAAGAATCGTCTTCGATAGCAAGGACGGTGCCTTTTTGGTCGAGCGGCTTAATATAAACGGTGTCGCCGACGAAAATTTTTTTCTTATCAATGCGGGTGCCGACGAATTTATCAGCGATAATTCCGGTTGCGGAATCGATTTCGGCTTCGCGAAGTTTATCGCGGGATTGCTGAATAACTTGCTGGCGGCGTTTAACGCCCGCATCGTCGAATTGCTCTTTGAGCGCGGCGATAATTTCTTCTGCCTCGCGCTTAGTTTCGCGAACCATAGCGGCGGATTTTTCCTTAGCCTTGCGAATAATATCGCCCTTCGTTTTAGCGATTTCGTCGCGCATTTCGGCAATTTTTTTCTCGTTCTTAGTGATTTGTTGCTGACGCTCAAAAATTTCTGCGTTACGCTGTTCAAAAATCATGCGCTGCGTCTCAAGCTCGGAGATAATTTTTTCAAAGTTGGCGTGGTCGGCGGTTATGAGTTGCTTAGCGCGCAGAATCAAACTTTGCGGAAGTCCCAAGCGTTGACTTATGGAAAAAGCGTTGCTCGCGCCAGGAATGCCTATTAGCAAGCGATAAGTCGGTCGCAAAGTTTCTGAATCAAATTCGACGCAAGCATTTTCAATCCCGTCAGTTGAATAGGCGAAAGTTTTCAATTCTGAATAATGCGTTGTGGCGATAGTCGCCGCGCCGATTTGCAAAAGGCGTTCCAAAATCGACATAGCAAGGGCGGCTCCTTCATCGGGGTCGGTCCCTGCGCCAATTTCGTCGAGCAGAACTAAATCATTTTCCGTAACGTCGTCGAGAATCGCAACTATTTTTTTCATGTGGGCAGAAAAAGTCGATAAACTTTGCTCAATGGATTGCTCGTCGCCAATGTCAGCGAAAATATTTCCAAAAACTGCAATTCGCGAGCCAAAAGCGGCAGGGATATAAAGCCCAGATTGAGTCATGAGAGCCAAAAGCCCTAAAGTTTTCATGGAAACAGTTTTGCCGCCGGTATTCGGTCCGGTGACTAGGAGCATAGAAAAATTTTCGCCAAGTTGAATGTCAATCGGAATCACGGTTTCAGGAGAAATTAGCGGGTGCCGCGCAGATTTTAAATCGGTAAATTTATCAAGTAAAGGTTCAGTCGCGTTGAGGTCGCGGGCTAATTTTGCTTTGGCGAAGACTAAATCAACGTCAGCCAAAATTTTTATGTTATTGGTTAGCAAGTCAAGATTTTTCCGAACAGAATCGCTTAGCGTGCGCAAAATCCTAGCGACTTCGTGACGTTCGGCGGCTTCGAGTTCCTTGACGCTGTTATTTAAATTCACGACGGACATTGGCTCAATAAAAACAGTCGCGCCGGTCGCGGATTGGTCGTGGACAATGCCGGCGAATTGCGATTTATATTCGAGCTTGACGGGCAAAACGTATCTATCGCCTCGCATAGTGACAATCGCGTCTTGAAAAAATTTCTGCTTGCTTGCGTCGTGGAGAATATTAAAAATTTCGGTCTTGATACGATTTTGGGCGGATTTCAATTCGCGGCGAATTTTTTGCAGTTCTGTGCTCGCCGTGTCGCGAATATTTCCGTGTTCGTCAACAGAATTATCAAGTTGCCGTTCCAAGTTGCCTAAAATTTCTAGTTGCGCGGCGCGAAATTTTAATTTAGGCGCGTCGATTTCGCTTTCCTTGAAAAACGTTTTAACTTGCCGCATAGTGTACATAGTCGAAAGAATATCTAAAAATTCTTCGGCTTCGGCGATGCTCCCCAATCGAATTTTCTTAAAGACTTCCCGAACATCGCGAAAACCTCCGAGCGGCGGCGAACTCAACGCGAAAATCTTAACGGCTTCAGTTGTCAGCGAAAGATTTTCCTTGACCGTCTCAAAATCGTCACTCGGCTCAATTTTCTCGGCTAGCTCCTTGCCAAAATTGCTCGTCGCACAATCTCGCAGTCGTGATAAAATTTTATCGAACTCCAAAATCTTAAATGAGTTTTTCAGCATTGAATCTTCCTTCCAAATTTTTTGCCATATTATACACGACTGAAAAACTTTTTAAAATGCTGCGCCGCAAAAGCTCTCTCAAATTGCTAGATTTTCCCTTCCCGCTATGCTAAGATGTTCGCAACCAATAAAAGGAGGCGTCGAAATGAGCAAATTTACTCGCGGCGGCTGGTCGATAACTTTCGTGTGCATGATTATCGGCTTTATGCTCGCTGTGCAATTCCGGCAAGTTCAAGACGCTAAAGAAACTCTGCCAAATCAGCGCGTCGAAGAATTATCCGGGCGATTGATTCAGCTTGAGGAAGAACGCGACGAACTGGAAAAGCAACTCGAAATTTTAAAGCAGGAATCGGCAACCACTACTAATCACGAATTCATTTCCGAGCTAAAGTTTCAAGCTTGCGCGACGGCTCTTTCCGGCGAAGGTGTTATAATAAAAATGGACGACAGCACCCGCGCCGCTAAATCCGGCGAAAATCCTAATCTCTATCTGATTCACGACGATGATATTTTGCGAGTGATAAATGAACTTCGTGCGGCGGGTGCAGAGGCAATTTCTATAAACGGTCAGCGACTTATCGCGACAAGTGAAATTCGTTGCGCAGGACCGACGCTTTCTGTTAATAATGTTCGTAGTGCCGCACCTTACGAGATAAAAGCTATTGGCGAAAAGAAATCCCTTGAGAACGCTATAAAAATGCGCGGCGGCGTTGCTGAAACGTTAAAAGTTTGGGGCATTCAACTTGAAGTTTCGACCGCTGCCAATATTCAAATCCCGCCTTACAAGGGAACTTTCAAGCGAACTCATTCAAAGATTGTCGAGGAAAATTTATGATAAAAGCTTTAATCGGATTGATTTTGGGAATTGTGGTTGGCTGTCTTTTTCCAATCAGCATAACGGGAGAATACTTGAAATTATTTTCAGTGGTGCTACTCGTTGCGCTTGATGCAGTTTTCGGCGGACTTCGTGCGGCAGTCAGTGAGCATTTCAGCGACACGGTTTTTATCACGGGCTTTATAACAAACGCACTTTTCGCGGCGTTCCTGGTTTTTATCGGCGACAGGCTCGGCATTGATTTATATTACGTCGCGCTATTGGTTTTCGGTTTCAGGATTTTTAAAAATTTGGCGGGACTTCGTCGCTACTTCCTAAAAAATTTAAATCTATGAAGCTAGCGAAACGCAATGTAGCGTATGAACGCGGCGATAACGTTTAAAGTGTCGTAACGTTGCCTGAAAAAAATATGACACTAAGTCTTTCGCAAATGAAATTTATATGGTAAAATGCTTTCGGATAGTTTGAAAAAATTTTTCCGCAGAGGGATTCTAGAATAAATTTATGGAAGGAATGAGAGTGTGAGTGTGTTTGAATTAGATGACAACATTTTAGACCAGTTTGCGAAGATTAAAGTAATTGGCGTGGGTGGTGGCGGCAATAACGCCGTCAATCGAATGATTTCGCTCGGCTTGGAGGGCGTAGAATTTATAGCGGTCAATACCGACGCTCAAGCACTTCTTAACGCGCTGGCTCCTAAACGTATGCAAATCGGCGAAAAATTAACTCGTGGACTTGGCGCGGGAGCGCGTCCCGAAATCGGCGAAAAGGCTGCTATGGAAAGTCGCGAAGATATTATCAATGCCCTGCGCGGCTCGGATATGGTTTTCATAACGGCGGGCATGGGCGGCGGCACTGGTACTGGTGCGGCTCCAGTCGTTGCGCAATGCGCTAGGGAAATTGGCGCGTTGACGGTCGGCGTTGTTACTCGTCCCTTTACCTTTGAAGGTCCCAAGCGCAAGAAAAATGCTGATATTGGTATTGAGAACCTCAAGAAAAATGTTGATACCATTATCACAATTCCGAACGATAGACTTTTGCAGGTCGTCGATAAGAAAACGCCAATGACGCAAGCTTTTACAATCGCCGATGATATTTTGCGTCAAGGCGTCAAGGGCATATCGGATTTAATCGCGGTGCCCGGACTCGTCAATTTGGACTTTGCGGACGTTAAATCGATTATGAGCAATGCCGGCTCGGCTCTTATGGGTATCGGCGAAGCTAGCGGCGAAAATGCAACCGTCGACGCCGTCAAAGCCGCGATTGATTCTCCGCTTTTGGAAACGAGTTTGCAAGGCGCACGCGGCGTTCTGCTCAACATTATGGGCGCGACTGATTCGCTTTCAATGATGGAAGTCAACGAGGCGTCAACGACCGTTCAAGAGGCGGCGCACCCCGACGCAGAAATTATTTGGGGCGTCAGCGTCGACGAAACTTTAGGCGATAAGGTTAGCGTAACGGTTATTGCAACGCGCTTTGACGACGAAGAAGAGGAAGAAGAAGTCAGCCAGCCCGAACCCGTTCGACCGGCTTTCCAAGAAGAAACTCCTTCGCCGCAACCTATGCGCGCTCGCGATACCTTGAAATCAGCACCGCCATTCGGGAATTTCGATTCGCCTTTCAATAACAATTCACAACCGAACAATCCGCCCGAATTAATCGACATACCGCCCTGGATGCGTACGCGCAGATGAATAGCTTATATGAATAAAAATTTCCCGCTAAAAAGTTCTTGGCGGGATTTTTTTCAACGCGGCGAAATTATAATTTAACAGTTCAGAGAAAAGAGGCGATAAGTTATGAAAAAATTTTTACGGCGGCTCGGCAAGACGCGCTTTATGATTATAATGCTGACGATTCTAGCCGCGCTTAGCTATTACTTTAATGGCTGGCTCGGCGTCGTGGCGGCGGCAATCGGTTGGTGTATAGGCGACGTTATTTATTATTGGAAAGACTACAAGCCGCGCATAATAAATTTCTTTAGACATAACACGAAATTAAAAGTTCAAGCGATAATTTTTATTCCGATTGTGGCGGCGTGCATTTACTACGACGGCTGGCGCGGATTTCTTACGGCGATTGCGGGTTGGTGCGTCGGCGAATTTATCTGCAAACGATTTATCAAATGAAAGTTTTTGCCCTTGCAAATCTCAGGGGCTTTTTTATTGTCTGAAAATTTTTAAACAAATGGTTGACCAAAGTTCAAATGTGCGCTAAAATCTTACATAAAAATTTCAGGAGAAATTTAACGAAGGTGATCGAAATGGAAAAGGCAACGGTCGTTGTAATTGGCGGCGGAGCTACTGGACTGGGAATCCTTCGCGATTTATCTATGCGCGGCGTCAAAGCTTTGCTGGTCGAGAAAAACGATTTAGTCAACGGCGCAAGCTCGCGCTATCATGGACTTTTGCATAGCGGCGGGCGTTATGCCGTTAAAGACCAAGAGGCGGCGCGGGAATGCATTATCGAAAATCAGATTATGCGCAAAATCGGTAAGAGTTGCGTTGAGCCATGCGGCGGTATGTTCACGCGGCTTGACATTGACGACCCCGCTTACGAGGAACTTTGGGTTAAAGGTTGCTCCGATAGCGGCATTGAGGCGACGCCCATTACTTTAGATGAAGCTTTCAGATTGGAGCCGCGACTTTCGCGCAAGCACGTTAAGAGCGCGTATCTTGTTCCCGACGCGGCGGTTGACGGTTTCCGTATGGCGTGGCAACTGATTGATTCTTCTAAACGTTACGGCGGACAATTCAAGACTTACACGGAAGTTATTGGCTTCGATAGCGTTAATGGAGAACTGCGCGGCGTGAAAGTTCGCGACCAGTTCACCGGCGAAGAATACGAAATTGCTTGCGATATTGCAGTCAATGCGGCGGGCGGTTGGGCTGGTTTTGTCGGGAAATTGGCGGGCGTTGAAATTGGCGTTCAACCGGACAAGGGAACTTTGATTGCGTTCAATCAGCGCATTGTCAATCACGTCGTCAATCGGTTGCATAAGTCTTCCGATGGCGATATTTTTGTTCCGCACGGCTCGATTACTATTCTGGGCACATCGTCAATGAGCGTTCCAAATCCCGAAGACACTTCGACGAGCCGCGCTGAGGTTGAAAGCCTTTTGAAAATCGGCGAGGAAACTTTTGAGGACTTGCGCGACTTTAGAATTTTGCGTACGTTCGCAGGAAGTCGCCCGCTTTATATTCCGCCTGGCGGCGCAGTCGGGCGAAGTGCGTCCAGAGGCTTTGCAATCGTCGACCATGAACAGGACGGTTTAAAGGGATTCTTTACAATCGTCGGCGGCAAGTTCACTACTTATCGGCTTATGGCGGAGAAAATGTGCAATCAAATCTGCGCCAAACTCGGAAATAACACGCCTTGCCGAACTGCTGATGAGCCGCTTGTCGAAGAAGTTTCGCAGGAAGATAAAGACCGCGCTAAAAAGTTTTTCCCGTCGTACGGCGTTAATCTTGCGGCAACTCGTTTAGGCGTCGACAGATTTAAAAAAGTTGTTGAGCGTCTGGAGAGCGAACCCGAAAGCCGCGAGCTTATTTGCGAGTGCGAAAACGTCACCCGCGCCGAAGTCGAAGAAATTTGCAAGGACGACACCAGCTTTATTGTCAATGACGTAAGGCGGCGGACGCGAATTGGCATGGGCACTTGTCAAGGTAACTTTTGCGCGTTGCGAGCGGCGGCGATTTTTGCTGATATGGGCGTTGAATCTACCGCGAAAGATTCTTTAACTCGTATGCGCGAATTTTTACAAGGGCGTTGGAAGGGAATTAGACCGGTGCTTTTGGGCAGAACATTGCGCGAAACTGAAATGACGCGCTCAATCTACGAACTTTCTATGAATATCAAAGGGGGTGCGCCGCAATGAAAACTTATGATGTTATCGTAATTGGCGGCGGGCTTGCCGGATTTATGGCGGCGGCGGTTGCGGCAAGTCGCGGGCAGAAAGTTGCCGTGCTGACTTATGGTTCAGGCTCGTTGCCATTGGCTAGCGGCGCGATTGATTTTCTTAACGCTAAGGCTCCCGACGCCGCGATTAAAAATCTTCCCGCTCATCACCCGTATAAAAAAATCGCTTCAAAAAATATCGACGCGGCGGCAAAGTTTTTCTGCGATATAACCAGTCAAGGCAATCTCCCTTACGTCGGCAGATTGTCCGCGCAAATTCCGATTGTTACTGCTGTTGGCACGCTAAAATATTCTTGCCTTGTCCCTGAAAGTATGGACGCTAGCAACCTTGCCGATAAGAAGAAAATTTTTGTCGTTGAGATTGCGGGCTTGAAAGATTTTTACGGCGCGATGCTCGTTGACAATCTTAAAAAATATTTCCCCGATAAAACTTTTGAAGTCACGAAAATCGACCTTAAACTTCTGGGCGGGCGCGATATTACTTGCATGGACGCCGCGCAGATTTTAACTGATAAAGAACAGCCGCTTGCTAATGAATTAAAAGCTTTGAACGCGACCGCTGACGACGCGATTATTATTCCGCCGATTTTGGGCGTTATGGGCAGTTTTTCTCGCGACGTGGTTAAAACGCAACTTAAAGCAGAAATTATCGAGACTACTTGTTTGCCGCCTTCGCCGCCTGGTCTTAGACTTCAACGCGCCTTTATAAAATATTTGCAGAAAGCAGGCGTTAGGATTTTAGAGAACTCCAAAGTTATTCGCGGCGTTGTCGAAGGCAAAAAACTTACAGGCGTCGTCGTTGAAAATGTCGTTCGCGAAAAAGTTTTCCCTGCGCGGAAAGTTATTTTAGCGACGGGCGGATTTTATAGCGGCGGAATTGTTATGCGCGATTTCGACAATCCACGCGAGCCAATTTTTGACTTGCCGGTTTTCTTCCCGACGGGCGCGGAAAATTGGAGTAATCAAAATCTTTTCGACGATAAGCCGCAAGGTTTTTCAATGACTGGGATTTTAACCGACGCCAATTTAAACCCGATTGATGAGAACGGCAAAGTTCTTTACGAAAATTTACATGTAGTCGGGGCTAATTTGGGCGGCTGCGATAAAATTTTTGAACGGTCAATGGGCGGCATAGCGATTGCGTCAGCGTACAAGGGGGCGATTTTATGAGCGACAAGACTCAAGCAATTTTCACGGGTGACCGTTGCCTTTCGTGCACGAGTTGCATGGCGAATTGTCCCGTTATGGCGGCGATTAAAGATTATCGCGGACCAAAGCTGGTCGGTCCGGCGCATGGCAGAATGCATTTTTCGCAAGAGGACATTGAAACCAGTTTAGAATTTTGTTCAAACTGTAAGAATTGTGATAGGGCTTGTCCTTCGGGCGTGGCGGTCTCGACGCTTAACATGCTCCGCCGCGCAGAATATTATAAAACTCATAAGCACACACAAGCCGAAGATATGATAGCGCACGGCGAGCGCATGGCTAAATTAATTCGCAAGATTCCTTTTGGCGCGACCTTTTCAAATGTCGGAATGAGTTTCGGCAAGTCTCTGGGGATTTTCAGCAAACTTGGACTGGCCGGCGAACGCGATATGCCTGCCTACGCCGCGACCGCTTTTAAAGATAAATTCAATTCTATTAAGCAAACCGCGTCCGGCAAAAAAATTGTTATGTTCACGGGTTGTTTTATCAACGACAACGAGCCTCAAGTCGGCGAAGCTTTTATCAAAGTCATGAACGCTAACGGCTATGAAGTTCTAATCGATAAAGGCTTTAATTGTTGTGGTTCGCCGCTTGTCGTCACGGGCTATTTAGACGAGGCGCGAGAACATGCTGATAACAACGTCGCAAGGATTCTGGATTGGAAAAAGCAAGGAATTCCGGTTGTGACCCCCTGCACAAGTTGTTCGCTTATGCTTAAGGAAGAATATCACGAACTTTTCGGCGAAGATAAATTCCATGAGGCGGCTCAAAATGTTTACGACGCGTTCGAGTTCCTAGAAATTTTGCAGGAGCGCGGCGAGTTCAACGAAAATTTAAAGCCGCTCAATCAAAAACTGCTTTATCACGTGCCCTGCCATTTAAAATCGCAAGCAATCGGACTGCCCGCGCAGGACATTTTGGAAGAAATTGACGGCGTAAAAGTTCAGACGGCTGACGCGGGCTGTTGCGGCATTTCGGGCAATTACGGTTTCCGCAAGGATAAATACGAAATTTCCATGAAGGTTGGTGCGAAACTTTTCGAGCGCATAAAGCAAGACGATTTCGACAAAGTTATTTCCGATTGCGGGACTTGTCGAATGCAGATTCATCACGGCACCAACGTTAAGCCTTACCACCCGATTGAGATTTTGGCTAAGGCTTATTAAAAACAGTTAGGAGTTAGGAGGTAGGAATTAAGAATGGAGGCGATTAAAAAAAATAACCACCTAATAACCTAACAACTAAATTGGAGGGATTTTTATATGACAAAAAATTATGTAATGGCACTCGACGCCGGCACGACAAGCAATCGCGCTATCATCTTCGACAAAAATTCTAAAATTGTCGGCGTGGCGCAAAGAGAATTCACACAGCATTTCCCGAAACCCGGTTGGGTCGAACACGACGCCGACGAAATTTATAGCACAATGGTCGCCGTCATGAAAGAAGCTTTAGAACATTCCGGGCTTGCCGCCAGTGACATTGCGGCTATCGGCATAACTAACCAGCGCGAGACGACTGTTATTTGGGATAAGAAAACTGGTCGCCCGATTTATAACGCAATCGTTTGGCAATCGCGCCAAACTGCGCCTATCGCCGAAGCTCTCAAAGCTCAGCACGCCGAAGAGTTCAAAGACAAAACCGGACTTGAAATCGACGCTTATTTTTCCGGCACGAAAATTAAATGGCTCCTTGATAATGTCGAAGGTGCTCGCGAACGCGCAGAGGCGGGCGAACTTCTTTTCGGCACGATTGATACTTGGCTGATTTGGAAACTCACTGGCGGCAAAGTTCACGTCACCGACTATTCCAACGCTTCGCGTACGCTGATTTATAATATCAATACGCTTGAATGGGACGACCAACTTTTGAGTTATCTCGACATTCCGAAGGCTATTCTGCCCGAAGTCAAGCCGTCGTCGTGCGTTTACGGTGAAACTTCTCCGCTAATTTTGGGCGCGGCAATTCCTGTTGCTGGCGCGGCGGGCGACCAACAATCCGCACTTTTCGGACAAAATTGCTTTGAACCTGGCACTGCGAAAAACACTTACGGCACCGGTTGCTTTATGCTCATGAACACGGGCACGGAGATTCATAAATCTAAAAATGGACTCGTCACGACGATTGCTTGGGGACTTGACGGAAAAGTTGAGTACGCGCTTGAAGGTTCAATTTTCGTTGCTGGCTCGGCGATTCAATGGTTGCGCGACGGTGTACGCATGGTTGACAGTGCGCCCGATTCCGAATGGGTCGCTAAGAAAGTTAAGGATACTGGCGGCGTTTATTTCGTTCCGGCCTTTGTTGGACTTGGTGCGCCCTATTGGGATATGAATGCTCGCGGAATGATTATCGGCTTAACTCGCGGCACGACGAAGGCTCACATTGTCCGCGCTACGCTTGATTCTCTTGCCTATCAAACTCGCGACGTTTTGGAGGCAATGGAGGCTGACAGCGGCAATAAACTTTCCGCACTCAAAGTTGACGGCGGCGCGTCCGCGAATAATTTATTAATGCAATTCCAAGCTGACTTACTGGGCGTACCGGTTGACCGTCCGCAGATTGTTGAGACAACAGCACTTGGCGCGGCTTATCTTGCTGGCTTAGCGGTTGGCGTTTGGAAGAATAAAGACGAACTTAAATCAGCGTGGCAACTCGAAACGCGCTTTGAACCCGAAATGAAACGCTACGAAGCCGACGCGCTTTACAAAGGTTGGCGCAAGGCCGTTAAGCACTCAATGAATTGGCTTGCTGAAGATTAAAACTTCACGGCTTAAAGTTTTTTGGGGACGAGAAAATTTCGCCTCTCGTCCCCTAAGGAGGAATTATTCATGGATAATTTATTCGGCGAATTTATGGGAACAATGGTTCTTATCGTCTTTGGTTGTGGCGTTTGCGCGAACATGACTTTGACGAAATCCAAAGGACAAGGCGCAGGCTGGATTTGTATAGCAATCGGCTGGGGATTTGCAGTTACATTGGGCGTTTTCACTGCGACGACGCTTGGAGCCCCTCAAGGCGATTTAAATCCGGCTGTTACGCTCGCAAAAACTATGGTCGGCATTTACACGCCCGCGCAGTTTATCGCAACTTCGGGAGCGCAACTTGTCGGCGCGATTTTGGGCGCGGCTATCGTCTGGCTTGCATACCTTCCGCACTGGGCAAAGACTGAAGACCCTGCCGCTAAACTGGGCGTCTTTGCAACGGGTCCTGCTATCCGCAGTCCTGGTGCGAACTTCATCTGCGAAACTATCGCGACTTTCTTTTTGATGTTCGTTATTTGGATGATTTTCGGTGAACCGGTCGGACAACTTGTTCCTGGCTACGGTCCTTACATGGTCGGCATTTTGATTATCGCATTAGGTTTATCTCTGGGCGGTCCTACGGGCTACGCTATGAATCCGGCTCGTGACTTAGGTCCGCGCATTGCTCATTTCATTCTGCCGATTGCGGGCAAAGGCGGCTCTGATTGGGGTTATGCTTGGGTTCCGATTGCTGGTCCTCTTTGCGGCGGCGCGTTGGCTTATATCGTCGCTAAAGGTTGCGGACTCTTCTAAGAACTTTTTCTGAGTAAAAAAGAAGTCGGGAGCTTTTAAGGCTCTCGACTTTTTAATTCTCGGCAGAAAATACGTAAATTACTTATTCAAGAATCTGCAGCTTTAGTCGTGTCCAATACAGATTTTAATCGGAACGCAAATAATAGAAACGCTTATGCTCTTAACGGGCTTGACCAAGAATCTCATTACAAAACCTCTCCTTTCAACTGTTCGTAATAAATTTCTTGGAAAGTGTAACATCCGATTTCTCAAGCAAGCTCGCGTTGGTTACTATCAATGATTTGTAGTCGATTGAAGATTTTTCACAGAACCTAAGGAATTTTTCGGACAAAGCCCAGATAATTTCCTTAGCAAGGAGAATTTAGCCATCAAGCTTTTTTTATTGACATTTAGAACGAACTTGATAAACTGATAAAAATTTTAAATGGAGGCGAATGCTTTGACGATAGACGAAAAGATTTTTGAGGAACCCGAAGGCGAAGAATGGGTAGAAGAAGTTTTGACAAATAAACGGCGGGCAGAGTTGAAAAAGTTCGCGGAGAAAATCGGCGTGAAATTTAAGCACATAAAAACTTTACACGTCGCCTTGACGCATAAATCCTACGCAAATGAATTCGAGCCGCGCATTAAATACAATGAACGCTTAGAATTTCTAGGCGATGCGGTCTTAGGCTTGGCGACGGCAACTTATCTTTTCGAGCACTTCACGCACCTAAAGGAAGGCGAATTGACTAAAACTCGTTCGGGAATCGTGCGCCAGTCGACACTAACCCGCGTTGCAGAGGAAATAGGACTTGACGAATTGTTGTTATTGGGACCTACTGAGCTAGCTTTTGGGCGCGGTCGCAACTCTAATCTTGAGGACGCTTTAGAGGCGGTTATTGGCGCGATTTATCTTGATTGTGGCTGGGAAGTTGCCCGTGATTATGTCTTCCGCCAATTCGGTGCCGAATTCGAGCGCGTCAAAGTTACCGGCATTCCAAAAGATTACAAAAGCAAGTTGCAGGAGACAATTCAAAGCCAACCGCCGAAAAAACTTTCCTACGCGGAACTTAGCGCGAGCGGTCCTGACCATAGCCGGACTTTTGAGGCGGCAGCCTTGATTGACGGGAAAATTTTCGGGCGCGGCGTCGGGCGTAGCAAAAAAGCCGCCGAGCAAGAAGCGGCAAGAGCGGCTTTAGAAAAAATGGGAATTTTGAACTAGCGAAGTGCAACGTAACGTTCCGACGCGATGATTACGTTCAAATTTTCGTAACGTTGCAACGCGCTAACTGTTTGTCAACTTTTTAAAAGTTGCGCCGAACAAGAAGTGGCTAGAGCGGCTTTAGAAAAATTAGGGATTCTGAACTAACAATCTTTCAAAAGTAGGGCTTGCAATTTGTTTTTAAGTGTGGTAAACTGCGCGGGTAATCGGGACGTAGCTCAGTTTGGGAGAGCGCTTCCTTGGGGTGGAAGAGGTCGTGAGTTCAAGTCTCGTCGTTCCGACCAATAAAGAAAATTTCAAAGCCTCCGAGTTAATCGGGGGCTTTTCCGCTTTTAGAACTTTATCGCTTAAAGCTTTTGAGTATTGCGCAGATTTTCCTAACTTCGTCTTCAGTCAAGTCGCCATACATTGGCAAGCTTAATACCTGTTGCCCGATAACGTTCGCGACGGGCAAGTTTTCAACCCGTGCAGAATTCAACTGGCGATAACACGTAAACTCACTGCAAAGCGGATGAAAATATTTCCTAGCAAAGACATTGTAATTTCTGAACTCGTCGTAGACAAAATCCCGCGACCGCCCAAAAACATTTTCATCAATGCGCACGACATAATATTGATAATTCAACTTAACGTCCGCCGCGCAATTCGGCATAAGCTTAACGCCTTCAACGTCAGCAAGTTCTTCGTTGTAAATTTCGTGCAAGCGAATTCTCTTCTGCCGCTCCGCCTCGACGTAGTTTAACATAATCCGACCAATCGCCGCCCGTATCTCGTCAAGCTTACCGTTTATGCCGGGCATAACAACTTCTTCCTCATTCTTGATTCCGAAATTTTTCAGCAGGTCAATTCGCGCCTTCAAATGTTCGTTGCCGTGAACCAACGCGCCGCCCTCGACCGTGTGATAAAGTTTCGTCGCGTGAAAGCTGAACATTGAAATATCTCCAAAAGTTCCAACTCCACGCTCGCCAATTTCCACGCCGAACGCATGCGCCGCATCATAAACCACGCGCAATCCGTAACGGTCAGCGACCTCCTGAATTTTTTCAACGTCGCAGGGCGTCCCGAAAACATGCACCGCCAAAATTGCAGTTGTATGCGGCGTTATCATACTTTCGATTTTATCAGCGTCAATGTTCATAGTCTCGGCGTCAATGTCGCAGAAAATCGGCGTGATATTATTCCAACTCAAAACATGCGGCGTCGCGGCAAAGGTAAAAGGTGTCGTGATAACTTCTCCGCTTAGTCGCAAGCTTTGACATGCTACCATTAGCGCAATCGTTCCGTTATTGAATAGCGATAGATACGGCACCTTCAGAAAAGTTTTCAGCTCATGTTCAAGCATTGTATGTTGCGGACCGTTATTGGTCAGCCACTTCGCCTCCCATATGTCGCGCAATTTTTCTGTAACTTCCTCAATCGTCGGGAAAACCGGTCGCGTTACGTAAATTATTTCTTTAAACGGTTCAAGATTTATCATCGGACTCTTTCTCCTTAGCTTTTTCTTTAGCTTTGTTAATTTTTTCAGCCGCCGCCGGGTCAATCTTCTCAAGATATGCCAACGGAATAGCATCAACATTTTTTTTCGAGTATTCATAGCACTTGCTATAACTTATTGTCGCTTCCGCAGTCTTGCCTTGTTCGTCGAAAATGTCGCCCTGCAACCTGTACGCAATCGGATTTTTTTCGTCAATCGTCAGCGCGTGGCTAATGTCCTCAAAAGCAAGCTCCAATTCCCCGCGCATATGCCGCACGTCCGCCCGATTCAAAAAGTTATACAAGTTCTCTGAATCCTTTTCGACCGCCGTATTTACGTCGATAAGTGCGCCGTCATAATCGCCGACAATCGCCTTTGCTCGCCCGCGTATCGCTAAACATTCCGCAATATCATCTTGATTTTTGGCATTAAGGGCGCGTTCAATTTGCTTTAGCGCAAGTTCGCCCTGCCCGTAATCGTTATAAATGTCGGCGTTGATTCTTAGGCGCGTCGCGTCCTTAGCCTTTGCTGAAGCGGCATTGGCTTTTATTTTCGCCCAAAATTTTTCTTGCTCTGCGTCGGCGTCACGAATTTTTTTGCGCGTAGCGGGACTTTCGTTTTGATAAGCCAAAGTTACTGTGTCGCGAATTTTTTCGCCTAGATTGTACAGGGAAGAAATTTCGCGCAGCTCGCGATAAGCAATTTCATCTGTCAGAAAATCAATCTGGTTGCCGATACCCTGTCTGAAATTCCAAGCGGCGACGTTATCGAAGTCGTGAAAAGCTTTAGACAATCCGCCCGCAAAGTAATACGCATTTTCCGCCGCATTATTATAGTCGGAGCCGGTGTTTATCGAATAAAAAATTTCCGTGCCGTCGACAAAAACTTTATAAGCGCGGTCAACCTTCTCAACTTTAACATGCCCGCCGCCGTAAGCCGTCATCATCTCCAACATTTTAGCTTCGCGCCTATCGGTGTCGGGGTGGTCGCTGAAAGTTTCGTCGCTAGACATATCGCTTGAGCTGAATTCCATAACGTCCTTTGTCTCGTAGCGCACGTAGTAGCCAAGACGATTCATAGCCGCCGCACCGCCGCCAGGATTAAAGCCCGCACTCGTCATAATGTAAAAGCCGCCCTCGTCCGCCGCATACTCGACAGGAACGTTGATATTTTTCGCGATAGAGTAATCAACCATTGCTGAAAATTTTCCCCAATCAATATTCGTACTGCGGCTGTTGTGGTCAATGTTCGCGCCGATAAGCATTGCGCCTAAAGATTGCGCGACGGCTTGCGCGTAACTTTTCGCCGAATGCTGTTCAAGTCCATGCGTCATTTCGTGCGCAAGGACGGCGGCAATTTGATTCTCGTTGGAGTTAAGACCGCGAATCAAGCCGCGATTGATTGTGATATAATTCATTGGGTAGCAGGCGGCGTTAAATTTTTCGCTGTCGTTGACGTGCCAGACAAAAGGCAGGGAATTAACGCGCAATTCGTATTGTCCGTCGTTTACAAGCTTTTTCATAATTGAATCGACAAGTTCGACTTCGCGTTTATTTTTATCAGTGCCATTTTTCTCAATGTCCTGCCGGCGAACTTCCATTTGCGCATTTACGTTGTTGCCGAGCGCGAGAATTTCTCTTAGCGTTGATTTATACGCCGCCAAAACGCCGAGAGCTTCCGCCGCGATTGCCCATGCGTCAGCCGCATAAACTTGCACAGGATTTAAAATCGCGCTCGCCGCAACTAGAATCGCTATTAAAATCTTTTTCATTTCAATCACCGCCCAGATTATACTATAAAAAATAACCAACACAAAACTTTTAATTTCCCGCGCAGGCTGATATAATGTTGCGCGTTTAACAGGAGGCGAATTTTATGGAGAAATACAATCCACAGGAAATTGAAAAGAAATGGCAAGAGGTTTGGAACGCGCCGGATTATTATCGCACGGTCGAAGACGAGAGCCGCCCGAAATATTACGCGCTGGAAATGTTCCCGTATCCTTCCGGAAATTTGCATATGGGGCACGTTCGGAACTATTCAATCGGCGACGTGGTTGCGCGTTATCGCATGATGGCGGGTTATAACGTCCTGCACCCAATGGGCTTTGATGCGTTCGGAATGCCCGCCGAAAATGCCGCGATTGCTCACGGCGTCAAGCCGGGCGATTGGACTTTTGCCAATATCCGCAACATGACGGCGCAACAAAAGGCTATGGGACTTGCTTACGATTGGGAGCGCGAAGTTGAGACTTGCCGCGAAGATTATTACCGTTGGACGCAGTGGCTTTTTGAACTTTTCTATAAGCGCGGGCTTGCTTACAAGAAAGAAGCGGCGGTTAATTGGTGCGACAAGTGCGGCACGGTTTTAGCGAACGAGCAAGTCATTGACGGAAAATGTTGGCGTTGCGATTCCGAAGTTCATAAAAAGAATTTAGCGCAATGGTTTTTCAAAATCACGGCTTATGCCGACGAACTTTTAAAAGATTTGGACAAGTTGACGGGCTGGCCTAATCGCGTCAAGATTAT
Organism: Selenomonadales bacterium UBA7018; assembly: GCA_002448305.1. GTDB lineage: Bacteria > Bacillota > Negativicutes > Selenomonadales > Selenomonadaceae > Quinella. The sequence continues at coordinate 60,096 of DJWY01000016.1, forward strand.
GCAGGAAAATTGGATTGGACGCAGTGAAGGCTTGGAACTTTCTTTTGACGCGCCCGAACTCGGCGAAAAAATTTCTGTCTACACCACGCGCCCCGATACGTCATTTGGTATAACTTTCCTTGCGCTGGCTCCTGAACACCCGCTAGTTGAGAAAATCTGCGCGGCTTCTCCTAAAGCTGATGAGCTTAAAAAATTCTGCGAACGCGCCCGCAGTCAAAGCGATATTGAGCGCACGTCGAGCGAATCCGAGAAGGAAGGCATTTTCACCGGCTTTTATTGTATCAATCCCTTCAACGGGCGCAAAGTGCAAATTTGGATAACAAATTACGTCGTATTCGAGTATGGCACGGGCGCAGTTATGGGCGTTCCTTCCGGCGACCAGCGCGATTGGATGTTCGCCAAAAAGTACGGACTTGATATTATTTTGACGCTTCAGCCCAAAGATAAAGAACTTAAACTTGAGGAAATGGACGCGGCTTATATCGAGCATGAAGGCGTTATGATTAATTCCGGCAAGTTCACGGGAATGGATTTTCAAACGGGCTTTAAAGCGATTATGGACGAGGCGGAAAAACTCGGCTTCGGCAAGCGCAAAGTTAATTATCGTCTGCGCGATTGGCTGATAAGTCGTCAACGCTATTGGGGCGCGCCTATTCCCGTCATTTACTGCGACAAGTGCGGCGAAGTTCTAGTTCCCGAAGAAGATTTGCCCGTCAAACTTCCCGACGATGTAGAGTTTAAGCAAGGCGCGTTAAGTCCGCTTTCGACAAGCAAACAGTTTAACGAATGCACTTGCCCGAAATGCGGTGGTCATGCTCACCGCGAAACCGACACAATGGATACTTTCATTTGTTCGAGCTGGTATTATATGCGCTACGCCGACCCGCACAACGATAAAATGCCATTTGCCCGCGACAAGGTCAACTATTGGAATCCCGTCGACCAATACATTGGCGGCATTGAGCACGCGATTTTGCATTTGCTTTACTCCAGATTTTTCACAAAAGTTTTGCGCGATGCTAAGCTTTTGGACTATGACGAACCGTTTTCAAATTTGTTGACGCAAGGCATGGTTATCAAGGACGGCGCGAAAATGTCGAAGTCTTTAGGCAATGTCGTCAGCCCAGAAGAAATTATCAGCAAATATGGCGCAGATACTGCCAGATTGTTTATTCTGTTCGCCGCGCCGGTTGAGCGTGATTTAGATTGGAGCGATGAAGGCGTTCAAGGTTCATTCAGATTTTTAAACCGCGTCTGGAGGATTTTGGGAATATTCGGCGACGCGATTAAGGCTGGAGCCGATGATTATTCCGCACAGATTTTGACGCCCGAAGAAATTTCATTGCGCCGCACGTTGCACAAGACGATTAAAAAAGTCACGGAAGATATTCGCGACCGCTTTGCATTCAATACGGCGATTAGTTCGCTAATGGAGCTTGTCAACGCAATGCATGTTTTCCAAGATAAACCGATTAACCCGAATTTAGCACGAGAGCTTGCGAAAAATCTTCTGATAATGCTTGCGCCATTCGTGCCACACATTGCCGCAGAACTTTGGAGTAAATTTTTTGACGGTGATGTTCACAAGCAAAATTGGGCGACTTTCGACGCTGAAGCGATTGTCGAGGAAGAAATTGAGATTGTCATACAGATTAACGGAAAAGTTCGCGAGCATGCGAAAATTCCTGTCGGATTGAGCAAAAATGATTTAGAAAAACTTGCGCCGACGTTGCCGCGAGTTAGCGAGCTGACTGTGGGCAAAAAAATCGTTAAGATTATTGCCGTCCCGAATAAGCTGATTAATATCGTCGTAAGATAAATTTCCCGCAAAAAAATTATCCCCCGCGCAGATTTACGCAGGGGATTTTTTTATAAAACTTTATAAGTCAGTGTCGTGTTGCCGATTAAAATTTTATCGCCGTCCTTGAGTTCGCAACTACTAACCGGCTTTTTATTGACGAACGTACCGTTGAGGCTGCCCGCGTCGTAGAGGATATGTCTATGGCGTTCGTAGGAAATGTAAGCGTGAATTCGCGAGACGCTATCATCTTCAAGGACGAAATCATTTGTAGTCTTTCGACCGAGATAAATTTGCCTTTCGCCGCAAACTACCTCCGCATTTTTAAAATCGGTAATGACAGCGAGATTATATTCGACCTTGCGCGTTGGCGACGTGCGCATTGATTTAATAATTTTAGTCTTGTCGGCAATAATCGTGTTGTCGTTATCGTTGGAGCTAATGTCCTCAATCAGAGTATGGGAGAGAACATCGTTTTCAAGATTAATCGTATCGACTTCGGAATCAGTCGGGGTAACGTATTCGGACTCAATGACGATAGGATTATCATTAGCCGACATTTTTTTTATTTTGACGGAAAGCTTGCCGTCCATAAAGCAATTTTCGCGAATAACTTTGCGTTCAACTGCTTCATGCAAAGCCTTTATGAGACGCGCCGCGCTTAGTCTGTGGCAATCTTCTTCGCAAAGGTAAATTGTATAGGAATTGGGAACGATTTTATCTTTATTTTTTTTCTTAGTGACTTCGCGTTCAAGGGCTTTTATAAGTTCGTCTGGCTCGACTTCTTTGCGCCGTTGAAAAAGGTTGGTTAGCTGTTCGCTTATCACGCTTGCGAGCTTCAAGTTTGCCGCCTCCTTAAAATTTTCATGTTATTATTATAGCATAGTTTTAGCCAAAAAAAATACTGTCCGACGAAAAAAATCGGACAGCATTTTTCTATTGCCGAGAAATTTTTAAACCAATTCGATTAAGACCATAGGCGCGGCATCTCCGCGACGCGGCGCAACTTTAATTATTCTAGTATAACCGCCTGCGCGGTCGGTATATTTGCCGGCAGTTTCTTCAAAAATTTTATGAACAACGTCGACATCAGCGACGAGATTGATAGCTTGACGGCGTGCGCTTAAGTCGCCGCGTTTAGCAAGCGTGATAACTTTTTCGGCGAACTTGCGAAGTTCTTTAGCGCGAGCTTCAGTCGTCTCGATGCGCTCGTATTGGAAAAGTGCGCTAAGCAAACTTTTGAACATAGCCTTGCGTGCGCCGGAATTCCTTCCCAGTTTTCTATAGCTCATCAAGTTTCCTCCTTCCTGCCAAATTTATTCTTCCATATAGAGCGGGGGAACGCCGGGTGAATTTGGGTCTTGCTTGAACGAAACGCCCAGTGCCTCCATTGTGTGTTTAATTTCTTCAAAAGATTTGCGACCGAGATTGCGGACTTTCATCATTTCCTCTTCGGTCTTGTCGGCTAAGTCGGCGACAATGTGAATGCCGGCTCTCTTAAGGCAATTCGTTGAGCGCACGCTAAGTTCAAGTTCTTCGATAGGCTTAGCGAGATTTTTATCAAGCGTCAAGCCGACATCGTCTTCATTTTCCTTAGCGGCGATTTCCAGTTCGTCTTGAATTTCTTCAGCCGCGATACTGTCCATGCTCTGGAAAAGTTTCATGTGCGCGATAATAATTGCAGCGGCCTTCGCGACAGCCTCTTCAGGACCGACCGTGCCATCTGTCCAGACTTCGAGAATTAATTTATCAAAATCCATTTCGTTGCCGACGCGAGTATCAGTCACTTCGTAATTAACGCGCAGAACCGGCGAGAAAATAGAATCGATAGGAATTGTGCCGATAATGTCATCGGGATTTTTATTTTTCTCGGCTGGGTCGTAGCCGCGACCGGTGCGAGCTAACATTTCCATTTTGAGTTTTCCAGTTTCGTTAAGCCAAGCGATATGCAAATTTGGATTCAAAATTTCAATGCTGGGGTCGCAATCAATATCGGCGGCAGTAACTTCGCGGCGTTCACCAGGTTTATGGAAACCGTCTTTAATTTCCTCTGCAACGTCTACGTCAATGCGCAGGGGATAAGTTCTAGGCGGCGTGGTCGAAACTTGCGCGAAACCTTGATACGACTGACCGGGTTCCTCGTCAATTTTCAAGCAAAGTTCTTTGATATTGAGGACGATATTAGTAACGTCTTCGCGGACGCCAGGAATTGTCGAAAATTCATGGAGCACACCGTCAATTCTAATCGACGTAACTGCTGCGCCTTCCAGAGAGGAAAGAAGCATGCGGCGAAGGCTGTTGCCAATCGTTATGCCGTAACCACGTCCGAGCGGTTCGCAAACAAATTTGCCGTAATTGCCGTCATCGCTGACTTCGACAAGTTCAATCTTCGGCGGTCTTTGACCTTCATTTTTTTCGTTGTCAATCATTAAATCCGCTCCTTTCACAGAAAATATCTGTTGGGATACTCGGATTATCTGGAATACAACTCAATGATAGACTGTTCATTGACGGGAATGTCGCTAATGTCTTCACGGGTCGGGAAACGCGTAACGGAGCCTTTAAGATTCGCCTGATTGGAATCGAGCCAAGGCGGCGCGCTAAGGGCGTTATTGACTTCCTTAATAGCCTTGAAAACTTCTTTGCCCTGACTTTTTTCGCAGACTTCGATAACGTCGCCGACTTTGACGAGCGCAGAAGGAATATCAACGCGCTTGCCGTTTACGGTTATATGCCCGTGACGGACGAATTGACGCGCTTGACGGCGGGTGTTAGAAAAGCCCATGCGGAAAACTACATTATCAAGGCGGCGTTCCAGAAGAATAAGAAGATTTTCGCCGGTGACGCCAGGCATTTGCTTAGCCTTTTCGTAGTAGTTTCTGAACTGACGTTCAAGGACGCCATAAATAAATTTAGCCTTTTGTTTTTCTTTGAGCTGAAGCCCGTACTCGCTGACTTTGCGGGTCATTTTCTGTTGCTGATGTTTTTTCTCGTTGACCTTGCGGGAACGACCAATGACCGCCTGTTCAATTCCGAGTGCGCGGCAGCGTTTTAAAGCGGGAGTTCTATCGATTGCCATATTTGCACCTCCAAATTAAACTCTGCGACGTTTAGGCGGACGGCAGCCGTTATGGGGAATGGGCGTCACGTCTTTAATCATGTTGACTTCAAGTCCTGTTGCCTGAAGCGAACGGATAGCCGCCTCGCGACCTGCGCCGGGACCTTTGACGTAAACTTCGACTTGCTTTAAGCCGTGTTCCATAGCCGCCTTAGCAGCAGTTTCAGCCGCCATTTGCGCGGCAAAGGGAGTTGATTTGCGCGAGCCTCTGAAACCAAGCCCGCCGGCTGACGCCCAAGAAATTGCGTTGCCGCTTTTATCGGTGAGCGTGACAATCGTATTATTAAACGTGGAGCTGATATGCGCCACGCCGTATTCGATATTCTTGCGAACTTTTTTCTTGGCGCGAACTGTTCTTTTTGTTGCCACCTGTCTTGACCTCCTCTTTTTTTAAAGATTAAGAGATTGCGAGATTAGAAGATTAAGAGTACTTTTAATCTTTTAATCTTATTATCTCCCAATCTTAATCAGTCTTTCTTCTTGCCCTGGACGAGTTTCTTGGGACCCTTGCGAGTTCTAGCGTTGTTTTTGGTATTCTGTCCACGAACGGGCAAGCCGAGACGGTGACGGCGTCCGCGATAACAGCCAATATCAATGAGTCGCTTGATGTCCATCTGAACGTCGCGGCGAAGGTCGCCTTCCACAACGAAATTGTGGTCGATGGCATCACGAAGTTTAACAACATCGTCATCCGTGAGATCCTTAGTACGCGTATCAGGATTAACACCCGTCATCTCAAGGATTTTCTGAGAAGTGGGAAGCCCGATTCCGTAAATATAAGTCAATGCGTATTCGATTCTCTTGTCACGTGGCAAATCTACACCGGCTATACGTGCCATAAATTTTTCACCTCCTTAAGTGAATTATCCCTGACGCTGTTTGTGCTTGGGATTTTCGCAAATAACCATGACGCGACCTTTGCGCTTAATAATTTTGCACTTGTCGCACATTTTTTTTACTGACGGTCTAACTTTCATATTCGCCGCCTCCTTAACAATGCGGTAATGTATCATGTTTTCTATTTTCTGTCTAGCATTTTTTTAGGGACTAAGGACAAAAAGTTTTTCTACCAGTCCCCAGTCCCTAAATTTTAGTCCCTAAATCATTTGAAACGGTAGGTAATGCGCCCGCGTGTCAAGTCGTAGGGTGTAAGCTCAATTGTCACCTTGTCGCCAGGAAGAATGCGGATAAAGTTCATGCGGATTTTGCCGGAAACGTGCGCCAAAACTTTGTGCCCGTTCTCCAGCTCGACTTGGAACATTGCGTTCGGGAGAGCTTCCAACACTTTGCCTTCCACTTCGATTACGTCTTGTTTCGACATAATTTCACCCCCAGTTTAGCCTTCCACCGAGAGTAAAACTTTGTTCAAAGCTTCGGTCACTGCGCTTATGCTCTGCCGTCCGTCGATTTCCACATAGACGCCCGCATTTTTATAATAATCTATCAGCGGGCGCGTCGACGCTTCATAAACGCTAAGACGTTTCGTCATTGTCTCCGCTGTGTCGTCAGCGCGTTGGTAAAGCTCGCCGCCGCAAGCATCACAGACATTTTCCTTAACTGGCGCATTGAACTTTATATGGTATGTCGCACCGCAACTCTTGCATATCCGACGACCAACGCCGCGCTCGATTAAATCGCTTAACGGAACGTCGATATTTATTACCGCGCTTATTTCTTTTCCTAAATCCGACAAAATCTTTCCTAGTGCGTCCGCTTGCTCAACCGTGCGCGGGAATCCGTCCAAGATAAAGCCCTTTTCGCAATCAGATTTCGCTAAACGCTCGCGAACTATTCCTATCGTCACTTCGTCCGGTACCAACTTTCCTGCAGACATATATTCTTTTGCCTGCTTGCCAAGCTCCGTACCTTCAGCGACCGCACTCCGGAACATATCGCCCGTCGATATTTGCGGTATTTCGTATTTCGTCGCTATCTTCGCCGCCTGCGTACCCTTGCCGGCACCAGGGGCTCCCATCATTATTATCTGCATTTTATCACCTCATAAAGCCCTCATAGTGCCTCATCACTACCATCGCTTCTATCTGCTTCATCGTATGCAACGCTACACTTACCACGATTAATAACGCCGTTCCGCCAAAGTACACGCCCTGTATATGCGTCGCGCCCCCGATTAAATTCGGCAACACTGCTATAAACGCTAGATACAATGAACCCGCCGTTACTAGCCGCGTCAACACCTTGTCGATATAATCCGCCGTTGGCTGTCCCGGTCTGATTCCCGGTATGAACGCGCCGTATTTCTTCAGATTGTCTGCCATGTCCGGTATCTTCACCGTGACCGCCGTGTAAAAATACGTAAAGAATATTATCAGCACGACATATATTCCCGTATTTAGCGGCGTTCCCCATTGCAAGTGCGCCGCCACTTTCTGTATCGTTGCATTGTCGATAAACTGTACCACCGTCATGGGGAACATCAGCACGCTTGACGCAAAAATTATTGGTATAACGCCCGCCGGATTTACTTTCAACGGTAAATGGCTATTGTGCCCGCCATATGCCCTTGCTCCAACGACTCGCTTTGCATACGTTATCGGTATTCTTCTAAGAGCCGCCTCGACGTAGATTACGAATACTATCATTGATAACGCTATCAGCCCAAACAATACCACGCTGAAATAATTTATCGTTCCCGCTTGCACGTATTGATATATCGTCGCTAAATTCTTCGGCAACGCCGCCACTATTCCAGCAAAGATTATCAGCGATATGCCATTCCCGACGCCTTGCGCCGTTATCTGTTCGCCTATCCACATTAATAACGTCGTGCCCGCCGTCAGCGTTATCGCTATTATCAAGATGTTTACCGGATTTGGATTCAGTATCGCTGCTTTTAAGCCTATGCTCATGCCGACCGCTTGAAAGAACGCTAAAACCACCGTTAACTTCCGCGTAACTCGCGTTGTCTTCTTGTGCCCTTCCGCGCCTTCCTTGCTCCATTGCTCTAACGTCGGTACTACCACCGTTAATAACTGCATGATTATCGCCGCGTTGATATACGGCGTGATACTCATCGCGAAGATACTAAATTTGCTGAACGCTCCGCCGCTAAATAAATCCAACAGCCCAAATAAACTTCCATTGTTGAATAGCTGCTCGATTGCCGTCGGGTCTACGCCCGGTACCGGTATATGCGTCCCCATACGAAATACCGCGAACATTATCAGCGTAAAAATTATTCGCTGGCGCAGTTCTGGTATCCGCACGATATTTGACAATGCCGACAGCACTTTAAATTACCTCTGCGGTGCCGCCTGCCGCTTCTATCTTCGCTATCGCGCCTTTTGTAAATCCTTGCGCCTTAACGGCCAATTTCTTCGTCAGCTCGCCGTTACCGAGAATTCTCACACCGTCAAGAACGTTTTTAAGAATGCCCATTTCAACCAGCGCGACTGCATCAACCGTCATATCGTCATCAAAAACATTGAGCGTTTCGACGTTGACTTCAGCATATTCTTTGCGCCAGACATTTTTAAAACCGCGTTTGGGCAGACGACGATAAATCGGCATTTGACCGCCTTCAAAGCCGGGACGAACGCCGCCGCCACTGCGGGATTTTTGCCCTTTGTGACCGCGACCAGAAGTTTTGCCGCAACCCGAACCTGTGCCGCGTCCTACGCGAACTTTATCAACTCGCGCTCCGTCGGTCGGTTTAAGTTCATGAAGTTTCATTGTCTAACCCCCTTTCGATTATTTTTCAAGTGCAACCTTGCCCTCTTCGGCGACTTCTTCGACCTTCACGAGATGTTCAACCTTGTGAATTTGTCCGCGAATCGTCGGTGTATCGGGCAGAATCGAAAAGGAATTCAACTTGCGAAGTCCGAGCGAACGAATTGTTTTGCGCTGAGTTTCCGGACGACCGATAAGACTTCTGACCAATGTTATTTTCAATTTAGCCACAGCTCAGCCCCCCTTACTTAAAAAGCTCCGCAACAGTTTTGCCGCGAAGTTCCGCGACAACTTCCGCACGCTTCAACATTTTTAAACCCTCAAGCGTCGCACGCACCATGTTATTGGGATTGGACGAGCCGAGCGATTTAGTCAAGATGTCGTGAACGCCAGCGAGTTCCAATACTGCACGAGCCGGACCGCCTGCGATAACGCCAGTACCTTTCGACGCCGGACGCAACATAACTCTGCCTGCGCCAAAGACACCAACAACGCCATGCGGAATCGAACGATCTTTAAGCGCGACCTCGATTAAATTTTTCTTTGCATCGTCGACGCCCTTGCGAATCGCTTCGGGAACTTCAGCAGCCTTGCCGAGACCAACACCGACTTTGCCATTGCGATTGCCAACGACGACCAACGCGCTAAAAGAAAATCTGCGACCGCCTTTGACGACCTTAGCAACACGATTTATAAAAACAACCTTCTCCTCGAATTCGGGAGTTTCAGTTTCATTTCGGGGCATTAGTTCAACCTCCTTCGATTAGAATTTTAAGCCGCCTTCGCGAGCCGCCTGAGCCAGTGCCGCAACGCGTCCGTGATAGATATAACCGCCGCGGTCGAAAACAACTTCGCTTATGCCTTTTTCGATAGCCTTTTTAGCAATCGCCGCGCCGACAGCTTTAGCCGCCGCAATGTTGCCGCCCTTGCCGTCAAAATCTTTTTCAACCGAGCTAGCCGCAACAAGCGTTATGCCTTTATCATCGTCAATGACTTGCGCGTAAATGTGCTTGAGACTGCGGAAAACGTTCAAGCGCGGGCGTTCAGCAGTGCCCGCTACGTTCTTTCTAACGCGCAAATGTCTCTTTTGGCGCAATTCATTTTTATCTGCTTTAAGAAGCACAGATTATGCCTCCTTCCTTATTCTCCCGCAAGAAGTTCAATTTCGTTATCTTCAGGGTCAGCGACTATGCTAGCGTAATAACCGTCGCCGGTCTTGCGTGGAGCCGCCACGATATAAATCCCGTCATCTTCCATAAAGCGCGTCAGGTCGTCAACTGCTTTCTTGTCTCCGACATTAAGCGCGATGTGATGATAGCCACTGCGATATTTAGCCTTCTTGGGGTCAAACATACCAGTGCGGTGCATAATTTCAAAACGAGAGCCGTTGTCGAAGTCGAGGAAATAACTTTTGAAGTCGCCTTGAAAGTTGGTATAACGTTCTGAAGCCTTCGCGCCGAAATACTTGACGAAGAAAGCCTTTTCGACTTCCAAATTATTAACATAAATGGCAACGTGGTCAATGTTCATGATTATGCCTCCGAATTACTTCTTGCCTTTCGCGCCGGCTTTACCTTCCTTGCGGCGGATATGTTCGCCGGCGTACTTAATGCCTTTGCCCTTGTAAGGTTCAGGCTCGCGCCACTTGCGAATATTAGCCGCGACTGCGCCGACAAGTTCCTTATCAATGCCGTGAACCGTGATAGTAGTAGCTGTAGGAGCCTCGAGGGTAATCCCTGCGGGCGGCTCGATTATGACGGGGTGAGAATAGCCCAGCGACAGATTAAGATTTTTGCCTTGCTTAGCGGCACGATAGCCGACGCCGGCAATTTCAAGGTTTTTAGTAAAGCCCTGCGTCACGCCGACAACCATATTGTTAATCAACGTACGGCTAAGACCGTGCAAACTTCTATGCGTTTTATCGTCCGAGGGGCGTGCCACCGTCAAGACGCCGTCCTCAATGCTTATTTTCATTTCCATGGAGATCTTACGGGACAATTCGCCTTTGGGACCTTTGACATGCACCAAATTATCTTCGCCGACACTTACGGTGACGCCGGCAGGAATATGTATCGGTGCTCTTCCAATTCGAGACATTTTTGCACCTCCAATTTAGGGAATTAGATTATTAGTTGTTAGGTTATTAGGTCATTAGAACTAATTCCCTATTAACCTGCTAGCCTATTAACCTAGCTTTTACCAGACTTGAGCGATGACTTCGCCGCCGAGACCAACTTTGCGAGCTTGCTTGTCGCTCATAATGCCTTGCGAAGTCGAGATAATCGCGATACCTAGCCCGCCGAGCACGCGAGGAAGGTCTTTCCTCTTAGAATATTGACGGAGACCAGGTCTGGAGATGCGCTTAATGCCCGTGATAACTTTTTCGCGTTCGGGACCGTACTTGAGCTGGACAGTCAAAATGCCCTGCTTGTCGTCTTCAACGAAGCGAAAATCTTTAATGTAACCTTCCCGCTTGAGAACTTCGGCGATAGCGATTTTGATTTTCGAGCCGGGAATTTCCACTTTCTCGTGGTAGACAGAATTGGCATTGCGAATGCGCGTGAGCATATCCGCAATAGGATCAGTCATTGCCATAGGGAACCGATATCCTCCTTTCGATTTTAAAAAAATTTTACCAACTGGATTTAGTAATACCGGGAATTGCGCCGGCGTAAGATTGTTCGCGGAAGCAGATACGGCACATTTCAAACTTACGAATAAAGCCATGAGGGCGACCGCAAATTTTGCAACGGTTATAACGGCGGGTGGAGAATTTAGGAGTTTTAGACCACTTTTCGATTAAAGCTTTTTTCGCCATTTGATAAACACCTCCTTAAGCGTTAGCGAAGGGCATACCGAGCAGGGCGAGGAATTCTCTAGCCTCTTCATCGGAGCGAGCAGTAGTAGTGATGATGATGTCCATACCGCGAATTTTATCAATTTTATCGTATTCGATTTCAGGGAAAATGAGTTGTTCTTTGACGCCGAGAGCGTAATTGCCGCGCCCGTCGAAGGAATTGCGATTGACGCCGCGAAAGTCGCGAACACGCGGAAGGGCGATATTCATGAACTTATCGAGGAAATCATACATACGGGAGCCGCGCAGAGTGACTTTGCAACCGATAGCCATACCCTTACGGAGTTTCCAAGCGGCTAAGGATTTGCGGGCGCGAGTGATAACGGGTTTTTGCCCTGCGATAGTGGCAAGGTCAGCCATAGCGGATTCGAGGACTTTTTGATTACCGACGGCATCGCCGCAAGCCATATTGATAACGATTTTATCGAGTTTAGGGACTTGCATAACGTTTTTGTAATTGAAATGCTTCATGAGAGCGGGGACGACGTCGGCTTTATATTTATCGAGAAGTCTGGACATAAGGAGCCTCCTTTCTTAGTCGATAGTTTCGCCGCATTTTTTGCAGACGCGGGAATTTTTACCATTAACTTGCTTATGAGCGATACGAGTAGGCTTATTGCAAGCGGGGCAAACGAGTTGGACTTTGCAAGCGTTGAGGGGCATTTCCTTAGTGATAATGCCGCCCTGCGGAACTTTAAGACTAGCTTTGGAGTGGCGTTTAACTTTGTTAATGCCTTCGACGACGACCGAGCCTTTGCGGGGCATAGCGGAAATGATTTTGCCTTGCTTGCCTTTATCCTTACCGGAGAGGACTTGAACGGTATCGCCCTTTTTAACGTGAAGTTTGATAAGAGACAAGATGAGACCTCCTTTCTAAAGAACTTCCGGAGCGAGGGAGATAATTTTCATAAAATCTTTATCGCGGAGTTCGCGAGCGACTGGCCCGAAAATACGAGTGCCGCGCGGGGTTTTATCTTCCTTGATGATGACGGCGGCATTTTCGTCGAAACGGATATAGGAGCCGTCAGGGCGGCGAAGCCCTTTTTTAGAGCGGACGACGACGGCTTTGACAACGTCGCCTTTTTTAACTTGACCGCCAGGAGTCGCGGATTTAACGGACGCGACGATAATATCGCCGATATTGGCGTAGCGACGGAAGGAGCCGCCGAGCACGCGAATACACATAATTTCCTTTGCGCCAGTATTATCAGCAACGTTGAGGCGGGATTGTTGTTGAATCACGTTTGAAAACTCCTTTCTGGTTTAGGTTATTAGCAATATTAACCTATTAACCTAATAACCTACTAACCTAATAACCTACTTAGCTTTTTCGATGATTTGAACGAGGCGCCAGCGTTTAAGTTTAGAAAGCGGGCGAGTTTCCATGATTTGGACTTTATCGCCGATATGAGCTTCGTTATTTTCATCATGAGCGAGGAATTTAACAGTACGCTTGACAGATTTTTTATAGAGTTTATGTTGAACGAGTTCCTGGATAGAGACGACGATAGTCTTATCCATTTTATCAGAAACGACTATGCCGATGCGGGATTTACGTTCATTACGTTCAGACATTAAGACACCTCCTTTTTAAGTACTACTTCCCTAATTCCTTAGCAACTTATTCCCTGATTTTAAGCTCACGTTCGCGGATAATAGTTTTAATTTGCGCGATAGAGCGTTTAACTTCGCGGATACGCATAGGGTTTTCGAGCTGCCCAGTAGCGTGTTGAAAGCGGAGGTTAAAGAGTTCTTCTTTAAGGGAGGCGATTTTATCGGCTTGTTCTTTGGGATTCATATCGCGAATTTCATTAACCTTCATGCTTATCACCGCCTTCATTAGGAGTAGCGTTAGCTTCGGCTTGATGTTCAGCTTCGTAAGCGGCGTGAGCAGCTTTTTTAGCGTCAGCAAGAGATTCGTTGACGACGGGGATATAAACGTCGCCTTGATGGTCGGAGATGATGAATTTAGTTTTGATAGGGAGCTTATGACCGGCGAGACGCATAGCTTCTTCGGCGATTTCCTTAGGAACACCAGCCATTTCAAAGAGCACACGACCGGGCTTAACGACGGCGACCCAATATTCAGGCGAGCCTTTTCCGGAACCCATACGAGTTTCAGCAGGTTTAGCGGTTACGGGCTTATCGGGGAAAATTTTAATCCAGACCTGCCCGCCACGACGGATATAGCGTGTCATTGCGATACGAGCTGCCTCAATCTGGCGATTAGTTATCCACGCAGGCTCCAACGCAACTAAGCCGTATTGACCGTGAGCGATTGTGTTGCCGCGATTGGATTTGCCCTTCATGCGACCGCGAAATTGTTTGCGGTATTTTGTTCTCTTAGGAATCAACATTATGCGTCGCCCCCTTCAGCTTGACGGACGCCCTTGTCTTTTTTTTCAGGGAGAATTTCGCCTTTGAAAATCCAAACTTTAATACCGATGCGCCCGTAAGTTGTATTAGCCTCCGCGAAACCGTAATCAATATCTGCGCGGAGTGTGTGCAAAGGAATCGAGCCTTCGCGATAGGATTCAGAGCGAGCAATTTCCGCACCGCCGAGACGACCGCTACAAGCAATTTTAATTCCTTTTGCGCCAAGACGCATTGTCCTGCCGACTGATTGTTTCATAGCGCGGCGAAATGCAATTCTGCGCTCCAACTGCGACGCAATATTTTCAGCAACAAGCAAAGCGTCCATATCGGGTTGACGAATCTCCATAATGTTAATATCAACGCGCTTGTCAGTGAACTTCTTAAGCTTATTTTTAATGTCCTCAATACCTGCGCCGCCGCGACCGATAACCATACCGGGCTTTGCAGTATGAATCGTGAGCTTAAGGCGTTTTTCCGAGCGTTCAATCTCAATGCGCGAGACGCCCGCCGACGCCAACTGCTTATCGGTTTTGATGGCTTTGCGGATTTTAATATCTTCGTGAAGATTGGTTGCGAAATCTTTATCGGCGTACCATTTCGCGTCCCAAGTCTTGACTATACCAAGGCGTATTCCGTGAGGATGTACCTTCTGACCCAAACCGTTTCCCTCCTTCTTTTATTCTTTAGTTTCGTTTTCCTTTTCGCTGACGGCAACCGTGATGTGCGAAGTGTGCTTCAGAATGCTGAACGCTTGCCCTCTGGAGCGCGGGTGATACCTTTTGAGCGTCGGACCGCCGTCGACGAAACAAGTTGAAACGTAAAGTTTATCGGCGTCCATATCGAAATTATTTTCCGCATTAGCGACGGCGGATTTAAGAACTTTATTAATAAGTGTCGCGCCGCGTTTAGGCGTGAATTTCAAAATCGCGAAGGCGTCCGCAACGTCTTTGCCGCGAATTAAATCCATAACGATACGGACTTTGCGCGGCGCAATTCTTACAAACTTGGCGATTGCTTTGGCTTCTTTGACTTCTGCCACGAATAATTTCCCCCCTTCTATCAGTTAGGAATTAGAAATTAGGAATTAGGAGTTGACTTGTCCCTTGTCCCATTTCCCTTGTCCCTTACTTAAGCGACATTTTGCGTTCTTCGCCCGCGTGCCCTTTAAAAGTACGAGTCGGAGCGAATTCGCCGAGCTTATGCCCGACCATATCTTCCGTAACATAAACGGGAACATGTTTTCTGCCGTCGTGAACGGCGATTGTATGTCCGACGAATGCAGGAAGAATTGTTGAACTGCGCGACCAGGTGCGGATAACTTTTTTATCGTTAGCGGCGTTGAGAGCTTCGACTTTCGCCAAAAGTTTTTCCTGCACGAATGGACCTTTCTTGACAGACCTTGACAAATTAATTTCCTCCCTTCGCCGAAATTACTTGCGACGACGAACAATAAGCTTGTCGGAAGCTTTTTTCTTGCGCGTCTTCGCGCCCATAGCGCATTTGCCCCACTTGGTGACGGGGTGCTTGCGACCGACCGGCGAACGACCTTCACCGCCGCCATGCGGATGGTCTACAGGGTTCATAGCTACGCCGCGATTTGCGGGACGAATGCCAAGCCAGCGCGAACGTCCAGCTTTACCGATTGTAATATTTTCATGGTCGAGATTGCCGACTTGCCCGATAGTTGCGCGGCAGTTGATATGAACTTTGCGAACTTCGCCCGACGGCATACGGATTGTTGCGTAATTGCCCTCTTTAGCCATGAGCTGAGCCGCCGCGCCCGCACTGCGAACGAGTTGCCCGCCCTTGCCAATTTTCATTTCGATATTGTGAATCAGCGTACCGACCGGAATATTTTTAAGCGGAAGAGCATTACCCGTTTTAATATCAGCCTCTGCGCCCGATTCAACTTTATCGCCGACCTTTAAACCGTTCGGCGCGATGATGTAACGCTTTTCGCCGTCCGCGTAGTTAAGCAGGGCGATACGAGCACTGCGATTGGGGTCGTATTCAATCGTTGCGACATTTGCGGGGATACCGTCTTTGTTGCGCTTGAAATCGATTATACGATAGCGACGTTTATGCCCGCCGCCTTGATGACGAACCGTCAAACGTCCTTGCTGATTGCGACCGCCTTTTTTCTTGAGCGGAGCCAGCAAAGATTTTTCGGGCTTACTTGTCGTAATTTCCTCGAACGTCGAAACCGTCATGTGACGACGACCGGGAGTATACGGCTTGAAAGATTTAATTCCCACTTACGTTTTACCTCCTTTGTTCAAAAATTTTTATGCGCTGAAGAATTCGATAGTTTCGCCGGCTTTAAGTTTGACGATAGCTTTTTTATAACTGTTCGTCTTGCCGACCGTGCGACCGCGACGTTTCGTTTTGCCCTTAACGTTAATCGTGTTTACGTCCTCAACCGTCACGTTAAAAATTTCCTTGACGGCCTGCGCGATTTGAATTTTATTGGCGCGTTTGTCGACGACGAAAACAAATTTGCCGTCCTGCATTAAATCCGTTGAACGCTCACTGATAAGCGGGCGAATCAAAATGTCTCTGGCTTCCATTAGGCGTACACCTCCTCGATTTTCGCAACCGCGTCTTTGGTGAGGAAGAGTTTTTCGCTGTTGAGAATGTCGTAGACGTTGAGTTGAAGCGCGGCGATTGCCTTAGCGTTCTGCAGATTGTTTGAAGAGCGCGTCACGTTGTCGATAATTTCGCGGGTAATGAACAGCGATTTGCAACCGTCAACGCCAAAAGTCTTTTGGAATTCGACAAATTTTTTCGTTTTAGGCTCATCGAAATTCAGACTGTCCAGAACGATTAAATTGCCGCCCTTAACTTTGTCAGTCAAGACGCATTTTAACGCAAGGCGACGCTGTTTTCTAGGCATTGAGAAAGAATAATCGCGGGGGTGCGGTCCGAAGATTGTACCGCCGCTACGCCAAAGCGGGCTTCTGCGCGAACCTGTGCGAGCGCGACCTGTACCTTTTTGACGCCAGGGCTTTTTACCGCCGCCGCGAACTTCGCCACGAGTTTTAGTATCGTGCGTGCCCAGTCTCCACGACGCCATTTGCATAACAACTGCTTGATGAACAAGCCCTTCGTTAATCTCTACGCCGAAAATTTCTTCGCTGAGTTCGATATCGCCGACTTTGTTATTCGTCATATCGTAAACTGCTACAGTTGGCATTGCTTTTCCTCCTTTCGATTATTTTTTATGAACTTTAGCCGGCTTAACCGTCTCTCTGACAACAACCAAACCTTTTTTCGGACCAGGAATCGCGCCTTTGATAAGGAGCAAATTTCTATCCGCGTCGACCTTAACGACAGTCAAACGCTGAATCGTGGTGCGAATACCGCCCATGCGTCCGGGAAGTCTCTTGCCCTTAATGACGCGACCGCCGGGACCGGAAAGCATTGCGCCTGTTGAGCCTGGCTCGCGATGAGATTTTGAGCCGTGACCCATAGGACCGCGTGCGAAGTTGTGACGCTTAATTGAACCTGCAAAGCCTTTGCCCTTAGAAGTTCCGATAACGTCAACCAATTCACCCGCCGCAAAAATATCTACGCCGATAACGTCGCCGATTTTGTATTCGGATTCCGCTGCCAATCTGACTTCGCGAATAAATTTAACGGGCTTGACTTCAGCCTTTTTGAATTGCCCCATATCGGGCTTATTAACCTTGTTTTCTTTGACTTCGCCGAAACCGAGCTGAACCGCGCAGTAGCCGTCCGTGTCGACAGTCTTGTTGCGAATGACAACGTTGTTGCCACTTTCAACGACCGTCACGGGAATAACGCGCCCTTCTTCGGTGAAAATTTGCGTCATACCGAGTTTGATACCTAAAATCGTCTTTGCCAATGTTTACACCTCCCCGATTAAACCTTAATCTCGATGTCAACACCGGCGGGCAAATCCAAGCGCATGAGCGCATCAACTGTCTTATGCGTCGGCTGGAGAATGTCAATCAAGCGTTTATGCGTGCGCATCTCGAATTGTTCACGCGAATCCTTGTTGACGTGCGGTGAGCGCAAGATTGTGTAGATATTTTTTTCCGTCGGCAGCGGGATTGGCCCCGATACTAACGCGCCAGTTTTCTTGGCAGTCTCCACAATCTTGGCCGCGCTCTGGTCTAACGATTTGTGGTCGTAGGCCTTGAGGCGAATCCTGATTTTCTGTTGCTTTGCCAAAATAATTCCTCCTTAGTCAGAAGTCAAGCTTCCAACATTGCTCCGTAGCAGTTCCCTTGACAGGGCGGAATTTCCTTGCCTAGCAATCTGCCACGTCACAGCACCTTTTAAAACTAACAGCAAAAATTATATCAAGCGTTGCTATTAGTTTCAAGAAAAATTTTATATTAAATCAGCAACGACGGCCGGCAATCAGTTCTTAGGCTGACTACCGACCGCCTTACCGATTTATTGACTGAGTGTCAAAAACTTTTTACGCTTCAAGAATTTCGATAACACGACCCGAACCGACAGTGTGACCGCCTTCACGAATAGCGAAGAGCAAACCTTTTTCGATAGCAATCGGAGTGATAAGTTCAACTGTCATTTCGATATGGTCGCCAGGCATGCACATTTCAGCAGCATTGCCGTTGGTGTCCTTAAGGTCGCTGACTACGCCCGTAACGTCGGTTGTACGGAAGTAGAATTGCGGACGATAGTTGGCAAAGAACGGAGTATGACGACCGCCTTCGTCTTTAGTCAGGACGTAAACTTGAGCTTTGAATTTCGTATGAGGATGAATCGTGCCGGGTTTCGCAATAACTTGACCGCGTTCAATTTCTTTACGGTCGACGCCGCGCAGAAGGACACCGACGTTATCGCCAGCAACCGCGCTATCAAGAAGCTTGCGGAACATTTCAATGCCCGTTGCGACAGTTTTGCGAGGTTCGTCGCGAAGACCAACGATTTCAACAGGCTCGTTAAGTTTCAACATGCCGCGTTCAACACGACCGGTAGCAACGGTGCCGCGTCCGGTAATCGTGAAGACGTCTTCAACAGGCATAAGGAAGGGTTTATCGGTGTCGCGAGTCGGAGTCGGAATGTATTCGTCGACAGCGTCAAGGAGCTTAAGAATATTTTTCTTTTGTTCTTCGTCGCCTTCGAGAGCAAGAAGAGCCGAGCCAGCGATAACGGGAATATCATCGCCGGGGAACTCATACTTGCTAAGAAGTTCGCGAACTTCCATTTCGACGAGTTCGAGGAGTTCTTCGTCGTCGACTTGGTCAACTTTGTTAAGGAAAACAACGATAGCCGGAACGCCGACTTGGCGAGCAAGCAAAATATGTTCGCGAGTCTGGGGCATAGGACCATCAGAAGCAGCAACAACGAGAATTGCGCCGTCCATTTGCGCCGCGCCGGTGATCATGTTTTTGATATAGTCGGCGTGACCTGGGCAGTCAACGTGCGCATAGTGACGTTTTTCGGTTTCGTACTCAACGTGAGCGGTATTAATCGTAATGCCGCGTTCGCGTTCTTCCGGAGCCTTGTCAATGTTCTCATAGGATTCGTATTTTGCGAAACCTTTTTCAGAGAGAATTTTGGTAATAGCGGCAGTCAAAGTGGTCTTGCCGTGATCGATGTGACCGATTGTACCAATGTTTACGTGGGGTTTACTGCGGTCAAATTTCTGCTTTGCCATTTTAAATAAACAACTCCTTATTTCTTAAAAAATTATTTCTTAGGATATTCTCCGGTATTTCTCGCAACAATCTCGTTAGAGATATTTTTGGGAACTTCGTCATAATAAGCGACTTCCATTGAGTAAGAGCCGCGCCCTTGAGTTTTAGAGCGCAAGTCGGTCGCGTAGCCAAACATTTCCGACAGCGGCACGAATCCATGAATTATTTGCAGATTATTGCGCGGTTCCATGCCGTCAATTTTTCCGCGCCGTGAATTTAAATCGCCGATAACGTCGCCCATATAATCTTCAGGCACCGTGACTTCGACTTTGACGTAAGGTTCAAGCAACACTGGCTTAGCCTTTTCCGCCGCCGCCTTGAATGCCATAGAGCCAGCGATTTTAAACGCCGCCTCGCTACTATCGACTTCGTGAAAACTGCCGTCATAAACCGTCGCTTTAACGTCAACCATAGGATAGCCAGCTAAAATGCCGTTCTCCATTGCCTGTTTGACGCCCGCTTCAATCGGATTGATATACTCTTTCGGAATGACGCCGCCGACAATTTTACTTTCAAAGACGAATCCCGCGCCAGTCTCGTTAGGCGAAATTTCAAGCCAGCAATGTCCGTATTGTCCATGCCCGCCCGTTTGACGAACGAATTTGCCTTCGCCCTTTGAAGTCTTGCGAATAGTTTCGCGATAAGCAACTTGCGGTTCGCCAACTTTGCAATCAACTTTGAATTCGTCTAACATGCGGTCAACGATAATCTGTAAATGCAATTCGCCCATGCCGGAAATAATAACTTGTCCGGTTTCGGGGTCGGTGCGCACTTTGAAAGTCGGGTCTTCTTCGGCGAGTTTCTGAAGAGCAATCCCCATTTTATCCTGATCGTTTTTAGTCGCAGGCTCAACCGCAACCGATATGACAGGTTCGGGGAATTGCATTGACTCAAGAACAATCTGGGCTTTATCGTCGCAGAGGGTATCTCCCGTCGTGGTGTCTTTTAGTCCGACGACCGCCGCGATATCACCGCTGTAAAGGAAATCAATTTCCTTGCGATTGTTCGCATGCATTTGCAAAATTCGCCCAATACGTTCTTTCCTGCCCTTCGTCGAGTTGTAGACGTAGGAGCCACTTTTCAGAACGCCGGAATAAACTCTTACGAACGCGAGCTTGCCGACAAATGGGTCAGTCATAATCTTGAACGCCAACGCGGCAAAAGGTTTTTCATCACTTGCAGGGCGTGAATCTTCTTCGCCGTCTGGCGTAATACCTTCAATCGGCGGAATATCAGTCGGCGCGGGCATGTAGTCAACAATCGCGTCAAGTAACGGTTGAACGCCACGATTCCTATAGGACGTGCCGCAAGTTACAGGCGTCATTTTGCATTCGATAACCGCCTTGCGAATCACGGACTTTATCTCGTCGATTGTTACTTCTTCACCGCTGAGATATTTTTCCATGAAGTCATCATCTTGCTCCGCGCAGGCTTCAAGAAGTTTATCGCGATAATCTTCCGCCATGTCAAGCATATCGGCGGGAATTTCGACTTCCTTAGAAACTTTGCCTAAATCGTCGTCGTAAACAATCGCTTCCATTTTGACTAGGTCGATAATTCCTTGAAAATTATCTTCCGCGCCAATCGGTAGCTGAATCGCAACGGCATTTGTATGGAGCCGGTCGCGCATCATCTGTATAACGTTATAAAAATCTGCGCCGGTTATATCCATTTTGTTGACGTAAGCCATACGCGGGACGTTATATCTTTCCGCCTGTCGCCAAACAGTTTCAGTTTGTGGCTCAACGCCGCCGCGAGCCGTCAAGATTGCAAGTGCACCGTCTAAAACTCTCAAAGATCTTTCGACTTCAACCGTAAAGTCAACGTGACCTGGCGTGTCGATAATATTGATTCTGGTATCTTTCCAGTAACAGGTTGTCGCCGCTGAAGTTATTGTAATGCCGCGTTCCTGTTCCTGCTTCATCCAGTCCATAGTCGCCGCGCCCTCGTGAACTTCGCCGAGCTTGTGATTGACACCCGTATAAAACAAAATTCTCTCGGTCGTAGTCGTTTTGCCGGCGTCTATGTGCGCCATAATTCCAATGTTGCGAGTTTTTTCTAATGAAAACTCTCTTGACACTTTGAAAATTTCTCCTTACCAGCGATAGTGCGCGAAAGCTTTATTCGCCTCCGCCATCTTGTGGGTGTCTTCCTTCTTTTTGATTGACGCGCCGGTATTATTAGCGGCGTCCATAAGTTCTCCGGAAAGTCTAGCGTCCATAGTCTTTTCGCCGCGCAGGCGGGCATAATTTACCAGCCAACGGATTCCCAAAGTTTGACGACGATCGGGGCGCACTTCGACGGGAACTTGATAGTTAGCACCGCCGACGCGACGCGCTCTGACTTCCAGAACCGGCATAACGTTTTTCAGTGCCGTCTCGAAGACTTCCAGCGGGTCTTTACCTGTCTTTTCTTTTATGGTCTCGAAAGCGTCATAGACAACGCGCTGAGCTACGCTTTTTTTGCCGCTCAACATAACTTTATTTATGAACTTCGCAACCGTCTTTGAGTGATAGACAGGATCCGGCAGAACGTCTCGTTTAGGCACAGCACCTTTTCTTGGCATTGCTGCTCCTCCTTTGTTAGGTTATTAGGTGGATAGGTTATTAGGTTATTAGTTCTATTAACCTATTAACCTAACAACTGACTACTTCTTCTTAGCTTTAGCCTTCTTCGCGCCGTACTTAGAACGCGCTTGTTTGCGGTCTTGCACGCCGGCGGTATCGAGGGAGCCGCGAATAATATGATAGCGAACACCCGGCAAATCTTT
>DJWY01000016.1:82567-188261 GCA_002448305.1 Selenomonadales bacterium UBA7018
ATTCGGTTTCTTGGGCGTCGTCGTGTAAACGCGAGTGCATACTCCGCGTTTTTGCGGACATTCTTTCAGAGCCGGAGCCGTTGATTTTTCTTCCAACATCTGGCGACCTTTTCTCACTAACTGATTTATGGTTGGCATGCGCCCACCTCCTTCCAAAATTTTCGTGCCTTCAAAAAGCGGCGTAATATTATCATTGCCAAAAATGCTTGTCAAGCCCTTCATGACGCCATCTTTTTGCACAACTCATTATATGCTGATTAAAATTAAAACTTGGCGTCACAACGCTAAAATTTTGTTGACTTAGATTTTAGTTTTGAATAAAATTATTATGCATTTTGAAAGGATTTTTTTTTACACGGAGGTGAAGTTTTATGTCTATACAGATTGCAAACAACGAGCAAGCTCAAAAGGCTATGTCTTATGTCAATTCGCATCAGACAAACGCCGAAAAATTCTTCGGAAGATTGTCTACAGGTTTGAAAATCGTTAGCGCGTCGGATAATTCTTCGGCGTGGGCAATGAGCGAACGTATGCGCGAATTAATTCGTTCTTTTTCGCAGGATCATCAGAATCTTCAGAACGATTCAGCATTGGCGCGTACTGCTGAACGCGGTATCGACCAAATTGTTCAAAATTTGCGGGTGCTAAAGGAATTAGCAATCGATTCCGCTAACGATTCCAATAATGATTGGGATAGAAATGTCCTTCAAAAGGAAGTGGATCAACGGCTGCAAATTTTAGATGATATTGCTCGCGGCACTAAGTACAACGGAAAGATTCTTTTAGACGGAACCTATAGAATTCCCGTCTTCAATACTGATAATACTACTATTGGTAACGTTCTCGGCAGTATCAGCGCAGCTTACAATGCAACTACTTCGTCACAAACCACAAACGGTGGTAAACTTAAAGATTGGAAATTTACTATTGATTTGGGTTTTAAAAAAGATGTAAATAATTCTTGGTCGTGGGCAGAAGCTATGTTTGGTTCAAGCGCATCTTCCTCGCAAAAAAATCAATTTGCTGTCTATCTGGACTTTTCTTCTATGACCGCAACGGACGATTATCCTAAAACTTTGCACAATCAAGGCTTTTCCATTTTATGCGGCGGTTGTGAGCAATTTATTAACATTATTTTCGACGCAAATAAATCTGCCGACGAATCAACTTACGGAAGACCGCATGGAGCTGGAAATAACACCAAAGCGCGAGAATTTGTCATTGGCGTCAAAGATGTTAAAAGTGAATCTGATTTAGCCGAAGCCATATTGGAAGGCGTTTACTCAAATAAAGATAAAATAGCAAATTCTGGCGGTTATGTGAACAGTGTTAGAGTAAGCAAGTGGGACGATTCTACTCCAGATAATGCTTTACTAGATACCAATCATCAACTTAGAATCGCACGCAACCCCGCTGACCATTCAGAAATAATGATATTGAAAGATGACTTAGATTTGCAATTTCGTAGCAACGCAATTAGAAAACCTATCATAGGAAATCCGCTCTGGGTTCAACACGGCACGCAGGCAAGGCAAAGATTTAACCTTTATATAAACAGTGTGACTAAAACTGCTTTGGGTTTGGATAACCTAAGCGTTCGTACTCGCGAAGATGCACAATCCGCCATCGGAACTATCGATTACGCTATCGAATACGCGCTCGACGAGGCAACTAATTTGGGCGCATACCTTCAACGCTTGGAAGTTACTGATTTGAATGTCACCACTCAAGACGAAAACGCACAAGCCACCGAATCAACTATCCGTGATGCTGATATGGCTAAAGAAATGATAAACTATACTAGGCATAATTTCTTGCTCCAATCGTCGCAAGCTATGCTCGCTCAAGCTAATCAAAACTCAGAAGAAATTGTAGGCTTTATGCAATGAAATTCTGCCGCAAAAAAAATCCCCTCTTTAAAAAGGGGGAACAGTTAAAGCGCAACATGAGCCGTCTTCTTTGACGGCTTATTTTTTTGTTTTATTTATTCGTTTGTTCATATTTTCTAATTGTTCAGCCGCCGCCAAGATACCAATCATTGCGTGTTCAAAAGTTAAGCCGCCTTGCAAGTAAACGGCGTAGGGTTTTCTTAAAGGTCCGTCTGCAGAAAGTTCAATCGACGCGCCTTGAACGAATGTTCCCGCCGCCATAATAACTTTGTCTTCGTAGCCGGGCATGTCCCAAGGTTCTGGCGCGGCGTAGGAATCGACCGGAGAAAAATTTTGAATCGCTCGGCAGAATGCAACCAATTTTTCAGCTGACTGCAATTCAATCGCTTGAATAATATCGCCGCGAATATCTTCAGGTAGTGGACTTGTTTTATAGCCGAGTTTTGAAAAAATCCCTGCCGCGAAGATTGCGCCCTTGAGAGCCTGCGCGGTCGTGTGCGGAGCCATAAACAAGCCTTGATATAAAAGACGAGGCATCCCTAAACTTGCGCCGAGTTCGTCGCCCATGCCTGGAGCCGTCAAGCGGTACGACGCTAGCTCGACTAAATCTTTCCTGCCGACGATATATCCGCCGGTCGGAGCTAAGCCGCCGCCGATATTTTTTATCAGACTGCCCGCCGCTAAATCCGCGCCGACTTCGATAGGCTCTTTTGTCTCGACGAATTCACCGTAACAATTATCGACGAACGTCACGCAATCGGGATTAACTGCCTTGACCGCCGCGCAGATTTTTTCAATGTCAGAAGTTGTGAGTGGCTCGCGCATTGAGTAGCCCCGCGAACGTTGAATCAGCGCAAGTTTAGTTTTAGACGTCACGAAACTTTTAATTGCGTCAATGTCGACTTTGCCATTTACTAAATCCAGTTCGCGATAAGAAATGCCGAATTCTTTAAGCGAACCTTTCGCGGCGTGCGCGTGACCAATAACGGTTTGCAAAGTATCGTAAGGCTCGCCCGTCAAGGAAACTAATTCATCATTTGGGCGAAGAATCCCGAAAAGCGCGGTCGCTAGGGCGTGCGTGCCCGATACAAATTGCGTGCGTACAAGAGCTTTTTCCGCGCAGAAAATTTCGGCAAAGAGTTCGTCCAATTTTTCGCGCCCAATGTCGCCATAAGCATAGCCCGTCGACGTTTTGAAGTGCGCGTCGGAAACTTTCAAACGCCGCATTGCATTTAAAACTTTCAGCGTATTGTGTTCGGAAACTTCTTCGACGCGGCGAAAATTTTCCGCGACTTCGCCGAGCACAATTTTTTTTAAGTCAAGCAATCGTTTAGAGAAAATTTTAATCACTCCCAAAAAATTATCCCCGCTTGCGCAGGGATTTTATTCAAAGTACCAGCCGAAAATATTTCGTATCTTAACCTTGAAACCGTCAAGAACCGCAACGGGGATTTCCATTTTGACTTCGGCGCGTTCTTCTTCGGTCAATTTTTTTAATTCTGCGTCGGAATAATTCTGATAAACGTCGTCGAGAAAATATTTGCCGTCGCGCAGGAGATAGACTTGAATATATTCGGTATAAGGGTCAATAATCCAATATTCGCGGACGCCGTTGCGTTCGTAAACATCTTTTTTAATCCCAATATCGCGTTTCATAGTTGAGCGCGAAAAAATTTCCGCAACCATATCGGGCACGCCGTGAAAAGTCATGTTTTTATCCTCAAAGAGCGATTTAGCTTTTTCCGCGCTGACGAAAATAAAATCCGGCTTGAATAAACTGCCATCGGGAAAATGAACATCAAAATTGTCTGGAGCGGCGACGCCGAGTTTGTTTATCCTTGCGTAACCGTTGATAATTGTAACTAAGTTCGCCGTAACATTAACGTGCCCCCAACCGGGACTAGGTGCCATAATTTTAACCCCCTCAATAATTTCGTAGTCGTCGCGCACGTCAGAAACCAACATTTTAATCGCCTCCTTTTTCGGCAGGATACAAAAAATTTTTAAGGGCGTCAATATGTCAACTTTACTTTAGCGCGGCATTGTGTATAATTGCTAAGAAAAACGTTAAAGGAGAGCGCTGCCCTTTATTATGAATGTAGAAGACACAAAATTAAAACCGTACTTATCGCCGCTAAATGTTTGGGCATTGTCATTTGGTTGCGCAGTGGGCTGGGGCGCGTTCGTTATGCCCGGCACAACTTTTTTACCTATCGCCGGACCTTTAGGAACTGCGCTTGGTATGGCTCTTGGCGGGGTTATCATGCTGATTATCGGCTACAATTATCATTTCATGATGAACAAATACCCCGACGCGGGCGGCACTTATTCTTATGCTAAAAAAGTTCTCGGTTACGACCACGGCTTTTTATCGTCGTGGTTTTTGATTCTGGTTTATATCGCAATTACTTGGGCGAACGCGACCGCCTTGCCAATTATCTTTAGAAAATTTCTGGGCGATACTTTCCAATTTGGTTTTCATTATACGATTGCGGGCTTTGATGTTTACGTGGGTGAAGCTCTGTTGAGTTTGGGCGCGTTATGGATTTTCGGCGCAATTTGCATGCATGGCGGGAAATTAGCGGCGTGGGTTCAGACTGTCGCGGCGATAGTTTTATTTGGCGGCGTGTTAATTTCTATGGTCGCAGTCTTAGCGAGCGGCGTAAATCCTTTCGATATTGCGCCCGCTTACGCGCCCGACACTACAAGTTCATTTGCGGCGGTTTTCGGAATTGTAGTTTTAGCTCCTTGGGCTTTTGCCGGCTTTGAATCAATTTCACAATCGGCGGAGGGCTTTAAATTTTCCGTCAAGAAAACTTTTGCAATTTTATTCTGCGCGGTCGTGTCTGCGGCTATCGCTTACATTTTCCTTGCGATACTAGCTATTTCCGATTTGCCGCCGCAATATTCAAACTGGGCTGAATATCTTGCCGACCTTAATAACCTTGAAGGCTATGCCGGTATGCCGACTATCCACGCAATTTATGAGCTTATGGGCGACACGGGCTTAATAATTTTAATAATGGCGGTTATGGGCGGCGTTATCACAGGGCTTGTAGGAAATTATATTGCGGCAAGCCGATTGATTTTCGCGCTGACTCGTGATGATTTATTGCCCTCGTGGTTCGGCAAACTCAACGAAAATCGCACGCCTTGCAACGCCGTTTTATTTATAATGCTCCTGTCCTTGCCGATACCATTTCTCGGACGCACTGCGATTGCCTGGATTATCGACGTAAACACAATCGGCGCGACAATCGATTATACTTATACTTCGCTCGTCACGATTATAACTGCGCGGCAAATGGGTAGAAGTCTAGCGCAAATCACCGGAATAATTGGTACGGTCGTCTCGCTAATCTTTTTCCTGTATTTTATGGTGCCGAACGTCTGGACAGTCGCCGCAATGACTACGGAAAGTTATCTGATTCTGATTTGCTGGAGTATCTTAGGCTTTGCTTTTTTCCGCTACATTTTCCAACGCGATTACGAACAACGGCGTTTCGGCAAGTCGACAATTTCTTGGATAGCTCTGCTATTTCTGATTTTCTTTACGTCAATGCTTTGGGTTCGCGAAGCCACTTCTGACGCCGCGCAGACCGTTTTAGGCAACCTTAGCGAATATTACACCGAAGAGCTTAACGAACACGGCGTGCCGCCAACTGCAATTGAAAAAGCCGACTCGGAATTTTATCTGCAGAATCAAATGAAAATCGTCAGCGAATCTTTGACGCGGCATAACTTTATGCAAATGGGCTTGATAATGGTTGCGCTTTTTATCATGTTCAATATCTATAATTTAATGATGAAGCGCGAAAAAAATATGGAGCGTGAAAAAGTTCAGGCGGAGCAGAGCAACAAGGCTAAATCAACTTTCTTGTCGAATATGAGCCACGACATTAGAACGCCCATGAACGCAATTATCGGCTACACAAATTTGATTAAGAAAGAACCTGGACTGCCGCCAAAGACTAAAGATTACTTAGACAAAATAGAGGCGTCGAATAATCACCTGCTCGCGCTGATAAATGATATTCTTGACATGAGTCGCATTGAATCGGGCAAAATGGAACTCGACCCGCAAAAGTCTAATCTCGTTAAAGCTTTGGGTGAAGTTCACGACCTTTTCGCGACGCAAATGGAGACTAAGAAAATAAAGTTCGTCGTCAATGCTGAACGCGTCATGAATAAAACGGTTATGTGCGACGTTCCGCGCTTAAATCGCGTCCTGCTAAATCTTATAAGCAATGCTTTTAAGTTCACGCCCGAAGGCGGCTCAGTGACTGTGACTTTGACGCAAACCGGCGGCAATGACGAGAAAGGCTCCTACGAATTGCGCGTTAAAGATACCGGCATGGGCATGACGCCCGAATTTGCTAAGAAAGTTTTCGCGGCGTACGAGCGCGACCGGACTGTTAGCAATATTCAAGGCACGGGGCTTGGTATGTCGATTACAAAAAGTATCGTTGAGCTAATGGGCGGCACAATCGATGTTGAAACCGAACTCGGCAGGGGCACTGAATTTATCGTGCGCGTTGACTTCCCGATTGTCGACGATCCGGAAGAGGAAGTAGTAGAAGAGACCACAACCGAGCGCGAAATTGACTTCAGCAAACTTAAATTGCTTTTGGTTGAGGATAACGAAGTAAATCGCGAAATTGCGTCGCTGATTCTGACGGAATTTGGCTTTGGTCTCGACACAGCGGAAAATGGAAAAATTGCTTATGAAAAAGTTGCCAACTCAAAGCCCGGCGAATATGATTGCGTGCTAATGGATGTTCAAATGCCGATTATGAACGGCTACGAAGCTACGAAGAAAATTCGCGCTCTTAAAAATCCGAAGCTCGCGCAGATTCCGATTATCGCTATGACGGCGAACGCATTTACAGAAGACATACAGGCGGCGAAAGATGCGGGCATGGACAGCCACATTGCCAAGCCGCTTGATATTCAAAAAATGATTGAAACGCTAACGGAAGTATTAAAGTAAATCGTTCTGGCGCGGCGATTTGCTAAAAGTATCGCAACGTTTTGTGCGCTAACTATTTGTCAACTTTTTAAAAGTTGTAACGGAGGTCTTGAAATGAAAAGGATTTTGTCTGCAGTTGCATTAATGATTTTCGTTGTTAGTTTGTTCATGGGTTGCGGCGGTGAAAAATTTACTTACAAGCACCTAACGCAGGACGAGGCAAAGAAAATGATTGCCGATAATCCCAACGCGATTGTCCTTGACGTGCGCACACAAGATGAGTACGAGAAAAAACATATCCCGCACGCCATCTTAGTTCCGCTTGAAGATTTGCGCAATGGAAAATTTGAATCGTTGCCCGATAAGAATCAAACCATTTTGACTTATTGCTGGACAGGGCGACGCGCTGAAGATGCCGCGCAACTTTTAGCGGATAAGGGTTACAAAAATGTTTATGAATTCGGCGGACTAGTCGATTGGATGGGACGTCTTGAGGGCATGGAAATTAATCAAGGCTACAAGCACATAAGCAAGGAAGAAGCGGTGAAAATGCTCGCTGAAAATCCCAACGCCGTTTTGATTGATGTCCGTTTCCCGAAAGATTACGAAAAGCGGCATATCGTCGGGGCGGTTTTCGTCCCGCTTGAAGCTGTTATCGCTGAAAACTTCGAGAATATTCCTGACAAAAACGCGCCGATTATCGCTTACTGCGGCGATGGCAACCGCGCTCAAAAAACCGCTAAGGCTCTTGCCGAAAAGGGCTACACGAACGTTTATGAAATGGGCGGAATTATTGATTGGACAGGACCTGTTGAAGGCACTGACGTTGAAGGCAACTAAGAATAAAAAAAGCGGCGAGAGTTTATACCGTCGCTTCAGACTGTAGACAAAAAGCACCTTTCAAGTAAAATAAGCTTGGGAGGTGCTTTTCGATTTACAGGAAGAAAAATCGAGAAAAACAGGTAGAAAAAGTCAAATTTATTGAAGGACCTCAAAGCAAAAAGCCCGCCTCAGGTTATTCCGAAACGGGCTTTGTCTACAAGCTGAAGCCCCAACCGCAGTTGAGACTAAAATTTTTATGTAAGAATGAATTTTAGTACTGGAATTTCTGCAAAGAGTTCTGCAAGTCTTGAGCGAGGCGAGCAAGTTCATCAGCTGCAGAGGAAATTTCTTCAGCAGAAGCAGATTGCTGTTCAGCCGCCGCAGAGACGCTTTCCATTTCTTTGGAAACGCCAATTCCTTTTTCCAAAATCTTTTCGGAACGGTCGCGGATAACGAAAGTGAGTTTTTCGACTTCCTTGAGTTCGTTGACCATGTTCTTTGCTTCTTTTTCGACGTTCTGAGAGGCATTGCTAATGCTGTCGAAGGTGGAGCGAAGTCTTTCGACGGATTGAGTACCCGTACGGACGGCTGCGTTACCTTTTTGCATGGAATCGACCGCGTCAGTAGTATCGGATTGAATGTCGCCAATGAGCGTGCCAATTTTCTGCGCCGCTTCTTGTGATTCTTCGGCGAGCTTGCGGACTTCTTCGGAAACGACCGCAAATCCGCGACCATGTTCGCCAGCGCGAGCCGCCTCAATAGCTGCGTTCAATGCAAGCAAGTTAGTTTGTTCAGCAATGCCGCTGATAGCTTCGACAATTTGTCCGATTTCTTGCGAACGTTTGCCGAGTTTATCGACCGTCAAAGCGGAATCATTAACGATTTTTTCAACGCTGATAATCTGATTAACTGCAGTTTCGACAGCCTCAGTACCGGCGGCCGCTTCGTTATTGGCGGAGGCGACGTGTTCGGAAACTTTGTCAGCAGTCTTTGTCAAATGGTCAATGGAGTTAAGCGCGTTGTTGATAGCGTCCATAGCGTCATTAACATAGGTTTGTTGTTCGACAACTGCGCCCGCCGAATTGGTGACGGATTGGGCAACCTGTTCGGACGCCTGTGCGCTTTGGTGAGCACTAGCAGTAAGCTCTTGGGAAGACGCCGCAAATTGGCTTGAAGAATCGCTGGTTTGATGAATCAATTTGCTTATCGCCTGGCGCATTTCGCGAACGGCAAGAGCCATTGAGCCGAATTCGTCGCCGCGATCAGCGTCAAGCAAATCTGTGCGGCGGAAGTCGCCGTCTTTGAGGAGGTGCAAAGCCTGAACCATGTTGCTAAGAGGATTGGTAACGGCTTTGGTGATAGAAATGCTCATGATAATCAAGAGAACGAAGGTACCGCCGAGCGCGATAAACAAATTGCGAACGGAAGCCGCAATGCCTTCGTTACTGGCTTCGATTGTCTTATCGGAATCTTCATAAGCCTTTTGTTGAATGACTAAGATAGCTTCGCCGCAGGAAACTGCATAGGGCATAACTTCATTTTGATAGAATTCAAGCGAAGCATTTCTATGCGCGGCAATAGCTGAGGTGTCGCCTATAGGGGATTTCATTTGGAACATTTTATCCGCGCCGGTTTTAAATTTAGTCCATTCGCGTTCGGCAGCATCAACTTGCGCACGAGCTTGCGGGTCGTCCTTGATTATTTCTCCGTAAATTTTCAAGGAATCTTCCAACTCTTTAACGCCGCCGTTGTACTTATCAAGGCGAGATTGATAAAGTGCGGGATCAACCGTCAAAGGAGCCAAGACAGCCTGAACTTGTGCATAGCGCACGGCGTGACGGCAACGACCGATTTCAAAGATACCTTTTAAGTAGGTCTGGCTGATTTTGTCCAAATCGCTTTGAGCCTGCATAACGGCGAAGTAGCCGACCAGTCCGATAACAATCATACCAATTAGCGCGATAATATTAAGCAAAAGTAACTTGTAAGCGACGCGCATGTTGTTCAACCAAGACATAAAAACTATTCCTCCTTTTCTTGGCGGTGTAGAAATTTTTTTGCGCCTGAGATTTTACGGTAGGAACTTTATCCTGCCAACCGCCGGTCTCAACTTTTGAACGATTCCCGCGAAGGGCTTAACTTCCCGTCGTTCGTGTGCGGTAGTTTAAGAAACTTTCAGAATGAATACTCTATATTTTGTCCCCCTCCGAAAGCGTTCCTTTCCGCGTTATTTTTAATTAAACCGATTGTAGATTAACGTAAAAGGAATGTCAAATTATTTGCGCCGCCTTGTCAACCAAAATTGGCGGCATAATCAATCTTTGCTATGATAGCATAATTGGCGGTATTAAGTCTAGGATTTTAAAAAAAAATTGGCGGAAAGAAATTCCACTCCCGTCAACTTTTAATTTCTAGTTTAAAATTCATTGCGCATTTTTAATTAACTAATGCTTCCCATGCTTCGTTAGCGCGTTCAACGAAAATGTCACGAATGCGTTTGCTTTCGCCGAGTCCTTGCAACTTCGCCTCGACCTTAAAGCCCATTTTCTCCAAAATGACTTTGTGGGAATCTTCTTCGTCGCCCGCCATATCGTTATTGGCGTGGTCGCCGGCAACCATCATCAGCGGCATTAAAATTATTTTCTCGACCTTGTGCATTTTCATTTTGCCAGCCCAATCCTCAAGGCGCGGCCAACCTTCGACGGTGTAAATGTGAACGTCATCGCGTTTCATGCGACGAAGTTTTTCCTGCATAACCGAATAGTAAGCATTTGACGGATCGGGCGTGCCGTGCGCCATAAGTAAAATCGCGGTGCCCTTCTTGTACGCGGGCAAGTGAAGCGATTGCATAACCTGCATAACGTCATCCGGCTGTTCTTCCTGCCCTTGCCAATACATAAGCGGCGTGCCGAGCGACATTTTCTTAAATTGCGTTTTGTACTCGTGGAAAAGCGCGACGTCGTATTTGTATTCCATACCCGGAATCACGTCGAGCGAAACGAGCGCAACCCGCGTATAGCCTTCGCGCATAAGATGTTTAAGGGTTTCTTCAGGCGTCATGTAGTCGCAGGAGCCTTCGTTTTCGGCGATATGTTTAATGACGATATGGCTTGTGAATGCCGTAAAAACTTTGGCGTTGGGGTGAGCGGCTTGAATTGCCTGCGCGGTCGCGTCGATAGATTTCGTGCGCTGGTCTTTAAAGGTCGTGCCGAAACTCAAAACAACGATAGCGTCTTTGTCAGCGCGGCTCTGCATTTCGGGATTCTCGTACTTGAGGACTCCAATTTGAGTAGCCATTTGCAACGCGGCGGGCGGATTAGCAACCTCTTCGTTAAGCTGATAGGCGGCGTCGGCGTGCGCGAAAAATAAACTCGAACACGCCACACTCACCGCTAATAATTTTTTCCAAGACTTCATTTAACTTTCCTCCTCAAAATTTCTTTGCTTTGCTCATACATTTTTCTTTGCTGAGGAGGCGAATTAAATTTATCACAAAGAAATAATTTGTCAATTCCTTTTGAATGTTATAAAATACGGCGGCACTTAAAAGGAGGCAAAATAAATGACAATCATAACGAAAGATGGCACTTTAGCCGAAGTTGAAGGCGCAGAAGCTCTGCATTCATTGCGCCACACCGCCTCGCATATCATGGCGCAAGCAATTAAGCATCTTTACGGCGGCGCAGACGGAAAAAATGTTAAATTGGCTATCGGACCGGCGATTGATACCGGTTTTTACTACGATATTGACACCGAAAAGAAAATTACCGACGAAGATTTAGCCGATATCGAACGCGAGATGAAAAATATCGTTAAACAGAACTTAAAACTCGAACGTTCGACGCTTTCACGCGCTGAAGCACTTAAAAAATTCTCTGAAGAAGGCGAAACTTATAAAGTTGAGCTGATTGAGGCTTTGCCCGAAGATGCGGAAATTTCTTTGTTCACGCAGGGCGATTTTACCGACCTTTGCGCGGGTCCGCATGTGCAATCGACCGGAAAAGTTAAAGCGTTTAAGTTAATGTCGATTGCGGGCGCATATTGGCGCGGCGACGAGCATAATAAAATGTTGCAGAGGATTTACGGCACGGCTTTTGAGAATAAAGACGATTTGAAAGACTATTTGCACATGTTGGAAGAGGCTGCGCGGCGTGACCACCGTAAATTAGGCAAGGAATTGGATTTATTCAGTTTGCACGACGAAGGACCAGGTTTTCCGTTCTTTCACCCCAACGGAATGGTTATTCGCAACGAATTAATTGATTATTGGCGCGAAGTTCATCGCCGCTACGGTTATCAGGAGATAAAAACGCCGATAATTTTAAATCGCAAGCTGTGGGAAACGTCTGGGCACTGGGACCACTACAAAGAAAATATGTACTTCACCAAGATTGACGAAGAAGATTACGCCGTCAAGCCAATGAACTGTCCTGGCAGTATGCTTGTCTATAATACGCACGTTCATAGCTATCGCGACTTGCCGTTGAGGCTTGGCGAGCTTGGATTGGTTCACCGTCACGAAAAAAGCGGCGTTTTGCACGGTCTGTTCAGAGTTCGCAATTTTACGCAAGACGACGCGCATATTTACATGACGCCCGCGCAGGTCGAGCCGGAAATACAAAAGACGATTGACTTATTCGACGAAGTTTATAAAACTTTCGGATTGACTTACAAAGCGGAGCTTTCGACGCGCCCAGAAAACTCAATGGGCGACGATGCGACTTGGGAATTGGCTACAAACGCGCTTCAAAAAGCTCTGGAACATCGCGGGCTTGAATACGTCGTAAACGAAGGCGACGGAGCGTTTTACGGACCGAAGATTGATTTTCATTTGAAAGATTCAATCGGGCGTACGTGGCAATGCGGGACAATTCAGCTTGATATGCTTTTGCCCGAAAAGTTTGATTTAAATTATATTGGCGAAGACGGCGAAAAGCATCGTCCGATTATGGTTCACCGCGTTGTTTACGGTTCAATCGAGCGTTTCATTGGGATTTTGATTGAGAATTATGCGGGAGCATTTCCGGTATGGTTCGCGCCCGTTCAGATAAAACTTTTGCCGATAACCGACGCGCATGTTGATTACGCTAACGAATTGAACAGAAAATTTTTCGAGCTGAACTTCCGTGCAGAGGTCGACGCCCGCAACGAGAAAATTAACAAGAAAATTCGCGACAGCCAGGTTGCGAAAGTTCCTTACACAATCGTTATCGGCGACAAGGAAGTTGAGACGGGCATTTTACCAATCAGGAAATACGGCGACAAGGACGGACTTTCTTTGAGCGTCGATGACTTTGTTTCCTACGTTCAGAAGAAAATTTCTACTCGCGACCAAGCCTATTAAACGACAATTTTTGCAAACAAAAAAGCGACGGGATAAACTCTCGCCGCCAGCTTGTAGATAAAGCCCGCATAGAATTAATTAATTGCGGGCTTATAAATTTGACTTTTTCTACCTGTATTTCTCGATTTTTCTTCCTGTACATCAAAAAGTACCTCCAAAGTTCATTTTACTTGAAATGGGCTTTTTTTTCATTGCAAAAGACGCCGCTTATGTTATACTAAGCATAGTTTTTAACTTAAGGAGAGAAAATTTTATGATAGTAGTAATGAAACCGGGCGCAACAACAGAAAATTTGTCGGCAGTCGTGAAAAAAATCGAATCGGTAGGCTTGCGCACCCACCTTTCTAAGGGCGAAGAGGTTACAATCGTCGGCGTAATCGGTGATAAGAAGATTATCGCAAATTTGGAACTGCAAATGATGGCAGGCGTCGATAAAACCGTTCGCATTACTGAAAAATATAAACTCGTTAGCCGCGATTTTCACCCAGATGATACGATAATTGACGCGGGCGGCGTAAAAATCGGCGGAAAAGAAATTATCGTTATGGCTGGACCTTGCGCGGTCGAAAATCTGGACCAATTACGCGAAGCGGCGGCATCTGTTAAAGCTTGCGGCGCAAAATTCCTTCGCGGCGGCGCATTTAAGCCTAGAACTTCACCTTACGACTTTCAAGGACTCGGCGAAGATGGTTTGAAGCTTTTAAAACGTGTAGGCGAAGAATTTAACCTTAAAATCGTCACTGAAATCGTTGACAAGGACGATATCGAACTTTTTTGCAACTACGCAGACATTTTACAGGTCGGCGCACGCAATATGCAAAATTTTCAGCTGCTTAAGGCTCTTGGGAAGTGCTCAAAGCCAATTTTGTTAAAGCGCGGACTCTCTGCAACCATTTCTGAGTGGCTAAACGCCGCTGAATACATCATGAGCGGCGGAAATGAGCAAGTTATCTTCTGCGAACGCGGAATCAGAACCTACGAAACCTTCACGCGCAATACTTTGGACTTGTCAGCCGTCGCCGCAGTCAAAGAATTGTCCCATTTGCCTATTGTCGTCGACCCGTCGCACGGAACCGGCCGTTGGAAAATGGTTGCGCCTATGGCAAGAGCCGCTTTAGCCGCCGGCGCGGACGGTTTGATAATCGAAGTGCATCCACACCCAGAAAAAGCACTTTCTGACGGCGACCAATCACTCACGCCCGCCGCTTTCAAAGATTTAATGAACAGTTTAGGCGGAATTGCAAAAATTATGGGGAAATCTATATGAAACTCGCTATTATTGGTGTCGGTTTAATCGGCGGCTCGCTCGGATTGTGCTTGAAAGATAAACTCGGCGATAAAATCTTTATAACCGGTCTTTGTAGGACCGAAAAATCAATGAATCGCGCTATGGAACTCGGCGCAGTCGATTTTGCCTCTTCCGATTTAAAAAAAGTCGTCGAAAATGCCGATTTTGTCTTTTTAAGCCCGCCAGTTTTGCAAATCGTCCCTATGGTCAAAAAAATTCTTCCGTTCTTAAAATCCGGCGCAATTTTGACCGACGCCGGCTCTACTAAGCAATATATCTGGCAGGAACTAAAAAAAATTCTCCCAAATGACATTTTTTATATCGCCGGACACCCTATGACCGGTAAAGAAAAATCCGGCGTTGATGTCGCCGATAAAAATCTTTTCAAGGGCAAGGCTTATGTCATCGCGAAAGATACCGGCGCATCCACAGACGCTAAAATTAAACTTATGAACCTTCTAAAACTCACTGAAGCCAATTTTTTCGAGATTGACATCGCTAAACATGACCGTTGCGCCTCGATTATTAGCCACGTCCCGCATTTAACTGCTGCCGCGCTCGTCACTCTCCTAAATAACGCCGGTAACGACCTTGATTCTTGTTTAAAGCTCGTCGGCGGCGGTTTCAAGGACACCACCCGCATTGCCAGTTCAAATGCTGATATGTGGGCCGATATTTGCATGACTAACGGCGACGCTATCGCTAATCACCTGCGCGACTTGCAAAATATTCTCGGCAACGTCATAACCGCGATTGAAAACCACGACCGCCAAGCCATTCACGATTATTTCGCTAGGTCTAAGGCTCGCCGCGATAAAATCCTCGAAACTATCACCTTCGACCCTAACTAAATTCCGCTCAAATGTAAAATTCCGTTTATTCGGAATTTCTCAATCTGGCTTCAAAATCAGCCCCAAAATTAGGGGCTTTTTTTTATCTCCAGAAAAACCTATATTGCAACGCCATTTAATTCCGTTTAAACGGAATTTTTCTTCCACCCTAAAAAAACCAATTTCAACCCTCAAAACCTATTTCAACGCCCAAAATCAGTTTCAACCGTCTAAAATCACTTTCAAACCGCTAAATTCTTTTCAAACCGACTTTAATCGCCAAAATTCGTATCCAAACCGCTAAAATCGCCTTCAATGACATTTTTTTGCCAAAATCTCCTCGAAATGTAGTTTCAACCTCATATTTGCCGCATAAATGACTTGTACGCAAATATTTTCGGTAATGAATACCAAAAGACCGCCTCAAAAAGCTGAAGGCGATCTTTTTTAGTTTTAGCAGGAAAAATTTTCCATTTCAAGAATTAAATATAAGAATAAAGGAGGCTTTTAAATGAAATTCAGTTGTTATAAGAGCGATTTAACGGAAGCAATGCAATGCGCGATAAGAGCGGTCGCCGTAAAGCCCATGACGCCGATTCTTGCAGGAATTTATCTTCGGGCTGATGGTTCAATGCTTGAAATTCAAGCGAATAACTTTTCAACGGGAATAATTACGAGAATTCCAGTAAATACCGAAGTACGCGGCGAAGTTGTCGTTAGCGGCAAACGTTTTCAAGAATTTGTGCGCAATATGCCCGATGATACGATTACTTTCCACGACGAAGACAATATGCTTGTGATTGAATCCGGCGGAGCTAGCGTTGAACTGCTGACAATGACCGCCAGCGACTTTCCGAAGGTAAAAACGCCCGATACTGACCATTCATTCAGGATTAGAACGACTACACTTAGAAATTTGATTAAGCGGACGGCATTTGCAGTAGCTAAAGATGATGCGCGACCGATTTTTATGGGCTGTTGTTTTGAAATTAAAGGCGATACTATTTCGATTATAGCTACTAATACGCATAGGCTTGCACTTGCTAAGGCAAAACTTCCTGAAAGCTACGAAGATTGCACATTTGTAGTTCCTGCGGACGCTTTGCGCGGAGTTATGCTGAGAATTGACCCTAATGACGTTGAAAATTATGTTACGATTAATTATTCGACGCGATATGTAACATTCACCTTCGATAATGTCTTTGTAAACACGAGATTGATTGAAGGAATGTTTCCGCCTTACGAAAGAGTTATTCCGACTTCGAGCAGTACGCAAGTTAAAGTTGAAACCGCCGAATTTAGGCGCGCAGTTGATTTTGTCGCGCTCATGTCGAAGGAAACTGAATATAATACTGTTAAATTTACTTTTGGCGACGGTGGAATTGAAATTTCTTCTAATTCGCCAGACATTGGCGGCGCAGGGCAAAATATCGGGGCGGAAATTGCCGGCAACGACTTAGAAATTTCTTTTAACGTCACATATATTGCCGATGTGCTAAAAGTTGTCGAAGCTAAACAGCTTAACATTGAACTTAACGATAAATTTAGCCCAGCGGCGTTCACAGAGCCTGATAACGAAAATTATACTTACATTGCAACGCCCGTTCGCGCTTAAATGAATGTTACAGAGATTAATTTTAAAGATTGGCGCAATCTTGCCGAAGTAAATTTACGTTTTGATGCTGCGACTAATATTTTTTTAGGAAAAAACGCGCAAGGCAAGACGAATATTCTTGAGGCGATAAATTTTGCGTCATTATTGCGTTCGCGAGCCGGAAAGGAAGCGGAATTAATTCTTTGGGGCGAAAAGGTTGCTATTTTGAGGATAAAATATTTAAAAGCGGACGTTTCGCACGAATTAGCGATTGAAATTTCTTCGGAGCACAAACGCCGCATTTTTCTTGACGGAAATCCGATTCGCCCCCGCGAACTTATTGGAAAATTAAATTCGGTCTTTTTTTCGCCGGAAGATTTATTTATGTTCAAAGGCGCACCGGCTATGCGCAGAAAATTTTTAGATGCGCAAATTTCGCAAGCGACGCCGATTTATTTTTTAGAATTGGCGAAATATACGCGGTTGATTGAATTGCGCAATGCTTTACTGAAAAAAATACGAGAAAATTCCGCGCAGATTGAAGAACTTGACCTTTGGGACGAACAATTAGCGATTGCGGCGGAAAAAATCATAAAAAAACGCTTGCGAGCGGTCAGCGAGCTAAATATTTTGGCAAATTCTATGCAGGAAAGGATTTCAGGGCAGTCAGAAAGGTTATCAGTCGTCTATGAAATGCACGGGTTTGATTCTAAGGAAAATATCGCGGAGAATTTTTTAAAATTACTGCGAGCAAAGCGATTTAAGGACATACAAGGCGGTTCGACGAGTTTTGGAGCGCATAAGGACGATTTAAAATTTTTTATCAACGGAAGGGAGTTAAAGCTTTACGGTTCGCAAGGACAGCTGCGAACGGTCGCGCTTTCGCTGAAACTATCCGAATTACAATTTTTAAAGGCGGAAACGGGCGAATATCCGCTATTGTTACTAGATGATGTGATGAGCGAGTTAGATTTTGGGCGGCGCGAAATGTTATTAGAGTTTTTGAGCCGCGAAAAGATACAAACGCTGATAACTGCAACCGACCGCGCCTATTTCCCGACGAAATTTTTCGGGAAAATTTTTTTAGTTGAGGCTGGGAGTGTGATAAATGAATCTTGAAAAATATCTTCGAGATGAAATGCGTTTGCTTGGCGGGGAAACTTATCAACGATTTCTTGCGAGAGAATTGGCATATCATTGGCGAGAACTTGTTGACAAAGAAATTTTCGACAAAATGAAGCCGATTAAGCTTGAGCGGGGCATTTTATATGTCGCCATTGAAAGTTCAGCCTATAAAGACCAGCTAAAATTTTTGAAAGAGGACATTATCGACGCGATTAACGAAAATTTCGGCGAAAACATTGTAAAAAGCATAAGTTCTGCGTCAATTCTTCAAATTTCCGATATGCCGCCCGATAAAAAGAGTAATTTGGCAGTTGAAAAGCCTAAAATTACGCTAGAAGATATAATTTTAACGGAAGAAGAAATTCAGCGTTGTGAGGAGCGAGCAAAAAAATTTTCCAATGAAAAACTGCGCGAAACGGTTTTGCAGACGCTTTTGAGTCAAGCAAAGGTTCAAAAGTTCCGAATGGCAAGTGGTTGGCATAAATGTTTGAAATGCGACGTACTTTGCCCGCCGGAAGAAAATTTTTGTGAAGTTTGCAAGATAAAAGAGCGCGAAGCAATGGTCAACGCGCTCTTTAAAATTCTTTATGACGAACCGTATTTAAAAGCTTGGGACGCGCAGAAAATTTTGCTCAACGAAATGCCACACATGAAAAACGAATGTACACTTGCCGCGATAGAATCAGCGCGGACGTCATTAATTCAGAAAATCGCGAGCAAAGTTCGTTATGGCGACGAAGAATCGCC
The DNA here is from genome assembly GCA_002448305.1 of Selenomonadales bacterium UBA7018. Classification (GTDB taxonomy): domain Bacteria; phylum Bacillota; class Negativicutes; order Selenomonadales; family Selenomonadaceae; genus Quinella. Next base: position 101,176 of record DJWY01000016.1, read on the forward strand.
TGATGTAATAAAATTGGTCGCGCTTGCAAAAAGATTATCGCCCGATAAGCTTACACCTGCGATTATTCGCCGTGCACTAATTGATTTGCAATTTAATTTGTCGGAGCAACCTAAATTTAAGGTTCAAAAGCAATCTTAGCGGTCGTAGCGTTTACAGCTCGAACTAAATCTTGCGGAGATAAAATAATTTGCATTCCACGAAGTCCTGCGCTGATAGAAATTTTTTCCAACGTCAAAGCGCGACTATCTAAGTACACGGGATAATTTTTTTTAGCTCCTAGCGGCGAACAACCGCCGCGAACATAACCTGTTAGCGGCAAAAGTTCCTTAAGTGCAATCATTTCGACTGATTTATTTCCGCTAGCCTTTGCCAGAGCTTTTAAATCGAGTTCTTCGCCGCCGCCGATTACCGCCATAATTATTCCGGTCTTATCGCCGCGAGCAACCAGCGTTTTGAAAATCATTTTAATATCAAGTCCGCTGACTTGCGCGACGTGCACCGCTGATAAATCGTCTTCATTAACTTCATAAGTTTTAATTTCGTAGCCAATGCCCAATCCGTCAAGAATTCTGGCGGCATTGGTCTTTTTTAATTTCTTAGCCACTCGACGCGCCCTCCCTCAACTAAAATTATCATTTCGAGGCACGAAAGATATTGTTCGCGCTCATTCGCCGAAAATTTTTCTCCGGCAAGTTTGATAAGCCGCGTCACAACATAATTTTTCAATTCGGGGTCGATTGGGTGCCGTGATTCTTGCGCACGATTCAGCAGAATACAAATTTCGTCCCAATTCGCCGCCGAAAAATTTTTAACCGATTTTAAAGCAGTCTGTGCGGAAAGCTCCATAAGTTCGCTTGCCGGAGAAAGCGGATTTCTCATGACGACATTCCAAAATCTCAGCAACGCTTTGACGCAATCGCTAAAATCTCTCGTGCAGAGAAAATTTTTCATGAAAAGTTTAGCCGCGTCACCAATTTTTTCCGCGAATAAAAGACAAGTCGCTTGCTCAATCACACTGCGCATATCGGCAAAACGATAGCCCACTTTAAAATTTTTATCGTGATAAATGGCGTCGACAAAATTTATCGCGTCGTTATGGCGATTGTACTGGTGGACGACTGCAGGAACGCGCCCGCCGCGCAGAATTTTATCACCGATGATAGAAAAATCTTTCGTCAAGCCCATAGTAAAAATTTCGCCGTCAACGTCAATCTCAATAAGATTTTTAACCGGCAAAAAGTTTTCATAGATAATATAATTCGCAACGGCTTGGTCGTGAATCCGGAAATTAACGCGCCTTTCAACCGACGATAAAACTTCCCACATAGTATCAGCGAAAATTTTCATCTCGTTAGTTGTCCCGATAATCGTTCCGTCGCAAATTATTTTCTTGCCAATAAGATTATCCGACGCCGCGCCGAAACAATCAACAAGCCAACTATAATTTTCATTGCGCCCGCCGATAACGTCAGCTTCGGTCGCCAAGCCTAGATAACTTTGAAAATTTTTAAACGGCGCGAACACGTCGCCTTGAAAGATTACATCGCAAGTATCGGTTATGAAAATTTGCTCATAAGCCGCGTCGTAAATTTTTAAAAAGTCAGCGAAAATTTTCCAGCGCGTATTATTTGGGACGCCGCTTTTTAATTCGTCGGGAAAAGTTCCAAGTAAAACGCCCGCGCTAATCAGTTGTTCGCGGGTAAAGTCCGAAATGTCATCTACGAATAAAACAATTTCCGCACTAGGGCAATTCTTTGCGGCGGAAGTCACGAACGGCTCTAAAATATCCCAGCCGTAACCCTTCACCACGCCTAAAATTAAATTTTTCATTGAATAACCTCAGCTTAAATCTAAAGCCTTTTTATAGGACGCTAAAGCTTCTTCTTTACGTCCGAAAGTTCGATTTGTTTCGCCTCTAAAAGATAAAAATCTTTGTCAGGCGGCAGTTCAAAGGACTTTAGCATCTCGATAAACAGAAAACAAAGCTCGGCGTTGTTTATGTCAAGCGTTCGTTTAATGACCTTTAAAAGAAAGTTCACGATAAAATTTTTAAACTCAGGCTCCACGCCGCGATTGTTTTTAACTGAATGGCTCAATAACGAACATATTTTATCTAACTGATTAAGGGAAAAGTCTTTTGCAAATTTTAAAGCAGATTGAACCATCAATTCAATGAAACCAATGGCAGATGTCAGATTTTTTAGAGAGGCGAATTCCCAAATTTTTAACAAGTAGCTAATATTTTCACCGTGATTAAGTTCAGCAGAAAAATTTTTCATACAAAAGCGCACCACGTCAGAAGTTTTATTCACGTATAAGAGATAAAATATTTGCTCAAGCGCACTCCTTGTGTCCGTAAAATTTTCGTCCGCCTGAAAATTTTTATCGTGGTAAATTCCGTTGACAAGATTAAGACTTTCTTTATATCTATCGTATTGATGAACAACTGACGGAACTCCGCAATCGGGGCGCAAAATCAATTCGCCGCAAATAGGAAATTTGTCAATAAGAGCCATTGTAAAAATTTCGCCGTGCTCAACGTCAATTTCAATCAGATTTTCTACCTGTACAAAATTATTATAAATTAGGTAATTAAACGCTGCCTGGTCGAAAGCAAATTTTTCCATTGACTTATCATCAGCTAAAAGTTTTTCAAGGAAAATGTTTACTTCTCGCGGCGTTCCTATAAGAGCACTGCCCGCGCAAATAATTTTCTTCTCTGCTAGCTTCTCGGCTTCATTTTTGCCGAAACAATTAGCAATCCAATCGTAATTTCCTCTGTTACCTGTCTTGCTCCCGTTAATATCATCGGCTTCTGTTGCATATCCGAGAAATTTCGAGTAGTTCTTGAAATGTTCAAATATATCGCCTTGAAAAATTACGTCGCGAGTATCAGTTATGAAAATTTGTTTGTATTCGTCACCGTGAGTATCTAAGTACCGCTTGAAGTTCTTAAAACGCTCAATGCCGATAAAATTTGTGTGCTCAAAGGGTTCAAATTTAATACGTTCCCTTCCGCAACGTTTTATACGGTCATAAGTGAAATCAGAAATGTTTTTAACAAAAAGGACAAGCTCGGCAGTTTTGACATACCTGACGAAAGATTTAACGAACGGTTCCAAAGTATGCCAGTCAAAACCTGAAGCCGACCCCATAACTAAATTTTTCATTGTATAATCGTCTCCAGCGCAATTTTAATCATGTCGTTGAAGGAAGATTGCCGCTCTTCGGGCGTGATTAATTCTTTCGTCAAAAGATGGTCGCTGACTGTGAAAATCCCTAACGCTTGAACATTTGCCGCCGCCGCATGAAGGTAAAGCGCGGCACATTCCATTTCCACAGCTAAAATTCCGTAGCGGCGAAGCTTGTCGTTGAAAGTATTTTTGCCGTCGCCGAAAGTCCCGTTGGGGTCGTCGTAGTCGTTATAAAATAAATCAACGCAAATGACGTTGCCGACATTGACTGGAAGATTTAATTTCTTCGCGACGTTGGCGGCTCGGCTAAGCAGTTCAAAATCAGCAATCAGGGAAAAATTCAACACGTCGCCGAAAACTTGCTTGACGATAGAAGAATCAGTTGATACACCTTGAGCAATCACCACGTCGCGCAGATGAATATTTTCTTTCATGCCGCCGCAAGTCCCGACACGAATTAATTTTTTTGCGCCGTAAACTTCAATCAGCTCGTGCAAATAAATTGAAATGGACGGAACGCCCATGCCCGTTGCTTGAATCGAGACGCGCTCGCCCTTGTATTTTCCCGTAAAACCAAAAATATTTCTAATCGCGGTGTATTGGTGCACGTCGGTTAAAAAATTTTCCGCAATGATTTTAGCGCGGACAGGGTCGCCCGGCAATAAAACGCGCTCGGCAATTTCGCCCACTTTCGCCGCTATGTGAATGCTTGACATAAAGTTTTCCCCCTCGTCATTTTTGGTTGTAGTTTTCGCCGCCTGAGCGACGTTGAATTGACCGATCGCCGCGCCCAGTGCCGCAACGCCCGCCATCTTGAAAAGGTCGCGCCTTGTTATGTCCATGCTTTAAACCTCTCAAATATTTTTACTACAAATTTCAACGCCACTTAGAAATTTCCTTTTTTAAAATCTTGTCGTGGCGGCGGCAGTTGTGATATAATTCGCATGATAAATTTTACCCCTACTTTTGAGAGGAGTTGTATCAAAATGAAGTTGCCTAAGATTTTAAAAAGAATCGCGACTGCAGTTTGCACCGTAGCTTTGGCGGTAGGAATTGCTGGTTGCGGAGGCGGTGATAAGGAACAATTCATTAACATCGCCACTGGCGGCACCGCAGGCACTTATTATCCCATTGGCGGAGCGATTGCCGAAGTTCTCAACAAAAATGGCATGAACGCTTCCGCGCAGTCGACCGGCGCATCTGTTGCCAACATCAACATGCTCAAGGATAAGCAGGTCGAACTTGCAATCGTTCAGAACGACATAACTTATTACGCGGTCAACGGCGAAGAAATGTTCAAAGAGGGCGGCAAGATTGAAAATCTCAGCGGTATCGCCTCGCTTTATCCCGAAACTTGTCAATTTATCGTCCGCGAAGATTCCGGAATTAAAGCTATCACCGACTTGAAAGGCAAGCGTGTCGCTGTTGGTGCGGCTGGCTCCGGCGCAGAGGCTAATGCCCGTCAAATTCTCGAAGCTTACGGAATAACTTATGAAGACGTTGACGAACAATTCTTGTCTTTTGCTGAAGGTTCTTACGCTATCAAAGACGGCACCGTTGATGCGGCATTTGTTACCGCTGGTTATCCGACAGCTTCTGTCCAAGACATTGCGTCGCAAAACAAAATTCGTATCCTGCCCGTCGGCGATGAGCAAGTTAAAAAGCTTGCCGAAAAATATCCCTTCTACACCAAGACAATCATTCCCGCAGGCACTTATCAAGGCTTCGACCAAGAAGTTGAGTCAGTCAGCGTTATGGCTATCCTTGTCGCCAACGACAAAATCGACGCGGCTCTTGGCGAAAAACTCACCAAAGCTATTTTCGATAACTTAGACAAAATTTCTGCGGCGCATTCGGCGGCAAAGAACATTACCAGAGAAAGCGCGCTCAAAGGTTTGGACTTCATTAAGATGAACGAAGGCGCACAAAAAGTTCTTAAGTAAAAATTTCTTCAGATAGATTTATAAAGGCGTCGAAATTTTCGGCGTCTTGTTTTTTTTGGTGAAGATATGCAAAATTTTATCGTAACAACGACTAGAAAGCCAGACGCGGCGGCGGAAGATTTAGCTATTAGAACTTCTGAAAAGCTCGGCGGGCAATTCGTAAAGCGCGAAAATTTTTCCCTCGACGCGCTCAAGAAAGCTCACGGCGCGGAAAATATCCTTCTGGTCAAAAAAAATTCCCTCAGCATAGTCACTGCAGAGGGAGAATTGTTTTTTCATCCGAATACGGCGCATCTTAGAATTAAAAATCTGCGCGGCGGTCAAGGCGACCGATTAATTGACGCGCTGAAAATTTCTGCCGACTCGAAAGTTTTAGATTGTACGCTCGGTTTAGGTAGTGATGCCATTGTTGAAAGCTTTATCGTCGGCGAAAGTGGAAAAGTAGTCGCGCTTGAAAGTAATCCGCTTATTTTCCAAGTCGTAAGTCACGGTTTGCAAAATTTTTCCGATGATAGCCCGCACATTTTAGAAGCAATGCGCCGCGTCGAAGTCGTCAACGCCGATTGCAGGGAATTCCTCAAAACCTGCGCGGATAATTCCTTTGACGCCGTTTATTTCGACCCTATGTTCCGCAAACCTGTTAAAAAAAGTTCGGGGATAAATCCTATTCGTCCGCTTGCCGATAATCGCCCGCTTTCCAAAGAAATTATCAAAGAAGCTTGCCGCGTAGCTAAATTTCGCGTCGTCATGAAAGAACATTCTGGTAGCACAGAATTTTCACGGCTCGGATTTAAAATCGCGGGCGGCGGCAAATATAGTTCCGTTTCTTTTGGCGTGATTGATAAAACTTCCTTAAATGTTCGGGATTTGCCAATCGATAGGCTTTTCGCCGACTGATTCAAGAAAATTATTGACGCGGGAAAAGGGACGACTGCCGAAAAATCCGCCGCTCGCCGATAACGGGCTAGGGTGCGCCGACTCAATGATAAAATGGCGGTCGTTAGTTATCATAGCTTTTTTGCTCCGCGCAGGTCGCCCCCACAAGATAAATGCAAGCGGGCGTTCGTGCTCGTTTAGCAAACGGATAATCTTATCAGTGAAAATTTCCCAGCCGTGCCCGCGATGAGAATTCGCCGCATGCGCCCTGACTGTCAGAACGGCATTCAAAAGCAAAACGCCTTGCTCCGCCCAATATTTTAGGCAACCGTTATTCGGAATAAAACAGCCCAAATCGTCGCGCAACTCCTTAAAAATGTTCATAAGCGACGGCGGCGGCGGGACGTTCGGCAAAACAGAAAAGCTCAAGCCGTGCGCCTGTCCTGGCTCGTGATAAGGGTCTTGCCCCAAAATTACAACCTTAGTATCGGCGTAGCTCGTGAAATGCAACGCATTAAAGATATCGTACATGTTCGGGAAAATTTGCTTCGTGTTATACTCATCGATTAGAAATTTGCGCAACTCTTGATAGTACGGCTCCTTCAATTCGTTGTCCAAAAGTTCCGCCCAATCATTTCTAAAAATTTTTCTCATCGCGTATATCTCCTAAATTCAAAGCCGTCAAAAGTCCCAACGTCGACTAAAATAAATTCGTCAACCGGCGGGAAGAAAACATCAGCAGTAGCTTTCGCGTCGACGACTGTCAAGAAAATTTCTGTGGCATATGGAATAAGTTCATTAAAAATTTTCGCGCCGCCAATAACAAAATTTTCCTCCGCAGTATCAAGCACGCCGAAAAGTTCAGTGATATTTTTGACAACTTCCGCACCAGAAATTTTATCCTGCGAACAGCTCAAGATAATATTTCGGCGACCGTCAAGCGGCTGTTGATTCGGAAAAGTTGCAAGCGTCTTTCGCCCGAAAATAATTGTGTGATTCAAAGTCAGCGCACGGAAATTTTTCAAGTCGGCAGGGATATAGAAAAGTAAATTATCTTTGTAGCCAAGCCCGAAATTTTTATCGACGCAAGCAACCAATTTGAATTTAAAATCAATCGGCGAACCCGCCACGCGCAAAATTTTATCGCCGTGCATTTTGCAATTAAGCGCGGGGAAAATTTCCTTCAGCGGCACCAATGCAAAATCCCTGTAGAATAAAAACTTATGCGGGACAGTCAATCGCTCACAAGAAATTTCCGCGCCGTAAAGAATATCAATATCAATCGTGCGCGCTCCCCAATGCTCAAGGCGAACACGTCCTAAATCAAGCTCAATCCGTTGTAATTCGTCAAGCAAAGTTAGCGGCGCAAGCGAAGTCGAAATTTTAACGGCGGCATTGATATAATTCGGCTGACCTTCGACGCCCCAAGCCTCCGTCTCGTAGAATGACGACACCCGCAAAAGTTTAGTAGCGGGAACTTTTTTTATGCGTTCGATAGCGCGACGCAAAGTTTTTTCTCGCTCACCGAGATTCGCGCCTAAGCCCAGATAATAAATCATCTTTTCCTAAAGATTTCGACAGCCGCACCGCCGAATTTTTCTTTGACTGGCGGTTTGGGCTTATGGATTGTGATTTTGAGCGCGTCGAGCAGGAAATATTTCCGCAGAAGAATTTCGCAAATGTCCTGCGCGACAGTCTCAATCAAATTGCGCGGAGTGCCGCCGACAATCTTTTTTATGTCGTCGAGAACTTGCACGTAGTCAATCGTGTCGCCCAAATCGTCAGATTTACTCGCCGGCGAAAGGTCGAGATAAAGTTCGACGTCGACAATAAAAAGTTGCTTGTGTTGCCTCTCGTATTCGGAGCAACCGTGATTCCCTGAAACCTCAATGCCCATCAAAATAATTTTGTCATTCATTAGGCTATCCTCCTTAGCTTATCAGCCGTCAAACACATTCGCGAAATCATCTTAACGTTGTGGACGCGGACAAGGTCGACGCCCTTATTTATCGCGTGCACGCAAAAAGCCCCCGTCGCCTCGTCGCGCTGGTCAATGGGAAGTCCCAACATTTGCCCGATAAAACTTTTGCGACTGACGCCAACCATTAAATTAATTTCTTTCCCGTCCAAAACTTTCAGCTCGTCAAGGCGAAGCATAATTTCTAAATCTTCTTCCGCCGTCTTGCCGAAACCAATTCCAGGATCGAACATAATTTTTTTCGTGTTGAATTTTTTCGCCGCGCAGTTTTCCAAAGTCCGCAGAAAAAATCTTTTAATGTCGTCGATAATGTCACCGTCCGAACATTTTTCGCTGTGCATTGCGATAACGTGTGCATGAAATTTTTTCGCAATGTCAATCATGCGCGAATCCTCTAGGCCATGCACATCGTTGATAATTTTCGCGCCGCGCCTGAGAACTATTTCCGCAACTTCGGGTTTGTAAGTGTCGATTGAAATTGGCACACCGAGTTTTCTTATTGCGGGCAAAACCTTTTTCAAACGGCTAAATTCTTCGTCGGCACTGATAGGCGTTGCGCCGGGTCGCGTAGACTCCGCGCCTATGTCAATAATGTCCGCGCCGTATTCAATCATTTGCGCCGCATGAGCCATCGCCGCATCGGGGGAAAGATATTTGCCGCCGTCGGAAAATGAATCGGGCGTGACATTCAAAATTCCCATTACCAAAGTTTTACCATGCTGATTAAAAATCTTCTTCAAAATAAATCAACCTCCACGCGCATTATAACGCATTGTTCGAGCAAGTTCAAATTGACATTTAGCCGCCGAAACCGTAAAATTCAATTAGGAATTATGAATTATGAATTAGGAATGATAAAGACGTAAATTTAATTCCTAATTACACATTCCAAATTCCTAATTGTTTTTTCGGGAGGGGTCGAAGTGGTTTTATCGAAAGCCAAATTGATGACAATGGCGGCAATGTTAGCCGCGTCCTCAATATTTTTCGCCGGCTGTGGTCAAGACGATAATCAACAACAAGCGCAAGTTCAAAAGGCGCAAGTCAAAGCAATGAAGGTTATCCAGCGCGACACGCCACTAGCTAGCGAATACGCCGGTCATCTTGTCGGCACAGAGGAAGTCAAAATTCAATCAAAAGTTTCAGGCAACGTCGTAGAAAAATTTATCGTCGGCGGGCAATACGTTCAGCAAGGGCAGTTGCTCTACAAAATAGACGCACGCCAATACAATTCCGCCGTCCTTCGAGCGCAAGCCGATTTAGCGCAAGCCGAAGCGGTTCTTCAGCAATCGGTTGCAACCTACAACAACTCCTTAATCGACCTTCAGCGCAATCAGAAATTGTTTGAGGATTCGGCAATCGCTGAACAAGACGTTACTACTCAAGCGGCGACAGTTCGCGCAAACGAAGCAACTTGCGCGGCGAATGAGGCGGCAATTTACGCTTGTCAAGCCGCGTTAAAAACTGCGCAGGAGAATCTCGCCGACACAGAAATTTACGCGCCTATGTCAGGGCAACTCGGCGTTGATGATGTAGCAGTTGGAACTTTCGTTTCGGCGGGGCAAACAAATCTTGTTACGATTGGCGCACCCGACCCAATTTTTGCGCAGTTCTCAATCAGTGAATCCGATTACTTGCACTTTATGACGGTTCAAAATATGCAATCCGACCATAATCCTATTAACGTTACGATAACGCTTGCCGACGGCAAAGAGTATCCGTTTGAAGGGCGTATCGTCGAAGTTGACCGCGAACTCGGCAATAGCACCGGTTCTTTAATTATGAAAGCAATTTTCCCAAATCCTAGCGGGCTTCTTATGCCTGGCATGTTCGCCCGTATTAAACTTACTGGCGAAGTCATTCCAAACGCTGTCTTAGTTCCGCAACGTTCTGTTCAACAACTTTTGGGCAAATCGTTCGTTATGGTCGTCGGCAAGGATAATAAATCTGAAGCGCGTACTGTTGAACTCGGCGACCAAGTCGGCAGTTATTTTGTCGTCACAAAAGGAATTAGCACAAGCGATAACGTTATCGTTGAAGGCTTAACAAATTTGCGCGAAGGCATTGAACTTAACGTTAAAAACGTCACGCCCGGCGAAATGGGCTTTACTTTGACAAACGTCGCCAGCACTTATAACGCGGACGCGGGACTTGACGCGCCCAATACTAATCCCAACGCCCCCGACAATCTGCGCGGAAAGTAAGGAGGCGTAGACGTGGCAAAATTTTTCATTCATCGACCGATATTCGCGATAGTCATTGCCCTGATAATTACGCTCGTCGGAATTCTCGCGGCAATTCAACTGCCTATTGCGCAATATCCGCAAATTTCTCCGCCGACAATTTCTGTTAGTACAACTTACACCGGCGCAAATGCCTCCGTCGTCAATGAGACTATCGCGCAGGTTATCGAACAGCAGGTAAACGGCACCGACGGCATGGACTACATGAGCTCCAACTCCGACGACACGGGGCGATATAGCTTGCAAGTCGTTTTCCAAGTCGGCACCGATGGCGACATGGACGCCGTTAAAGTTCAAAACAACGTCGCCATTGCTAACGCCAGCTTGCCTACTGACGTTCAGCGACAAGGCGTCACCACGCGCAAAGCGTCTAATGAAATGGCGTTATTCCTGTCAATGTATTCTCCAACTGGTGAATACGACCGCGCTTTCATGAAGAATTACGCCGATATTTACCTTATGGACGAAATTAAGCGCGTCGACGGCGTCGGCGACGTTCAAATTTTCGGCTCTGATTATTCAATGCGCATTTGGCTTAATCCCGATAAACTCGCCGAACTTAATTTGACGATTGCCGAAGTTGCCGCCGCTATTAACGAACAAAACCTTCAAGCTGCGGCAGGTACTATCGGTTCAATGCCGCTTGCTAATGGGCAGGAAAAACAATTTACCGGCAAAGTTCAAGGGCGTCTGTCCGAAATGGAAGAATTCGGCGACATAATCTTAAAGGCGAATAGCGACGGAACTTTTGTTTACATGAAAGACGTTGCGCGGATTGAGCCGGGACAACGCGCTAATAATATCGTCGCGAAATTTAACGGTTATCCGGCAGTCGGTTTCGGTATTCAGCTTACCTCCAACGCAAACGCTATGACGACCGTACGCGGCGTTCAGGACATTATCGAACGTCAAAGACCTAATCTCCCGCCTAACCTTTTTATCAACGAAATTTTCGACAGCACAGATTATATCCGCGCATCAATCGAGGAAGTTGCGCACACGTTCATTGAAGCGTTATTGCTCGTCGTGTTCGTTATATTTATCTTCCTGCAAAGTTGGCGCGCGACGCTAATTCCGTTATTGGCGGTGCCGGTCTCGCTTATCGGAACTTTCACGGCGTTTATAATCTTAGGCTTTTCAATCAACACGCTAACATTGTTCGCAATGGTTCTGGCAATCGGACTTGTCGTCGACGACGCTATTGTTGTTATAGAAAACGTCGAACACCACATGGAAGAAGGACTTGAGCCGGTCGACGCAACCGAACGCGCAATGGACGAAGTTCAAGGACCGGTCGTGGCTATTGCGTTCGTATTGGCGGCGGTTTTCGTACCGGTTGCATTTTTGGGCGGCATGATGGGCGTCCTTTATCGGCAATTCGCGTTGACGATTGCAATTTCAATGGGCTTATCAGCATTCGTCGCGCTGACTTTGACGCCCGCCCTTTGCGCCATGATTCTTAAACCTAAAGACCCCAATAAAAAGCAAGGCATCTTCGATAAATTTTTCAACGGCTTTAATAACTGGTTTGAGCGCACGAAAAATTCTTATGTCGGCATTGTCGCGGCATTTATCAAACGTTCAAAGCTCGCCGTAATTTTCATAGTAATTGTTTTGGGTGTGACGTGGACAATTTATCAGCGGCTCCCGTCGACGTTCGTGCCCGAAGAGGATCAAGGCTATTTCTTTACGTCGATTAGCTTGCCCGAAGGTACTTCTATGAATCACACTGTGCAGACGATTGACAAGCTCGGCAAGGCGGTTATGAGCGAAATGCCTGGCTTGAAAAATTGCATGATGATTACGGGCTTTGATATTCTGTCATTCGGCGCGAAACCTAGCGCGGGCATAATCGTTTGCGGTTTGGAGGATTGGACGAAACGCGGCGAAGGTGCGTCGGTTAATGACTGTATAAGAACTATGTTTAGGCTCGGCGCAATGACTGTTCCCGAAGCGCAAGTTATCGCGTTCAACCCGCCCGCACTGCCCGGCTTAGGTAACGTCGGTGGCTGGTCGATGCAACTTCAAGATATGGCAGGACATACTGACATTGAGCTTGACGAAATTACAAAGCGCATTGTTGCAAGAGCTAATCAGCGTCCCGAAATGCAAGGCGTGCGCACAACTTTTAACATTGCGTCGCCAACTGTCGAGTATGAAATTGACCGCGAAAAAGTTAAACTGCTCGGCGTAAATTTATCTGACGTGTTTACGGCTCTGCAAGTCAACTTCGGCGGCATGCAGGTTAATGACTTCAACAAATTTGGTAGAACGTATAAAGTTATGCTTCAATCGGACGTGCTCTATCGCAGTGAGGCGGATTGCGCCAGATTCGTTTTCGTTAAGGGCGCAAATGGGCAAATGGTTCCGCTTAGTTCATTAGTTACTCCGAAATATTCTACAGGACCAACGCAAATTTCCAGATTTAATGCTGCCCGCGCAGTGACGATTCAGGGCAATGCGGGCGCGGGATATTCTTCCGGTCAAGCAATGGCGGCGATTGAAGAAATCGTCAACGAAGAAGCCGGCGTTGGATTCAATATCGAATGGTCTGGACAGTCTCGCGAAGAAAAGAAAGCGGCAAGTTCAACCGGACAAGTTTTAGCGTTGGCGTTAGTTTTCGTATTCCTAATGCTCGCCGCGTTGTATGAAAGTTGGTCGGTTCCGTATGCGGTCTTGCTGAGCGTGCCGACAGGTTTATTTGGCGCAGTCTTCTCGGAATTTTTCCTGGCGTGGTTAGAAGAGTCAATGGGGCACCAGAACGCGGGACTTCAAGACAGCGTATATTTTCAGATTGGCGTTATAACGATAATTGGCTTAGCGGCGAAGAATGCAATATTGATTGTCGAGTTCGCAAAAGTTCGCGTCGATAGAGGAATGTCCCCGATTAAAGCGGCATTGGAAGCGGCAGGCTTGCGACTTCGCCCAATACTTATGACTTCGTTTGCGTTCATAATTGGTTGCTTACCGCTGGCAATGGCTTCGGGCGCGGGTTCAGCGGCTCGCAACGGAATGGGAGTTTGCGTTGTCGGGGGATTATTCTTCGCAACTTTTTTGGGGATTTTCGTTATCCCCGTGCTGTTCGTCATAACTGAATGGGTCGCTAAAAAGCTAGGGTTCATGAGCCAAGAACGGAAAAAATCTTCAATCGATTACATGTAAAAAAATTTATTCGCTGAGTGAAAATGCTCGGCGTTTTTTTGTTAGAAGTGTATTTATTCTGTACAAAAATCCGCCTGTCAGAACGTTTACAAAAAACTATTTATTGCTAAAATGTCATTGAAGTAAACTAAGTGGTAAGACTTTATTTTAAGGAGGAAATTTTATGGGATTTTTCAGAGATTTGGGCGGCGCGGCTCTTAACGGGGTCAAAGACTGGAATGATAGGGCAATGGAATATTACTACAAGGCAATGGATATGAGTGACGAAAGATTTCGCCGCGAATTTGAACGATTTGGGCACGACTCCTCTAATAAAGCAAGATACTTCGGATATCGTAGAGCGGCTCAAGAACGCGGACTCATTTAATCTTCAATGACCATATTTAAGAAATTTAACCGTCGGGCGAAATGCTCGGCGTTTTTTTTGATTGCCTATTAATTGCCGAATATCTCCTTGTCCGCGCCGCCGATTGACCAACGCAACAATTCTTTGATATAATTACTGTCCACAACGAAATAGAAAAGGAGAGCGACTATGGACAAAAAAAAAGAAGCATTAGCGGCGGCCTTAAAACAAATCGAAAAGGATTTCGGGAAAGGCTCAATCATGAGGCTCGGCGACGATACGGCGCGTCTTGACGTTAAAACCGTGTCGACAGGAATTTTGCCGCTTGATATTGCGCTTGGCGTAGGAGGTCTTCCTCGCGGCAGAATTACCGAAATTTACGGTCCCGAAGCCGGCGGCAAAACGACAGTCACTTTGCACATGATAGCCGAAATGCAACGTCAAGGCGGAACAGCAGCTTTCATTGACGCTGAACACGCTCTCGACCCAATGTACGCAAAAAAATTGGGCGTCGACGTAGATAATCTTCTGCTCGCGCAACCCGATACCGGCGAACAAGCTCTCGATATTGCCGAAACACTGATACGTTCTGCGGCAGTTGATATTGTTGTAATTGATTCAGTTGCCGCGCTCGTGCCCAAGTCCGAAATTGAAGGCGAAATGGGCGATGCTAATGTTGGACTTCATGCACGTATGATGAGCAAAGCTATGCGCAAACTAACTGCCGTCATAGGCAAAACTGATACCATAGCTGTTTTCATTAATCAGATTCGCGAAAAGGTCGGTATTTTATACGGTAATCCTGAAACGACGACCGGAGGTCGCGCACTGAAATTTTATTCGACAATTCGCCTTGAAGTCAGAAAGGGCGAGCCTATTAAGCAAGGCACGGAAATTATCGGCAATCGCGTTAAAATTAAAGTTGCTAAAAACAAAGTCGCGCCGCCTTTCAGAACTGCCGAATTTGATTTGATTTACGGCGAAGGTTATTCGCACGCCGGTAGCATTTTGGATATGGCTGTTTACTTCGACATTATCACTAGGTCAAGTTCATATTTCTCCTATAACGGGGAAAAAATCGGTCAAGGCAAGGATAACGCTAAAAAATATCTGCGTGAACACCCCGAAATTGAAGACGAGATAGATAAAAAAATTCGCGAGGCGGTTTTAAAATCGATAAAGCCATTGGAGACTGGCGAACCTGAAACTTTTGACGACACGGAAGAAAATTTTGAGAATGAAGATTGAATCTTAAATTTGAATTAAAAATTAAGTGACAAGCCATTTTAAACGAGTTTGCCGCTTTTTTTTTGCGAGAAATTGTGCTAAGCTTAGGAAAAATCTTTCGACTAAACTCAGTAAGAAATAAACAGGGAGAAATTTTCAATGGAGATGATAACAAAATCTTTCGACCCAAGACGGTGCCTAGTCGCCATTGTAATTTTCTTTGGCGTGAGTGCCACAACCTGTCAAGCCGTCGATTCTCAAACCGACTCCGCTGTCACAAGTGATTCATTTTCTGACACGAATGACGAAAACGAAGTAAGCACTCCCACCGCCAACACAGAAGAAACAAATATTCCTATTGTCGACACAGGAAATACAACCGCGCCCACTTCCGATACTACCGACACAGAAGATATAACCGCGCCGACTACTGATACGCAAGAAACAACTACTCCTATCGGCAATACGGAAGAAGCAA
Organism: Selenomonadales bacterium UBA7018; assembly: GCA_002448305.1. Lineage (GTDB taxonomy): Bacteria > Bacillota > Negativicutes > Selenomonadales > Selenomonadaceae > Quinella. The sequence continues at coordinate 116,624 of DJWY01000016.1, forward strand.
CGACAAATGACGTTAAGAACGAAAACAATTTAATGGAAGGCGATAGCGAAAGTATCGGTTTGCATGTGGACGGCTCGCAAAAGGTCGTTACGCAGAACGGAAATATTTCTTTAAGCGGCATGGGCGCAATAGGAATTCGCGTTGACGGCGTTGGAAATCGCATTACACTTCCGCAGGGCGTAAATATTGAATCGAGCGGCAAGGGAATTTTGATTGCTTACGGACGCGGCAACAATCTTGACGTTGCAGGAAATATTTCGGCGGTGGGCAATGCTGTGGAATTCAATTTCGGTTCAAATTCTTTGGGCGTCGTCGGCGAATATCGCGGCTCCTATATACGCTATCTGCGCGGCGTTGACACCGAAGGAAATATCATCTCGGCTAGCAATCTTCCTTTAGAACTGGCAAGCGGCGAATACAGCTACACGGCGGACGAATTGAGTGGCGCACTCGTCAATAACTTCAATTTGTCAGGCAGAATCGCCGGTTCTCGCGCAATTTATATCGCCAACAATACTTTTGTTAAAAATATCAACATAAATCACGGCGCGCAGATTAGCGGCGACATTGTTTCGGATTGGAAACATTTCAGCGCGACGAGCGATATTAAAATTCAATACGGCGGACAAACTATCGACGCAACAAGATATATTCCCGACCTGGTTACGAATTTAAATTTCAATACGAATTTGTCATACGGCGGGAGAATTTCCGGTGCGGACAATATCAAAATTCATGTTATGTCGGGCACACTAAGATATTCGGGTACGGCTGATGTTGTAAGCGTCGACGTTATGAGTGGCGCGAAAATTTACGGCGGAACTTTTACGGTTAATGGTCAAGGGCTGATTGCTGACGGATTTAGCGACGTAGCGGTGGGAAAATTTATAAATCACGGGACGATTGCTGCCGGTTCGCCCAATACGAATTTAGTTATTAACGGTGACTTAGTTTCCGACGGCGTCTTGAAAAAAGTTTCGGGCGGCGAAGCCGGCTCAATCATTGTCAACGGCAACGCCAATATTGAAGGCTCAACCGTCACGACTGATTCTCTTCTACCAAATGAAACTGCGACAGTTCTTGTTGCTAAGTCCATAACCGGCAACATTAAAAATCCCGAAGGTAAGCCCGTCCCGATTTCCGCTATGCTCACTGCAACGGGCAAAGTTGTTAATAATACCTTGCTCGTTACGACTCAACAAGCCGATAAGGTAGAGCAAATGAATCCTAACGGCGAAGGCGGAGAAGGAGGAGTACCCCCGCCAGATTCTTTCGACGCTATGAATAATATGTTTGAACACCTTGAAGGCACGCCCCGACAAAATGAAATGCGCGAACTTTACAATTTAGGCGATAGAGAAGCAAGGCAGGCTTTAAGGGAAATTGGCGCGAATGATTCTGCACGGGTTATGAGTGTCGCGCAGCAAAACACTGCCGTTGATAAAATGGTTTCGGGTCGGATTGCAAAAGTGCTTGCGCCTGATTTCTTTACGCCGGATTTTATTAACTTGAATATTAGTCCTATGGCATTTTCTGACGGCGATAACAATTCGCCTGAAGTCAAAGTGAAAGTCAAAGTTCCTAAGCGTCACGAAAATAATTTCTGGATAAATTACATGAAGAATTGGGGGAGCCTGCGCGGCGGCACGGATTATCACGGTAGCGCAATCGTCGCCGGCTATGATAGACCGTTCGGGAAAAAAGTTCGTGCGGGGATTTTCGCGACTTACGGAACGATAGGTTATGGCGCGAAATCTTCGCGGGCGACGGTTTACGATACGCGGATTGGACTTTATGCGGGCTATCATAACAAGCAAAGCGACGTTTACTTTTACATTAACGGCGGGCAACTGCGCAACTCACTGCACAGGGGAATTTCTCCATTGGGTTTGTCGACTAATGCAAATTATAAAAGCCACATTATAGAAATTGGCGGCGAGTATAAATACGACCTTCAGCCGAAAAGAATTTGGCACGTTAGCCCGTTCATAAATTTTCAAGCGTCGTACCTTAAGCAGAACGGCTACAACGAAAAGGGCGCGGGCGTTTATAATCAGCACGTCGAATCGGGCAGCAATACTTACTTTGCGGCGCAGACGGGCATTGATTTAAAGCGGTATTATCGGACGGGAATGATTGGAATGCGCTTTGGGATTAAGCGCGGTTTCACGGGCGCAGACCCCGATTTGAGAATCAGCTACGAAGGCGACAACTCTAACAGTTATCGTTTGCGTTACAATCGCGACAAGACGCATTTTATTTGCTCTTTGCGCGGGGAAAGCGAAATTGCTCGTAACTGGTTTTTAGGCGGCGAAGCTGAATTCCAATTCGGCGAAAATGACAAAGACGTTACGGCGTCGATTATGTTTAGGAGGGTTTGGTGAGTTCTTCTTACTTTTCTTTGTGTGCGTCAAAGAAAAGTAAGCAAAAGAAAGACGCTTTGGTCTCTGAATTTCGCGTCACGCGAAATGGTCGCGGCGACCGCACGTCCTGTGCGGTCGGGTCTTTGTTGCCCTCTACTTTTATTTGTTTTCAGGAGGTATTGGTAAATGGGAGAGAAAATTTTTATCGTGGAAGATGAGCGTCCAATTTCGCGACTTCTGCAATTAACGCTTGAGCGCGAAGGCTTTAAGACTGCAACGGAATTAAATGGGCGTCGCGCCTACGAAAGAATTCTTCAAGAAAAATACGATTTAGTTTTGCTTGATGTCATGTTGCCGGAAATGGACGGAATGGAAATTTGCAAGCGCGTCCGCGAAGTCAGCGACGTACCGATAATTATGTTGACAGCTCGCGACGAAGTACGCGACAAAGTCGAAGGGCTTGATTTAGGCGCAAACGATTATATGACTAAGCCTTTTGCCGCTGAAGAACTTTTAGCGCGGATTCGCGGAACTCTTCGCCGCTATAATGAAAAAGTTCGTGCGTCGGAAGAAAATCGCTATGTCGTTAAAAATATGATTCTCTATCCTGACCGCTACGAAGTCACCGTTAAAGGCGAACATGTCGAATTGACGCATAAAGAATACGCTCTCTTAAAATATCTCGTCGAGAATAAGCGAAACGTCCTAAGCCGCGACCAGATTTTACAAACCGTTTGGGGCTATGATTTTATTGGCGATACCAATGTCGTTGACGTTTACATTAGCTATTTGCGCTCCAAGATTGATGACCGCTTTGGCGAAAAATATATTTACACGACAAGAGGCGTAGGATATGCCATTAGAGATTGACGCGACGGAAAGTTTTCTTCGCCAGCAACGCTTTATAAATGACGTATCGCACGAACTAAGGACACCACTAACGATAATTCGCGGCTATGTCGATTTGCTCGAATGTTACGGCACGACCGACCCCGAACTTTTCAAAGAGGCTGTATCGTCAATAAAAAACTCCGCGCAGAATATGCAAAACCTCGTTGAAAGCTTGCTCTTCCTAGCCCGCGCAGATCAAGGACGCCAACCGCTAACTAAGTTGCCCGTCGACCTGGACGACCTGTTGAAAAAGTTCGTAGAAAATTATCATACGCCGCGCTTGAAAGTTTCAAAGTTCCCGCCCTGCAAAGTTTTGGCGGACGGAGAATTTTTAAAGAAAATGTTCGCTGCCTTCCTAGATAACGCTTTGCGCTATTCAAATGGCGCAGTCAAAATTGATATGACAACTTCGGGCAATGTTGCGACTGTGAAATTTATTGACAAGGGCATTGGCATTTCCAAAGAGGATACGGAAAAAATTTTCGACCGCTTTTATCGTACGGACAAGGCGCGTACCAAAGTCAACGATAAGGAAAGTTCGGTTGGGCTGGGCTTATCGGTTGCAAAGTGGATTGCCGACCGCCACGACATAAAAATCAGCGTCAAGAGCAAACCCGGCGAAGGTTCGACTTTCACGCTGACTATTCCCACAATATAAAAATTGCCTTCCAATACGGAGGGCAATTTTTTGTCTTTGATAAATTTCTGCGCCTGTTGTAAAATAGCAACGTCGTTGTCCGACCTCGATTGTTTGGGACAAAAGGGGTGACAACCAATGTTGTTCTTTATCAAAACCGTCGTTCAGAGAATCGTTGCGGGCATTGTTTCACGCCTTATATACGACTGACTCAAATCCTTTTTCAAGGATAACGATTGAGCTTAAAATGCGCTCTTAGTTAGCGCAAAATCCCCGATAATCTGTCGCCAACGGATTTATCGGGGACTTTTGCTTTTGTGATACCAATGTTTGTTTTTATCAAAATTTTCGTTCACACGCATTATAAATCACGCTTAGTCTTTTTGCAAGCATTCGATAACGTCATTGCTTATGGCGTCTACCGCGTGTTCAACTACTTGCGCAAACGTCGATGATTCGAGTGCTAATCTAAACGGTTTATATCAACGTAACGCAATCTCCAACGGGTTTCGCCGACCTGCTGGGGGATTTTGATAAGTTACAAGACGATATATCGAGCGATTTACTCAGAGGAGCAACACTGCCTGCGCTAAATCGTACTTATTGAAGGAACTCAAAGCAAAAAGCCCGCCTCAGGTTATTCCGAAACGGACTTTGTCTATAAACTGTCTCCTGCAAGTTGCGGGGGATTTTTTATGTTATAAGCGGCGCAATGATTGAGATAACGAACGAACTAAGACTGAAACCGCGCTTAACTTTTTCGCGAGCGACAAGCGGAACCCTTGCGACTGGTCTTCCGTCGTAGCGCAAAACGGCTTCGCCTAAAACTTGTCCGATATGAATTCCTTCGCCCGCGTCAATAATTTTTGGCAGGTCGTAAGTCACCTTGAGAAATTTAGCATCTTCGCCCGCCATAAGCGGAAATTTTAAATCGTCTTGCGCTCCGACAGTAACGGTTGCTTGTCTACCGTCGCGAACGAAAATTGTTTTCTCGACGCGATTTTTATCAATGCCATTAACCATTCTGACGCGCTCGAAACCGTAGTTGAAAAGGTTTGCCGCATCATCAAAGCGCGTATCGTGGTCGGGCGAATGCATTACAATCGCGATAAGTTCAATGTCGCCGCGCTTAGCACTGGCAGAAAGGCAACCGCCCGCCGCTTTCGTCCAACCGGTTTTAATGCCATTCGCGCCCTTGTATTTGCCTAAAAGTTCGTTGGTGTTGTTGAGTTCGCTCCATTTATCCTTAGGATAAAGCCAATGAATTGAAGTTCGGCGCGTTCCGACAATTTCGCGGAAGGCAGGATTTTTCATGCAGTAAACCGCAATTCGCGCCATATCGGAGGCGGTCGAATAGTGATTAGAATCGGGCAAGCCGTTCGGATTAGCGAAGTTAGAATTTTTGCAACCGATTGCCTTAGCCTTATCGTTCATTAGGTCAGCAAATCTGGAAGTATTGCCGCTGATAGCTTGCGCCAGAGCGATTGCGCCGCCATTTTCGCTAACGAGCATCACAGCAGTTATCATTTCCTGCGCGGAGACGGAATCGCTTGACGACCAACTTAGCGTATTATCTTCGGCGAAAAGTGCTTCTTGGCTCATCGTGATTTCTTTATTCGGGTCAAGTTCCTCAAGTGCAAGGACGCAAGTCAACATTTTCGTCATAGAGGCTGGCTCGCGCAGGGCGTCGGAATTTTTCTCCCAAATAATTCGCCCCGTCGACGCTTCAACTAAAATTGCCGAGTCTGCTAAAATTTTCGGTTCCTCTGTGGCTTGCGCGAAAGAATTCACTGCCAACATTGCGACTAGAATTATTGCCGCGAAAAATTTCTTCATTCTTATTCCTCATTGTCCGCAAAAAATAATGCGTCGAGAAAATTTCCCCAACGCATGAAAAATTTCTATAAGCGATTTATTTTTTGTCGAAGTTTATAGCTTTTTCGGCGGCAGGAGCTTCAAGCGCGGGAGCTTCGTTAGCCGCTTCGATTGCTTTATCAAGTTCAGCCTCTTTATACTCTTCGAGCTTTTTATCCTTCTGAAGGACTTCATCATCTTTTGATTTAGGCTTTTCAATCGGGAAAGTTATAGTTTTCAAAGCCTGAATTGTCTTCCACGCGCCTGCCTCCAAAAGTGTCGCGTCGCGCAATTCGCTTTCGTTAGCGCACTTATGCCATTTGCCCTCAATGTCTTGGAAATACATTTCAAAGGCAAGCTGGAAATGATTTTCGTCGGCGTACATGATATGGAATTTGCCTGCGCTGTAGTTAAGCCCGTTTTTTTCGTACTTTTTAATTGTATCGTCAAGGCGCGGCGAAACGACTTCTGAAATTTTTTCAAGCGTCATATCGGGGCGGAGCAGGTCGACGAAGAAATTTTTAGCCGCCTCGATTAAATCGCCAACTATCTCAATTTTCTTTTCCAATGCCATTTCAATTCACCTCGCTCAAACGCTAAGCTCAAGTTCTTTTTCGTAACGGGCAGTAACGTCGCTTTCTTTAGCGGTCAAGCCCTCTTTAGCCCAAGCAGGAACTTCGGATTCGTCAATTTCGCGGACAGTAGTTTTTTCGACCCATTTGCCATTTTCTTTGTAATAAAGTCTATGTACGAGCCGCATGACGTTGCCTTCGACGCTTGAGAAAAGTTTGGCGGCATAATCGACAATGCCAGTTTCCTTGAGCGCGGTCTGGAGTTTCGGCAAAAATTCTTTCAGCCAACCTTCAATCTCTTGCCAATTCGCAACGACTAAATAGCCGCCGACTATGGCTCCCAATCCAAGCAAAATCGGAATCATTTTTCAATCACTCCCATTAAAAATTTGTGCATATTTTAAACGAAAATTTTCAATACGTCAAAGGGTCTGCGCCGTATCTATTCCAACCGTCAGTTCCTTTGGCGCAGAAAAGATATATCGAAAAAATAAATCCAATCGCCGGCACTACTGCGAGGAGAGCAAACCAGCCGCTTTTATCTAAATCGTGCAGGCGGCGAATCATCAGCATAAAATTGCCCGCGCCCGCCACGATTGCCCAAATGCCAGTTATGGCGTTGACTAAAAATCCCGTCGGATTGCCCGTCAAAAATGTCGCCATTGAACTTGTTACGAACGTCGACACGCCCGCAATTATCGCCAAAAGTAACATGTACTTGATATAGCGCAGGCGATTTAGCCGCCCTTCCGTCCGATAAATTTCCTTGAGTATATCCATAGAAATTTTCCTCCTAGTTGCCGTATTTCCAGCCTTTTTCTTTTCCTCTTATAACCGACGAAAAAAAATCGCTGTAAGATTTGTGCGCGTTGGTTTCAATTTGCATGACGTTGTTGGCGTCGGGCGAGAACTTGTAATAATAATTGCCTTCCTTATCAGAATATGTTATGCGCAAATCATTGCCGACCGTCTTAACTGAAATTTTCTGCTCGTCGCGTACGTAACTAGACGCAATGTTATTCTTCGTTTTGGTCTGGCTTACCATTGACAAAAAACTTTCCCAATCCTTAGTACCGTCAGCCGCATTAGTTGAGGCTAAACCGCCGTCAGCAAATGCTAATAGGGTATCAAAAAATCTTATTTCCGAACTAAGCGCGTTATCAACTGAAGGGTTTCTTGCAATCGTGTTGTAAGTCTGGTCAGCAAAAGGAATTATATCCCTCTGCCAATTTAAAGGCTTGAAAGTTTGCGAAGTGTTCTCGGCTGATTCTTCGGAAGTATTAGACGTGTCGCCCGAACTTGAACCGGAACTCGCGCCCGAACTTGAACCGGAACTCGCGCCCGAATTTGAACCGGAATTTGCGCCCGAATTTGAGCCGGAACTTGCGCCAGAATTTGAACCGGAACTCGCGCCAGAATTTGAACCGGAACTCGCGCCAGAATTTGAGCCGCTACTCTTGCTGTTATTAGCTCCTACGCTCGCTACCGAATCGCCAGAACTACCGAATAAATTTCCGACAGAATCATCGAACCCGCCTTCAGAAAAGCCAACAAGAAATACTGCGACAACAAATCCGAATAATAAAGCGTATTCTAGTAAGCCTTGCCCCTTTTGCGAAAAATTTTTCATGGGAGAATGTGAAGCTTTCATTTGAGACACTCCGATTTTCTAAAGAAGATTATTAATCAGCTCGACAATTTGCGCGTCGCTCGGAATGCGGTTGTCATCTTTCTTTGAGTAGATTTTCGCGAGATAAATTTTGTCAGCTATCGCAACGTAATACAAAAGACGAAAGCCGCCGGATTTACCGACATTGATTGAAGAATTCGGCAGGCGGACTTTATAAACCGCCGTGTTCGCGGGAATGGAAAGACCTTCGAGTTTATCACCAATAAAATTCCCTATCTTAATTTCCTCAACGGCAGGCTTAATATCTGATTCAATCTTTAAATATTTTTTTCGACGCTTATAAAATTTAACGTCCTCCTTGAATTGCCGCGTCAGAATAATTTCCATTAAGTTTCTCCTGCCTTTCCTCCTCTTCCATTTCGGCTAAAAATTCATCCCAAGTTTGTTTGGGAATCAAGCCCGCTTCCATAAGTTTGATTTCCCTAAAAGCTTGCGCTAATGATTCCTCAAAGGGAAGACGTTCGTCGTTATCCATGCTAAAAACTCCTTTCAAAGCGATTTGGATTTTTCCGTCGCCGCAAGCACGGCTTCAATCAGTGAGCTACGCACGCCGCCGCGCTCCATAACTCTGACGCCTTCAATCGTCGTGCCTGCAGGGCTTGTGACTTTGTCGCGCAAAATGTCGGGGTGTTCGCCCGATTGCAAAACCATTTTCGCCGCGCCCAAAAGTGTTTGTGCGGCAAGTTCAATCGCCATTGCTCGCGAAAGTCCCGCCGCAACGCCGCCGTCAGAAAGTGCGTCAATCATCAAGAACGCATAAGCCGGACCCGAACCGCTCAAGCCCGTTACCGCGTCCATTAATTTTTCTTCAACTTCAACAGTGCGTCCCAATGTCGACCAGAAATTTTTAATCGTTTCGCCGTCACGAACGGCATTTTTATTTAGCGTGTAAGCCGTCATGCTCTCGCCGATTGAAACCGCGACGTTAGGCATAATCCGAACGATTTTATTTTCAGGGAAAAATTTTTCGACGCTTGCAAGTTTCAAGCCCGCTACTGTGTAAGTTATCAAAGTCGACACGGGGATTTTATTTTGCAACGCGGCGAAAGTTTCCATAGCGTCTTTAGGCTTGACCGCGATAATCAGCAAGTCAACCTTGTCAAGAAAATTTGCGTCCGTTGCGGCGTTGACGCCATAGCGCGTAGAAAGTTCTTCGCAACGCGCCGCTCTTATCTCCGAAATGAAAATATCTTCAGGCGCAGAAATTTTTCCGCTAATGCCGCGCACGATTGATTCAGCAAGTGCGCCGCCGCCAATAAATCCGACCTTCATTTTTTTACCTCCACGTCAACAATTTCTATGCTCTCAAGCAAGTTCGTCACTTGCCCGCGTATTGCTGCTAAATATATTTTGTAAAGTTCTTTTTGCTCGGCTAATTCTTCCGCCGTCAAGCCGACCGTGCGTTTCTTTCTTGCCAATTCGTTTATCCGCGCTAAAAGTTCCGGCGTTATCATTTCAATCCCCCTTAAGTAAACTTTCCATTAAATCGAATGCGTCGTTCTTATCTTTTAAGTAGTCAAAAATTCGCCGATGATTTATTTCGACGTGATTAAATTGCGTCGTGAACCAATTTGTTAGTGAAATTAAATTGTCCTTGTCAACTGGATTTTTCATGACCGCTAAAAGAAGCGTAATCTCAAAAATTTTATACTTTATAATGAAGACGCCAAAATTTTTTATAATTTGCCCTTCGTATCGCCACGGGTAACAGTTCAGGAAAAGTTCATTGACAAGGAAATTTTCAAGGAAAGTCGCGTGCTCATCAAGAAAATTTTTTCTGAAGTGGCTTAGCTTTTCGTAATTCGCCGCGATTTTGGTTACAGCTTCCGTAAATTTTCCTTCGTCGTAAATTTCATCTGAGAGTTCAGCCATCATTGTGGAAAAATTTTTCGCGTCGAAGGAAATACTTTGAATCATACGCGGCACTTGCTCCGATAAAAATTTTTTCGACTCATAAGCCGAAGTTAATTTTATCAAAGCATCGTCGTCGAAAATTTCAGCTGAAGAAATTTCGTCGAGCCGGTCTAGGAAAAATCCGAGCATAATTAATCTTTGGTCGATTGAAAGCGTGCGTTCCTGCAAAATTGAAATCATCGCGGCTTGAATGTCTATTACATGCGCCAAAATTTTTTCGTCTAGGTGTACGGGATTTACTAAAGTTCTTTTGCCGCCGTGAATTTTTTCCGACACTTCGACAAGTTCAAACTTCATCGGCTCGGCTTGAAATAAAATTTTCTCCGCCGCTACCGGACAACTTAAAGCTAGTGAGCGTTCAAAAAATTTTCCAAAGTGAGTTGTCACGCGGGGATAACTTTTGCAAGTCAGCGATAAAAAATCTTCGCCGTGTTCGAGTTGCAATCGACATAATTTTTTATCCGTAAGGAACGGGCAAGGGTGTTTTATTAGCAAATATTTTCCTTTCTGCTCGTTGAATTTAAAGTGCTGGGCAATGGCGGGCGCAACTTGCAAATATTTTTTATAAGTCGCTTCGTCAACGTCGATATTCCAACCGCGCTCGCAACAATTATTATTACATTTGGACGAGTCGCAGACAAATTCGTTGACGTATTGCGGCTGAAAGTAAAGATATTTTTGCAACATAAACTCCTCCGAAAAATTTTTGCAAGTATATCACGCGAAAAATTTTTTGTCACTTAGCGTCTAAAAATTTGCAGGAAAAATATTTTGTGGTATTATACGGCGCGTAAAAGCAATTAGGAATTAGGGATTGGGAATGGAAAAATATTATATGGCGGCAATGGGCGGCGCAGAGGGTTTCGGCAACCGGAGCATCAAAAAGCTTGTTGATTTTTGCGGCAGTGCTAAAGAGGCGTGGTCGGCTGATATTGATGATTTGATTCATGCGGGCGTTCAGCCTAAACCGCTCAATGCTTTTATAGAATTTCGCGGCAAGCACCCAAATGCGCCCGAAAAGCTCATTAAATATTGCGAGCGGCACGAGTTCAATTTGTGTTCGTTTTACGACGAAGATTATCCGCCAATTCTTAAAGAGCTAAATAAGGATACGTCGCCAATGTTTTTCTATTATCGCGGGAAATTGGAGCCACGCGCCGAAAGGATTGGGATTGTTGGTTCGCGAGAAAATACGCAATACGGGCAGAACGTCGCGTTAGAGTTGGGCGAAGAGCTTGCGGCGGCGGGCTTAACGGTCGTCAGCGGCGCGGCTCGCGGCATTGATACTTTCGCTCATCGCGGAGCATTGAAAACGGGTAGAACTGTCGCAGTTTTGGGTTGCGGAATAGAGATTGCTTTTCGTAGCGGGAAGAAAAAATTTTTCGAGCAGATGATTGAGCGGGGCGTTGTCCTTAGCGAATTTCCTCCGCAACTTCCGCCAAATCAAGGAACTTTTCCTCCGCGCAATAGAATTATCGCGGGGCTTTGCAGAGGAATTATCGTCGTGGAAGCCGGCAAGAAAAGCGGCGCACTTATAACGAGCGATTTAGCTCTTGGTTATGATAGAGATGTTTTTGCTATTCCCGGACAGATTTATTCAGAAAAAAGTATTGGTTGCAACGATTTGATTCGCGCCGGCGCGACGTTGATTAAAAATGCGCAGGACGTTCTTGACGAATACAAAATAAAAAAAGCCGCGTCCATTATCAAAACGGCTAAAGTTGAAGGCATTGCGGCGAAAGTTTTAGATATAATTCCTTCCGACAAATTTATAACCGACGATGAAATTTTGGAGCGGATTGACGAAATAAATCCGAATGAATTGCCGAATATTATGATAGAGCTTGAGCAGAAAAAATGCGTTGTTGAAAAGAACGGGCGATATAAAAAGATTGAGCCTAAAAATAAAATCGTCAAGGCGGCTAAAGTCGAAGGCGTCGCAGCAAAAGTTTTGGAAATAATCCCATTCGACAATTTTATAACCGACGAAGGCATTTTAGAGCAAATAGAAGAAGTTAATCCAAATGAATTGCCCGGAATAATGCTTGAACTTGAAATGAAAGGTTGCGTCAATGAAGACGCTGGACGATATAAACGCAAGGTAGGAGGTTGAAGCGGTGGCAGAAAAAACTTTAAAGTCAGTGATACTCGTTGAGAGCACGGCGAAAGCACGGACGCTAAGAAAATTTGTCGGGAGACCGTATTCAGTAATGGCAACGGACGGATTCTTAAAGGATTTGCCCAAAAGCCGAATTGGAGTTGACGACAATTACCAGCCGGATTATATCACGGTGCGCGGAAAGGGAACGTTACTTGCCGACCTAAAGCGCGAAACGCTGAACGCACGGAGAATTTTTTTCGCAACTAATCCCGACGCGCAAGGGGAATTTTTAGCGCGGCAGTATTGCGAACTTTTCGGGGTTAATCCGAAATCGCATTGCCGAATTTGGCTTGAGGAGTTGACGCGGGAAAATTACAAAGCGGCATTCGAGGCGGCGCGACCGATTGATAATAATTTGGCGGACGCCTTTCAAACAAAACAGCTGATTGATAAATATGTCAGCCACAAAGTCGGGGAATATCTTTCGCGAAAAATTTGGCGTGGCGTAAAAGTCGGGCGGTTCCGTGCAATGCTCTTGAAACTAATCGCCGAGCCGTCAAGCGAAAAAATTTTAACAATCAGAAATGTTTTGACAGAGGCAACGTTGCAAGAACTTGCGGTGAAGGAATTAAATTTTTCGGTAGCACGGACGAGGATACTTGCCGAGCAACTTTACGAAGGAATTAATTTTGAGGCGGCAGGCTGTGGCGGCTTGATAACTTATCCTCATGGCGGCGAAATTTCCTTAACGAGCGAACGCCGCGAGCCAGCCGCAGTTCAGGAATATTTGAGCGACTATCAATTCAAACTTTACGAGCTAATTTATTCGCGGCTCACGAGCGGGAAAATCCCTGCTAGCTATGAACTTAACGGAGTAATTAACGACGCGGCTCTAATGGCGAAATTTGACGCGCTAGGAATTGATTGGGCTGATTTTTATTCGGTCGGTATTGCTAGCCTTATCAAGCGCAAATATATCACGGCGGAAAATTCAACTTATAAAGTTACAGCTTTGGGCGAACGGGTACTTGACGCGATTAAAATTTTTGGTGACGAAATTTTCAGTGCCGAAACTTATAACGAAGTCACCGCGCAGGTTAGCGAAGTCGCAACGGGCAAGGCGAGAAAAATTTCCGTTATAGAAAATTACTGCGCGAAGTTCAACGCGAAATTTGATGAGGCTATGGCGTCTTTAGGAGAAAATGCCGCGCCGCAAAGCGAGCCTGTTGAAGAGTCTGAAGAAGTTTGCGAGAAGTGCGGACGGAAAATGTTAATTCGGCACGGACGTTACGGAACGTTTTTAGCGTGTTCGGGCTATCCGGAGTGCAAGAACACTAAGCCGCTACTTGAATATCTCGATAAAAAATGTCCGAAATGCGGCGGGCGATTGGCAAAGCGTTCACTTAATCGCGGGCGAATTTTTTACTGTTGCGAAAATTCTCCGCAATGCGACTTCGCGACTTGGGACGAGCCGCAAAATTTAACTTGCAAAGTCTGCGGGGCGACGATGTTTGCTCACAAGTTCAAAGACCGTGCGCCGATGTATTATTGCGGCAATGAAAATTGTTCGTCGCGGGCAAATCACCCCATGAATAAAATTTTGGCGGAAATAAAACACCGTGCCGAACTTCGCAGGGAACGCAAGGAGAAATTAGCAGCTAAGGCGGCGGAAAAAGTTACTAAGCCTAAAAAATCTGCGCGGGTTACTTTTAAAAAGTAACCAAACATTGAGCGCATTGCAACGTTTCAAAGTTCGGACGAAATCGCCGCGCCTGAACAATTTGTAATAAATTTGGGGGCAAAGTTTTGAAAAAAATTCACATAATCGGCGCGGGGCTTGCCGGCTCAGAGGCGGCTTGGCAAGTCGCTAAACATGGCGTCGAAGTCGTCTTGCACGAAATGCGCCCGACTAAAAAAACGCCCGCGCATAAAACCGCTAATTTCGCCGAGCTTGTCTGCAGTAATTCACTTCGGGCGGCAAGCTTGTCAAATGCTGTCGGTGTTCTAAAAGAGGAAATGCGCCGTCTCGATTCTGTAATAATGGCGGCGGCTGATTCAACTAAAATTCCTGCGGGCGGTGCGTTGGCTGTAGACCGCGAAGAGTTCGGAAAATTTATCACTGCAAAAATTAAATCCGTCGCTAACGTCGTCGAAGAAGAAGTTACAAGCCTTGACGCTTTGGACGGCATTATAATTATCGCGAGCGGACCTTTGACGGCGGGCGCACTTGCCGACGAAATTAAGCGGCTCACCGGCGGCGACGATTTTTATTTCTATGACGCGGCGGCTCCTATCGTCACGTTTGATTCAATCGATTTTGATAAAGCCTTCAAAGCTTCCCGCTACGACAAGGGCGCGGACGATTCTTATATAAATTGCCCTATGACCCGCGAAGAATATTTGAACTTTCGCGCAGAACTTATCGCCGCCGAAAAGACTAAGCCGCACGATTTCGAGCAGGAAATTTTCTTTGAAGGTTGTTTACCCGTCGAAGTTTTAGCAGCTCGCGGCGAAGATACTATGCGCTTTGGAAATTTAAAGCCGGTTGGCTTAATCGACCCGCGCACCGGCAAAACTCCTTATGCCGTTGTACAACTTCGCCAGGACAATCGCGAGGCGACGCTTTATAATCTTGTCGGCTTTCAAACGCATTTGACTTGGGGCGAACAAAAGCGCGTTTTCAAAATGATTCCCGGACTTGAGGCGGCAGAGTTCGTGCGCTATGGCGTTATGCACAGGAACACCTACATTAATTCGCCAAAAGTTTTACTGCCGACATTCCAGCTTAAAAGTTCGCCGGAAATATTTTTCGCGGGACAAATTACGGGCGTCGAAGGTTATGTTGAGTCAGCGGCGGCAGGACTAATGGCGGGCGTCAACGCGGCGCGACTTGCTAAAAATTTAGAACCGATAATTTTCCCGCCGACGACTTGTCACGGAGCCTTAGCGCATTACATAACAAGCGCAGTTGCGAAAAATTTTCAGCCAATGAATATAACATTCGGACTGTTGCCGCCGCTTGAATCTAAGACGCCTAAAAAATTCCGCAAGGAAAAGCTTGCAGAACGCGCTTTAACTGATATAGAAAAATTGAACAGGAGTTGATATAAATGGAATTTCACGCAACGACGATAGTAGCTGTGAAAAGGAATGGAAAAGTTGCGATTGCGGGCGACGGGCAAGTTACCTTCGGCAATTCAACTGTCATGAAATCGACGGCTAAGAAAGTTCGCCGCCTTTATCACGACAAAATTATTGCGGGGTTCGCGGGTTCAGTCGCCGACGCCTTCACGCTGTTTGAAAAATTTGAGGAGAAACTCGAATCAACACACGGGCATTTAATGCGGGCGGCGGTCGCGCTTGCTAAAGATTGGCGCACCGATAAAATTTTGCGTCGCTTGGAAGCTTTGCTGTTGGTTGCTGATAAGGATACGATTTTGCTTTTATCCGGCAACGGCGAAGTCATAGAGCCTGATGGCGACGTTGCGGCAATCGGTTCGGGCGGCTTTTACGCTTTGGCGGCGGCGCGAGCCTTAATCGCTCATACCGATATGATAGCAACCGACATTGCAAAGGAATCACTGTCAATAGCGGCTGATATTTGCGTCTTCACCAACCAAAATATCATTGTGGAAGAACTCAACTGAGGAGGATATATTTAATGGCAAAGGAAAAGAAAAAGATAACTCAAGAACTCGGCATAAACGACCAGACGCCCCGCGAGATTGTTGCGGAGTTGGATAAATATATTGTCGGACAGGACGAGGCGAAAAAGTCTGTGGCAATCGCGCTTAGAAATCGCTGGCGCAGTCACAAATTGCCCGAAGAAATGCGCGATGACGTTATCCCGAAAAATATTCTGATGATTGGTTCAACGGGCGTCGGCAAAACTGAAATTGCTCGCCGCCTTGCGCGTCTCGTTAAGGCTCCGTTTATCAAAGTCGAGGCGACAAAATTTACGGAAGTCGGATACGTCGGGCGCGATGTCGAATCGATTATCCGCGATTTAGTTCAAACAGCAGTCCGCATGGTTCGTAAACAACGTACCGACGAAGTAAAAGAAAAAGCCGCCGCCAATGCGATTGAGCGACTGCTTGACGTATTAGTTCCAGAGCCGAAACGCTCACAAAATCCGCTCGGAAAACTTTTCGGCAATGCTGAAGTTGACGCGACGCCGGTCGAGGAAGAAGAAAGCACCGCTAAAAAACACGGGCGCGAGTTCATTCGCAAAAGATTGTTAGCGGGCAAAATGGAAGAGCAAATTATTGAGCTTGAAGTTGCTGACCACGCAAAGCCAATGGTCGGAATGTTCTCCGGCTCAAGCCTTGAGGGAATGGGCGATAATCTTCAAGACATGGTAAGCAGTCTTATGCCTAAACGTATGCGTAAGCGCAAAGTCACGATTGCCACTGCGCGGAAAATTTTGGAGCAGGAAGAGGCGGAAAAGCTTATCGATATGGAGGAAGTCTCCGAAACTGCCGTTGAGCTTGCCGAACGTAGCGGGATTGTCTTCCTTGACGAAATTGACAAAGTCGCCGTTAAAGGCTCAAGTTCCGGTCCCGATGTCAGCCGTGAAGGCGTTCAGCGTGATATTTTGCCGATTGTCGAAGGCTCAACAGTTATGACAAAATATGGACCTGTCAAAACCGATTACATTTTGTTTATCGCGGCGGGCGCGTTCCATACGGCGAAGCCTTCCGACCTTATCCCCGAATTGCAAGGGCGTTTTCCAATTCGCGTCGAGCTGAAATCACTGCTTAAAGCGGACTTCGAGAAAATTTTAACCGAACCGCAAAACGCATTGCTTAAACAGTACAAAGCCCTTTTGCAGACGGAAGGACTTTCGTTAGATTTTCAAGCAGACGCGATAGAACATATTGCCGAGCTTGCCGAACACGTCAACGAGCAATCGGAAGATATTGGCGCACGGCGTTTGCATACGTTGCTTGAAAAATTGTTGGAGCAAATTTCGTTCGAGGCTCCCGACATGGTCAAGGACGGCAAGACCGAAGTTATAATCGACGCGGCTTACGTCGACGAAAAACTTAAGGAAATCGCGAAGAATAAAGACCTGTCGCAGTTTATCTTGTGAAAATTTTAAACGGCATTACACATTAAGTTTATAAAGATTAATCGCGTTGGCGGTTGTATAGTTGGCGACTTCTTTCAGAGTTTCGCCGCGAAACGCCGCTAATTTTTTTGCGACCTCAACGACGTAAGTCGGCTCGTTTCTTTTGCCGCGATAAGGCACCGGCGCAAGGTATGGCGCGTCAGTTTCAATTAAAATCATGTCACGCGGCGTGGCTTTGACGACTTCGGGCAACTTCGCCGAGTTTTTAAACGTCAAAGGACCGTCGACGCCGATAAAATAGCCGAGCTTCCAAACTTCCCGCGCCATTTCTAAACTTCCCGAATAACAATGCAACACTCCGCGCAGATTTTTGCCCTCCGCCTGCAAAATTTTCAGCGTGTCGCCGTGCGCATCGCGGTCGTGAATGCATACCGGTAAATTTAACTGCCGCGCAAGGTCTAACTGCTCAATAAAGATTTTCTGCTGAATCAGTCGCCGCTCTGAATCCTTTTCCCAGTGATAATCTAAGCCAATCTCGCCAATAGCCACAATTTTTTTATCGGCGGCAAGTTCGGCAAGCGTCGCGCAAGTTTTTTCGTCGAAATCGTCAATTTCTTCCGGATGAATACCAACGCCGCCATAAAGTTCCGGAAAATTCTTCGCAAGCTCCACAATCGCTATCGAACTCGCTAACGTGCTCCCAAAATTTATAATCCGTCCGACGCCCGCAATTTTCGCCCGCTCTATAACTTCTGCGCGGTCGGCGGAAAAATTTTCGTCCTCAAGGTGGCAATGCGTGTCTATAAACATTTAAATCAGCTCCTGATAAAAACTTTTGCCCTGCGTATTGAATTCTACAGAAAAAATTTCGGCAATCGTCGCCGCAATGTCCGCGAAAGTGTTCAGCGTGCCTAAATTAACGCCGCCACGAATTTTTTCGCCGTAAATTATCAGCGGAACATTTTCGCGCGTGTGGTCGGTGCCCTGCGCGGCGGGGTCGCAACCATGATCCGCCGTTATCATCAGCAAATCATCAGCCCGCATTTTAGCTAAAAATTCGCTAAGCTCCGCGTCAAATGTCGTCATCGCACCCGCATAGCCCTCAACGTCGCGCCGATGTCCAAACTTCATGTCGAAATCAACCAAATTCACAAAGCATAGCCCGCGAAAATCTTCCGCCAAAAGTTTTATCGTCTTTTTCATGCCGTCAGAATTGTTTTCGTTGACGCCGAGCGATTTACTCACGCCTTGCCCCGCAAAAATATCGTAAATCTTGCCAACGCCTATCGTAGCAAGATTTTTTTCTTGCAAAGCGTCTAAAATCGTCGCAACGGGCGGCTTTAACGAAAAATCATGCCTGCGCGGCGTCCGTTCGTAGTTCGGATACTCCCCGATAAACGGTCGCGCTATTATCCTGCCAACATCGGAAATTTTTCGCGCTATCCTGCAATATTTGTAAAGTTCCTCGACCGGAATAACTTTTTCATGCGCCGCAATCTGTAAAACACTGTCCGCCGACGTGTATACGATTAATTTTCCCGTTTCAATATGCTCGCGCCCGTAATCGTGGATAACTTTCGTGCCCGAATACGGCTTGTTGCATAAAATCTGCCGCCCAAAACTTTTTTCAAGCTCGGCGATAATTTTTGGCGGAAATCCGTCCGGATAAGTCGGTAAAGGTCGCTCGGAAATTATTCCGGCTATCTCCCAATGCCCTATCGTCGTATCTTTGCCCGCAGACGCCTCGCAAACTCGCGCAAATGAACCACGCGGCTTTTCTTCGCGACTATAAAAATTTATTCCGTCAATATTAAACATGCCAAGCCGTTTAAGATTAGGCGTATTAAAATTTTTCGACGCAGAAATACTTTTTAGCGTGTTCGGATTGTCGTCGCCGAAATTTTTAGCGTCAATCGCGCCGCCAATGCCCACGCTGTCCAATACAATCAAAAAAATTCGCTCAATCATGCTATCACCCCATAAAAAATTCCCGCATCACTCGACACGGGAACAATTTATCACAATTTTTCTAGCTCCGCTTTGACGACTTCAAGCAAATTGCCGCCAGTAAATAAAATTCCCGCCCGAAGTCCCGCCGCTCGCGCCGCGCCCATGTCGCGTTCCTTGTCGCCGAACATTATCGACCGCGCAGGCTCAATTTTTAACTCCTCGCACGCTTTTAGTATCAAACCCGGCTTCGGCTTGCGGCATTCGCATTCTACGCTTAATTCTTTTATCGTGCCGTCAATGTGGTGCGGACAATAATAAAATGCGTCAATGTGCGCGCCGATTTCTGACAATTTTTCCTGCATGAAACTATGCAAAGCTTCAACATCTCGCGCCGTGTATAAATTTTTCGCTATTCCGCCCTGATTCGTCACCACTACAGCTAAAAATCCGCGCTCGTTGCAAAGTTTTATCGCCTCGCGTGCTCCGTCAGTCCATTTGAACCGCTCAATCTCCCATAAATAGCCAACTTCCTCATTTAAAACGCCGTCGCGGTCAAAAAATACTGCCCTGTTCATCAATCTTTAAACCTCTTGAACACCACGCAAGCATTATGCCCGCCAAATCCAAAAGAATTGGAAATTGCCGCGTTGACTTCGTGTTTTTGCGCTACGTTCGGGACGTAATTTAAATCAAGCCCTTCGTCGGGCGTTTCGTAGTTAATCGTCGGGTGCACAATGTTATTTTCTATCGATAAAATCGACGCAATCGCCTCAACGCCACCTGCCGCGCCTAACATGTGCCCTGTCATTGATTTTGTCGACGAAATCGGGATTTTATAGGCGTATTCGCCGAAAATTTGCTTAATCGCTTCGGTTTCGCCCTTGTCATTGAATTGCGTCGACGTTCCATGCGCATTTATGTAGTCAATTTCCTCCGGATTCAATTCCGCGTCGTCAATCGCCAATTTCATGCACTTTCCTTGAGTAATTCCGCCTGGCGCGGGCGTCGTTATGTGATAAGCGTCGTCATTTCTGCCGTAGCCGACAATTTCTGCGTAAATGTGCGCGTCGCGAGCCTTTGCATGCTCCAAACTCTCCAGCAAAATGATTCCTGCGCCCTCGCCCATGACAAAACCACTGCGATTTTTATCAAAAGGTCGCGACGCATGCGCCGGATCGTCGTTGTGATCGGCGCAAAGTGCCTTCATCGCCGCAAATCCAGACACGCCAGCCGGAGAAATCGCCGCTTCACTGCCGCCAGCGAACATTATATCTGCTTCGCCGCGCTCAATCGTCCTAAATGCGTCGCCAATGGCATTTGTGCCCGACGCGCAAGCCGTCACTATGCATTCACACGCCCCGCGCAAGCCAAATGCTATCGCGACATTGCCAGCCGCCATATTTGCTATCATCATCGGGATAAAAAACGGACTAATTCGGCTCGCGCCCTTCGTAAACAATTTTTCGTACTGATTATGCAAAGTTTCCATGCCGCCAATCCCAGAACCGATAAAAACGCCTGCGCGGTCGCCGTCAATCGTCTTAACGTCAAGTTTTGCGTCCTCAATCGCCAATTTCGTCGCCGCTAACGCAAAATGCGTGTATCTGTCCATGCGTTTAAGCTCTTTTTTGTCGATAAATTGCACGGGATCGAAATCAAGAACTTCGCCAGCAATTTGAGCCGTGTATCCCGTCACGTCAAAGCGCGTTATCTTCCCTATTCCATTTTTCCCAGCAATTAGCGCGTTCCAGAAATTTTCTTTGCCAATTCCTATCGGCGTAACCGCCCCTAAACCCGTTACTACTACTCTGTTGCCTTTAAACAAAATTATCAACTCCTAAATTTAAATATCGTAAAGCCCGTCGTACTTTTTTATCAGTGCGTTAAGCTTTTCGCAGAAATTATCCTTAAATTTAACGCCGTCTTCAGTTCTAAAGCCCCAATTCTCCAAAACTTCTAGCGTATGCCTCAATCGCGGCAAAAGTACTTCCTCATTAAAAGAATTCAGCCCTTCATACATAAAAATTCCTATAAATTCTTCCTGCTCGTCGCGATTGCTCGTCCGGACGTGCCCCATGTCGTTAAACGTGTCCATAAAAATTTCTTCCGTGCAAATCATATCCTCAACCGCCGCTAAATTTTCAACAGTAACCATTGCGCCAGCCCAATCGTTATCGTCTTCCAAATCCGCGACGCTTTCTTGAAATGCAAAGCCTTCGTCAATCATTTCCTTGACAAGGTCAAATCTTTGGTCGAGAGTTTCAAGTTTCATAGCAAAATCCTCTTAAAGGTCGTAAATGTCTTGATATTTTTTCCTGAGCGCGTCGAGTTTCTTGCAAAAAGTCTTCTGAAATTTCTTTCCGCCATCAGAAACGAAATTCCAGCCGTTTAAGTGGTCAAAAGCGAATTCAATCCTGCGCAAAAGTATCGTATCGACAAAATAAATAAGCGCGTCGTCGACCATGCTGAGATAAATTTCCTTTTCGTCGAAATTTCGCGTGCGAACATTATCCATTTCGCCATAGGTGACCAAAAAAATTTCTTCCGTGCGAATCATTTCCTCAATCGTCACCAAATTTTCAACGGTACTCATCGCGCCGCCCCAATCGTCGCCGCTATTTTCTGCGTGAATCAAACTTTCTTCAAACTCAAAGCCCTTTTTAACCAGGTCATTAATCAATTTATGCCTCTGCGCCAGCGTATCAAGTTTCATCTCCAATCCTCCTTACAAAAAATTTTATCACGCAACGCAATTTCAATCAACTAATAATTTTCTTGTAAAGGCACGCGAAATTTTATATAATGCCTAAAAAATTGCGGAGGATTCTGGAAATGCGACGCTATACAGTCTTCATATTAACGGCATTCATGATAATTTTGGCGGCTGTCGCCGGTTTTATCTTTCCGGTCGACGCCGATAAAAAAACTTCGGGCTTGCCGACTGCCGAGCTGACAGCTTATACAACTTTGCCTACTGAAATCGTTTCTGTCTTGGCTGACGTGTACGAGCGAGAAAATCACGTGCGAATTAACTTTATTCCGATAAATTCGCAGGATATTTTGCAGGAAATTAAAAATGACGCCGTTTCCGACCCAACTGTCGTCCGCACAGTCGATATTGTCCTTGCTGACAGCAAAATTTTGCAGGAGGCGGCGAATTTTAATTTGCTAACGCCTTACACTTCAGAAACTAACGACGCTATCCGCTATAAATTCAAAGACGCGCACGACAGGTGGATTGGAATTTGGTACGACCCGATAATTTTTTGCGCGAACAAAGATTTTCTGCGCTCAACCGTCGAAATTCCGGACACGTGGGAAAAATTATCGCGTGCTAAGAATATGCGCGTCGGGATAACTGATTTTATCGCGGCTGATGCGTCTGCAAACCTCATGTTGCAGCTTATCGGCAACTTCGGCGACGCTAAAACTTACGAAATTTTAAGCGGCATTCACCCTAAAGTTATTCAGTACGCAAAATATTTATCAAATCCGGTTCGACAAGCCGGTATGGGCGAAGTTGATATTTCCGTTGCGGTCGAAAGCGAAACTTTGCGCTATTTGCAGAACGGTTACCCGCTAAAAATAATTTATCCCGCTGACGGCACCAGTTATTTGCTGACTGGCATTGGAATTACAACGAAAGATTACGCGAAAAATCAAGTTGCCGCGAAATTTGCCGACTGGTTGCTTGGTGACGAAGCGCAACTTTATTTGCAGACTAATGGCTTTTATTTTATCCCGACAAACCCGCAAACGCTCGCTTATAAGTCATTTGCAGGGAAAAATTTGTTGCTTTTTGACAATCAGGCGCATTTTTCTGATAAACAGCGGCAAGAATTTTTATTTCGGTGGATAAATGACGTTCGATTAAAATAAGGGGGAATTTATTTTGAAAGCAGGCTTTGTGAGCTTAGGTTGTGCGAAAAATTTGGTTGATACTGAGGTAATGCTCGGAATTATGCAGAAAAACGGCATCGAATTGACTTCTAATCCGTCCGATGCCGATATTTTAATTGTAAATACTTGCGCGTTCATACTTTCCGCCAAAGAAGAATCAATCACCACGATTTTAAATCTTGCCGACTACAAAAACGGTAAATGTCGCGCTTTAATTGTCGCCGGTTGTCTCGGTCAGCTTTATAAATCGAATCTTTTGGACGAAATGCCCGAAGTTGACGCGATTATTGGTACCGGCGCATGGAATCGGATTATGGAGGCGATTGAAGAGGCTTTATCGGGGCGAAAAGCTATTTTTATCGGCGAAAAAAGCATTATTTACAATTCAAAGTCGCCCAGAATCCGCACAACGCCCGATTATACCGCTTATGTTAAAATTTCGGAGGGTTGTAATAATAAATGTTCGTTTTGTTCAATTCCGCTGATTCGCGGGCGGCAAATTTCAAGAAAAATCGAAGATATTCGCGCTGAAGTCGAAAATTTAGCCGCGCAAGGCGTCAAAGAAATAAATTTAATCGCGCAAGATACGACCGCTTACGGAATTGACATTTACGGCAAGCCAAAACTTGTCGAACTCCTTCGCGAACTCGTTAAGGTCGAAAAAATTCACTGGATTAGGATTTTATACGCTTATCCGCGCAGATTTTCCGACGAATTGATTGATTTAATCGCTTCCGAGCCGAAAATTTGTAATTATGTCGATTTACCGCTTCAACACGCCTCAAATAAGATATTAAAACGCATGAATCGCCCCGATAATCGCGCATCGATAGAAATTTTGCTTAAAAAATTGCGCGAACGCATTCCAAACGTTGTAATTCGCTCAACTTTTATCGTGGGCTTTCCGGGCGAGACGGAAGAGGATTTTTCCGAGCTGAAAGAGTTTTTACAGGTGCAAAGGCTCGATAAAGTCGGGATTTTTACGTATTCGCGGGAAGAAGATACCGCCGCATACGATTTTCCGGAGCAAATATCGGAAGAAGTCATGCAAGAACGCTATCACGAGCTGATGAGCATACAAAGTTTGATTTCGCAGGAGCTAAACGAGGCTTTAGAGGGTCGCGAGCTTGAAATTTTGGTAGAAAATCGCGATGAAGAGGTTCCGGAAGTGGTCGCAGGGCGTTCATATCGCGACGCGCCCGAAGTTGACGGCTTAGTTTATATAGAAAACGACGGTCGGAGCAAGGAGGGCGATATTATTCGCGTAAAAGTTTTGGCGGGCTTTGTTTATGACATTGCGGCAGAAAGGATTGATTAAATGGAGAATTTCACGATTTCTACGGCGGAAAGTTGTACTGGCGGGCTAGTTGCGAGCCGTTTAACCGATTTTGCGGGCGCGTCGAACTATTTTAAGGGCGGAATCGTCGCCTACACCAATGAAATTAAAAAATCCGTCCTAAAAGTTACGACTTTGGACGAATTTGGCGCGGTAAGTAGTCAAACTGCGCTTGAAATGGCTAAAAATGTTCGCGAAATATTAAAAACGACGTTCGGAATAAGTACAACGGGCGTTGCGGGACCTTCGACGAGCGAAAATAAAGCTGTCGGCACGGTTTTTATAGCTATTGCGGGCGAAAATCTTTCTGAAGTCCGCGAATTTCACTTCAAAGGCTCGCGTTCCGAAATAAAATTCCAAGCGGCGGACGAAGCGTTTAAATTGCTAATGGAGCACACAATATGAACCGACGAACGTTTTTAAAGGTCGCGGCGGTAAGTTTTGCGGGATTTTTAGCGGGTTGCGGCGTCGAAGATAAAAAAATCTGCCGATAAAGTTTCTTCGACAGATTATCACAAAAAATATTTCCAAAACGCGCTGTATTATGTGGCAAAGTGATAAAATCTTAAAAAATCCCGCCGTCGAGGTCAAAATTGGCGATTTTAAGAAGATTTTTCCCGCGATTGATTCCAGTTTCAGCGATGACGGCAAAAAAATTATTCAATACACCGCGCAGATTGAAATTGGCAACGAATTTAGGATTATTGACGGCGAAAGGGCGACTGATTGGCAAAAATTGACAATTCCGGACGAAAAAAACTTCAAAGCGATAATTTTTCCCGATTCACAATGCGGCGGAAGTTACGAGACGTGGGGCAAAGTTGCAAAAAATGCCTTTGAACGTAATTCCGACGCAAATTTTTTTGTAAATGTCGGAGATATTGTCGATAACGGCGAAGATAATGCGCAATGGGAAGATTGGCTTACTCAAATTCAAGATTTTATGCCGAAAATGGCGTTTGCGCCGGTAATGGGCAATCATGAAACTTATTCGCGAGATTGGAAAGTTCGTAAGCCTATCGCCTATTTAAATTACTTTTCGATGCCTGATAATGGCGAATCCGAAGTTTTTCAGCGCAGATTTTATTCTTTTGAGTGCGGAGAGGCGCATTTTGCGATTTTAGATAGTCAATGGGACGAATTAGGCAGAGAAATTATCGATATTCAAAAGAAATGGCTAGAAAATGATTTAAAATCGACTGATAAGCAATGGAAAGTAATTTTTATCCATAAAGACGTTTTACAATACAAAATAAACGGACGCCCCGAACGGAAGGAAGGTTTTTCGGAAATTGGGGAAATTTTCATGCCGGAATTTGAAAAATTAGGCGTCGACGCGGTTTTTACGGCGCATTTGCATACTTATCGCAATCGCGGACGCTTAAAAAATTTTCAAGCGGACGATAACGGAATTTTGTACATTTTAACAGGTTTAAGCGGCAATGTTCGTTATAATAGGCTTTGGATTGACCACAAATTAGATAAATTCGTTGCGCCACAGCCCGAAATTGATAATTATTTGACGCTAGAAGGGAATGACAAAATTTTAGCCGTGAAATGTTTTCTGCCAAACGGCGAACTTATTGACGAAACGACTTTGCAAAAAACTTAATCGCTTTGCCAAATTTTATCGCTCAAAATATCCATGCAAGAAATTTTCCCGTACCTCATGAAAGAGCCGGTGTCCATTAGTGTAATCTTGTTGGGGAGCCGAATAGGATAATACCAATCGCGCTTGATAAACGGCGTGGGCGTGTGTCCGCAAATAATATGCGCCGCGCCACGATACCCATTATAAAATTTCTCACGAATCCAAAGCAGGTCTTCTTCTTCCTGCTCCTCAAGCGACTTTCGCGGATTCAAGCCCGCATGAACAAAAATATATTCTTCGCCGTTGATAGACATTTGGTGATAATATGGTCGCTCGTTTATGAAATTAATAGCGCGTTGAAAGGCGGTCGGGTCTTTCTTCTGCCACGCTTCAAATTCCGCCTTTGTTTTGTCGCCGCCGTTCGGGAGCCAAATATATCCTTCCGTCCCGCCCAGCGCGTAATAATATAGCATCATTTGTTCATGATTGCCGCGCAGGGCTATGACGTTCGGCTTTTCGCTCATCTCCATTGCCCAACGAAAACAGCGCATATTATCTTCGCCTCTGTCAATATAGTCGCCCAACAAAATCAAAAAATCCTGCCGCTCGTCGAAGTCTATCTTATGGAACAGCGACAACAGCTTAGAAAATTTCCCGTGCATGTCGCCGATTACCAATATCTGTCGATAATTCATTGCGCTCGCCTCCTTTGCCGATATTTTCTTTCAAAGCGGCAATTTTTCCTGCATTACTTCCAGTTATTCTCGATGCCTAAGAAATTATTATCGTCGTCCCAATCGCCAGGCATACATTCCCGCCGTCGAATTTATCTGCGCGTAGAGTTGAGCAATTTGCGCCCGCAATTTTTTATCGCTAAGTCCGTGTCCGTAGAATCAATTTGCATGACGACTTGTCCCGCTGAAACTTCCTGCCCTTCGCGAACAGCTTCGTTAATCAATCGCCCGCCAACTGAATCGAACGACAATTTTATTTGCTCCGCCGTCAAGATTCCGTCTTTTTTCTGCGTCGCAAGGAAGACCGCATCATTTCCGCGATACATTAAAACTACGCCGCTTATAATCAACAGCGCGATAAATAAAAGTCCTGCTCGAATTGCCTTGCGTCTTGCTCCCATAAAAAATTCCTCCGTTAAAAGTTTTGCCCATTTTATCAAATTGGCGGCGGGCAATGTAATAAGCGGAGGAAAATTTTTTTTAGAAACCGAAAAGCCCTTTGACTTTATCCCTAAACGATTTATCGGGCGGCGACGGCGGGCGCAATTTTTTAGCGGAACCGTCAAGCACGCCGTTATTTTTTATCGCCTTCAGCCACGACGGGAATTCTTCCAAAAGCCGCGAGTAAAGCTCTTTGTTATCGACGTGTTTAAAATCGTCCAGTGCGAAAAAATTTGCGTTGTCGACATAACGCCCATTCATATTGTCCAATTCCTCAAGAAGTCCGTAGCCCGAACCGTCAACGCCGACGAATTGCCAGAAAATCGGCAGATATGCCGCGTCCGTCAAAAACTTTTTAATCCCGCTCCTGTCGGAAAAGCCGCCGTCAGTTATGAAAACGACGTAAGCAGGCAAAGTGCTATTTTCATATTCGGCAACAACTTCGCGCATAACGACAAGTTCTTCAGTGCCGCCGCCGAGTTTAGTCATTAAGTCATCCCAATTACGCGGAACGGCTTGTTCATAATTTTTCATGTTGACCGAAGTGCGACGCTCGCAACGATTGCCAAAGTACCAAAAGTCAAGCTCGCCGTCGTCATCGAATTGCACCGCGATTGGCAAAATTTTATTTACAATCTCCTGAACAGTGCCATTTCTATAACTTCCATACATTGAGCCGGAAATATCCATAACCAGCGCGACGCGGGCGACAACGTCCAAAAGTTTTCTCTTCTCCAATTCGACTTTGAGCGGCTTGACCAAAGAAATTAATTTCGGCGCGCCCTCTTGTATCTTTTTCTCCAGAGAAATTTTTTTAGGTTCGGGCGGCGGAGCAGGCGTCTCGTCTTTTATCTCTTCGCCGCCATAAAATTTCAACAGCGCGTCAAGCCCGCCATTAAAGCCACGTGCCACGACATTAAATCGCCAACCGTTTTTCCGATAAATTTCAAGCGACGTGATAGCTTTTTCCTGCTGAAAATCGCCGCCGCTAAATTCCGCTGAAATTTGGTCGCCGATTAAAATTTTGTGTGTAGAAATTTCGCTCATAACGCCCGCGCCGTCAATCGAGCACGTAAACACGAGCTTTTGAATTTTATCGGGCAAGTCGTTAAATCGAAGCGTAAATTCCATACCGGAAGAAATTTCATTGCCGACAATCTCTCCGCTCGGCGACGACAGCTGATTATAAAAAATCATATAACGGTCGTCGGAAAGTTTTTCGTCCGCGTCGACGCCAAAGCAACAAAAATCATAAGTCGCACCGCCGCCGGTCTGTAAAGTTATTTTTAGCGGGCAATTTAAATCAAAATATTTTTCCAGCTTATCCCTTGTTCCGCGTTCAGCAATCATATAAAACACCTCCGCAAATTTTATACCATAAAAAATTTGATTTACAAAGGCGTTTTTGTTAGACTGTGGAAAAATTTTCGGGAGGTAATTTACTTTGCTTGACATGAAATTTGTACGCGACAATTTGGATTTAATTCGCACCATGCTGAAAAATCGTAATAACAATTTGAGCCTGGACAACTTCAGCGAGTTGGAACAGAGACGCCGCGCCATTCTGGGCGAAACCGAACAGCTTAAAAGTCAGCGCAATGCGACTTCAAAGAAAATCGGAGCAATGAAAAAGGCGGGCGAAAATACTGACGCGATTGCCGCTGAAGTCCGCCAAATGGGCGCGAAAATTTCCGAACTCGATTCAGAACTGCGCGACGTTGAAAATAATCTGCGCGATTTGCTTTTGCATATTCCAAACATTCCCGCTGCCGATGTTCCCATTGGCAAGGACGACACCCAAAATCCAGAAATCCGCAAATGGGGTACGCCGCGCAGTTTCGATTTTGAACCCAAAGCGCATTGGGAAATTGGCACCGCGCTTAATATTTTCGACTTCGACCGCGCAGGCAAAGTTACCGGCGCACGCTTTACCTTTTATCGCGGGCTGGGTGCGCGGCTCGAAAGAGCTTGTATAAATTTCATGATGGATTTGCACGCCAACAAGCACGGCTATACAGAAATGCTCGCGCCGTATATCGTCAACCGCGATAGCATGATTGGTACCGGTCAACTCCCAAAATTCGCCGAAGATATGTTCAAGCTTGAAGGTTTGGATTATTATCTCGTGCCAACCGCCGAAGTTCCTATGACGAATTTTCACCGTGACGAAATTTTATCCGCCGAAACTTTGCCCGAATATTATTCCTGCTACACGGCGTGTTTTAGAGCAGAGGCGGGCGCGGCTGGTCGCGATACTCGCGGCTTGATTCGTCAGCACCAATTTAACAAAGTCGAGTTGATTAAATTCACTAAGCCCGAAGAATCTTGGCAGGAACTCGAAAGCATGGTTGACGCCGCCGAAGATGTCCTGCGCATTTTGGAAATTCCTTATCATGTCGTATTGCTTTGCACGGGCGATATGAGTTTCACTTCCGCCAAAACTTACGATATTGAAGTTTGGATGCCCGCGCAGGGTAAATATCGTGAAATTTCTTCCTGCTCCAACTGCACTGATTATCAAGCCCGCCGCGCCAATATAAAATTCCGCCGCGATAATAAAGCTAAGCCCGAATTTGTTCACACGCTCAACGGTTCGGGAATAGCGGTCGGGCGCACTGTCGCCGCGATTTTGGAAAATTATCAGCAGGCGGACGGCTCCGTTAAAATTCCAAAGGCATTGATTCCTTACATGGGCGTCGAAGAAATTCGCGTTTAAGTTATGGACGCGAATAGAATTAAAATCGTCGGCATAGGCGAGGGCGGAGCGCGTGCCGTCGGGAAAATAATTGCGGCGGATTTTATGGGCAAATATAAAAATGTCGATTTCATTTCGGTTGGCAAGGACGAAAATATTTTGCTAAGTAGTGCGACGCCGAATAATATTCTTCTTAATCGCGACGCACCGACGATTTATAAAAGCATTTCAAATAATTTGCGAGGCGCAAAAATTGTTATCCTTATAGCGGGCTTAGGCGGCACGGCGGCTACTGGAGCTTTGCCGCGAATTATTTCTTTTGCCAAAAATAATAACGCCGAGACGATAGCTTTTGCTAATTTGCCGTTCGTGCTTGAAAATGTAGAGCGCAAGAAAAATGCTGAATACTGCCTAAATTGTCTGCGCGATGTCGACACAGCTTTTATACTTCCCGCCGAGAAATTTTTTCTCTTTCGACTTTATCAGCGGGAAATTTCGGTTGGCGAACTTTTCGAGGTTGCTAACGAAATTTTTTCTGTTGGCGCGAAAATTTTAGTTGATATGACTGCGGATAGAAAAGAGCCGTTGAAATTGGGCAGATCGGCATTTGGCTACGGATACGGCGCGACGGTTCTTGAGGCGATAAATAACGCTGTTAAATTCCCCGCGCTTGATTCCGACGAACTAAGCCAAGCTAAGAAAATTTTTGTCCGCGTGACGGGCGGCAACGATATTCCCGCGAAAAACTTTATCAGAAGTATTATTGCTCCCGACGCGAAACTTTTTTGGCAAGTCGACAATCTGCGCAGAGAAAAAATTTTGGCGTCAATCGTTTTCACCAAAAAAGATGTT
Organism: Selenomonadales bacterium UBA7018; assembly: GCA_002448305.1. Taxonomy (GTDB): domain Bacteria; phylum Bacillota; class Negativicutes; order Selenomonadales; family Selenomonadaceae; genus Quinella. The sequence goes on from DJWY01000016.1 coordinate 147,216, forward strand.
TGAATCATGAAAAGTTATTCATCAAGCGAAGTGATAGCGGCTTTAAAAGCAGACTGCTGGTATCTTAAAAGGACGAAAGGCGACCATCACCAATTTAAATACGCCGTAAAAAAAGGACTGTGACAATTCAACACCCCGTGAAAGATTTAGATAGAAATATGTTGAGGAGTATCGAAAGGCAATCAGGTTTAAAATTTAGATAAGGAGCGTGATTTTTATGAGATATGCTTACCCTGCGGTATTCAGTCAGGGTAGGGGCGGTGTAGGAGTTGGCTTTCCTGACTTTGACGGCTGTGTTTCGCAAGGCGCAAATTTTCTGCAAGCTTTTAAATATGCTCGCGAAGGTTTATCATTGCACATATACGGATTTCTTGAAGACGGAGAAAAATTACCCGCGCCGAGTCGCCTTGAATCAATAAAGTTGTCTGGAAATGAGGCACTCACATTAATTGAAGTTGACCTTAAAGAATTCGAGCCAGATTGGAGCCAATCATGATAAAAATAATTCTTTCCGACATTGACGGGACTTTTCTCAAGGACGATAAGCACCCGCCCGAACTCCACGTTAAAGCGATTAAAGCCGTTATTGATAAGGGCTTGCGTTTTGTCTTCGTGTCAGCGCGTATGCCCGAAGCGATTTACCCGATAACCGACGCGCTCGGCATGGCGCATACGCCCGTTGTGAGTTATGGCGGCGGTTTTGTCCTTACTGAAGACGAGGAAATTATTTTCGATAAAAAAATGCCCGCTGAAGACTCCGCAAAAATTTTGGCGGAAATGAATCGCGCTTGGCAGGATATAACGATTAACTATTACACAGGGCGTCGCTGGTTCGTCGAGGAGATTGATAAGCGCGTTCAATTTGAAATGGACATAACCGGCGCGACGGCTGAAGTTAAACGTTTCGACGAACTTTTGAGCGAAAATATTTTGCCGAATAAAATTCTGGTTATGTGCGAGCCGCAGACTTGCAAGGAAATGGAAAATGTTCTCGGCGAAAAATTCCCCGCGCTAAACGTCGTCCGCTCTGCGCCGTATCTTTTGGAGATTATGGACAAAAGCGTTTCAAAGGCGACGGGCATTGAAATTTTGCTCAAGCATTACGGCTACACAGTCGACGAGGCGATTGCTTTTGGCGACAACTATAATGATACCGAAATGCTAACCTACATTCCGCAAAGCGTGGTTATGGCGAACGCGCCCGCCGCTGTAAAAAAACTCGCCGCCGCTGTCACCGATTCAAACGAAGTCGGCGGCATTTACACTTACCTTGTTAAGATTGGGGTTATTGCGCCTTGAGAATTTTACTTGTGACGTGGACAGACCAACTTGCGGCGAAGCTACAAATTTTAAATCCCGGACTCGAATGTTGCGGGATTGTCGTAGACGAGGTCGAGCCAGCTAAAAAAATCTTGGAGAAAATCGGCTTGCCAAATGAATTGCTCCACCCGATGTACGACTTGAAAGAATGCGTCCGCGATTTTTATTACGACTATATTATTTGCTCGGAGCAAGCTTGGGATAAATCTATCTTTCTTGAAGTTCAAAAATATGACGTGCCGAAAAATAAAATTGTCGCATTAAATTGCTTAAGTTATACTGATTTTTGGCTTGAACGCGCCTTGCGATACTATAAAGAGCACGCAACGGAATTTGAAATGTTCGCTACGGGAATAAGTTTAACTGAAAAAGGTTTGGACATTACGCAATTCAGACGAAAACTTTTTAATTTCGGGCATAGCAGTCAAGATTTATACTATAACTTTCAAACCGCAAAATTCGCTTTAACATGTGGGGGGGCATAGCAAGCTTTGTTACGCGCTTATCGGGCTTGCGCCGTATTCTTTTCACTACGATTTATCTCGAACGTTCAATAATAGCTTTTTGATGACGCGCTATTTCATTGTTTTTGAAGACTTACACAATTTCTATGTGCCCACTGAAGATTATAGAAATTTTTTCCGCAGTGAATATTTTTCGTTTCAAATGCCGCTTGAGCCATTCGATATGCCATTCGATATTAACAATCCCTTTTATGCCAAAACTACGGTGCTTTCAATGACGCCCAAAAGTCGCTTGGAAGCTCGCGAAAATATTGACACGTGGACAAGAAAAAATTATCCCGAAACACGCGACGAAAACATAAAAATTTTGGACGACTATTTGACGCTGTGTGAAGAAAATCATATTCGCCCGATAATGTTTCTGCCGCCGACTACAGAAGGTTACAAAAAGCATTTCAGCCGACAAAAACTTGACGAATTTTATTATCTAGTTAGGGAAGCTTGCAGAAAACATTCATCGGCAATTTTTATTGACACCTGGAAGTTGCAAGGAATGACGGATGCAGATTTTTGCGATGTCGAGCATTTAAACATACAAGGCGCGGCGAAGTTCAGCGCGTATCTAAATAATTTCATTGAGTACTTGGAAAATCAATCGTCGTAGCCATTTTGATACGATTTATACCCTTGACAGCTCGGAAACTTTTTATTACAATCGCGTCTATATGGCGGCTTGCCTGTGTTTCCATTAGCCCCGGACATATGCACCCACCAATCAAAAAATTTTTGGAGGAATCCTCATGAAAGATACGTTCATGGCAAAGGCGGGCGAAGTCGAAAAGAAATGGTATCTCGTCGACGCCGAAGGCAAAACCGTCGGTCGCCTCGCCGCTGAAGTCGCCAAAGTTCTGCGCGGCAAAAATAAACCGATATACACTCCGCACGTTGACACCGGCGATTATGTCATTGTCATCAATGCGGCTAAAGCTGTTTTCACCGGCAAGAAACTCCGCAAAAAAGTTTACTTCCACCATACCGGCTATCTCGGCGGCGGCAAGTACGCAACGGCTGGCGAATGGATGAAAAAATTCCCTGAGCGCGTCATTGAACACGCTGTTCGCGGCATGTTGCCCAAAAATAAACTCGGCGCGGATTTGTTTAGAAAGTTGCACGTCTTCGCGGACGATAAACACCCGCACGCCGCGCAAAAGCCCGAAGAACTTAAAATTGAGACACGCTAAGGAGAGATTGATATGGCACAAGTAAGCTACTACGGCACAGGTCGCCGCAAAAGTTCAGTTGCCCGCGTGCGCTTAGTTCCGGGCGACGGCAAAGTTACGATTAATAATCGCGCAATGGAAGAATATTTCGGTTTGAAGACTTTGGAACTGATTGTCCGTCAACCGCTCATCCTCACCGAAATGAACGATAAATACGATGTTATAGCCTCCGTCAAAGGCGGCGGCACTTCTGGTCAGGCTGGCGCAATCCGTCACGGCATAACCCGCGCTCTTATGGAACTTGACGCCGACCTTCGCCCCGCGCTCAAAAAAGCTGGCTTCGTTACTCGCGACCCACGCGAAAAGGAACGCCGCAAATACGGTCTCAAAAAGGCGCGCAAGGCTTCCCAGTTCTCGAAACGTTAATCAAGAAATTTCAGCTCCCGCTCGCAATGCGGGAGTTTTTTTTAGGCAAGAATCCTTGACACTGCAAGCCGCTTGATATATATTAACCAAAATCATCTATGAAATTTCGCTGAAACTTTTTGGAGGATTTATGAAGAAATTTTTACTAGCAATGTTGGTGTTGATATTAGCGACGGCGGGATTTATTTTCTGGCTCTTCGCCCGTGACGCCGACGGCGTTCCGATTCTGATATATCACCGCGTAAGCGATACCGATGACAATCCGCAAACGCTAAAGGTTGCCGACTTCGAAGCGCAGATTAAATATCTCAAGGAAAATGGCTACTCGTTCATTATGCCCGATGATTTGCTTGACGCTTGGGAAAAGGGTAAGTCTTTGCCCGCTAAGCCCGTTGTGATAACTTTTGACGACGGGCACGAAGATATTTATAAAAATGTCTTCCCGATTCTCCAAAAATACGGCTTGCGCGTGACGGTCTTTCTTGTCACTGACCATGTTGGCATGCCCGATTATTTGACTTGGGACGTTATACGCGCCCTGCAAAACGGCGGCTATATCGATTTTCAAAGCCACACTAAATCTTATAAGGATTTAAACACGCTCAAGCCTGATAAGCTCTGGAATGAAATTTACGGCTCAAAGCAAGCTATCGAATGGGCACTCAATAAGCCCGTCAAATTTATCGCTTATCCTAATGGCAAATACAACGTCGACACGGAGGACACTTGCAAGGAATGCAATTTCCGCGCAGGTTTTATCGAAGATTACGGGCTTGCCAAAAATGATGACGATAATTTTATCTTGACGAGAATTCCGGTTGTTGGCTCCAATTCGCAGACTCTTTTGCGATTCCAACTGCGCCTGAAAGGCTCGCCGATTTTCGCTCCGATTAATCGCTTTAAACAGGACATTTCCGAAGGAAATCCCGAAGTCGCCGATTTAATTTTTATTCCCTAATCCCTAAATAAGGAGACGCTATGGAAAATTTTTCTGCCCTAACTACTGAAAAGATAAATCCCGCAACGGTTAATATCGATAAAGTTTCGACGCTCGAAATGGTCAAGCTTATCAACGATGAAGATAAAAAAATCGCGGCGGCTGTCGAAAGTGTTTTGCCTGAAGTCGCGCAAGCTGTCGACGCTATCGCCCAAAGTTTTAATCGCGGCGGCAGATTGTTTTATATTGGTGCGGGAACGTCTGGACGGCTCGGAGTTTTGGACGCTTCGGAATGTCCGCCGACTTTTGGAGTTTCGCCCGATATGGTTCAAGGTTTAATTGCGGGCGGCGAAGGCGCATTGGTTAAGGCCGTCGAAGGCGCGGAAGATAATCGCACGCTCGCCGCAAGTGATTTGACTGCTAAGAATTTCTGCGCGGCTGACATTTTAGTTGGAATCACGGCTTCTGGCAGGACGCCTTATGTTTTGGGCGGCGTCGAATACGCTAAGAAAATCGGCGCGATAACTATTGGCGTTTCCTGTGTCGAAAATTCCGCACTTGCTAAGGTTGTCGACATTGCGATAACTCCAATAACCGGCGCGGAAGCTCTGACAGGCTCAACGCGCATGAAGGCGGGCACCGCTACTAAAATGATTCTCAACATGCTAACGACTGCCGCTATGATTAAAATTGGCAAAGTGCGCGGCAATTTAATGGTTTGCGTTCAAGCGACTAACGATAAACTACGCGACCGAATCAAGCGAATCAACGGAATGATTGCTAAATAATTCTCTTCCAAAGGAGATAATTCTATGCAGAACGGTATTTCTATTTACGCAGGACTCGACTACGATAGCGAAGAAAATCTTTCGCTGATTGAGACGGCGGCGGAAATGGGCTTCAAACGCCTCTTTACTTCCGCGCAGATTCCCGAAGCCGCCAACGCTGAAACTTTTCTTGACGACCTAACCGATATTTTGACGACTGCTTCACTTAACGACTTTGAAATTATCATTGATGTCAACGCCGAAAATTTTTCACAATACGACATTGACGGAATAACTTTGCGGCTCGACGACGGTTTTAGCGTCGATAAAGTTGCCGAAATTAGTCGCGGCAGAAAAATTATGCTGAACGCTTCGACCGTCACGGAAGATTTTCTAAATGACTTGCTAGGAGCTGGCGCGAACTTCGATAATATCTCCGCACTGCACAATTTCTATCCCCACTCCTGCACCGGTCTCGATAGCTACTTTTTCGATAACCAAAATCATATTCTTCACGATTTCAGCGTTACAGTCGGAGCATTCGTTCCAAGTAAGGACGGCAAAAGGCGTCAACCTTGCGGCGACGGACTTCCGACCCTTGAGGACTGCAGAAATTTTTCAACCGATTTATCCGCGAGATTTTTGGCGGCACTCGGCACCGATTTTATAATAATCGGCGACGGACAACCTACTCGCGAAGAACTTCAAGCTCTTGCGGCGATTCAAAATGATGAAGTCGTTCTCCACGCCCAATTACTCAGCAACGACTTGACTACCGCCGAACTTTTGAGCAATCAATTTACGCGCCGCGCAGATGTTTCAAAATCCGTAATTCGTGCGGCTGAAGGGAGGGAATATCTTAAAAAACTTGGCGGCAAAATTTTGCCCGATACTTTGCCGATTGAACGCGGCTTCGGAGACATTACCGTTGACAATGACAACTTCGGGCGGTATGCGGGCGAAGTCCAAATCGTTCAAGACATTTTGCCCGCCGATGAGCGCGTTAATATCGCGGCACATATTCTTGATGAAGAAATTTTCTTGACGAGCTACATTAAGCCGCGTCAGAAATTTTCTTTTAAATTCGTGTAACCTAATCGCTAACCCTAAATTAGCTTGCAACTCGCATTCGCATCCACAATTTCGGACAGAAGACTTTTTCAGAATCAAGCCGCAGCAATAGTTTTCTTTTAATTGTCTGAATCTATTTGGAGGCTGATGCGATGAATTTTAAATCTTTGGCGATTGCCGCCGCGCTACTTTTTCTGCTAAGCGGTACGGCTTTCGCTTCCCCGACGCTTTCTAAAAATTCGCGGGGAGAAGATGTCCTTATCTTGCAAAAGAAACTTTACCTTATCGGCTACGAAATAACCGAGCTTGACGGCGTTTTCGGCAACGAGACTGAAAAAGCTGTGACTGCCTTTCAGAAAGACCAGAAAATCACCGCGACTGGCGTTGTAACGAACGTCACGTGGCGCGCTCTCAAGAAGGCTAAGGAAAAGAAAGGGCGAAAGCTCCCCAAACTCAAAGTTACTCCCGCCGTCAATACCGGAAATTCTTCCGGCTCCGCGTCTTACGGTAAACCTTTTATAACTAAATCACAAGGCGCGGCTCTCGTTGCGACGGCTAAAACTTTTATCGGTGTGCCCTATCTTTTTGGCGGAACGACTTCTGCCGGCTTTGATTGTTCGGGACTTGTACAATATGTTTTTAAAATGAATGGGCACGATATCCCCCGCCTAGCCGACGAGCAATATAATCTCGGTCGCAAAGCGGAAATAAAAAATCTCTCGCCAGGCGATTTGGTATTTTTTACGACGTATGAAGCAGGCGTTTCTCATTGCGGGATTTACGTTGGCAGTGGAAAATTTATACATGCGTCGTCAAGTCGCGGCGTCACGATAAGCAATTTGTCCGACGAATATTGGAAACCTCGATTCGTCGGCGCGAAAAAATTGGTCAGCGATTAGAAAACTTTTGGTTGCGGCTTGAAAAATTTTTGTGGACTAATCAGCGAAAAAAATATATGCTCTTTGCGAGCATTATTTTTTTGAGGTGATAGCATGAAAATTTCTGTTGTAGGGATTGGACCTGGCGGACTTGACGAAATGACTCCGCGTGCTCGTCGTGCGATTGAAAATGCTGAAGTTATCGCGGGCTATAACACTTACATTAGGCTGATTGAGAAAATTATCGGCGGCAAGAAAATTATTGGTCGGGCGATGATGCAGGAAATTGAGCGTTGCCAACTTGCAATCGAAGAGACTTTAGCGGGGAAAAATGTTGCGGTCGTATCGAGTGGCGACGCAGGCGTTTACGGTATGGCGGGGCTTGTCGTCGAAATGATTTTGAACTTGCCGGAAGAAAAGCAACCGCAGTTTGAAGTTATCGCGGGCGTTTCGGCAGTCAATGCGGCGGCGGCGATTTTAGGTGCGCCACTCATGAACGATTTCGCCGTAATAAGCCTTAGCGATTTAATGACGCCTTTGGAAGTTATAAAGAAACGTGTGCGGGCGGCGGCGCAAGGCGATTTCGTTATCGCGCTGTACAACCCGAAGAGCAAACGTCGCGTTACGCAACTTGAAGAGATTCAAAAAATTTTGCTGGAATATCGCGAAAAAAATACGCCCGTTGGCATTGTGACAAATGCCGGGCGCGACGACGAATCTAAAATTATTTCGACGCTGGAAAATTTCACGGGCGAAAATATCAATATGTTTTCTCTGGTGCTGATTGGCAACAGTCAAACTTTCGTCAAGGCGGGCTTTATGCTCACGCCGCGCGGCTATAACTTATATTGACAAAATGTTTTTTCCCCATATAATTTTCTAGTTAAGAAATTTAAATGAGAGGCGGTTTTTTATGGGAAGGATAGCCGTTGAAATAATTCCGCGAGATGAAGCAGGTCTTCAGGCGGACATTGACGTTATAAAAAAATATCCGCAGGTCGACTGCGTAAACATTCCGGATTTAATGAGTTTCGAGTTGCGTCCGTGGCAAGCGGCAAAAGTTACTCAACCCGCACTACCGACAATTCCGCACGTTCGCGCAATGGACGTTGACTTATCAAAGCCGCTAGCAATGCGCGACGATTTTATAAAGTTCGGGATAAAAGAAGTGCTGATAATCGCGGGCGACCCGCCTAAAGATTTAACGCGCACGGTTTACCCGACAGAGACTATTGACGTTATACGCAAATTTCGCGAAGAACTGCCCAACGTGAAAGTTTATGCGGGCGTCGACCAATATCGTAGCGGCATTCGCGAGGAACTTTATCGCGTGGAGCGCAAAGCGCAGGCGGGCGCAGTAGGATTTTTTACGCAACCTTTTTTCGACTTGCGCTTTTTGGAAATGTACGCTGACTTACTTGAAGGACACGAAATTTATTGGGGCGTGTCGCCGGTTCTGAGCAATCGTTCCAAAAGTTATTGGGAGATAAAAGACAAAGCCGTTTTCCCGAAAAATTTCGTGCCGACTATGGCTTGGAATATCGACTTCGCTAAAAAAGTTATCGACTTCGTTAAAAGTTCAAGCGGCGGGCTTTACTTCATGCCCATAACCATTGACATTGCCGAACTTTTACCCAAAGTTTTCGACTAACGAATCATATACGTTATAATTAAAAATAAAATCGTGGCAGTGTACATTAAGCGGATTGCGCCTAGTATGTGCGCCGCTTCTAAACTTTCATTAGGCTCGCCCATGTAAGCGCGGAAATGCGGCTCGCCGAAATAGTAATTTATTCCGCCAAGACGAATATTCAACGCCCCCGCAACGGTCGCCTCTGCCCAACCGCCATTTGGACTGGGATGTTTTTTTGCGTCACGCTTCATCATCGCGAAAGCGTTCTTGTAATCAAGTTGCAAGAGAAATGCCGCGCAGACAAATAGCAAACCCGTTATCCGCGCAGGAATATAATTTACAACGTCGTCAAGCCGCGCCGCTATCTGCCCGAAGAAAAAATATTTCTCGCTTTTGTAGCCAATCATTGAATCCATAGTATTGGCGGCACGATAAAACATTGCTAAAGGAAGTCCGCCAATCGCGAAGAAAAATAACGGCGAAATAATTCCGTCAACTGTATTCTCCGAAATCGTTTCGACTGTAGCGCGAGTAACTTCCGCTTCGTTGAGGTTTTCGGTATCGCGCCCGACTATCCAGCTGACTTTTTTGCGGGCGTAGTCTAGCTCGTCGTTTTCGAGGAAAAGATAAATGCCGTAGCCTTCTCTAGCTAAACTTTTGGGCGAAATCATGAAGCTAAGCACCAACGCTTGAACAAAAATCTGCGCGGCGTGGTTAGGAATTTCCAGCGTTAAAAGTTCAATGCCAACGCCGGTTAGCGTCACGATTATCACGACCGCATAGACTAAAACACCGCCTTTGAAAACTTTTCTAAGCGGTTTATCTTCGGCGCGGAGCAAAAGTTTTTCAAGGAAAGAAATTAAGTTGCCCATTAATACGACGGGATGAAATTTACTGCGCGGGTCGCCAATCAGCGTATCTATCAGAAAGGCAACGACTGCTACAATCATTACGCTCATTTAATCTACTCCATTAACAATTTTTATAAAACTATTCGTCTGTATAAAAAATTTTCCTGCAGAGGTGATTGACCGTTGAAAAATTTGATAGTGAATGCGGACGACTTCGGGCGTCACGAACTTATAAATCGCGCTGTGGAAATTTCGTTCAATAAGGGCTGTTTGAAGTCGGCAACGCTCATGGCGGGCGGAATTGCTTTCGACGACGCAATCAGAGTTGCTAAAAATAATCGCGGCTTAGGCGTTGGAATTCATTTCACGCTTGCCAACGGCAATCCCGTCTTGCCGCCCGAAAATATTCCTACACTTGTAACGGCGGAAGGAACTTTTCATGCCGATTACGTCGCCTTCCTGAAAAGATATTTTAGAGGGAAAATTTCCCTAGTTGAAGTCCGCTCGGAACTTGCCGCGCAGTTACAAAAAATTCGTCGCGCCGGTCTGACTTTAACGCACTTCGATAGTCATCAACATTTGCACCATATACCAGGCATTATCGAAATTGCTTTGGACATTGCGGCGGCTGAAAATATTTCTGCAATGCGCGCTGCCAACACCAAAATTTTCGACGGCGAACTTGATAGCATTGGAAAATTCGTTGGGCGATTGGGCTTAAGTTCTCTAGCTAAGTTCGCGGCTCATAAGGCGCATAATAAAAATTTCTCGACGCCCGAACATTTTACCGGAATTGTCGCGGGAGAATCAGTCAGCGAAAATTTTCTAGTCAAGCTCCTTGACGACTTGCAGGACGGCACGACAGAAGTTATGCTACATCCCGGCACCGATAATAAAATCTTGCAGGACTTTTGCCGCTGGGAGCATAATTTTGAGGAAGAACTCACCGCAGTGACTTCGCCGCGAATTTTGAGCTTGCTCGCCGAAAAAAATATCTCCGCAATAAATTTCTCCGAATTGAGGTCGATTAAATGACGCATGAAAGGCTTATGGAAATTATCCGCTTCTGTTTTGTGGGCGGCGTCTCGTTTCTAATTGATTATTCCCTACTCTACGCGCTAACAGAATTTGCCGGCATTTATTATCTTTATTCGTCAGCGATTTCGTTTAGCGTGTCGGTTATTTTCAACTATTGGCTTTGCATCGCTTACGTTTTCAAGGGCGCGAAGAAACAAACGCCGCGTCAAGCAATGTTTTTTTTCGTAACGGGCGCAATCGGGCTTGTGCTGAATCAATTTTGCATGTGGCTATTCGTGGCGATTGTCGGCTTGCACTACATGCTTGCTAAAATTTTCGCAACGGCAATCGTTACGGTTTGGAACTATGTAACCAAGCGCAAAGTCGTTCGCGGATAAAAAAGAAGCCCCCGAATTAATCGGAGACTTTGTAAGAGGGTATTTTATATGAGTGGGTGGGTTAAGATGATTTCAAATTAGCTGTTGCCGTCAGTTTCGCCGCCAATGATTTTGGAAACTTCTCGGAAAGCCTCTTCGTTGCGTTCGCCCTTAATGTTGAGCACCAAACTTTTTGCGGGCATAATTCCGAGATTAACCAACGACAGAATACTTTTGGACGTGCCGAAATTTTTACCGGACGCAATGCTGATTATGCAATCCGTCTTTTCGGCAACTTTGATAATGTGGGCACTCTCTCTGAATCCGAGTACGCCCTTTGCAACCATGATGAAGGAAACTTCCGGTTGCGTCTGAACTTCAACGATTGATAACACTTTATGATTTCTATTTCTATTTTTATTTGTATTTGATTTGTATGCACGTTTCATTTTGAAAACCTCCCTGAAACTACTTCCTTTGGACTTCCTGCGCCTCCCTGCGTCAAGTGTATTATAGCAGAGAGGTTGATTTGATGCAATCGGCATTCATTCTTGTTTCATAGTCAAATCATTCGCGTTTTGTCCTGAATTCCTTCTGATTCGTTCCGGAAAAAGAAGAATCCCGCCTTTCGACGGGATTATAAATTATCCATTTGTTGGATTAGGGGTCAAAGTTAGAAGGGGAAACTCATTTGTAGAAGTCGGGACGGTCTTTCATTTCGATTTTAACGACCGCGCCGTTCTGCTCCTGAGATTTAACGAGAGCATCAGCCGTGCAGTTTGCAAGGTAGCCGTCCCAAGCGTTAGGACCGCTGATAATACCTTGAGCCGCTTCGTTGACCCAATCTTGAACTTCTTCGTCGTAAGCGTCATGGAAACGAACAAAGCAATCGGTATCAATGGTCGTGGAGACTTGCGCGCCCTTGCGGAAGCTCGGATAAAGCGGTTGCGGCATTTTGATTGCGCCGTCTTCGCAGACGACTTCGCAGTTAATATCGTAGCCGAATTTGCAGTTGACAAAAACTTCATCGTCTACGCAAATGCCGTTCTTGGTGCGGAGCAACATAATTTGCGGGTCATAAAGATGGTCGGCAGCGTATTTGGTTTTGCGCGGGAAGATAACCTGCGCGGAAACGAAATCGTCATTAACGAGCCAGTGCACAACGTCAATTTCATGAATAGCGGTATCATCAACAGCCATGCGGGTTGTGTAGCTGTCGGGGACGACGGGATTTCTATGCGTGCAGTGAACCATAAGCGGTTCGCCATATTCGCCGGATTGAATAGCGGCTTTAACTTGACGATAGCCCTTGTCGTAGCGGCGCATAAAGCCAAGCTGAATCAGATGTTTGCCGGATTTAATTTCAGCGTCGATAACTTCCAAGCAATCAGCGGCAGTCGTGCAAAGCGGTTTTTCACAGAAAATGCGTTTGCCAGCTTTGATAGCCTCAAGCAAGCTAACCTTGTGAGCAAAGCCAGGACTGACAATGAAGACAGCCTCAACATTGGGGTCGTTGATAAGGTCTTTGCCGTCGCTATACATTTTGCAACCTTCGCCCGCGATAGCTTGACCTTTTTGCGCGAGAGCTTCTACCATGTCGGCGACCGCAACGACTTGCGCACCTTGAATGCGTTCAGTAATTCTCTTGATATGGTCTCTACCCATACCGCCGCAACCGATAACACCTACGTTAAGCATAGTTATTGCCTCCTGACTTTATCAACCAAAATTTTTCTTTATAACTGCGTCGGCGTGTTCCTTGCCGAGTCTGTAAACGTCATTGGGGTTCATACGATAATATTCGGGGCGGAAAAGTTCGACGGAAACAACGTCTTGCGCCCAGCCGATTTTCTTAAGCGTCTGGAAAATTTCATCCAGGTTAATGCAACCGGTGCCCGGCCAAAGTCTGTCTTCGTCGAGAAGTGCGCCAATCGGGAAATCTTCCGTGTCGTTAAGGTGCACAATGAAAATTTTCTTGCCGTCAGCTTTTGCGAGGTCGTCAATCTTGGAGTCCATGCCGTGAAAATGGAAGCAGTCAAGCGTAATGCCGACGTTGTCCATATCAACAGCTTGGATAATTTCGTAAGCTTCGCCAAAAGTGTTGATTGAAGCGGCAGGGTGTCCGATAAATTCGACAGAAACGCGCATGCCGTATTCGTTAGCAACTTTGCCCATTTCCTTCAGGCAAGCGATTGCGGATTTATGAATTTCGCCGCGAGTAACTTTTTTAAGTTCGACGGTCGGGACGGTGATAACGGTTTTGCAACCGATTTTCTGTCCCCATTCGCACATTTGCTTAAGTTCGTCAAGGATACCTTGCCAGCCTTCAGGGCTGCGATTGTTGAAGAAGCAAAGCGTATTGAATGCGAGCGGCGCGATATTATGCGCTTCGAAAAGTTCTGCAAGCTCTTCGATTGAATGGTTAGCGAGATAATCGCGCATTCTGTCCATTGTGCGCGGCTCAATCATGTCGTAGCCGTATTTTTCGGCAAGGATAATGTCTTGCTCGATAGACATTGCTTGGCAATTCAGAGCGGTTGCCTCGTTCATGCTGAGTTTCATTTTTTTGCCCTCCCAAAACTTTTTTAGGTTGGTGCCATTGTAATTTCTTGCAAGGAAATTTTCTTGAATTATTCTGCTTAATTTGCCCGCCGCGCTGATAAACTTTTGGCTAAAACTTGTTGATTCTTGCAAAGCAAAAAGCCCGCGACTCCTTTTAGGGAATTGCGGACTTTCTGTTTTATGGGACTGAAAAAATTTTTAGCCGAGTAATTCGCGTTTAATGCGTTCGAGGGCTTCAGGAGCTTGTTTATCCATTTTTTCGGGGAAGCCGAAATAGCTGACGCAAATGATATTATCGCCGCCGACTTTGGGCGCGTCGGGTTTAAGTTGCTTGTTAGCAAAATCCATTTCGCGGAGCGTCTCGAAAATGCCGTCGAAATCGACTTCGCCTTCGCCCATAGCCGTATGTTGATGAATCGTGTAATCAGCACGGCCGCGACCATTGAGCCAGGGCGGGTTGACGATATAGCGGCAATCGATAGTTTGATTCCACGTGTCAGCAAGCAGGACGTGCGTCAATTCGTCGCCAGCGTATTTAAGCATGTGGCGAACGTCACCTTTGCCCTGGTCGTAGAAGAAACCGTGCGACGCGCTATAAACGTAGCCGAGATTTTTAGAACGGAAAGATTTAACAATGTCGCAAGTTTCGTCGTTGAGTTCGCAGAAGTCGTAGGGATGCGATTGAATTTCAACGCGTAGCCCTTCGCGCTCGATAATCGGCAAAAGCTCTTCCATTGAACGGAAGAACATACCGTTGCAAATTTCCTGCTGATTGGGGTCGCCGCTGAATTCGGTATTGATAACGGGCACGCCCATATTAACCGCGATTTCGATAATCTTTTTCCAGTTAGCGACAGCGTGTTGGCGTTGCTCTTCGGTAGGACCAGACCAGCGATAGACTACGATGAACGAAGAAATTTCTACGCCCGTTTCTTTGAGAGCTTGACGGTATTCCGCTTCGCACTCTTTGGAGAAAAGCGGGTGCTTGTAGAAAGGATTAATGCGCGGGTGCGGCGATTGCTCAATGTACTTAAAGCCCCAATCGGCGACCTTGTGCACGTAATCGCGAATGCTCATTTGTTTGGCGAGCACGTCCACATCAAAAGCTATCTTCATTTTAAAACCCTCCACATTTCATAAAGTGAACTGTTTATTTTTGGAAAAATTATCATGCCTTTAATCATTTGTCAAGGGTAACTTTTGATAAAGTTTTTTTCAACTTTGGCAGGATTTTTTTTTGTCGCGTAAAAAATAGGGCGATAAAGTTTGAAAGGCGGTGAAGTTTATGGCGGTTATCTATTACAATCGCGGCGGGCTTGATAAAAAATTTTCTTCGGACAATCAGGCGATAAAAATTCTGTACGCTTGCCGAGCCGAAAACGAAACGGCGGTTGTCCCAACGTCATTTCACGCGCACGAAAATAATCTTGAGCTACAATACATTTTCGGCGGGCGGGCGAATATCATAATCGGCAATCACGTTCACGAAGTCTGCAAGGGCAACGTTATCGTTTACAATGCGGGCACTCTCCACGACGAACGCCCCGACGCTAAACTTGGCGTCAGTTTTTATAATTGTGGCGTTAAAAATATTCAAGTCAAAGGCTTGCCCGAAAATCATCTCTTGCCAGAAGACGTTTCGCCCGTTCTGAATACCGGAGAAATGTCCACTTGCGTTGAAATGATTTTCCGCGAACTCGTCGAGCAAATTTCCCTTAAGAAAACTGCGGGCGCGGCTGTTTGCTCTCATCTGCTTAACGCCCTTCTGATTATTTTGACTGAACAAATTCCCAACGAAAAAAATCTGCGTGGCGGCAAGTTTGATAGTTCCTTTCTGCGTTGCAAAGAATTTATCGACGCGAACTTCACTGAAACTATCACAATCGAACAGCTAAGCCAAATTGCTAACATGAGCATTTCGGGTTTTTCGCACAGCTTTAAAAAATTTTTAGGGATTGCGCCGCTCCAATACCTTACGCGCCTTAGAATTGGGCTTGCGCAGAAAATTTTAATCAGTACCGATAAATCAATCGCCGAAGTTGCGACCGAAGTTGGCTACGACAATATCAGCCACTTTAATAATCAGTTTAAAAAATTTGTTGGGACTTCGCCGCAAAATTATCGTAAGCTCTGGGTCGGCAACGAGCAATTCAAAAATCTGAATCACATTTACAATTCGCTGATGAAAAATTAGGAGTTGATGATTTTGGCAAAAGTGATTGAGTTTAAGCCGCAAAATTTTTCACCATTTGAGCAGGAGCCGCAACTTTTAGGGATTTATCATTGGAACGAAGGTTTGCGCTCAATGCATTTGCATGAAGACCGCGTTGAGCTGAATTTCATTCTGTCGGGCAACGGTACTCAAGTCGTTGACGGTGAACTTTTCAACACGCAGGCGGGCGACGTTCTCATTTGCAATAGCGGCGTCCTTCACGACGATAGCTTGATGATTGATTTGCAAATAAATGCTTGGTGCCTCGCCGTCACGAATTTAAAATTGCCCAATCTGCCTGTCAATCAACTCGTGCCCGAAAATTTTTCTCCGCGCATTCCCTGCCAAAAAGTCGCTGAACATCTCGCGCAACTTTATCCCTTGATTCACCACTACGCCCAAAAGAGAAAAGGTTACGACATTGCTAACGCCCTTGCCCGCGCAGTCGTGTTGATTGTCCAAGAAATTATTCGTACAAGTGCGCTTGCAATTAATCGGGAAAATAATTTTGCCGTCAAGACAATCCGCCGCTATATTCAAGAGCATTACGCCGAGAATTTGACGCTTACTCAACTTGCCGAACTCGTCAACGTCGATGAATGTTATTTGTCGCACGCCTTCAAAAAGATTACGCATTATTCTCCGCAACAATACATTTTGCGGCGGCGAATCGGCAAGGCGCAATGTCTGCTGATTTATACTTCCTTGCCGCTAACCGAAATTGCCGCGCGTGTCGGCTACGAAGACTCAAATTATTTTAGCCGCGTCTTTAAGAAAATTATCGGAATGTCGCCGCGTCGCTATCGGCAAAGTTGGCGCGAATATTCTATCGGCTCCAGCCCTTCCGACATATGAAAAAATCCCCAACGTTTTACGTCAGGGATTTTTTTGCGCTCAATGTCTTATTCAGAAAATCTTATCGACAACCGCCATTAGCACGAAACCTATCGACAGCGTGCCAGCAAAAAGCGTTACCGCCATCATGTAAACCAAGTCGCCGTCAAAAAATTTCTTTTCGTTCTTCATGATAATTCGCTCCTAACTTTGTTTTAGATTTTTACTTGCTCGGATTTGTTATCCTTTTGACAGTGCGAATTATATCAAAAGCAGTTTAAATTTCCTTGACGCGCTTGCTTAAATTTTTTCTGTGAATCGTTGCAGTGACGCCGCATTAAAATTTCTGTATTCAAAAACCAGGACGATTTTGCTGTAAGTTTTCCACCAGAGAATTTATCCTATCAAATTTTAGCTTGTAGCTCACGCGATTAGCAATCAGCCGCGCCGTTGCGTCCATTATCGTTACGATTTCTTCAAGATTATTTTCGCGGAGCGTCGTGCCCGTCTCCACTATGTCAACGATACTTTCAGACAAGCCGATTAACGGTCCAAGTTCAATCGAACCGTTCAGCTTGATATATTCCATTTGCATTCCACGCGACGAGAAAAAACTTTCGGCTATGCGCGGGAATTTCGTTGCGACGCGAGTAAAATTATAATCCTCAAGGCGTGGACGCTTTTTATCTTTCGGCACCGCCATCATTAAATGACATTTCCCGAAGCCTAAATCTAAAAGCTCATAAACGTCCTTGCCCGATTCTAAAATTACGTCCTTGCCGATAATCCCAATGTCCGCCGCGCCGTATTCAACATAAGTCGGGACGTCAGCGGTTTTCGTTATGATAAATTTCAGCCGCGCCTCTTCGTTCGCGATAATAAGTTTGCGCGACTTTTCGTGAAGTCCTTCAGCACTCCAGCCGACTTTCTTTAAAAGTTCCGCCGATAGCCCGAAAAGTTTTCCCTTCGGCAGGGCGACTGTTATAAAATCTTTTTCCTGCAAAATATTTCCTCCGTTTTTGCCGCAAATTTTATAACGCACAATTCGCAATGTCAAAGAAATTTTTCTTGAATATTTTGCCGTGCTTGTGGTATTATTCGCAAAGGGAGGTTGATATTATGGTAAAGTATGAAGTTAAGATGACAAACATTGGTAAGGACGCGCCGACGTATCTGGAGAGCAACAGCAGTTTCATTCTTATGAACGAAAAAATTCGCCCGACGCTAACTGATATGGTTGTTGAGCACACGGTCGGCGAAGTCGTAGCGGATATTGCGGTTGGCGATAAACTCAAGGTCGGCAAAAGCGATTTCGAGGTTGTCTTTGTCGGTAGCGCGGCAAATAAAAATCTGCGCGAAGAAGGGCATTGCACAATCGTCGTCAACATGGAAGCGACTATGCCTGGTCAAATCGCTGTTAAAGGCGTTCGCCCGCCGCGTCTGCGTTTCGGAAATATTGTTCAATTCTACAGCGAAGAATAATTTTATATCGTTTGAATAAAAAAGCCCCCGCAAAATCGCGAGGGTTTTTTGTTGCGTTTAATGTAGATAACGGCTAAAATTGCGTGGTATGAAAAATTTTTGGGAGGGAAAATTTTATGGCGCGATTATTTGGTACAGACGGCGTGCGCGGCGAAGCGAATACCGAACTGCCGCCGGAATTGGCATACAAAATGGGACGAGCGGCGACGATTTATTTTGGACAACATTCAGAGGGCAGACCGCAAATTTTAATCGGGCGCGATACGCGAATTTCTGGTGAAATGTTGGAGTCGGCTCTTGTTGCAGGAATTTGTTCGGCGGGCGGCAACGCCATTTTAGCGGGAGTAGTTCCAACGCCGGCGGTTGCTTACCTTGCAAGAAAACTTCATGCGGCGGCGGGAATTGTAATCAGCGCGTCGCATAATCCCTTTCACGACAACGGGATAAAATTTTTCGGCGGCGACGGCTACAAACTTCCCGATAAGGTTGAGGACGAGATAGAAAAAATTGTTCACGAACTTGAAGACGGACAAAAATTTTCACGTCCGACCGGAGAGGGCGTCGGGCACATTGAGTATCGCCAAAATCTTTTGGAAGATTATATAAGTTTTGTAATGAGTACGACTTCGGAGCGATTTGACGGAATGAAAATCGTTTTGGACTGCGCTAACGGCGCGGCTTATAAGGCAATGCCGGCAGTTTTGGAGCGGCTCGGCGCGGAACTTATTTTAATCGGCGACAAGCCCAACGGCATTAACATTAACGATTATTGCGGCTCAACGCATATGGAAAATTTGCGGCTGGAAGTTTTGAGAAATCACGCGGACATTGGCATTGCGCACGACGGCGACGCCGACCGTTGCCTTTGCATTGACGAAAACGGCGACATTATCGACGGCGACCACATTATGATTATCTGCGCGAAGTTAATGCTTAAAGTTGGCGCGTTGCCGAAAAAAACTGTCGTCGCAACGGTTATGTCGAATATCGGTTTCCGTCAAGCTCTCGACGAATTGAATTTAGCTTGCGAGATAACCGCAGTTGGCGACCGCTACGTTTTGGAAAATATGCGGGCGAATAATCACAGGCTCGGCGGCGAACAATCCGGACATATAATTTTTTCTGACTACTCGACGACCGGCGACGGCTTGATAACTGCTCTGCAAGTTCTGACTGCTATGAAAAAGTTTGACGCTAAAGCAAGCACCCTCAACGCGCTAATGACGACTTATCCGCAAGTTTTGCTTAACGTCCGCGTTAAAAATAAAAAGGTTTGCGAAAATTCGCAGGCGATTAAGCTCGCGATAGCTGAGGGAGAAATTGAACTCGGCACGACGGGCAGAATTTTAGTCAGGGCGTCGGGCACTGAACCTTTGATTCGCGTTATGGCTGAAGGTCCCGATAAAAATCAGCTAAACCGAATTTGCAATAAGATTGCGGCGGAGGTCGAGAAAGTTGCCAACGGATAAAGCAATAATTTTAGTGTCGTTCGGCTCGGCAGATGATTCAATTCGCCAAAATATTTTCGACAGGCTAGCGACGGAGTTAGAAAAATTTTCAGCGTGCGAAGTTCGGCAAGCGTTCACATCGAATTTCATGATAAAGAAATTGGCACGGCGTGGAATATCAATCGCGACACCCGCCGAAGAAATTTCAAAACTTCGCACAGAAGGTTTCAAGCAAATAATTTTACTGCCGACGCATTTAACGCCGGGCGAAGAATTCGATAACAAAATTAAAATCTGCACGGCTGGCGACGTTGAAATTATTCCGCCGCTGTTCAGCGAAGATTGCGCGACGCCCTTTGACAAGAAAATTTTCGCGACGATTCTTGATTGCTTTAAGAAAGCCGCAGACGAAGATTTAATCTTGATTGGGCACGGCTCGCCGCACAGGCATAATCCCGTTTATGAGAACTTGCAGAGGCTTGCGGGCGAAAAAATTCACATTGGCGTTATCGAGGAGAGCGACACGCCGAATTTTTCCGAAGTCGTCGAGAGATTAAAACTTTCCCGCGCAGAAAAAATTTTACTTGCGCCCTTGCTGTTTAATGGCGGCGTTCACGTGGCGGAAGATATTGCCGGCGAAAAAAATTCGTGGCGCAGTCGACTTGCCGCGCAGGGTTATAAAGTTCGCGTAATTCGCAACGGACTGGGAAGCTTTGAAAAATTCCGTGCGCTCTATATAGAAAAATTTCTTGCTAAGGAGAGATGCATTTGAACTTGAAAAAATTTTTGGCGACGACGCTCTCAATATCACTGATAATTTTCGGCGCGAAAGTCGGCGCAGTAGGAATGCCGGCGTCGGAACTAATGCGGCTCGACGAAGCCCCAAAAAGTGAAGTCGCTCGCCCTATGCAACAAACGCTGACTTCTGAAAATTCCGGACTCAATCCAGGCTACTCAGTCACGCCAATTCAAAATACGCGCCCTGTCGCGCCGGATGACGTTCTGCCCAATGTGACGGCGACGGCGGCTATAGTTATCGAAGCGTCAACCGGTCACGTCCTCTACGAACGCAATCCCGATAAGATAATGTTCCCTGCAAGTACGACGAAAATGATGACGCTGATAACCGCGCTTGAAAGCAATCAGCTTGACGAAATTGTAACTGTCGGTCCGAGTGCTTACAATGCGGAAGGCTCGACTTTGTGGCTTGACGTCGGCGAAAAAATTCCTTTGGGCGATTTGCTTTACGGCATGATGTTAATTTCGGGCAATGACGGTGCGATTGCTATTGCTGAACATTGCGGCGGCACTGTCCCCGACTTCGCCGCTCGTATGACGCAACGCGCTCACGACTTAGGCGCGGTCAATACCAATTTCATTAACGCGAACGGCTTGCCCGACCCCAATCACTACACGACCGCTCGCGATTTAGCGATTATGGCTAAACATGGTTTTTCGCTCCCGCACTTTGAAGAAATTGTCAGCACAAAGGAAGTTTCTTTCGGCTGGATTCATGACGACACAAAACTTTTGCGCAACGAAAATCAAATGCTATGGCTTTATCGCGGCGCGAACGGCGTAAAGACGGGTTATACTGACGCGGCGGGGCGTTGTCTTGTCACGGCGGCTAAGCAAAACGGCGTTCAATTAATCGCGGTCGTTCTCGATAGTCTTTACATTTGGAACGATTCAATTTTCCTGCTTGATTATGGCTTTGGTCGCGTCTCTTCGCAGACGGTGATTAAATCGGGCGAAGTCGTTAAAACTTTGCCGATAACTTCTGGGCGGCGAAAGTCAATGCCGGTCAAAACGGCGGGCGAAATAATTATGCCGGTCTTTTCGGGCGACGATAACGCTTACGATATTGTTTACGACTTGCCGGAAAGTTTACAGGCTCCGATAACGAGCGGCGAGACGATTGGGAAAATTCGCATTGTATTGCCCGACGGAAGAGAGGCGGCATCAGTCGACGTTGTGACGACTGCGGACGTTGAGCAAAAATCTTTCTTCCGGCTGATTCTAAACAAGATAAAAAATTTCTTTGCATAACAGGAGGTTTTAAAATGAGCGATAGAATTAAAGTGGCGGACGAATTGCACCGCAAAGGCTATAGTTGTTCGCAATCGGTAGCGGTTGCCTGTGCGGATTTGGTTGACGTGCCGAAAGAATTTTTATTCAAGGCGGCGGAAGGATTCGGCGCGGGTATGGGAACTATGGACGGTGTCTGTGGCGCGTTGACGGGCGGTTTACTTATAGCGGGCTTGAAGAATAGCACGGGCAATTTAGATTCGCCTAAGTCAAAAGCTTCGACTATGAAAATTTCAAAATCTATGCTGACAAGTTTTCGCGAAAAGTCTGGCGCGATAATTTGCCGCGAGCTAAAGGGCATCGATACGGGCAAAATGATTTGCTCCTGCCCCGATTGCATTAAACATGGCGTCGAAGTCGTAGAGGAAAATTTGAAGTGATAAAGATATTTTTAACCGCGCTGATTTTCTTTATGACGCTAGCGGCGAACACGGCGGCGGCAGAGGACGAACTTGACGCGGCGGAAATAAGATTAGTTTGCGCGATTTGTTCAATGGGTGCCTACAGTGCCGACGAAAGTTATTTAATGCGGTCGGCTCTTACGTCTCGTGGCTGGGTGATTGAAAAGCTATCGAAGAAAACTAATCGCGCCGACGCTAAAGCTTATCTTGTTAGCAAAGGCGACGTGAAAGTTTTGACAATCGCGGGCACAGAGAGTTTAAAAGATGTCGAAGTTGATTTTAGAATTGGGCGGGTTACTCTGAATAAAGATTCCGTGCCGCTTGCCTACGACGAAGAAAATTCAGGGGATAAAATTTTCGTGCATCGCGGCTTTCGCGATTATGCCGACGTAGTTTTA
Organism: Selenomonadales bacterium UBA7018; assembly: GCA_002448305.1. Classification (GTDB taxonomy): domain Bacteria; phylum Bacillota; class Negativicutes; order Selenomonadales; family Selenomonadaceae; genus Quinella. The sequence continues at coordinate 169,602 of DJWY01000016.1, forward strand.
GGCGACGGACTTGCCGAACGTTTAAAGACTACGCTTGAAGAAAATCCGAACACTACGCTTTATTTGACTGGTCACAGTTTAGGCGGTTCAGTCGCAACGGTTATGGCGATTAGGCTAGCTGATATGGGCGTCGCTAAAAGTCGCCTTAAAGTTATAAGTTTCGGCGCAATGGCGGTCGGCAGTCATGCGCTTGCGAACATTTATGCTGATAAAATCGATTTAACGCGCGTCGTCATGAAAGGCGATATCCTGAAAAAATCTATGCGGGCATTGGGCTACGTTCAATTCGGCGAGCCTTTAGAGTATCGTCAGAGCGTCACGAGCGACCATTTTGAACATAAAATGGCGGTTTATCTTGATTGCGCAATTCGCGACTACTACAACGCGGGCGGCACTTTCAAGCACGATTCAAACGATAAAATTAAAGCCGCCGTTTATGCCGCACCAATTCTTTTAGTCAAGGGCAGTTTCCACAAGACGGACAAGGATTTGATTCTGGGCGCACTCAACGACAGCTTAGTTAATCATTTCAGCAATTTGACTATGGCGAACGAGCCGAGCGTTGAGATTAAGGACAAAGATATTTTTGATGAAGACTTCAGCGAATATGTTGCCGACGCGAAAAATTTTGGTTGCGATTACGTTTTGATTCGCGTATTGAAGGCAAAAAAAATTCGCGACGCGCCGTTAGGTGATAGGCAAGTCACGTTAGAAGAAATTATTTTAGACAAGAACGGCTTCCCGCTGTCAATGCAAACGTCTGGTTCGTCGACGAAGGATTTGACGATATTTGAGGCCGCACTTGCCGCCCATGAAACTTTAAACGAACGGTTGAAAGTCTTTTTCTCTGAACGCTGAATTCATCGCGAAGAGTTCAATAAAATTATTGCGGAAAAAATCGCGACGCCCGCCGCCGCCATTAGCGGATTGAAAATTATCGGCGACGTTTCGAGTACGGATAAAAATGCGGGCGGCACCAGCACAAGCCACGACAGAAACGCTATCGCCCGATTGATTTTTAAAATTTTGCCGAACTTTAGCGCGAGTTCTCTGACTGCTAGGAAACTTTCAAGCGTCGGGATTTCAAAATCTGCGCGGAGTTCTTCGGACAATTCGGTCGCGCCGTCCGTCAGCAAAAATGATACGTCCGAAGTTTTCAGCGCGAGCAAGTCTTGTAAGTCCGTCCCGATTGCCGCAATGACTTTGCCCTTTGCTCTGAATATCTGAATTTCGCGGGCTTTACCTTCGGGCGTTAGGTTCGTGCGTATGTGGTCAAGTTCAAAATCTTTCGCGATACGATAAGCCATCTTTTTGGGTTGCGCTGTCAAAAGGAGCGACTCAATTTTTTTTTGCCGCAAGTTGAGTAGGAAAAGTTTCGCGTCCGTGTTGATTTCGTCCTTCAGCGCGATTATTCCGCGAGCTAATCTGCCCGTACTAACTAGCAAAGTCGTTTTGCCCTTGACGAGTAATTGGTCAATTTTCGTGCGCAAATTTATACTGACTGAAACGTTTTGACTTGCAATCCAACCAGGCGTCCCGACGCGAACGACAATTTTTTTGATAATGGTTTCGACGCCGCGCCCTTGCAGTTCTTCCGTTTCCGATAACTTCTGGAGTTTCAAGCCGCGTGAAACTGCCGCGTCGTAAATCGTTCGCCCGATAATGTGTTGCGAATCACGCTCGGCACTGGCGGCAATCGTCAAAAGTTCCGATTGTTTAAGCCCTTCCGGCACCAAATCCGTTATGTAATATTCGTTGCAGGTTAAGACGCGATTATAAGACATTGCGACAACATTAACGTCCGCAAAAAGTTTCAAGGCATTGGAATTATTGAACTTCACGTTGAGCGCGGCAAATTTTCTGCGCGCTAAGTAAATTGCGACCGGCTCGGCGAACACAAAACATATCGGCGAAAACGCTATGAAAATCGTTAGCCATTTTATAAAATCCGCGTCAAAAAATACTGCGACCGCGCCGCTTATCAATAGGTCTAGTAATAACAGGAAAATTATTCGGCGCATTTTACTTGTTGACGACGTTGACCGGCTTGCCCGCAAGATATGCTTTGAGATTTTCAACGGCAATGTTCATCAGACGCGCCCGCGACTCTTTCGGTGCCCAAGAAATATGCGGCGTGATAAAACAATTCTTCGCGCCCAAAAGCGGATTATCGCTCTTAATAGGTTCAGTCGAAACGACATCAAGCCCCGCTGCGAAAACTTTGCCGCTGTCGAGAGCTTCGCGCAAATCCTTTTCTACGACAAGCCCGCCGCGACTGTTATTCAAGATTATTACGCCGTCTTTCATCTTCGCGATATTTTCCGCGCAGATAATGCCCTGCGTCGACGGGAACAGCGGACAATGCAACGCGATAACGTCCGAAGTTCTGAACAGTTCGTCGAGTTCGACAAATGAGCAATCGCCAAGTTTTGTCCCGACTTCGCGCATTGAATCAAAAGCGATAACGTTCATGCCAAAAGCCTGTGCCAATTTTCCAGTCGCCTGACCAATGCGCCCATAACCGATTATGCCCATAATTTTTCCTGCAAGTTCAATCAGCGGATAATCCCAAAAACAAAAATCGGGCTGATTCTCCCAACGCCCTTCGTGAACGGCTTGGCTGTGGTGTGCGACATGGTGACAAATTTCCAACAGCAATGCAAAGGCAAATTGCGCAACTGATTGCGTGCCGTAAGTCGGAATGTTCGTCACCGGAATATTTTTTTCCTTAGCCGCCGCAACGTCAACAACGTTATAACCGGTCGCCAACACGCCGATAAATTTCACGTTGCAAGCGTCAAGGATTTTTTTAGTTATGGGTGTTTTATTCGTGAAGATAATTTCTGCATCGCCAATTCGGGAAATAATTTCGGCGTCATCAGTCAAGCTCGTGCGCTCGTAAACTTTGCAATCGCCAAGAGCTTCCAACCCTTCCCAAGTCAAATCGCCGGGATTGAGCGTGTAGCCGTCCAATACAACAATTTTCATTTCATAAACCTCCTAATTTTTAATCGCCTTTTCGACGCCGGTATCGTCAAAAGTTTTCATATCGTTAATCGCAGCCAAAGCTGCCTCGACAATTTCAACGCCCATACAAGCCGCCTCGCCGTCAAAGCCAAGCGGTTCGCCGTCGTCGGATTTATATTCGATAAGTTGTGACGAGTGCAGGATAAACGGTCGAACTGCCGGACAAATTTTCTCAAGATAGCGTGTGATAACATCAATCGCGCCCGTATCGACAACAATTAGCGTAGAATTATGCGCCGCCGCCACTATCGCGCCAATTATCGAACTTGTCATAACGCGATAATTTTTCGGGACGTGCTGTAAAAATTCTTCAGGCGTGTATCTCAATTCGCCCTTTTTAGTCAAAAGCTTTTTAGTGAAATTTTCGTTGAGCTTTTCAACTAAAAGATTGCTAAGCGCGGTCATAGCGATAATTGGCGTGTCGAAAGAAATTTCTTCGGCAAGATTACGCCCGAAATTGAACGCGACGTTAAGATTTTCCTTAGGGTCGACAAGCCCTAAGAAAATTTTCATGCCGAAAGTGCGCGTGGTCGCGCTGAAGTCCATAGAAATATCGCGACGTGCGCCGGGAGCTTTCGGGTTATAATTATCGGGGTCGATAAGCGACGGGCAATTTTCAAAGTTCGTGAAGGCAAGCGCGGCGTGCCGAAGTTTATTTGTCGGGCAATCTTCGTTAGCAATGCCCGCAACTTGAATCGCGATTTCCTCAAGATAGCCCAGACTGCCTTTGGGCTTGGTCAAGCTATCCAAAATGTCGCGGCAATTATTCATAGGTCTATCATGAAGGCGCGGCATTGTCTGCAGATAAAAATTGAACGTCCTATCAGTTGCGGCGACAAGTTCTTCCTCGTCCTCGCCCATAATCCGAATAGCCATAGGATAATTGCGCGGGATATTCAAAGTTTGCGTGCTGAACGGCAACTCGATACTTTCCATGCGGTGTTCGCTGACGTGGAAGTCAACAGGAATTTCTTCAATCTGAATTTCATCGCCGAAAAGCTCTTGAATATCTTCGACTGAATCAAGACCTTCAATGTCGTCAATGCCGAGTTGCTTTTTTAAATTTTCCAGCGCGGTATCCTCTTCGACAAGTTCGCCGTCAAAATCGGCGTCGGGACCGCAGACGAATATATAAACCAAGTTATCGAGAATTCTGGCGGCGATTGATGAGCCGATAGCTTCGCCCAATGCTAAATCCAAATTGAAAATCGGCTTAAGTCCTAAGTGTTCAAGAATCGCCTTATGTCCGATTTCGCGCCCGATATGGGAGGCAATCAGACACTCCTTAGAACGTGGCAAAATTTCTTCGGCGACAAGCGCGGCAACTGCCGAGTTAAAACCGTCGAGAACTACAACGCATTTGTGATGAAAAGCCGCAATAATCACACCCGCCATTGCGGCGAATTCGTAGCCGCCAACTTTTATCAGCACGTCGAGAAATTTTTTATTGTTAGGCTGATTGACTTCCAAAGCGCGGCGGACAATTTCAACTTTATGCTTGAATTTCTTATCGTCAATGTTGGTGCCTCGTCCGGTGACTTTTTCGGGCGGCAAGTCGAGATAAGCGGCAGTCATAGCGGCGGCAACAGTCGTATTGCCAATGCCCATTTCGCCGACAAGAAAACAATTACAACCGGCGTTGATAGCTTCTTCAGCGAGCTTTTTGCCGATGCGAATTGCTTGCATTGCGTCTTCGATTGTCATTGCCGGACCGTTAGCGATATTCTTTGTGCCGCGAGAAAATTTTCTATCGACAAGACCCGGCAAATTTGAAATATCCGCATTGACGCCGACATCTACGACGTAAAGTTCAGAGTAAGCAAATTTGGCGAAAGCATTAGCGGCGGCTCCCGCGTCGACCAGATAATTTTTAACCATATCGGCGGTAGTCTTTTGCGGGTACGCGCTGACATTTTCTTTAGCGACGCCATGATCTGCGCAGAAAATGAACGAGCATTTTTTCGACTTGCCGACACTGCGATAAAGTTCCGAGACCTTAGTAAAAATCATTATTTAAATTCCTCATTCCAAATTCCAAATTCCAAATTCCTAATTCCTAATTGCTTTACTTGCCTCTCCGCACTAATTTTCTTACGACTTTTGCGCCCGCGTTTTTGACTCGACGCAACGGCGCGACGCGAATTTTTATCTTAGGCTTAACTTCGCGCTCAAGTCCGAAATCGCCGCGTTTAAGGAACGTCGATTTAATTTTATCGGGGCGGAAGAATTGCTTCAGCGTTTTGGAAAGTTCTTCTGGCTCTTCGGCGTCGTCGCAGGTGAAAATATCGACGGCGACATATCGCAATTCCTTGTAGACGTGCAAAGCGATATGCCCTTGCGCAAACGCGCCGATAATCGAAAAATGCCCGTCATCAATCGCGGCGGAAGTTAATCGTGGCTCGCTCCCGACGACGCTTTTTAGGGTATCCTTTATCGTTTCGACTTCGTCTAGTCGATTCGTTTCGCAGTTATATAAATCCAAAGTCAGTTGTCTTGCTAAAATCTTCATTGTGTCCTCCATAAGCGTTATAAATCTTTTTTATATTGTAGCACAATCGCCCACTTTGGCAAATAGGACTTTCCGTGCTATAATTTACTAAAATTTTTCTTGGAGGGATAAATATGAGTATATTAGGTGCAGTTGCCGTTCCGCATCCGCCGATTATCTTGCCCGAAGTCGGTCACGGCGAAGAATCTAAAATTTCTGCAACTACTGACGCTTATAACGAAATTTCGCGGCGTATCGTCGAACTTAGTCCGGAAACTATCATAATCACTAGCCCGCATTCGGTCATGTACTCCGATTACTTCCACATTTCGCCAGGAAATTCCGCTTCAGGCAATATGGCGCAATTCCGCGCTCCTCAAGTCAGCATTTCTATCAATTACGACGCCGATTTTACTAAAAAATTAACCGCAAACGCTAACGCCGCCAATATTGCCGCCGGTACGCTCGGCGAGCGCAATCCTAGCCTAGATCATGGAACTATGATTCCGCTTTACTTTCTTAAAAATGCCGGTCTCAACTTCGACCGCGTGAAATTCGTTAGAATCGGGCTTTCCGGCGTCAATAATTCCATTCATTACCGTTTCGGGCAGGCTATCGCCAAAACTGCCGACGATTTAGGCAAAAATATTTTCTTCATAGCTAGCGGCGACCTTTCCCACAAGCTTAAATCTGACGGCCCTTATGGTTTCGTCGATGAAGGTCCGCAATTTGATTCCGAAGTTATGAAAAATCTTGGCGACGCTGACTTTTTTAAGCTTTTGACTATGGATAATGCTATGTGCAATCGCGCTGCCGAATGCGGCTTGCGTTCGTTCTGGATTATGGCGGGCGCACTCGATAAAAAAGCCATTCGCGCTGAAAATTTGTCCTATGAAGGCACTTTCGGCGTCGGCTACGGTGTTGTTTATTTCAATGTTGGCGACGCGGATTCAAATCGCAATTTCGGCGAGCAACTTGCCAATTTTAAGCACTACGAAGCCGAAAAACGTAAATTTAAGGAAGATGATTACGTTAGATTGGCGCGTTATAGCCTCGAAACGTTTGTTAAGACGCATAAGCCCGCCGAATTGCCTAAAAATTTGCCTGAAGAATTAACTTCGCGCCGCGCCGGAGCTTTTGTCAGCTTGCATAAGGACGGAAATTTGCGCGGGTGCATTGGAACGATTATGGCAACGCGAAATAATCTTGCGGAAGAGATTTTGCAGAACGCAATCAGCGCATGTTCGCAAGACCCGCGCTTTAATCCGGTTGAAGTCGACGAACTTGACGATATTGAATACAGCGTTGACGTTTTGGGCGAGCCGGAAAGAATTTTCAGTGTAAAAGATTTGGACGTTAAAAAATACGGCGTGATTGTGGAAAATGGCGGGAGACGCGGCTTACTTCTGCCCGATTTGGAAGGCGTCGACACGGTAGAAGAGCAAATAGCGATTGCAAAGCGTAAAGCCGGCATACGTCCTGAAGAAAAAGTTACTTTATGGCGATTTGAAGTGATTCGGCACCATTGAGGAGGCTTTATCGTGAAAAAATTTATTGTTTTTATGATTGTAGCCGTTTTTATGGCGTCATTTGCGACGGTTTTTGCGAATATTGGCTATGTGGGCAACTCGAATAGTCATAAATTTCATTATGCGGATTGCTCGACGCTAAAAAAGATGAATCCGAAGAACCGAGTTAATTTTAGCAGTCGCGACGCGGCGATAAAGGCGGGCTATGTGCCGTGCAAGCGTTGCAAGCCCTAAAGGAGAGCTTATGGAGAAATTAAGAGTAATATTTATGGGAACGCCGGAATTTGCGGTGCCGAGTTTAGCGGCGTTAGCGGACAAGGCGGAAATAATCTGCGTAGTGACGCAGCCCGACCGCCCAAAAGGTCGCGGACATAAACTTTTGCCGCCGCCGGTTAAAATTTTCGCGCAAGAAAACAATTTGCCGATAATCCAGCCGGCGAAAGTTAAAAATACCGAAGTCGTGGAGCAATTAGCCGCGCTGAAGCCTGATTTAATAGTCGTGGTAGCATTTGGGCAGATTTTATCGCAAAAAATCTTAGATATACCGCGCTTTGGCTGTATAAATGTGCATGCGTCGTTGTTGCCGAAATATCGCGGAGCCGCGCCGATAGAATGGGCGATAATCAACGGCGAAACGGTGACGGGGATAACAACAATGCAAATGAATGCGGGACTGGACACGGGCGACATTTTGCTAAAAAGCGAAGTGCAAATCGGCGCGGAAATGATTTTACCGGAATTGCGGGAACGATTAATGACGGTCGGGGCGGATTTACTGCTGAAAACGCTGTACAAATTGCAAATGAGCGAATTGGAGCCGATAAAGCAGGACGATTCGCAAAGTTGCTACGCACCGCTGATAAAAAAGGAAACGGGGCTGATTGACTGGGGAAAATCGGCGCAGGAGCTGAATAATTTGATACGCGGGCTTTATGGCGGGGCGCGAGCAGGGAAATATAAAATATGGCGTTCGCGAGTGGCGGAAGAAAGAATTTTTTTAGGAATTGGCGAGATAAAAGTTAATGGCGGCAGATTTTATGTCGGGACGGGCGAAGGAGTGCTAGAAATTTTAGAAATTCAAGCACCGAACGCAAAAAAAATGACCGCGTCGGAATTTCTACGCGGAAATAAAGTTGGTGACGGCTTTTGGACGAGCGAATAATATCGACGATAGAGCAGGGCGCGGACGATTGGCAATATTCTTTACGCCCGCGCAGATTATATGAATATATCGGGCAAGACAAGGCAAAAGAAAATTTATCGGTGTTCGTGAAGGCGGCAGTCAGTCGGCGGGAGGCATTAGACCACGTTTTACTATATGGACCGCCGGGATTGGGCAAAACTACGCTTGCGGCGATAATTGCAAACGAATTGGGCGTAAATTTCAAGCAAACGTCTGGACCAGCAATCGAGCGAGCAGGCGATTTAGCGTCGATTTTAACGAATTTGCGCGACCGCGACGTATTATTCATTGATGAGATACACAGATTGAACCGTCAAATCGAAGAAATCCTATATTCGGCGATGGAAGACTACGCGCTTGACATAATCATAGGAAAAGGACCGAAAGCGCGGAGTATTCGGTTAGACATCGCGCCATTTACGCTGATTGGGGCGACGACGAAGGCTGGAGCGTTATCGCCGCCGCTTAGAGACCGTTTTGGAGTAATTTCGCGGTTAGAATACTATTCAACGGAGTCATTAGTAGAAATAATCACGCGAGCCGCGCAGATTTTAAAAATTCCGATTGAATTAAACGGCGCAACGGAAATTGCTAGACGTTCGAGAGGCACGCCGCGCATAGCGAATCGGCTTTTAAAACGCGTTCGAGACTTTGCGCAGGTAGAAAATTCGCAAATAATAACGAACGAGCTAGCGGACAAAGCGTTAATGGCGTTGGAAGTTGACAAAGCCGGACTTGACCACACAGATAGACGCATGTTGGAGGCGATGATAAATAAATTTCGCGGTGGACCGGTCGGATTAGAGACAATCGCGGCCTCAATCAGCGAAACGCGCGAGACAATCGAAGATATTTACGAGCCGTATCTATTGCAGTTAGGATTCATCATGCGAACGCCGCGCGGACGAGTCGTGACGCAAGCAGGATATGAGCACATGGGCGTTGCTTACCCGAAAAAAGACGACACGCCAACGCTTTTCGACTTTGAATAAAGAAAATCCCCGCCAGCAGGCAGGGATTTTTTTTAAGTTGCTATAAGTAGAAGTTTAACTTTGTCGACAATCCAATCATCTATCGAAAAGCCAAAAGAAATTTCAGCTTTAGGCGCGTGGCGTTTGAAAAGTCTTGTAATTTTCTGCGCCTCTTCCAATGAAAAATTTCCTCTGGTCGCTGTTACGTTGAATAAAATTTTCTTAGCGGTTTTGAAATCGTCCGCGCTAGTTTCTGCGTGTTCAAGGGCGGCTTTAGCGGCTTTGACGACTGAATTTTTCCCGTCGCGCTCACTATAACCCATAATTGCGCCAGAATTTTTTACAAGGTCAGTAATTGCTTCAACGTCTATTTTAGGTTGACCGGGCAAAGTCACCACGTCAATAAAATTTTTAACGACTTTGCAAGAATCGTACTCAAAATTCTTACTCGGCAATTTTATCAGCGCATCAAAGATAATTTCGTCTTCAGCGTCTTCAAAATTCCCGCCGGCGATAAAAATCACGGGCACGCCAACTTTTTTAGCGCAATGCGCCGTAAGCGCGACTGTCTTTATATTCTCCCAAACTTCATCGGCGACTACGAAAATTAAATCTGCATCGCGAAGTTTATCTGTCAAAATCTTTTCGTCGTCCGAAGTGAGCAATTTAAATTTATGGCTCGCATTGCATGCGTCAAGATTTTCAACATCGTGCCTGTCAACTGCTAGATAATTTACGCCCGATAAATTTTGCTCCAACATATAATTAAGGGCGGAAAGCCCGCCCGAATTATTTCCTGTGGTGTTGACGCCGACAACTTTAACTTTTACAAATTTGTTTTCAAACACGTTATCAACCTTCCGTCCGAATTATTTTCTACGGCGATTGCTCATAAAGTCCGGAATTATATTTTTGAAGGGATTATTCGACGTTTGCTCTTCTTCTCGTTTAGGTTGCGCGCTTCTGTTGTAAGGTTGTGGCTCTTGGCTCGGCTGATTATATTTTTGCTGATTGAATTGCGAAATTTGATTAGGCGGAAGAAATTTTGTTGCGGGGATTTCTTCTTTGATGGGAGCGGCTTCTTCTTCGCCAAAGCGCGTCGCAATAATCGTTACGATAATCGTATCGCCTAAAGTTTCGTCGACGCTGACGCCAAAAATAATATTTGCGTCGGGATTCGCCACTTCGTGAACGGTCATTGCCGCTTCGTTAATTTCCATCATCGGCAAATGGTCTTGCGAACCCATAAAATTCAAAAGAATTCCACGTGCATTGTCAACGCTGGTTTCCAAAAGCGGAGAAGCTATCGCCTTTTTAACTGCCTCGATTGCCGCATTATCACCGCTAGCTTCGCCGACGCCCATTAACGCCGAACCGGCATTGCTCATAATCGATTGCACGTCCGCAAAATCCAAATTGATAATTCCAGGCACAACTATTAAATCCGATATGCCCTTGACGCCTTGACGCAAAATATCATCAGCAATCACAAAAGCCTTAGTCATTGGCGTTTTCTTATCGACGACCTGCAAAAGTCTATCGTTAGGGATAGTTATAATCGCGTCAACATTCTTTTTAAGTTTCTCAATGCCCATATCGGCATTTTTTTTACGCTTTGGTCCTTCAAAGGTGAATGGGCGAGTAACAACAGCTACTGTCAGCGCGTTTACTTCTCTAGCGCATTCTGCAACAACCGGAGCCGCGCCCGTGCCCGTTCCGCCGCCCATGCCCGCCGTTATAAATACCATATCCGAACCGCGCAGAGCTTCTAAAATATCATTGCGACTTTCCTGCGCGGCGCGTTCGCCAATGTCGGGTCTAGCTCCGGCTCCTAGCCCGCGTGTAAGTTTTTCGCCAATTTGCATACGCTTTGGCGACTTGCTCATCAATAACGCTTGCGAATCAGTGTTGACTGCTATAAATTCTACGCGGTCTAAGCCTGATTCTATCATTCTGTTTACCGCATTAGAGCCACCGCCGCCTATTCCTATTACTTTTATCTTCGCGTCTAAAGTATTGTCGTCGATTTCAAACATTCGCTTTCCCCCCGTAAAATTTTCTACGTAAGTCAAGCAAGTTTAGCATACATTAATGAAAAATATTTGTAATGTTTACCACTTTTCTTTTTGTCAAAAAACGAGCGCGAAATCCTTTCTTGAGCTTCTGTTAAATCTTTGTGGTAATAAGTTGTTCACTTCTTTCAAACTCATTTTATCAAAGAACTGCTTATGTTTTTCTTTACCTGACTTTACCAACAAACCCTAGTTAGATAAAATCTGCGCGATAAGTTTTAAGCTCGTCGAAAGGCGGGACTTTTTTTATTTATATGTTTGACAAAATTTAATTATGCGTTTATAAATAGCCTAACAGATTCAGTTAAATACTAAAAAAAGTCTTAAGGATATAAACAAATGCTAGGAAAAATTTTATATGAAGCGGTAAGCCTCAATGCGTCGGATATTCATTTGACGGTTGGGCAACCGCCTTTTTTGCGCGTAGCGGGCGAAATATTTCAATCGGGAGAAATTTTGACGGCGCAAGACATTGGAAAATTTTTGGACGAACTTTTAACGCCACGCCTGCGCGAGGAACTCAAAAGAAATTTAGCGATTGATTTCTCGCACGTCGAAGAAAATTTATCGCGGAGATTCAGAGTCAACGTTTATTATCAGCGCAAAAATCCTGCGCTTGCATTGCGACTTATCGCCAAAAGAATTCCGACGCTTGACGAACTCGGCGCACCAACTGCGCTTAAAAAATTTTTCACTGCCGCTCAGGGCTTAATCCTAGTGACGGGCAGGACGGGTTCAGGGAAATCAACGACGCTTGCCGCCTTCCTCAACGAACTTTGCAAAATTCGCCCGTGTCACCTTTTGACGCTTGAAGACCCAATAGAATTCGAGTATTCAACGGAGAAATCGTTCATAAGTCAGCGCGAACTCGGACAAGATTTTTTGAACTTCGCCGACGCAATCCGGACGGCAATGCGCGCAATGCCTGACGTGTTATTAATCGGCGAAATACGCGACGCCGAAACAATGCATGCGGCACTTGAGGCATCAGCGGCGGGCGTATTAGTTTTAGCAACGTTGCACACAAAATCGGCGGCGGAAACAGCTATGCGCGTCGAAACAATGTTCCCGATCGTCCAGCGCGACGCCATACGCGATTTATTTGCCGACCAATTCAGCATGATAATTTCTCAACAGCTTGTCAAAACTGCGCGGGGTCGGACATGCGCGGCGGAAGTTTTATTAGCAAATCCGGCGGCGCGTTCGCTAATTCGGCAGGGAAAATACGTACAACTTCAAAACGTCATGATGAGCGGGCGGGCGCAAGGTATGCAAACAATGGACGCGGCATTAAAGGCGGTTGGCTATGAAAAAGTTTAAGTACAAGGGCTATGACGCGCAAGCGGTTGAGCAAGTCGGCACGTTGGAGGCAGAAGATTACGCCGAAGCCTATGCCGCATTGAATTATCAGGGTGTCAAAGTCGTCAAGCTCGAACAAACACAACAGAGCTTTTTGAAATCGCTTGAAAATTTTTATCTGCGGTGGAAATTGGGCGGGCAATGGCGGTTGGTTTTCTTCCGTGAACTTAGCGTAATGTTAGGCGTAATGACTTTGCACGATTCATTGAGGACATTAGCGGGCGCGGCTAAAAATCATCCGTCAGAGAAAATTTTAAAAGACTTAGTGGCGGCTGTTGGCGACGGGCAAAATTTTTCGTTATCATTGGAGCGTTATGAAGAAATTTTCGGCGGCGACGCAATTCAATCAGTAGAAATCGGCGAGGCGAGCGGCAATCTCCAAGACGTGACGGCGCGACTTGCAAGCCAACTAGAGAGAAATTATTCTACGGAAAAAAAAGTTCGCGGCGCAATGTATTATCCGCTGTTCGTGTTGCTAGCGGCACTTATCGCGGCTATAATCTTAATCAACGTGACATTACCGGTCTTTGAAAATTTCTTCGCGGAACAAGGCGGCGAACTCCCACTGATAACGCTGATTCTACTGCACGGCGGGAAGCTTTTATCGGAGCATTTAATTTTAATCGTGTTCGCACTTTCGCTAATCGCAATAGTTTTGGCGACGGCTTATGAGCGAATTCAATCGCTAAGATTTTTAACAGACAAGCTGAAATTTAATTCAAAACTCCTGCGCGAAGTGGAATTCAGAAATTTTTTTAGCCGACTAAGTTTCTTACTTGAAAGTGGCGTGACATTGGACGAAGCAATAAAACTCTGCGCGGACGCCACGAAAAATCTTTTCATGCAGAAGAAATTGACGGAGATAAAATTTCTAGTTGAACGCGGCGGCAATCTAGGCGATTTAGTTGCGAAAGAAAATTTCCCGCCTCTGTACGTTGGTTTAATCGTGACGGGCGAAGCGGGCGGCGAACTCGTCAACATGCTACGCCAATGCGAATCAATGTCTGATTTTGAAGTCGAAGAAATTTTGCGCTCACTACCGGCGAAAGCAGAAATTTTCGGGACGTTGATAGCGGGGCTAATCGTGGCGGCGTTAGTTTTCGCAGTCATTTTGCCGATTTTGGACGTGACGAATTTACTTTAGGAGAAAATCAGATGATTCATTTAAAAGACGTGACGAAGATTTATAAAGAAAATAAAGTGCTTGCGCTAGATAAAGTCAGCTTGGACATCAAGCGCGGCGAATTTGTCTTTATCGTTGGGACTTCGGGGAGCGGCAAATCAACGCTTATGAAACTTCTTATGCACGAGGAAATTGCGACTTCGGGCAGTGTTATCGTCAACGGCAAGGACGTTACGAAACTCAAACCTAAAGAAGTTCCTTACCTGCGGCGAAAGCTCGGTGTTATCTTCCAAGATTATCGATTGCTTGAAGACAAGACGGTTTATGAAAACGTCGCTTTTGCAATGCAAGTTATTGAGGCTCCGCGCAGGATTATGCAACGCAGCGTTAATACGGTTCTGGATATTGTCGGCTTGCGCGATAAGTTTAAAAGTTTTCCCGCGCAGTTATCCGGCGGTGAACAACAGCGCGTTGCGATTGCCAGAGCGATTGTCAACGACCCGCGCATCGTCATTGCTGACGAGCCGACCGGCAATCTTGACCCAGAAACCAGTTGGGATATTATGGACATTTTCCAGCGTATTAACGCGGCGGGCACGACCATTGTTATGGCGACGCATGATAAAACAATCGTCGACCAAATGCAACGGCGCGTTATTGAGATTGCGGGCGGCAAAATCATTCGCGACGAGGCACGCGGCGCATATTCCGAAGAAGAGCCTCAAGAAGAAATTTCGCCCTTCGACAGATTTTTTTTCAGGTGACGATATGCAAAAGGGATTCGCGACGCTTGAAATTATTTTGGCGATAATGATAATTGGCGTGCTCATGAAATTTGCCGTGCCGAAAGCCGCGCAAATTCTCGACGCCGCCGCGCTTGATTACGAGACTAAGCGATTTTACAGCGAGCTTAGATTTGTTCAGGCAATGAGCATTGCAGAGGTTGACCACCCCGTTTTGTTCATCGACCGTACGAAAAATTGTTACCAAGTTTTCAAAGAAGTTCACGTGTCTGCTAGTCAACAACCCATTCGCGAGCCGCATTATTTTTCCGACGGCGTGACGATTAAATTAGATAATAACACTAACCAGACTATCACGATAAATTTTGATTCAGAAGGCAAAGCAAAAATTCCTAATGTCATAGGAAGCAGTTACACTTTGATTTTAACTTCGCGACTTGGGAAAAAGAAATCCATTGTCTTTGATAGCGTTGGAAGAATTATGGGTTCGCCGAATAAATAATGCCCTATTCGTCGTTTATTGCAAAAGTCGCCGCCTGTGTTATAATCGTTCAAATAGTGATACTTAAGGAGGAAAAATTAATGGCAACAATATGATTCTGAATGGCGGAAGCTAATTTTCTGCCTTGCTCTGAGACGTAGAAAGTCTCTGTACCGTGTGCGTGTCCGTCAAAGGCGTTGCAATGAATAGAGGCAAATAAATCAGCGTGCCAGTTATTAGCCTCGTCACAAATGGCTTACAGTCCGTCATACTGAAAAAGTGTAACGTGTATTGGTCAAGAAAAATAGTAACAAGAAAGGCTATAGCAAGCGTTTCTGAAAAGGCGTCAAATTATCATTGAAAGAATGATGACGAACGTGATTATAAAAAACGTAGACAAAATCTTCGATGGCTTTGTACAACTGCTCCTTGGAATGAAAATCATAAAGATAAATGAGTTCGGTCTTTAAAATATTGAAAAAGCGTTCCATGGGAGAATTGTCGTAAGGACAAGCAGCGCGGCTCATACTCTGAATCACTCCGACTGAGCTGCAGAAAGAAGTGAATTTGTGAGAAGTAAATTTTGCGTCCTGAACCGAATGTAAAATTAATCCGGAAAGTTTTTTCGGCTGACGGCGTAACGCGTCCTTTAAAGTACGAATTGCCAAAGAAGCGGTCATCTATCGAACAGTTGTAGTGCAAAGAGCCGTCCGACAGATACAGATAAGTAAAGTCCGTAGCCCATTTTATATTCTTGCGCTCTGTTGCAGGGCAATGCCGAAAGCCCGGTTTCTTGCGGCGCACTACAGAGCGAAGTTGAAGTTCAATATTCATGTACTTGTGAACGGTAAGCGGATTGAGTTTTATTTTGCGGCGAGCGAGATATATTTTCATTTTTCTGTAGCCGTCAATGCCGTTATGTGAGTGATAAATTTCTTCGATTTGAGCAAGTATGTGCTGTTTTTCCGAATGGTATTTTGCTTTGCGATTTTTCAAGAAGTTGTAATAAGCATTGGGATAAACATTGCAACGATTAAGCAACCAGCGTAATCCGAATGCCTTTTTGTGTGCCGAGATGAATTGATAGATTTCTACTTTATTTCCTTTGCAAAGAATGCCGCTGCTTTTTTTAGGAACGAATTTTCCTTTTCGAGCTCTTGTAGCTGTTTACGCAGGCGACGAATTTCCTGCATAATTTCTGAATCTTTTTGAGCAGACGGGCTGGTTTGGCATTCTTTGCTGAAGTCTGTGCACCATTTGAAAATACTTGCTTTGGAAAGACCGAATTCATCAATGAGACTTTTGTAGGTGTGACCTTCCTGAAGGTGAAGACGTACAATTTTTTTTCGGAATTCTTCGTTGTAAATTTGTGGCATTTTTTCTCTCCTCCTATTTAGCCACTTCCGTTACAACTTTACTTTACCACAACAGCGTTTGCAAAAAGCAGGGTTGTCTTTTAAATCAATTTCTTTAATTCGCACGCTAGTACATCACGCCCTAGATTATGCGGTGCACCCGTCGCGGCTGATAACGTCCAATCCTGTCGATTATGTTAGGATGCCAAAAAATTTGCCGAAAAACATCATCAAGCGGCAGATAATTTCGCTAAAGAAGTTTAAATCGCTACTCGAAAAATATCCATTTGGCACAGTCTTTCATATACCGTTACTGTTACTATATTACACAGGTATGCGGCTAAGTGAAGTGTTAGGTTTAAGTTGGTCAGACATTGATTTTCCGGCGAAACAAATCAAGTTAAGGCGGCAACTCATTTACTTAAAAAGGCGCGGATATTATTTCACGACATTAAAAAACGAATCAAGCAAGCGTGATATTTTAATCAGTGATTATTTGCTAGAAACGTTGCGGCGTTGGCGAGAGCAACAACTTGCTAACGAGAAAACCTTTGGTGACAATTATGTTTACGAGTATGACGCGGGTGACGGGCATGTTGTCTTTCAATCGAAAAGGTTCCCTGCAGAAGCAGGTGCGGTGCCTTTAATCTGTGTCCAAACAAACGGTCGATTAGTCTATCACAGTGTGTTTATACGCGGTTTAGCCAGAGAAGGGGTGAACGCGCATTTGTTTAGGCACACGCATGCGACGCAGTTGATAGAAAGTGGAGCACAAGCTAAGGGCGTAGCGGCGAGATTGGGACATTCCAACGTACTCATCACGCAGAATCTTTACGTGCATAACACGCTGAAATTACAAGCAGAAACGCTTGCTATTTTTGATAAAAATCTGCAGACAAATGCTTAATGCAGACAAAACGCAGACAAAACGAGCCATAAGGTTAATGTTTATAGGGAGTTGTGGTAGAAAGATGATTAACGAATGATTTACTGGCTATTATTTTTCGAGTTCGCGAAGATAAGCTTAGTATGCGTGGGCGGCGGTTATGCGTCAATGCCGTTGATACAGGCGGCGGTTGTCGATACTTATCACTGGTTGAGCCTAAGCGAATTCATAGACATTTTCACGATTTCGCAGATGACGCCCGGACCGATTGGAATAAATGCGGCGACATTCGCGGGCATGAAAATTGCGGGGCTAGGCGGAGCAATCTGTGCGACTGCCGGTTTCGTGACGCCAAGTATTTTCCTTTGCATTGCACTGGCGAAGATAATTTTCAAGTACGGCGATTTAGGTGCGATTCACGGAATTTTAAATGGTCTTCGACCGGCAGTTATGGCACTAATCGCGGCGGCTTGTGTGAGTTTCGTTTTGCTCGCCGTATGGAATGCGGAGAAAATGCCCGAAGATTTTTTCGCGACATTCGACGCTAAAGGCGCGGTGATTTTAATCGGGGCATTGGCGGCGGTGCGTATGAAAATCGGCGTGATAAAAGTTTTGATTGCGAGCGGCGCGGCGGGATTGATTTTAGGATTGGTGATTTAATTGGGCGACGTGATAATTTTAACAATGATAGTATGCATGATTTTATACGCATTTGGCGATGACCTTTTCACCGATTAAAAAAGAGCAATTCCAATTTCGGGGGTGCTCTTTTGATTGAGTCGCGAATTATTATTTACGGCGTTCAAAGTCCTCATCAAGTTCTTTTCGCCAATTGTCGCTGGGACGTTTTCTCATAAAGCTTGGTACTGACATAGCTTCAACGACAAAATTACTCGTTGCGCCGTAGATTTTTTGCGTGCCGATTTTATCGGAATGATAATTGACTGCGCGGCTACGATTCCGAAATGAAATTTTCGGCAATATAAGCATTGGATTGATGTCAATAAAGTGGACAAGAAATTAGAAAGAGGAAAAAAATTTAGCTTCAAAATCATTAGGGGAAAGAAAATCAATGGTCGAATGAGGACGCTTTGAGTTGTAAAATCCATCGATATACTCGAAAAGGGAAATGTGTAAATCGGAAAAGGAGGAATAAGATTTTCGATTAGTCTCTTCGGCTTTGAGAAACTTGAAGAAGGCCTCTAAAACGGCATTATCGAAAGGACAAGCTCTGCCAGAAAAGGATTGCACAACGTTTAATTCGTCAAGAAGTTTACTAAAAACAACGCAAGTGTACTGAGTCCTGCGCTCCGAGTGAAACATAAGTCCTTGCGGACAATTACGATTTCGATAATCTTTCCGGAAAATTTCAATGACCAGCTCAGCGTTAGGTTTATCGGAAAGAAGCCAGGCAATAACTTTCCTAGGGTGTGTTGGCAAAAT